>NZ_JAHKRN010000070.1 GCF_019396385.1 Nonomuraea harbinensis | reverse complement strand
GAGCTGCGCGGGAAGCCGGCATGAGCGGCTCTTCCCAGGCGGGCCGCCTGGGAAGAGCCGCCCGGGTACGAGGTCAGCCCGCGCTGCAGGAGACCGTCGGCCAGGTCCAGTTGCCGTTGTGCTGGATCGTCACCCCCCAGTTGTTGCCGCTGCCGTTGGGCCTGGCGGTCAGCACCTGGGAGCTGGGGTAGCTGGCGCTGATGTTCCAGGTGGAGAGGATCCTCGCGGGTGACGGCACGTTCATCGTCACGGTCCAGTTGCTCGAACCGCTGACCGAGACGCCGAGGTTGTAGCGGTCGCTCCACTGCTGGCCCTGCGACAGCGTCGCGGTGCAGCCGCCGCCCGGGTTGCCGGGGTTGCCGGGGTTACCCGGGTTGCCGCCGGTGCTGCCCAGGGTGATGTTGGAGTTCCCGCTGCTCTGGTATCCCTCGGTGGCCATGATCATGTAGTCGTGGTTGCCGAGGTTCATCCCGTTCCTGGCCCACGCGTCGAAGTGGTTGCCGGCGGTGATGGTGCCGCCCGTCCGCTTCGACTGCCGTACGCTCCAGTACTGCTGGAACGTCCTGGTGCCCTCGATGGAGGGGGCGTTGTAGCGCGTCGTCTCGTAGATGTCGTACGTGCCGCCGTCGCTGGTGACCGTGCCCTTGTACGTGCCGGTCGGCCGGTAGGTGCCCCAGTTGTCGACGATGTAGTACTCGACGAGCGGGCTTCTCGTCCAGCCGTAGAGCGTCAGGTACGCGTTGCCCGAGGGGTTGAAGCTGCCCGAGTAGCTGACCGTCCTGCGTCCTCCGGGGTTCCAGCCCTTGCCGGCGACGAAGTTGCCGGTGTTGCGCCATGAGGTGCTGTAGTTCCCGCCGGAACCCAGCTCCATGGAGACCGTTCCCTGGCTGTCGGTCCAGAACGAGTAGAAGTATCCGTTGTTGTTGCCGGTCTGGTTGGAGGTGATCGGGGCGGCGTGCGCGATGCCGGGCATCGCGACCGCCATGACCAGCGCTGCGGCTACGGCGCAGGATCGGCGGACGAAGGATGTGATGCCGCCGCGTCTGCGGGTCCTCGGGGGGGCGGGGGCGCCGTTCATGTGTGCTTCCTCCTCGCGAAGGCGGAGAGCGTGATGCGAACTGGCGACAGTGTTCATCCGGCCCCGAAAGTTGTCAACGATTCCCGAAACATATCGGAGACAGCGTGTCAGGTTACCCACCTGGCCACCGGCTCTACCTGCCCTATCGGATCTCCATGTCGGAGGTGAAAGTTTCACCGGCACCCGCAGGACGAGCAATCCCCCGCCGACCCCGGCGGTGATCACTATGATGTCGCGAATGCGGAGATTACCCTTACTGGTCCTGGTCGGCGCGCTGACCGCCACCTGCTGCGGCACCGCCTCGGCGGCCACTCCCGGCGAACCCGCCCGTTACGCCAAAGGGCGCTCGCAACCGGTCAAGGACCCGGTGTTCCCCGCATACGGCAACCCGTCGATCGACGTCCTGCACTACGGGCTGAAACTGGGCTGGCAGCCCGACCGCCGGAGCCTGACGGGCACCGCCGCCCTCACCGTCCGGGCCGTGAAGCCGATCAAGGAGATCAGGCTCGACTTCGGCCGCGCCCTGAAGATCGACCACGTGACCGTCGCGGGCAAGACCGCCAAGCCCGGGCGCAGGGGCGACGACCTGACGATCCCGCTCCGCGCCACCCTCGCCGCGAACAAGTCCGCCCGGGTGGTGATCCGCTACCACGGCGTACCGAAACCCCACAACTCCGGTCAGATGCGCTACGACCTCGCGCGGCTCGGCCTGCGCTCGTCCGCGGACGGGTCGGCCTGGGCGCTGCAGGAGCCCTTCGGCGCGTTCACCTGGTTCCCCGTGAACGACCACCCGTCGGACGAGGCACTCTACGACGTCGCCATCACCGTGCCCAAGGGCTGGGCCGGCGTCGCGCACGGCACGTACGGCGGCAAGACCGAGAAGGGGCGCAAGGTCACCTACCGCTGGAAGTCGACCGACCCGGTCGCCAGCTACCTGACCCTGTTCACCGTCGACAAGTACCGGATGCACCGGGCGAAGGGCCCGCGCGGCCTCCCCATCACCTACTGGGTGCGCCGCGAGGACAGGCATGCCCTGCCGGTGATACGCCGGATGCCGGAGCTGCTGCGCTGGATGGAGAAGAAGGCCGGTCCCTACCCGTTCCCCAGCGCGGGCCTGGTCGCCACCAGCGACTCCGGCATGGAGACCCAGCAGATGATCGCCCTCGGCGGCGACTACCTGCGCCCCGAGGTGGTGCTGCACGAGCTGGCCCACCACTGGTTCGGCAACAGCGTCGGCCCGCGGACCTGGAAGGACGTCTGGCTGAACGAGGGTTTCGCCATGTACTTCCAGATCCAGTGGACCGCCGACCACAGCCCGGGCTCGATGGACGACCACATGGACGACCTGCGCCTGGAGGAGAGGTTCGCGCGCCGGCTGGCGGGCCCGCCGGGCGACTACCGGCCCGAGCGGTTCGCCGACCACAACGTCTACTACGGCCCCGCGGTGATGCTGCACGAGATCAGGCGGCGCATCGGCGACGACAGGTTCTTCGCCATGACCCGCGCCTGGGTCCAGGAGCACCGCAACACCGGCCAGGACCGGGCGTCGTTCACCGCCTGGGTCAACGAGCACACGGGCGAGGACTTCACGGAGCTGATCGACGCCTGGCTCGACTCCAGGACCAGCCCCGAGGACTAGCCGGCGCCCGCCCCACCGGGGACGGGCGCCGGCGCGAGGGGTCAGCGCAGGTCGAACGCGCGCAGCGTGGTCTGCTTGACGCGGTTGCCCGCCGCGTCCCACGCCTCGACCTTCAGGCTCACCGCGCCCTTGGTGGCGCCGTAGGCCGGATACCTGGCCCCGGCGGTGTAGACGCCGTCCCGGCCGCGCCTGAGATCGGCGGGCTGCCAGGTGGCGCCGTCGTCGGTGCTCGTCCAGAGCCGGACTCCCGCGATGGCGGGCATCTTCGCGGCCGACGGCCCGTGGTAGGCCTCCAGCTCGAAGGTGTGCCTGCGGCCGGCGGCCACGGTGTTCCCGGTGGACAGGCTGTCACCGAGGTCGTAGCTCACGTACACGGCGGGGGTGGTGCGGCAGTGCTCCACCGGGCCGTCGATCCACCAGGCGTAGCAGTTGAGACCGGGCTTGGCGTGGTCCTCGCCCGGCGGGGCGGTGAACGTCCACTCGACGTCCTGCAGGTCGTTCCTGGCCGTCAGCCGGTAGACGCCCCGGCCTTCCGGCAGCGGGTAACGCGGCAGGGTGGCGAAGGGCTCGACGGGCGCGTTCGGGATCTCCCGGCCGTCGCGGTACAGGTGGATCTCGTACCGCGGCTGGAGGTCCCCGAAGGCCACGCCGTCGTCACGCCGCTCCCCGACCCCGCTGACCATGGACGGCGTCACCCAGAGGTTGCCGTCGTGCACGCAGATCGCGCACGGCACCCCGACCACCAGCTTCTCCAGCGGGGCGGCCTTCGGGTCGGCGAGCTTGAACACCTTCTCCGAGGCGGTCGCGGCGCCCGGCGTGCTCGGGGTGGTGAACCACCGTTGCGTCGTCCGTCCCGGCTTGTCGAAGACGTCGACGCGGTAGCGCGACTCCTCGGTCTCCGCCGCCGGATCGGGCGTGGTCAGGGCCGACATGCCCGTCGAGTGCACGATCGTACGGTCCAGCGGCCAGACCCACTGGTGCCTGCGCTGCGGCAGCGGCAGTGACCAGTTCACCGCGTCCGTGCCGGTGCCCGTGTAGGTCACGTCGTCGGTGCGCCACGTGCTCCGCCAGACCGAGGCCTTCCTGTACGGCCCGGCGTGCACGTCGAAGTCGACCCGGTGGAGCTGGCGGTCGGTGACCTTGTAGTGCATGGAGTCCGGAATCCGGCCGTCCGCGTACGGCTTGAACACGTAGGAGTACGGGGTGTGCGGCGTGCCCTCCACCCGGATGGTGACCCGGCCCCGGCGGGCCTCCTCGCGCACCTTCACGCCCTCGGCGTGGGACACGTACGCGATCGGCAGGTTGACCGGCAGCAGGGGCCCGCTGAACGGCTTCTGCGCGAGGGCCAGCGGGATCGGGCAGGAGGCCGGCCGCTCGTTGAAGGCGAGGATGCCGGCGGCGCCGGCGTCCCTGATCGGCCCGACGCGCTCGATCTGGAGACCGCACTGCGGCCCTTGGACCCCCTCGGCCGGCTCGGCGTCGATCAGGACGAGCGCGCCGCGCAGGTCCTTGCCCGCCAGGTCCTCGGGAAGGCCCTTGCCGGCGTCGACGATCCGCAGGTCCCGCGTGCCCTCGAAGGGGACGTAGCCGGGGTGGAGCTCCGCCCGGTCGAGGACGTGGACCCTGGAGACCGGGTTCAGCGACAGCCGCTTCGGCGTCCGCGCGGTCATGGTGACCTCGGGCACGCCGAGCTCCCACTGCCCGGTGAAGCGGAACGCGCCCTTGGTGACCTTCTTGGTCGGCAGCGCCCACACCTTCTCCCACGCCCCGACGGGCGGCGCGTTGAGCAGGGTGCCGCCGTAGATCTGGCCGCTGGGGAGTGTCCGCTGGAAGAAGGCCTCGTACATGTTGTTCAGCGGTTCCGCGGTCTTCGGCGTGGTGAAGCGGATCTGGGACGCCTTGCGGGCGTCGAGGGTGATCTCGGTGTCGCCGGTGATGGTGAGCTCCGGCTCGAACAGCCAGCCCCGGTTGGCGCGGTCGTCGCCGTCCACCCAGTCGAGCACCTGCAGCAGGCTCACGGTGCCCGCGGGCACCCGCGTCACGACCACGCCCGTGTCGTGCACGTTGTGCGGGCCGAGCTCGCCCTTGGTCCCATCGACGTCGACGACGCTCATGATCGCCGGGGTGCGCGGCTTGCCGTCCCTGTCCAGGGTGCGGATCGTGAGGTCGAACTTGGGGACGTCGCGCACCGCGCCCACGGGCGTGGTGAGGCGGACCCCCTCGGCCTCGGCGATCACGGCCCCGCTGTACTTGCCCAGCTCCAGCCCGGCCGGATCGAGGGTGACGGTCGTGCCCGCCGTGCCGCCCGCGGGGATCGTCAGCGTCGCGTCCGCGACACTGACCTTCGCCCCACCGCTCATCTCCGCCTTCAAGGCGAGCGTGACGGGCTGGTCGCCCAGGTTCGTGTACGCGACCTCGCCGGTCTTCGGCTCACCCGATCCTTCGAGCAGGCCGAAGTCGACGCCGCCGCCGGTGGTGAAGACCCGCTGGGCGGTGGCCCTGTCCAGGTCCAGGCGGCCGGCGCCCTGCTCGTACACGGTGAAGCCGTCGTCCTTGGCGGTCGACATCAGCGCGGCCTTGAGCTGCTGAGCCGTCCAGTCCGGGTGCCGCTGCGCCATGATCGCGACGGCGCCGGCCACGTGCGGCGTGGCCATCGAGGTGCCGTTGGCGCCCGTGTAGTGCTCGTCGACGGGAGTGCCCATGGCCGTGCCCGCCGCCCGCGCGGCCACGATGTTCACACCGGGAGCCGCGATGTCCGGCTTGAGCCCGGAGTCCCCGACGCGCGGGCCGCGGCTGGAGAACGGGGCGAGCTGGTCGTCCTTGTCGACCGCGGCCACGGTCAGCGCCGCGTCCGCCGCGCCGGGGGCGCTCACGGTCTCCTCGTTGTAGAGGTTGCCCGCGGCCACCACGAACAGGGCGCCGGTCTCAGCGGTCAGGTCGTTGACGGCCTGGCTGAGCGGGTCGGTGCCGTCCGTGGGCGGGCCGCCGAGGCTCATGCTGACGGCCTTGGCGCCGCTGCGCGCGGCCCACTCCATGCCCTCGATGATCCACGATTCCATGCCCTCGCCGTTGTCGTTCAGCACCTTGCCGACGACGAGCTGCGCGCCGGGGGCGACGCCCTTGTGCCGGCCGTCCGAGGCCGCGCCGGTACCGGCGATGGTGGCGGCGACGTGGGTGCCGTGGCCGTGCCCGTCCTGGACGGGCTGGCCGGGGACGAACGAGTGGCTGTCGGCGATCCTCCCGCTCAGGTCGGGGTGGGCGGCGTCGGCGCCGGTGTCCAGGACGGCGACCGTCACGCCGGTCCCGTCGTGCCCTCGCTCCCACGCCTGCGGCGCGCCGACCATCGGCACGCTCACGTCCAGGTCGGCCTTGACCTTGGCGTCCAGCCAGAGCTTGGCGATGCCGCCGCCCAGCGTGCCGGGCGCGGCCAGGCCCCGCCTGGCGTCCGGCCGCTCGCGCACGGCCGCCCAGAAGGCGACGGTCCCGGCCTTGTCGACGTCGAGGGCGGAGGCGTGGATGCTCTCCAGCGTCTGGGTGGGCTCACTGGCGGGGATGGCCGCGGCCGAGCGCTTGACGGACGCCTCGGCCTGGTCCTGCGGATACTGGACGATGACCGGCACCCGCTTGGTCGCGTCGTCGGCGTACCCGTTCTCGGCCAGATACTTGACGTCGAACAGCCGCTTGTCGAGCAGCCCCGCCTGGACGGCGGAGACCGCGTCGTCCGGGAGCACGAAGACGCCTTCAGGGGTGAACTGGGTGAACAGGTTGACGCGGCGGCCTTCCTGCCGCGTGCCCGGGGCGGTCTCCACTCGATACTTGCCGGCTTCCGACCGGCTCAGCTGGACCTTGTCACCGGTGATCAGGGTGATGACGACCTTGCCGGCGCGCACACCGGACAGGGCGACGGTCTGGGTCCGATCCTGCGCGGCGGGAGCGGGGGTGGGCGTGGTCCCGTCGGCGGCCGACGCCGGCGTGGCCGCCAGTGCCGTGGTCAGCATCGTGGCCGCGGTCAGGATCATGCCTGCGCGGCGCGCTAACGAGGGGCGGGGCAGTGCCATGGTGGCCTTTCTGGAGGGGGTGGTCAGGCGGGCTCGAAGCCGTCGGGCGGCAGGAGCGGCTCAGGCGGCTCTGACGGCTCGGTCGGCTCGGTCGGCTCCGTCGCCTCTTCCTGGCGGTCGTCGGGGCCGGGCTCGGAGGTGTTTTCGGACATGCCGCAAGTGTCGCCACAGCCAGGCGGAATGGGGTATGGGGCGCCCTATGGGGAAAAATCCCCAATCTAGGAATTCAGGTGGCGGGCGAGCTCCGTCCGCGACCGCGCCCCGACCTTGCGCATGGCCGCGCTGACGTGCTTGTCCACCGTCTTCGGCGACAGGAACAGCTCCTTGGCGATCTCCTGGTTGGTCAGCCCCTCCGCCGCCAGCCGGGCCACCTGCTCCTGGCGGGCCGACAGCGCCTGGTCGCCGCCGTTCTGCGCGGGCGCGGGCGGGCGGACTCCCCACCGGCGGCCCAGCCCCGTGGCGCGGTCCAGGTCCCAGCGGGCGTGCAGCCCGCCGTACAGCGTGACGGCCCGGCCCAGGTGGACGGCGGCCTCGGGGTCGTCCAGGGCGAACAGGCAGGCGGCGGCGTGCTCGTGCGCCTGCGCGGCCTCGTACAGCGCCGGGACCCGCTCGAACGCCTCGGCCGCCGCGGCGAACTCCCGCGCGGCCTCGGCGCCGCGTCCCCCGTCGGCGGCCAGCAGGCCGCGGGCGTGGCCGAGAGCCGGTCCGGCCAGCGGCGCGTCGAGCCCGGCCAGCCGGGACGCGTGCCTGTCGATCACGTCCGCCGCCTCCGCGGCGCGGCCGGCCGCCAGCAGCGCCTCCGTCAGCGCGGGCAGGGCGCGGACGGCCACCGGCCACAGCCCGCCCGCCTCCCAATGGGAGGCCGCCTCCGCGGCCGTCGCGATCGCCTGCTCCGGTTCGCCGCGCGCGGCGGCCAGCCTGAGCAGCATGCTGATGGGCAGGACGAGGTCGTCGAACTGGCCGCGCGACTGGGCCATGGCGATCGCGTCGAGCAGGGGCGGCAGCGCCGCCTCCTGCCGCCCGAGCACCGCGCCGAGGCAGGCGGCCACGATGTCGACCAGGATGCGCTCGTGCGGTTCGTCGCCGAAATGGCCGCGCAGCTCCTCCAGCCGCGCCGCCAGCCCGTCCCACGAGCCGTCGAAGTAGTCGGCGGCGGCCAGGTTCACCAGGCAGCGGAGCTCCAGCCGCCCGCGGAGATCGGGCTCGGCCCCGTCCTCGATCGCCGCGGCCAGCAGGCGGCGGGCCTTGCGGTGGTGACCGCTGAACAGGGCCGCGCCCCCGATGGACCGGTAGGCGTTGACCTCGCGGCGCAGCAGCCCGCGCCCGCCGGTCTCGCGCAGCAGGTCCTCCGCCAGCCCGTCCCAGCGCGGATCGCCGATCACCACGAAGATCATCGCGATCTTGCCGAGCACCAGCATCCGCATGGCGGGGTCGCCGACGGCGGGCAGGGTCGCGAGCGCCCTCTCCAGCCAGGCCCTGCTCTCGGCGGGCGGCAGGTCGCTCGGCGGGCGGCCCACTCCCACCATGGCCCAGGCGGCCAGCCCCGGCTCCTCCTCCAGGTCCTCGACCGCCTGGGCGAAGGCGTCGCCGATGCGCGCGATGTCCGTCCGCGTGCGTTCCAGGTGGAGGGCGAGCAGGAAGCGGAGCCTGCCGCGGAGCGGGCGCGGCACATCCCCTTCCAGCGCGCCGGTGATGAGGTCGGCGACGGACGGCGGGCGCAGCAGCTCCAGCGCGGCCCAGCCCAGCTTCACCGTCAGCTCCGCCCGCCGTGCCGCCGGCAGGTCGGTGTCGCGCAGCACGTCCTCCAGGAGGCGCGCGGCCTCGGCGTCGTCGCCCAGCCTCGACGCCTGGTCGGCCGCCTCGATGGCGGTCTCCACCCACTGCTCGGCCCGTCCGGCGTGCCGCAGGTGGTGGGCCAGGCGGCCCAGCGGCACCGGTCGAAGCCCTCGTACGAGATCCGCGGCGGCGGCGTGCAGCGCCTGGCGGCGGCCGGGCGGGATCGCCTCGTAGACGGCCTGCGCCGCCAGCACGTGCCGGAACCCCACCGCGCCGCCCGTCTCGGCGAACAGCCCCGAGCCGAGCACCTCGTCGATCGCCCCGGCGTCACCGTCGGCGAGCACCTCGATGGGCACCGGCGTGCGCAGCACGGCCGCCCGCTCCGCGGCGCGCTTGGCCCCGTCGGAGAGCTGCGCGACCCGCTCGCGCACCGTGACGCGGACGCCGCTCGGCACGTCCAGCTCGTTGAGCGCGCGCCGCGCCCATCCGCCCTCCCATTTGATGAGCGTCCCCCGCGTGCGCAGCAGCGCCAGCAGCTCCTGCACGGCGAGCGGCAGGCCGGACGCCCGCGCGCGGAGGTGTTCGGCGAACTCGGCCGTCACCTGGTCGGCCTCCAGGATGGCCGACGCCATGATCCGCGTCTGGGCGGCGTCGAGCGGCGGCAGCACCAGGTGTGCCGCGCTGATCGCGTCGGCTGTCCGCGCGGTGATCGCGCGCACCGCCGCCGGCGCCTCCTCGCCCCGGTACGTCAGCACCACGCGGAGCGTGCCGGGCAGCACGGACATCAGGTAAGTGAGGAACTCGACCGTCTGCCCGTCCGCCCAGTGCAGGTCCTCCACGAGCAGGACGGCGGGCCCGAGCGCGGCCATGACCTCGGCGAGCCCTCGGAAGAGCCGGTGACGCTCGGCCGCCCGGTCGTCGGGCAGCCGGGGCTTCTCGGGCAGCACTCCGGCGAGCTCGGGCAGCAGGTCGCGCAGCGCTCCCGCGACCGGCGTCAGCTCCGCCCCGGCCAGATCGGGCGCGCGCCCGCGCAGCGCCTCGACGATCGGCCCCAGCGGGAACGGCTCCCTGATCTGCACGCACGACCCGCTCAGCACCCGCATCCCCGCCACGGCCGGGTCGCCGAGCAGCTCGGCGGCCAGGCGCGACTTGCCGATGCCGGCCTCGCCCTCGATCACCGCCACGGAGGGCGCGGTGGCCACGAGCGCGACGAGCCGGGCGAGCTCCTTCTCCCTGCCCACCAGAACCGGGGAGATCACTCGGCCAGCTCGCACCCGAGTATTCAACTGCACGCGCTTTCACAGATCAATCGTCACCCTATGGGCGGTTTCCAGGACGGCCTCATGACGCGCCGAGCCGGACCTCCGCCACCGGGCGCCAGCTCAACGCCGCCTCCTGGTCGACGATGTGGATGCTGCGGATCGTCACCTCACGGTCCGGCAGCCGCTCCCCCAGCGCGTCGATGACGGGGGCCGCGGGGCCGTCGGAGTTGCTGTAGGCCAGCGTGACCCGGGGTGTCCACGGCTCGTGGTCCAGGACGCCGTCGCGGCCCGTCGCCGCCCGCGTGGCGAACTTCGCCGCTTCGAGCAGCGGCCGGAGCCGCTCGACCGGCCGCGCCTCCAGCGCGACCGACTCGGGGTGGTACAGCACCCGGCCCAGCGTGACGGTGAACGGCTCGACCCTGGCGAGCTGGCCCGCCGCCTCCTGGGCCATCACCCGTACCTGGTCGCCGGTGATCTCGTCCGAGCGGCCGGCGACGAACGTGGTGAGGTGCACGGACTCGGGCGGCACCCGATCGAGGCCGGGCACGCCGGCCAGGCGGTCGTGGGCCTCCTGGACGATGGCCCGCGCGCCCGGGTCATCCCCCAGCAGGACCTGCCAGTAGAGCCGGTCCTGCGGTCGCCGTCTCTCCCAGCGGTCGGCCATACGCGTGGGGAGTGAGCTCACACATCCTCCTCGGTGGGGGCGGGCAGAGCCCGAGCGGGGTTGAACGTGTCTAATCGTGCCGATCTGCTCACGTAGCGTGGTCACGATATCGGAGCCGCGCGCGCGAAGGACGGCCAATCGCACGCACCGCCCGGCTCAGTCCTGTGGCTTGCGCCAGACGATGCTGTAGCGCGAGAGGCCGCCCGCCTACCGGTAGGCGGGGTAGTAGGGCAGCTCGGCGACCTCCCAGTGCGCCCGGTACGCCTTGACCACCACGGTGCCTCCGCCGGGGGTCGCACACCTCAGGACGTGGCTGCGCGAACTCCCGCCGAGATCGACCGGCCCGCTGACCTCCTCGCCCAGGACCGCCGCGGCCGCCGCCAAGATCCTCTCTACGCCTGCACCCTAAAGGATCGCGGTTGGCGGCATTCCTACCGAAACGTGAGGAACGCCTGCCGATGAATTCGACGGCCGGGGCAGGTCTACCTCTTTCGGACACGGCAAGTTTCGGACACGGCAAGCAGGGAGAAGACATGGACACGAAAGCACTACCGCCCGTCGTCGACGCCGCCACCTGGCAGCGTGAGCTCGAAGCGCTGCGGGTCAGGGAGAAGGCCGCGACCCGGGAGCTCGACGCCATCGCCGCCCAGCGCCGCCGCCTGCCGATGGTGCGGATGCCGGACTACACACTGGAGGGCGAGGACGGACCCGTCCGCCTGGTGGACGTCTTCGAAGGCAAGCGCCAGCTGATCGTCTACAACCACATGTGGTTCCCGGGCAAGGAGTGGCAGTGCCCGGGCTGTACGGGGTTCACCTCGCAGTTCACCCGGCTGGAGTTCCTGGACGACTACGACGCCCGGTTCGTCATCGTCACCCAGGGCCCCATCGACGAGGCACTCGCCTACAAGCGGCGGGTCGGCAACAAGATGACCTGGTACTCCACCGCGAACAGCCCGTTCGGCGCCGACGTCGGCGCGCCGCCCGGCGAAGGCTTCGCCGTCAACGTGTTCCTGCGCGACGGCGACACCGTCTACCGCACCTGGCACACCAACGGCCGGGGCACCGAGCAGCTCACCCACACCTTCGCGCTGATCGACCTCCTGCCGTACGGACGGCAGGAGGAGTGGCAGGACTCGCCCGACGGCTGGCCGCAGTCGCCCACCTACAGCCGCTGGGCCTCCTCCGAGGACATCGCGGCGCAGTACGGCGACGACAACGCCTGAGACCCGGCGCGCAACCACCAGGAGACGACGGCGAGCCAGCTGGAGATGATCACCGCGGCGGCGGCGAACCGCAGGCTCGCGCTGTCCTCGCTCCACGGCGGCACCGTGAGGACGAAGGTGGCGACGCTCGTCGCGGCGCTGTACACCGTCCGGCCGCGGCGTCCCTGACCGGCGAACCGCCGGGCGAACACGAGCCCGGCTGCGATCAGGGACAGGAACGCCGCGGCCGCGAAGACCGTGTGCAGGAGGCTGTTCACGCTGAGGTGCCCGGGAAGACCCTCGGGGGCGCCGACCGGCCAGCCCAGGGCGGGGTCGGGGGCGAAGATCCCGCCGCCGATCATGCCCACGCCGTAGACGAGGACCAGCGCCGGCCCGGACGTGCCCGCCCGTCCGGGGTGCAGCGCCCGCCGGATACCGGCCGCGAAGAGGACGGCCAGCAAGCCCGTGACCACGAAGTTCGCGATCTGGAGCCAGCCGAGATCGCCTAGTGTCAGCGAGCTCAGCGCGTGCCGGGGCAGGTCGAAGCCCTCGCGGGTGAAGGCCTGCGCGAACGAGACGACGGGGAAGAGCGCCCCGGCGAGCGCGCCGCAGCTCAGCAGGAGCGTGGTTCGGCGGTGTTGGGCGGTCATGGGTCCGGTCCTTTCACGAAAGGGTGCGTACCGCATGACGACGAACGGGAAGCCGCCGGATGGACAGCGCCGCCCCCTAGAGGGGCGTGCAGGGAGTGATCACCTGCCGGTGGATGATCACGTCGAACCACTGCGCCAGCGACCCGCCTTCCATGTACGACTTCTGCGCCGCCGCCGGGACGTAGTCCGAGTAACCGCGTACCTTCGCCGGCGCGCGCAGCCACGCGCGCACGGCCTCCGGCGCCTTGGCGCGCAGGTCCACGACGTACTGGGCGCGGCCGACGTCGCCGAACACGCGGTTGGCGAAGCCGGGGTCGGGGCGCGGGACCGGCGCCGTGGCCACGCCGCAACCGTCACCGGTGCTCAGCCTCCCGTGGTCGAACAGCACGCCGATCGAGCGGTAGCGGTCCCCGTACCAGCGGCGCAGGTAGGAGCCCGCGCTGTCGAAGGCGACCGCCTCGCCCCCGAGCACCATCCGCAGGCCCGGCGCGGCGGCGGTGTGCGCGCTCGCCGCCCAGTAGGCCACCTTGTCGCCGGTGCGGCGTTGCCACCAGCGCAGGTTCTCCGCCGCGCGGGCGTCACGGTAGGCGTAGACGTCCTCGAAGGGCAGGCTGAACGCCTCGTACCAGGAGAGGATCTGACGGGCGTGGTGCAGGGCCAGCCGCTGCCGGTCGTTCCCGGGCAGCCCTTCGACCAGCTCGTACACCGCGCGGGCGTGACGGATGTAGGGCCGCTTGTCGGTCACCCCCATGTACCACCTCAGGTTGGCCCCGGCGTCCTCGTGGCGGGGCCGGATGTGCCGCAGGTGCCGCCGCAGCTCGCCCAGCCGCTGCGGGGCGGCCTCGGTCACGTACGAGGAGACGGCGTCGTAGGCGAGGGAGCGGGTGGCGTAGTACTCCACGCCGACGAACCGCACCTTGTCGTCGTGGCCCGCGTTGTACGCCCGCAGCCAGGCGAGCACGTCGCGCACCTCGCGGTTCCGCCACGTCGTCGTCAGCTCGCCCATGAGCGCGTCGAGGTCGCCCTCGCCGGTCAGGACGTACCGGTTGACCCGCACGCTCGTCGTCCAGTCCTCCTCCCACGCGATCGAGCGGAACCCCATCTCCTCCACGAGGAAGCGCAGGACGCCGAACTTGATCGTGGCCTCCTCGTGGGTGCCGTGACTGGACTCCCCCAGGCCCACGACGGTGGCCGCGCCGATCGCCTCCCTGGTGACCTGCTGCTGGGCGTTCTTGTCGATCCAGTCGACGACGTGCGGATCGACGGCCAGGACACCTGCCATGAGCAAGCGCAACATGATGACTCCCGTTTCTGCGAAGGGACGGTGAGCCCAGAGTCCTGCTCGGCCCGGCGCCGGCGCGTCCGCCGGGCGTCCCATCGCGAACTACGCCCGCCGCCCTAGGGGATCGGACCGGACCTCCCCCTAGGGCGGACCCTTAGGCGTGAGGCAGTAGGCGCGTGACCCGCCGTACCTGTGAAGGCGTAGACCGACTGCCTCCCGTCGCCGGATGTTCTCCGCCGGCCGTCTCGCCAGTCTGGATCCAGACGGAAACGACACCGACGGGGAGAAAGAAATGATCGAGAACGCGACCTCAAAGCTGACCACCTGGCTGTCCAGGCACAGCATCGACATCCTGCGCGTCAGCCTCGGCCTGGTCTTCGTCGCCTTCGGCACGCTCAAGTTCTTCCCGGGAGTCAGCCCGGCCGAGGCCCTCTCGGTGGCCACGCTGGAGAAGCTGTCCCTGGGCATGCTGTCGGGCTACGCCGCCCAGCTCGTGATCGCCGGCATGGAGGTCTTCATCGGCCTCACCCTGGTGACCGGCAGACTCCTGAAGACCGGACTGGTCGTGATGACCGGCGCACTGGCCGGCTTCTTCGCACCGTACGCACTGTTCTTCACCGACCTGTTCCCCGGCGCCCCCACCCTGGAGGCGCAGTACATCTTCAAGGACATCGTCCTGGCCGCCGCCGCCATGGTCATCGGCGCCCGCGCCCTGGGCGCCCGGCTGGTCCCGGCCCGCGAGCGCCGCACGGAGCGCGTTCACGTGGCGGCCTGACCCCTCGCCGACGGTGCCTCCCGGACCGGTTCCGGGAGGCACTGTTGTGTTTCCGCTCGTGTCCTTGCTGCAGATAAAGCCAAATAATTGTCGAAATCGCCGCAGGAGATCAGCGCGCAGAGGCACCGGGTTCCTTTCGAGCTGCTGATCTTTCGCAACTCGGCAACGCACAGGAGGAGCCCACCTCACGCGAAAAGCGAACAATCACTCGCAAGCGGAACAGAAGCCTCACGCGACTGCACTTCAGCGAGCTGAAAAATCAAAAACGCTGGACGACAGAGCCGCAGAGCTCACGGTATGCCTCGCGTAGTTGCTTGGCCTCGGGTGCCCGCCGGGCTTCCAACGCTCCGATCACCTCTGTGGCACGCCAATGGTGCGAAGGTACGAGGTGCGGGTTGGTGAGGGCGGTGAGCGCTATGTGCCCGGCTTCGTCGGGCTTGGCGGTCAGGAGTGCGTGAGCCAGGTCGAGCCTTGCGGCGAGGGCGCGGCGCGGCCGTGAAGGGCCGTCGGACTCCAGCCGGGCGAGCACCGCGCGAGCGTACGACTCGGCCGCGGAGTCGCCGAGCCAGGACAGGGTCGTCGCGATATAGGCGTCGGACTTGGCCGGGTCGTAGCGGTAGTGGTGCTCGGGCCTGTCCGGAGTCGGCAGAGGAGCGACCAGCCGGGCCACCACGTTCAGCGCTTCGCGGGTCTCACGGGCGGCGCCCAGGCGTGCCCAGGCCCGGCCCTCCTGAGCGGCCGCCTGGATGTACGCTGAACTGCCCCTGGGCGCCACCCGCTGTGCCGCCCGGGTAAGCGTCAGGGCCCGCCGGTATTCGCCGTCGATCAGGACGTGCCACGCCTCCGTCTCCAGGCACCATGCCGCGATCTCACGATGCTCGGTCTCTTTTGCGAGCTGAGCGGCCGTGCGCAGCCGGGCCCTTGCGGCCGGGAACCGGTTCAGGTCGATGAGGCAGGTTGCGGCGAGAAGCGAGAGCCAGCCGCCGGTCACCAGCAGCCGTCGGTGCTCGATGAGCGTCTTCTTGCCGTCCAGGAGTTGGGAGACGTAATCGAGATGGCGACGAACGCGGACCAGCAGCTCGTGGGGCGGCGTTCGGTGGTAGGCCACGGCTAGGTCGTCGACCGCCGCCTCCAGCCGTTCGAGAGTGTCCTGCCCCACCTCAGTGGCGGCGGCACGGCGAGACAGCTCCAGGGCGTTCCACTCATCGTCACCAGCGAACCCGAGGTTTCGGGGGTTGTACTCGAACAGCTCGTCCTCGGTGAGGCCGAAGGCGCGGGCGTACAGGAGGCGGTAAGGGTCGTCGGGCTGGTTGTGCCCGGCCTCGTACGCCTTGATGCGGCGGACGATGCTCTCCCGGGAGGGAAGCCGGGCGCGTACGTCGTCGCCGGCGGCCTCGACCAGGCGTCGGGCCATGTCCTTCTGGCTCCAGAGCCGGTTGCGGCGCTCGGCGCGCAGCCGTACGGCCCATGCCGGAAGTTCGGTCACCATCGTGAGCACCTCGCTGTCAGACCTGGGGGACGTTCTGACCACCCTTAGTGTCCCCCGATCGCATCTGTGATCGAAGAATTACTCGCTGTTGTAATCGGAGGTGACGCGATCGAAAACCGGGGTCCGTAGGCGCTGGTACCGCCGCACGGACCCCTTGATCAGGATGGTGGTCCTGACCCATGACACACGATAGGACTGTTGCCGCCGCCCGCCCGGTGTTCGCCGGGTGGCGGATCATGCGCAGCGACGCCGGACGGTTCTGGGCGACGCGCGAGCGACCGTTCCCCCGGGCTCTTGAGGACGCGGGCGCACATCGTACGGTCGACGCCGACGACCTGGTGGGGTTGTGCCAGGTCATCGCGGAGCAGGAGGGCATCGCCGAGCAGGCGTGCCCAGCCGTATGGACGGCGCCGTGACCGCGTCCGCCGTCGTTCTCACTTCGCCCGATGTCCTCACGGACGAGGACTGCCCGGGGATCTCCCCGCATCCGGCCGCGCCACGCCCAGAGCGTATGGCGCTGTGGTGGATCGAGCAGGGCCTCGGGCACGGCCGGGTCGTCGCGTACACCTGCTCCTGCCGGATGACCGCCTACGAGCTGGTCTCCTGCGGCGGCGTCTACCAGATCCGCCGCCGGACCCTTTCCCGCCGGGGCGTGCCGCCCGTGTCCTGGACGGCCGAGCGGTGGTGCCGCGGGGAGTCGCTCGAACGGTGGCGCCGCCTGCTCGCCGGCCTGGCCCGATGAGCCGCCCCGCCGGTCGGAGGGTCCGGGGCCGCAGGCGGCCTGACGTACACCCAGGGGTTCAGGCCGCCCGCAAGTAAGACCCGCCCGCACACCCCCTTCCGGGCGGGACGACGAGCGATCACCTCGGCGGGATTGTCGGTGGCGAAGGATACGGTTGACCGGTGGAACTCTCCCCCCAACAGGCGCTCGGCCTGCGGATGTCCAGCCTGCTGCTCCGAGCGTCGTCCGGCGGCGCCGACCGGACGACGGGCGTGGCCGAGGTGGTGGCCTGGCTCGGGGCGATGCAGGCGCAGGACCTGGCCAGCGGTCTGTGGTCGTTCGGCGCGCGACTGCCTGGAAACACCGCCGCCGACGTCACCGCCGCGCTGGAGCGGCGTGAGGCGCTGCGCACCTGGCCGATGCGCGGCACCATCCATTTCGTCCCGTCCCGCGACGCCCGCTGGATGCTCGAATTGATGGGCGTCCGGGTGCTGAACGGCGCGGCGAGGCGGCGCGAGCAACTCGGCCTCTCGGAGGAGACCGCCGTCCAGGCCATGGACGTGCTGGGCGCGGCCCTGGCCGGCGGCGGGCGGCTGAGCCGGTCGGAGTGCCTGGCCGCCCTGGCCGAGAAGGGCATCGACACCGGGGGCCAGCGCGGCTACCACCTGCTGTGGTACGCCAGCCAGCGGGGCCTGCTGTGCATCGCACCCAACATCGGCAACGAGCAGAGCTTCGTGCTGCTCGACGAGTGGGTCCCCGACCCGCACCGGCCGGAGCGCGACGAGGCGCTGGGCACCATGGCCCTGCGCTACTTCCGCGGCCGCGGGCCGACCACCCGGCAGGACTTCGCGGGCTGGACCGGCCTGACCGCGGCCGACGCCAAACGCGGCATCGCCGTGGCCGGCGACGCGCTGGCCCGGGTGACCGTCGACGGGGTGGAGACGTACGTCGACGCCGCGCTCCTCGACACCGCCCCTCCCCCGGCCGGCGACGACGAGGTGCTCGTGCTGCCGGGGTTCGACGAATACCTGCTGGGCTACAAGGACCGCTCCCTCATGGTCGCCGACGAGCACAAGGCGGCCATCATCCCCGGTGGCAACGGGGTCTTCCGTTCCACCGTGGTGCGCGCCGGCCGGGTCGTGGCCACCTGGACACGCACCCTCACGAAGAGCGGGGTACGGATCGCCGTTCAGCCGCTCTCACCGCTCGGCGGAAGCGAACGGGCGGAGGTCGAGCGGGCGTTCGAGCCGTACGCGCGGTTCATGGAACGCACCCCGGAGGTGCGCTGGCCGTGGTCTTCGCGGGCGATGGCGCCAGCCCAGGTCATCTCCAGGGAGGGGCGGCGAATAATCTGGTGGGGAAGGTGAGGAGCCGTGATGGCCGAACACGATCGGGACGCCGCGCTTTCCCCCTCCGAACAGGCGACCATACGAGACCTGCTCGACGCCGACCGCCGCAGAACCACGGAGCGCATCGCCCTGCTGGGCCGCGACCGGGACGAGATCGTCACCTCGTCGGCGCTGACGGCCTCCGACGACGAGCACGACCCCGAGGGCACGTCCACGGCGTTCGAGCGGGCCCACGTCCAGGCCCTTCTCGAACAGGCCCTGACCCACCTCGCCGAGCTGGACCTCGCTTCCGAGCGGCTACGCGACGGCACCTACGGGACGTGCGCGAGGTGCGGGCAACGCATCCCCATCGAGCGCCTGCAGATCCTCCCGGCCATCAAGACCTGCGTGAAGTGCGCCTCCCGCCGCCGCTGACCCGCTCTCACATGAAGTTGCGGGTGTGCAGGGCGGCCAGGTCGGCGGCCTCGTCAGCCGGGAAACCGAGACGGACCAGCCGGTTCCTGCGCCCTTCGAGCATCTCCGTCTGGAGCAGCTGGACCGCCGCGTGCCCCCGGGCGATCGCGGCGGGACTCCACTCACCGGCCGCCAGCACGGTCAGGGCGTCGAGCACGTCCGCGTTGATGCCGGCGGTGTCGGCCAGCGCGTCGTGCCGCCGCTCGATCGCTCCTCTGAGCGTGCCCCGGAAGGCGGGATCGGCGCGGGCCTGCTCCTCCAGGTGAGCGATGCCGAAGGCCACGTGACGGGCTTCGTCCTGGTGGGCCAGGGCCACGATCCGCCGCGTGACCGGGTCGGGCGCGTACCGGTCCAGGAAGGACAGCAGGTTGAGGAAGCTGCCCTCGCCGAGCACCGACAGCAGGAACGAGGCGAGGGAGAAGTCGGGCTCGGCCAGCAGCGTCATCAGGGAGGCGCGCCCGCCGGCAGAGGAGGTCCCGAGCTCCTCACCCTTCAGCGTCGCCCGGCGGGTGAACACCTCGACGTGCCTGGCCTCGTCCGCCGCCTGCACGGCCAGCAGCTGCATCACCTCCCGGAAGTGCGGGTGCACCCGGGCCAGCAGCCGTGCGGGGATGACCAGGGCGGCCTGTTCGTTCTCCACCAGGTAGGTCATCACCTGGACGACCGCCGCCTCGATCTCGGCGGGCAGCTCGAACGGGGTGTCCCAGTCGACCGCCGCCACCGGATCCCACTGCCGGGCCACCGCCTGCAGATACAGTTTCGGCGCCAGCTCGGACCACACGGTCTCCTTGCGGTCGAAGTCGAAGCGGACCGCCGGGCCGCCCGACTCCACCAGGGCCCCACGGGCCGCCAGCCCCCAGTGCGCGGGGGGCCGGGCGACCAGGCCGGCGGGTGACGATCCACCGGCCCGTTCCGCGCCGGCCCACCGGTCGTGCCCCGCCCGGCCGCGGACGACCCACGCGCGCACCCGGCCGTCACGCTCGTCCCCTGGGAGCAGTTCGTGGCCCTCCCTGCGGCACCACGCGGCCAGGTGCACGACGAGCGCCTCGTCCGTATCGGCGACCGCGAGCCGGCCGCCGACGGGCAGCAGCGCCAGCTCCCGGCGCAGCAGGAGGTGCGCCCCCCGGTCGAACCCCACGTCCCGCAGGTCGAGGGCCCGTACCGTCACGGCCGGTAACCCTCGGCGGTGATCCGGCCGGCGAGGTCGTAGAAGCCGCCGGCGTCCACCGCGGCCTCCAGCTCGCCGTATCCGCTCGTACGGCCCGCCACCCAGGCGGTGAGACCCTCCAGGTCGAGGAGCGGGCGCACCTCCGGGTCGGCGTAGGACATGCCGGTGAGCAGTTCGCCGAACAGCCGGACGGGCTCCTCCGGCGCTGAGTCGACGACGGTCATGTTGCAGTGGTCGTAGGCCGCCGTGCCGACGAGGATCCGGGTGGCGCCGGGAGGGAGCGTGCCCTCGCGGCTGAAGAGCAGGTGGCTGGCGTCGACCATGCAGGCCGCGGCCACCTCGCCCGACAGCAGTGCCCGGGCGGCGTCGCGCTCGCCGCCGATGTGGTCGCCGTGCAGGCCCACTCCCACCTCGAAGCGACGTACCTCGAACCGCGCCCCCGCGACGCGCAGGTGATGCAGCGGCAGGAGGGTGGCCTGCGGCGAGTCCACGGCTCCGGTGCCCACGACCTGCCCCTTGAGGTCGTCCAGGGAGGTGATGCCGGAGTCGGCGCGTACGACCACGACGGAGCGCAGATCGCGGTCGGTGTCACGCATCACCAGGGGACGCACCGAGCGGCCGGCGGCGGCGGCCAGCCGCCGGGCGCGGACCCAGGCCAGCGGCGAGTTCCAGGCGGCGTGGACGCGTCCCGCGACGAGATCCTCGACCTGACGCTCGTAGTTGGAGTAGAGCACGAAGTCGAACGGCAGGCCGTTGCGCAGGAGCCAGGAGCGGAACCCGGTCCAGATCGGCACCACCTTCGCGTCGTAGGCCACCGCTCCCATGACGAGCGTCACGACGCGCCCCCGTCGAGCAGGGGCAGGCCGAAGGAGACGCGGCCCACGAAGTCGTGCAGCGCCTCCGTGGTGGGAGCCATGACCCGGGCGGCGAGGGCGTCGCGGAAGTGCCGCTCGATGCCGAGGTCCCGCCGCAGCGCCGACCCGCCGCAGAGCCGCATGACCTCGTCGCCGATCTCGACCGACGCCTCCGCCGCGACGGCCTTGACCTGCAGGACCCGCAGCATGGCGTCCTCACGCCCGGATTCGAGCGCGGCGAGGGTGTCGTTCAGGAACGCCCGGGTCTGGTCGGCCCTGATACGGATGCGGGCGTAGGAGGACCTCGCCGGGAGCTGGTCCGCCAGCCGCTGCCCCAGGTGGGCCAGGTTGGTCGTGGCCAGGTGCTCGTGGGCCTTGGCCGCCAGCGCCTCGATGACGCCGAGGGAGAAGGCGGCGTTGAGCACCAGGAAGGTGGGCAGCACGGTGGCGAGCGCGATGTCGAGCCCGTCCCCGTCCGCGCCCAGCATGGCGGCGGCCGGGACGCGCACCCCCTCGGCCGCCATCGGGCTGGAGGCGTTGGCGCGCAGGCCGAGACCGTCGTAGGAGCCGCTGACCCTCAGCCCGGCCGCGTCGCGGGGCACCAGCCACAGCGTCATGGGGCCGTCACCGGACAGGGGCCGGCTCGACCAGACGTAGCCGTCCGCCTCGCCCGCCGCGGTGACGAAGCTCTTGCGCGCGTCGAGCCGGATCTCGTCCCCGTCAGCCTCGGCGGTGCTCAGCGGCGCCCAGAAATGGCTGCGCGAACCGGCCTCGGAGAACGCCAGCATGGCCAGGTAGCGGCCCTCCGCGATGGCCCGGCGCACCTCGGCCGGGCCGTGCGCCTCGATCGCCGCGGTGGCCGAGTAGTGCATGAGAGTGATCATCGCGGTGGATCCGCAGGCGGAGGCGAGCTCGGTGATGACCTCGGCGGCGGCCCTGAGCCCCTGTCCGCCGCCGCCCACCTCCGCACTGCTGGTCAGGCCGAGCAGCCCGGCCTTGGCCAGGGCCTCGACGGCGGCGCGGGGGAACTCCCCGGTCCGGTCGGCCTGGGCCGCGGAGGGTGCGACCACGTCCGCGATCACTCCGGAGACAACGGTGTGCATGCGGTCCCTTTCACTGATTTTCGGTGTGTTCCGCCAGGAAGCAGCTGTTCCCTCAGCGTGCGATGCGCCCGCTGGACCTGTCCGGCCTGACGAGGGTGCGGCCGGCTGGGCATGCCGGACGCTGTCGATTCGCTTTCATCGGCCTTCCCGGATCTTGCTCGGGGTTCGACCATGACGTACGACCAGCGCAAAGTTACGGCTTGGCCGATTCGCAAGCGCTCAGGCACGCCGACCAGCCCTCTGCGAACGCGCACGGCTCATACGGGCGCCATGGTTGGTGAGCCGGCCGTTAGAGTTCATGGATGCTGCTGACGATCCTTGGCGGGTGCGGCGCGTGGCCGGCGGCGGGCCAGGCCTGCAGCGGTTACCTCGTGGAGCACGACGGGTTCAGGCTGCTCGTCGACCCTGGATATGCGACGGTGCCGCGGCTGCTGGAAAGGATCACCGCCGATCAGGTCGACGCGGTGTTCATCAGTCACGGACATCCCGATCACTGTGCCGACCTGAACCCGCTGTTGCGTGCGCGTGCGTTGCGTGATGACCCACCGGCTCCGTTGCCGGTGTACTCGCTGCCCAGCGCCCTGGATGCGGTGCTCGCGCTGGACCGCCCGGGGATGCTGACCGACGCTTATGTCCTGCACGAGTTCAACGCCGGCGACCAGATCGCCATCGGCCCGTTCCGCGCGCAGACCCGTCTACTGCCACACTCGGTGCCCAATGCGGGCATACGGCTGACAGCGGGCGAGCGAGTGCTCACGTACACCGGGGACACCGGCCCGAGCCCTGATGTGGTGGACCTGGCGCACGGCGCTGACCTGCTCCTGGCCGAGGCCACCTTCGTGGACCGGGTCCCGCAGGGTTCGCGGCGCCACCTGTCGAGCGCCCGTCAGGCAGGTCGGCAAGCCAAGGAAGCCGATGCCCGACGACTGTTACTGACTCACCTGCAGCCAGGCACAGACGCCACAGCCGCGCGAGCCGCTGCTGAGGCCGAATACGACGGCGAGATCGGCATCGCCACCTCCGGTCTCACCATCGATCTTTCTTGAGGCTTCGACAACAGTGACGCCGATTTGCCGCCCAGGCCATCCAGGTCCAACGCCGCCGCACCGACCTCAAGAAGCGTTCTCATGTAGTGACCTGGCGTGCGTGGAGACGTCGCACCGGTGACTGCCAGGGGGTGATGGAAATCGCGGCTGGCGGTTCAGCCCAGGGAGTCGAACTCTCCGGCCCTGACGCCGCCGAGGAACGCCTTCCACTCGGCGGGGGTGAAGGTCAGCTTGGGGCCGTCCGGGTTCTTACTGTCGCGTACGGCGACTACTCCGGGCAGGTTGGAGGCCACTTCCACACACTGACCGCCGTTGCCCCCGGAACGCGACGACTTCCGCCAGACTGCAGCGCTCAAGTCCATCCGCATCTCGCCTCTTCGATCATTCTGAGGGACATGCGCTCAGGATAGGCCCAGAGCCGAATCGCCTCATAGCGCTTCCAGATCGCAGTCACAGTATCGAGGTCCGTGGTGATCTGACCCTCGGTCGAAGAATCCACATGAACGACATCCGGCTGCCCATCCGGCAACTCAGCGATCATGAAAGCGCCCATGAGGCCTGCCAGACATTTCGGATCGACGATCTGAATGGAGACAGTCGGCTGACGAGCACGCTTCAGCAGGCGGTCAAGCTGTTCACGCATCACTTCGGGCTCGCCGACTTCGCGTCGGAGTACCCCCAGGTCGATCATCACGAGGAACGTGAAAGCATTCTCCCGTTCGAGGATTTGCTGCCGTCGCGTACGGGCCTGAATTCGCTCCTCCACTTCCTCGGCCGTGATGCGGGGTTCCTGACCGAAGATGCAGCGAGCGTAGGCCTCGGTCTGGAGGAGGCCGGGGATCAGGAGGGGATCCCAGGAGCGGAGGATGCGGGCCGTGGGTTCGATCTCCTCGACCCAGCTGCGAAACCAGACCGGGCCGCCGGGCTGGGCGACGATGCGCTGGTAGAGCCTGGTGAAGGAAACACCGTCGGGCGTACCGAAGAGCCGGTCCAGCCGCTCGGCGTCGGGATCAAGAGACGGCACAACATCCATCGAATTTCCTCCCGAAATAGACGAATTGCCTGCCGCTGGATTTCGCGCCCTATCCAGTCCAGAGCAGACCGGAGAGTGTCATGAGCCTTTCTGTTTCGGACTTCCGAACCACTCGCCGCCCCAATAACGAAAAGGCAGTCTAGACGCGAACCTTCCGCTCAGGGAAAGGCCGAGCTTCACCTTTTGGGCCTGTCGCAGAAATCCCCGGAGGGCGGAAACGTCGAGGGAGACGTCGATGACAGCGAGCGAGCAGTACAAGAGATTCGGTCACCTGGCTGGAGGTGTCCCCATCAGGGCTCACGGAGCTTCCCGGCCTGATGGCATGCTGACCGGTCCCTGGCTGCGGCAGTTCCCCGGAGAGGAGAGGTCCGTCTCCGAGGCCAGGGAGTGGGCACGTGCTCTGCGGGAAGGGCGCATGGCCGCCCCGCTGCTCGACGACGTGGTGCTGCTGCTGAGCGAGCTCGTCACCAACGCGGTCACACACTCGGATTCGGGAATCACTAAGGCCGGTCCGGTGACCGTACAGGTGTCCTGCGAGGCCGAAGGCGTCCGCGTGGAGGTGCGCGACAGTGGATCGACCACCAGCTCACCGGCGATGCGCGTGCCGGACGCCGACGACGACGGCGGCCGCGGCCTCTGGCTGGTCGACCTGCTCGCTACCGCGTGGGGCACGGATCAGGACACGACCGTCGGATCGGTCTGGTTCCGGGTGGCCGAGCACGTACGAAATGAGGTGATCCAGACATGGCGGTTATGAACGGCCTCCGAGACCGTCGTCCACCGCGACGTCCTCCGGCTTGAGGTCCAGCCCCGAGGCTGTCGCCTGCAGGTCGAGCAGGATGGCGAAGTCCTCGTCCACCCGGCCGGTGCCGACGCTGGCCTGGACGAGCTGGGCGGTGAGGGCGGTGACCGGCATCGGCACGTCCAGGGCGCGGGCGGCGGCCAGGCCCAGGTCGAAGTCCTTGCGCAGCAGGCGCGGCGTGAACGTCGGCGTGTAGTCGAGGTGCACGAACGCCGGGGACTTGTAGCGGGTGAACGCCGAGCCCATGACGCTGTCGTTGAGGAACGCCAGGAAGGCGTGCCGCGGGACGCCTCCCTTCTCCGCCAGTACGGTGATCTCGGCCAGCGTCTGGGTCACCACGCCCAGCATCAGGTTGTGCGCGATCTTCACCAGCCGGGCGGTGTCGCCCTCCCCCACGTAGGTGACGGACCTGCCGAGCGACTGCAGCAGGTGGGCGACCTGGTCATAGGTCTCCCGGGGACCGGACACCACCAGGCTGAGCGCACCGGCCCGCGCCACCTTGGGGTTGCCGCTGACCGGCGCGGCCAGGTAGGCGACGCCCTTCGCCTCACAGGCCCGGCGGACCTCGGCCGACGACTCCACGGACACGGTCGAGGAGTCGATCACGACTCCCGGCGCCGCCTCACCCGTGAGCAGCCCGTCGTCGCCGAACAGCACCTGTTCGAGTACGGACGACGTGGAAACCGTCGTGAACACCACGTCCCGGTCGCGCAACGCGGCGAGCGACTCCACGACCGACGCGCCGTGCTCCTTGAGCGGCTCAGCCTTGGCGATGGTGCGGTTCCAGGCGGTCACGTCCACACCGGCGTCGGCGAGCCGCGCGGCCATGGCGACTCCCATGCGACCGGTCCCGATCCAGCCGACCCGCGGCCTGGACCGGTTCGTCGTCGAGTCGGTCATCGAAACTCCTTGAGCGACTGTGGGTCCGGCCGTCCGCCGAGGCGGTCGCGCGGACTTCCCCCGGCATCCGGCGCCCGCTCTGACCTGGGACTTTCCCAGGTGAGCGCGGGTGAACCGTCTCGGCAGCGCGGCCGTTACCGTAAGTCGTACTGTCGCGTGAGGGCCAGCGCCTGCTTCTCGTCCACTTGGCGTGGCAGGCCGGCCATCTTCTCGCGTATGTCCTCCAGGATGTTGTTGCCGGCGCGGACGACGCGGGAGCGGTGGAGTTCTAGCTGGGCGTCGAAGAGCTTGGCTGTCGGGCCCACCCAGATTCGGCCGGAGTGGAACTCCTTGTAGGACTGCTCGATCGCCCGGGTCGCGTTCTCGATGAGCGGGGTGATCTTCTGCTCCGCTTCGCGTAACGCTTCGTAGAGCGGGTTGGGCACCATGTCCGTCATCAGGTCAGCCATTCTCGTCGGTGCCGGCGGCCGGGATGAGCTGGGGGGCGATGAGCTTCATGAGGGCTACGACGTCGGCAGCGTTGTCGCGACCCTTGACGCCCTTCACGAGCTCGATCGACAAACGCGCCTTGCCTTTCACCAGCATCGCGCCCGCCCGGGTTTCCTCATTCAGGTCCACCGTGTAGAAGCCGAAGCCGCCGGGGATGATCTCCGGTAGTTGCTTGGAGACTCCGTCGCGTAACTGATTCTCTATCTGGCCACGACTTCCGCCGGTGTCAAGCATGATGCGGAGTACTGCCCGACGCTCGCCGGTCGGCTCGAAGGCAGAGCAAGCGCCCACGACGGGGCGGTCCTCACTCGGGAGAGGGAGAGAACCGGTAACGAGTGGATCGATGACTCCGGTCATCCGCTCGACCGCGACTTTGGGAACGTGATCGCATATGTAGGGTGGGGCATAAACCGTGGGCAGTGGGGTGGCGTCGACCTTGCCGGTTCCGCCCACGCAGGCGGAAGCACTGATGAGGGTGCATCCCAGGATGACTATCCGACTGACTTTGATCACTGGTACCGCGCGAATCCGGTTGTGTAACCGTCGTCGAGAGAGGTTTGAACTCCGAGTTTTTTCCACGGGTTGTCCTCAGGACGTTTATAGAGCCAGGTGTGGTAGGCGTCGTAGCGTCGACCGTCGCCGGCGCTCATCTCGTCGAATGACATCAGCGTCTTGCCGTCTGGCTTGAGGAAGTTGTTGGGTGCGCTGCGCGGATCGTCACCGGGTTCGACGTCGCTGAGTGACGCCCATGGGTGAGTCTTCGCGGGTGGGTCGGCCGCTCCGAAAAGACCATGGTTGAACATGGCCTGAGCAGTTAGTTGATGGACGAGGAACCGAGTCTGTTCAACGGTGCTGTTGGCGGCGAATACGGCTTCCTTTCGCGCGTTGCCCTGAACAGCGTCTTCGATCATGCCGGTCCACGCGCCCGTCACACTCGCCCCGATGGGCCATGACCCTGCTTGCGGGATAGCCAGACCGGTGTTGACCACGGCCATGAGGATCTTCATGTTCCGTTTCTGGGTCTCGTCGAGCTCGTGCCCTTTCTCGATACGGGCGAGACCGGCCGCGTCGGTGATCAGGCCGAATCCTGCACCGATCTCCAACCCTGCGGTGTTCAAGCTGTCGGCGCCCTGACCTGCGGCCACCTGACCGGCGCCATGGTTGAGGAGTCTGTCGCTCCATGCCGTTTGGGCCGAGGTCACCACTCCGAATGCCTTCTCGTCCTCCTTGAACGCCTCCTGCATCACGGCACGGAGTTCGCCTTTGTTGAACCGTGCTCCCCAGTCCTCCCGCCCTGGGAGGTTCGGATAGTCCTCCATGAACACGCCTGGTTGTTCGAGGCCGACGAAGGCAACCCGGTTGACGTCAGATATGTACGCCGCCAGAATCCGCCCGATGGACCCGGCAGCCACCAAGGAAGGGCGCTCGTCCGCCTTGATCCGTTCAAATTGGAGATGCACGAGGTCGGAGGCGAGTCCAGCCGAGAGGTAGCCGCGGGACGGGTCCTGGGCGGTGCCCGCATGGTCGCGGTACGTCATCGTGGCCGCCTCCAGCGCCCGGCCCAGCGCCACACCACCGTCCTTCAGCGGTTTCTCCATGACATAGAACCTCAGCGCCGACCGGTCGTAGGCGAAGAATTCCTGGGCTGCTTTCGGATGCCGGCCCAGCGCCTCGAACACGTCCTTCATCGCGGACTGGTACATCGCCTCGGGCAAAGGCGTTCTCACCTGCCGGCCCGCGAACCACGGATCCTTTTCGGCCCGCGACGCTGAATCCACTTTCCTGGCCACGTACAGCAGAAAGCCGTGGTCGAACGTCCCATGTTTGAGCGCCCGCGCGAGCGCGAAATACTCCTCCCGATCGAGGTCGGCCGTCAAGCTTTTCCGCCAGTCGGCGCCCAGGCGGGGACTCGCCGCGCCGAGAGCCTTGCTCAGAGCGGCTTCAAGGCGCTTCTCATCCCTTTGAGACACCGTCCTGCGCATGAGCGCCAGGTAAGTCTCCGGGCCGAGGGCATGCATGAGCTTCGTGGCGAACTCCGGGTCCTGCGCTCGCTTCTCCAGCGCAGCGAGGGCGGAGTCGCTGATCTTGCCGTCGGCGGAAAGGTGGCTGACAGCGGCGTAGACATCGGGATCGTTGAAGGCCTTGCTGTAGCGGGCCTCGTCGAACGCGACCATTCCATTGACTGCCTGGCCGGGAGCACCCCAGTCCGCCTTTTCGGCGGAGATGGTCTCCTTGCGCCGACGTAATTCAGGACGCTTCGCGCTGATCCAGTTGGCGGCTTCTCTGAACGCGGTCAGATATGAGGTGTCCAGGTCGAACTGCTGAAGGGTACGCCTGATCTGCGGTTCACTGCTTTCGATGGTCGCGCCCGTACGGCCGAGAGCCGGCTCGAAAAGGTCCATCAAGCCGGGGTCGATGCCGGAGTAATCCCCGCCCAGATGAGGGCGTGGATCCGGAGAGCTCATGCGGGCCTCCAGCACGAACGGCGGGATGCACACTGACAGCAGGGCCAGCGTACTCCTGGGTCGGCCGCTCGTTGGATTCTCCTGTCACGACCGATATGGCGTTACTGCGGATCCGTCAGCCGATGGTACGTGAGCGAAGGCTCTGAAAGTTCAAGCGTATGAGAATCGAATACAGGGCCGGTCACGCCCTGACCGGCCGGTACCGCACACCCAGTTCGGCCGTGGGGTCATCGGCGCCGACCCGGTGGAGGTAGTGCGGCCGGCCACCGGGGAGGTCCAGCAGCCGGATGCCGTCGCCGAGCAGCACGGGCGCGATGTGCAGGTCGATCTCGTCGAGCAGCCCGCGTTCGAGAAGCTGGCCACCGATCGTCGGCGAATGCACCTCGACGTTCTTCCCGCCGGCCGCCGCCAGCGCGATCCGTACCGCCTCGGCCACGTCACAGTCCAGGAAGGTGACGCCGTCGGCGGGCTTGGCGTCCTCCGGATGGTGGGTGAGCACGAAGATGGGTCCGGTCCAGGCGCCGCCGTAGACCATGCGGGGATCCGGGAAGGCGTCCCAGCCACGCCGGCCGCCCAGGATCGCGCCGGTGGTCGCGACGTACTCCTCGATCGCGCCCGGCTGGGGTGAGATGCCGGTCATCATCCAGTCCATCTCGTGGTTGGGCCCGGCCACGAACCCGTCCAGGGACATGGTGAAGTGCCAGAGCACCTTGCCGTTCGCGGTCTGCTGTTCGATGTCGTCCACTGCTGTCTCCTCTGCCGGCTGCTTGGCTCGTACGTATGGAGACCGCCTCCACCGCGGAACCTCATCGGTCCATACGGAGGGCATCGTCCCCGCGTCGACAACCACACCTACGACCGGAGCCTTACGCCTGCCCGGGGCCGACAGTCGGCAAGCTCACTGGGGACCCGCCGGGTGTTCGGCCCGTAGTGCGGCGCAGGTCTCGCTGACGATGTCCAGGAGCTCCTCGACCCGGTCGCGGTGGGTACGGTGGCTGACGACGCACACCCGGATCATGTACCGGCCGTCGATCCGCGTACTGGACAGCAGAGCACGGCCCCGGGCCGTCACGCGGCGCAGCAGCTCGGCGTTGAAGGCGTCGGCGTCGCCTTCCTCGGGCACCCAGCGGAAGGCGACGGCGGTCAGGCTCGGTCGCCACGGGACCTCGAAGCCGTTCTTGCGCAGCGTGTCGTGTACCAGTTCGGCCAGGTCGAGCTTCTCGTCCAGAGCCTGGCGGAAGGCGTCGAGGCCGTGCAGTTTGATCGGCAGCCACAGTCGCAGGCCGCGGAAGTCGCGGGTCAGCTCAGGGGAGTATTCGGTGAAGTTGGGGATGTCGTCCTCGTCGCCGAGATCCTGCAGGTAGGCGGCGTCCATGTGGTGGGCCTGGCGCAGCAGGGCGCCGTCGCGCACCAGCAGCGCGCCGGTCCCGTACGGCAGGAACAGGGCCTTGTGCGGATCCAAGGTGATCGAATCGGCCAGTTCGATGCCGCGCAGCCGGGCGCGTCCGCGCTCGGTGAGCTGGAACGGGCCACCGTAAGCGGCGTCGACGTGGAACCACGCCCCGGCCTTTCCGGCGACGGCGGCGATCTCGGCGAGCGGGTCGATCGCTCCGGTGTTCGTCGTTCCCGCGCTGCCGATCACGAGGAAGGGCCGCAGTCCGGCCCGCCGGTCGTCCGCGATCATCCGGGCCAGCGCGTCCGGGGCCATCCCCAGGTCCGCGCCCGCCGGCACGGCCCGTACGTGCGCGCGCGGGAGGCCCGCCAGCAGGGCCGCCTTGGCACAGGAGGCGTGGGTCTGGTCGGTGACGTAGACGGTGCCGTCGAGGAAGCTCTCGCCGAGCCGGGCGACGCGGGCGGTCACGATGGCCGAGAAGTTGGCCATGGAGCCGCCTGAGGTGAGGATGCCGCGCGCCTCCTCGGGGTAGCCGAACAGGTCGCAGAGCCAGCGGACGGCCGTGGCCTCGATCTGCGCGCAGGCCGGGGCCAACTGCCAGACGGTGACGTACTTGTTCATGGCCGCGGTCAGGAAGTCGGCGAGCGCGGCGGCGTACAGGCCACCGCCCGGCACGTAGGCGAGATAGCCGGGCCCGGCGCTGGCGGCGCCGTCGCGGGCCGCCGCGTGCAGCGTGGACAGCAGGCCGGACAGCGGGCTGCCCAGCTCAGGGGCGGGCTCGCGCAGCGCCCCCGCCAGGGCGGCGGAGCGAGCCGGGTCGAAGGCGGGCAGCTCCGGCAGGTCGCGCAGGAAGTCCTCGACGAAGGCCAGCACGGCCTCGCCCATCAGGCGCACCTGCTCCGGGCCCGGTTCCAGGGGGTACTGCGTGGCATCTGACATGATCCGTATCCTTACATCGCGCTTGTACCGGCCGAGCTTGCCGGACCGCGTCCGTACTGGGCGACCTGTCCACCGGCACAAGCAAAAAGCCAGGTCAGACCGCATCTGACCTGGCTGATCGTGTGTGCCCCCGGTCAGTCGTCCCAGCCGGGCGGGGGGCCGAGCGGCGCCTCGTCGCTGTCCACGAGCGTGCAGGCGGCGACGGGCCCGTTGGAGATGTTCGCCCAGATGCCGGCGGTCTTCTCGTCGGCGGAGACGCTGAACTCCAGCACCGCCGTCTGCCCAGGCTTGATCGCGGCCGGGTCGATGCGGAACCCCGGTTCGTCCGTGTTGGGCGGCCAGATGTGGAACGGCCTGCCGTCGGCCGGGTTCCGCGCTTCCTGCCGGGACAGGAAACTCGTGCTACGCGGCTGCGGCGAGCATCGCTTCCCTCCCGGGATGTAGTCGACGACCGCGTTCACTCCCATGCCTCGGAGCGTGGCCTCCAGCGGCTTGGGGTCCTTGGCCTGGTTGATGGTGATGGTGAGCGTCCCATCAGCGTTCTTCGACACCGCGTACGCGGGTGTCCCACCGCCGAGGAGCGCCGGGACGCCCACGGCCACCGCGACACCCAGGGCCAGCGCGGGAGCCAGGAGGGCGGGACGGACCAGGCGCCGCCGGGGGCGCTCCGCCGACCTGCGGATTTCCACCATGACGAACTCCTTGAGTAGACGCCGCCGGGCGTTCGGGAGTTGCGGTTCCGCCTCGAACGGCAGCAACCCGGCCAGGGACTCGCGCTCGGCCTTGTTCATCGGTTCTCCTCCCGTACGGACCGGACCACGCTGTCGTGGTCACCCTTTACCTGTCGCGACCCGGAGGCCTGTTGCCGTTCCGCGGCGAGTTTCTCCAGCTTCTTGCGCGCCCTGGACAGGCGGGACCTGACGGTCCCCACGGCGACGCCCAGCGCCTGGGCCGCCTCGGCATGGTCGAGCCCCGACCACACGCAGAGCGCGAACACCTCCTGCTCCTGGCGGCGCAGCGAGCCGTAGGCCTGCTGGATCGCGGCCAGCTGCTCGGCGGCGTCCATGCGGCCGATGATCTGGTCGGCGAAGTCGGGGATGGGATCGCCTCTGGGCATCCTGGCCAGGGCGTCGTCGTACCGCCTCGCCGCCCGGCGCAGATTCCGCGCCACGTTGGTCGCGATCCCCAGCACCCATGGCCGCAGGGATCCGCCGTCGGCGTCGATCCGATGCCGCAGCCGCCACGCCTCGAGAAAGGTCAGCGACAGCACGTCCTCGGCGGCCGACCAGTCCCCGGTCAATCGGAAGGCGTGACTGAACACCGGCCGGGCCATCTCCTCGAAGAGCACCTCGAACGCCTCGGCATCCCCGTCACGTATCCGGGCGCGCAGTGACATGTCCATACACAAGCACTGTCCGACCAGTCACCCTCATTCCCGCCGGGTTCTCCCGCGGTACCTGGACGGGCGGCGAAGCGATGGGGCCGCGGTGGGGCGATGAGTCGCAGGGCCCGACCCCGCCCGCGATCCGAGGGCACGAGGCGCACCGACGAGCAGACGCCACCAGGCCACAGCTCGGCACTGAGCACTTTCATCCTGAGTAGCGGCCTTCCTCGATGAGCTGCAGGACGAGGATGGCCTGCACGATCGTGGTGGCGCGGTGCGGGCTGCAGCGCAGCCGGGTCAGGACCTTCCCGGTCTTCAAGGTGGCAACGGCGCATTCCCCGCGGGCGCGGATGCGAGCGTGTGCGCGGTTGACCGAGCGCTGATGCCGTGACAGAGGCGGCCGCAGCCGATGGGCTTTGAACGGCGTGCGGATGCTGTCGCCCGCGCCTTACTATCCCTTGTCGGCGAAGGCCTTCACCCCTGCGGCCCTCAGCGCATCGATCAGGCCGGTGGCGCGCCGGCCGGATCGGCCAGGACCTGCACGTTCATGCCGTGGCGTCGGTGTTTACCGGAGTAGTGCGGTCGTTCGTCGGCCAGCCGGTCGATCGGGATCAGGGTACCGTCCAGGACGATGTAGGCCAGTCGGCCCGCGCGTAAGATGGCGGCGTGGACGTCGTCGGCGAGCAGGGCGAGCAGGTCGGCCGCCTCGCGACGTAGCGCCAGGCGGTACCAATGCCGATAGCGAAGCCCGCGGCCAGACGTGCGTAGGTGTCGCCGTTGCGCAGGTGGGTCAGGACCAGCGGTAGTCGACCACAATCCGATGCCTCTACAGGAGCCTCATTGAGGTCTTACCGTGCCGCGATTCCGCATTCCAGTCACGCCCTGATCCGCCTGGCCAAGCTGATCCGCGTCCGGCGTGCCGAGCGCGCTGTCGGTGGCGGCGCCTGGACCCGTCTCGGCAGCTATCTTACCGAGAGCCTCTTCTCATACCGACCTGTCCCGGCACCGTCCATGCTGACCAGCGCGATCAGGTTGGAAAAGCATCAGCGCTCATTGCGAGAGTAGGTCTGCTCGTCGCTGCGCCGACCGTAGGCAGCGCCGCACAGGCTGTCGGCCTCGGCCGACACAACGCCTCGGCCACGGTCTTCACCATGAATCGCCAGAGATCCGGATCGCCGGTCCCGATCTGCTGCCTCAGCCACTGGTCGTACAGCACTTCCATGGATGCAACGCGTGGCTGAGACACTTGGCCAGCAACGGGCCAGACTGCTGACGTTGCGTTCGCAGGCGGAGCAAACCTCCTGCTCGACCGACTAATACCATGGTCACTTAGATGCCAGCGAAGGCTCCTAGTACTCCAGCCGCATTTAGTGATCGATGAGTCGTCGCTGACGTTGGTAATGACAGCGACGGGCGCGGGCCTGATGCCGACGTCGCCACCGTGACCAGCGGATCCGATGACTGACGGGGTGCCGGG
>NZ_JAHKRN010000007.1 GCF_019396385.1 Nonomuraea harbinensis | reverse complement strand
GCGAACGCCTGGTGCAGCGCGAGGCGATGGAGCTCAAGGTCTGGCGAGCAGGCAAGGACGACCCGCTGACCGAAGGGCTGGCCCAGCTCGACGGATATCTGGACCGGCTCAGCCTCACCACCGGCGTACTGGTGATCTTCGACCGGCGGTCCGAGGCCCCGCCGTGGAACCAACGAGGCGCGTTCGACCTCGCGACCACGCCGTCCGGCCGTCAGATCACGGTTCTCCGCGCATAGCGAAGTACGTGGCTCAGGCGGGCCCGGCTCTCTCCACAGACAACCGATGCGGTGTCTGGGTGGATTTATTCACCACTGATCGCGGCTGTATGACTACACGCTGAGGGCAATCTGGATAAGGAAATCCGAATTACCGATTACTCAGAAAATCTTGCCCGTTGGGTTTCGTTCGAGACCCCAAGAGGGTTACAGGTTTTATATCAATATTATTTGTGATCCATGTCATATTGATCATGGTGATCTTCCGTCTGATGATCAAGGTCGACAAGCCAAACTCACTCCCGATTGAGGTTGTTTGTGAACGAGTTAGGCAACAGACCCCGCATCATCAGCAAACCCAAACGAAGGCTCGCAGCCGCAACGGTGCTCACGGTGGCAGCATCGTTGCTGGTCGCAGGCCCGATCAGGCAGGCCGTGGCCGACCCCGAGCCGCAGAGCGCGAAGGCAACAGGCCCCGCGGTCACCACGTTCCCGCGTCCCGAGGACCCGGACGCGGCCCTCCGCGCCGCGGTGGAGCAGGCGCGCAAGGACAACAAGCCCGTCGCCGTCGAGGATGCCTTCACGGAAGCCTCCCGGACGTGGGCGTACCCGGACGGTCACCTGACCACCGAGTCCTACTCCGGCCCGACCCAGCTCAGGCAGGGCGACGGCTCGTGGGCGTGGATCGACACGTCTTTGGTCGAGCGGAACGGCGTGCTCCGGCCCAAGCTGGCCAAGGCCAGAGTGCGCCTGTCCACGGGCGGGTCCGGCCCCTTCGCGACCATGATCCTCAGCAGGGACCGCTCGTTCGGTCTCTCCTGGCCCACGTCACTGCCCAAGCCGACCATCAAGGGCAACGTCGCGACCTATCCGGGCGTCGCAGGCCCGTCGGGGGACCTGGTCGTCACAGCGCTCGGAACCGGATTCCGGCACGACATCGTGCTGCGCGAGCGCCCCACCGGCCCGGTGGAGTTCCGCATCCCGGTGCAGACCAAGGGACTCGACCTCTCGGTGACCAAGGCCGGCGGGCTCAAGCTGAAAGGCGACAACGGCAAGAAGGTCGCCTCCGCCCCGGCACCGCTGATGTGGGACGCCGCCGCCGATGAGCCCACCGCGACCAAGCCGGGCCGCCAGAAGAAGATCGAGACCAGCGTGGAGTCCAAGGACGGCGCCACCACGCTGGTGCTGAAGCCGGACGCGGCCTGGCTGGCCGACCCTGCGACGCAGTATCCGGTCACCGTCGACCCCACCACCACACTGGGGATCACCCAAGAGACCGGCATCGTCTCTCCGAACGGCCAGCGTGTGGCGGGCACGGTCGGCAGGATGCAGTACTCCACCACCGAGCAGGCCACCCGCACCCTGATGGCCTTCGACACCGCCCCGATCGCCGGGAAGCAGGTGACCAACGCCACCATGCAGCTGCAGCTGCGCGAGGACGTGTACAACTGCAGCGAGTTCCAAGGCATCGCGGCCCAGCGGATCACCGAGTCATGGGTAGCCGACGACACCTACTGGAGCAACCAGCCCACCAGCACCGAAGAAGGCCGCGCCTCGATCGACCCCTGCGCGCTGCCCGGCACCAGCGGCGCGATCTGGAGCTGGAACCTCACCGCGATGACGCGGCTGTGGGCCACCGGCACACCCAACCACGGTCTGCTGCTCAAGCTGACCCAGGAGACCTCTACCCCCCGCAACTACAGCGAGGACTTCTCGTTCTGGCCGCAGTTCTTCAATCAGGGCGTGCTGCCGAAGCTGAGCGTGGACTGGGTCCTGCCGCCGGCGATCCCCACCGTGACCGCCGAGTCCATCGACTCGATGGACGGCAACGACGCGATCGCCCGCAGCACCAACGTCAAAGTGACTTACAAGTCCAGCGTGCCCGAGGCGACGCCGCTGAACTACACGGTGACGGTCAACGACTCCACCATGGCCCCGCCGGCCGCCGAACTGCCCGCGGGTGAGGCCGCGTACTGGAAACTCGACGAGGCTTCCGGCACCGCCGTGACCGACTCCTCCGGCAACAACCGCAACGCCGCCCTGACCGGCGCGCACACGCGCACGCCGGGGCAGCTCGGTCAGGCGGTGACGTTCACCGGAGGCCACGCCGCGACCAGCGGCCCGGTCATCAACACCAACCAGAGCTTCACGGCGAGCGCCTGGGTGCGCCTGGACAACAGCACGCAAGAGCAGAACGTGCTGTCCCAGATGGGAGTGAACCTGCCTGGGTTCACGCTTTCCTACCAGACGTCCACGGCTCCGGAGTACGATCAGCGCTGGGTGCTGTCCATGATCAACCAGGACATCCCGGACAGTATCCACGAGACCGTCATCCAGTCGGAGCACCTTGCCAAGATCGGCGAGTGGACGCACGTGGCCGCCCAGTATGACAAGGACGCAGGCAAGATCCGCCTGTACGTGGACGGCGTGCTGGCCGGCGAGCGGGACCACACCGTCAGCTGGAACGCCCGAGGCGCCTTCGAGATCGGCCGCTCACGTAACCAGGGCGGAAGCCTCAAGGGGTCGCTGGACGACATCCATGTCTACCAGCGGGCGCTGAGCGCGAACGAACTCCGCGCCCTGGTCGGCGTGCCCGGCACCACTTCCCACAACAACATCCCGTCCGGGCAGGCGCTGGACAAGGTCTTCACGCTGGACAACCCGGCCAGCTTCAAGTTCGTGGTCAAGGCCTGCCGGGCCGGCATCAACCCGCCGTCGTGCAACGAGAGCCCTGCGTACCGCATCACCAGTGACGCTCCCGTGCTCCCATCGGACACCGAGACCGGCATGGCCGACCCGACCCAGCCGATCCTGTCGGGCATGGTCAACAGGCCAGGGGGAGGCCCGGTCACGGCCAAGTACTACCTGTACGACAGCACCGGCGCTCCCGTCGGCTCCGCGCCATTGGGCAGCCGTACCGTAAGCGGCGGCGAACGCGCCTCCTTCCAGATCCCAGCCAACACAGTGCAGCCCGGCAGCACCTACAAGTGGCAGATGACCGCCTGCGTAACCGCCCCGCAAAGCGAGGAACCGCCGCCCGATCCTGACCCCGACCCGACACCTACTCCCGATCCCACGCCTACTCCCGACCCGACGCCCACTCCCGATCCCACGCCGACACCGACTCCGACGCCCACACCGTCAGGTCTGGTCGCCGCCTACGGAATGAACGAAGGCAGCGGCACCACCGTCAACGACGTGACGGGCACCAACCATGGCACTGCCACTGACACCTCGTGGGTCACCGGCAAGTACGGCAAGGGTCTGTCCTTCGATGGTCTCTTCGGCCTCGTCACCGTCGACCACAACGCCTCGCTCCGACTCGGCTCCAACATGACGCTCTCGGCCTGGGTCAAGCCGTCCAGCGTTGACGACTGGTACGCCGTCATGGGCAAGGATTACGAGACACTCGACGACCTCTCCTACGCCCTGTACGCCTCCGACGGCTTCACTCCTCTCGGCTGGTTGACAACCCAGGGCCAGTCCAAGGAGGTGGCCGGCACCAGCCCGCTCCAGGTGAACACCTGGAGCCACCTCGCCGTCACCTACAACGGCACCAGGGCACGCCTCTACCTCAACGGCAATCAAATCGGTGACGAGCCCGTCTCCGGAGCCATTCAGGACGACGGCGGCGACTTCCACATCGGCGGGAACACCATCTACGGCGAGTTCTTCGACGGCGTCATCGACGAAGTCCGCGTCTACAACCGCGCCCAGACGGCCGCCGAAATCACGGCCGATATGAACACCCCGCTTGCCGGAACAGCTAGCGCGGGCAGTACACAAAAGGCGACGGCCGGCGCGCCAACAGTCAACGAGTCTGGATCAGGCAGCGAGGTCTGTACGTCCAAGACCGCTCTGGTCACCTTCACCACGCCTGGTACACCGCCACCACCCCCAGTTGAGGACGTCCGCAGCCTGACGTTGAGTAAGGACAACTTCGTCATCAAGAGCGCTAAAACCGATCCTGCTGCATGTGGTGGGTCACCTTGCATGGTGGCGGACTCGACCATCATGCGGATTGGTGGCACAGGAGTAGAGAAGACCGCAGTATTCATTGGGTTTAAGTTAGATGAGCTCCCCAATGGTGCAGGCGTGTCGGATGGCGTCCTTCGCCTTGGTGCACCAACTTGCCCATCTGGTACTTGCCCGTCGGATGGCGTAATCACTGCGACGCCCCTGAAGACTCCGGTGACTAGCGAGAGCAAGGGATCTGAGTTAGTGGCCGACGTTGACACTAGCGTTGTGCCGTACATGCTGCCCGTGAGTGACCCGCAATCTGATATCGCTGGTAGCGAGTATCAATGGCTTATGCTCACCTCTAACAAGGATGAGTTCATCACGTTTGCAGATGAGGCGGCTAGTAGCCAGCCGGAGCTGGCCCTCACGTATATCCCGGCGAGGCCGCCTGGGAAGGTGCTCAACCTGACCGTCCAGGCAGGTGATGCAAGCGTCATCGCGAGCTGGGGACTTCCCGAGAACAATGGGAGTCTCGCGCTATCGGATGGCTATGATATCGAGGTCAGCGATAGTAGCGGCCAACTCGTGAAGAATATCCAAGCAAAGGATCCCTTTGTCTCTGTCGATGGCTTGTCCAACGGGGAAGCATATACAGTCAGAGTGCGCGCAAAGTCAGTATTCGGAGCGAGCGACTGGGAGACTATTTCGGTCACTCCCGAGGCGGTTCCCCGCCCACCAGCGGTAAGGTGTACCCTCGAAGATTTTTCGTCAATTCAGAAAGATTCCGCAACAGCGGAATCGGGTGCACAGGACTACGTTGAACGGGTCAAACGGTATTATCAGGCGCAGGACGTTGTCCTAGAGAATCGGGCAGAAACGATTTGGGACGCGCCGGGGGTAACCTTCGATGCCCCGAGTACAGCCAAGCTCTCGCTCTTGAATGAGCAACTCATCAATGAACGTAAGAGTCTGGCGCAAACCCATCATGTCAGAACGAATTCAAATGTCACGCTGAAGAACGTGTCCGTCCATATCGACGACGCGACAGGTGCAGTGCGCGTTCTCGCTGAGGTGGAACGGACGTGGACACCTCAAGCTACCTCAACCGAGGACGCTGCCGCTTTGGCTGCGGCTAACGCAGATACTCCGGGCCAAGTCGAACCCGACCCATCCACTATTTCAATTCATGTCTTCGACCGCTGCGGAAACATGTCAGAAATTCAGGCACCAAACCCCGCATATGAGGACGCGTCCGACGCGAGCGACAGTTGCTCGCCGGAAGATCCTTGCGCTGCTGGTGGTGCGGCTGTACCGAAGTCAACTGCATGCATCTCCTATGTATTCATGGAGTACTGCGAGAAGACGGACAGACTCGTTAAGGGGTGGGAGCTTCACACCGTGATGAGGTCGTACTGGGACGAGAAACCGGTAGCAGGGGGCGGCCTTCCCTACAACCAGAGATGGAACATCACCGCCTATCAGGACTATGTGCGAATCTATCCGATACGTCCTACGAGTAAGACGGACGGCAAGGACAGTCCGTTCGGGCGAGCTCTCTACAAGCATGCGAGAATCTCTAAACTCGGTTCCGCATGTTTCGTTAACCGCGAGACCACGAATGAAGCAAATATCGGTGCGAGTATGTCCATTCAGCCTCTTCAAGCAGGCGTTAGTGTAGGACTTAAGCTCGACCAAGCCGTCGGCGAGAAATGCTCCAAATTCAGCGCAAAGCATGATAAGCGACCCGCCGAGGCGAAAATCGATGATCGCTTCACTGATATAGAAGTTGAATGTCAGGCCGGCTGGCTTGATAGATGTGATATCACCCGCTACAGGCACACGCTGCAGTCGGAGGCGTATCTGAACTTCAAGTATAAAGTGAGGGAAGACCCGAAAACCAAAGAGCCTATATATGAGGAGTATTATGAGAAGATTCGACACACGTTGCGTTGTAAGATAGGTAGAGGGCAGGAGGCGCCACTTAAACCGCCGAGGCATATTCCTTATGCCTGTACAAGGAGTAGCACCAAGGGGCTGTGAGTTTCCGATTGATGCGAATCGGGCTCGTAGTTGCGAGGGTGAAGTGAAGGGGTCTTTGTGACCCGAAGCTTGCACTTGGGGTCACCATTAAAGTGGCCTCAAGTGCTGGTTTTTCTCATGCAAAGCTCTCCTCTATGAGATAAAATGAAAGGTGGTGCCGGCCGCTTCATATTGGCTTGCGGTCTGGGTCGCGTTCATGTCGTCTTGCCGAGGGACAGTGACGTGCTCGGGCGGTCTGGACAGGCGACTGCTGCGGTTGGGTCAGGTGGGAGGTGTGGCCTTTATGCTCCAGGCGCTACTGATACATCGGTAAGCCGACGGTCTCAGCAGGGCTGATGCTGTCCTTCGGTCGAGTGTCTTGCCTCGCTCATCTGGGGATGGAGGCACTCTTTCGCCTCCTGTTGATACTGTGAGATGATCTAGCTGTGAAAATTCCAACTGAAGATCAAAATGCTTCCGGAGAGAAGGCCCGAGAGGCTGTTGGGATGCTTCGTATGGTCGGCACAGCCTTACTGCTCACGAACGGTGGTTTGGCCATAGCCGCACTCGTCTTCGCTGATTGGGAGCCGCCGTTCCAAGTCTTGCTTCTTTTCATCTGCGCAGCGGCTATCGGGATCGGTCTACGGATCGAAGCCGCCATGCGTGATCGTCGCTGACTACAAATGAGGAGGCCATCGCCGCCTGGCGGCAGGAAGGTGTGGCCGGCTGTAAAGCCAGCGGCGGACCTGGGCGCCCACATCTGCGTCGAGGACGAAGCGGGCCAGGGACTAAGGCCGCCGAAAGGACGCACCTGGGCACAGCGCGGCGCCCCGGCGGACGGTCATGATGCGGCAGGGGCAGCGGCCGGATCAACATCGGCGGCGTGGACTGCTACTGGCCTGGGCACCACCCGCACCTGATGTACAAGCCGCTGATCTATCACGGGCGCAAGGACTAGCCCAAGAGCTCAGCCTGGAGCAACTGCCGCGACCTGATCACGGTGGGTCCACCAGCAGTTCCGCACGCCGCTGGTGAGGTGCTGGGACAACCTGAATGCGCACCCGTTCGCCGGCTGGTCGGCTGCGCCGAGGCCAACGCTGACTGGTTGCGCGTCTACCGGCTCCGGGCCTACGCCTCCGAGCTGAAGACTGCGGAAGGCGGGTGGTCGCTGATGCACTGCGCCATGGCCGACTTCGTGTCACCGGCCTGACCACACTCGTCCGGATCATCAAGCGAAAGCTCAAGAAGATCCAAAACCGGCCCCATCTGATCGATGGCTGCCTCGCTCAGGCCGGACTCATCATCGAGGAGACCACCGTGACCACATGGCCGTCTCCATAAATTCAACCTGTGTAGCCAGAGTGTGCGGTGGCCACCGCCGCGCACTCCCATAGAGGGAGACGTCATGACCGGTGCCGGCATTCTGCGGAGAAGCGCGGCCGTCGCGCTGACGCTCGTGTTCCTGAACGGCTGTGAGTCCGACGGGCGCGACGTCCAGGTGGGCGAGGGGCGCGAGCACTTCTATGTCGTCGCCAGGAACGGGATCTCCGTCGCGAATCCCGAGTTTCGCTTCGCCAATGTGTCGTGGCCGGGACGACCTGCCGACGAGCATTCCGTCCGGGTGGCGGCGGAGCCGCAGTGGGCCCGCCCCGGGGAGGAGCCTTATTCCGTCCAATCATTCGACATCTACCGCAACGTCCGTGGCAGCACCCTGATCTCTCCCGCCGGAACGTCAGATATCCACAAGCCGGTGTTCCCCGATACCCGCATGCGCCGGGTGCTGCGGCAACTTGGAGCGGAGAAGCAGCCGGACGACAGCGCCGGCCTGCTCGACCACCTGGGCAACGGTGTCGCTGTGACGGCCGTCGTCGAACTGCGCACCCCGATGACTTCCGAACAGTACGAGAGCGGTTACGGAGTCCGTGGGGACAACATCCTGATCTCTTCCGGGCTGGCTGGCGACGTCCCCCTTTACTGGGACAGGACCCCGGCATGCGAGCAGCGGCGGGTGGCGCGCAACTGTGCGGACCTGGCCCTTTTCGAGGAGTTCCGCGCGTGGGTCGCCCTGCTCCGCTCGGCCGACCAGAGCGTCCTGTCCGCTGTGGGGCTTCAACTGCCGAACCTGCAGGAAGCCGCCGCACGTGGCCGCATCGTCGGGTACGTCGACGACAACACCGCTCCGAGCGAGCTGCGCCTGCTCCTCGACGACAAGCGGGTCCGCGCCGTCCACATCATCGACGCCCGGCTCAACTGCGAGACCTCCGCCAGCATGGTGTGCGAGCCGGCTCTGTGGTGACCGGGGTGCCTGGACGTGTGCCATGTCGCCCGGCCCGGAGCCGGACCGGGCGTCATGTCAGTTGCCGGACAAGCAGCCGGTGAGCGGGTGCTCCGGCCGGTCCAGCCAGATCCGCTGCCCGTCCGGCCCGACCGTCATGCCGAACCTGTCGTAGCCGGGCTCGCCCCACCCCACCCACCGGAAGTAGGCGTCGGTGACCTCCTCCCACACGGGCCGGTCGCCCACCTGGAACACCTGGTACTCCTCCGAGTCCGGACGCCAGATCGCCACCGCCCAGGACTCGGGGTCGCGCGGGTCGCTGACCCAGATGCGGTGGCACTCACCGTCCTCGTCAGGATTGTCGCTGTCGTGGGCGGTGAGCCCGGTCATGGCGCCGATGGCGAGGTCGGCGCCGGCGGGGGCGCAGACGATCGTGCGGGGGTCGACGCGGGTGGTGAGATGGTGCTTGTTCTCGGTCTCGTGGAGTTGCCGGGCGGGCACGGATCGCTGGGAGCGCATCATCATGTACGAGGCGAAGTCGGGGAAGCGGCCGTGTGCCACGCCGGATGGGGTGACGACGAGGCGGAGCTGGAAGTCGGTCTGGAAACGCGGCGAGTATGGGGCCACCAGCACGGCTCCCGGCCGGGCCTGCGTGATCCACGTGTACGGGACCGTACGGATGCCGCAGGTGATGTGGACGCGGTCGAACGGTCCTCGTGCGGCGCAGCCTTCCGCGCCGTCGCCGACGATCAGGTGGGGCTGGAACGGGGCCTCGCTCAGGTTCTTGGCGGCCTGTTCGGCGACGACGGGGTCCACCTCGATGGAGGTCACATTGGTCTCGCCGACCATGTGGCAGAGGAGGGCGGCGGTCCAGCCGGTGCCCGTCCCGATCTCCAGCACCCGGGTTCCCGGTTCGGGGTCGAGCAGTTCCAGGAACATGGCGACGATGCCGGGAGCGGAGCACGACGACGTGTAGTCGCCGGAGCCGGTTCTGATGTCTGTCGCGCCGTCGTCCAACTGCGTGACGATGGAGTTGTCGGAATAGACCGCGTCCCACCAGTCTTCGGGATCGGCTTCACGGTCGATGATCCGTACGGGCTCGTCAGGCGGGCACGTCAGAGCAACGGACGGGATGAACAGATGCCGCGGCACCGCCCGCATTGCGTCAGCGATCCGCTTGTCAAGCGGGCCGATCTCCTGGAGCAGCGCCTCGGCCGGGTCGACTGCACTGGTCACTTTTTCTTCCCGTCCTGCTCGTCGCGCCTGGCGTGTCTGCCGGTGGCGGCTTTGTGGGAATCCGGGTTGGGCTTCTCCGAGTTGTTTGAGTCGTCCTTCTTCGGCTTGCCTGCGTGCTTCCCGCCCATGGGCGTGGTCTCCTCCCGCGGTCTCGGTGACTCCAGGTGATCGCAAGATTACGTCAAGGTGCAATAACGCGCGTTGGTCAAGAATTATTATTTGCACCGCTTGACTGGGGGCATAGGTGGGCATAATTTTCACCGCATGGAGCTCCTTGGCCGGATCAGGACCGAGCGGCATGAGATGCCCGACGCGCTGCGCAAGGTGGCCGACGCCATCCTGGAGAACCCCGCCGCGGCCGCCCGTCTGACCATCGTGGATCTCGCCGAGCGCAGCGGCACCTCCACCGCCACCATCACCCGCTTCTGCCGCGCCCTCGGGTTCAGCGGGTACGCGGAGCTGCGGGTCGCCGTGGCCACCGAGATGGGACGGGTCAACCAGCAGACCTGGCAGACCGACATCGGCCAGGAGATCCTGCCCGGCGACACCCTGGAGAAGGTGCTGGGCGTGGTGTCGGGCAACGACATCCGGCTCATCCAGGAGACGGGCGACCAGCTCGACCTGGCCGTGGTGGAGAAGGTGGCGCAGGCCATCGCGCGGGCGGGGCGGGTGCTGCTGTTCGGCGTGTCGAGCAGCGCGGCCGTGGCCAGCGAGATGGAGTACCGGCTGCAGCGCATCCGCATCCCCACCTGGAGCAGGTCCGACGCGCACAGCGCGCTCACCGACGCGGCGCTGCTCGGGCAGGGCGACGTGGCGATCGGCATCTCCCACAGCGGCCGGACGCGCGAGGCGATCGAGGTGCTGGCCGAGGCCGGCAGCCACGGCGCGATCACCGTGGCTGTCACCTCGAACCCGCGCTCGCCGCTGGCCGAGGTGGCCGAGCTGGTGCTGACCACCGCCAGCAGGGAGACGACGTTCCGGTCCGACGGGTTCGCCGCGATCCACTCGCAGCTGCTCGTGCTGGACGTGGTCTACGTGTCGGTCGCGCAGCGTACGTACGAGCGGACCAAGCAGGCCTTCGACGTGACGGTCAGGGCCGTGGCGGGGCACCGCCTCTCGGAAGGTGATTCATGACGATAAATCCGGAAAAATTCGCCGACCATATCGCCGGCCTCGTCCAACAGATCCCCGACGACCCCGCCATCCAGAAGGCCGCCGACCTCTTCGTCAAGGCGTTGACCAGCGGCGGCGTCATCCACGCCTTCGGCTCAGGCCACTCCGAGGCCGTCGCCATGGAGATCGCCGGCCGGGCCGGCGGCCTCGTCCCCACCAACCGCCTCGCGCTCAGGGACATCGTCCTGTACGGGAACGCCCCCCGGGAGACGCTCGACCGCTACGACCTCGAACGCGACCCGGCCGTCGCCCGCACCATCCTCGACCTGGCCCCGGTCGGGCAAGAGGACCTGTTCGTCGTCATCTCCAACTCCGGCGTCAACGGCGTCGTGGTCGAGCTGGCGACGCTGGTCAAGGAGCGCGGCCACGACCTGGTCGCCATCACCTCGCAGGCCCACAGCGGCGCGGTCGCCTCCCGTCACCCCTCGGGCCGCAAGCTCACCGACCTCGCCGACGTCGTGCTCGACAACCGGGCGCCGTACGGGGACGCGGTGCTGCCGCTGCCCGGCGGCGGCGCCACCGGCGCGGTCTCCACCATCACCTCCGCGCTCATCGCCCAGCTCGTCGTGGCGCGGACCGTACGCGACCTGCTGGAGGCGGGGCAGGCGCCGCCCGTCTACCTGTCCGCCAACGTGCCCGGGGGCGACGAGCACAACCTCAAGCTCGAAGCGCTGTACGAGGGCCGCCTGCGCCGCGGCACCTGACGCGCTGCCGAAACCCGCACGATCTCGGGGGACCGTTCGACATCGGGGGACCGCACACCAAGGAGAACCCCACCCATGTCACGAAATGTCGGAAAAATCCTGCTGTCCTTAACCCTCCCCCTCGCCCTCCTCATCACCACCCTCGTGGCCTCTCCGGCGGGCGCCGCCCAGTCAGTACGCCTCCAGTACCGCACCAGCGCCCCCGGCGCGACCACCGCCCAGGCAGAGCCCTGGCTCCAGCTGATCAACGACGGCACCACCACGATCCAGCTGAACCAAGTCAAGATCCGCTACTACCTCACCGGCACCGAGACCTACCGCTTCGCCTGCTCCTGGGCCGTGGTCGGATGCTCGACCGTGACGGGACACTTCGCCGACCAGGAGGGCCCGGCCCAGTACCTGGAGGTGGGCTTCACCTCGGGCACCCTGGCCCCCGGCGCGAGCACCCGCGACCTGCAGCTCCGCTTCTACCGCGCCGACTGGCAGACGTTCACCCAGAGCGACGACTACTCCTACGGCCCCCAGACCTCCTACACCGACTGGGACAAGGTCACCGTGTACGTCGGCGGCACGCTGGCCTGGGGCACCCCCTCGGGCAGCGACCCCGGCCCGACGCCCACGCCGACGGACCCGCCGCCCGGCCCCGGCGGCGTGCTGTTCGACGACTTCTCGTACACGAACTCGTCCGACCCGCGCCTGGCCCAGCGCGGCTGGACCGTGCGCTCCAGCTCCGGCGGGCCGGGCGTGCCCGGGGCGACTTGGTCGCCGTCGGCGATCACGTTCCCCGGCGGGCTGCTGACGCTCGACTCGCGCACCGACGGCACCGCCGGCGGGACCGTGCACACCGAGCTGTCGACGGCCGGCCGGAAGTTCTTCGAGGGCACGTACGCGGCCAGGGTGCGCTTCAGCGACGCCCCGACCAGCGGCCCGGACGGCGAGCACGTCGTGCAGACGTTCTTCACCATCACCCCGCTCCGCTTCAACCTCGACCCCGACTACGGCGAACTGGACTTCGAGTATCTGCCGAACGGCGGCTGGGGCGAGCCCTCGAACATCCTCTACGCCACGAGCTGGGAGACCTACCAGGGTGAGCCGTGGCAGGCGGTGAACACCCACACCGAGGAGCGCGCGAGCTTCGCCGGCTGGCACGACCTGGTGATCCAGGTGTCGGGCGGGCGGATCAAGTACTACGTGGACGGCCGCCTGTTCGCCGACCACGGCGGGATCCACTACCCCGAGACACCCATGTGGATCATGTTCAATCAATGGTTCATCGACCTCCAGGCCGCCACCGGCACCCGCACCTACCGCCAGCAGGTCGACTGGGTCTACCACGCCAGGAACGAGGTCGTCTCGCCCGCCGGCGTGCTGAGCCGGGTCGGCGACCTGCGCGCCGAGGGCACCTCGTTCCGCGACACCGTCCCCAACTCCTGAGAGAGCGCGATGAAGCACCGACTCACCGCCGCGGTGGCGGCCCTGGCCCTGGCCGCGGCGGCGTGCGGCTCGGACGCCGGGACCGGCGCGGCGCCCGAGAGCAGTGGCCCCGCCAAGCTGACCGTCTGGATCATGGACGGCAGCGTCACGCAGGACCTGCTCAAGACGTTCGAGACCGGCTACGAGGCCGCCCGTCCTGAGGTGGACCTGGACATCCAGATCCAGGCCTGGGACGGCATCGGTGAGCGGGTGACGGCCGCGCTGGCCAGCACCGACGCGCCGGACGTGATCGAGGTCGGCAACACCCAGGTCGCCCAGTACGCGGCCAGCGGCGGCGTCACCGACCTCACCGCCAAGGTCGCCGACCTCAGGGGCGAGGACTGGCTGCCCGGCCTGGCCCAGCCGGGGAACATCGACGGCAAGCAGTACGGGATCCCCTGGTACGCGGCGAACCGGGTGGTCGTCTACCACAAGGACCTGTTCGCGAAGGCCGACGTCCAGCCGCCGAAAACCCGGGACGAATGGCTGGAAATCACGAAAAAGCTGAATCAAGGGGGTAACCAGGGCATCTACCTGACCGGGCAGACCTGGTACGCGCTGGCCGGCTTCATCTGGGACGAGGGCGGCGACCTCGCCGTCCAGGAGGGCGGCCGGTGGAAGGGCGCGCTCGACACCCCGCAGGCCCTCGCCGGCATGGAGTTCTACCAGCGCCTCCAGGCCCTCGGCAAGGGCCCCAAGGACGCCGACGAGGCCAACCCCCCGCAGCACGAGGTGTTCGCCCAGGGCGAGGTCGCGCAGATCATCGCGGTGCCCGGCATCGCCGCCCGCGTCCTGGAGGTCGAGCCGGACCTCAAGGACAAGATCGGAAATTTCCCGATCCCGGGGAAGACGCCCGACAAGCCCGGCTCGGTGTTCACCGGCGGCTCCGACCTGATCGTCCCGGTCGCCTCCCAGCACCAGGAGGAGGCGTACGAGGTCGTCAAGGCGCTGGCCGGGGAGGAGTTCCAGACCGACCTGGCCAAGGCCATGAGCTTCGTGCCGAACCGCACCTCGCTCGCCGGCGTGCTCTCCGGCGACGAGGGCACCGCCGCCATGGCCACCGGCGCCGCCAACGGCCGGGCCACCCCCAACACCCCCAACTGGGCCGCCGTCGAGGCCACCTCGGTCATCAAGCAGTACATGACCGCGGTGCTCACCGGCGGCGACCCCGCGACGGAGGCGAGGAAGACGTCGGAGTCCATCACGGCCACCCTCAACAGCGGGTCCTGAGTGCGCGGCCGTCCCTTCTGGCCCTACCTGCTCATCGCGCCCACGGTGGCCGGTGGGGCCTTCCTCCTGCTCTACCCGGTCGCCAAGGCGGCGGTGATCTCCCTCCAGCACTTCCGCATGGGCGAGCTGATCAAGGGCGGGGCCGCCTTCATCGGCTTCGGCAACTACGCGGAGCTGCTGTCCGGGGACGAGTTCTGGGCGGTGCTGCTGCGCACCGTCTGGTGGACCGCGGTGAACGTGGTGCTCATCGTGGTCCTGTCCACCGCCGTCGCGCTGCTGCTCGTACGGCTGCGGCGCGGCATGCGGCTGGCCCTGATGAGCGCGCTGGCGCTGGCCTGGGCCACCCCGATCATCGCGGCCACCACCGTCTTCCAGTGGCTGTTCCAGTCGGAGCTGGGCGTGGTCAACTGGCTGCTGGTCACGCTCGGCCTCGACTCCTTCCGCGGCTACACCTGGTTCGCCGACGGCGACGCCACCTTCGCGGTGCTCGTCGTGCTGGTGGTCTGGCAGTCGGTGCCGTTCGCGGCGCTCACCCTCTACGCCGGGCTGACCACCATTCCCGCCGAGCTGTACGAGTCGGCGCGGATCGACGGCGGCACCGGGTGGCAGATCTTCTGGCAGGTCACGCTGCCGATGCTGCGCACCCTCTTCGCCCTGATCGTCTCGCTGGAGGTGATCTGGGTGGCCAAGTGCTTCCCGCAGATCTGGGTGCTCAGCCAGGGCGGGCCGGGCGACGCCACGACCACCCTGCCGGTGTACGCGTTCAAGATTGCCAGGGTGCTGCACCGGTACGACCTCGGCTCGGCGGTCGCCATGCTCACCGTGCTGATCCTGGCCGTGGCCCTGATCAGCAACCTGCGACGGATGGTCGGATCATGAGAAGGCTCGCCCTGAACGCCGTCGCGCTGGCCGTGCTGGTGGTGACGATCTTCCCGGTCTACTGGATGTACCTGACGGCGTTCAAGCCGACCCGGGACATCCAGGCGGCCACCCCCACCTTCTGGCCCTCCTCGCCGACGCTCGACCACTTCGTCACGGCCGTGAACGCGCCGGGGTTCTGGACCTTCTGGCGCAACAGCCTGCTGGTGACGGTGGCGGCCGTGCTGCTGGCGCTGGTGGTGGCGATGGCGGCGGCGTTCGCGGCGACGCGGATGCGGTGGCGGGGCCGCGGCGCGTTCGTGGTCATGGTGTTCGCCGCCCAGATGGCGCCGTGGGAGGCGCTGCTGGTGCCGGTGTTCATCATCGCCAGGGACACCGGCCTGCTGGACTCGCTGGCCATGCTGACGGGGGTGTACTTCATGATCACCCTGCCGTTCACCATCGTCACGCTCCGCGGCTTCCTCGCCGCGATCCCGCCGGAGCTGGAGGAGGCGGCGCAGGTGGACGGGTGCTCGCGGCTGGTGGCGTTCCGGCGGGTGACGTTCCCGCTGCTGGCGCCGGGGCTGATGGCGACGTCGCTGTTCGGGTTCATCACGGCGTGGAACGAGTTCGCGTTCGTGAACGTGCTCATCATCAAGGACCAGGACAAACGCACGCTGCCGGTCTGGCTGTCGTCCTTCCGCGACGTCTTCGGCACGGACTGGGGAGCGACGATGGCGGCGGCGGGCCTCTTCGCCCTGCCGGTCCTGCTGCTCTTCCTCTTCCTGCAACGCCGCGTCGGCACGGGCATGACCGCGGGCGCCGTCAAAGGCTGACGCGCCGCGGGCTCAGGCGGGGGAGGTGAACGCGGCGTGGGCCTCCTTCGCGCGGTCCTCCGGCAGGTGGTCGCGGGCCGCCAGCCAGGCCGCCGCGCCCGCCGCGTCGCCCGCCGTGTGCACCTGCTCGCCGGCCAGCAGGTCGAGGACGTGTTCGCGTACGGGGCCGTCGTTGGTGAGGACGCTCCCGGCGAGCACCACGGGGCCCGAGACGTGGATCCTCCGTACGGTGGAGGCCAGGTGTTCGGCGGCCCGCCGGGTGATCGCCAGCGCGGCCGGGTCGCCGTCGGCGGCGGCGCGGCTCACGAGCGGGGCGAGCTCGGCCAGGCGCATGTGGTCGCCCTGGATCAGGCGGACGAACCGGTCGTCGGTCTCGCGCGCCGTGGCGCCTCGCCAGTCGCCGAGGAAGTGGGTCACCACCAGGTCGGCCAGCCCGCCAGAGGCGGGGGTGGAGGGAACGTCGAAGGCGGCGGCGGTGTGCTGGGCGGCGGCGCGGCCGATCCAGAAGCCGGAGCCCTTGTCGCCCAGCAGCCAGCCGAGCCCGTCGGCGATCCGGTGCAGCCGGTAGGACCTGATGGCCGACGCCACCGCTCCGGTGCCCGAGAGCAGGAGCGAGCCGTCGGGGGCGGGGGTGCCCGCGGTGTAGGCGATCTCGACGTCGCCCGTCAGCCGGGGGCCGGACGGGATGCCCAGGTCGGCCCAGGCCTTGGCCAGGTCGGGCGCCATCTGCTCGACGTGCCCGGCGACCCCGGCGAGCGAGGCCACCACCCGGGAGCCGTCGTGGCCGGAGAGGGCCTCGCGCAGCGCGCCGGTGATGGCGGCCACCGCCTTGCCCAGCCCGTGCGCGGTCGGGTTGCCCGCGCCCGCTCGCGCGTACCCGACCCGGACGCCGTCGAGGGTGTGGACCGCCACCCGGGTGGCGGTGGCACCGGCGTCGATCCCGACCACGAGCGAAATAGTCACGATCAGATTGTGGGTCTTGACGTGACCGGTAAGCAAGAATAATTTTCGCCGAAAGGCCGGATGTTCGGAAGGAATGTTCGTGACTCCAGGTGCCCTGGGCCGCATCGAGACCGAGCTCCCCGCTCTGCCCGAGGCGTTGCGCAGGGTCGGCGAGGCGATTCTCGAGGACCCGGCCGAGGCCGCGCGCTCGACCATCATCGCGCTGGCCGAGCGGGCCGGCAGCTCGCCCGCGACCGTGACGCGCTTCTGCCGGGCGTTCGGCTTCTCCGGCTACGCCGAGCTGCGGGTGGCGCTGGCCACCGAGACCGGCAGGGCCGCGCAGGCCGGCTGGGGCGCGGGCGTGGGCCACGAGATCGGCCCCGACGACCCGATCGACGCCGCCATCGAGGTCATGGCCGCCGCCGACACCCGGCTCATCCAGGACACCGCCGCCCAACTCGATCCCGAGGTGGTCTCGAAGGTCGCCGACGCCGTGGTGGCCGCCCGCCGGGTGCTCCTGGTCGGGGTCTCCACCAGCGGCAACGTGGCGACCATGCTGGAGGGCCGGCTGCGCCGCATCGGCATCCCGTGCTGGAGCGCGTACGACGCGCACGTCGCCCTGTCCGAGGCGGCGCTGCTGCGCGGCGGCGACGTGGCCATCGGCATCAGCCACAGAGGCCGCACCCGCGAGGTGATGGAGTCGCTGGCCGAGGCCGGGAGCCACGGCGCGCTGACCGTGGCCGTCACCTCGTTCGCCCGCTCGCCGCTCGCGGAGCTGGCCGACCTGGTGCTGACCACCGCCAGCAGGGAGACGACGTTCCGGCTCGGCGGGCTGGCCGCCGTGCACTCCCAGCTGTTCGTGCTGGACGCGGTGTACGTGGCGGTCGCGCAGCGGACGTACGAGCGCACCAACGAGGCGTTCGAGCTGACGATCACTGCTGTCGAGAGTCACCGGGTGGAGAGAGGCTGAATGACGTACGCAACCGTGGCACTGGAGCTGGCCCGTCAGGTCGCGGAGAGCCAGGCGGAGCCGGTCGGGCGGGCCGCCGAGGCGCTGGTCGCCGGGCTCCGCGCGGGCGGTGTGGTAAACGCTTTCGGTTCCGGCCACTCCGAGGCCATCGCCATGGAGATCGCCGGGCGCGCGGGCGGGCTCGTGCCGAGCAACCGGCTCTCGCCCAGGGACCTCGTCCTGTACGGGGGAGAGCCGCCCGGCGTGCTCACCTCCGAGCTGGAGCGCGACCCGGCGATCGCGCACCGGATCTACGAGCTGGCGCCCGTGGACCCACGCGACGTGTTCGTGCTGATCTCCAGCTCCGGCGTGAACGGCGCGGTGGTCGAGCTCGCCACGATCGTCAAGGAGCGCGGACACCCGCTCATCGCGATCACCTCGGTCAGGCACAGCGTCCAGATGACCTCACGCCACCCGTCGGGCGGCAAGCTGCTCGACCTGGCCGACGTGGTCCTCGACAACGGCGCCCCGTACGGCGACGCGGTGCTGGACCTGCCGGGCGGGGGAACCTACGGCGCGGTCTCCACGATCACCTCGGCGCTGCTCGCGCAGCTGATGGTCACCCAGACGGTCGAGCGGCTGGTGGCGCTCGGCGAGACGCCGCCCGTCTACCTGTCGGCCAACGTGGCCGGCGGCGACGAGCACAACAGAGCCCTGGAGAGCCGGTACGCAGGGCGCATCCGACGTTGAGCCAGACAAGTCAGGAGTAGTACCCATGGCGAACACCCCCCACATCACCCGGCGCGGCCTTCTCCGCGCCGCGGCGCTGGTCCCCGTGGCCGGCGCGCTCGCCGCCTGCGCCACCCCGCAGACCCAGGCGCCGGCCTCGTCGGCGGCCCCGGCGGCCACCAGCGCGGCCAACCCTCTCGGCGTCGACGCCAAGAAGCCGCTGGAGGTGTGGATCTTCGACGGCGGCTTCGGCAACGCCTACGCCACCGACATCCACCAGCCGCTGTTCAAGACCAAGTACCCCGACGCCGAGATCAAGCACAACGTCACCAAGGAGATCACCAAGGTCCTGCAGCCGCGGTTCGCCGGCGGCAACCCGCCCGACGTGATCGACAACTCCGGCGCGAACGCCATGGACATGGGCGCGCTCGCCCAGGACGGCCAGCTCCAGGACCTCGCCCCGCTGCTGGACGCGCCGAGCTGGGACGACCCGAACGTCAAGGTCAAGGACACGCTCGACCCGGCCGTCGTCGAGTTCGGCACCTACGACGGCAAGTTCCACGTGCTCGGCTACGTCAACTACATCCACGGCATCTGGTACTCGCAGAAGACCTTCAGGGACAACGGCTGGACCGTGCCGAAGACCTGGGACGAGTTCATCGCCCTCTGCGAGACGATCAAGAAGGCCGGCAAGATGGCGCCGTTCACGTACGCGGGCAAGCACCCGCAGTACCTGTACGAGCCGCTCCTCACCATGGCCGCCAAGATCGGCGGCAACGAGGTCCTGGTCAACATCGACAACCTGGAGGACGGCGCCTGGTCCGCCGAGCCGGTGCGGCAGGCGGCCGAAGCCTGGGCCGAGGTCGGCGCCAAGTACCTGATGCAGGGCACGGCCGGCCTCGACCACGTGCAGACCCAGACGGCGCAGAACAAGAACGAGGTCGCCATGCTGCCGTGCGGCTCGTGGCTGGAGAACGAGCAGAAGACCACCACGCCCGAGGGCTTCGAGTACGGCATGTTCCCCATCCCCGACTTCACCGCCTCCGACAAGATGCCGTACGGCACCCTGCACACCCAGCCGGGCGAGTCGTTCATCGTGCCGTCGCGGGGCGCCAACCCGCAGGGCGGCATGGAGTACCTGCGGGCGATGCTGTCGAAGAAGGCGGCCGGCGACTTCAGCGAGCTCGTCAGCACCGTCTCCGTGGTGAAGGGCGCGGGCGAGGGCCGCGACCTGTCGCCGGGCGCCAAGAGCGCGACCGAGGCGCTCGCCGCCGCCGGCGCCAACACCGTCTACTACCGCTGGCGCAGCTGGTACGGCCAGCTGCACGACGAGGCCGTGGCCGCCACCGGCCAGCTCATGACCGGCGGCGTCACGCCCGAGAAGTACGTGGAGCGGCTGCAGAAGAAGGCGGACGAGCTGAAGGCCGACTCCTCGATCAAGAAGTACAAGCGCTGATGTTCAACACGTACCGCCGGGGCCTGTTCATCCTGTCCTTCCTGGCGGCGCCCGTCACGCTCTACCTGGTCTACGTGATCTCGCCGTACATGCAGGCGTTCTACATCGCGATGACCGACTGGCGGGGGGTGACCGCCACACCCAACTTCATCGGGTTCGACAACTTCATCCGGTTGTTCTCCGACGGCATCTTCTGGAAGGCGGTCACCCACAACGCGGCGCTGCTCGTGCTGCTGCCGCTGCTGACGATCGTCATCGCCCTGTTCTTCGCGTTCCTGCTCAACGTGGGACGCGAGGGGCAGGGCGTGGCGGGCGTGGCCGGGTCCAGGTTCTACCGGGTGGTGTTCTTCTTCCCGCAGGTGCTCGCCGTGACGGTGGTCGCGGTGCTGTTCCAGCAGGTGTTCAGGCCCGACGACAGCGGCATGCTGAACGCGCCGCTGATGGCGATCGGGATGGACCCCGTGGGCTTCCTGTCGGATCCGGACATCGCGTTCTGGTCCGTCCTGGGCGTCATGGTGTGGCAGGCGGTCGGCTTCTACGTGGTGCTGTTCTCGGCCGGACTGGCGTCGATCCCGCGCGACATGTTCGAGGCGGCCCAGATCGACGGGGCCGGCCGGTTCAGCCTGTTCTTCCGCGTCACGCTGCCGCTGCTCTGGGACACCGTGCAGGTCGCCTGGGTCTACCTGGGCATCCTGGCGCTGGACGTGTTCGCGATCGTGTGGGTGATGACCGACCAGCACGGCGGGCCCGACTTCTCCACCACCGTGATGGCCACCGAGATCTACCGCAACGCGTTCCAGTACTTCCGCTTCGGCTACGCCTCGGCGCTGGGCGTCGTGATGTTCTTCTTCACCATCGGCTTCGCGATCCTGTCGCTGCGCCTGTCCCGCCGCGAACGAATCGAGTACTGACGACAATGACCACGACATCATGGACGGTCGCGAACTCGCGCAGTCTCGCCCGCCGCGAACGCCGCAGGCGGCTCGGGCCGCTGTCGATCCTCACCCACATCGCCCTGCTGGTGTGGACGGTGCTGACCGTGGTGCCGATCCTGTGGACGTTCCTCGCCTCGGTGAAGAGCGAGGAGGAGATCTTCGGCGACGCCTGGTCGCTCCCCGCCGCCCTGCGGTGGGACAACTTCGCCCGCGCCTGGGAACAGGCACAGATCGGGCAGTACATGCTCAACAGCGTCGTCGTCGTGTCGTTCAGCACGTTCGGCACCATGCTGGTCGGGTCGATGGCCGCCTACGTGCTGGCCCGCTACCCGTTCCGCGGCAACCGGGCCGTCTACCTGCTGTTCGTGTCGGGGCTGGCCTTCCCCGTCTACCTGGCGCTGACGCCGCTGTTCTTCGTGGTGCAGAACATGGGGAACGTCCCGCTGGTCGGCCCGTTCATCGGGCTGAACACGCATGCCGGGCTGGTGCTGGTGTACATCGCGTACTCGATGCCCTTCACCGTGTTCTTCCTGTCGGCGTTCTTCCGTACGCTGCCCACCGCGGTCGCGGAGGCGGCCAGGGTCGACGGGGCCTCGCACACCCGCGTGTTCTTCCAGATCATGCTGCCGATGGCCAAGCCGGGGCTGGTGAGCATCACCATCTTCAACGTGCTCGGCCAGTGGAACCAGTACCAGCTCCCGCTGGTGCTGCTGCAGGAGCGCGACAAGTGGGTGCTCACCCAGGGCATCGCCGACATCTCGACCGCGGCGGGCTACGACCAGGACTGGGCGGCCCTGTTCGCCGCGCTGACCCTGGCCATCCTGCCGATGCTGGTGGTCTACACGGTCTTCCAGCGCCAGATCCAGGCCGGGCTCACGGCGGGGGCGCTCAAATAACCAATCATGAATATGGCTCGCATGCACGAGGTGGTGGCCCTACGCTTCAGGATGTGATCGGCGACATCCGCGCGTTGCTGGCCCGCCACCTCCCCGGCTACGAGGTGCACACCGCCGTGCCCAGCGGTGACGGCCTGGACAACACCGTGCATCTGGTCAACGGCGAGCTCATCGTCCGCGCCCGCGTCTCGGACCCGGGCTCCGTCCGGCGCGAGGTCGCCCTGCTGGCCGTGGTCAAGGACCTGGTCGCGGTGCGGGTGCCGGAGGTGCTGTTCGCCGACGAGCGGGCGGGCGTCATCGCCTACCACGCGCTGCCGGGGCTGCCCCTCGACCAGCACCCCGTGCCCGACCCGAAGCGGCTGGCCGAGCCGCTCGGCGGCCTGCTCAGCTCGCTGCACGCCGCCCCGGTCGAGCGGATGCGCGAGCTGGCGCCGCCCGACCTCTATCCCGCGCCGACCCTGCTGCACGACGCCCAGCTCGACTACCGCGACGTCGAGCGGCACGTCCCGGCCGGGCAGCGGCCCCTGGTGGAGCGGTTCCTCGCCGCCGAGCCACCGCCGGAGCCGAGCACGCTCCGCTTCTGCCACAACGACCTCGGCGCCGAACACCTCCTGGCCGACGCCGCGACCAGCACGCTGACCGGCGTCATCGACTGGACCGACGCCGCCGTCACCGACCCGGCGCACGACTTCGCCAAGATCTTGCGTGACCTCGGGCCGGAGGTGCTCGACCTGGTCCTGGCCTCGTACGACGGGCCCTTCGACGGCGAGGACCGGCGGCGGGCGCTCTTCTACGCCCGCTGCGCCCTCATCGAGGACCTCGCCTACGGCCTCAGCACCGGCCCGGCCCGCTACGCCGAGGCCGCCCTGGCCCACCTGGAGTGGACCTTCACCGGCTGAGCTCGGCGCGCAGCCCGGCCGCCGCCGCGACCACGTTCGCCAGCGACGCCTCCACCTCCTCGTAGGTACGGGTCTTCAGCCCGCAGTCCGGGTTCACCCAGACCCGCCCGGCCGGCAGCACCGCCAGCGTCCGCCGCAGCAGGCCCTCGACCTCGGCCGCGTCCGGCACCCGCGGCGAGTGGATGTCGTACACGCCCGGCCCCAGCCCGCGCCCGAACGACCCGACCGCGTCCAGGATCCGCGCCCCCGACCGGGCCGACTCGATCGTGGTCACGTCCGCGTCCAGCCCGTCGATCGCGGCCAGGATCTGGTCGGCGTTCGAGTAGCACAGGTGGGTGTGGATCTGCGTGCGGTCGCCCGCGCCGGAGGTCGCCCTGCGGTACGCGGCCACCGCCCACTCCAGGTAGCCGGCCTGCGCCGACCGGCGCAGCGGCAGCAGCTCGCGCAGCGCCGGCTCGTCCACCTGGATGATCGGCACGCCGGCCGCCTCCAGGTCGCGCACCTCCTCCCGCACCGCGTCCGCCACCTGGCGCACCACGTCACGCAGCGGCAGGTCGTCCCGGACGAACGACCAGGCCACGATCGTCACCGGGCCGGTGAGCATCCCCTTGACCGGCCGGTCCGTGAGCGACCCCGCGTACGCGGCCCACCGCACGGTGATCGGCTCCGGCCGCGACACGTCGCCGTGCAGGATGGGCGGCCTGGTGCAGCGCGACCCGTACGACTGGACCCAGCCGTTCGCGGTGACCGCGAAGCCTTCGAGGTGCTCGGCGAAGTACTGCACCATGTCGTTGCGCTCGGGCTCGCCGTGCACCAGCACGTCCAGGCCGAGGCGCTCCTGCAGCCGGATCACCCGCTCGACCTCGGCCCGCACCCGGCTCTCGTACTCCTCCGCGTCGAGCGTCCCCGCCGCCACGCCCGCCCGCGCCGCCCGCAGCTCACCCGTCTGCGGGAACGACCCGATGGTGGTCACCGGCAGCAGCGGCAGCTTGAGCCGCTCCGCCTGCGCCCGCGCCCGCACCTCGTACGCACTCCGCCCCGCGCCCGCGCTCACATCCGCCGTCCCCGCCCGGTGTGCCCGCGCGTCGTCACCGCCGCCCTCCACCGGCGGGGCCGTACGGGAGAGGGCCACGACCTCGGAGACCTTCTGTTCGGCGAAGGCGAGGCGGCCCCGGAGCGCCGGGTCGAGGCCGGGCTCGGCGGTGACGTCGTACGGGACGTGCAGCAGGGAGCACGACGTGCTGACCGTCACCTGGTCCGCGTGCTCGCGCACCGCCGCCAGGGCGCGCGCCGCCCGCGACGGCGACGTCCGCCACACGTCCCGCCCCGACACCACTCCGGCCACCACCGTCTTGCCCGCCAGCGCGGCCAGCCCGTCGGCGCCGCCGCGCACCAGGTCCACCCCGACGGCCTCCACCGGGGTCGCCGCCAGCACCGGCAGCGCCTCCCCGAGATGCCCGAAGTACGAGGCCACGAACAGCCCCGGCCGGGCCGCCACGTTCCCCAGCCGCTCGTAGGCGGTCCGCACCGCCGCCAGCTCGGCCGGCGTCCGGTCCGCGACCAGCGCCGGCTCGTCGAGCTGCACCCATGCCACGCCCTCGGCCGCCAGCGCCCCGAGCAGCTCCTCGTAGCAGGCGAGCACGTCGTCCAGCCGCGCCAGCGCCGCCTTGGGGTCCGCCGACAGCAGCAGGAACGTCACCGGCCCGACCACCACCGGCCGCGTCTCGTACCCCAGCGCCCGCGCCTCCCGCACCTCGCCCAGCGGCTTGGCCGCGTCCAGCTTGAAGGCCGTCTCCGGGCCCATCTCCGGCACGATGTAGTGGTAGTTCGTGTCGAACCACTTCGTCATCCGCAGCGGCGCCAGCCCGTCGGCACCGCGCGCCATCGCGAAGTACGGGTCCGCCGCCTCCCGGTAGCGCTCCGGCACCGCGCCCAGCAGCACGGCCGTGTCGAGCACCTGGTCGTAGAGGGAGAACGTGTTCGACGGCAGCCCTTCCAGGCCCAGCTCGGCCAGCCTGCGCCAGGTCGACGCCCGGATCGCGGCGCCCGCCGCCTCCAGCTCGTCACGGGTGGCGCGGCCGTCCCAGTACGACTCCAGGGCGCGCTTCAACTCCCTGCGGGGGCCGATCCGCGGGTATCCGAGCACGGTGGACTGGGGGAAAGCGGGCATCGAGGCTCCTCAAGACGATCGTGGACGTCCGGGCATCGTGCACGGCTCCGGCCGCCTCGTGCATCATCTATTCGTGACGCTTATGGTCAGGGAGATCCAGTGCTTCGCCCGGGTGGCGGCGCGGCTGAGCTTCTCCCGTGCCGCCGCCGACCTGGGCATGTCCCAGCCGGCCGTCAGCCAGGCCGTGGCCCGGCTCGAACGCGTCACCGGCGTCCGCCTCTTCGAGCGCAGCGCCCGCACGGTGCGGCTCACGGCGGCGGGGGCGGCGCTGCTGCCGTACGCCGAGCAGGTCCTGGAGTCGGCGGCGGCCTTCACGGCGGAGGCGTCCCGGCTGGCCCGGCCGGTCATTCATCTGGCTTATCCACCGCTCGCCGGCCCGCTGGCCGCCCGCATCGCCCGGCGCATGGCCGGCCGCACTCCACCGGTGGCGGTCGAACTGCACGCGGCGGGCCGCGCCGCCGCCGCGGCAGCCCTGGACGCGGGCGAGGTGTCGGCCGCCATCCTGGCCACCCCGGCCCCGGCCCGCTTCACCACCGCCGCCCGCTTCCACGTGACCGTCGACCACCTCGCCGTCCCGTCCACCCATCCCCTGGCGGCCCGCGCCCCCGAGCCCCACCTCACCAGACCGTCCCGCCCGGCGGAGGCCGGACGGGGTGAGGTGCGGCCGGCGGACCTTGCCGGGCTGGTGGTGCTGACGCCCGGTGGACGGCGGTGGGCGGGGCTGCCGGGGCATCCGCGCATGGTGCGCGACGACGACTTCGGGGCCGCGCTCGACCTGGTGGCCGCCGGGGCGGGGGTGCTGCCGATCCCGCACCTGCTGGTGCGGAGCGTGCGGCGCGACGACGTCGTGTTCGTGCCGCTGGAGGGCGCCGACCTCCAGATCACGTACGCGCTGGCCTGGTCCAGGGAGCGGGTCACGAACGAGTTGCTGGCGCTCGTCCAGGCGATGCAGGACGCGCTGTGGACCAGATGAGCTACGTGATGTTCTTCAGCGCCTCCCGGCGGCTCAGCCCTGAGATGCCCTTGGCCCGTACGTAACGCACCACCTCGTCCGGGTTCGTCTTGGCGTACTCGCGCAGCGCCCACCCGATCGCCTTGCGTGCGAAGAAGTCGTTGTCGGACAGGCTCGGCTCGATGCACGCGTACAGCAGGGCGGTGTCCGTGCGGGCCTTGAACCGGTTCTGGCACAGGATCGCCGTGCGCCGCTTCCACAGGTCACCGGCGTGCGCCCACTCCAGCATGAGCGGCCGCATCGTCTCGGGGAAGGCGGTCAGCAACCCGCCGACGCGGTGTGTGGCCAGCTCGTCCACCAGATCCCACCAGGCGCCGGTGACGATCATCTCCTCGTACATCGGGACCGTGTAGAGGGTCTGGAAGTCGCGGTAGAGGCGGAAGCCGGTCAGCTCGATCGCGGCGTAGCGCTCCTCGCGGAACTCGGCCTCGCGCCAGAGCCGCAGCACCGCCCGCCGCCACTCGGGCGCCGTCTCCAGGGGGTGGTCGGCGAACACCTGCCTGAGCGCGGCCCGCCGCGGCCCGGCCTGGACGCCGAGGAACGGCATCGCCGACTTCATGTAGGCCCGCATGGCGGCCGCCTTGCCGGGCTCCGCCGCCTTGCGCAAGGCCAGCCGCACCTCGTCGGTCAGGCTCATGCCCGCTGCGAGGTCCGCTCGCCGGTGGCCAGGCCGTCGAACAGGACGGTGACGAAGTGCTCGGCCAGCGCGGTCGTGTCGAGCCTGCCGTCGGGGCGGAACCAGCGCACCGCCACCCAGATCGTGTCGCGGATCATCCGGTAGGTCAGCTTCGGGTCGACGTCGTCGCGGAGCTGCCCGGCCGCCTGGCCGGCCCTGATCTGCGTCACCCAGATCTGCTCGACCTCCTCCTCGGCCTTGACCAGGTAGTTGAAGCGCTCGAACTGACGCAGGTAGTTCCAGTCGTTCTGCATCACGGTGATCGCGGCGCGGTGCGGCTCCAGCGTGCCGAACCCGATGCGGACCATCTCCGTCAGCACCGCGAGCGGGTCGTCGCCGGCGGCGACGGCGGCGCGGTAGCGGGCGGTGACGTCGTCGAGGAAGGTGGACAGCACCTCGTCGACGATCGCTTCTTTCGAGTCGAAGTGGTGGTAGAGGCTGCCCGAGAGGATGCCCGCCTCCTGGGCGATCTGCCGGACGGTCGTGGCCTGGAATCCCTTGGCGGCGAAGAGCTCCGCGGCGAGTCTGACGAGATGTTCGCGGCGCTCGGACGCAGCCCCCGAGGAGGCGGCGCCGGCACGCTTCGCCTGGGTGGCGGTGTCGCCGGAGTTCTTTCGCGTTGTCACGGACACCATTATGCGCCCTCGACCAAGCGCTTGGTGAACAGTTGATTCCACCGCTCCCAGCCATTATCCAGCGCTTCCGGGCCACCATGAACACACGGCGAACCTGTTCACTATCGGCGTCGCGTCGGGGTTCGCTGCCCGACGGTGTGATCCTCCGGACCGGACCACCCCACCAGCGCGGCCCCTCCGGCGGCACGGCGACCTGGGGTGCGGGGTCGCGGCTAGGCGATGGACTTCATGGACAGAAGGGCGCTCGCGGGTGACGGTGTCGGACTTCGTCGTCAGGGGGGGACGGGGTGACGTTCGGGAACGCCTCTAGCAAATAAGAAACTTTCCTATTAGATTGCGGTTCATGCCTCCGAGCCGCGATCTCCTCCGCATGACCGACGCCGTCCTCCTGCCGGGTTTCGCGGGGCACACGCCGCCCGAGTGGCTGCGCCGCAGACTCTCCGAGGGGCTGGCCGGGGTGGTGCTGTTCTCCCGCAACATCGCCGATCCCGAGCAGGTGGCCCGCCTCACGGAGGCCCTGCGCGCCGAGAACCCGCACGTGCTGGTCGGCACCGACGAGGAGACCGGCGAGGTGACCAGGCTGGAGGTCGCCACGGGCAGCAGCCGCCCCGGCGGTTACGCGCTCGGCGTCGTGGACGACCCCGCCCTGACCGAGGAGCTCGCCCGCGACCTGGGGCTGGATCTCGCGGCCGTCGGGATCGGCATCGACTTCGCGCCCTCCGCCGACGTGAACTCCAACCCCCGCAACCCCGTCATCGGGCTGCGTGCCTTCGGCGCCGACCCCGAGCTGGTCGCCCGGCACACCCGGGCGTTCATCCGCGGCCTGCAGTCCGCCGGCGTCGCGGCCTGCGCCAAGCACTTCCCCGGGCACGGGGACGCCTCGGTCGACTCCCACCACGGCGTGCCGGTCGTCGCGGACGGCGGCATCGAGCAGGCCCTGCGGCCGTTCCGCGCGGCCATCGCCGAGGGCGTGCGGGCCGTCATGACCGGGCACCTGCTCGTGCCCTCGTACGACCCGCACCTGCCCGCCACGCTCAGCCCCAAGGTCCTCACCGGGCTGCTGCGCGAGGAGCTCGGCTTCGACGGGGTGATCGTCACCGACGGGATCGAGATGACCTCCGTCTCCGGTCCGTACGGCATCGGCGGTGCCGCCGCCCGCGCCATCGCCGCCGGCGCGGACGCCATCTGCGTCGGCGGCGAGAGCTTCGACGAGGCCACCATCGACGCGATGCGCGACGCCATCCTCACCGCGGTGACCGAAGGGCTGCTGCCCGAGGAGAGACTGGCCGACGCCGCCCGCAGGGTCCGCGAGCTGGCACTCTGGACCACCTCCCCGGGCAGCACAGACGGCGGGAGCAGCGCAGGTGGCGCGGAGGGCTTGAGGCGCGCGGAGGACGCGGAGTTCCCTAGCCGCCGCACGGGCGGCGCTGGCGGTATGGGCGGCACCGGGTGGGGCGGTGGTGGGATCGGGATGGTGGCCGCGCGGCGGGCGCTGCGCGTCACGCGCCGGGCCAGCCCGCCGGTGCTGCCGCTGACCGACGCCCCGCACGTCGTGGAGCTCGCCCCCGAGACGCACATGGCCATCGACAAGGCCACTCCATGGGGCGTGGCCGCGCCGCTCGCCGAGCTGCTGCCGGGCACCACCGCGACCCGGTTCGCCACCGGCGAGGCAACCGGGGCCGCGATCGAGGACCTGCTCGCCCGAATCACCGGCCGCGGGCTCGTGCTCGTGGTCCGTGACGCCCACCGGCACCCGTGGCAGGCCGAGGCGCTGCGTCACCTGCTCAGTGCCCGCCCGGACGCGGTAGTGGTGGAGATGGGCCTGCCGCACCGCGCGGACCTCGGCGCCGTCCACATCGCCACCTACGGCGCCGCCCGCGTCTGCGGCCAGGCCGCCGCAGAAATAATCGCCGGCACGCCCATGGGCTGAGCGGGCCGGGGAGAGGTGGAGGCGCGTTCGTCACCTGAGGGCTGAGCGGGCGGCGGGGGTGAGGGGGAGGCGGTGTGGGGGTGCTGTCAGGTAAGCGTCGAGGGTGGGGAGGGGAAGTTCGTCGGCCGCCCGTTCGAACCGGGTCAGCCAGATGAACACGTTCTCTCCCTCCCGTACGGGAAGCGCCGGGAAGGTGTTGGCCGCGGGCTCGGTCTCGAAGCAGGCGAGAGGCGGCGCCCCGGCCGACACCAGGGCGGGCGCCACCTGGGAGGCGAAGTACGCCGCGAACCCGTCCTCGACGTGGCAGATCGTGGCCACGTACAGGGAAGAGGGGAGAGCGGTGGCGCCCACCGGCGGGCGCGGGCCGGTGGGGGCGAGGGGGCGCGGCCAGGACCAGGCGGGGGTGTCGGGCGCGGAGACGGGGCGGAGCAGGAGGACGTCGTCGGAGTCGAGCATGGTGGCGTTGGCCGCGTCGCGGTTCGCCTTCCAGGCGGGCCCCGAGTAGAAGGCGGTCAGCGCCGCCTTGCGTGCCTCCATGTCAGGAAATGAGCGGATCCAGGGGTACTGGTCGGGGTCGTCGGGATTGCGGAAGTGGCCGACGATCCGCATCCCCGCCTCCTCCTGCGTCTCGACGAACTCCCGCTCGAACAGGTCGATGAGCACGTCACGGGCGCCGGGCACCATGGTGTAGCGGCGAAGCTCGTAGATCATGCGGTGACGCTAGGCCCGGGACACTGACGTCTTCCGTCAGGGATAGCGCAGAACAATCTTCTGATCACCATATGCTGTTGATTGGCTACCCAGGGTTATACGATCGCTTTGGCTTTGACCCCCCCGGGTCAAGGCAGGTCAATGAGGGCGTTCGCCTGCCCTCACACGACGAAGGAGCTGAAGTGATCAAGAAGCTGTGCGCCACGGGCTTCGTGGTGGCGACAGCGGTCGGCGTCACGGTGCTGGCCGCACCGGCGCACGCCGACAGCTGGACCGACAACTGGAGCACCAACACCTCGTCGTCACAGTCGGGCAACACGTTCTCCCGCGTCGGCGCGGCCAACCACGGCTGGGGCCGGTCGGTCAACGTCAACAACCTCAACGGCTACGCCATCACGGCGGCCAACGGCAGCACCGCCATCACCTACATCTTCTTCTGATCCGAAGGGACCACCAAGAAATGATCAAGAAGCTCGCGCTCATCGGGTTCACCGCCGCCGGCCTCGCCCTCATGGCCGTCCCCGCTCACGCCGACACCCGGATCGACAACGACAGCCGCAACAGCGAGTCGTCGCAGACGGGCAACAACTTCAGCAACATCGGCACGAGCAACCGCGGCGGTTCGGCCGCGACCAACGTGACCAACATCAACGGCAACGCGGTCGTGGCGACCAACCGCAGCTGGGCCCGCGTGGCCGTCGACGTCGACTAGCAGGTGGAGGCGCCCGCGCTGCCCGGGGGCGCGGGCGCTACCATCTCCGGATGGTTCTGTGTGCTTACGTCACCTTCGACGACCCGGATGGCCACGATGACGAGCGCGAGGTCGTCCTGGCCGCCTGGCGCGAGGCCGGCCTCGAAGGCCGGACCGAGCGCTGGGACGACCCGGAGGCCGACTGGAGCGCCTACGACGCCGTCGTCGTCCGATCCGTCTGGGACTACTGCGACCGCAGGGCCGAGTTCCTGGCCTGGACCCGGCGTGTGGAGCGCGTCGCCCGGCTGCTCAACCCGGCCGCCGTCCTGGAGTCCAACACCGACAAGACCTACCTGCGCGACCTCGGCCTGCCGATCGTGCCCACCTACTGGTCCTCCCGCGACCTGCCGGACCACCGGGAGTACGTCGTCAAGCCCACGGTCTCGGCGAGCGCCCGCGACACGATCAGGACCTCCGACCGCGCCGAGGCGACGGCCTTCGCCGCCGCGCTCGAGGCCGCCGGCCGCACCCCCATGGTCCAGCCCTACCTCGACATGGTCGAGGCGGAGGGCGAGACCTCGCTGCTCTACTTCAACCGTCGCTTCAGCCACGCCGTCCGCCGCTCGCCCATGCTGGCCCCCGGCATGACGGGCGTCGACAACATCCGGGCGCAGCCGCGCACACCGGCCCCGGACCAGGTCGAACTCGCCGAGAAGGTGCTCGCCGCCATCCCACAGCCCCTTCTGTACGCCAGGATCGACCTGGTCCGGCTACCCGGCGGCGCCCCTGCCCTGATCGAGCTGGAGCTGACCGAGCCGTACCTCTACCTGCGCCAGGTCCCCGGCTCCGCCGCCGCGTTCGCCGCGGCGCTGCGCGAGCTGCTCTAGGCCGTGATTCCGCCGTCCACCGGGATGACGGTCCCGGTCAGGTAGGCGCCGGCGCGCGAGGCCAGGAAGATCGCCGCCCCGGCCATGTCGTCGGGCCGCCCGATGCGGCCGAGCGGCACGTTCGAGGCGATGGAGGCCCGGGTCGACGGGTCGTCCAGCGCGAAGGCCATCATCTTGGAGTCGAACGGGCCGGGGGCGATCGCGTTCACGGTGATGTGCTCCGGGGCCAGCTGCCTGGCCAGGTGCCGGGTCAGCATGTGCACGGCCGCCTTGGTGGAGGAGTAGGCGTACGTCTCCATCACCGGCACCCTGATGCCGTCGACCGAGCCGACGTTGATCACCCGTGCCGGGTCGTCCTCGCCCGCCGCCTCGCGCAGTCGCGGCAGCAGGCGCTGGACGAGCGTGAAGGCGCCCTTGACGTTGATGTTCCAGAGCTTGTCGAAGGCGTGCCCGGGATACTCCTCCAGCGGCGCGCCCCAGGTCGCGCCCGCGTTGTTGATGAGCACGTGCAGCGGCCCCGTGACCGCCGACACCAGCGCGTCCACCCCCTCGGGCGTGGACAGGTCGGCGACCACGGGCGTGCAGCCGAGTTCGGCGGCGGTCCGCTCCACCTCGGCGGCCTTGCGCGCGGAGATGACGACCTTCGCGCCGGCCGCCGTGAACCCGGCCGCGATCATGCGGCCGATGCCCCGGGAGCCGCCGGTGACGACGACTGTCTTGCCTTCCACCGAGAACAGAGTCATGTTCCGGAAGCATGCCATACCGACCGGTTGGTCGCCATCCCCGTCAGACGCCCGGGAGGCGGCCGTTCCTGAACAGGTCCACGAACCGCTGGTGATCCTCCCGGGCCTGGGCCCCGTACCGGTGCGCGAACTCCACCAGCATCCCGATGAATCCGGCGCGATCGTCCCCGACCACGCCCACGATCGCCTCCTCCGTGGAGAAGGTGACCAGGTCGTGGGCGGACTCGTCGTCGGCCACCGCGTGCATGCGCGCCACCGCCCGGCCCAGGTCGAGCATGATCGCGTGCAGCTCCTCCGGCTCGTTCACGTCGTCCCAGTCCAGATCGGCCGAGTACGGTGACACCTCGGCGACGAGCTGTCCGGCGCCGCCCAGGGTGGTGTAGCCGAGCCACGGGTCCGCGTACGCCTGCAGCGCACGCTGCGACTCCGCCGTCCGGTGCCCCTGGTGGCGGAAGTAGCGGGTCACCTTCTCATCGGTGATGTGCCGCGCCACCGCCGGCACCTGGGCCTGCTTCATGTAGAGGATCACATCGTTCTCCAGTGCCTGCGAGCGCCCCTCCAGCAGCAGGTTGTACGAGGGCAGCCCGGCCGAGCCGATGCCCACGCCGGTGCGCAGCGCGATGTCCTTGATCACGTGCTCCACCGGGTTCGACGGGGTGGGCAGCGTGGTCAGGTAGTCCTCGAACGCCGACCGGACCGCCTGCCGGGTCGTGTCCGCGACCGGCTCGCGGCCTTCCATGAACGCGAAGCGCCGCTCGTAGTCGTCGATGACCGTCTCGATCTCCAGCATGGCCACCCGGGTGCGCAGCCGGGCCGTCTGCAGCACCCGGTGCAGCACTCCCGAGGTGGTGTCCAGGGTGAGCGAGCCGACGGCGTCGTCGCCGCCCCGCGCGATCGCGGCCAGCTCGGTGAGGTAGGCGCCGCCGAAGTCGCCGACGAGCCGCCCGATGGCCTCGTCCGACAGCGCCTTGGCGTACCCCAGGAGCGCCACGCTGGCCGCGAACCGCTTGAGGTCCCAGGTGTACGGGCCGACGTACGCCTCGTCGAAGTCGTTGACGTTGAACACCAGGACGCCCGAGGCGTTCATGTACGTGCCGAAGTTCTCCGCGTGCAGATCGCCGTGGATCCACACGCGGCTGGTCGCCCGGTCGAGGTACGCCTCGTCCGCGTACCCGGAGGTGAGGTCCGCGTAGAACAGGCAGGCGCTGCCCCGGTAGAACGCGAACGGGGAGGCCGCCATCTTCCGGAACTTGCGCCGGAACGCGGCCGGGTCGCGCTTGATCGATTCGCCGAACTCCGCCATCAGGACATCGAGCAGGAAGGTGGAGCGTGAACTCATACCCCGGACGGTAGATCGCCCGGCCCTTCCCGCCTAGACAGGCTCGGGTAGCGCGCGCCTTCCCGTGATGGTGAGACCGGTCGCGAGGACGGCCAGGAGCACCACCTGGACGCTGCCGGTGACCAGAAGATCGCCGTACATATCCGCCATGTCCAGGAGCCGCACTGCCATCAGCAGCGCCGCGACCATGCCCAGGGCGAGCCGCCAGGGCGCCGCCGGCCGGCGGATCGCGCCGGCCGCCACGCCCGCCACCAGGGCGAGCACGCCCAGCCCGATCGGATCCGTCCAGGGGTACGACCACGACCACGTGGGATCCCGGGGCAGCAGGGCGAGGGAGGCCGCGAACACCGCCACGGTGAGCGGCAGCACCGCCTGCCACCACGGCCGCGTCACCGGAAGGACGTCGCGGTGGTAGGCGAGCAGCAGCGCGATCACCGGGACCACGGTGAGGACGAGCCACGAGGCTGTCTGCGACGCGGGCTGCGCGGAGTCCGAGGCATGGAAGGCGACGGTTCCGGTGACCGGCAGCAGGGCGAGGACCGCGGCGCCCTTGGCCGTCGGCAGGTGCCCGCGTACGAGCGCGAGGAACGCCACGACCCAGCAGCAGGCCTCCGCCGCGGCCAGGAAGAAGAGAGGCTCCGCCACCCCGCCGGCCGCGGTGACGACGGACAGCGCGGCCTGGAACCCCAGGCCGAGCAGTGCTACCAGCCGTACGGCCTCGCCCCGGGCGAACGCCCGCGGGGTGGAGTCCTGGCCTCCGAGCCGCAGCCGCAGGGCGAGCGCGAGCACGCTGCCCACCTCGCCCCACCCAGGGCGTGGGTTGTCCGCGCTGGAGACGTCGCCGGCCGCCTCCAGGAACGCGGCCACCATCTCGCTCTCACGCTCGCGCCGGTAGTCCTCCGGCAGCAGGCGCAGCACGGATCGGTAGCGCCGCTCCAACAGCTCGCTCACCCGGCACCTCCCAGGTGGGGCGTGCCGGCGATCCGGATGGCGAGGCCGCCGGCCGGGCGGGCGCGCAGGCGGGAGTTCGCGGCCTCGGCGTTGGCGGCCAGGCGGGCGGCCTCCTCACGGAGGACGGTGGCGCCCTCGTCGGTCAGCCGGTAGTAGCGCCGCAGCCGGCCCTGCCGGACCTCCTCGCGGTCGAGCGCGATCAGGCCCTGCGCCGCGAGCCGGTCGAGCACCCCGTACAGGCTCCCGATCTTGAGCTGGACGCGGCCGCCGGAGATGCGCTCGACCTCCTGGACGATGCCGTAGCCGTGCAGCGGCCCGTCCACCAGCGCCGTGAGCGCGAGGAACATGGGCTCCGTGACGTTCATGCCCCCAACATATCTTGGACGTCAAGATATGGGGTCGAAGCCGCCATAGGAGCGGTTGTAGAACACCAGCGGGCCGCCGTCGGCGTGGGTGTCGAGCTGCAGCACACGGGCCACCACGATGACGTGGTCCCCTGCGGGATGCTCGGCGTCTATCCGGCAGTCGATCCAGGCCAGCGCGCCATCGAGCACCGGGTTCCCGCCGGGCGACTCCCTCCAGGTCAGGCCCGCGAACTTGTCTCCGCCGCGAGTGGCCATCTGGGCACAGACGGCCCGCTGGTGTTCGGCCAGGATGTTCAGGGTGATCACCTTGGCCGTCCGTAACCGGGGCCAGCTCGTGCTGCTGTACGCCACGCAGAACGCCACGAGCGGCGGGTCGAGCGACACCGAGGTGAACGAGTTGGCCGCGAGGCCGTGGGGCCGCCCCTCGCGGTCGAGCGCCGTGATGGCGACCACGCCGGTGGCGAACCGGCCGAGGACCCCGCGGAACGTCTCGGGGTCCACGGGGTCGCTCGCGGCCGGGCGCGGCCTGCACAGCAGGGAGGCGAGCCGCCGCTCCTGGGTGAGTAGCTCACGGGTCTGCGCCATGGCCGCCTCCCTGACTCTTACCAAGCGCTTGCTTGGTAAGTTAGGCGTCCCGCCCCCGCTCGTCAAGGGGGTGTCGAGGCCCTTATTACGGTCAGCGCCGAATCCCCCGGACGGTCAGTCCTCGGATAGGGAAACCTGACCGCGTGGGCAGGCGAGAAAAGCGTCACCCGCCCCGCGCCGAACCGTCACCGTGCCGCGGGGACACAAAGCCGGGACGCGGCGCCTGCGGGCTGGACGGCGGGAAGGGGAAGGCCCTCGAAGAAGGAGGAACGCGCGCCCTGGCGGGCGTGGGGGACCCGCCAGGACGCGCTTCCTGCCCCGTGAGCGGCGGCGCCAGGACTCCGGCGAGGGATGGAGTCCTGAACCGCGTGGTCGCACACGGAGTTGGTGGGGGAGTGACCCTCTCGCGAGGACTCCGGGTGTTGGTCTAGCTGCGGCGATGCCACTTTCCCTGTCGGGCCGCACTGCTCCGGGACGCAGGCGGGGGCGCTTCCCTCACGTGGGCGAGGGGCCCGTCTTCGCACCGGACGTTCGGCTCGGCTGACAGGGAAGGCGCGGAACTGCCGGGCTGGACGCACTGGCTGATGTGGAGGAACCCGTGGCGAGGCAACTCGTAACGCAGTAAACGTGTTGCTTCGCAAGGGTCCCGCCAGGGCACGTACGGCATACCCGCGCGGTCCGGCATCACCGGCCCTCACCCCCTCACCGGCCTTTCGATGGATTTGTACCAACGAATGGATGATGCGGCTGCGGATGCCGTCCGGTCAAGGGGGAGATGGTCTGCTAGAACCAGATCGTCTAAATTGTTGGAACAAAAGGGGTGAAAGTGGCAAGGTCGGTGCTGTATCAGCAGGTGGCTTCGGAGCTGAGAAGGGCCATCTACTCCGGCGTACTCGGCCCCGGAGCACAGCTGCCGACAGAGGCGCAACTCATGGAAGACCATGGGGTGAGCCGCAACACCGTCCGATTGGCCCTCGGGGAACTCGTGAATGAAGGGCTCGTAACGCGTACGCCACGGCGCGGCACGGTGGTCAGGGATCGCAGGCCGCTGCTCATCTACCCGCAGCGCGAGCTGGAGCCGCAGCCTTCTGGAGAGCTGCGCGAGGCCTTCGCCTTCGCCGTCACGCAGGAAGGCCGCGAGCCCAGCCAGTACATAGAGGTTCTGACCGTATCTCCGGTGGAGGAGATCGCCAGCAGGCTGGAACTGTCCGACGGGGAGCTCGCCGTGGTACGGCGGCGCCTGCGGTTCGTGGACGGCCAGCCCTACAACACCAACGACTCCTACTTCCCGCGGAAGCTGGTGGCCGACTCGGCGATCGCCCGGCCGGGCGACATCGAGAGAGGCGCCAACCGCGTGCTGGAGGAGCTGGGGCACGAGCAGGTGCGCGTGGTGGACGACATCTGGGCGCGGATGCCCAATCAGGAGGAGGCTGAGCGGCTCCAGCTGGAGCTCGGCACGCCGGTCATGGTCTATGTGCGCGTGGGCTACGACCGTTACGAACTGCCGGTGCGCGTCGCGGTGTCGGTGCTGCCTGCCGACAAACATCTGATCAGATACGAGCTCGACCGCCGCTGACAGAGCTCGGTTGGGGGTGATCCCGCCGGCCGCGGTACCAGCGAGCCTGCCGTCTCGCTGGACGCGGGGAGCCGTAATGCTCCCCTTATAGCGATTTATCCGTATATATCGGGCTATCGGATATATCGGGCCATAGGCCACCATTTGGGATTCGTATCCCAACCATCGATCACTTTGCGTATTCGTACGCGCGCGTATCGCAATGAAAGGTGAATCATGCGCACGAACACCCTCCTGCACCCGCTCACCCTCCGGCGGGCGGAGCCCGTCGACCTCCGGGGGGTTCTCGACCTCCTCGCCGACACGGCCGGCTGGCTGCACTCGCGGGGCGTCCGCCAGTGGCCCCGCGAGGGCTTCGGCCCGGACCGTATCCTGCCGCTGATCGAGGAGCGCGTGCTGTTCCTGCTCGACGACGAGCTGCGCGCGCTCGACCCCGACGGGCCGGCGCCGCTCGTCGCCACCATCGCCCTCGACGGGCACGCCGATCCGGAGTTCTGGACCGAGGCCGACGACCCCGGCGCCGCCCTGTACGTGCACAAGCTCGCCGTGGCGCGGCCCTGGTCGGGGAGCGGCCTGGGAGACGCCCTGCTGGACTGGGCGGGCGCCACCGCGTACGGGTCGGGACTGCCGTGGCTGCGGCTGGACTGCGCCAAGCGCAACGAAGGGCTCCAGAGCTACTACCGGCGCCGCGGCTTCCGTCACGTGCGCACGGTGGACCTGCCGCATCGCGCGTCGGGCGCGCTGTTCCAGCGCAGGGCCGCCGACCCGGCGATCACGGCCTTCCGCGACCTCACGGCGCCGGAACTGATCGTCGCCTGACTCCGGATCCGTTCCGCATGGCCGGCGATGTTCACGTTCACAGCAGGGCCGGTCCGGTCGGCGGCTGACAGGGGAGTGCGGGCCGTCGCCCGCGCTCCCCGGGTGCCCGGCGTATGCCGGCCCGCCAGGAGGATTTCCCCACCTCGGCGGGCAAATCAGGGCAGAGCTGCCTATACCCTCTCCAGCATGACGGGATCCCTGCTGGAGGTCATCGCGCTCGGCGTGCGTGACGCCGTGGCGGCTGAACAAGGTGGCGCCGACCGCCTGGAGGTCGTCACCGGGATGGCGGAGGGCGGGCTCACTCCGGCGCCCGAGACGGTCGCGGCCATCGCCGCCGAGTGCCCGCTGCCGCAGATGGTGATGCTCCGCTGCGACGGCGGGTTCGCCGCGGACGGCGACGTGCTGGAACGGCTGCGCGCCGACGCCCGCGAGCTGGCGCAGGCGGGCGCGGCCGGGTTCGTCTTCGGGTTCCTGGACGAGGCGGGTGCCGTGGACCTGGCGGCCACCGAGGCGCTCATCCACGCGGTGTCCCCGCTGCCCTGGACGTTCCACCGGGCGGTCGACCACGCGGCCGACACGCAGGCCTCCTGGCGGGCCGTACGGCTGCTGCCCAACCTCGCCACGGTGCTGACGGCGGGCTCGCCGCACGGCGTGGGGGACGGGCTGCCGGTGCTCAAGGGCCGCGCCGACGCCGGCGACGGCTCCATCATCATGGCCGGCGGCGGTCTCAGGCCCCGGCACGTAGCGGACCTGCTGGACTACGGCGTACGCGCCTTCCACGTGGGCTCGGCGGTCCGGCGGAGCTGGACGGACCCGGTGGACGCGCAGCTGGTCCGCCGCTGGCGGTCGCTGGTCGAACGCGACTAGCGAGGGCTGGCGACGCGTACGGATCCGGCCGCGGGCTCAGCTGAAGGGGTTCGGATACACTGCTCAACCCCGGCCCCGATCGGATGATCGGGAAAGTCGGGATATGTGAGAACCGGTGGGCGAGGCCTTCGGAGCTTCGCCGACGCGTGACGGACGGCTGATGCCCAGATGCCCGAGCTGACTACGACGATCTCCGCCCAGCAGGTCCGGCGTCGGTGGCCGTTGACCGGGCGGGGGCAGGACGTGGCGGCGATCCTCCAGGCGCTGCTCGCCGACGGCCCGGACGGGGTGCTGCTCGTCGGCGACACCGGGGTGGGGAAGAGCCGGGTCGTCGAGGCCGTGCTCCACCGTTGCGCCGTGAGCTCGTGCCACACCGCGCGGATCGTCTGCACGCCGGCCGACCGGGACGTGCCGTTCGGGGCGGTCCGCCAGCTCCTGCCGGAGCCGGGCGACCCGGCGGATCCCGTCGCGGCCCTGCTCAAGGCCGCGCGGGGACGTACGGTCGTCATCGCCATCGACGACGCGAGCTGGCTGGACGAGGATTCGGCGGCGGTGCTCCAGCGGCTGGTGGTGCACGCCGGGGCGCGCGTACTGATGGCCACGGAGGCGGCGCCGGCCGAGGGGCTGCGGCGGTGGGGCCGGTGGTCGCGCATGGACCTCGCCCCGCTCGACCGGGCGCGGACGAAGGACCTGGTCGAGGCGGTGCTCGGGGCTCCGGTGGACGGGCTCACGCTGGACGGGCTGTGGCGGGTCAGCGGCGGCAATCCGCTCTTCCTGCGGGAGCTGCTCTGCGGCGCGGTGGACGACGGCGCCCTGGTGACCAGGGAAGGTGTGGTGACCTGGCGCGACGGTGCCATCGGCGACGCCCACTCCAGTGACACGGCCGCGGCGGCGCTGGACGCGCTCTCGGCCGAGGAGCTGGACGCGCTGCGTTATCTGGCCGTCGCCCACTCGGCGCCGCTGGAGGTGATGGAGCGGCTGGTCCCGATGCCGGTGCTGGAACGGCTGGAAGAGCAGCGGCTCATCCAGTTCGACCAGTCCGGAAGGGTCCCGCTGCTCCGGGTGGCGCACCCGTTGCACGCCCACACCGTCGTCGCCCGTACCGGAGCGTTGCGGATCTACAGGATCCGCAACGACCTCGCCACCACGATGATGGCGTGCCGGCCGGACGACCGGGTCCGCACGGTGCAGTGGCGGCTGGCGGCCCAACTGGACGTGCCCGACGACGAGGTGCTGGCAGCGGCCGACGAGGCGTTGCGTGACCGGGATGTGGCGGTGGCGGAGCAGTTGTCCCGCCAGGTCGCCACGCCGGCCGGGGCCTGGCGGCTGGGCCGGGCGCTCGTGGCGCGGGGTGAGAACGCCGAGGCGGAGAAGTGGCTGGCCGAGGCGGCCCGGAAGCTGGTGGACCCGGCCGCGCGGGCGAATGTGGCCGCGCTGCGGGCGGTCAACCTGTTCTGGGGTTTCCGTGACCCGCGGCGGGCGCTGGAGGTCGTCGCCGAGGCCAAGGCCGCGATCGCGGCGGAAGACTCGGGCGACCTGCTGGCCGCCGAGGCGCTCGTCCTGGTCTTCGACGGCCGGGTCGAGGCGGCGGACGAGATGGTGACGCGGCTGTTGGACCGCCCGCCGGACGATCCGGTCCTGGTGGGGGCGATGGCGCCGTTGCGGCCGCAGTTGCTGCTCTTCACCGGGCGGCCGGCGCGGGCGATCGAGGAACTGGCCGCGGCCCGGGGTGCGTTCGGCGGCGCGTGGCCGACGATGCGGGCGATGACGCAGGTCTGTCACGTGCACGCGCTGGTCATGGCCGGTGCGGTGGAACGGGCGGCCGAGACGGTGCAGCGTTACTACCACGACGCGGTCGAGCAGGGGTCGGCCGCCGGGGTGGCCCTCGTCGCGCTGGCCGGCGGGATCTGCTCCTACTACCAGGGGCGGACCGAGCAGGCGGCGAGGTGGCTGCGGGAGGCCCGCGCGCTGACCGACAGCCAGCCGAGGTTCCGGTTCCGGGAGACCGTGCTGGCGATCAGCGCCGGCGTGGCCGCGGGGCGGGGTCTCGTCGACGAGGCGCGTGAGCTGCTGGACCGGCTCGGGGAGGCCGGGGCCGACCCGTCGGCGGCCGACTACGGCGCCTTCGGCGAGGTGTGGGCGCTGGTGCTCGCCGGGGACCGCGAGGGCGCCGGGGTGGTTCTGCGCCGCCGGGCCGAGGAGGCGCTGGCCGTCGGCAACGTGCTGATGGCCACCGAATTCCTGCACGTCGACATCCGGTTCAACCCGTCGGCGGCGACGGTTGCCCGGCTTCGGAAGATCGCGGAGAACGCCGACGGGGAGCTGTTCGGCCTCCTCGCCGACCACGCCGCGGCGCTGGTGGACCAGGACCTGTGCGGGATGAACCGGGTCAGCGCCGCCTTCGAGCGACGCGGGTACCACGGCTTCGCGCTGGAGGCCGCCGCCACCGGGGCGACGTTCCGCGGCGGCCGGGAGGTGAACGCGCTCGCGCGCCGTACCCAGCGGCTGCTCGGCGAGCATCAGGGCGCCTGGCCGGAGTGGCTGCCCCCGCCCAGGTCGTCGCCGGTGCTGACGTGCCGGGAAAAGCAGATCAGCGAGCTGGCGGCGAGCGGGATGGAGACCGCGGCCATCGCGCGTGCGTTGTCGGTGTCGCCCCGTACGGTGGAGAACCACCTGCAGCGGGCCTATGACAAGCTCGGCATCCACCGCCGCACCGAGCTGGCGGCGGCGCTCGCCGAGGACGGTCTCATACGCCGCTGACCGCTTGGTCCCGATGGTCCTGCTGTTCGCGTACGAGCTCGGCGTAGCGGCCGCCCCGGGCGACGAGGGCGTCGTGGGTGCCCTGCTCCACGATCGTCCCCCGATCCAGGACGACGATGAGGTCGGCGTTGCGGATCGTGGAGAGCCGGTGCGCGATCACCACCTGCGTGCAGCCGACCCGCGCGAGCCGCCGCTGGATCATCGCCTCGGTACGGGCGTCCAGACTGGAGGTCGGCTCGTCGAGCAGGAGAACGCTGGGCTGGTGCACCACGGCGCGGGCCAGCGCGATGCGTTGCCGCTGGCCGCCGGAGACCTGGGAGCCGGACTCGCCCACTGTGGTGTGCAGGCCCATCGGCATCGCGGTGATGTCCTCGGTGAGCGCGGCCACCCATACCGCCAGCTGGATCTGTTCGGGTGTGCAGCGGGGCTTCCCCACGGTGATGTTGTCGGCGATCGTACCCTCGAACAGGAACGGCTGCTGGGTGACGATGCCCATCTGCTGCCGCAGCCGCCGCCGGTCGAGCAGTTCCAGCGGCACGTCGTCGTAGCTGATCTGCCCGGCGGTCGGTTCGAGCAGGCCGAGCAGGAGTCGGCCGAGGGTGGTTTTGCCGGACCCGGACGACCCGACGATCGCGATGCGCTGCCCCGGTTCGATCCGCAGGGTGATGTCGCGCAGGACCGGGCGGGAGGGGTGGTAGCCGAAGTACGCGCCGCTCACGTCGATGCGGCCGCGCAGGCCGCCGGGCAGCTGCCCCCGGCCGTTCGGCGCCGGCGGGGTGTCCATGATGTCGCCGAGGCGTTCCAGGTGGGCCATCGCGGCATGGAGTTGCTGGACGGTGGTGAGCAGCGACCCCAGCGGGGCCAGCGCGGCGCCGGCCAGCGCGGCGAGGGCGAGCAGCTCGCCGAGCTGCGCCGTGCTGGGCAGCTGGTAGGCGACGATGAGCAGCAGCCCGACGGCCAGGCCGGTCTGTGCGGCGGTGGTGAGCGCCTGGACCCCGGTGAGGAACAGGTCGCGGCGCCGGGCGGTCGCGAGCTCGCGGCCGTAGCGGGCCCGCCAGCGGCTGACGGTGGCTTCCTCCGCCCCGCAGGCGATCACCGTCTCCACTCCACCGAGGCTTTCCACCAGGGTGTTCTGCGTCATCGCCTGGGCGTTCAACGATTCGTGCACGCGCTGGATGCTCGCCCGCCCGGCCAGCAGCGCGATGAGTGCCTGCAGGGCGGCGACGGCGGCAGCGGCGATCGCGATCGGGGGGGAGGCGACCGCGAGCAGGAGCAGGTAGCCCAGGCCGGTGAGGCAGTCGATGCCGAAGGCGAGGGACCGCTCCGTGACCAGGTCACGCAGTGTCGAGGCGGTGGAGAGGCGGCTGAGCAGGTCGCCGGAGCCACGCTGGTCGAAGAAGCGGAAGGGCAGGGTGAAGGTGTGCTCGACGAGCCGGCGCATCAGCCGGGCCGCCACACCGGTCTGCAGCTCGATCAGCAGCACCGAGCGCAGCCAGCTCACGACCGCGAAGACCAGCCAGCCGACGCCCGCCGCCACGCTGAGCGGGAGCAGCATCTCGTCGAGGTTCCCGCTGGTCGTCCCGTCGACCACCACCCGGGTGACCCCCGCCACCAGAAGCGGGAAGAACTGCACCACGAGGGATGCGACGACCAGGGAGGCGATCAGCCGCCAGTCGCCGAACACCCCGGTGAGCATCCGGGCGGCGGTCCGCCAGGTCGAGTCGGAGCCGCGGGGCAGCTTCCCCTCGGGTTTCCCGGACAGGACGACGCCGCTGTATGCGGCCGTGAACTCGTCATGGCTCAGCCGGCGCCGGCCCTGGGCGGGGTCGGCGAGCCGCACCTCCTTGTCGCGGATGTCCTCGACGACGACGAAATGGTTCTCCCCCCAGTGGGCGATGAGCGGAGTCGGCAGCCGGGAGAGGCTGGCCGCCGGCGCGGAGAACGCGCGCAGAGTCAATCCGAAATGTCTCCCGGCGGCGATCAGCTCGCGGGCGCTCGCGCCGTCCCGGTCCGACGGGAGATGCTTGCGTGCCTCCATGACGGAGGTGCGCCGGCCGTGCGCGCTCAGCACCATGGCCAGGCAGGCGGCGGCGCAGTCCGCCGCCGAGAGCTGCATACGCAGTGGTACGCGCCGGATCACAGCCAGTGCCATCGGATCGTCGCCTTGGCCCGCTGCCCGGCGAGCCACTCGGCCAGCGCCGCTTCCCCGGCGCGGGCCAGCACCGCCGGATCCGTCGCGTCGGCGGCTTCCCGTCTCCGCACGCCGCCGAGGATGACCTGCCCTTCCTCGGGCACCGGCCCGGCGAGCTCGCCCGCCACGAGAGAGCGCAGCGGCGCGGGCAGATCCAGCGCCCAGTGCCGGCCCACGGTGAGCTGGAGGTCCCCGCTGTGCTGCCCGAGACGGGTGAGCAGGTCGGCCGGGGTGCGTGCCGTCGGGAGGTCGTCCAGCGCCTTCGCGTCGACCGCCCGCACCCAGACCGCGTCGACCCGGTCGAAGTCGGCCGGGTGGGCCCGCAGGTGGTCGGCCGCGTGCTTGTCGAAGAAGCCTCGCCGGAACCGCTCGATGCGGGCGACGAACTCGATGTGGATGGCAAACGCCTGTTCGGTGAGGCCGACGTCGGCCAGCCACTCCAGGGTGGCCGCCCGGCTGTGCAGGCCACGGCCGCGACGGAACAGGTCGGCGGCCTCGGCCAGTTCCTCGGCGGCCATCGCCACGTCCTCGTCGAACACCTGGTCCCACAGGAGACAGAAGTCGACGAGTTGCCGGTGCAGGGTGGGGTCCCGCCGGTTGAGCGCACGGATGGTGAACAGCGCCGAGGGCACCGAAAGCGAGCGCTCGTTCACGCTGAGCAGCCGGTTTGCCGCGAAGTGGGTGGAGTACTCGATCGACCAGGGTACCCCGTCCTCGGCCTGCCCGGTGAGGGCGACGCTCCCGCCCTCCGGGTCGGCGAGCACCAGGTCGTAGCCGGCCCGCAGGTCGCCCGGCGGGAGGTCGACGACGAGCTCGGGCCGGCGCGACGGGTGGGCGGCGGACCAGGCGGCGACCATCCGCCGGGCCTCGCTGACCTGGTCCCGGTGGCGGGGCAGGCGGCGCAGCAGCGCCACCGCGCTGGCCAGATCGGCGCCGAAGCCGGCTGTTGATGGGGTGGTCACGGCGTCGTCTCCTTGGTCGCGGGTTCGTCGGCGGTCAGCCAGTCGGTGATCGCGTCGCTGATGGGCAGTCCGGTGAGCGTCTCGATCCAGCCCCACTGGCCGTTCACGTTCACTTCGAGGAAGACGTACTCCCCGTCCTCGGTGCGGATGAGATCGATGGCCCCGAAGTTCAGCCCGAGTGCGGACGTGAACTCCAAGCAGCGCCTGGCCACCTCGTCGGGAAGGTCGACGGCGCGGTACACCACCCTGTTGTCGTCGTAGCGCCGCCAGTCCTGCGCGGTCAGCCGGGAGGACTGCGAATCGATCTCGGCGGCGAACAGCCGGTCGCCCACCACCGTCACCCGCAGCTCGGCCGCCTTGGTGATGTTGGGCTGCAAGATCACCGGCGCGTGCTGGATCCGGTGCCGGCCCGCCAGGTGCCGCCGTTGCACCTGGGTGGTGTAGATGAGGTGCTGCTCGCCGTAGACGAAGAAGTCCTTGTACGTGAGTGCTTTGCTGATGAGTTGCCCGTCGGCGCGGTTCCAGGCGGGGATCAGCTCGTCCGGATCGTTGGTGAAGAGGGTCCGCGGCACGGTGAAGCCGATTTCGGCGGCCTTGGCGAGGTGGACCAGCTTGTTGTCGGACCGCAGCGCCTGAGTGGGTTTGGCTGGCATCCAGCGCGCCGGCACCAGCTCCCAGAAGCCGTCGCGGAAACGACGGGCGACCAGTTCGGCGTACGCCCGGTAGTCCTCGTCGGTCACCAGGTCGCCGACCTGGATCGGGCTGGGGCGACGATCCCAGACGGCGGTGACCTCGGCCAGATCGTACGTCCGACCGTGGTGTTTCAGGATCTGCCGGCAGCCGCCGCCGGCTACCTCGACGGTCAGCCGGCTGTGCGCCGGGTACTGGTCCTCGTCCCACCAGAGCACCGGGATTCCGCGCGCTTCCACCTTGGGGCGCACGAAGTCGATGGTGACGGCGTCATCGGGACTACTGATGATCAAAAGCATGTGAACGCTCCAGGGCCACATCAAAGGGCGTGGCGCGCCCGGCAAGTCCCCCTCATCGGTGCGCGCCACGCCGGTTCGCGTCGGACGCTAGACCCGGTGGCACTCTTCGCTGGTCTTGCTGTACTTCGTGTCTCCGCTGGTCACAGAGCAGACGAAGCCGGAGCCAGGGCGCATCGCGCCGACGACGAGGTCGAGCTGGTCGTCGTCGACGAGCTCGACGACGTCGGTGTCCTCCGGTGCGAGATCACCGATGTGGAGCTTGATCATCTTGGTTTCCTTCCTGACATGCGGTGCTGCCGACAGCGTGCGGCACCGCTCTGATCGCTCCTCATGGTCGCTTCGCACCCCGGGCATCCGCCTGAGTAGTGAGTACTCAAACCCGTGTGGCGCACGTCACATGGAGGGCCGCGCCGGTGTCAGGAACCGGCCGGCGTCATCGTCTATCCCTGCGGCCGGCCCAGCGCCAGGTCGGCCCGGCGCAGGGCCGCCACCAGTGTCTTGACGGTCGCCGGCTCGTCCATCACGCCGCCCCCGGCCGCGCGCCGCTCCTCCCAGGCGCGCACCCGCTCCCGGTAGGCGTCGTAACGCGCCAGATGGAAGGCGTAGACGGTGGCGAACCGGCTCACCAGATGCGACGGGTGCATGTCCCACCCCTGGTGGAACCCGTGCGCCAGGGAGTGACGCACCAGCGCCGCGTGCCGCCGCCACAGCGCCCGCACGTCGGCGGACGAGCCGGAGGCGGGGGAGGCGGCCAGCGAACCGTCCGACAGCTCCACCCCGGTGCCCGCGAACGCCGTCTGCGTCACGTGCCGCGCGTGGTCGCAGGCCGGATGGTCGAGCCGCTGCTCGTGCGGCGGCAGCCCGAGCGCGGCGGTGTAGTCGAACACCCCGAAGTGCGCCGCCGACAGCCTCCCGCCCAGCTCGCCGGCCAGCTCGGCACGCAGGAACCGCACGGTCTGCGGCGCCTCCACCTGGATCTCGAACCGCAGCGGGGGGAGCCCCAGCGCCCGCTCCAGCCGCTCCAGGAACGCGACGAACTGCCCGAGGTACGCCTCCATCAGCACCTTGGGGAAGGTCACCACGAAACCGTCCGGCAGCTCGCCGAGCCGCTCGACGATCCCGGTGACGAACCCGTCGAGCGTCCGCACGGACCGCTCCGGATCCCCGTCGGCGAACGACTTCACCCGAGGCCCCCACCGCCGCGGCAGCGTGCCCGCCGCGCGCATCGCGGCCAGCGCCTCGACCGCCTGCTCGACGTGGCCGTCCTCCTCGCCCGGCCGCACGCCGTACCCGTCCTCGAAGTCCACCCGCAGGTCCTCGACCGGCTCGCCGGCGAGCTTGCGCAGCACCCGCTCGTGCACGGCGGCCGACAGCTCCGCCGGCACGTCGAACACCTCGGCCAGCTCGGCGGGCGTGGCCAGGTGCGCCTTGGCCAGCGCCAGCGCCTCGTCGCCCCACGCGGCCACGGTGCCGGCGCCGAACCGGTCGGCGGGCACGTACACGGTGTGCACGGGCTGCCAGCCGGGCTCGGCCGCGGGGTAGCGCTCCTGCTGCAGCCGGTAGACCTCGGGGAAGCCGGGCACGCCTGACGGGACGGTGGTACGCATGCGTTCCTCTCAGGGGCGGCAGGCCCGCAGCATCGCCTCCAGGCCGGTCAGCTTGACCCGCTCGCCGCGGCCCAGCGACTTGGCCAGCTCGGCCTCGGCCGACTCGATCGCCAGCCATTCCTCGTACGTCACCGGGTGGACCCCGCGCTCGGACAGCAGCGTGTCGAGCGGCCTGAGGTCGCGCGGCGCCTGCCCCGAGAGGTCGGACAGCAGCGTGCGGACGGTCTCGGCGGCGTCGGACTTGTTCGTGCCGATCACGCCGGTCGGGCCGCGCTTGAGCCAGCCGGCGACGTACTCGCGCTCGCGCACCCGCCCCGCCGCGTTCGGCACGGTCATCGTCTTCTCCGAGAACGGCACGCCGGGCAGCGGGATGCTCTGGTAGCCGACCGAGCGCAGCACCATGCCGACCGGCAGCGTCTCGTACTCGCCGGTGCCGACCACGCGGCCCTCCGGCGACAGGATCGTGCGCTCCAGCTTGAGCCCCTCGACCCGCTCGGTGCCCAGGATCTCCACCGGACGCAGCCAGAACCGCACGTCCAGGCGGCGCGGCCGGCCGGCCGGGCTGCGCTCCGACCACGAGCGCAGCACCTCGATGTTGCCCCTGATCTGGCGGGGGAAGTCGGCGCCGAGCACGACGGCCTCATCGGGGCGCACGCACACGTCGGCGTTGGCGAGCTCGCCCAGCTCGCGCAGCTCCTTCAGGGTGAACTTGGCGTGCTCGGGGCCACGGCGGCCGATCATGTGGATGGCCTTGACCTGGCTGCTCTCCAGCCGCTCCAGCACCTCGTGGGGCACGTCGGTGGCGCTCAGCTCCTCGGAGGTCTTGGCCAGGATCCGCACCACGTCGACGGCCACGTTGCCGACGCCGATCACCGCCACCTCGGGGCTGTCGAGCGTGAACCGCGACGGGTCCACGTCGGGATGGCCGCAGTACCAGTTCACGAAGTCGGTGGCGGCCACGCTGCCCGGCAGGTCCTCGCCGGGGATGCCCAGCCGCCGGTCCACCATCGCGCCGGTGCAGTAGACGACCGCGTCGTAGCAGGCCAGCAGGTCCTCGACGGTCACGTGCTCGCCCAGCGTGACGCCGCCGAGGAAGCGCACCTCGGGCTGCTCCAGCACCTTGCGCAGGTAGTTGGCGATCGACTTGATCGACGTGTGGTCGGGCGCGACGCCGTACCTGACCAGCCCGTACGGGGTCGGCAGCCGTTCGAGGACGTCCACCTCCACGGCTCCGCCGGACTGCTTGATCAAGGCCTCCGCCGTGTAGATCCCAGCAGGACCGGATCCGATGACCGCCACGCGCAACGTCACGCTGCCTCCCTCGTTCCGGAGATTGTGTACCAGTGGGCACACGCCCCACCAGGTGCAACCTGCCGGTGTGATCGATTTATCCCCGATCGTCCGTACGGATGAACCCCCGCCCTTCGTGCATACCGCCCGAACGTGACGTCTGTCGATATCCTCCTATCTCGGCCTATGTCCGCAGCCGCCCGGCCCGCACTTCTGACCCACCCGCCCCTTGCGGAAACGCGTCCACGCCGATCACAGTGTTGCTCGTGAGGCGAAAGCACGCGCTGCGACGGACGAAGGACGGCACGCCGCCCGCCGCGGCCGACCTGCCGGCCGGCGGCGCGGTGCACTACGAGGCGTTCGGCCGGGTCATGGCCGCGCTCGCGACCGAGGCCGACTTCATCGAATCCTGCCGCGACCTGACCTGGTGGCGCGGCGCCGACCCGAGCTGGCACGTCGAGTGGCGCGACGGCCCGTTCGCCGCCGAGGTGGCGGCCCTGCTCTCCGACCGCATGCCCGGCCTGGTCACGACGGGCACGAGCGGCGACTCCTGCGCCGTGCTCGACGTCATGGGCGTCCGCTTCGAGCTGCGCGCCATCGACCCGATGGGCCGGGCACGAGTGCGCGCCCGCCCCGGCCTCTGGCGCCTGGCCGAGGCGCTCGACACCACCCGCCGCACCAACACCCGCCATCCGTGGGAAGAACTCCTGGGCGGCTGACGTTACTTCCGGTTAACCGAAATTTGCCTTTCTTGTACGTGCACATAATGTGGAACTGGTCGTCCGCGGCGTCTGCCTGAGGAGGGATGACCTGAGTATTGAGATGAAGACAAGCACGATCGACCACGACTACTTTCTCGAATTCGACCGTCGTCAGCGACGCATCGAGATCCACTTGGTGGTGGCCTTCTTCGCCGGACTGGCCGTCGGCCTCGTCGGCATGCTCGGCGCCGGCCGGATCCCCGGCTGGGCTGGCCAGGTCTACGACCCGTACGCCTATCTGGCCCTGACGGTCGCCGTCGGCGCCACCGCCACCGGCTTCGGCTGGGCGCTGCTGACCACGTTCCTGGCAGCGGTGTCGACCGTGGTGGCCACCATGGGCGGCGGCGCCCTGCGCGGCGATCTCGACGTCACCCTTCTCGGCGGCACGCCGGCCGGGCTCCACTGGACGTTCGCCCTGCTCGTCGGGCTCGGGCTGCTGGCCTACGCGACCCGCAGGGACGACCGGTGGGGCGATCTCGCGGCCGGGGTGATCGGCGCCGCCGTGGTGACCGACGTCGTGGACCGGGCGACGCCCGGGTTCATCGCCGCCGAGCCGTACTTCTGGCCGCTGCCCGCCCTGCCGGTGGGGGCCCTTGCGGCTGCCGCCGTGCTCCTGCTGCGCCGCACGGGGCCGGCTCGGGCGCGCGCTCTCGCGCTGGCCGCCGTCATCGCCGGGCTGTTCGCCATGGGGCTGGCCGTCCTGCCCGGGGGATAAGCCCGCGCGTACGCCTCCTCGGAATCGATAGCCTGTAATCCTTCAAGCCGGTTTCGAGCAAGGAGTAGCCGTGTTGCTGCGCATGTCGTCGTTGTTTCTTCGCACCCTGCGGGACGACCCGGCAGACGCGGAAGTGCCGAGCCACAAGCTCCTCGTTCGCGCCGGATACGTCCGCCGGGTAGCGCCCGGAATCTACTCGTGGCTGCCCCTCGGCAAGATGGTGCTGGAGAACATCGCCCGCGTCGTCCGCGAGGAGATGAACCGGATGGGCGCCCAGGAGGTGCTCTTCCCCGCGCTGCTGCCCCGCGAATACTACGAGGCCACCGGCCGCTGGACCGAGTACGGCGACACGCTCTTCCGGCTGCACGACCGCAAGGGCGCCGACTACCTGCTCGGGCCCACCCACGAGGAGCTCTTCACCGACATGGTCAAGGGCGAATACTCCTCCTACAAGGACTACCCGGTCACGCTCTACCAGATCCAGACCAAATACCGCGACGAGGCCAGGCCCCGGGCGGGCATCCTGCGCGGCCGCGAGTTCCTCATGAAGGACTCCTACTCCTTCGACCTCGACGACGACGGACTCAAGCACTCCTACGAGCAGCACCGCGAGACCTACATCCGCACCTTCGACCGGCTCGGCATCCGCTACAAGATCGTGTTCGCCACGTCGGGCGCGATGGGCGGGTCCGCCTCGGAGGAGTTCCTGGCGCCCACGCCCACCGGCGAGGACACGTTCGTGGCCTGCCACTCGTGCGGCTACGCGGCCAACGCCGAGGCCGTCACCACTCCCGCGCCGCCCGCCCGCGCCCTCGACGGGCTGCCCGCCCTGCGCGTCATGGACACCCCCGATACCCCGACCATCGAGTCGCTGGTCTCGCACGTCAACGAGCACCACGGTCTGTCGATCACCGCCGCCGAGACGCTCAAGAACGTCGTCGTCAAGGTGTCCACGCCCGGCTCCGACAAGGTCGAGACCCTGGTCATCGGCGTGCCCGGCGACCGCGAGGTCGACTTCAAGCGACTGGAGGCCGCGCTCGCCCCCGGCGAGCCCGCCATCTTCGAGGCCGACGACTTCGCCAGGCATCCCGGCCTGGTCCGCGGCTACATCGGCCCGCAGGTGCTGCGCGAGCTCGGCATCCGCTACCTCGTCGACCCCCGGGTCGTCACCGGCACCGCCTGGGTGACCGGCGCCAACGAGCCGGGCAAGCACGCCGCCGACGTCGTCGCGGGCCGCGACTTCGAGCCCGACGGCACCGTCGAGGCGGCCGAGGTGCGCGCCGGCGACCCCTGCCCCCGCTGCGGCTCGGCGCTCTCCATCGACCGGGGCATCGAGATCGGCCACATCTTCCAGCTCGGCCGCAAGTACGCCGACGCCGCCGGGCTCGACGCGCTCGGCCCCGACGGCAAGCCGGTCCGCGTCACCATGGGCTCCTACGGCATCGGCGTCTCCCGCGCGGTGGCGGTCATCGCCGAGCAGGCCCACGACGAGCTCGGCCTGGTCTGGCCGCGCGAGGTCGCCCCCGCCGACGTGCACATCGTCGGCACCGGCAAGGACCGCCAGGTCGAGGCCGCCCTGGAGCTGGCCGCCGAGCTGGAGTCGCGCGGCCTGCGGGTGCTCGTCGACGACCGGCCCCAGGTGTCGCCCGGCGTCAAGTTCAAGGACGCCGAGCTGCTGGGCGTCCCGACGATCGTGGTGATCGGCCGCGGCCTGGCCCAGGGTGTGGCCGAGCTGCGCGACCGGGTGACCGGCGAGAAGCAGGAGATCCCGCTCGCGGAGGCTGCCGACCGGATCGTCGCCGCCTGCGCATCCTGACAATTCCGGCGAAACACCGCCCCGGTTTGACGGGGCGGTGGGGGGCTGTAAGTCTCGACCCGGTGAAGCCACACGTCGAACTGAAAGACTTCTGGGAGCGACGCCTGCAGTCCGACTGGACCGAGAGCGGCGTCGGCTACAAGGCCCTCGGCAGGGCGTTCAACATCTGGATGTACCGAGTGCGCGCCGAGGGCTTCCGCCGCGAGGTCGCCGCCCTGGGTCTCGACCTGCCCAAGTCCCGGGTCCTCGACATCGGGTCCGGCACCGGCTTCTACGTCCGCCAGTGGCGGGCGCTGGGCGCCGAGTCCATCACGGGCAGCGACCTCACCGAGGCGGCCGTCGACCGCCTGCGCGGCCGCTTCCCCCGTGACGCGTTCCTGCGGCTCGACATCGCCGACCCCGGCGACGCACTCGAAGACGCCTCCTACGACGTCGTGTCGGCGATGGACATGCTCTTCCACATCACCGACGACACGCGCTACCGCGCCGCCCTGACCAACATCGGCAGGGCGGTCAAGCCCGGCGGCGTCTTCGTGCTGTCGGAGAACTTCCTGCACCGGCCCGAGCAGCGCTCCGACTACCAGGTCAACCACACGCTGCCGTGGATCACCGCGGCCCTCGACGAGGCCGGGTTCGAGGTGCTGCGCCGCGTCCCCATGCTCGTCCTGATGAACGCCCAGGTGGACGCCAACCCCGTCTGGCGCAAGCTGTGGGGCGGCTTCCTGCGCGCGGTCACGCTGACCGAGATCACGGGCTGGCTGGCCGGCGCCCTGCTGCATCCGCTCGAACGCCGCCTGGTCCGGGTGCTCCGCGAGAGCCCGACCACCGAGCTCATGATCTGCCGCCGCCGCTGACCTCTTCGGGAGGGTCGCCGCCTTGCCCGGAAGCGAGGCGGCGACGCGTCAGCGCTCGCGGGCGGTCCTCATGCCCGCCTCCTGAAGGCCAGCACGCCCATGGCCGCGAACCAGGCGTGCACCTCGACGATGCCCAGCCGCTGCACCAGCCCGGCCACCCCCTGCTCGGCGCCGTCGGCCGTGGGCTGGAAGGTCAGGAAGAACAGCACGAGCAGCACCAGCGTCAGCGGGCTGCCCACGAGCAGCCACGTGCCGAACCGGCGCAGGCCGGGCATCCGGCGGAAGTACCTCCCCGCCACCAGGAAGCCGATCACCGGCGTGCCGATGGCCAGCAGGTAGCCGAGCGTGTGCGGCATCATCTCCTCAAGGGTGAAGATCCCGCAGAGGATCTGGCCCACGCCGCTCAGCCCGAGCAGCACCACGCAGGCCAGGCGGCCGGGCCCCGCGAACGTGCGGAAGACGCCGGCCACACCGGCGATCAGCATCAGCCCGGTGACGACGAACGCGGCGTTCATGAAGGGCCCGGTGACGCCCATGCCGAGCCCGCTGACGGGCTGGCTGATGGGCGAGTATCCGGTGAACCGGTGGCCGAAGAGCGTGTAGCCCGGGCTGACCAGGCCGAGCACGACCCAGGACAGCGCGAACAGCGCGGGCCCGGCGGCCGCCCCCAGGGCCATCCATCGAGCGGTTAACGGGTAAGCGGGACGGAACATGACAGAACTCCTCCAGTGATCGACGTGCCCCACGGGGAGGAATCCCGGTTACCCTTGCGGTTGCCGACCTCGTGCACCGGGTTCCGTTCCCGCGGGATCTGATACGAGGCCGACCCCGGTCGCGGTGTTCCCGCACCGCACCGGGGTCCTGCCCCTCCGGCCTGCCGTGGCGGCAGTCCGTTGAGCGGGGTCAGCCCGGCGGACCACCCCCGTCGGTGTTCCAGGCGGCGTGCGCCTGCGCCCACTGAGGGCCCCAGCCGGTCTCGGGGTCCGTGATCCGCCGGACGAACCGTTCGACGAACGCCGTCTCGGCCTCCAGGAGCGCGAGCCGATACTCCTCCTCGACGACGAACAGCTCCGGCATGCCCGCGCCCACCGTGTCCTCGATCAGGGCGGTGATCTCCGCGCGCTGCGCGGCGAGCCGTTCCAGCCGCCTGCGCAGCAGCTCCACGACCTGGTCCGGCGGCAGCGCCCCGATCAGCGACAGCGCGGCCACGAATCCCGGATACTCGTGCTTCGGCTGCTCCACCAGCTCGCTGAGCCAGTCACGCAGCTCCCGCCGCCCCTCGTCGGTGAGCCCGTACACGGTCCGCTCCGGCAACTGCCCCTGCCGGCTCGTGCCGACCTCGACGATGAGCCCGGCGCGGGCGAGCTGCCCGACGACCATGTAGAGCGAGCCGTGGTTGTACTTGATGCTGCGGGCGTCCCCGTGCTCACGCAGGGTCCGGCCGAGCTCGTACGGGTGCATGGGACGCCGGCTCAGATAGGACAGGACGGCCAGCGCCAGCAGGTTTCCCACTTTGCGCTTCTCCGCCATCACGCCTCCTGTAGTCAGGATCAACTATCCGGTGTCGGCTAGTCGATGTCAACTACTTCGCCGAGCGCTCCAAGGGAGCGGACCACGCTGCCGAAGGTCAGCCGCCGGGAGTCGGGGTGACGGACGGGGCGGGAGCGGCGGGCGCCGGCATGCCCGGGAAGGCCGTGGTGACGCCCCGGTGGAAGGAGTGGGCCCGGACGACCGCCTCCTGCACGGCCACCGCCGCGTAGCGCCGCAGCGCGGTGTCCCCGGCCGCCACCAGCTCCAGATAGGACGCGGTGAGCCCGGTCTCGACGTGGGCCGCGAGCCGGGAGGCGGCCGCAGCGCTCGACGGGACGGAGGGCAGCGCGTAGGAGGCCTGGGCCTCGCTGGGCTGCCCGCCGCGGGCGGTGATGAGACGGCGCAACTGGTCGCGGCGGTCGCGGTGCGCGTCGAAGGCGCGGGTGAGGCGGGTGCGCAGGGAGCCGGTGGTGCGGGCGCCCATCAGGCCGTACGCGAAGACCGCGGCGTGCTCCGCCGAGAGCGCCTTGCGGAGCTTCTCGACGTCTCCAGGATCGCCGTGGGCGCCGGCGGCAGGCGGCCGGGGCGGCTTGACGACGGAGGCGGCGTGCAGGGCCTCGCAGGCGCCGATGCTCGCCACCAGCTGGGCCAGGGCGGGCGCCACACCCGCGAGCTGGGCGGGCCGCCGCGCCGCCGCCTCGCGCTCCAGCGCCCGCAGCCGCGACAGCGTCATCTTGGGCGCGGCCGTGGTGGTAGGGGAGACCGACGCCGTGGCCGACGCCGTGGCCGACGGGCTGGCGGCCCGGCTGGGGGACTGCGCGGGAGGCCGGGCGGTCAGCCCGGGGAAGCGCCGCCGCAGCTCGGCCAGGTGGGCGAGGTGGCGGTCGCGATAGGCGGTGAGCTTGCCGCCGTCGGCGATCAGCGCCGCGTAGAGCGCGATCGTCCGCTCCTTGTCGGCGATGAGGACGCGGGCCAGCGCCTGCTCGGGGGTGTCGCGTACCGGCTGGGGGTCGGGCGGCGCGCTGCAGCCCGCGAGCAACGCCACGACGGCCCCGCCCGCCAGCAGGGCTCGCCTGGAGAGGTGAGGCTGGCGCACGAGCAGGACCTTTCACTGTTGCGGACCGCAGAGAGCATCGTACGGGCTGGCACCCCCGCACGCGGTCAGGCGCGGCGTGTGCGGGGATCACGGCGAGTGGGGTGAGTGACGCTCTGCGCAGGCCGCCGAACAGATAGGGTGTCAACTGTCGTCGCTGGCCGAGCGGGCCGGCGGCGCTGAGCCAGTGGCGAGGTCCGCCCGGCTGTGACTCGACAATAGGGGAGGTCGATATGGGCAGCGCGTCACCCCGCGACCACCTGATGAAGCTCCTGGAGCCCGTGGTCGCCGCTGAGGGCCTCGACCTGGAGGACGTGACGGTCACCAAGGCCGGCAAGCGGCGGCTGCTCCGTGTGGTCGTCGACCGTGACGGCGGCGTGAGCCTCGACGACGTGGCCGACGTGAGCCAGGCCGTCTCGGCGGCCCTCGACGAGGACGACGCGATGGGCGCCGCTCCCTACACGCTCGAGGTGTCCTCGCCCGGGGTCGACCGTCCGCTGACCGAGCCGCGCCACTGGAGGCGCGCCGCCAAGCGGCTGGTCAAGGCGGAGATGCGAGACGGCGGCCTCATCGAGGGCAGGGTGTTGTCAGCCGACGACGCCGGAGTCGACCTCGAGGTCGACGGCGCCGCTCGCAGGCTCGACTATCAAGACCTGGCCCGCGGGCGGGTGCAGGTGGAGTTTCGCCGCATCGACGACGTCGACGGCGACGAGGGCTAGGGGGAGCCTCGTGGACATCGACATGAGCGTCCTGCGCAGCCTGGAGCGGGAGAAGGACATCTCCTTCGACCTGGTCGTCAAGGCCATCGAAGACGCGCTGCTGATCGCCTACTTCCGCACCGAGGGAGCCGGCGCCAAGGCGCGCGCCGAGCTCGACAAGGCGACCGGCCACGTCACGATCTGGGCGGCCGAGCTCGACGAGGACGGCGAGATCGCGCGCGAGTACGACGACACTCCGGGCAACTTCAGCCGGATCGCGGCCACCACCGCCAAGCAGGTCATCCTGCAGCAGCTGCGCGACGCCGAGGACGAGATCAACTTCGGCGAGTTCGCCAGCCGCGAGGGCGAGCTGGTCTCCGGCGTGATCCAGCAGGGCAAGGATCCGCGGGTGGTGCTGGTCGACCTCGGCAAGATCGAGGCCGTGCTGCCCGCCCACGAGCAGGTGCCGGGCGAGGAATACACCCACGGCGAGCGCATCCGCGCCTACGTGGTGCAGGTGAAGAAGGGCCACAAGGGCCCGTCGGTCACGCTCTCGCGCACCCACCCGGGGCTGGTGAAGAAGCTGTTCGCGCTCGAGGTGCCGGAGATCGCCGACGGCACCGTCGAGATCGCCGCCGTCGCGCGCGAGGCCGGCCATCGCACCAAGATCGCCGTACGGTCGCGCAAGCCGGGAGTCAACGCCAAGGGCGCCTGCATCGGCCCGATGGGCTCGCGGGTGCGCAACGTGATGACCGAGCTGCACGGCGAGAAGATCGACATCATCGACTGGTCCGAGGACCCTGGTGAGTTCGTCGGGAATGCCCTGTCGCCCGCCCGTGTTTCCCATGTCGAGGTTCTCGATCTCGACGGACGGGTGGCCCGGGTCATCGTGCCCGACTACCAGCTCTCGCTGGCCATCGGCAAGGAAGGGCAGAATGCCCGGCTTGCCGCGCGGCTGACAGGCTGGCGGATCGACATCCGTCCCGACACCCAGGCAGAGGATGCCGCCGGTTCCGTAGATGCGTCGACACGGTAATCTGGAATATGGTTGCCACGCGGCCCCACAGCGCACCTGTGTGGGCTGCAGGGTTCGCACGGACAAGTCCGAGCTGCTCCGACTGGTGCTGGTCGAGGACCAGGTGGTCCCCGACCAGCGAGGACAGCTTCCTGGCAGGGGTGCATCGCTGCACCCGTCCATGAACTGTCTGGAGCTCGCCGAGCGTCGCCGGGCGTTCCCGCGCGCGTTTCGCGTGCCGGGGCCGCTCGACGTCTCGCGAGTGCGGGCACACTTGAAGGAGAACCACGAAATGTCATGTAGGACGCCGAGTTGATGGGGCGGAGTCAGATTGCTATGAGCGCCTGATGAGCACGCGGCGATGAAGACGTCAAGGTAGCGACGGTCCGGACGGCACAGCCAGCCTCCCGGGCCGAGTTAGGGAGTGCAGTGGCGAAGGTCCGGGTATACGAGCTCGCTAAGGAGTTCGGCGTTGAGAGCAAGGTCGTCATGGCCAAGCTCCAGGAGATGGGGGAGTTCGTCCGTTCGGCGTCCTCCACCATCGAAGCGCCGGTGGTCCGCAGGCTCACCGAAGCTCTGGGTGCGTCGAAGGGCGCGCCCTCGAGGGGCGGCGGTTCGCCGTCCCGCAAACCGCAGCCGCCGAAGGCTGCCCCCCGGCCGGCGGACAGCCAGGCCGGAAACGGCGCCCCTCAGGCGTCGGTCCCCTCATCACCTCCGCGTCCCGGGCCCAAGCCCGGTCCGCGTCCCGGCCCGGCAGGCGGCACGCCTCGCCCGCCGGTGCCGATGCCGCAGCAGCAGCAGCCACCGCAGCCGCAGCAGCAGCCGCGACAGGAGCCCGAGGCCGCCCGCGGCGAGGCGCCCAGCGCCCCGCAGGCCCGGTTCGACACCGGCCAGCAGCGGCCGACGCCCGGCCCGCGTCCCGGTCCCGCGGCCCGTCCCGGCCCCAAGCCGGGGCCGGCCCCGCGTCCCGGCGCCGGCCGTGAGGGTGGCGGCGCCGCGCAGGCTCCGCGTCCCGGCGGCGCACCGTCGGACCGCGGCCCGCGTCCCGGCCCCAAGCCGGGCCCGCGCGGCCCGCGTCCTGGCAACAACCCGTTCTCGTCCAACGCGAGCGGCATGGGCCAGGCGCGCCCGCGTCCCGGTGGCAACCGTGACGGTGCGGGCGCAGGCCCGCGCGACCGTCGCGACGGTCCGCCGCGTGACGGCGCCGCTCCGCGCCCGCCGCAGGGTCGCGGCGGCGACAGGCCCACGCCCGGTCCGCGTCCCGGCCCGCCCGGTGCGGCAGGTCCGCGTCCGGGTCCCGGCGCCGGTGGCCCGCGTCCCGGTCCTGGTGCGGGTGGCCCGCGTCCCGGTGGCCCGCGTCCCAACCCGATGATGATGCCGCAGGGTCGTCCGTCCGGCCCCGGTGGCGGCGGTGGCCGTCCCGGTGGTCCCGGCGGCGGCGGTGGCGGCCGTCCGGGTGGCGGTGGCCGTCCGGGTGGCGGTGGCGGTCGTCCCGGTGGCGGCGGTTTCGCCGGTCGCCCGGGTGGCGGCGGTCAGCGCACGGGCACCGGTGGTCCCGGTGGCGGCGGCGGTTTCGCCGGCCGTCCCGGCGGCGGTGGCCGTGGTCGCGGTGGCGGCACGGCGGGCGCCTTCGGGCGTCCCGGTGGCCGTCCGGCCCGTGGCCGCAAGTCCAAGCGCCAGAGGCGCCAGGAGTTCGACAACATGTCGGCACCGGCGATCGGCGGCGTGCAGGTCGCTCGCGGCAACGGCGCGACGATCCGGCTGCCGCGCGGCGCCTCGCTGTCCGACTTCGCCGACCGCATCGGGGCCAACCCCGCCTCGCTGGTGCAGATCATGCTGCACCTCGGCGAGATGGTGACGGCCACGCAGTCGGTCAACGAGGAGACGCTGCAGCTGCTCGGCGCCGAGCTGGACTACAACATCCAGGTCGTCAGCCCCGAGGAGGAGGACCGCGAGCTTCTCGAGGCCTTCGACATCGAGTTCGGCGAGAACGAGGGCGACGAGGCCGACCTGGCCGCACGGCCGCCGGTCGTGACCGTCATGGGTCACGTCGACCACGGTAAGACCAAGCTGCTTGACGCCATCCGCAAGACCAACACGGCGGCGCGCGAGGCGGGTGGCATCACCCAGCACATCGGCGCCTACCAGGTCACCACGGAGCACGAAGGCCAGGAGCGCAGGGTCACCTTCATCGACACCCCGGGTCACGAGGCGTTCACCGCCATGCGTGCCCGAGGCGCGAAGTCCACGGACATCGCGGTGCTGGTGGTCGCGGCCGACGACGGTGTCAAGCCGCAGACGATCGAGGCGCTCAACCACGCCCAGGCGGCCGACGTGCCGATCGTGGTCGCGGTCAACAAGGTCGACAAGGAGGGCGCCGACCCGAGCAAGGTCAGGGCCCAGCTCACCGAGTACGGCCTGGTGGCCGAGGAGTACGGCGGCTCGACGCTGTTCGTCGACATCTCCGCGCTCAAGGGGCAGGGCATCGAGAACCTCCTCGAGGCCATCCTGCTGACCGCGGACGCCGAGCTCGACCTGCGCGCCAACCCGACGATGGACGCTCAGGGCATCGCGATCGAGGCCTACCTCGACAAGGGCCGCGGCCCGGTGGCGACGGTCCTGGTCCAGCGCGGCACGCTCCGCGTCGGCGACTCGATCGTCTGTGGCGAGGCCTACGGCCGCGTCCGGGCGATGCTCGACGACACCGGCGAGCCGGTGGAGGAGGCCACCCCGTCGCGTCCCGTCCTGGTGATGGGTCTGACGGCGGTGCCGAGCGCGGGTGACAACTTCATCGTGGTCACCGACGACCGGATGGCCCGGCAGATCGCCCAGCAGCGCGCGGCGCGCAAGCGCAGCGCCGACATGGCGAAGTCGAGCCGCCGCCTCACCCTCGAGGAGCTGTTCAGCGACCTCGAGAAGGGCCGCGTCGACGAGCTCAAGCTCATCATCAAGGGTGACGTGTCCGGTTCGGTGGAGGCGCTGGAAGACGCGCTGCTCAAGATCGACGTCGGCGATGAGGTCAGGCTCCGTGTCCTGCACCGCGCCGTCGGTGCGATCACCGAGTACGACGTCAACCTCGCCGTCGCCGACGACAACGCGGTCATCATCGGCTTCAACGTGCGTCCCGAGCCTCGGGCGCGCGACCTGGCCGAGCGCGAGGGCGTCGACATCCGCTACTACTCGATCATCTACCAGGCGATCGAGGAGATCGAGGCGGCGCTCAAGGGCATGCTCAAGCCCGAGTTCGAAGAGGTCCAGATGGGCACGGCGGAGGTCCGCGAGGTCTTCAAGGTGCCGAAGATCGGCAACGTCGCCGGTTCGCTGGTCCGTTCGGGCGTGATCACCCGCAACAGCAAGGCCAGGGTGATCCGCGACGGCGTCGTCATCGCGGACAACCTGACCGTCTCGTCGCTGCGCCGGTTCAAGGATGACGCGACCGAGGTCCGCGAGGGCTTCGAGTGCGGCATCGGCGTCGGTTACAACGACATCAGGATCGACGACGTCATCGAGACGTTCGAGATGCGGGAGAAGCCGCGGGCCTGATCCGTGGCCGGGCGCCTTCCGCGCGTCCGGGCCGGTCTCCGCCGCACCGGCCCGGCGTGCGCTCGACACCAGTGCAAGCGGCGGTTGCCAACGATGTATGTGGGTGCCCTGACCCTGGACATCCTGCTCGGCGACGTGCACTCGCTGAAGCAGAAACGATCCGTCGTGCGTCCCCTGGTCGCCGAGCTGCACCGGCGCTTTCCCGCCGTGGCCGTGGCCGAGGTCGGCCATCTCGACCTGCACAGGAGGGCCGAGGTCGGCGTCGCGGTGATCTCCGCCTCCGCGGGTAACTGCAAAGAGGTGATGGACGCCTGCGAGCGGCTGGTGGCCTTCCGCCCCGAGATCGAGCTCCTGTCCGCCAGGCAGCGGCTCTACAACGACGATGACTGAACGAAAGCACGACCGCTCGTCGTGCGTGAGGGGGAGCGAACATGGTGGATGCAGCACGAGCACGCAAGCTCGCCGACCGCATCCAGCAGATCGTCGCCGAGATGCTGGAGCGCCGGATCAAGGACCCGCGTCTGGGCTTCGTCACCGTGACGGACACGCGGATCACCGCCGATCTGCGCGAGGCGACGGTCTTCTACACGGTGTTCGGCTCCGACGCCGAGCGCGCCGACAGCGCGGCCGCCCTCGAGAGCGCCAAGGGCGTCATCAGGTCCGAGGTGGGCCGTCAGACCGGCGTGCGCTTCACCCCGACGCTGACGTTCAAGCACGACCCGCTGCCCGACAGCGCCCGCCAGCTCGACGACCTGATCTCGGCGGCGCGCGCGCGTGACGCCGAGGTGGCGGAGCGGGCGCAGAGCGCCTCCTACGCCGGCGAGGCCGACCCCTACCGCAAGCCGGAAGAGGACGAGCAGGACGGGCCTTCGGCGCTGTGACCCCCGACGTGCGCGACAGACCGGGCCGTCCGGCCAGGAGCGGTTCCGTCACGGTGTCCGAGGACGCCTGGGAACGGGCGGTCGGTCTCATCTCCGAGGCCGACGAGGTCGCGCTGGCCTGCCACATCTCGCCGGACGGCGACGCGCTCGGCTCGATGCTCGCTGTCGGGTTCGTGCTGCGCTCGATGGGCAAGCGGGTGGCCGCCTCGTTCGGCGACCGCGACTTCACCGTGCCGCGCCTGCTCCGCTTCCTGCCGGGGCAGGACATGCTGGTGCCCCCCGACCGCTACCCGGCCGAGCCCGACCTCATGATCACCTTCGACTCGCCGTCGATCGCCCGGCTGGGGCTGCTGGAGGGCAGCGTCCGCCGGGCCCGCACGCTCATCGTGGTCGACCACCACCCGTCCAACGAGGGGTTCGGCACCGTCGACCTCATCGACGCCCGGGCGGCGGCCACCGCGATGCTCGCCGAGCAGCTCATCTACCGGCTCGGCGGCTCGCTCGACCGCGACATCGCCACCTGCCTGTACGCGGGGCTGGTCACCGACACCGGCTCGTTCCGCCACTCCTCGACCAGCCCGGCCGCACACCAGATGGCGGCCCGGCTGGTGGCCACCGGCCTGCACACCGACGAGATCGCCAGGGAGCTGTGGGACCGCGCCCCGTTCGGCTATCTCAAGGTGCTGGCCGCGGCGCTCGGCCGGGTGACGCTCGACGACGGCCTGGTGTGGACCTACGTGACGCGGGTCGACCGGGCCGCGTACGGGCTCCCGTACACCGAGCTCGAAGGCATCATCGACGTGGTGCGGCGCACCGACGAGGCCGACGTGGCGGCGGTGCTCAAGGAGGACGACCAGGGCGCCTGGCAGGTGTCGACCCGTTCCAAGGGCCGCATCGACGTGGCGCACGTGTGCGCCGCGCTGGGCGGCGGCGGCCACCACAACGCGGCCGGTTTCACCTCGTACGACAGCCCCGAGGCCACGATGGCGAAGTTCAGGGCCCTGCTGAGAGAGGCGTGATGGCCGAAAGCGGCTTGATCATCGTCGACAAACCCGCCGGTTGGACGTCCCACGACGTGGTGGCCAGGCTGCGCCGCCTGGCGGGCACCCGCCGGGTCGGGCACGCCGGCACGCTCGACCCGATGGCGACCGGCGTGCTCGTGGTCGGCGTGGAGAAGGCGACCAGGCTGCTCGGTCACCTGGCGCTGACCGAGAAGGTGTACGAGGCCACGATCCGGCTGGGTGTGGGCACGAACACCGACGACGCCGAGGGCGAGGTCACCGCGACCGCTTCGGCCGCGGACGTGGCCGAGGAGGCGATCCGGGCGGGCGTGGCCGCGCTCACCGGTGAGATCATGCAGGTCCCGCCCCAGGTGAGCGCCATCAAGGTCGACGGCAAGCGGGCCTACAAGCTGGCCCGCGCCGGCGAGGGGGTCGAGCTGGCCGCCCGGCCGGTGACCGTGCACGAGTTCGCGGTCACCGAGGTCCGCCGGCAGCCGGACGTGGTCGACGTCGACGCCACCGTGCGCTGCTCGTCCGGCACCTACATCAGGGCGCTCGCCCGCGACCTCGGCGCCGCGCTCGGCGTCGGCGGGCACCTGACGGCGCTGCGCCGCACCCGCGTCGGCCCGTACGGGCTCGACCAGGCCAGGACTCTCGACCAGCTCGCCGAGAAGTGCGAGATCCTGCCGATCGGCGAGGCGGTGGCGGCGGCGTTCCCGCGCAGGGACGTGAGCCTGGAGGAGGCCAGGGTGGTCATGCACGGCGGGCGGCTGCCCGCGGCCGGCCTGGGCAAGGGCCCGATCGGCATGTTCGGCCCCGACGGCGAGCTGCTGGCGCTGGTGGAGGAGCAGGGCCGGATGGCCAAGCCGCTGGCGGTCTTCGTCTCCGCCTAGGCGGGCTTGCGCGCCACCATGATGTCGCGCACGATCGCCTGGTCGACCCAGTGTTCGAAGTCGGGGTAGGCGACCACGTCGAGGCCGGCACCGGTGAGGATGGCGGCCAGCTCGTCCCGGCCGCCGCCGTAGGTGTTCCAGGAGACGCCCAGGGCGCCGCCGGGCCTCAGCAGCTCGGCCCAGACCGGCGCGGCCTGCTCCAGCAGCTCCAGCGGGCTGCGCGACAGCCCGCCGCCGCCCTTGCTGCCGTGCTGCACCCCGTAGGGGGCGTCGGTGACGACGGCGTGGAACGAGCCGGGCTTGAAGAACTCCCGGGCGCGCAGGGTGTCGGCGTTGACCACGGTGACCTTCTGGGTGTCGCCCGCCTTGTAGGCCTCCTTGGTGGTGCCGAACACCACGTCCAGCCGCCGCCCGGCCAGCGCCCGCTGCCGGCGCACCGGCACGGTCTCGGCGGTGTGCTTGAGCCGCTTGTTCTTCAGCCAGGTGCGCAGGAAGCCGGAGTAGGCCTCGAAGTCCTTGCCGTCGTGGTCGAGCCCGTAGGCGTCGTAGCCGTACATGAGCGCCTGGTTGAGGGTGGTGCCGCGGCCGCACAGCGGGTCGAACACGGAGAGCGCGCCGCCGAGCGGGAAGTCGGAGGCCAGCACGGTGACGTTGAGCAGCAGCTTGGTGAAGTGCTCGTTGGTCTTGCCGGCGTACTTCTGGATCGTGATCAGGTCGCTGCTCAGCCGGTCGAGCGGGTTGAGCTCCACCGGACGCAGCAGCTCGCCCTCCACCCCGAACAGGGCGTAGACCGACGACAGGTTGGACAGCAGCGCCACGTCCGGGCCGGAGAGCGGCTCCGCCGTCTCGAACGTGACGTAGGGCAGCCCGCCGATGCGGCTCTCCTCGATGGCCCGCACGCCGGCCGCCAGCCCGCGCTCGGCGAAGACGCCCAGCTCGGCGTGGGTGAGGCGGGGCGCGCTGTCGGCGTAGACCCGGTTGAAGGCAGGCAGGATCAGCAGCGCGTATCGAGGCATGCAGCGGATCGTACCGCCCTCGGTTGCGAGGTACGGGCCCGCGCATGGCAGGCTTGGAGGGTTGATCCTGGGATGAGCGAATGGGGCCGGGTGTGCGTGAATCGGAGAGGTCAGTCGTCACGATCGGCGTGTTCGACGGCGTGCATCGCGGTCATCGGCAGGTGGTCCGGCGGGCTGTCGAGGTCGCCCGCGAGCGTGGCCTGCGCACGGTCGCGCTGACCTTCGAGCCGCCGCCCGAGGAGGTCGTGCGGCCCGGCTACCGGCCGCTGCGCCTGGTCAGCGCCAAGCGCAGGTCCGAGCTGCTGCGCGAGCTGGGCGTGGACGAGGTGGTCGTGCTGCCTTTCACGCTGGAGACGGCCGAGCTGAGCCCGGCGGAGTTCGCGCAGGGCGTGCTCGCCGACCGGCTGCGGGCGGGGGCGGTCGTGGTGGGGGCGGACTTCACGTTCGGCCACCAGGCCGCGGGTGACGTCGAGACGCTGCGCGCGCTGGGCGAGAAGTACGACTTCACGGCCGAGGGGGTGCCGCTGGTCCAGGGCGTCTCCTCGACGCTGATCCGCGAGCGGCTGGTGGCGGGCGACGTCGCCGGCGCCGCCGCCGACCTGGGCAGGCCGCACCGGGTCGAGGGCGTGGTGGTGCGCGGCTACCAGCGGGGGCGGCAACTCGGCTTCCCGACCGCCAACGTCGAGTCGCCGCCGCAGACCGCGATCCCCGCCGACGGGGTCTACGCGGGCTGGCTGGAATGCGTGCCGGTGGCCAACCTGCCCGCGCTCTACGAGGGGGAGCGCTGGCCGGCCGCGATCTCGGTCGGCACCAACCCGACGTTCGAGGGGGTGCCGCGCACGGTCGAGGCGTACGCGCTCGACCGCGACGACCTGGAGCTGTACGGGGTGCACGTGGCGGTCGACTTCGCCGCCAGGCTGCGGGGCAACACCCGGTTCGACTCGATCGAGGAGCTCGTCGACCAGATCCACGCCGACGTCGACCAGGCCCGCCGCCTCACGTCCTGACCCGCAGCCCCTCCAGCAGCCCCGACAGCGCGGCCAGCGTGTCGTCCAGGTCGCCGGGGCCGGCCTCCGACTGGGCCAGCCACAGCACCGCCTCGTTCATCGCCCCCGACAGCAGGCGGGTGAGCGGGGCGACCGGCCGGGCCGTGATCGTGCCCGACCCGGCGAGCGCTGTCAGCGCCTCGGCCAGATGGCGGGCGGAGGCGGCCTCGTCCATCGCCCGCCACTCGTTCCAGCCGAGCACGGCGGGGCCGTCGATGAGCATGATCCGCTGCACGTCCGGGTGGGCGGCGGCCCGCACGAACGCGGCGCACCCCGCCTTGAGCTGATCCCACGGGTCGGGTTCGGCGTCGGCCTCGGCCGCCACCCTGGCCCCCACCTCCTGCTGCACCTCCTCCAGCACGGCGCGGAACAGCGCCGCCTTGCCGTCGAAGTGGTGGTAGAGCGCGCCCTTGGTCACTCCCGCCTCGCGCACGATCTCGGCCAGTCCCACCGCGGCGTAGCCCCTGCCCGCGAAGAGCCGCCTGCCCACCGCCACGAGCGTGCGCCTGGTCTCCTCGCGTTGTTCGGCTCGGGTCCTCGTCATCGCGCGCCTCCAGTTGACATACCGACGGTATGCGAACTAGCGTACCTTGACATACCGTTGGTATGTGAAATGGAGGCATCATGGAGCTCACCAGCTTCTATCCGGTGATCTGCACCGACAAGGTGGCCGAATCGCGTGACTTCTACGTGGGGTTGTTCGGGTTCGAGGTCACCTTCGAAGCCGACTGGTACGTCAGCCTGAGGCGCGGCGCGTACGAGCTGGCCCTGCTCGACCACGCGCACCCCACGCTGCCCGAGGCGTACCGGACCAGGGCGGCGGGGCTGCTGCTCAACTTCGAGGTCGGCGACGCGGACGCCGAGTGGGAGCGGCTCGTCACGGGCGCGGGGCTGAGGGCCGAGCTGCCGCTGCGCAGCGAGGACTTCGGCCAGCGGCACTTCATCGTGGCCGACCCCAACGGGGTGCTCATCGACGTCATCCAGCCCATCGAGCCCACTGGAGAGTACGCGGCCCAGTACGTCTAGAGAGCTTGAGCGCGGCATCCGCTCCGTGGTGGTAACCTTACATGTCGGCTCTGTGACGGCGGCGCCGCGCGCTGCCCTAAGGCCTTCCTGCGGCGACTGTAGGCACGCACGGTCGTTCGCACATTCGCATCCGCGCGTGCCCGTAGCTCAAAGGAGAGCCGTGTCTCTCGACACCGCTGCCAAGAAGTCCATCATCGCCGAGTACGCGACGACCGATGGTGACACCGGGTCGCCCGAGGTGCAGATCGCGCTGCTGAGCAAGCGCATCAGCGAGCTGACCGAGCACCTCAAGACCCACAAGCACGACCACCACAGCCGTCGGGGTCTGCTGCTCCTCGTGGGCCGCCGTCGCCGTCTGCTGAAGTACCTGCAGAAGGTCGACATCGCGCGTTACCGTGCGCTGATCGAGCGGCTCGGCCTGCGCCGATAGCATGGAAAGGGAGCGGCGGACTCGCCGCTCCCTTCTCATATGGGTCCGGCGAGTCCTGCGGCCGAGAGCCGCCCGCCTGACGTACAACTGAATATCCGAGACACTGAGAGCCCCCGCGTCCGCTCAGCACCACGCGACCCGCGACGCCTGCGGGCCGGTCCTCGGTAGTGGCTTCCGGTAACCAGACCGGGCGCTTCGATCGAAGACCGGCGCTGCACCTACTGACAGGAAGTCCGCCACAGCCTTTCACCGGACACGACGGTGGGGAGGCGCATTCCCGTCAAGCACGAGGGTGCCGGTGAAAAGGGCGCGGGAGACCGACTGACCAAGGAGGTCCCCCGTGGAGGGTGTCCACACCGCTGAAGCCGTCATCGACAACGGCTCGTTCGGCACACGCACGATCCGGTTCGAGACCGGACGCCTCGCGCGGCAGGCGGCCGGCAGTGCCGTCGCCTATCTCGACAACGACACGATGGTGCTGTCCGCGACCACCGCGTCCAAGCAGCCGAGAGAGAACCTCGACTTCTTCCCGCTCACCGTGGACGTCGAGGAGCGCATGTACGCCGCGGGCCGCATCCCCGGCTCGTTCTTCCGCCGTGAGGGCCGTCCGTCCGAGGACGCCATCCTCACCTGCCGGCTGATCGACCGGCCGCTGCGCCCGTCGTTCGTCAAGGGCCTGCGCAACGAGATCCAGGTGGTCGCCACCATCCTGGCGCTCAACCCCGAGCACCTCTACGACGTGGTGGCGATCAACGCCGCCTCGCTGTCGACCCAGCTCGCCGGCCTGCCGTTCTCCGGCCCGATCGGCGGCGTCCGCGTCGCCCTCATCGAGGGCCAGTGGGTGGCCTTCCCGACCCACCACGAGCTGGAGCGGGCCACGTTCGACATGGTCGTGGCCGGACGGGTGCTCGCCGACGGCGACGTCGCCATCATGATGGTGGAGGCCGAGTCCACCCGCGACACGCTCAAGCTGGTCGCCGAGGGCGCGGTCGCGCCCACCGAGGAGACCGTGGCCGAGGGCCTGGAGGCCGCCAAGCCGTTCATCAAGGTGCTGTGCGAGGCGCAGGGCCGGATCGCGCAGGTCGCCGCCAAGGAGACCGCCGAGTATCCGCTGTTCCTCGACTACCAGGACGACGTCCTGGCCGCCGTGGAGTCCGCGGTGAAGAACGAGCTCGCCGCCGCGCTCACCATCGCCGCCAAGCAGGAGCGCGAGAACGAGCTCGACAGGGTCAAGGCGCTGGCCGCCGAGAAGCTGCTGCCCGAGTTCGAGGGTCGCGAGAAGGAGATCTCCGCCGCCTTCCGCTCGTTGATGAAGAAGCTCATGCGCGAGCGCGTCATCAAGGAGGGCACGCGCATCGACGGCCGCGGCACCAAGGACATCCGCGCCCTGTCCGCCGAGGTCCACGTGGTGCCCCGGGTGCACGGCTCGGCCCTGTTCGAGCGCGGCGAGACCCAGATCATGGGCATCACCACGCTCAACATGCTGCGCATGGAGCAGGTCATCGACACGCTCAACCCCGAGCGGACCAAGCGCTACATGCACAACTACAACTTCCCGCCCTACTCCACCGGTGAGACCGGCCGGGTGGGCTCGCCCAAGCGCCGCGAGATCGGCCACGGCGCGCTCGCCGAGCGGGCGCTGATCCCGGTCCTGCCGTCGCGCGAGGAGTTCCCCTACGCGATCCGCCAGGTCTCCGAGGCGCTCGGCTCCAACGGCTCGACCTCGATGGGCTCGGTCTGCGCCTCCACGATGGCGCTGCTCGACGCCGGTGTGCCGCTCAAGGAGATGGTCGCGGGCATCGCGATGGGCCTCATCGGCGAGGGTGACACCTACGTCACCCTGACCGACATCCTCGGCGCCGAGGACGCCATGGGCGACATGGACTTCAAGGTCGCCGGCACCAGGGACGTCATCACCGCCCTGCAGCTCGACACCAAGCTCGACGGCATCCCCGCCTCGGTCCTGGCCGGCGCGCTCAAGCAGGCCAAGGGCGCCAGGCTGGCGATCCTGGAGGTGATGCAGGAGGCCATCGACTCCCCGGCGGAGATGAACCCGACGGCGCCGCGCATCATCACGATCAAGGTCCCGGTCGACAAGATCGGCGAGGTCATCGGCCCGAAGGGCAAGATGATCAACCAGATCCAGGACGACACCGGCGCCGAGATCACCATCGAGGACGACGGCACGATCTACATCGGCGCCACCGACGGCCCGTCGGCCGAGGCCGCGCGGTCGGCGATCAACGCGATCGCCAACCCGCACATGCCGGAGGTCGGCGAGCGCTACCTGGGCACGGTCGTGAAGATCGCCGCCTTCGGCGCGTTCGTCTCGCTCATGCCGGGCAAGGACGGCCTGCTGCACGTCTCCCAGATCCGCAAGCTGCACGGCGGCAAGCGCATCGAGAACGTCGAGGACGTCATGAGCGTCGGCGAGAAGGTCCAGGTGGAGATCGCCGAGATCGACCAGCGGGGCAAGCTGTCGCTGGTCCCCGTCGAGGTCATCGAGAAGGAGGCCGCCGAGAAGGAGGCCAGGGGCGACTCCGGCCAGCCCGAGGACGCGGCGTCCGACGGCGGCGACAAGGCCGACCGCCCGCGCCGCACCCGCACCCGGGTCCGCGCCCGCGGCGCCGGCTCCGAGGGCGACGACCGCAACTCGTGACGGCGACAATCAGCACCGGCGCCAGGGTGACGGGGCCGGTTAGGGAGGTCGCGTGACCACCACCACGCTGCACGCCGGCCGCGACGGGGCCGGGGTGGTCAAGCGCACCACCCTCCCCGGCGGGCTGCGCGTGGTGACCGAGACCATGCCGACCGTGCGCAGTGTCGCGGTCGGCATGTGGGTCGGCATCGGCTCGCGCGACGAGGCCCCCGAGCACATGGGGGCCACCCACTTCCTCGAACACCTGCTGTTCAAGGGCACGCCCACGAGGGACGCCATGGAGATCTCCGCGTCCATCGAGGGCATCGGCGGCGAGATCAACGCCTTCACCGCCAAGGAGTACACCTGCTACTACGCGCGGGTGCTCGACGAGGACCTGCCGATCGTGGTGGACGTCCTCGCCGACGTGGTGACCAGCTCGCTCGTGGACCCCGAGGACGTCGAGTCCGAGCGTGGCGTGATCCTGGAGGAGATCGCCATGCACGACGACGACCCGTCCGACGTGGTGCACGAGCAGTTCGCCGCGGCGCTCTACGGCGACTCGCCGATAGGCCGGCCGATCCTCGGCACGGTCGACTCCATCAACACCCTCGGACGCGACCGGATCGCCGAGTACTACCGCCGCTACTACCAGCCGCCGCGCACCGTCGTCTCCGTGGCGGGGAACATCCGCCACGAGGAGGTCGTGGAGCTGGTGGCGCGGGCGTACGAGCGGGCGGGCGTCCTCGCGGGCCCCGCCGCCTCGGCCCCGCCGCGCACCAGCGGCCCCGGCGCGGAGTCCCGCTCCGGCGTGCGCCTGCTCGACCGGCCGACGGAACAGGCCAACCTGGTGCTCGGCACGACCGGCATCGCCCGCACCGACGACCGGCGGTTCGCGCTCGGCGTGCTCAACGCCGCGCTCGGCGGCGGCATGTCGTCGCGGCTCTTCCAGGAGATCAGGGAGAAGCGCGGCCTGGCCTACTCCGTCTACAGCTACACCTCCGCCTACGCCGACACGGGCCAGTTCGGCATCTACGTCGGCTGCCTGCCCTCCAAGATCGACGACGTGCTCAAGATCTGCCGGGACGAGGTGTCCAGGGTCGTGGCCGACGGCCTGACCGAGGAGGAGATCGTCCGGGGCAAGGGCCAGATGCGCGGCGGTCTCGTGCTCGGCCTGGAAGACACCGGCTCGCGCATGTCCCGCATCGGCAAGAACGAGCTGGTGTACGACGAGCTGCTGTCGGTCGACGAGGTGCTGGCCCGCATCGAGGCGGTGACCGCCAGGGAGCTCTCCGAGATCGCCGCGGACGTGCTCAACCGGCCGCTCACGCTCGCCGTGATCGGCCCGTACGGTGACAAGGACTTCTCCCACGCCATCACCTGACCCTCCGGGTATAGGGTTGACCCTGTGATCAAGGTAGGTGTGCTCGGCGCCCGCGGCCGCGTGGGCGTCGAGGTGTGCAAGGCGGTCGAGGCGGCGTCCGATCTGGAGCTGGTGGCCGCCGTCGACAAGGACGACCCGATCGAGGGCCTCGAAGGCGCCGAGGTGGTCGTCGACTTCACCCATCCCGGCGTGGTGATGGACAACCTGGAGTGGGCGATCGCGCACGGCATCCACCCCGTGGTCGGCACCACCGGGTTCGACGCCGAGCGGCTCGACACCGTGCGGGGCTGGCTGGCGAGCTCACCGGGCACCAACTGCCTGATCGCCCCCAACTTCGGCATCGCGGCCGTGCTCATGATGCACTTCGCCCAGCGGGCCGCCCGCCACTTCGAGTCCGTCGAGATCGTCGAGCTCCACCACCCCAACAAGGCCGACGCCCCTTCGGGCACCGCCCGGCGCACCGCCGAGCTGGTGGCCCAGGCCCGCGCCGAGGCCGGGGTGGGGCCGATGCCCGACGCCACCAGCTCCGAGCTCGACGGGGCGCGCGGCGCCGACGTCGACGGCGTCCGCGTCCACGCCGTCCGGCTGTCGGGGCTCATCGCCCACCAGGAAGTGCTGCTCGGCGGCGGCGGCGAGACCCTCACCATCCGTCACGACACGATGAACCGCGCCGCCTTCACCCCTGGCGTGCTGCTCGGGGTGCGGCGGGTCGGGGAGCTTCCCGGGCTGACCGTGGGCCTGGAGCGCCTGCTCGACCTCTGAGAAACGGGCCGTGCCCACCACCTCGGGCGAGGTCGGCGGGCACGGTCGAGGAGAGGGTCCCGGCGCCGCACGGCCGAGCCTACGATCATCAACCCTAATATCCGGAGGCGCCGGCCCCGGCACACGTGAGACCGTGTCGGCATGGTGCGATGGGCTGACGCCGGCGATCTTCCCGGCCTGGTCGCGGTGGAGGTCGCCGCCGACGGGCTGTTCGAGCAGGTGGGCATCACGTTCCCGCCCGGCACGACGATGATCGAGGAAGTGCGCGACCCGTCCTCGGTGCTGGTCGAGGGCGACCCACCGGCCGGCTTCGCGCTCCTCGCCCGGGTCGACGGCAACCTCCACCTGGAGCAGCTCGCCGTCCACCCCGGCCGGATGCGGCAGGGCATCGGCGGGCGGCTGGTCGAGGCGATGCTGGATCACGCCCGCGCCTCCGGTGCGCCGGCGGTGACGCTGACGACGTTCAGGGACGTGCCGTGGAACGCGCCGTGGTACGAGCGCCACGGATTCAAGGTCTGGCCCGAGCCGTCGTGGGGGCCGGAGCTGCGCGAGCTGGTGCGGCGGGAGCGCGAGCTGGGCATCGAGGTGGCCCCACGGGTGGTCATGGGGCTTTTCCTCAGCTGAGGGGCGCTGTCACGCCGCCGCCGGGTCAATCAGCGGGAGACGGGCGGCTGCCGGGGTTCCGGGTGGCGGGCGGGTCGCCGAAGTGGGGTGGCAGCGGAGGCCGGCCGGTGACCGCCTCCACGATGTCCGCGGCCACCTGGTGCACCTTCACGTTGCGCCGCTGGGAGCTGCGGCGCAGGATGTCGAAGGCGGCGGGGGCGGTGCACTGCCGGCGGGCCATGACGATGCCGAGCGCCTGGTCGATGATCGCCCGTGTGGTGAGGGCCTCGCGGAGCTGGGTGATGACCTCGTTCAGCCGGGCCGCCCGCAGCACGGCCTGGAACAGCACCTCGGCCTGCCCTGCCGTCACGGTGACGGCCGTCCGGGTCTCGGCGGGGAAGCCGCCGGCCCGCTCCGAGTAGAGGTTGATCGTGCCCTGGACGTGGCCGTCGAAGGCCAGCGGCTGCGCGTACGCGCTTCGCACGCCGTGGGCGGCGAGCTCGACGGCCGGGCCGGTCCAGCGCGGTTCGGACACCAGGTCGTCGGACCAGACGGCCTCGCCGCTCTTGATCGCGTCCAGGCACGGGCCCGCGCCGATGCTGAACTGCAGGGTGTCCAGGGCCACCGCGCCGGGCTCGGAGAACGCCACGGTGTAGGGGCCGCCGTCCCCGAGCAGGGCGACGCTGGTCAGCGTTTCGCCGGGTATGGCATGGGTCATGACCGTGAGGATCTCGCGTAGCGGCTGCTCGAACTCTGCGGTCATGGTGAGGGTGCTCAGCGGGTCCAACGCCTTTTCCTCGGGTCTGCGAAGCCTCCGGACCAGTCATGAGGAACCTAGCCCCCGGCAGCCCGGCAGAGTAGTCAATCCCGCAAATTGCGGTATTTACTCGTGCTTGTCATGGGCTGCCCCTGATGGAGAAAGCGTAACGCCCGAAGGTCAGAGAGAGACGGCCAGACCGATCGTCAGGAGCGCCCCGTACGCCATCTGCAGCTTGCCGGTCTGCTGCAGGGCCCCGATCAGCGCGGGGCCCACCGCGCCGGCGAGGACCGTACGGACCGGTGAGATCGCGAGCGGCGCCGCGAGCACCGCGAGCGCCGCCGCGGGCGCGAGCGGGACCATCGCCAGCGCGATCGCGAACGGCACGACCAGACAGGCCGCGTAGAGCGTACGGGTGCGCGGCGCGCCCAGCACGACCGCCAGCGTCCGCTTGCCCGACTCCCCGTCGGTGCCGACGTCGCGCAGGTTGTTGACCACCAGCATCGAGCACGACAGGAGCCCGACCGGGACCGACGCCGCCAGCGCCGCCCACGACAGCTGCTCGGTCTGCACGAACGCGGTGCCGACCACCGGCACCACGCCGAAGAACACGAACACGGCCGCCTCGCCCAGCGCGCGGTAGCCGTACGGGCGACTGCCGCCGGTGTAGAACCAGGCGGCGGCGATCGCGGCGGCGCCCACCAGCAGCACCCACCAGGCCCGCGTGACCACGACCAGGACCAGCCCGAGCACCGCCGCGGCGGCGAAGCAGCCCAGCGCCGCCGTCAGCACCTGGCGCGGGGTGGCCGCCCGCGAGCCCACCAGCCGCATCGGCCCGACCCGCTGGTCGTCGGTGCCGCGGATGCCGTCGCTGTAGTCGTTGGCGTAGTTGACGCCGATCTGCAGCAGCAGCGCCACGAGCAGTGCCAGCACCGCGCGCCACCAGCTGAAGCCGCCCTCGCCGATCGCCACGCCGGTGCCGGCCATGACCGGCACGATCGCGTTGGGCAGCGTGCGAGGACGGGCTCCCGCGAGCCATTGAGCAGGAGTTGCCATTCGGGAGAGACCTCTAGCTGATGTCGGTGGTGAGCCTGACCATGCGGATCGGGCGCCCCATGTCGAGCACCCGCTCGGCCATGTCTTCGCCCCAGCCCGCCGACTCCAGGAAACCGAGCACCGGGTAGTTGTCGGCGAACACCCAGGTGGCGATCTGCCGGTAGCCGTCTTCACGAAGATAGTCGACGGTGGCGTTGAGCAGGCGGCTGCCGTGACCGCGCCGCACGAAGTCGGGGTCGACCAGCAGCGTCAGCATCTCGGCCACCTCGGTGGGGTCGAGGTCCGGATCCTCGGCGGGGGAGTGGGAGGCCAGGCCCACCACCCGTTCGCCGCCGCGCGGTGTCATCGGCATGTTGGCGCCCCCCACACCCAGCGCGGGGAAGCCCTCCGTGTCGAGGATGGTCTCCACCGCCACCAGCACGCGGTGCCGGGACGTGGGCGGGGCGGCGATCGCCTCGTCCCACTGGCGCAGCCACATCTTCTCGGCCGCCGGGCCTGTCATCTGCTCGAGTGGACCCTCGGGCAGGAACTCCCGGTAGCCGTAGCGCCAGGCGCGCACCTGCACATTCGCCACCTGGAGCACATCCTCGCGCCGGGCCGCCCGGACGCCTACGTCTGCCATCTCGGCCCGCTCCTTCGCCTGCTGTTCATGCCACAAGGCACGAGTTACACCGTATCGGTGTTTGACCCTGGGCGAGGACGCGAACCCTGCTTCCTCGCCCGGTATGCCCGCGTTTTAGTGCGGTTACCGCAGACCCGCATGGAACACCATGATCGGGAACGGTTCCGGGAGGAGTCGATGAACGCCCACTGACACGTCTCCTCGGCGCACACCTTCAGCCGGTCCCAGGAACCGCCGATCACCCCCGCCGCGATCACGGCCAGCCCGGCCGTCACCCCGCCGCCGATCGGCGCCAGCTCCGGCCGCCGCCCCACGGTCACCCGTAACGGCAGCAGCGGCAGCTCCACCGGCTCAGGGCCGCGCCGTAGCGCCTCCCTGAGCCCTTCCCGCAGCGCCACCGCCAGCGCGAGATCGTCGTCGCCGGCCCGGTCACCCGGACCGGCGAGCGCCCGCTCCCGCAGCCACAGGGCGAGCTCGGAGGGGGTGCCCAGGTCGTCGGCGTCGGCCTCGACGTCGTAGGTGTTCACGAAATCGCGCACCAACTCGGCCGACGCCACCATGGGAACACTCTACTCGCTTCGTGATCTTCTATGTCCTCGACGGCATCCCACCGATTCCGCCCGGACGTCAGGCGGGCGGCAGCGCGCCGGCGAGCCGCCGGACGCCCTCGGCCAGCTCCGCCACGTTGGCCGCCGCGATGTGCGTCACCCGGAGGTGCGGGCCCGGCGGCTCCGCGGGGAAGTACATCCGGCCCGCGCTCACCAGCACCCCGTCCCGCTTGGCCGCCTCCACCAGCGCCCGCTCGTCGGTCTGCGCGGGCAGCCGCAGCCACAGGTGCATCCCCCCGATCGGCAGCACGTACGGCTCCGCCCACGGCATCCAGGCGGCCAGTGCCGCGGCGAGCGCGTCGCGGCGGGTGGCGATCTCGGCGTGCACCGAGGCCAGGTGCCGCCGCCAGGCCGGTGACCCGACGAACTCCAGCGCCGCCTCCTGCAACGGCCGCGCGGGGAAGAACGACTCCACGAGCTGGCCGGCCCGCAGCCGGTGGGCCGCCGGGCCGCGCGCGACCATCGCCGCCAGCCGCATGCTCGGCGAGAGGATCTTGGTGAGCGAGTGGATGTGCACCACGGTCCCGTGCGTGTCCATGGAGACCAGGGACGGCGGCGCCTGCCGGGTCAGCCACCGGGCGTAGTCGTCCTCGATGACGAACGCGCCGGCCGCCCTGGCCACCTCCAGCACCTGGCGGCGGCGTTCGAGGGTGAGGGTGGCGCCGGTGGGGTTCTGCAGCGTCGGCTGGCACAGGAACACCCGCGCCCCCGTCACCGCGAACGCCTCCGCCAGCAGGTCGGGCCGCACGCCGTCACGGTCCACCGGCACCGCCGTGGCGCGCAGCCCGGCCGCCTTGGCCGCGGCCAGCGCACCCGGGTAGGTCGGGGTCTCCACCAGCACCTGGGTCCCCGGCGCGGCCAGGGCGCGGAAGGCGTGGCTGAGCGCCGCCTGCCCGCCGCTGACGATCAGAGCGTCCGCGGCCGTCACGTCACCGCCCGCCTGGGACGCGAACCACCGGCGCAGCTCGTCGACCCCGTTCAGCGGCGGCATCCCCCAGACGCCCGGCCTGCGCATCGCCCGGGTGGCCGCCGCCGCGAGCTGCTTGTCGGGCCGCAGCCCCGGGGGCAGATAGCCGCCGGTCAGCGGCACCACCCCCTCGGGGGCGCGGGCGAGCAGCGCCGTCATGGGGTCGTCGTCCACCACCCGGTCGCCGAGCGCCACCGTCTGCCACGAGAGGTCGGCGGCGTCCCGTACCGGCTCCCGCCGCGGTGCCACGAACGCCCCGCTGCCCGGTTTCGTGATCACCTTTCCCTCGGCGGCGAGCTGCCCCAGCGCCCGCGACACCGTCACGGGGCTCACCGCGTGCCGCCGCATGATCTCCCGGCTGGACGGCAGCCGATCGCCCGGCCGGAGCCGGGTGATCTCGTCCCGCAGCATCGCGGCGATCTGCGCGATACTGCTATCGTTCTCCATGAGAGGTAAGAATAGCGCTACTGTCCCGAGTGGGATAGCGATCCCGGGCCGCGCGGCCCCGGGCGGGGGCACCTGGCTCGCCTTCCTCGGCGTGCTCGCCTTCTCCGGGTCCTTCCCCGCCACCGTCTACGCCATGGAGGGCTTCGACCCCTGGCTCGTCGCGATCGGCCGGGCCGCCATCGCCGGGATCGTGGCGCTCGTGTGCCTCAGAGCCGCCCGGCTGCCCCTGCTGCCGCCGCGCCCGCACTGGCGCGCGTACGGGCTCATCTCCCTCGGCGTGGTCTTCGGCTTCCCCGTCTTCAGCGGCCTGGCCCTGGACCTCGGCGCGAGCACCGCGCACGCCGCCGTCGTCATCGGGTTGCTCCCCGCCGCGACCGCCGTCTGCGCCGTCCTGCGGGCCGGCGAACGGCCCCGGCCGGTGTTCTGGGCGGCCTGCGTGGCGGGGGCGCTCGCCATCACCGCCTTCACCCTGACCCGCGGCGAGACCACGGCCGCCTGGGCGGACCTCCTCCTGGTCGGCGCCCTGCTGTCGGCGGCCGTCGGCTACACCGAAGGCGGGCGGCTCGCCAGGCACACGCCCGGCTGGCAGGTCATCTCGTACGCGCTGGTCCTGTCACTCCCGATCACCGTTCCCGTCAGCGCGGTCCTGGCCGCCGTCACGCCGGTCGCGCCCACGCCCGCCGCCCTCGCGGGCTTCGCGTACGTGGGGCTGATCTCCATGTTCCTCGGCTTCTTCCCCTGGTACGCGGGCCTGGCCAGGGGCGGCATCGCGCGCGCAGGTCAGACGCAGCTGACCCAGCCGCTGCTGACGCTCGTGTGGGCGTGGTTCCTGATGGGCGAGAGGTACGGGGCGGCCACCGTGGCGGCGGCACTGGCGGTGCTCGTGTGCGTGGCCATCACCCAGCGCGCCCGTACTTGAAAGCCGTGACACCGCGCCGCAGGATGGGGGAGGAGGTGTCACACATGGCGGACCTCACGATCCCCGAAGGCGGCTTCTGGCCGGCGCCGGAGATCCCGCAACCCAACATCTACCCGATGGAATGGCGGGTCGAGACCGAGAAGCTCGCGGCGATATACGAGAAGTCCAAGCGCCTGGTCTGGAACCCTGCCGACCTTCCGTGGGACGACCTCGACCCGGCCGACTTCACCCGTGAGCAGCGGCTCGGCATCATGTACTGGTTCGCCGTGCTCGCCAACTTCGACGCCTCGGGCCCGGCCGTGTTCGCCCGGGCCACCATCCAGGCGTTCGAGAAGCACGAGGAGGACCCGGTCAGGAAGTGCTTCTTCTCGATCACCCGTGACGAGATGAACCACGAGGAGTGCTGCCAGCGCACCATCGCCCGCCTCTGGCCCGGCGGCCCGCTCGACTGGGAACCGGCCGACGACCTGGAGAGAGCCGCCCACAACAACATCGGCTGGCTCTACCACAACGGCGGGCGCTACTGGACCGGCTACAGCTCGGCCGTCGGCCGATACTCGCTCCCGGTGCTCTTCACCAGCTTCATGATGGGCGAGATGGCCGCCTCCACGCTGTTCCGCGGCATGGCGTCGGGCACGCGGCATCCCGTGTTCGACGAGATGTTCAAGCGCATCGGGCGCGACGAGTCGCGTCACCTCCAGATCTGCATGACGATCCTGGAGAACGAGTGGCCCGGGCTCGACGACCAGACCCGCGGCCTCATCACCCGCCAGCTGCGCGCCGGGTTCGTGTTCCTGTCGATGATCCTCTGGGAGCCGCCGGAGGGCTTCTGGGAGCTGCCGCCCTACTTCCTGGCCAACCACCGCGTGCTCATGGACCACGCCCGCGACGCCGGCCTGGGCCTGCTCACGTACGAGGAACAGGCGGAGAACTGGCGGGTGGCCATGGCGAGGATCCGCGCCATCGTCGAACGCTGGGGCATCGCCTTCCCCGCGATCCCCGAGCTCGACCTGGAAGGTGTGGCGGTGGACATCATCGACCCGCAGGACATCATCCCGGTATTCTGACCGGTCCGTTGTGGCTTGTTCATGCGGCTGGGTTGATGTGGCTGGGTTCACGCGGCTGGGTTCATGTGGGGCGGGGTCATGTGGGGACGGAAGAACGGCCTGCGCGTCGTCGAGCTCGGCCTGCCCGGCGAGATGCGCACCACGCTGACCGACCTGGTGCTGGCCGGCGCCAAACGCGCGACGGCCGGGCTGCTGGAGCTCGACTACGAGCGTGAGGGCGAGGAACTGGAGCACGTGGGGGAGCGGCTCGCGCTCGTCGGCGACTCCGGGGATCAGGTGGCCACGCTGGAGGTGACCGAGGTGTGGCTGATGCCGTTCGCCGAGGTGCCCTGGGAGTTCGCCCAGGCGGAGGGCGAGGGCTTCCGGGACATCGGCCACTGGCGCGAGGCGCATCGTGACTACTGGCGCGAGGAAGGCTACGAGGTGGACGACTCGACCACGGTGGTCTGCCTGTCATTCCGCGTGGTGGGCCAGCGCTCCTCGGGCGAGACGTAGGTCCCGCGGTAGGGCACCGTGAAGACCCACCCCTGCTCGCGGAGGTGAGCGGCAACCGCTCGGGCCGTCACTTTCGCCACGCCGTAATGCCTCATCAGCCACTTCTCGCTGGGGATCGAGCGGTTCGGCCGGAGCTCTCCGTTACAGATGCGTTCGGCGATGTCCGCCGCGATCTGCCGGGAGATGGGAACGGTCCTGCGCTGCCGAGCGACGTCGGGAGGGCCGACGAAGGTGCCTTCGCCCTGCACCGTGTAGGCCAGCCCGCGATCGCGCAGTTCTCTGGCCACTCGGCGTGCGGTGGTCCTGGCAATCGCGAAGCCGGTTTCCATGGCGGCCTCGCTGGGCACCGGATCGCCGTCGCGAAGCTCCCCGCTGCGGATGCGGGCCTCGATGATGTCAGCCACCTGCGCGTATAGGGGGACAGGGCCCTCACGATCGAGCATCCGTCAAGTCTAGGCGGACCGATACGACCAGTCGAATCAGTGTTCGGGCCAGGAATCCCGAGGGGACACGTAGCTGCCCCGTTGCGGGACTGTGTAGATCCATCCTTGCTCACGCAGGAGCGCCATGGCTCTGCGTACGGTCTCGCGGGCGCACTCGTACTGCTGGAGCAGCGTGGTCTCAGCTGGGATCGGGCGCCGGGGAGCGTACCGGCCGGCTTTGATCTGGTCGACGAGATCGCCGGCGATCTGGCGGTACAGCGGTGCCTTGCGCGGCTTGCGTGGTGCTTCGTCCGGGGCGCCGACGAATGTGCCCTCGCCCTGGACCGTGTAGATGAGGCCTTCCTCGCGGAGGATGTGGATGGCCCGCCGGGCGGTGGTACGGGCGACGCCGAACTCGTGCTGGATGTCGGCCTCGCTCGGCACCGGATGGCCGGAGGTCAGACCGGAGACCCGCTGCCGGAGGATCTCCGCGATCTGCAGGTAGAGATGGGTGTCTCCATCGTAGTCGAGCACGTACAAAAAGATAGGCGAAGGCGGACGAGGCCTGACATAACGCTCCACCCAGTAAGGCCAAATAAAATGTCCCTCTCCCTGAAGGAGACAACTAGACGTATAGTGCCGACATGGTGGATCCTCAATCTCGCGAGGCGCGTGTCGACTGCGTGGGCAAGCACGTCTACCAGGTGGTGGGTGGCTACGGCTCGATCGACTGGCTTCCCGCGGTGCCGCGCACCGAGCGGGTGAAGGTGCGCGACTACACGTGCGACTGCCGGCCCATCGTCTACGAGCTGTGTCAGGCGGGAGGGCTGCGGTTCATCAGGCGGATCAGCAGGCCGAACGGGCGGCTGGTGGTGGAGGAGTCGCGGTGGTCCACCGCGGCGGTCATCGACACCCTCTGGGGAGAGCTGCTGCGCGGCGAAGCCCGCTGACCTCGAACTCCCGGCAGGTGTCATCCCAGCTCCTTGCACCTGCCGGGTCCAACTCATGGGCCACGGCGAAGAACAGATCGATCTGCTCGTTGAGCGGTGAGGGAACCCCGTCGGCGCGAGGCGTGTACGCCGAGCTCTCCTCGTTGAGCGCGCGGGCGCGCTGCTCCTTCATCGGGCGCGCTGCCTCCTGCATGTGGCGGTTCTCGGCGCCGGGCTGCCACCCGGCGCCGAGAACCAGAGGAGGGGACCGGAGCCCCGCGCGACACCGGACAGAAACCGCGCGGGTTGAGCCCTGCCGGCCGGTCACCCTGGTGATCGGCCGACAGATTGGCTCGCTGCCGGGTGACATGCCCGTCCGGCACTCTCGTCCACGATACGGATTGCCTTCGACCGCAGTGAGAATGCCCGGCAGCGGTGAACATGGCCCCGCGCCCTCCGGGGGACACGGAACCACGCACGGGTGAAGGCCGATGACGTCCAAACGGCCGTCCCGCGAGAATGAGGATGCCATGCCTTTCCCTGGCCCGGCTGGGCTTCCGCGCTTTCATAGGGATCATGCGGTTTAGGGTCGCGAGCGACTGGTCTCCGTTGTGCGCGGAATTTCCCGTGGTAAATGTGTGGGGACGCAACCGAATGTCGCCTCATACGTGGACGCGCCGCCAAGCGGAGTCCGTGACGATGAGGTGATCGAGGAACCGCAGACCTACCGTCTCGGCGGCTTCCGCGAGGCGGCGCGTCGCCACCACGTCGGCTTCGCTGGGATCCAGCGACCCGCTCGGGTGGTTGTGCGCCAACCCGAACAGCGCACCGCCGGACCTGAGCACGGCTGCGACGATCTCACGGACCGGGACCGTCGTATGGTCCGTGCCGCCCTCGGTCATCACCGTCCGGCGCAGCACCGCGCCGCGAACGTCGCACACGACCACCACCAGCCGCTCGTGCGCGTGCCCGCGCAGCAGGGGTGCGGCCACCGCCGCCAGATCCGCCGTGCAGGTGACCCTGGCCCGCTCCGGCTCCGCGTCCGCACGCCGGATCAGATGGAACGCCGCCGCCACGCGCGCCGCCTTGGCCGGCCCCACCCCCGGCACGGCGAGCAGCCGATGCGGCTCCGACCGGACCAGAGCGTCCAGGTCTCCGCAGTGCGCGATCACCCGCGCGGCCAGATCCATCGCGCTCGCCCCCCGGAACCCGGACCCGAGCAGCACCGCCAGCAACTCCCGATCGGCCAGCGCCGCCGCCCCGCTCTCCATCAGCCGCTCCCGTGGCCGTTCGCGCCTCGGCAGATCTTTGACCCGCATGCCCCACCTCCGGGAATGGTTGTATCAACGCCTACCGACAACCTTTGACCTGCGCTTGCACGGCTCATCCCGATGCCCGAAAGGCCCCCATCGCGCCTGCAGAAGGCGAGATGGACGGGTTGTTCTGCCGCTTGGCAGGCCGGTGTCAGGCGTCCTGCCGACGACGGCCGAGGTCACGTCGTCGGGGAGGGTTCTTGGGCGGGCTCCTTCTCGCGCGTCTCCGCGAGGACGCCGGTCACGGTTCGTCAGTCACGTCGTCGGGGACGGTCCTGGGGCCGGCTCCTTCTCACGCGTCTCTTCGAGGACGCCGGCCATGGGTCGTGCGGCGAAGTCACCAGATCCCAGGGCGGAGGGACGATGACTGAGGAGGCACCCCGGAGCTTGTGGCGACTCCAGGTCCGGCGTCAGACGGGCATGCTGTAGACCATGCGGAACCGGTCGCCCGGCAGGATGATGTCGCTGGTCTCCACCGGACGGTCGCCGGCCCAGTGGGTGCGTTCGACGTGGAGGACGTGCACACCGACCGGCAGGTCGAGGGCCTCGCTCTCGCTGGGACGAGGCGCCCGGGTGTGGATGCTCTCCACGACCTCGGTGATCTTCACGCCGTGCGCGTACATCCTCGCGACCAGGCTGCGCCGCTCCTCCTCCGAGTGGGGCGCGAACTCCAGCGGCTCGTACGCCGTCGCCAGTTGCAGCGGCCGGCCGTCGCCGCGGAAGACGTAGTGGGTGCGCGTCACGGTCGTCGATTCGTCGACCCGCAGCCGTCTGGCGAGGTCGGGGCCTGCTTCTGCCGGCTCGCTGTGCCAGTCCCAGGTCACCCGCCAGCCCTGTGACTGCAGGTCCGCCGCGAAAGGGGTGGGGCGATCAAGGAACCGCCACCGGTGCAGTGGGGTGAGCTCGGATCGTTCTCTCACATAGTGGCCGGAACCGATGCGGCCGATGATGAGCCCCTCGCTGGCCAGAACGCGGAGAGCGTGGCGGGCGGCGGTCTCGCCGACCTGGTACTTGCGGGTCAGCTGGGCCCGTGACGGGATGAGCGCGCCGGGAGGAAGGGTGCCGTCATGGATCTGTCGCCGGATGTCTTCGACGACACGCAAGTAGACCGGATCTGAGGTGGCCACTAGTCCATCCCTGGAGGTTCGTGTGAGGCGTTGCCCCATGTTGCCGTATTCGGCAGGTAACCGACCGTCATCGATGACTGCTGGAGCCCCAACTTTGCGATAGCGGAAAATTATCGGAGAAACCCTGTAACGCCGGTGTAAGGGGTGCCGATTCTCCGGTAGAGGTCGTCGATGTGTGTACCCCCGAGCACATATCGGCGGCCTCTTCCTATGTGGCCCTCCGGGCCACCTCTTGTCCGGGTGAGTTTGCGCAGCCGGTGGGCCGTGCGAAGCCGCCCGCCCGGGCCCGGGGTGAATGGCGCTGGCGCGAACGATCTCTCGCTGGATGTCTTGGCCGACTGCCGATCGGTCAACATCCGATCGTTGACCTCGCCTGTGACCGCGACCGATCCCCGGCTCCCGGGTGGCTGGAGACGCCGCGCCGCGGGTAAGTAAGCGTTGACGGTGAGGCCGTAGAGGCTGGGGTGTGCACGGGAATGCCGGAGGACGGGGTGACAAAAGGCGGCTCCAGGCAGGCAAAACGGGGTGGCGGCGTCCAATGGATTTCGGAATCCGGGTAGCGTTCGCACTATGGCATCGCCAACAGGAACCTCCGACGCGCCCTTCGGCCGCATGCTGACCGCCATGGTCACGCCGTTCACGTCTGATGGCGCGGTCGACTACCAGGCGGCGCGGCGGCTCGCCACCTATCTGGTGGACGAGCAGCACAACGACGGCCTGATCGTCAGCGGGACGACCGGCGAATCCCCCACCACCTCCGACGAGGAGAAGGCCCGCCTGCTCAGCACGGTCCTCGAGGCCGTCGGCGACCGGGCGACCGTGGTGGCCGGGGCCGGCACCAATGACACCCGCCACAGCGTCGAGCTCGCGCGGCAGGCCGCGCGCGAAGGCGCTCACGGCCTCCTCGTGGTGACCCCTTACTACAGCAAGCCTCCCCAGGAGGGTTTGTACCGGCACTTCACCGCCGTGGCCGACGCGACGGAACTCCCGGTCATGCTCTATGACATTCCGGGGCGCAGTGGCGTGCCGATCAAGACGACGACGCTGATCAGGCTGGCTCAGCACGACCGCATCGTCGCCGTCAAGGACGCCAAGGGCGACCTCTTCGGCGGCAGCCAGGTGATGATCGCCACCGATCTCGTCTTCTACTCCGGCGACGACCTGCTCAACCTGGCCTGGCTCTCGCTCGGCGCGGCGGGCTTCGTCAGCGTGATCGGGCACGTGGTGGGCGCCCAGCTCGCCCGCATGATCCAGCTCCATCGCAACGGCGATGTCGAGCAGGCACGCGCGATCCACCGCCAGGTGGCGCCCGTGGTCGAAGGGATCATGATGAGCGCGGGCGGCGCGATCATGACGAAGGCCGCACTGGACATGGTCGGCATGCCGGTCGGGCCCGTGCGCCTGCCGCTCGTGCCCGCGACGGAAAAGCAAATCGCCGAGCTGCGTGCTTGCCTGGTGGCCGGCGGGGTGAAGTTGGCAGATATCTAGAAACGGGGAGGAATTGCGAGTTTTGAGAACGCGATTTGACCATGGGGGCCGGGCATGAGCCATCCGCATCCTGATCTCGGCCCTCCTCCGGCGCTGCCTGAAGGCGGCCTGCGTATCGTCGCGCTGGGCGGGCTGGGTGAGATCGGCAGAAACATGGCGGTCTTCGAGTACGACGGCCGGCTGCTGATCGTCGACTGCGGGGTGCTCTTCCCCGAGCCCGAACAGCCGGGTGTCGACCTGATCCTGCCCGACTTCGACTACATCAGGGACCGGCTCGACCAGATCGAGGCCATCGTCCTGACACACGCCCACGAGGATCACATCGGGGCGGTGCCCTACCTGCTGCGCGAGCGGCGGGACATTCCCCTCGTCGGCTCCAAGCTCACCTTGGCGCTGATCGAGGCGAAGCTCACCGAACACCGGATCCAGCCGGTGAAGAACCAGGTGGTGGAGGGTGAGCGGCGCACGCTGGGGCCGTTCGACTGCGAGTTCCTGGCGGTCAACCACTCCATCCCGGATGCTCTGGCGGTGGCGATCAGGACGCCCGCCGGCATCGTGCTCCACACCGGCGACTTCCGGATGGACCAGTTGCCGAGCGACGGCAGGCTCACCGACCTGGGCGGGTTCGCCCGGCTCGGCAGCGAGGGCGTCGACCTGCTGATGTCCGACTCGACGAACGCCGAAGTGCCGGGGTTCGTCACCAGTGAGCGGGAGATCGGCCCGGTCATCGACGAGGTCATCCGTACCTCCGAGCAGCGTGTGATCGTGGCGAGCTTCGCCTCGCACGTCCACCGCATCCAGCAGGTCATCGACGCCGCGGCCAAGCACGGCCGCAAGGTCGCGCTCGTCGGCCGCTCGATGGTGCGCAACATGGGGGTCGCCCGCGACCTGGGCTACCTCAACGTGCCGCCGGACCTCGTCGTCGACTCTCGCGACATCGAGCAGTGGCCGCCGCAGGACGTCGTGCTGATCTGCACCGGCTCTCAGGGCGAGCCGATGGCGGCTCTGTCGAGGATGGCGAACCGCGACCATCCCATCCGCATCACCGAGGGCGACACGGTCCTGCTCGCGTCGTCGCTGGTGCCGGGTAACGAGACCGCGGTCAACAAGGTGATCAACGGGCTCTCCCGGTGGGGCGCCCGCGTCGTGCACAAGGGCAACGCCAAGGTGCACGTCTCCGGTCACGCGGCAGCCGGCGAGCTGCTCTACGTGCTGAACCTGACCCGGCCCTCCAACTTCATGCCGGTTCACGGAGAGTGGCGGCACCTGCGGGCGCACGCCAAGCTGGCCTCGCTCACCGGCGTGCCCGAGGACCACATCGTGATCGCCGAGGACGGCGTCGTCGTCGACCTCGTCAACGGCCGCGCCAAGATCGTCGGCGCGGTGCACGCCGGTTACGTGTACGTGGACGGCTCGTCGGTCGGCGAGATCACGGACGTGTCGCTGAAGGACCGCAGGATCCTGGGCGACGAGGGGTTCATCTCCGTCGTCGTCGTGGTCGACTCGAGCACCGGCAAGCTCACCGCCGGGCCTGAGATCCACGCGCGCGGCTCGGGCATCGACCCGGCGCAGTTCGAGGAGTTCATCCCGCAGATCGAGAGGGCTCTCCAGGACAAGGCCGCCGACGGGGTGGTCGACATGCAGGAGATCCGTCGTGTGGTGCGCCGCACGGTGGGGCGCTGGGTGAGCGACACCTACCGCCGCCGCCCGATGATCATCCCTGTGGTGGTCGAGGTCTGAGCAACGCACCGGTACGGCAGGCACACCCGCCTGCCGTACCGGCGGGACGAAGGGTGTGTTGATCTTCGTGCTGAGAAGGCGTTCCCAGCCCTGACCGAAGTACATAAGGATCTTCACGTCCTGTCTCGCCACGTTGGGTGAGCTTGAGGGGATGGGCTTGTGGCCGGGCAAGCTCCTCTGCAGGGCTGCCGCCAGCGGGTGGTACGGGTTCGCAAGTGGACAATCATGAGGTCCGCTCCGGCCTCGGCGAACGCGCGTGCGGCTGCGGCCGAGTCCCCGTCATGGTGCACCTGGCAGGAAGTCCGGCTGTTGGACGGTTCCCGCCCTGAGCTCGCGCGGCGTCGATGGGTCCCATTACGCATCGGCACGGTGTTGATGGGTCCCGTTACGTATCGGCACGGTGTTGATGGGTCCCGTCCCGGGTCGGCGCGGTGTTGATGGGTTCTGTCCGGTGTCTGCGCGGTGTCGATGGGTCCTGTCCCGCGTCGGCACGGTGTTAATGGGTTCTGTCCGGCGTCCGCGCGGCGTTGATAGGTCCCGTCCCGCGTCGGTGCGGAGCCGACGGAGCATGTCATTCGCGCGGCGGAACTGCTCGATGGTGACAATGTTGAAGTCCAGGGCTGGGCATGGCGCGTGGTGATCCGCGGTGTACGCTTCTCGCCGCTGCTTCCGATGCCGATAGGCGGATGGGGCCGTTGCGTCGGCGCGCTCCCGCTGCGGGTGCCGATGAGCTGGAATCGCTCGCCATGCACTGTGGCGGGCTCCTGCCGCAGCAGTCTGATCATCACCTGGCAGGCCTCCTTCAGACGATCGCTACGCTGCCGGCGAGTGGATCGGGCCGGTGCCTGCCGTCGTATGGCATACGGCGTCGCCGTGTCGTCAGGCGTCTCGCCGTTGCAGCAGCCACAGGCCCGCGAGCACGGGGAGCACCGCGTAACAGGCCAGGAGAACGGCTGCCATCGGCGGCGGCAGCGAGGTGCCGTAGAGGCCCGGGGTGGTCAGGTCACCACTGATCTGGCGGGCAAGGGCGCTGATCATCACCGAGCCGAGCCACTCGTTCCACGGTCCGGGGAGGTTGCCCACGATCATGGGGATGACGTAGACGAGCCCTACCAGCAGGGTGATCCCGCCTGCGGTGGAGCGCAGGATCGTTCCCAGGCCCAGCCCCAGTAGCGCGAACACCGGCACGGTCAGACTGAGGGCGACCAGCAGCGGCAGCTTGCCGGAGAACGGCGCCTGGTAGAGGCCGGAGAAGCGATCGCCGATGACCCAGCGGCACACGAGGTGCGTGCCGAAGACCACCACCGGCCCTGTCACCAGCCCGATCACGCCGACGACCGCAGCCTTGGCCGTCAGCACCGGCCAGCGCCGGGGGACCACGGTCAAGCTGGTCCTGATCAGCCCGGTCGCGTACTCCGAGGTCATGGCCAGCACGCCGAGGATGCCGAGGCTGAGCTGGGGAACGATCAGCACGACCTCCTCCAGCTCCGCGATGCGGGCCCTGGCCTGCTGAGCCGGAGACGCGCTGTCGTACATGCCGACCGCCATCTGCGCTATGCCGAAACCGAGCAGGACCCCGCCGAGGGCCAGCAGGATGGCGAGCCGGCTCGAACGTACGGAGTGGAGCTTGAGCCACTCGGCCGGCAGGACGTGTCTCATGGTCTGCCCGCCCGGTGTCCGGCGCTGCTCGCGGTGAGCGCGAGATAGGCGTCCTCCAGGGAGGGATGGCGAGCGGTGAGCTCCTCGACCGTGGCCTCAGCGATCAGCTTGCCCCTGCTCACGATGACGATGCGGTCGGCGGTCAGCGCCATCTCGCTCATCAGATGGCTGGAGAGCAGGATCGTCCTGCCTTGGGTGGCCAGCGAGCGCACCAGGTCGCGGATCCAGCGGACGCCGTCGGGATCGAGCCCGTTGACCGGCTCGTCGAAGATCAGCACACCGGGGTCGCCGAGCAGTGCCGCGGCGATGCCGAGGCGCTGCTTCATGCCGAGCGAGAAGCCGCCCACATGCTTGCGGGCGACGCCGTCGAGGCCGACGCGCTCCAGCAGCTCGGTCACACGCCGAGGGCCGATGCCGTTGGTGCGGGCCAGGCAGAGGAGATGGTCGCGGGCGCTCCGGCCTCCGTGGACGGCGCCGGCGTCGAGCAGGGCGCCGACCTCGCGCATGGGTGTGAGGAAAGTGGTGTAGCGCTTGCCGTTGACCAGCACCTCGCCCGAGGTGGGGGCATCGAGGCCGAGGATCAGCCGCATGGTCGTCGACTTCACGACTAACGGTTTGGGGCACATAATCGAGATAGAACGGTCACGAAGCCCCAGATCAAGGAGGTTCCGCCCATGTCCCCCGCAACCGCCGCCATCGTGGACTACTGCCGGATCTCCTACGACAAGCGCGGCGACGCCGAAGGGGTCGAGACTCAGCACCTGGAGAACATCGAGTCGGCGGAGGAGCTGGGCGAGGAGATCACGGCGACCTACGTCGACAACGATCTGTCTGCGTTCTCCGGTGTGGAGCGGCCCGACTATCAGCGCCTGTTGTCGGACATGGCCGCCGGTAAGGTCCGGCTGATCATCGTTCGGCACGCGGACCGGTTGCACCGCGACGTCGAGGAAGTGACGCAGTTCATCAAGGTCGCGCGTGCCTGCAAGGTCAAGCTGTACAGCGGCATGAAAGGGTCGTTCTACAACCTGGAGAAGGCCGCCGGGCGTAAGGAGCTGGTGGCCGACACGTTGAGCGCCAGCTACGAGAGCGACCACCGGGGCGAGCGCGTCAGCGACGCCCGTAAGCGCCAGGCCCGCAACGGTGCCTACGGCGGTGGCGTCCGTCCCTACGGTTGGGGCGTGGACACCGGTCGTGTCCGGTCGGTGTGCGTCAATCCCAAGGCCCCGATCTCTGAGCGCCGTTACGAGGACCGGCCCGTGCTCGACATGACCCGGCACCGGGAAGATGAGGCAGCCGAGATCAGGCGATGGGCCAAAGATCTGTTGGCAGGGGTGCCGACTGATCAAGTGTTGAGGGACATGGCCAGGCGGGGCGTCCAGACCGTCAGCCAGACCGACGGGCGGACCTTGAAGCGTCACGGCAAGGTCATCGAGGCGCAGGGCTGGACCGCGCGCACGGTCAAGCAGATCTTGACGCACCCGCGTACGTCGGGTCACGCCGTCTACCAGGGAAAGATCATTCGACGGGACGCCTACCCCGCGATCATCCCGGAGGACACGCGACAGGCTTTGATCACGTTGTTCGCCGACCCTTCGCGGAAGACCAGCCCTGGCAACACGCCCAAGTGGCTTGGTTCGCTGATCGTGTTGTGTGGCCGGTGCGATGACGGCACGGTCGCGAGCGTGCGCAGGAACAGCCGGGGAGAGCCCGTTTACCGGTGCCGCAGCAAGGATCACAGCTTGCCCAAGGCAGAAGAGCTGGACGCCTACCTGGCGCGCGTATTGATCAAGCGGCTGTCGCGCGAGGATGTTCACGATCTCCTCCCGGTGAATGTGGACGTGGACGCCGCCGCGTTGCGCGAGGAGATCGTGACGTTGAACCAGGCGAAGAAGAACGCGGCCCGTAAGGTCACGCTGCGCAAGTGGGACGAGGAGACCGCCGACGAGGCGATCGCTACCGCCATGGCCCGGATCGAGGAGATCCGGCAGATCTTGAGGCAGGTCACCTCGGACAGCCCGTTGGCCGAGTTCGCCACCTCCGACGACGCGCAGCGCACGTGGGACGGCCTGTCACTGGGCCGCAAGCGGGAGATCCTGAAACTGTTGGTCACGGTCAAGGTCATCCCGCCCGGTCGCCGCCGCAACGTCCCCGTGGAGGAATGCGTGACCATCAGCCCGAACACGCCGACCCCTCCCCAGCCCGGTATGCCGGTGGCCGCGTAACGCGCGCGTGCCCCCGCCGACGATCGCACCCGGCGGGGGCATGCCCTGATCGCAGGGCAGCTAGCGCAGCAGCAGCGCGAGCCGTTCACGCTGGCTTTCCGTCAGCGGAGGCCAGCCCCGCACCATGGCCGTGATCTTGTCATCGTCGCCGTCTGTCGGCCCCGTCGGCACGTCCGCCGCGTGCTCCTGTCCGGGTAACCGCTGATCTTCCGTCCTGTCTCGCCCATCCATCCCCTTGCCGCCTGTCTCGACCGGCAGACCAGGCCCCGCACCGTTCCCGCGCCAGTGATCAGCGCAGCCCGGAATCAGGGCAGGCCGCCCCGTGATCGTTTAATGAGTGCTGTCGGACAGCGGCCAGGCAGCCCACCCACCCACCCTGCCGAGAGTGGTTGCGCGCCGTCGATCAGGCGCAGGTGAGACGCCGGGGAAGAAGGGCCAACCCCGAACAGCGAAGACCTTCCACAGTGGTGCCTACGGCACGTTTTCCCAGGTGCGCGCACGCGCCGCAGTCGCCGGCACGCCGTATGCGCTGGCTATTCGGTCAGGCCCAGACGCATCGCCTGACGCGCTTGGCGATGCTCACGCCCCAGCACATCGGCCAGCACCCGATCCCCGAACGTGTGGTACCCGATACCGGCTATCTTCCAGTCGCCGACCACGACCATCGCCCCGCCGCCATCGTGCGCCCACGGGTCGTGACCCCGATCCTGCCCGGCTTGTGCCCGCCGCCAGGCCCGCCGCCGCTCACGCAGCGCGGTGAAGGTGGTGGAGTAGCGGCGGCTCTTGGACGTGACATGCCCCCGGAACCCCAGCGTGTGCACGTGGCGGGCCAGCCGAAGTGTCCGGCAGGTGGCCAGGCGTGCCAGCTTGCGCACCGTCGCCGTGAGCGCGGCCACATGGCCCGCCAGCCTGCCGCCGCTACCGTCGTCGCCCCCGTCGCCCGCAGCAGGGCGGGAGGCGGGCAGACCGCTCACGCTGTCGGACACGGTCTTGGTTGCGTACTTGGCCAGGTAGCCCGCGACCCGTGCCGCGTCCACGTCTCTGGCCGCCACCAGCCGCACGTCCAGTTGCCTGCCCCATCGCGCCACTGCCGCCGTGCGGGCGTCCACCACGGGCAGGGCCACGTTCACCCGTCCGGCCGCCTGTCGCAGTGCCGCCGTCAGCAGTTCCACGCCCGCCCACGCCGGAGCGGGCAGCACCGCATCCGGATCATCCGGGTTCACCCCGTCCAGCCGCGCCAGCACGTGCAGGTGCACCACGCCCCGCCGCTGGAACTCGGCGACCTTCACATACGACACCCGCAGCAGTTCCCGGATTTGGCGCACCCCGACCGGCTGCCCGCCGAGGGCCGGAGCCAGCGCGGCCAGCGCCCGATACACATAGATCACCGTGCGCCGCCACAGCTCACCCACGTGCGCGTTCCACAGCACTTGCCCGGCCAGGTCCGCACAGTCCACGCACAGCGGAGCCCCGACCAGCGCGTCAGCGCCATCGTGGCGCGCAGGGCACCCTAACGGCCTGCCGTGCTCACACATGCCCTTACCGCGCTTGCCACGCTCGCCGCCCTGTCCGCCCCGCACGGCACGGCAGATCCCGCCGTCGCGGAAGGCGTGCACCTTGCCGAAGCTCGGCGCGGTGAAGGTGGCCAGCACGATCGGGTTGCCTCCCGGCTCATCCCCGTGATCCAGCCCATCAGCGCTCTCATCAGCGCTCTCGTGAGCAGCGTCATCCCGGCCAGCCCTCACCCCAGCGGCGAACACGTGCCAGGCATCGGCGCGGTAGCGGGCCGCGCACGGCGGGCACACGCTTTCGCGGCGGTCCTTGCACGCCACCAGCAGCACCCCGCCCGGCTCATCGGAGCTGTCATAACGCGCCGCGACCTCGCCGGTCCCCTGATGGATCGTCGTCGCCGTGCCGGACAGCCGGATCGGCCGGACGCAGTACCCGGCGCGTTCTACTTGTCCCGCCCAGCGCCGGTAGTCGTCGTCATCGGCCACCCGGGCGATCATCTGTCCCAATACGGACGTGCTTCTCATCATCTGACATCCTCTTCCGGACTCTTGCCGGACCCGTCCACAGCCGGGAGCGGTTCCCCGCGACGCGCCCCCGGTGCGCAGACTTCCCGAGAGGTTCTAGGCGCGGACGATCAGCGGCCCGCCCTCACCGGCTCCCAGTGCTCCAGGACCGTGCGCCGCAGCGCGTCCAGGTCCTCCGGCGCGTCCAGCAGCGCCGCTCCGAGCCCGCCGCACTGCCACGGTGCGTGCACGAACGCCCGGAGATCGTCTTCCAGTCGTTGCTGTCCGCACTTGCTCAGCCACCGGATGAACCGTTCCGCCGCGTGCTCGTCTCCGATCTCTCTCGGCTGGAACTCTTCGTCTGCCACCCACATCTTCACGCGCTCGTCCTCCTTCTCGTTGTTCGCGTGTGCCGCACAGCGCCCGATGCGCCCGCGACGTTCCCAAGGGTGAGGCGGCACCCCCGTTGTGCTGTTGTGCCGGTTGAGACTGTCAGATACCTACCTTTATCAACCAAGCAATCGCTTGGTTCAAGGCTTAGGTGACAATCCGTAGGCGATAATCTTCCTTTCCGGAAAGCCGCCCGGGACGGATGTGACGATCCCGGACGGCTCTCGGACCCCCGCGACGGCTCCCAGCCCCCCGTCAGCCGCCGTCACCGCGACCCGACGATCAGCCCGCGACCCGCGCGCATGTGGCGGGTACGTACCCCTGCGTGAGGCTCTGCCCGAGCCAATTACGCGTCGCGGGGATCTTGACCAGGTACCAGTTACGGCCGCTGCGACCGCACTTGTCGGCGTAACCGTTCGAGCCGTTGCCCCGCAGCACCCCGCACGACGTCAGGGTCCTACCGGTGTCGCGGACCCGCAGCACATCCGCGTTCGTGAAAGCGAACTCCCGCACGCCGACGCGGACCCCGGTGATGACGATCTTCCGGCACGCCGCCTTCCGCGCCTTGCTGGCCGTGCTGGCCGTGCTGGCCGTGCTGGTCTGCGTACCGGTGTGCGCGGTGGCGGGCAGCGCGACCGCGCTGACGGCCAGCCCGGCGGCGATGATCGCGGAGGCGAACAGGGTGGACGGCTTGAACTTCGACATGATCTTCTCCCTGTGGAGTAGGTGGTGACAGGGTGCCGGTCGGCCCCCGCCGATCAGCGGGCCGGATGCCCGCTGTCGTGCACAGGTCGCGCGTGATCGCATGCGATCCCCGGACCTGCCGCGTTCCCCCTAGTAGCCCGGACGCCGCAGCTCAGCCGCATACGCCGCCAGCCGCGCCAGGTCCGCGTCACTCAGGTAAAACCCCTTGATCTTGGTCGGGCCGGCAGGCCCGGCCAGGAGGTAACCGACCCCCGCCGCACCCAGGCCGATCGTGGAGGCGTCCACGCCCCGCGCCGCCCAGCCCGCGCCCAGCACCGTGTCCGAGGCGTCCCGCGTCGAGCAGCGCAGCGCCCACCGGGTATCGAACAGATCCCGGATGTAGGTCGGGATGACCTCACTGCCCGGCTTCTGCGTGGCCGCGATCAGCCGCACCGCCGCCGCGCGCCCCCGCGCGCCCAGATCATGCAGCCCTTCCAGGAACGCCGCCCGCTTCTTCTTGTCCGGGTGCAGCGTGAACGCGGCCAGCTCATCGACCACGACCAGCAGCGGACCATGCCCCATACCCGGCGTGATCTTCCGCACCCCGGACGCCGACAGCAGCGCGTACCGCTCATCCATCCGCTTGCACGCCCACTCCAGGCCCGCCGTGGCGCTGTCGATCTCGCACCGGATGCCGCCGTGCGCGACCTTCTCCCACACGGCCAGTTCCACGCCCGCCTTGCCGTCGATCATCACCGCGTCCGTGCCCGGGTCGAGCATCAGCCCGGCCACCACACTGTGCAGCGCCACCGACTTGCCCGCTTCCGGAGCGCCGCCGATCAGCAGATGCACGCTCATCGCCGCCGCCCCCCGTCCAGCTCCTCCAGCCCGTCCGGCTTCTCCAGTTCGGGCGGCCCGTCACCGGAGCCGCTCAGCAGAGCGACCGTGACCAGTTCCCCGTTCTCGGCCACGCCGACCGGGATGGGCTCCCAGGCGCAGGACATCCAGCCCGCGTCCGGCGCACCGGCCCACGGCCATACCAGCGACCCCAGCGCGGCGAACGGGTCACGCCGGATCACCTCCACCAGCGCGTACCGGGCGTTGACCTCATCGGCCGTCACCACCACGCCGGAGGCGGCCAGCGACGAGGCCAGCCACGGCGCGCGATCGTCCACCTCACACGCCGCGCTGCCCTTGGGCAGCCGCACCCGCAGCCGTTCCCCGGCCGCCGTCCGCTCCGCCCGCATCACGCGCGGGATGCGGTCGTTGTAGGTGGCCAGCCCGGCGAAGCGGGCCGCCCGGTCCCAGCGGCGGATCACCCGCGAGTACCACAGCAGGTGCAGCAGCCAGCCGCGCACAGCCGGGACCCCGCCGAACATCGCGACCAGCCAGACCGCCAGGCCCGCCAGCACCGGCCAGCCGCCCAGCGACCAGCCGCCGCCCAGCAGTAGCCCCGTGGCCGTGATCAGGCCCAGCTCCCGCCGCAGGAGCCACATCGGCCGCAGCACGTACATGGTCAGCCGTGACGCCGCCGTGCTCTGCGCACGGATCGGCGCGGCGGGCATCTCCACCATCGGCGGCAGCCCGGACGGCCGCCCGGGAACCTGCGGACCCCCGATCCCGCTCATGACGTGCTCTCGCCACCGGTGGCCATCGGGCTACCGCCATGCCGTGCCGAAGCGGACGAGGCCGAAGCGGACGGGGCCGAGGCGTGCGGGGTACGTCGCGTGCCACCGGCCGCGCCCTCACCCGCCATCGACGCCGGACGCGAGGGGGCCGCGTTCGCGGCGGCCGAGGCGTGCACGCCGGTCACGGCGGCAGCGCTCCACCATCGGACCTCGCCCTCTTTGGCCGTGTTGAAGCACAGCCCTTCCACCCGCACCGGCAGGCCCGGCACCAGGTGACTCTGCTCGCCCGGCAGGTTGAACTTGATCTTTGCCGAGTCGGCCCCGTCCATGGCCAGCAGCGTCACGACCATGATCGGCTGGCCGTCGTCGGTGACCTTCGCTTTCTTGGTCGTGAAGTCCTTGGCCGCATTCGGTGGCGCGGTTACCGTGAAGGCCAACCGCCCTGCGTCGATCGGAAAGCGCATCCGTCTGCCTCCCTTCAGGGGTGTGTCCCGCTGACACACCCACACTGGCAAGCAGTACTCGAACATATGTTCGAATCGTTCAACGCGATGCCCGTCCGGCATGCAGGCGTGCACTGTCGCGCCTCGCATGTTAAGGGCATGTTCGCGGGCTGAGTTCGATCACGTCGCATGGCCGCGCATGCGGGAGCGGCATCGCTGTGCCCGCTATTGGCCACCCGGTTGCATTCCGCAGCATGCCTGTCACGTAGTGTGATGTTCGGGCGGTGGAGGCTGAGGTGCCCTTGCCGCGCCGGTGCTGTCCGGCTCTATCCCCGGTGCGGCGAGCCGGGCAGCACCTTCCAAACGGCGGACCCCGCCCGTATGCCCGGAATCGCCCAAGCCCGCTGATCATCCACATAGCCAAGCCGTCACTGATAGGACGGGGGGGCGGGAGCGGCCCAGGGGAACGCTATTCCCGCACCGGTGCTGTCTGGCCCGCGCGCTTCGCTCACGGGGTCAGGCAGCACCCATGGGCCTGTCAATCCCGACCACATCGGCCGTTCACGTTGTGTGTTCACTCTGTCACTGATATGACGGAGGGGTGGGACAGGACCGGAGGGGGCCTACCCCGCACGCGCTGTCTGGCTCCGCCCGCAGGGGCCAGACAGCGCACAGCAGACTCGCGAACCCATGCCCGGCACAGGACTCCGCTAGGCAATCACGAATGCGCGATCCAGCCCCGACAGGCGCAGGAGACGGCGGAGCCTGCCGTTCACATGAACCAGTTCCATGCTGCCGCCCGCCCGGGAAACCATGCGCTGCACCTCTAGCAGCGCCTCCAGCCCATGCGAATCGCAGAAGGTCACCCCAGCCGTATCCACGACCACACTGGGTGACTCCACCGGCAGAACGGCGTCCACAGCCGCCACCAGGCTTGGGGCCGTGGAGAACTCCAACTCGCCTTCCAAGGCCACGATGAGAAGATTCTGATGCTGCGTCATGTGCGTGGAGAGAGCCATAACCAATCACCAAACCGGACAGACGACTTATACACCTCACTCTCACACTACGCTCGTCACCTCCAAGGACTCCACTAGCCACCGGCTACCGCGCCACCCGCGCTTATCGGCCCGGAACCGCGCGTCTGATGCCGGGAGCCGCCGTGTGATGAGTTTCCCTACATAGATCAAGCCCGCCCGGCAAGCCGGACGGGAACCCCCCGCGGACACGATCTTGATTGCGGTGTGTACGCGCCGACAGCGCAGCCGGTACAGGTCCTAGGCGGCCCCGGCAACGGGACGCGCCGGCCGGATCGTCATCGGGACTGCGCGCGGCGCCCAAGGGCGCCGTGCTCGCCCTCGCCGCCCGGCAGGCCCGCCCCTAGCCGGAACCGCCGAACCGACCCGGAACCCGCCGACGCCCCGACCGCCCTACCGATTGCGCCGTATGCTCCCGTCTCAACGCGACGTGGCCCCCCGCGAGACCGTCTGCCCGGATGAGCGGTCTCGCGAGGGGCCACCTTCTCCGGCGTACCGAACCGCCCGTGTCCCGTAACGGGCCACGCCAGAGGGGAAGGACCAGCCGCCCAGGGGCAACAGCGGCCAGCCGCGAAGTCTCTTCAACGCTGCCGATCAGCGCGCGATGTCGCAGGCTCCGTCTGGCGCGCCGGACGCCGCAGCGGCCAGCCGATACTTAACCCGCCGTACCAGCCCACGCTCATAGTCACCTTGGAACGCCTTGCGCTGCGTCGGCGCGATCTTCACCACGACGCCCTCTTTGGCCAGCCTGTTCAACCGGTACCGGAAGTAATCCAGCGTGCGAGCGTGATCGAAGAACGTGCTCACCTCATCCACCGTCGCCCCGTCCGGGAACTCCGTCAGACACTCCAAGATCTCCTCGCGCCTGCTCTTGTCCTCACCGCCGCTCAAGCCCGGCACCTCCTTCCCGATCCCCACGGCCTATAGACCTGCCCCGCCCTTCCCAGGCGGGGACTCCCGTTCCCCGGCGGCCAACCTCCAGCAGGCAACCACCGGCCCGCGAGCTTGGGGGTCAGCCATGACAGCCCAGAGCGACCAGGACCAGACCCGGCCGCTCCCGACTACCGCCCACGGGCCGCTCGGCGACCACCGGGGAACGGGACACGGGCCGCCCACGCGGCCCGCATAACGGCACGGCAGCGACCTTCCGACACCCTCACCGGAGCGTGCTCCAGACCCCGGCTCAGGTGAAGTCACTGCCGTACCGAGCTTTTGCTTCAGCGCACCTGGCCGGACCCTTGCGCCTGATCTAGGCTGTCCAGCTCCGCGAGCAGCACCGCGAGTTTGTCCAAAGTCGCCGCCCGCCCGATATGCCGCGAGCCGTGCACCTCAGGCCGGGGACACGGGCGTCCGCAGCGGCGAACCACATACCACTCGCACACGCCCCGGAACACTCGCCATCGCCCGCCGAACTCGCTCTCAAGCTTTTGTGTCTGAGCCTGTTCCTCTGGGCTGACCCGCGCCCCCGACGCCGCCGTGTGACTGGTGTCGTTCCTCGTGTTGTTGCTCGCGTCCCTCACCGCGCAGCCCTCCCAGCCCGCGCGGTGACCGGCCCGGACATCGCTTCGCGCCGCTCCTGGAACAGCCCCGCGATCCGCCGCGCCGCCGTCTCCATACACGAGGCAGGGCAGCAGGTGTAACGCCACCGCCCCGGCTCCGTAGGAGCGTCCAGCGACCACCGGAACCGCCACTCCGCCCCGCCGAACTCACACCACACGTTCAGGCCCACCACCGCGAGGCCCACCAGCGCGATCCCCTCGCACTCCGACACCCGCGACTCCACCCCACGCCGGGCCAGATGATCAGCCAGCTCCCGCGCCAGCCGCCCCGCCGGACTCGCCCCACCCGGCCCGTTCACCGCTCTTTCCTTCCGACCCCGCCTGCCACATCGACCCGGGAGGCGTCATCGCGCGCCAGGCCGTCATCCATCTCCGGACGCCACAACGGCACCCGCACCAGACCCGGCGCGACCAGTTCAGTACCCGCATCGGTGAACCACGCCCCGATCCGCTCCTCACCGCGCAACACCACCCGGGCAGACGCCCGCTGATAGGCCGCAGTCGCCGCGACCGTCCGCTCTGTCTCCAGCACATGCGAGATCACCAGATGACTGCCCGGCACCAGGAACCGCATCAGGTCCCCGACGATCTCACCCGGCCCGTCCTCATCCGGCACGAAATGCAGGATCGCCACCAGCAGCACCGCCACCGGCCGATCGAAATCCAGCAGGTCAGACGCCCGAGTCAAGATCCAGCCCGGGTCACGCAGATCCGCATCCAGCATCACCGTCTGATCATCGGTGGCCAGCAAAGCCCGCCCATGCGACAGCACCACCCGATCGTTGTCCACATACACCGTCCGCGCATCCGCATGCACCGACTGCGCCACCTCATGAACGTTGCCCATCGACGGCAACCCCGTGCCGATGTCGAGGAACTGACGCACCCCCCGCTCAGCCAGATACCGCACCGCCCGCCCGAGGAACGCACGGTTCGCCCGCGCGATCAGCCGCACGTCCGGGTTCAGCTCCAGCGCCTTGGCCGCCGCCACCCGATCCGCCTCGCCGTAGTCCTTACCGCCGAGGAAGAAGTCGTACATCCGCGCCACATTCGGCCGCACCCAATCCGTCGGCGCAAGCGGCATCGGCCCCGACTCATAACCCCTCGCAACCACCGGCCGACGATTCCCCAGAAGATCGGCGTCTATCTTTCCTTCCCGCACCCCTTCCGATGTGGGATGCCCGGAGTCCGCCCTTTGCGCAGGATTCTTTGCGCCACTCCGCTGCTCTCCGCCTGCTGTGCTGGCTGATCCCACTGTGACCTCCACGCGCGGGTGCCCCACCACGCTCTGTCGATGCGACGTTTCTCACTGGGGCAGCCATGTTCCCCCGACTGTTTCCAGTGGGCCAGGAGGGGTATTCCTCTGAGGAAAAAGACACTACGGACTCAATGCCTCTCCGCTATACGCTCAGCTAGTGGAAGTCCGGACTCTCCCCGAAGCCCTCAAAGTGATCATGGAGCAGCGCGGCTGGACTCAGACGCAGCTCGCTAAGCACTTGGGGGTATCGCAAGCCTGGATCTCAAAGATCTGCCGAGGCGTCGCCGATACAGGGGTGGCCAGAGCACAAGAGCTTCTCTCGCGAGTTGGCTGGGAGGTCCGTCTCTCGCCATCCGTGGAGGAACCCGTGGAGCGCAGGGATTTCCTTGCAGCCGCCGCATCAGTGGTGTTCGTGCCTTCTGCCGTAAGCTCAGATCCTTATCTGGACCCTGACTATGTTCGAACGCTGACTGACAGCCTGGCGCGGGGACGGTACGAACTTGGCGGACTGCCTCTCGCACCCCGCGCCCTGGCACACACGCGTCATGTAGCTGCACTGAAAACCGCATCTCTTAGTGGACGGTGGCAGGGAACCGCCTCAGACTTGATGTACCAGGTCAGCGTCACTCTCTACGATGCCGGCAAGTTGGCCCAGTCTGAGCGCGCAGGCTCTATCGCACTTGACCTTGCCCACCATGCCCAAGATTTCCCGGGGCAGGCCCGTGCCTATGACGCCTTGAGTCGTGTAGCTCTCTACCGAGGCGACCCATCCCGTGCTGTTCAGTACGCCCAACGGGGACTCCGAGTCCCGGATCTTCCGGTCAGCAGGGAGTCGAGTCTTCACATGCGACTAGGCCGAGCGCTTATCAGTATCAAGGGGCACAGCCGAGAGGCGAGAGACGCGCTGGCGACTGCCCTGGACACGCGCGGCCTGAGCCCGTTCGCCGAGGCCGCCTTAGGCGGTGATGTAGCCATCGGTCTAAGCCAACTAGGAGAGTATGACCAGGCGGATCTCCTCCTGCATGCAGCCGCCGAAGCAATGGGGCAATACTCGCCTCTCTTCCAGGCTCAGTATCTAGGTCGCCAAACTCAGACGGCCATTCGCGCAGGCAGACCGAGTCTTACGGCTGAATACATGGGTACTCTCACACGAGCACTTCCCTTTATCAGCTCAGCACGTGTCAATTCTCGTGCGCGGGAGATCCTTCATCGTACAAAGGCATGGGACCACATTCCCGAGATTCGCCTTTCGCGCGAATGCCTACAAGGGATGTTGGCCCCGGAGGCGACACCCTCTTAGTTCTTTCTTGGGAAACCCCTCGGGTCGGCCGCCGTTAGCAAGCCTTCGGCCTGCTGTACTCGTCGTAGATGGTCGTCGGGCTGATCATCGCACGCCACAGCGGGGGCTACCGAATCGTTTCGGAGCCAACCTCATGGGGACCCCTCCAAGATCGCAAAAGGGGGCGGGGAGGGAAGTATGGGGGCAGGGGCGCTGCCCCTCCCCGGATTGGCGAGACAGTGTAATGCCCCCTTTTGAGATCTTGCCCCATGAGGTCAGCACCACCGCAACGATTCGTCCGCCCCCTTACGTCTATCCGCCAGCCCGCTAAAATCGCAGGTCACAGCACGGATCCAATCTCACGCATCGTTATTGAACCGTAAGCGCCCCAGACCGTTAGCAGGCTTGCCCGCGCCGTTGGGGCCGAGGAAGCCGGTGACGTGCCCTGGGCGCGCGGTGAACGACAGGTCGTCGACGGCGAGCGTCGAGCCGTAGCGTTTCGTGAGGTGCTTGAGTTCGATCACGCCGTAAAGGGTGCGGCACGGAGGGGCTTCGTCACATCGGACCACGGTCCGAACCTCAAAGTCAGACCCTGGTCTGACGTGCGGAATCGGGGTCGGGGGCTACCGTCGTTCGCGTGAACGAGTCGCACCGCCTCTTCGTCGGGCCGCTGGGGCGCTCCCAGCTGATCGCGCTGGATCTGGTCGCCGCGCTGAGCTTCGTGTTGGTCGCCCTGACGGCGACGGTCAACGCCGCAGGGATCCCGCCGTGGGCCAGGCTGGCCATCCCGCTGGGTCTGGGGCTGCCGCTGGCACTGAGGAGAGTGTGGCCGCTGCCGGTCTTCCTCTTCACGGTTGCGCTGGCCGTCACGGCGGTGGTGAGCGGGGCGTTCAGCTTCGCGTACGTGTCGCCGGCTTACGCGCTCTACCTGGTGGCGGTGGCGGAAGACCGCGGCAGCTGGCTGCCCACCTCGACGATCGGGGTGCTCGCCCTGCTGACCGGGGTCGGGCTGGTGATGGTGGGCGGTGTGCCGCACCCCGAGGGGCCCGCATGGCTGCTGGGCGTCGACGAGGCGTTGTTCGGCATCGCCGCCCTCGGCGGCGCCTGGACGGTCGGCCGAGCCGTGCGCGAACGGCGGATGTACGCGACGCGCCATGCCGAGCGCCTGGCCGAGCAGGCCGTGGCCGAGGAGCGGCTGCGCATCGCCCGGGAGCTGCACGACGTGGTGACGCACAACGTGGGGCTGATCGCGGTCAAGGCGGGAGTGGCCAACCACGTCCTCGCCACGAAGCCGGAGGAGGCTCACGACGCGCTGCGGGTGATCGAGACCGCCAGCAGGAACGCGCTGGTCGAGATGCGTCACCTGCTGGGGGTGCTGCGTTCTTCGGAGAGCCCGGCCCGCGGTCCTGCGCCGGGGCTCCGCGGGTTGGCTGGTCTGGCCGAGCAGGCCCGACAGGCTGGAGTGGACGTGGAGCTCGACGTCAGCATGGCGGGAGGTCAAGGTGGTCTGGAGATGCGGGAGAGCGCAATGGGCGGCATGTTCCGCGAGGCGCGGCAGATGAGGGCTGGCGAGACGTCGGGTCTGGCGGCGGGTCAGGCGGAGAGCGGGACAGGCCTCAGCACGCAGAGTGGATCAAGCTCCACGAGGAAAAGTGGATCAAGCTTCGGTACGCAGGATGATTCGAGCTTCGCTACGCAGGGTGTTTCGAGCTTCGGTACGCGGGATGGTTCGAGTTTCGCTACTCAGGATGGAGCAAGTTTCACGAAAGAGAGCGGATCAAGATTCACCACGCAGGGTGGATCACGTTTCACTACGGAGGGCGGATCACGCATCACTGCGCAGGGCCAATCGGGTCCTGCGGCGGCAAGTGGATCAGGTGCCAGAACGGAAAGTGGAGCGGGTCTCGCGACGGAGGAAGGAGATGACGGAGCGTCGACGCGGGACATGCCTTCTGGGGAGGAGGCGTCCGTGTATGGGAGGAGGTCCATGACGGGCAGGCAGTCCGCCGAGAAGGTGGGGGTTGTGGAGGGGGGAGCACCTGCTCAGCCTGTGCGGGGAAGGCTGCCTGAAGGGGTGGAGCTTTCCGTGTACCGGATCGTTCAGGAGGCGCTCACCAACGTGGTCAAGCATGCGGCGCCTGCGCGGTGCCGGGTGTCCGTGGTCGACGACGGGCGGGCGGTGCGGATCGAGGTCAGCGACGACGGGCCCGGTCATCGCACGATGACCGGCAGGGGGCCTGGTCACGGGCTGATCGGGATGCGGGAGCGGGTCATGATGTACGGCGGGACGTTCGAGGCGGGCGGAATGATCGGTCAAGGCTTCCGGGTCTCGGCCAGCCTCCCCTACGGGAGTGATTCATGATCCGGGTGCTGATCGCTGATGATCAGGCGCTGCTCCGGGGCAGCTTCAAGGTGCTGGTGGACTCTGAGCCCGATCTGGAGGTGGTGGGGGAGGCGTCGACGGGGGTGGAGGCCGTGGCCGTGACCGAGCGGGAGCGGCCCGACGTCGTGCTCATGGACGTGCGTATGCCCGAGATGGACGGCATCGAGGCGACAAGACTGATCGGGAAGGACTCACGGGTCCTCATCGTGACCATGTTCGACCTGGACGCGTACGTGTACGACGCGCTGCGGGCCGGGGCGAGCGGGTTCCTGCTCAAGGACACGCCACCGGCTGACCTGCTCGCCGCGATCAGGGTGGTGGCCAGAGGAGAGGCGCTGCTGGCTCCGACGGTCACGCGGCGGCTGATCGAGGAGTTCGCGCGGACGCCTGCGACGCCTCAGGTGCGTGGGCTGGAGGGAGTGACCGAGCGGGAACGGGAGGTGCTGACTCTGATCGCCCGCGGGCTGTCCAATGTGGAGATCACTCGGCATTTGCAGCTCAGTCTGGCGACGGTCAAAACCCATATCACTCGGTTACTGGCCAAACTCGATGCTCGTGACCGGGCGCAGCTGGTGATCGTGGCATACGAAAGCGGGCTGGTCTCGGTGCCTCGATGACGGCCGTGGCCTCCGTGTGACGGCCGTGGCCTTCGTATGTCGGCCTTGGCGGGGCTTGCCGCCGCGATGTCGTCCGTTCCTGACGGTCGGCTATGGAGCTTGACGAGTGGGATGAGGTGGAGGCTTGTCGGGATGCGTTGGGAACTCAGCGGTCTGCCATCGGGTATGGGCTCCGCCGAAAGGGCCGTGGTGATGGGCTACTGCTTGGAGGAGCCAATGGGCGGTGTCCTCGGCTTGGCGGATGATCTCGCTCGGGTAGCCGAGTGTCAGCTGGTGTTCGGCGAACTCGTCCTCGTCGTCGAGGAAGAGGCGGCCGTCGCGCATCCTGACGACATCCAGGTCCAGGTCGAGCATGGTGACCTGGCCGTCACGCCATTCGGGGACGGTGGTGACGTCGACGTACACCTCGATGCGGTGGGGCGGTGAGTTGAACGTGGCGGTCCACCAGGATGAGCGTGGGAAGAGCATCAGGGAGTCGTGGGGCCAGGTGACCTTCGGGCCTTCGCCTTTGCGGGCGACTGTTCCGCTGGGCACCGCGACCCAGGAGCCGTGTTCGTCCTCGCCGAGGAGCGTGCCGGGGTGATGCCAGTGCAACGCGCCGCCGTACTTCCTGTAGACGATCTCGATGTCACCCAACGCCCGTGCCTTTCCGCCGGATTCGGCGTTTTTGAGGGGGTTCGTGGTGGTGTCGGCTTTCGTACCAGGGGAGATGGGCAGGGTGCGGCGGCCGGTGTCGGGACGCCTGCTGGTGCTTACGTGCTCATGATGCCAAAGCAGTCTGTGGGCGGACGAGACCCGGGATGGTCTTTCACGGGTCGGCAGGGGGATGCCGCGGCAGTGGGGCGTGGAGGTGCGACACCCAGCGGCGCCGTGCTCACTGGGTGTCGCGTTCCGCTGGGTGTCGTGTCTCGGCTGGCGTCGGCTCCGTTGGGTGACGTGCTTCGGCTGGCGTCAGCTCCGTTCCGTGCCGTGACTCCACTTGGTGTCGCGCCTCCTCCAGGCGGGACCTCGCTCCAGGCGGGACCTCGCTCCGAGTGGGACCTCGCTCCGAGTGGGACCTCGCTCCGAGTGGGACCCTGCTCCGAGTGGGACCCTGCTCCGAATGGGGCCTTGCTCCGAATGGGGCCTTGCTTCGGGTGGGGCCGCGCTTCACATCCGACCGTGGTCCACATCCGACCGTGGTCCACATCCGACCGTGGTCCACATCCGACCGTGGTCCACATCCGACCGTGGTCCACATCCGACCGTGGTCCACATCCGACCGTGGTCCACATCCGACCGTGCTCCACGTTGGACCCTGCTCCACGTTGGACCCTGCTCCACGAGGACTCTGCTCCGGTGTGATGGGTGCGGGCGCTTCGCGTCGCGAGTCGTCGCTGCCGGGTGTGGTGGATGCTGGGCGTGTCGGGCTATAGGCGGGTCAATTCGAGGGCTTGGGCCATGGCGGTCAGACGTTGTGGGCTTGCCAAGCCTGCGTGGTACAGGTGGAACTCCGACGCGCCTGCCTTGGCGTAGGTGGTGAGGAGTTCGGCCAGTGTCTCCGGGTGGGCGGGGCGCGGAGGGAGGGCCAGGACGTACGCGCCGACCCGTTGGCCGGGGGTGCACAGTTCGGCGAGGCGGGAGAGGCGGGCGGCGTCCGTGGCAGGGTCGCCCCAGCAGTTGCCCACCAGGACGTCGGCGCCCGGGTCGCCGGTGGGGAGGGCGGCGAAGGGGCCCGTCGCCCAAGGGTCGGGGTTGGCGTGCAAGGTGATCGGGATGTCAGGGGCGATCTCGCGGGCGGCGGTGATCAGGCGGTGGCGCAGGGAGGCCGAGAGCTCCACGCGGACGGCCCGTACCTCGTCCGCGAGCGGGCCGAGGGCTGCGTCCACGAGGCTCTTCGGGGCGTCGTGGGGCGGCGGTTCGGTGGGGGTGCGGGCGTGGGTTCGGGTGTCGGTGGGCGTGTGGAGGGCGGTGCCGGCGTGCGCTTGGGTGTCGAGGGCGGCGGCGTGGGGTCGGGTGTCCGTGTCGAGGGAGGTGCGGACCTCGGTTGATGTGTCGGTGTCGATGGCGTTGCGGACTCGGGTTCGGGTGTCGGTGGGGTAGCGGGGGGCGCAGGAGGCGCAGAAGCAGAGGGACATCAGGTCCGGGTCGTAGCCGGCGCCCGAGGTCTTCTCGTGGACGCCCTGGTGGGCGAAGCCCATGGGGCCGCAGCCCTCCAGGATGAGGCCGTCGGGGCGGCCCGCCACCAGCACCTCGCGCACCAGTCGTTCGCAGTACTCGGCGACGTCGGGGGCCGACGGGCAGAGCGCGTACGGGTAGGGGTCGCCGAAGGCGTTGCGTACGACGAGGTGGGGGAAGGCGGTGCCGAGTTGGGCGTTGTGGGTGAGCACGGTCCAGGCGTGCACGCGCAGGCCGGCCGCGCGCAGGGCCGACTGGGCCAGGAGGTACGCGTCGGGGGTGGTCCAGGTGGGGGTGGCGGGGGTGAGCCGGCCCCAGGCTTCGGGACGTACGGGAAGGTAGAAGGCGGAGTGGGGGACGTCGAGGACGCGGTGCGCGGGGTGGAAGGGGGTGGCCGCGCGGGTGGAGTGGTAGGAGGCGGCGAGGGCGACGGTCGTCACGCCGAGTGCGGCGATGCGCTCGGCGGCGGCGGGGTCCCCGACGACGTCCCAGGGGTAGACGTAGGCGACGTTCACCACCGCGGCCTCCTCGCGGTGAAGCCGGGCTGGAAGCGCCGCATGTACGTGGTGTCGTCGCGGGCGGTGACGCCGCACTTCCGATACTGCTCGTGCATGACGGCCAGCGCGTCGCGGTCGAGTTCGACGCCCAGGCCGGTGCCGGAGGGCACCGGGACGGCGCCGCCTTCGAAGCGCAGCGCGCCGGGCGCGACCACGTCCTGGCCGTCCTGCCAGGGGGTGTGCGTGTCGCAGGCGTGGGTGAGGTTGGGGGTGGCGGCGGCCAGGTGGGTCATGGCGGCGAGACTGATGCCGAGATGGGAGTTGGAGTGCATCGACAGTTCGAGCCCGAAGGTGCCGCAGAGTGCGGCGACCTGGGCGGAGCGCTGCAGGCCGCCCCAGTAATGGTGGTCGAGCAGGAGCACGCCGATGGCGCCGGCGGCGATGGCCTCGGGCAGGTGCTCCGGGGTGACGACGCACATGTTGGTGGCCAGCGGCATCGGCACCCTGGCCGCGACCTCCGCCATGCCGGGGATGTCCGGCGTGGGGTCCTCCAGATACTCCAGCGCGCCCTCCAGCTCCCGGCCCACCCGGACGGAGGTGTCGACGCTCCAGGCGGCGTTCGGGTCCAGGCGCAGCGGCACGCCGGGGAACGCCTCGTGCAGCGCCCTGATCGCCTCGATCTCCTCGTCGGGCGGGAAGACACCGCCCTTGAGCTTGATCGAGGTGAAGCCGTGCTCCTTGATGAACAGCGCCGCCTGCTCGACGATCCCGGCCGGGTCGAGCGCCTCGCCGAACCTGTCCGGCTCCTGGCCGGGGTGACCCGCCCACTTGTAGAAGAGATAGGCGCTGTACGGGACGGCGTCGCGGACCCGGCCCCCGAGCAGGTCGACCACGGGGACCCCGGCGGCCTTGCCGCGGATGTCCAGGCAGGCGACCTCGAACGGGGAGAAGACCCGGTCGATGCTCTTCTCCTTGGTGGCCACGCCGGTCAGCCCGTGCAGGTCGCTGACGGCGTCGCCGACGGTGGCCGCGACGCGCGCGTACATCTGGTTGGTGTGGTGCACGTCCAGGCCGACCAGCGCCTGCGCGCACTCGCGTACCTTGGACAGGTGTCCCAGGTCGCCGTACGTCTCGCCGAGACCGGTCAGGCCCTCGTCGGTCACCAGCTCGACGATCGTGCGCAGCGCCCAGGGTTCGTGCACTCCGGCGGCGTTCAGGAGGGGCGGATCCTTGAAGGCGACGGGGGTGACGTGGATCTGCCTGATGATCATATGATCGCCGTCCATGTATGTGAACAGGGGCCAGGTTTGTGGACAGAATGCGGCAACTGTAAGAATCGAGCTGAGAAGGTGTCAAGACTCCGAAGGGCCATTCGATGATCTACGGATACGACCCCAGGACCGGTGAGCCCGTGGGCGCCGGTGTGGCCGAGACCGACCGAGCCGGGGTCGACCTGGTGGTCTCCGCCGCCGTGGCAGCGGGCCAGGCGTGGCGGGCGACCCCGGCGGAAGACCGCGCGGTGGCGCTGGAGGCCGTCGCGGACGCGCTGGACGCGCACGCCGACGAGCTGTGGCGGCTCGCCGACGAGGAGACGGCGCTCGGCGAGGCACGGCTGCGCGGCGAGGTGGGCCGCACCACGGGCCAGTTCAGGTTCTTCGCCCGGGTGATCAGGGACGGCGGCTACCTCGACGCGATCATCGATCACGCTGAGCCGCCGCGGCCGGACGTGCGGCGTGTGAAGCGGCCGCTGCCCGGCGTGGTGGCGGTGTTCGCGGCCAGCAACTTCCCCTTCGCGTTCTCGGTGGCCGGCGGCGACACCGCCTCCGCGCTGGCGGCCGGCTGCCCGGTGGTGGTCAAGGCGCATCCCGGTCATCCCGGCACCTCCGAGCGGGTGGCCAAGCTGGTACGCGACGCGCTCCCGTACCCTGACCTGCTGGGTCTGGTGCACGGCCTCGACGCCGGCGCCGACCTGGTGCGGCACCCGGCGGTGGTCGCGGCGGGGTTCACCGGGTCCGTCGCGGGGGGCAAGGCGATCCAGCGGCTCATCGACGAGCGCGAGGTGCCGATCCCGTTCTTCGGCGAGCTGGGCAGCGTGAACCCCGTCGTGGTGCTGCCGTCGGCGTCCGCGCAGCAGGTCGCCACCGGCTTCGCCGCCTCGCTGACCCAGGGGGTGGGGCAGTTCTGCACCAACCCGGGGCTGATGTTCGTCCCCGAGGGCGACGAGCTGCGCAAGGCGCTGGCCGAGGCCGTCGAGGGCACCAGCGGCGGGCCGATGCTGGCCGAGCGGATCCGCGAGGGCTACCTGGGCGGTCTGGACCGGCTCGGGCAGCTGGAGCTGCTGGCCGAGGGCTCGCCGGGGGAGGGCGGCTGGTCGGTGACGCCCAAGGTGTTCACCACCGATCTCGACACCTTCGCCGAGAAGCTGCCCGGCATCGGTGAGGAGTGCTTCGGGCCGGCCTCGATCGTGGTCACCTACCGGGAGGTCGGCGACCTGCCGCCGGTGCTGGAACGGCTGGAGGGCTCGCTCACCGCCACCGTGCACGCCGCCGACGCCGGTGAGGCGGAGCCGCTGGTCGACGTGCTCGGCCGGAAGGCCGGGCGGCTGATCTGGAACGGCTGGCCCACCGGCGTGGCCGTCACCTGGGCCATGCATCACGGCGGCCCCTGGCCGGCCACGACCACGGCGACCACCTCGGTCGGCGCCACGGCCATCGACCGCTGGCTGGAGCCCACGGCCTACCAGGACTGGCCCGAGGCGCTGCTGCCTGACGAGCTGAAGGACGACAACCCCCTGGGAATCCCCCGCCGCGTGGACGGCGTACTCGGACGGTAGAACGGCGGCCCAGGTGGGCGCCGCGGTCGCAGGGAGGCTCGGTCCTCCCGGCGGCCCCGGGTGTGCGACGTGTCCGCCGGTCAGGAGCCGGCTACCCCCACCGCGGGAGGGCATGACCCTCACGCGGTGGGGGACGGGTCAGGCGCCGATGATCTCCATGCCGGCGGCGATGATCTTCTCCAGCTCCGCCACGTGCTCCGGTGCGGGGTCGACCAGGGGCGGCCGTACCCCGCCCACGTCCAGCCCGCGCAGCCGTACGCCGGCCTTGACCAGCGAGACCGCGTACCCCGGGACCTGGTCGCGCAGCTCCACCAGGGGCTTGTAGAAGCCCGTCAAGAGGCGGCGGGTCAGCTCCTCGTCGCCGGAGGTGATCGCCCGGTAGAAGGCCAGCGCGACCTCCGGGGCGAACGCGAACGCGGCGCTGGAGTAGAGGTTCACCCCCAGCCCCCGGTAGGCGGGCACGGTCAGCTCGGCCGTCGGCAGCCCGTTGAAGAACGTGAAGTCCGGCCCCGCCGACTCGCGCACGGTCAGGATGATGCGCTGGAGCAGGTCGAGGTCGCCCAGCCCGTCCTTGAACCCGATCACCTCCGGCATCCGCGCCAGCTCGGCGACGGCGGCGGGGGAGAAGCGGGCGTTGTTGCGCTGGTAGATGATGACGGGCAGCCCGCCCGCCAGGGCGACGTCCCGAACGTAGTCGACCAGGCCTTCCGGCGGCGCGCTGACCAGGTACGGGGGCATGATGAGCAGCCCGTCGGCGCCCTCCGCGGCGGCCGTGCGGGCCAGCGTCCTGGCTTCGGGAAGTGTGCCGCCCGCGCCCGCGAAGACGGGCACCCGCCCGCCCGCGGCGGCCACGGACGCCCGCACCGTGGTGGTGTAGTCGCCGGGGCCGAGGGCGTTGAACTCACCCGTCCCGCACGCGGTGAACACCCCTCCCGCTCCCGCCGTGACTCCGGCGTCGACGTGCCGGCCGAGCGTCTCCCCGGCCACCTCGCCGTCGGGACCGAACGGGGTCACCGGGAAGAACAGAACGCCTTCTAGCCGCATCAGCGCCTCCTTTTACCGGATGCCCTCTCGCCGGAGAGTGGCAGCCAGCTTGTGGGTGTGTGTGATCACCGCTTCGATGACCCGCTCGATCTGGGCGGGCGGCAGGTCTGCCGGCATCGAGCAGCTGATCGCGTCGGTGGCCGGGATCCGGTAGTCGACCGTGACGGCCACGCAGGCCACGCCCGACGTGCCCTGCTCGCGTTCGTACGCCCAGCCCCGGGTGCGGACCCGGTCGAGCTCGCCGGTCAGCTTGCCCAGGTCGGTGATCGTGTGGTCGGTGATGCCGGGCAGCGGGTCGGGGAGCAGGGCCTTGACCTCGTCGTCGGTGAGCTGGGCGAGCAGCACCTGGCCGAGCGCGGTCACGTGGGCGGGCAGCCGCCTGCCCACCCGGGGGATGATGTGGTGGGCGTCGCGGGATTCGCGGGTGGCCAGATAGAGGACGTGCGCCTCGTCCCTGCGGGCGAAGTGGGCGGTCTGCCCGGTCTCCTCCCTGAGGTCCTCCAGCGTCGCCTGGGCGAACGGCAGCGCCGGGTCCTTGTCCAGATAGGCGGTCCCGGTCAGCAGCGCGTGCGGGCCGATGCCGAAGGCCGACCGGGCGGCGTCGGTCTCCACCCAGTTGAGCTCCACCAGCGTGCGCATCAGCGCGTGCAGGCTGCTGCGCGGGAACCCGGTGAGCTGTTGCACCTCCGACAGCGTCAGCGTGCCCGGGGCGGCGGCGAGGGCCTCCAGGATGCGTACGGTCCGCTCGGCGGACTTGACCAGCTGCGGCTCCATGATCGTCCCATCTCGACTGCGACTTATGGGTGTCAGGATATGGGATGTCGTCCAGATACATGGACACAGGTCACCCCTTCACCGCCCCACTCGTCAGACCGCGCATGAACTGCCGCTGGAAGGCGAGGAACGCGATGATCGACGGCAGCAGCGCCAGCAGCGTGGCCGCCAGCAGCACGCCGATGCCCACCTCCTCGTCGGAGCGGAGCGAGCGCAGCGCGATGGGCAGCGTCCACATGCTCGACTCGGGCGCCACGATGAGCGGCAGCAGATACTGGTCCCAGATCATGGTGAAGCCGAAGACGCCGATCACGCCGAGCGCGGGCCGGCACAGCGGCAGGATGACGGTGAAGAACGTGCGCAGCTCGCCCGCCCCGTCGATGCGCGCGGCCTCCTCCAGCTCGACCGGCACCTCCTTCATGAACTCCGTCATGACCAGGATCGAGAAGCCCCACGCGCCGACCGGCAGGATCATGCCCGCGTACGTGCCGATCAGGTTGACGTTCAGCAGCGGCATGTCGGCCAGCACGAGGGAGAGCGGGATCGCGATGATCTCCTCGGGCATCATCATCGTGGCCAGCATGATCAGCATGACCACGCCCATGCCGCGGAACTTCTTGCGCGCCAGCGAGTAGGCGGCGAATACGCTCACGATCATCTGCAGCAGCAGCCCGAACCCGACCACCACGAAGGAGTTGAACAGGTAGAGATAGACGTTGCGGTCGGCGGCGTGCACGAAGTTGTCGAACGTGAACTCGTCCGGCCACCAGGTGAAGGAGGTCGGGTCGAGCGTCTTGTTGAAGGCGCTGATCAGCAGCCCGAGCAGCGGCCCGGTGAACACCACCACCATGCCCGAGTAGAGCAGGATCTTGCCCGCGGTGGCGAACGGCCCGCGCCGCGACTCCAGCCCCAGCGCGCTGTCGAACCTCATCATGCCGCCTGCCTCCTGCGCATGAGCTGGACCAGTACGGTGAGCACGAGCGTGGCCGCGAACAGCACGATCCCGCCCGCCGAGGCGATGCCCAGCTCGCCGGTCTGGAAGCCGAGCTTGTAGATGAGCGTCATCAGCACCTCGGACGAGCCGTTCGGCCCGCCGTTGGTGAGCACGTACACCTCGACGAACACGCGCAGGCCGCGGATGGCGGCGAGCGTGAACAGGATCCAGAACACCGGCCGCAGCGCGGGCAGCGTGATGTGCCGCAGCCGTCTCCAGGTGGACGCGCCGTCCACCGCCGCGGCCTCGTACAGCGTGCGGTCGATGCCGACCAGCCCGGCCAGGAAGATCATCATGTCGTACGGGGTGCCGCGCCAGATGTTCATGACCATGATCGACAGCAGCGAGGAGTCCTCGTCGGCCAGGAAGGGCTGCGGGGCGATCCCCACCCAGCCGAGGATCATGTTGAGCGTGCCGGTGTCGCCCGGGTGGTACATGATCCGCCACACCTCGGCGACGGCCGCCATGGTGACCACGACCGGCAGGAAGGCCGCGGTCCTGACGAACCACAGATACCTGGCCGGCCCCTCGATCAGGAGCGCGAGGCCCAGCCCGAACACGATCGAGCCGGCCGTGGTGCCCAGCGCCAGCACCAGGCTGTGCCAGATCGCCGAGCGGAAGGCGTCGTCGGTGAGAATGGTCGCGTAGTTGTCCAGCCCGACCCAGGTGCTGTCGATGTAGCGGATCTCCTGGAGGCTCATCGTCAGCCCGGTGAACATCGGGATGAACTTGAAGTACAGGAACAGCAGCAGGGCGGGCGCCAGGAAGGCCCAGGCGACCAGCGGCCCCCGCCAGCGCGCCCGGCGGGGCGGCTGGCCGGGGGCGGCGGCCCGCGGTGGCGGCGCCGTGGTCAGCGTCGGGGTCATGATGCCTTTTGACTCTGCAGTTCCTGGGTCAGCTTGGTGTTGAGCGCGTCCATCTCCGCCTTGACGTCCTTGGCGCAGTCGGCCCACACCGTGTTGATCGAGTCGGCGGAGGTCTGCCGGATCGGCGCCCAGTTCGGCACCGGGTGGGCGTAGACGGCGTCGGCGTAGGCGTCCTGGAACACCTGCCAGCGCGGGTCCTGGCGCTCGGCGGCCATGTCGACCTCGGAGCTGACCGGCAGGCGGACGATGGCGCCGTTGGCGTCCTTGTTCATGCCGATCCGCTGGCCTTCGGCGGAGATGGCGAACTCGGCGAACTTCTTCTGGCCCTCGGTGTTGCCCGATCCGGCCATCAGGTAGACGTTCTCGCCCTCGCCCAGCGTGCCGGGGCCGCCCGACGGGCCCTTGGGCACCGGGTAGACCTCGATCTTGTCGGTGCCGATGCTGTCCACGAACCGGGCGAGCACGTACGGGCCGGTCAGATAGATGCCGCCCTGGCCCTTCTCGAACACCTCGTGGGTGACCGTGGTGTCGTTGCTGACCGCGCCCGGGTTGACGGTCTTGGTCTTGCAGAACTGGTCCTGGAGGAACTGCACCGCCTCGACGGCCTTGGGGTCGCTCATGGCGGAGGCGAACGTGCCGGAACCTGACGGGGAGACGAAGTCGCCGCCGTTGCCGTAGATGAACGAGGAGGCGTACCAGGACGCGTAGCCGCGCTTGGTGCTCGCCGGGATGACGAAGCCGGCGGTGTCGTTCTCGCCGTTGCCGTCGGGGTCCTTCTCGGTGAAGGCGGTGGCCAGCGCGGCGAGGTCCTCCCAGGTCTGGGGGATCTCCATGCCGACCTTCTCGCGCCAGTCCTTGCGGGCGATGATGGCGAAGGCCTGCGCGGAGAACGGGGCCGCCCAGGTCTTGCCGTCGCTCGCGGTGGCGGCCTTCCATGCGAGGTCGGAGACCTTGTCGCCGCCCGCCAGGGAAGCCCGGTCGACCTCGGTCAGCCAGCCCTGGGTCTGCATGTTGCCGATCTGGGCGGTGTCGTTGATGACGATGTCGGGCAGATCGCGCTGCGCCGCCTGCTGCTGCAGCTTGGTCTCGAAGTCGTCGAAGAGGGCGACCACCTTGGTCTGGATCCCGCTGGCCTTGGTGAACGCCTCGGCGAGGCGCTGCGCTGTCTTGGCCGACTCCGAATCGGGCGCCTGCCTGATCCAGATCTCCAGCGCGTCGTCCGTGCTTGAGCTTGTTCCCCCGGAGCCGCAGCCTGTCAGCGTAACGGCCAGGGTCGTGGCCAGCGCGACCCCGAGCAGACGACGTGACATAAGACCGCCTCCTGTTCACATATGTGACAAGTGTCGTGGATGTGGGCGAGTCTTGAAGAAAGTAACCAGTGACACACATCACGGTCAATATTCAAGAATGTGAATCTGGGCCAGTGTTGTGTACAACGGGGGAATGCGCATTCTCATGACCGGCGCCGCAGGGAAAGTCGGCACGCTGCTCCGTCCCCGTCTCGCCCGTGACGGCCGGACGCTGCGCCTGTCGGACCTGGCGCCGCTCGAAACCGGACCCGGCGAGGAGCTGGCCGTGGCCGACCTCACCGACGAACTGGCCATGGCCGCCGCGATGCGGGACGTCGACGCGGTGCTCCACCTCGGCGGCCAGAGCCGCGAGCACCCGTGGGCCGACATCGTGCGGGCCAACATGGACGGCACCTACGTGCTCATGGAGGCCGCCCGCGCGGCGGGGGTCGGGCACGTGGTGCTGATGAGCAGCCACCACGCCGCCGGCTTCCACACCCGGCCGCCCTCCGGCGGGGAGCTGGCCGACTACGCCTTCCCGCGCCCCGACACGTACTACGGCGTGAGCAAGCTCGTGATGGAGGGGCTGGGCAGCCTCTACCACGACAGGTTCGGCATGCACGTGACCGCCATCAGGCTCGGCACCTGCAACGAGCGCTCCGCCGACACCCGCGGCCTGGCCACCTGGATCTCGCCGGACGACCTGGCCCGGCTGGTGGAGGCCGCGCTGACGGCGACCGGCTTCCACGTCGTGTGGGGCGTCTCCGACAACGCCCGCAGGTGGTGGTCGCTGAAGGAGGCGGAGGCCATCGGGTACGAGTCGCGCGACAGCTCCGAGTCGTACGCCGCGGAGATCATCGCCGAGCAGGGCGAGCCGGACCTGAGCGACCCGTTGCACGACCGGGTCGGCGGAGTCTTCACCTTGAAGGAGCTCGGCGGCTCCTGGTGAGCGTTTCTGCTCGATAGCCGCCCCGACCGATCAGGTCAGGGCGGCTGTTGGCATGCCCGGACTCTTCCGCCGCTAAGTGCAACCGGTTGTAGTGGAGATGGGTCAGAGCGAAAATGTTAAGAACGCGTATCCAGCTCCATCTCCCCTCTGAGCAGGCATTATTCACTTAGCGATATATCGGTAACGGCTTTGTAACACCTGCAAAGGGTTGACGAAACTTTTCGCCTCCTTATAGGAATGCGCTATCCGATCCCGCCGTGCCGGGCTGGGCCTGGAAGAGGGATGTATGTCCGAATCAATCTCTGTCACCCCGGAGCGACCCCCCGCCGCCCCGCGGGAGGCCGCTCGACCCCCGGGGCGTCGCCGCCGGACGACCTATGCGAACGTCCACAGGCGCCGGGAGGCCCGCACCGCGTACGTCTTCCTCGCGCCGTGGTTCGTCGGCCTGTTCCTGATCACCGTGGGGCCGATCCTGGCCTCGCTGTACCTGTCGTTCACCGACTACAGCCTGCTGGAAGAGGCCCAGTGGGTGGGCTGGGACAACTACTCGAAGCTGTTCTTCGAGGACACCCGGTTCATCCAGTCGCTCAAGGTCACCACCATCTACGTGGTCGTGTCGGTGCCCATGCAGCTCGCCTTCGCGCTGGCGCTGGCGCTCGCGCTCGACCGGGGCCTGCGCGGGCTGTCGTTCTACCGCTCCATCTACTACCTGCCCTCGCTGCTGGGCGGGAGCGTGGCCATCGCCATCCTGTGGCGGAAGATCTTCGGCACCGACGGCCTGGTCAACGCCGTTCTCGCGATCTTCGACATCGAGGGGCCCGGCTGGGTGTCCGACCCGGACACCGCCCTCGGCACGCTGATCCTCCTGCACGTGTGGACGTTCGGCGCGCCCATGGTGATCTTCCTCGCCGGACTCCGGCAGATCCCGCAGAGCTACTACGAGGCGGCCGCGGTCGACGGGGCAACCAAGCTCCGCCAGTTCCGCTCGATCACGCTGCCGCTGCTCACGCCGATCATCTTCTTCAACCTCGTACTCGAAGTCATCAAGTCCTTCCAGTCGTTCACGCAGTCGTTCATCGTCAGCGGCGGCAGCGGAGGACCGGTCGACTCCACGCTCTTCTACACGCTCTACCTCTACCTGAAGGGCTTCAAGAGCTACGAGATGGGCTACGCGGCCGCCATGGCGTGGGTCCTCCTGCTCCTCATCGCCGGACTGACCGGCGTGAACTTCCTCGCGTCGAAGTATTGGGTCTTCTATGGCGACACGAAGTAACCGGGTGCCGTTCCTGTTCCGCCCGCTACCGCGGGGCAGCCGGCTGCTCAAGCACGCGTTGCTGATCGGCTTCGGCCTGATCATGCTCTATCCGCTGCTGTGGATGATCTCCAGCTCGCTGAAGCCGGAGGACCTCATCTTCCGCGAGCCCGGCCTGTGGCCCAGCGCGGTCACGCTGGACAACTACAGCGACGGCTGGACGGCGCTCAAGCACAGCTTCGGCTACTACCTGTGGAACTCGGCCGTCATCACGGGACTGTCCGTGGCGGCCAACCTGGTCGCCTGCTCCCTGGCCGCCTACGCCTTCGCCCGGCTGAACTTCCCCCTGAAGAAGGTGTGGTTCGCCATCATGCTGGGCTCGATCATGCTGCCCTACCACGTGACCGTCGTGCCGCAGTACATCGTGTTCGCCAACATGGACTGGATCAACACGATCTGGCCGCTGGTGGTGCCCAAGTTCCTGGCCACGGACGCGTTCTTCATCTTCCTGATGGTGCAGTTCATCCGGACGCTGCCACGGGAGCTGGACGAGGCCGCGGCCATCGACGGGGCGGGCTACTGGCGGATCTTCCTGCAGGTCATCCTGCCGCTGTGCATGCCGGCGCTGGCGACGACCGGCATCTTCACCTTCATCTGGACGTGGAACGACTTCTTCAGCCAGAACCTGTACCTCACCAACTCCGACAACCTCACGGTGGCCGTGGCGCTGCGGCAGTTCCTGGACTCCAGCGGAGAGTCGTCCTGGGGTCCGATGTTCGCGATGTCCATCGTGTCGCTCGGGCCGATCTTCGGGTTCTTCCTGGCGGGACAGAAGTACCTGATCCGCGGGATGGCGACCACTGGCCTGAAGTAGTTCCTCTTCACCCCCTGTAACCCCAAGAGGAGGTAGAGCTGTGAAACTCGGCTCTCGTAAGACGATGTGGGTCGCCGCGCTGTCGGCGGCCATGCTGACCGCGGCCGCCTGCGGCAGCGGCGACGGCGGCGAAGGAGGAGGCGGCGGTGGCGACGGCGGCAAGGTGTCGATCACCTTCGCCTACTGGGGCAGCGACGCCCGGCAGAAGCTGACCGACCAGGCCATCCAGAAGTTCGAGGAGAAGAACCCGACGATCGACGTCGAGGGCGACTTCTCCAACTGGGACAGCTACTACGAGAAGCTCGCCACCAAGGTAGCCGCCAACGACGCGCCTGACGTGCTGAGCATCGAGATCCGCGGCCTCAGCGAGTACGCCGGCCGCGGCGCGCTGATGGACCTGGCCGGCAAGCTGCCCACCGCGGACCTCGACCAGCAGGTCCTGTCGAGCGGCCAGATCGACGGCAAGCAGTACGCCATCCCGACCGGCGTCAACGCGTTCTCCATGGTCGCCAACCCGGCGGCGCTGGAGAAAGCCAAGAAGGAGCTGCCCGAGGACACGAGCTGGACCTGGGACCAGTGGGCCGCGCTGGCCCAGGAGATCTCGGCCACGGGCTCCGCCACCGGCGCCGAGTACAACTTCAACCCCGCCTGGCTGCAGATCTACGCGGCCCAGCGCGGCGAGAAGTTCTACGACGGCACCAAGATCGGCATGTCCGTCGACACGCTGAAGTCCTGGTGGGGAATCCACCAGAAGCTCATCGAGACCAAGGGCTCGCCCGACGCCGCCAAGAGCGCGGAGATCGGCGCCACCGGCCCCGAGCAGTCGCTCCTCGGCACCAACGAGGGCGCCCTGGGCATGTGGTGGAGCAACCAGCTCAACGCCTTGAGCAAGTCGTCCGGCCAGGAGATGACGCTGCTGCGGATGCCGAAGCTGGAGGGCGCCACGACCAGCGGCATGTTCCTGCAGCCCGCCATGTTCTACGCCGCCTCGGCCAAGACCGAGCAGGCGGACGCCGCAGGCAAGTTCATCGACTTCCTGGTCAACGACCCCGACGCGGCCGGCATCCTGCTGAGCGACCGCGGCCTGCCCACCAACTCCAAGGTGCTCGCCGCCGTCAAGGACAAGCTCCCGCCCGCCGACCAGAAGACCCTGGCCTTCATCGACGAGGTCAAGAGCGAGCTGAGCCCGATCGAGGCGCCGCCGAAGGGCGCGCTGGAGATGGAGGACATCCTCAAGCGCGCCAGCGAGGAGGTCGTGTTCGGCAGGGCCACTCCGGACGCCGCCGCGGCGAAGTTCCTGGAGGAGGCCAACGCCGCCATCGCCGGCTGACCAGCCGGCGACCGGCCGGGGGCGCACCGCCCCCGGCCGCCCACCGCGACTCGGGGAGAGAGCACTTGAGCACCAGGTACGCCTTCGTCGGCCTCGGGCACCGCGCGCAGATGTACGTCGACGCGCTGCTGGGCGACTGGCAGGACACCGGGACCATCGTCGGCCTGTGCGACGTCAACACCACGCGCATGGCCTACTACGCCGAACGGATCGGCCGCCCGGTGCCGTGCTTCGCGCCCCGTGAGTACGGCAAGATGCTGGAGCTGGCCGACGCCGTCGTGGTGTGCACGGTCGACGCCACCCACGCCGAGTACGTCGTCGCCGCGCTCGACGCCGGCCTCGACGTCATCGTGGAGAAGCCGCTCACGGTCGACGCCGAGAGCTGCGCGGCCATCGCCGAGGCGGCCGAGCGCAACCCGGGCCGGCTGGTCGTCACCTTCAACTACCGCTACTCGCCGCGCAACTCGGCGGTGCGGAAGCTGATCGGCGAGGGCGCTATCGGCGACGTCACCTCGGTGCACTTCGAGTGGGCGCTCGACACCATCCACGGCGCCGACTACTTCCGCCGCTGGCACCGCGAGCGCGCCCACTCCGGCGGGCTGCTCGTGCACAAGTCCACCCACCACTTCGACCTGGTCAACTGGTGGCTCGGCTCGGCGGCCGAGCTGGTCTTCGCGCAGACAGACCTGCGCTTCTACGGCCAGGCCCGGCCGCGCGGGCCGCGCCCGGCACGCGGGCAGGGCGCCCCCGGTCTGGGCAGCGACCCGTACATCCTGGACATCTCCCAGGACGAGCGCCTCAAGCGGCTCTACCTGGACGCCGAGCACGAGGACGGCTACATCCGCGACCAGGACGTGTTCGCGCCCGGCGTGACGATCGACGACACCATGTCGGTGCTCGTCCGCTACGCCAACCGGGCGATCCTCACCTACTCGCTGACCGCGCACGCGCCGTTCGAGGGGTACCGGGTGGCGTTCAACGGCACCGAGGGGCGGATCGAGCTGGAGGTGTGCGAACGGTCCTGGACCCCGCCGCACGCCGCCGTCGACCCGAGCGCGGCGAGCAAGGAGCACGCGGCCGGCTCCTGGGAACGGCTCATCCTGCACCGGCACTGGCAGGAGCCCGAGGAGGTGCCGATCGAGCAGGGCGCCGGCGGCCACGGCGGCGGTGACCGGCTGCTGCTCGACGACGTCTTCCGCGGCCCCGGCGACGACCCGCTCGCCCGTCCCGCGGGCTACCGCGACGGCATCCGCAGCGTCCTGGTGGGCGTCGCGGCCAACCGTTCAGCCGCCACCGGCCGCCCCGTCCACCTCACCGCCGACGGCACCCGCCTCGCCGGCGCCTGATCCGTACGAGATGCGGCATCTAGGGGAGTTCTCGGGGCTCGCCGACGTGGCCGGGAGGCAGTGGGAGCTGTTCCCGGACGCGCCCGCCGGGCCGGAGCTGCGGGCCGCCGCGCGCGAAGCCATCGGCACGCTCGACCTGACGGCGGGAGACGTACGGGTGGAGCGCACCTGGACGGCGGACGGGCTGGACGGCGAGGAGCTGTCCTGGGACGTCGGCTACGGCCCGCGCACCCGGGCCTACCTGCTCAGGCCGCACGGCCACCGGGGCGCGCTGCCCGGCGTGGTGGCCCTGCACTGCCACGCGGGCATGAAGTGGGCGGGCAAGGAGAAGATCGCCGACGGCCCCGAGCCGCCTGCCCCCGAGGTGCGGCGGCTGCGCGGCGAGCTGTACGGCGGCCGGGCGTTCGCCTCCGAGCTGGCCAGGCGCGGCTTCGCGGTGCTGGCGCACGACGTGACCGGGTGGGGGAGCCGCCGGTTCCCGCTCACGGACATGCCGGACCGGGTGACGGCCCTGGCCCCGGACGCCGGGCTGTCGGAGGCCGACCGCTACGACGTGGCGGCGGGCCACCACGAGCACGTCCTGGAGAAGTACTGCAGGCTGCTGGGCACCTCGTTCGCGGGCGTGGTGGCGGGCGAGGACCTGGCCGCGGCGGCGTACCTGCGCGGCAGGCCGGACATCGGGCCTGTCGGCTGCGCCGGCCTGTCGGGCGGCGGCCTGCGGGCCGCCCTGCTGGGCGCCTTCGACCCGGGCGTGCGCGCGGTCGTGGTCGCCGCGATGACGTCGTCCTACGCCGACCTGCTCGACGGGTACGTGGCCGCGCACACCTGGATGCTCTTCCCGCCCGGCCTGTCCCGGGTCTGCGACTGGCCCGCGCTGGTCGCGTCCGGAGCGCCGCGACCGCTGCTGGCGCTGTACGCGCGCGACGACCAGCTGTTCCCCGGGCGGGGGATGCGCCGCGCCCACGAGGCCATCGCCCGCCGCTACCCCGGCGGCGGCTACGAGGGCAGGTTCTTCGACGCCCCGCACGCCTTCGACGTCCCGATGCAGGAGCACGCCTTCACCTGGCTGGCCGCCGGACTGCGCCCCGAGTCCCGCTGAAGGCACGACACGGCACGGCGGCGCGGGCCCGGCGTGGCACCGCGCCGGGCCCGCGGGTCAGCGGCCCGTGGCCAGCTCGGCCGCCTCCTCGCGCGACAGGCGCCCGTCCACGACCACGACCGACACCTTCCTGTCGAGCCGGGCGTCGAACGACAGCGGGGTGTCCCAGGCCAGCGCGGTGCCGACGCCCGGATACTCGGCCACCCGCACGAACCACGGGTCGGCGTCCTGCGCGAACAGCAGCGTCCACGCCTCCGACGACAGCGCCAGCCACGGCGCCCGCGAGCCGTGCACCCGCTCCTCGCCCTCGGCCGCCGCCGTGAACACGCGCAACCCGGGCGAGCCCGCCGGCGCGCGCCAGAAGAACCCGCCGTAGCCGGCGCCCGCCCGCCCCTTCGTGGCCGAGCTGCGCACCGTCAGCGGCGCCCCGGTCAGGTTGTGCAGGGTGAAGCCGAAATCCAGGACCCACCCACGCGCCGCTGGACGGGCCCGTACGGTGCGTTCCTCGCGAACCAGGGCGTCTTCCCCCGGCCGCAGCCACGAGAGCGTCTCGGTGAAACCGGCGGCGTCGCGCTCGGTGAAGGCCAGGTGCCGCTGGACGCCGTGGTCGTCGAGCCAGGCCGGCCCCTGGTCGCGGACGTAGGTGCGCCCGCCCCAGAAATTGCGGCCGCCCAGGTCCGTCACCGCGAGCCCGGCCCCGAGGTGGTGCGGGTGGTCGGCCGGACGGATCTCGGTCACCACGGTGCCGCCGAGCGTGCGCACCGGGTGCAGGTAGGGGCGGGGCGCCGCGGTCAGCGGCAGGTCGGGGCTGGTCACGTACTCGGCGACGGGAGAGCCGCCCACCACGAGCGGCGTCGCCCAGCTCAGGCCCAGCTCGGAGAAGAGCGCCAGCTCCGAGGCGCACCTGTCGACGACGGACGCGATGCCCGGCAGCACCCGGCCCTCGCCGGACAGGTCCTGGTGGTCGTCGGCGATCGGCAGCGGGTCGGGCGCGACCCTGATCGCCTCCATCACCTCCATGAACCCGCCCGTGCGCTGGATCGGCACCAGCAGCGGGACGCCGGACCGCACGTGCTCGACGAGGTTGACCAGCAGGTCGGTACGGTCGAAGCGCCGCACGGGCCCGTCGTCCACCTGCACCTCGTCCATCGTGTAGACGAACCGGATCCGCCCCTTCTCGCCGTGGACGAGCACGTACGGCTCGTCACGCTCGGCCGCGCAGAGCGTGACCGCGGCCACCAGCGGGGTGCCGCCGGCGAGCGTGACGCGGACGGCGGAGGTGTCGTCGGACTCGATCCCGTTGGCGTGGAAGAGCTCGGTCTCCACCGAGGCCACCGCGCCGCGCTCGTCGGCCCCGGCCACCGCCAGCGCGGTGGCCAGCGCGTGCGCGAACGGGTTCGTCAGCGCGCCGTCCACCACGTCCACGCCGTCGAGCACCCGCCTGCCCGCCCACGGGCTGCGGGTGAAGTACGCGGCGGGGCGCGGCCACGAGCCGCCCACGCCGATGCCGGTGACGCGGCCGATCGCGCCGCCCGCGATCAGCTCGCGCACCGCGGGCACCGCCGCGGAACCGAGGCTCTGGAACCCGACCTGGCAGGCCAGCCCCGCCTTGGCGGCGGCCCGCTCCATCCGGTCGAAGTCCGCCAGCGTGGCCGCCGTCGGCTTCTCCACCAGGACGTGCGCGCCCGCCTCCAGCGCGGCCAGCGCCAGCTCGGCGTGCGTCGGGATGGGCGTGGCCAGGATCGCGATCCGGGCGCCGGTCCGCTCGATCAGGCCGGGCAGGTCGGCGGAGACCTCGGGGGAGCCGAGACCCGCCAGGCTCTCCGGCGGGACCGGCCGCACGTCGCAGACCCCGGCCAGCTCGACCAGCCCGGTCAGCCGGCGCAGCCGGTCGAGATAGTTGGAGCCGAAGCCCTGGGCTCCGGCGAGCACGACACGCATGTCACCTCCAGCGGAGGCCGAGGCCCCGGTGCTCGCCGGCGCGCAGCTCCGCGCCGTCCACCCGGACAGGGTACGGCTCGGCGAGCAGCCCCAGCGCGGCGAACGAGGCGTCCTCGACGTCCTCGGCCATGGACGGCAGCGGCAGCGAGAGCGCCAGCTGCCCCGACAGGTCCGGCAGCAGGTGCGGGTAGACCGGCACGTCGAAGGCGCGGGCCAGCTCGGCGATGCGCAGGAACGGGGTGATGCCGCCGACCCTCACCACGTTCGGCTGCACGACGTCGCAGGCCCCGGCGGCCAGCAGGTCGCGGAAGCCGTAGACCGTGTAGACGTTCTCGCCGACCGCGATCGGCACGTGCGCCGACCGGCGCAGCTCCACGTGCGCCGCCACGTCGTCGGCCGGCAGCGGCTCCTCCAGCCAGTGCAGGCCGTACGGGGCCAGCGCGTCGGCGGCGCGCCGGGCGGTGTGCAGGTCCCAGCGCTGGTTGGCGTCCACCATCAGCAGCGTGTCCGGGCCGATCACCTCGCGGACGGCGGCCACCCGCGCCACGTCCTCGCGCACGTCCGGCCGGCCCACTTTGATCTTGACGGCGGGGTAGCCGGCGGCCTTCCACCGGCCCGCCTGCGCCACCAGCTCGTCCAGCGGGTAGTGCAGGTTCACCCCGCTCCCGTACACCGGGACGGACTCCCTGCGCCGGCCCAGCACGTCCACCAGGCCGCGCTCGCCGCAGCGCAGGTCCCACAGCGCCAGGTCGACCCCGGCCAGCGCGATCGTGGTGATCCCGCCGGGCCCGGCCTCGCGCAGGTGCCGCCAGAGCCGGTCCCACACCACCTCGGGGTGCGGGTCCAGGCCGATCAGCGCGTCGCGGATGTCGTGTTCCAGCAGCGCCCGCACCGCGTGCGCGCCGATCTGCGGCGTCCAGGAGAACCCGGTGCCCACCCGCCCGTCGGCGAGCGTCACCTCGACGACCAGGACGTGGTTGGCGGGCACGTCGGGCCCCCATGGACGGCGCAGCGCGACCGTGCGCGGGGTGACCGTGAGGTCGCGGATCACGGCGTGCCGATCAGCGAGCGTCCGTGCTTGATCAGCGACTCCAGCTCCGCCACGTCCTCGGGCGCGGCGTCGACCAGCGGCGGCCGGACCGGCCCCACGTCCAGGCCGCCCAGCCGCACCCCGGCCTTGACCAGCGCGACCGCGTACCCGGGCACCTTCGAGCGCAGCCGGACGAGCGGCTCGTAGAACTCGGTCAGCAGCCGGTGCTCGCCGTTCAGGTACGCGGTCGCGATGTCGGGCGCGAAGGCGAAGACCGCCGAGGAGTACAGCTCGACGCCGAGGCCCCGGTAGGCGCCCATGGTCAGCTCGGCCGTCGGCAGGCCGTTGAAGAACGTGAAGCCGTCGCCCACCTCCTTGCGCACGGCCAGCATCGAGCGCTGGATGAGGTCGATGTCGCCCAGGCCGTCCTTCAGCCCGACCACGCCGGGCACCCGCGCCAGCTCGACCACCTGCTCGGGGGTGAGCACCACCGAGCCGCGCTGGTAGATGATCACCGGCAGGATCGCCGCGATCTCCCGCACGTACGCCACGAACCCGTCCGAGGTGCCCTTGGCCAGGTAGGGCGGCATCAGCAGCAAGCCGTCCGCGCCCGCCTCGCGCGCCGCTCCGGCCTGCGCGAGCGCGGCGCCGAGCGGCCCGCCCGCGCCGGCGAACACCGGCGCCCGGCCGGCCGCCGTCTCGACGGCGACCCGGACGACGGCGGCGTGCTCGGCCTCCGACAGGGAGGAGAACTCGCCGGTGCCGCACGCCGCGAACACTCCGCCGGGTCCATGGTCGAGCCCCCGTCCGATGTGCTCGGCCAGCACCTCCTCGGCGAGCTTGCCTGACAGGGTGAAGGGGGTGACGGGGAAGAAGAGGACTCCGCTGAGGTTCATCAGATCTCCAGTTCGGTGCGCCAGCTGCGCTTGGCGGTCCAGCCGAGCATGCGCTCGGCCTTGGCCGAGGTGAACGCGGGAAGAGTGTCGGTGAGCGCGGGCGCGTGCTCGCTCGTGCCGGGCATCACGGCGGGGAGCAGCTCCGCGAGGGGGCGGCGGGCCAGCGCGTCGGCCGCGCCGGCGAAGAACACCTCGCCGCTGGGCAGGCCGGGCAGCCGCTCGATGAGGGTGGCGATCATGTCGGAGGCGTCCCTGGCGTCGATGTAGTTGAACAGCGAGACACCGGCGATCTCCGGCAGATCCAGGCGCTCCAGGATCGTGTGGCCCGACTGGGTGGGCGCGCCCGCCCACTCCTCGGGCGCCACCACGAAACACGGCCGCACCGCCGCGAACCGCGTCCGCGAGCTGCGCGCGAACGACGCCATCGTCTGCTCGGCGACTACTTTGGACAGGTTGTAGGCGTTCCACGGCGACGTCGGGTGGTCCTCGTCGATCGGCAGATAGCTCGGCGCCCAGCCGGACGGCGACCCGTAACCGATCACCGTGGGACTGCTGGCCACCACCACCCGGCCCACGCCCGCGTTGCTCGCCGCCTCGCATACGTTGAACGCCAGCTGCGTGTTGGTGCGGAAGATCACGCCCTCGGTACGGCTGAACGGGGTCGCGATGGCCGCCAGGTGGACCACGACGTCGGGCCGGAACCGCGCCATCACGTCGTACGCCTCGCCCAGGTCGGTGAGGTCGGCCGGGAGGGTGGCCGCCGCGTCGTCCGGGGTGCCGGCGGTGACGTCGACGCCGATCACTTCGTGACCCGCCTGCGCCAGCGAGGTGACCAGGCTTCGCCCCAGCCTTCCGGCGCTGCCCGTCACCAGTGTTCGTGTCATCGCTCGTTCACCCTTCCGCAGGGGTCATTACCGCAACCGGTTGCAAAAAGTATTGAGGTGCCGTCGGCAGAACGTCAAGCCGACTCGTCTCAGCCTGCGGTGTCGCCGCTGGCCTCATGCGCGGTAGCATGAGTTTTCGGCGCTCGGCCCTCACGAAAGAGGCCCGTTGACAGCGATACAAGCGCTTGCATTAATGTACTTGGCATGCTCGGAGGCCCAGCGTGGCGGTGACCATTCGTGACGTGGCGGAGGCATCAGGCGTACACGTCTCCACGGTGTCGCGCGCCTTCTCCGCCCCCCATCTGGTCAACCCGGTCACGCGCACCCGCGTGCTCGCCGTCGCCGAGGATCTCGGCTACCGGCCCAACCGGGCCGCCCGCGCGCTGACCACGGGGCGCACCCACAACATCGGCCTGATCGTGGCCGACATCGCCAACCCGTTCTTCCCGCCGCTCATCAAAGCGGCCCAGGCGCAGGCCAGGCTCCGCGACTACCACGTGTTCGTGGCCGACACCGACGAGGACCCGCAGGTCGAGGAGGAGCTGATCCAGACCCTCACCAAGCAGGTCGACGGCGTGCTGCTGTGCAGCCCCCGGCTGACCAACAAGACGATCGAGCGGCTGCGCGAAGAGGTGCCGTTCGTCGTGGTGAACCGCAGGGTCAAAGGCATGCCGACGGTGCTCATGGACGTCGGCCGCGGGGTCAGGCTCGCCGTCGAGCACCTCACCGGCCTCGGCCACCGCAGGCTCGCCCTGGTGACCGGGCCCAGCGGCTCGTGGACCAGCAAGGAGATGCAGGCGGCCGCCGCCGCCATGAGCGAGGCCGACGTCACCTTCCTCGGCCCCAACCCGCCCACCGAGCTCGGCGGCCTGGCCGCCGTCACCGACGTGATCGCCTCCGGCGCCACCGGGGTGCTCGCCTACAACGACCTGGTCGCCATAGGCTTGATCGAAGGACTGGCCGAGCGGGGGGTCGACGTGCCCGGGGAGATCAGCGTGATCGGCGTCGACGACATCGTGCCTGGCCGCCTGAGCCGCCCCAAGCTGACCACCATCGCGATGCCCACCGCCGCCGCCGGCCGCATCGCCGTCGATCTGCTGCTCGGCTCGGTCGACTCCGAGGCCACCAGCGGCGTCACCGTGCTGGAGACGAGCCTGATCGTCCGCGAATCTACGGGAGAGGCCCACACATGAACTTCGGAACGCTGCCCTCGGGGGAGCGCGTCGAGCGCCACGAACTGACCTCGGGGCGCCTGCGCGCGGCGGTGCTCTCGTACGGGGCCATCCTGCAAACGCTTGAGGTCGACGGCGTCAACGTGGTGCTCGGCCTGCCGACCCTGGACGACTACCTGACCCGCAGCCGCTACTTCGGCGCCGTGGTCGGCCGCTACGGCAACCGCATCGCGGGCGGCCGCTTCACGCTCGACGGCGTCGAGTACCACCTGCCCGTCAACAACGGGCCCAACAGCCTCCACGGCGGCACCGAGGGCTTCGACAGCAAGGTCTGGACGATCCGCGACGTCACCGGCTCGGCCATCACGCTCGCGCTCGTCAGCCCCGACGGCGACCAGGGCTACCCCGGCACGCTCACCGCCTCCGTCACCTACACGCTCGACGGCGACGCGCTGCGCATCGACTACACCACCGAGACCGACGCGCCCACCGTGGTCAACCTGACCAACCACTCCTACTTCAACCTGGCCGGCGGCGGCGACGTGCTCGGCCACGTGGTCCGCATGGCGGCCGACCACTACCTGCCCGTCGACGGCGACAAGATCCCCACCGGCGAGGCGGCCCCGGTCAAGGGCACCGTGTTCGACTTCACCACCCCCCACGCGATCGGCGAGCGCTTCGACGGCGCCTACGACCACTGCTTCGTCCTGAACGGCGACATCACCGTGACCGAGCCGGGCAGCGGCCGCACCATGGAGGTCACCACCACCGAGCCCGGCGTCCAGTTCTACGCGGGCGGCATGCTCGACGGCGACGCCACCCCGTACGGCCCGCACGCCGGGTTCTGCCTGGAGACGCAGCACTTCCCCGACTCGCCCAACCAGCCGGCGTTCCCCTCGACCGTGCTGCGCCCCGGCGAGGTCCGCGCCTCCACCACCACCTACCGCTTCCCGGGTTGATCAGGGGAGAGCCGGCGTAGCCCGCAGCACCAGCAGCGCCACGTCGTCCCTCGACGGGGCGCCGGCGAAGGAGTGGACCGCCTGCCGCACCCGCTCGGCGACGGCGTGGGCGCTCAGCCCGGTGCAGCCCGACAGCAGCCTGGACAGCCCGTCGTCGTCGTCGAGCAGCCGCTTGCCGTCGCGCCGCTCGGTCACCCCGTCGGTGACGCACAGCAGCACCTCCTCGGGCGCGAGCTCGAACGACTCCACGAAGAACCGCACGCCGTGCTCGACGCCGAGCAGCAGCTGCGGCGAGGCCACCTGCTCCACCTCGCCGTCGGTGTGCAGCAGCAGCGGCGGCACGTGCCCGGCCGAGGCGATCGTGCACCGCGCCCCGCCCCGCGTTAGCGGCGTCAGCTCCCCGCACAGCAGGCTGAGAAACCGGCCCTCCTCGTCCTCCTCCAGCAGCGTCCGGTTGAGCCGGTCCAGGATGTCGGCCACGGTGTAGTTCTCCTTCGCGAGCAGCCGCACGGCGTGCCTGGCGAGCCCGGTGACGGCGGCCGCCTCCGGCCCGCTGCCGCAGACGTCGCCGAGGGCGAAGCACCAGTGGTCGGCCACGGTGAACAGGTCGTAGAAGTCGCCGCCGACGTGCGCGCCCTCCTCGGCCGGCTCGTACACGACCGCGGACTCCAGGCCGGGCATCGGCGCCATCCGCACCGGCAGCAGGTTGCGCTGCAGCGCCTTGGAGGTGGTGGCCTGGCGGGTGTAGAGCATCGCGGTGTGCAGGTTGAGCGCGATCAGGCGGCACAGGTCGGCCAGCAGCTCGGCCAGCTCCAGCGGCAGCGTCGGCTCGCTCCGGCCGATCACCAGCGCGCCGTGGGCCCTGCCCTGGGTCAGCAGCGGGAACGACAGCACGTTCCCGCGGCCGACCGGCCAGGTGACCTCGCTCAGCGGCGTGCGCGGGAGGGCGGGCAGCGACGTGCGCAGCTCGGCGTTGTGCCGCTCCTCCCGGTGCCACACGTGCGCCAGCCGCGTCATGCCCGCCAGGTCGGTCAGGTAGACCGCCGCCCAGGTGGCGATCTTGGGCACCACGAGCTGCGCGGCCAGCGCCGCGAGCAGCTCCTCGTCGTGCACGCCCGCGAGCAGCTCGCCCGCCTCGGCGAGGAACGACAGCCGACCCCGGTGCGCCCGGTCCTGCTCGGCCAGCCGCTCCCGCTGCACGGTGCCGGCCACCTGGTCGGCGATGTGCCGCAGGCTCGCGGCCAGGTCCTGGTCGAACCGCCCCGGCTCGGCGGCGGTCACCGCCAGGTGGCCGATCACCTCGCCCGCCACCACCAGCGGCGCGCACGCCAGCGACCTGGCCCGCAGCCGCTGGGCCAGCTCGACGTCGGCGGTGAGCAGGTCGTCCACCACCGCCGGCGCGCGCCGGTCGGGGGCGAACACGCCCGCCGCGACCACGCCCACCAGCCCCGCCGCCTCACCCGCCCCCGCCGCCACCCCGAACCTGTTGCCGGAGTCGGCGCGCAGCAGCACGTACGCGGCGTCGCCGGCGCTGGAAAGCTGGACGATCCGCGCGATCGTGTCGAGCAGCTCGGCGAACGGGCGGTCGCGGTCGAGCAGGTCCTTGATACGCCGGCCGGCCTCCCGCCTGGCGGGTGACGGCGGCGAGGCCAGCACGAACCCGTGGTCGCCGCCCACCACCATCCAGATCGCCCTCCGGTGCTCCGGCCTGCCCCCGGTGCGCAGGTGGGAGACGTAGACGGGGACCAGCCGCCCGTCGCGGTGGCGCATCCGCGACTCCCCGCGCCAGCGGCCCAGCGCGAGCGCGTCGGACAGGGCCGGCGCGTCGGGGCCGTGACCGTCCCAGTCGACCAGGTCCTCCAGCGGCCGGCCCGCCGCCTGCCGCGCCGTCCAGCCGAGCAGGGCCTCGGCGTCGGCGTTCCACGAGATCACCCGCCCGCCCGCGTCGGCGACCAGCACCGCCACCCGCAGCGCGTCCACGGGCTCGCGCGGCGCCGGGATCGAGGGCGGGCACGGCTCCTGGGCGTCGGCGAGCTCCATCCGCACCCAGACCCGCTTCGCGCTCCTGGTGTACGTGACGCCCCAGGCGTCGGCGAGCATGCCCGCCAGCGCCAGGCCACGCCCGGAGGTGGCCATCTCCTCGGCGGGAGGCGGCACGTCCAGGACGGTCCGGCCGGGCTGCTGGTCGTCGACCTCGATCTCGAGTTTGGGCGGCACCGCCTCGGCGTCCAACCGGCAGGTCAGCTCGACGCCGGTGCCGGCGTGCACCACCGCGTTGGTGACGAGTTCGCTGGTCAGCAGCACGGCGTCCTCCGCCAGATGGCTCAGGCTCCACTCGCCGAGCACCTGGCGGACGAACCGTCGCGCCGCCGCCGGGGCATGGGGAGTGCCGTCGAAGGAGGTGCTCGACACCCGGGTCGTCTCCACTGTGCGTCCTAGAACATCACTCGATGTGGCAGTTCGGTCACTCTCAGGGTGGCAGACCGGGAGCCCGCGCTCCCTCCACTTGGGAAGAAGGCCGAGGTTGGTCACCAGCCGGCTGGCGCCGGGGAAGTCTTTCGACACGATCCGGCGGTGGCCCGGCGCGTCCCGGTGCTTTCTCGGGGGTATCCGACGTACCTTTGGCAACATGGCCACCCGTACGCCGAAAAGCGCATCGAAGGGTCCGGCGAAGCGGTCGCCCTCGTCTCGCTCGACCCCCGCGAAACGGGGCGCCGCGTCCACGGGGCGGCCCAGGGCGAAGGGGGCGGGGCCGGCCCGTAAACCCCCGATGACCCACCAGGACCCGATCAGCTGGGTCTTCACCATGATCGGCAAGCTGGTCGTCGGCCTGTGGATGCTGCTCGCCAACGGCATCGGCAGCACCGCCCGCGCCCTGGGCAAGAACGCCAGAGAGCTCGACCCGGTCCACCGCCGCGACGGCGTCGGCCTGGCGGTCCTCGCCGGCGCCATCGTGCTGGCGGCGATGACCTGGCGCGACACCAGGAGCGGCGTCTCGGAGGTCGTCCACACTGTCGTGCACGCCGTGTTCGGCTCGCTGGCGTGGGCGCTGCCGCTGCTGTTCGGCCTGCTGGCCTGGCGTTACCTGCGCCACCCCGACCAGAACGCCGACACCGGCCGGATGGTGATCGGGTGGAGCGCGCTGCTCGTCGGCGTCCTCGGGGTGATCCACGTCGCCAACGGCACCCCTTACCCCGCGGGCGACGCGAACAACACGATGGAGAAGGTGTCGCAGGCGGGCGGCATGATCGGGTTCATCGTGTCGGCGCCGCCGATGAGCATCCTGCCGCCGTGGATCACGATCCCGCTGCTGCTGATCCTGTCGGGGTTCGGCGTGCTGGTGATCACGGCCACGCCCGTCCACCGCATCCCGGAGCGGCTGGCCGAGCTGCGCCACATGCTCTTCGAGCGCCAGACGCCGGAGGGCAGGCCCGCGCCGCAGCCGAAGAAGCGCGGGCGGCCGAAGAAGCCCGCCGCCGAGGGCGAGGAGTCGGTCAAACCGTACGACACGCCCGTCCTGTCGGAGAAGGAGAAGCGCGAGGACCACTCGCCGGAGATCGTCCCGGGGCTCATGGACGAGGAGGAGCCGCCGCCGGCGCCGGTCAAGCAGCCGGAGCCGCCGCAGCCCACCCCGGCGCCGCGCAAGGTCGAGCAGCTCGTGCTCTCTCCGCAGGCGGGCCCGTACCAACTGCCTGACCTGCAGCATCTCAAGCAGGGCACCGCGCCCAAGCCGCAGACCAAGGCCAACACGGTCGTGGTGAACGCGCTGACCAGCGTGCTGGAGCAGTTCACCATCGACGCCCAGGTGATCGGGTTCACCCGCGGGCCGACCGTGACCCGCTACGAGATCGAGCTGGGGCCCGCGGTGAAGGTGGAGAAGGTCACCGCGCTGACCAAGAACATCGCCTATGCCGTTAAATCGGCCGATGTTCGGATCCTGTCCCCGATCCCCGGCAAGTCGGCGATCGGGGTGGAGATCCCGAACGCCGACAAGGACCTGGTCGCGCTCGGCGACGTGCTCCGCGCCCAGGTGGCGCAGGCCGACCACCACCCGATGATCGTCGGGCTGGGCAAGGACGTCGAGGGCCGCACGATCGTGGCCAACCTGGCCAAGATGCCCCACCTGCTCATCGCCGGCGCCACGGGCGCGGGCAAGTCCGTCTGCGTCAACGGGCTGATCACCTCGATCCTCATGCGCGCCACCCCCGACGAGGTGCGCATGGTGCTCGTCGACCCCAAGCGGGTCGAGCTGAGCGTGTACGAGGGCATCCCCCACCTGATCACCCCGATCATCACCAACCCGAAGAAGGCCGCCGAGGCCCTCGAATGGGTGGTGGGCGAGATGGACCGCCGCTACGACGACCTGGCGGCCAGCGGGTTCCGCCACATCGACGAGTTCAACAAGGCGGTGCGGGCGGGCAAGCTCGTCCCGCAGCCCGGCAGCGAACGCGTCTACCAGCCCTATCCGTACCTGCTGGTGATCGTGGACGAGCTGGCCGACCTGATGATGGTGGCGCCGCGCGACGTGGAGGACTCCATCGTCCGCATCACCCAGCTCGCCCGCGCGGCGGGCATCCACCTGGTCATCGCCACCCAGCGGCCGAGCGTGGACGTCGTCACCGGCCTGATCAAGGCCAACGTGCCGTCCCGGCTGGCGTTCGCGGTGTCCTCGCTGACCGACTCGCGGGTCATCCTCGACCAGCCGGGCGCCGACAAGCTGGTCGGCCAGGGTGACGCGTTGTTCCTGCCGATGGGGGCCAGCAAGCCGATCCGGATCCAGAACGCGTTCGTCTCCGAGAAGGAGATCGCCGAGATCGTCAACCACTGCAAGCAGCAGATGCAGGTGGAGTACCGCAATGACGTGACCGTCGCGGCCGGCGCCAAGAAGGAGATCGACGAGGACATCGGCGACGACCTCGACCTGCTCATCCAGGCCGCCGAGCTGATCGTCACCACCCAGTTCGGCTCGACCTCGATGCTGCAGCGCAAGCTGCGCGTCGGCTTCGCGAAGGCCGGGCGGCTGATGGACCTGCTGGAGAGCCGCGAAGTGGTCGGTCCCAGCGAGGGTTCCAAGGCTCGCGAGGTGCTGGTGAAACCAGATGATCTGCCCGGATTGCTAGCCGACCTGCGTGGCGAATGACCCCAATGGCCACTTCCCTGCCACTTACTGCTTGAATAGGAGCAACTACGCTCCGTCGTGGGGAGGCGGTTGTCGTGCAGGAGCAGAGCATCGGAGCCATATTGGCGGCGGCTCGGCAGTCTTCGGGGTTGACTGTCGAGCAGCTGAGCAAGATCACGCGTATTCGAGAGGCGATCATCAACGCGCTCGAGCGTGACGAGTTCGCCGAGTCCGGAAGCGATTTCTACATCAGGGGGCACGTCAAGACCATCGCGGCTGCCGTGGGGCTCGATCCCGAGGCCGTGGTGCACGCCTACGACCAGCTGCACGGCGGTGCGCCGCAGCCGGTGCGGGCGGCGGCGGTGTTCCAGGCCGACCGCATCATCAAGATGTCCGAGCGGCGGGGGCCGGGCTGGGCCCCGGCGCTGGCGGTCGCGCTGTCCGTGGTGGTCGTGTTCGGCGTGGTCAAGGTCCTGGGCGGCGCGTCCGACCAGGTCCGCACCGCCCGCGGGGAGCGGCCGGCGGCCACCGTGCCGCCGAACTCGCCGTTCACCGAGGGGCCGTCCGCCGTGGCCATGGCGGGCAAGAACACGGTCGAGGTCACGGTCGAGGCGAAGCGGCGGGCCCGCATGACGGTGCGCGACGCCAAGGGACGCCGGCTGTTCGACGGCAGCCTCAAGGCGGGCAGCAGCGCCACCTGGCGGGCGCAGAGCCGGATCGACTTCGAGGTGGGTGACGCCGGAGCCGTGTCGGTGCAGGTCAACGGCAAGAACCTGGGAGCTGTGGGGGAGCGGGGGGAGAAGGTGCGCCGGTCGTTCGGCCCGGGGAAACCACCAGCTCGGTAACCCCTGCATCGTGTGGTGGCCAACTGCCGATACCGTAGTGTCACCATGTCATCCCGCCGAACCGCATCGCTGATCACGCTGGGCTGCGCCCGCAACGAGGTCGACTCCGAGGAGCTGGCCGCGCGACTCGAGGCTGCCGGTTGGCAGCTCGACGACGACGACCCGGATGTCGTCGTGGTCAACACGTGCGGCTTCATCGAGTCGGCGAAGAAGGACTCGATCGACACCCTGCTGGCCGCCGCCGACTCGGGGGCCAAGGTGGTCGCCGCGGGCTGCATGGCCGAGCGCTACGGCAACGAGCTCGCCGACGCGCTGCCCGAGGCCAGCGCGGTCATCTCCTTCGACGACTACACCGACATCGGCGGGCGTCTCGACGACGTGCTCGCCGGGCGCGCGCTCACGCCGCACACGCCGCGTGACCGCCGCCTCCTGCTGCCCATCACGCCGGTCGACCGGGCCGCCGCCCCCCGCGGCGCCATCCCCGGCCACGGCGACCTGCCCGACGGGCTGGCGCCCGCGAGCGGCCCGCGGGTGCTGCGCAAGCGGCTCGACGAGAGCCCGGTGGCCTCGCTCAAGCTCGCCTCGGGCTGCGACCGGCGCTGCACGTTCTGCGCCATCCCTGCCTTCCGCGGCGCCTATGTGTCCCGCCACCCCGACGAGCTGGTGGCCGAGGCCGACTGGCTGTCCCACCGCGGCGTGCGCGAGCTCGTGCTGGTGAGCGAGAACTCCACGTCCTACGGCAAGGATCTGGGCGACCTGCGGGCGCTGGAGAAGCTGCTGCCGAGGCTGGCGGCCGTCGAGGGCGTCTCCCGGGTGCGGGCGAGCTACCTCCAGCCGGCCGAGCTGCGGCCGGGGCTGATCGACGTGATCGCCGGCACCGACGGCGTCGCCGCCTACTTCGACCTGTCCTTCCAGCACGCCAGCGGCGGGGTGCTGCGGCGGATGCGCCGCTTCGGCGATCCCGAGCGCTTCCTCGGCCTGCTGGAGAGCATCCGCGAGCGGGCGCCGGAGGCGGGAGTGCGCTCCAACTTCATCGTCGGCTTCCCCGGCGAGACCGAGGAGGAGTTCGGCGAGCTCGTCTCCTTCCTGGAGGCAGCCAGGCTCGACGTCATCGGCGTGTTCGGCTATTCCGACGAAGACGGCACCGAAGCCGCGGGCTTCGACGGCAAGCTGGCCCAGGAGGTCGTCGACGAGCGCGTGCGGGTGCTCACCGAGCTGGCCGAGGAGCTGACGGCGCAGCGCGCCGAAGACCGGATCGGCACCGAGGTCGACGTGCTCATCGACGAGGACCTCGGCGACGGCGGCTACGAGGGCCGGGCCGCCCACCAGGGTCCCGAGGTCGACGGATCGGTCACCGTCCAGGGCATCGGCCTGGTGCCGGGCGAGCTCGTCCGCGCCATGGTCGTCGACGCCGAGGGCGTCGACCTCATCGCTCGGATCAAGGCCGCCGGTCCATGACCAGAGACGAGCGCCGCGCGGTGAGTCCGTGGAACATCGCCAACGTCCTCACGGTCCTGCGGCTGGCGCTCGTCCCGTTCTTCGTCGTCTGCCTGTTCCTGCCGGGCATGGGCTGGCGGCTGGCCGCGCTGGCGGTCTTCGCGGTGGCGTCGTTCACCGATCATCTCGACGGTGAGCTGGCCAGGCGCTACGGCCTCATCACCGACTTCGGCAAGATCGCCGACCCGATCGCCGACAAGGCGCTGACCGGGGCCGCGCTGGTGTGCCTGTCGCTGCTGGGCGAGCTGCCGTGGTGGGTCACGATCGTGATCCTCGGCCGCGAGCTGGGCATCACGCTGCTCCGGCTGGTGCTGATCAGGCTGGCGGTCATCCCGGCGAGCTACGGCGGGAAGGTCAAGACCGTCCTGCAGATCGCCGCCATCGCGCTCTACCTGGTGCCGTGGGTGCCGGAGGCGCTGCGGGAGACGGTGATGGGGGCGGCGCTCGTGGTCACGGTGGCGACGGGGGTCGATTACGTCATCCGCGCGATCAGGCTGCGCGGGATGGCGAGGCGTGCGCGCGGGGAGTGAGGATCATGGCCGAGGTCACGCAGGTGCTGGAGTCGCTGGCGAGCCAGGAGGCCACTGTCGCCGTGGCCGAGTCGCTCACCGGCGGGCTCATCGGGGCGACGTTCACGCTGGTGCCGGGGTCGTCCCGGGTCTTCAAGGGCGGGGTGATCTCCTATGCCACCGACCTGAAGCAACGGCTGCTGGGCGTGCCGGGGGACCTGCTGCGCCGCGAGGGGGCGGTGCATCCGGAGGTCGCCGCGGCGATGGCGGCCGGGGTGGCGCGCTTGTGCGAGGCCACGTACGGGGTGGCGGTCACGGGAGTGGCCGGGCCGGAGCCGCAGGACGGCCAGCCGGTCGGCACGGTCTTCGCGGCGGTGAGCGGACCGGGCGGACAGGTGTGGGGCCGACGGTTGAGCCTTAAGGGGTCGCGTGAACGTATCAGGGTAGAGACGATGGACGAGGCTATTGATCTACTAGCAAGTGTGCTTAAGGACAACAAAGGGGAACATTCCGGATGATTACCGTGTTACGTCCCCAGCGAACATGCGAAGCACGGTCTGACGCGGTGTCGGTCGATGCGGGTACGGTGGAGCTGTGAGTGAGGTCCGTGAGCCAACTGCAAGCAGCGAGCGCCCGGCAGGCGGGCCTGATGAGTCACGAGCGGCGGGCCAGGGGCGGAGACGCCCGGCAATGACGGCGAGGAGTATGTACGAAGCGAAGAAGAAAGACGGGCGGCACGACTCGATCGCGCGGAGCGTGGTGAAGCCATCCACTCCGGGGAGGGAGCGACAGATGATTTTGCTGCGTCAGCTGCTCGGAGACGTGCTGAGGCGGTTGCGCGTGCGGCAGGGACGCACACTCCGAGAGGTGTCCACGCTGGCGCGCGTCTCACTCGGCTACCTGTCCGAGGTGGAGCGGGGCCAGAAAGAGGCGTCCTCCGAGCTGCTCGCGTCGATCTGCGGCGCGCTCGGGGTTCCGCTCTCGCAGGTCCTGCGTGAGGTCTCCGATCAGTTCGCGCTGGCGGAGCTTCAGGCCGCTCCCGTGCTGGCCGATGCGCCCGAGCACGAGCGCATCGCGGTTCCCGACTCGGTCCCAGGATCGATTTCCGACACCGTCTTCCCCGAAGTCAAGGACATGGTGGCTGCCTAGCCCGGCTGACAGCCGCCGCACCACATGATGAGCCGCTCCTGCGGTCCTGTCCCCATCTCGCCACGGCTGATGCGGGTCCCGCAGCGGCGACAGGGTCTTCCCGCCCTGCCGTAGACCCAGGTCTGATGCGCCGGGCGGCGGTCTCCCGTGGTCACTGTGCCCGCGTGATGCCTGTTGGCCGCCAGCAGCCTCTGAGCCAGCGTGACGAGCCCTTCCAAGTCCCCGACGTCCCCGACCCTCCGCCACGGCCATACGCCGCGCAGGAAAAGCGTCTCCGCGCGGTAGATCGTGCCGATCCCGGCCAGGTTGCGCTGGTCGAGCAGCGCCTCGCCGATGGTCGTGTCCGGGTCCCGGCTCAGCCGCCGCACGGCCTCGGCCGGATCCCAGTCGTCGCCCAGCAGGTCGGGGCCCAGATGCCCGACGACCTTGCCCTCGTCGGCCGTCCTCAGCAGGTCCACCATCCCCAGCCGTACGCCGACCGCCTGCCACCGCCGGTTGGCCAGGATCAGCCGCACCCGGTCGCCCCCGGGGACGCTCCGGCCGGCCGGGGCGACCTGCCAGCTGCCGTCCATCCGCAGGTGGGTGTGCACGGTGAGCCCGCCCTCGACCCGGGTGAGCAGGTGCTTGCCCCGTGACACGGTCTCCAGCACGGTCCGGCCGGTGAGGTCGGCGGTGGCGTGGCGCGGCACCCGGAACTCCGACCGGGTCAGCACCTGACCGTCGAGCGCCCCCCGCAGCCGCGCGGCGGTGCGGTAGACGGCATCACCTTCGGGCATGCGTCCCAGTCTAGGAAGCCTGGACGGCCCGGCGGTCGACTTCCTCGCCGAGCTGGCCGGACCGGGCGCCGGCCGTATCGCGCTGCCGCTCAGCAGGCGGGGCGTCCGCGTCCACGGCATCGAGCTTCGTCGTCGAGGTCTACGTTCCCGAGTTGCGACGGCTCACGCCCGGCCAGACCGTGCACCCGTTCACCGTGACCCCGGAGCACCTGGGTTTCGAGGGGTACGACCTCGCGTCCCGGATCGCGGTCTCCCACCACTACTGGGTGGTGGACGGGCGGCTCGAGACCTACTTCTCGCGCCATCGCCACGTCTGGCCGGGCGCGGCGTGACGGCCGCTCAGCGGGCGGCGGCCTCGACCCACTCGTCGACCAGGTCGGCGAGCTGGTGCAGGGCCTCGTCGACGCGCTCGCGTTCGCCGGTGGTGAGGACGTCGAGCTGCAGGCCCGTGTAAGCGGAGTTGACCAGGGTCGAGATGCGCAGCGCGTCGCGTTCGGGGACGCCGCGATCGCGGAGCAGCGACGCCACGAACGCCGACCGGTCCGCCAGCAGTTCCGGCACCAGACCCGTGAGCCGGCCGCCCGCCGCCAGCCCTTCGATCTCGTGGATCAGCCGGGCGATCGGCAGGTTGTCCTCCCTCAGCTGGAACTCCCAGGTGCGGCGGACGATCGTGCCGACGCTGTCGGAGCCGTCCCAGCCGGGCAGCGAGCGCAGCCAGGCCCGGTGGCGCTCGTCCAGGCGTCGCATGGTGGCCGACAGCAGCTCTTCCTTGTCCTCGAAGTGGTGGGTCAGCACGCGGGTGGACTTGCCCAGGTGCTCGGCCAGCGGCCGCATGGACAGCGTCGAGAGGCCGCGCTCCGCCAGGTAGTCGACGATGCGGTCGAGGAGTTCCTCCCGGCGGGCGGGATCGGCGGTCCTGGCCATCGGATAATCCCTTTGACGTCATTGGGGTGACGACTGTTACCTTACCTCGGTAACAACTGTTGCCTTAATTTTGGGGTTCCCATGTCCAAGCGAGTGCCCGCCTGGCTGGCGGCACTGACGTTCACCATGTTCACCTTCGCCACCGACGACTACGTGATCGCCGGGGTGCTGCCCGCCCTCTCCCGCGACCTCGGGGTCAGCGAGGCGGTGGGCGGGCAACTGGTGACCGGCTTCTCGCTGGCGTTCGCGCTGACCGCGCCGGTGGCGTCCGTGGTGACCGCCTCGTGGCCGCGGCGCGGGCTGATGACCGGGGCGCTGCTGCTGTTCGTCGCCGCCAACGGGGCGGCGGCGCTGGTCACGTCCTACCCGGTGCTGATGGGGCTGCGGGTGCTGGCGGCGGTGGCCGCGGCGGCCGTCGTGCCCGCCGCGTACGCCATCACCGCCTCCCAGGCCCCGGCCGGGCGGCAGGGGCGCTACCTGGCGCTGGTCATGGGCGGGCTGACCGGGTCGCTGATGCTGGGCGTGCCCATCGGCACCTGGGTGGGCGGCGCGTTCGGCTGGCGGGCCACGTTCGTGCTCGCCGCGCTGCTCGGCCTGGTGTCGCTCGTGGCCGTGCGCCGTACGCTGCCGCGCGTGGCGCCGGAACCGGCCGAGGGCTCGCTGCGGGACCGGCTGGTGCCGCTGGCCCGGCCCCAGGTGGTCGCCGGACTGCTGGGGATCGTGGCGATCGTGCTCGGCAGCATGATGGTGATGACGTACCTGGCCCCGTTCCTGCGGGAGCTGGCGGGGGCCGGGCCCGTCGAGGTCGGCTGGGTGTTCGTGCTGGCGGGGGCGGCCGGGTTCGCCGGCGGGCAGCTCGGCGGGCGGGCCGGTGACCGGTGGGGGGCCGACCGGGCGCTCATCGCGGGGATCTGCGGGTTCGGCGCCGTCATGGCCGCGTTCACGGTCGCGTGGGGGCTGCGGCCGCTCGCCCTGCTCGCGCTCCTGCCGCTGCTCGCGCTCTGGGCGGGGGTGTCGTGGTGGATCCCGCCGCCCGCCCAGGTTCGCCTGCTGGCCCTGGCCGGTCCCGCCGGGCCGCAGGCGCTGGCGCTCAACAGCAGCGCGGTGTACGTGGGCGTGTCCGGCGGGGGCGCGCTGGGCGGTGTCGTGCTGGAGTGGCACGGGCCGGGTCTGCTCCCGGCGGCCGCGGCCGTGGTGGAGGTCGTCGCCCTGGTGCTCTTCTGGCAGGCGTCCCGGCTGGGCCGACCGGCGGTCACCAGCACGGTCAGCCGTACGGGGACCTGAGCGGGGCTTCCGTACGGGGGCCTCCGACGGCGGCGCCGCGGGCCGGTCAGTCCCAGGCGGCGGGGTCGGCGGCGAGCTGGCTGACGCGGTCGGGCAGGCGGCCGGAGGCGACGTGCTCCAGCGTGACCTCTTCGAGGATGCCGCGCTCGGTCGCCCGCAGCGCGATCCACACCTGCTGCAGCGACTCGGCCGGGCCCCGGTAGCCGACGTGTTCGGGCCGCTCGCCCCGCACGTTGGCCAGCGGGCCGTCGACGGCCCTGATGACGTCGGCGAGCGAGATGTCGGCCGGCGGGCGGGCCAGCACATAGCCGCCCTCAGGACCGCGCTGGCCGCGGACCAGGCCGGCGCGGCGCATCTGCAGGAGGATGTTCTCCAAGTACTTGGGCGGCATGTCCTGCTCCTTGGCGAGCTCGCCCACGGTGGTGGGGCCGGCACCGGCCGCGGCGAGTTCGGCGGCGGCGCGGAGGGCGTAGTCGACGCGAGCAGAAAGGCGCATGTTATCGATTATCCCTGTTGGTCAACACTGGTTAGACGCAAGGTGGCCACCACGGGCAGATGATCAGAGAACGGCACCCGCGGCGCCTCGGCGGATACGGCGGTCAACCCGTCGCTGATCAGCACGTGGTCGATCCGCTCCGTGGGGGCGTCGGCGGGCGAGGTGGGCGGGTCGCCGAGCGCGAGCAGCGGGTCCGACAGCCCGGCCCGCTCCAGCACCCGCATCTCCGGGTCACCGGGCCGGATGTTCAGGTCCCCGGCCAGGATCACCGGCCTCATCAGGCCGTTGCCCACCCGCGAGCGCGGGCCCGCCTCGGCGGCGTCCCTCCCGGCGGCCAGGGCCCTGACCATGGCGGCGACCTCGGGCGCCTGCCCGGCCGGGGCCTGCAGGTGGGTGTTCACGATGCCGAGCTCGTGGGGCCCGGCGGCCAGCACGATGGCCTGGGCCTGGGCACCGGTCGGGTAGTCGTGCCCGCCCAGCCGATGGGAGTGGACGCCGCGTACGAAAAGGTTGGTGAGCAGGGCGTCGCCCCACACGTTGTCGGCGGCCGGGGCGAAGTAGTAGCGCATGCCCAGGCCGCGGGCGATCCTCGCCAGGTCGTCGTGGCCGCCGTTGAGCAGCCAGCCCCGGTCCACCTCGCTGAGCAGCACCACGTCCGGCTTCTCGGCGGCGGCCCAGGCGGCGATGTCGTCCAGTGACAGCCGCCCGTCCAGGCCGAACCCCATCCGGATGTTGTAGGCGATCAGCTTGATCGTGTCTCCGCCCAGGGGACGGTTCGCGGGCGGCGGCCGCCAGCTGGTGGCCGCCACGAGCACCATGAGCGCCGCCGCCACCGCCACGGCCGGCCACACCCGCCGCCGCACCCGCGGACCCAGCGGCCGGGGCCGCCCCGGCCGCACGGCCACGACCGCCGCCAGCACCGCGACCGTGACCGGCCAGACCTGGTTGGGTATGCCCAGGTCCAGGTCGTACGAGGCGTAGTAGCCGAAGGTCGCCACCAGGAACACCAGCCCGCCGCCGAGCACCGCGACCCCCTGCCGCCCGCCCGCCGGCCGCTGCGCCGAGGCGGCGAGCACCGGGCCCGTCCACAGCAGCACCATGGCGCCGCTCAGCCCCAGCCCCGTGGACCCGGACGACGGGAGCAGCAGCAACACCGTGAAGCACACCAGCAGCACGGCCGCGGCGGCGTCGAAGGCGGGGGAGTGCGACACCCGCGACGCCAGCACCGTCGCCGCCACCAGCGCCGCCACTTGAAGGAGCGCGTCCCAGCCGATCACGCTCGGCCCGACGGCCGCCTTCGCGTAGCCGGTGGCCGCCATCCCGGCCAGCAGCAGCACCGGCCCGACCAGGAACCAGGTCCCGGCAGGCGCGAGCCCGCCGTCGCCACCCGCCCGGGCTGAGGCGTCACCAGCCGGGTCGGCGCCTCCCGCGCGGGCTGGGGTGTCAGCATCCGTGCGGGCCGGGTCGGCGCCCGCTGTACGGGTCAGCACCAGGAACGCGGCGCACAGCCCCAGCACCGCCGCCCACGCCAGGAGCCCGGGTCGCCACACCAGGTCCACCCCGTCGAGCAGCAGGTGGCCGAGCACCGAGCAGGCCACTCCGCCGATGATCCCCACGGGCGCCGCCGCCCGGGTCGTCGTCCGCGCGCATCCGTACAGGAAGACCAAGCCGGCGCTCACCCCGGCCGAGGCCACGTACAGCTGCGAGACGCCGGCCTGCAGGAGCACGCGGACCAGCACCAGCGCGACCGCCCCGCCCAGCACGGCCCAGCGCGGCTTCAGCCGCAGCGCCAGGAACGGGAGTACGAACCAGGCGGCCGCGTACAGGCCCATCAGCTCCGGAGCCGTCGACCCGGCCCGCCCGAACAGCGTGATCAATGACGGGAGGAACACCCGCAGCACGTCGAGGAAGAGGACGACGCCGATCGCCAGGAGAGCGACCTGGTGGCGGAGGGAGAGCATGAGCAATCCTCGCGTTCACCTGCATCGATAAGCAAGGGTGGGAGCGCTAAACTTGCAACAACCTTTTCGATTGTGACGGTGGGATTCAGCGTGGAGCGACGGCCTGGTGTGCCCAGACTGCTCAGGGAGATCAACGACCGGGCCGCTCTGGAGCTGCTGCTGGCCTCCGGGCCGATGACCCGCGGCCAGATCGGCGAGCTGACCGGCCTGTCCAAGGTGACCGCCTCCCAGACGCTGGCCCGGCTGGAGGAGCGCGGGCTGGTCGAGGTGGTCGGCGCGCAGGCCGGGGGGCGCGGCCCCAACGCGGCGCTCTACTCCGTCATCCCCTCCAGCGCCTACGTCGCCGGGCTGGAGGTCGGTCCCGGGCTGATCTCCACGGCGGTCGCCGACATCCACGGCCGCACGATCTCCCAGGTCACCGTCGACCCCGACAGCCACCCCGACCCGGTCGCCGCCGTGCACGACGCGATCACCAAGGCCTGCCGGAGCGCCAAGGTCGGCCTGGGCAGGCTGCGCGGCGTCGTCATCGGCACTCCCGGCGTGGTCGACCCGCGCAGCGGCGACGTGCGCTTCTCCTTCGACCTGCCGGGCTGGCACGAAGGCATCCACGAGGCCCTGGCGGGCGACCTCAAGCGAGAGGTGACGATCGAGAACGACGTCAACCTCGCCGCCATCGCCGAGCGGGCCGACGGCGCCGCGCGGGGCATCGACGACTTCGTGCTGCTGTGGTCCAGCCGCGGCCTGGGCATGGCGGTGATGCTCGGCGGCCGGCTCCACCGCGGCCGCTCGGGCAGCGCGGGCGAGATCGGCTACCTGCCCGTGCCGGGCGTGCCGCTGCCGGAGGACATCCGCACCGCGCCGGGACGGCTGCCGTCGCTGGCGGGCGGCCTGCAGTCGCTGGTCAGCGCGGAGGCGGTGGCGGAGCTGGCGCAGGGGTACGGGTTCGCGGCCGACAGCGCGGGCCAGTGCGTCCAGGTGGCGGTGGCGGCCGGGGCCGAGGGCGAGCCGCTGCTCGACGAGATAGCCCGCAGGCTCGCCCTGGGCGTGGCGGCCGTCTGCGTGATCCTCGATCCCGGCCTGGTGGTGCTGGCGGGGGAGGTCGGTCACGCCGGGGGAGAGGCGCTCACCTCGCGGGTGGAGGAGGCGGTGGCCCGCGTCTGCCCGGTCCGCCCGCAGGTGGTCACCACCGCCGTCACCGACCCGAACCCGGTGCTGCGCGGCGCCGTGCTCGCCGCGCTCGACCAGGCCCGCCAGGAGCTCCTCACGTCCTGACCGGCGGCCGGTGGCTCAGGTCCCGGCGAGCAGTTCCGCCGCGGCCTGCGCGTTCGCCCTGGCCGCACCGTACGTGGCGAGGTAGGCGGCCGTGTCCGGGCGCCAGACCGGCAGCCCCATCTCGACCACCGTCGCGTCCGGCCGGGCGGCCACCAGCGCGGAGACCAGCGCACGGCTGTCCGGGTGGCGGTGCGCGTCCCTGACCACCACCACCAGCGACCGGTCCGCGGCCTTGGCCAGCAGCGCCGGCACGTCGGCCGAGCCGGGGGCGAGCCGCAGGACCTCCGCCTCCGGCAGCCAGCGCCCGAGCCCCCACGGCACGTCGCCCACGGCGATGGTCGGCGGCGTGTCCACCTCCACCACCAGCGGCTGCGACAGCGGCGCCGGCTCGCCGGCCAGCCGCACGGCGCGGCGGGCGGCGCGCAGCCCGACCCCGTTCCGCTCGGGCAGGGTGCGCCCCGGCGCGCCGAACCAGGCACGCAGCGCCTCCACCCGGGCCGCCGCCTCCTCCAGCCTGGCCGGCGGCAGCGTTCCCTCGCCCACGGCGGCCACGATCGCGTCGATCACCTCGCGCACCTCGTCGTGGCCGGGTATCGGCCCGAGGCAGAGCAGGTCGGCGCCGGCGGCCAGCGAACGCACCGCGCCACCGGCCAGTCCGACGCTCTTGGTGATCGCGTGCATGTCGAGCGCGTCGGAGATCACCACGCCGTCGTAGCCGAGCTCGCCCCGCAGCAGCCCGGTGAGCGCGGCGGGTGACAGCGTCGCGGGCGTGCCGCCGGTCAGCGCGGGCACGGCCACGTGCGCCGTCATGATCGACTTGGTGCCCGCTTCGATGGCCGCGCGGAACGGCACCAGCTCCCGTTCGCGCAGCACCTCCGGGGTGACGTCGACAACCGGGATGGCCAGGTGCGAGTCGACGCGGGTGGCGCCGTGGCCGGGGAAGTGCTTGACGCAGGCCGCGACCCCCGCCGCCTGCAGGCCCTCGACGGCGGCCACCGTGTGCCGGGCGACCAGTCCGGGCTCGTCGCCGAACGCCCGGGTGCCGATGACCGGGTTGTCCGCCTCGGAGTTCACGTCGGCGTCCGGCGCCATGTCCAGGTTGATCCCGCAGGCGGCCAGTTCCGCGCCGATCGCCCGGTAGACCTGCCGGGTCAGCTCGGCGTCGTCCACCGCGCCGAGCGCCGCGTTCCCCGGGTACGGGCTGCCCTCGTGGTAGGCCAGCCTGGTGACGTCGCCGCCCTCCTCGTCCAGGGAGACGACCGGCTCGCCGCCCGCTTCCCGCAGCGCCGCGGTGAGCGCGGCGGGCGGCTCGTGGCCGTCGACGTTGAAGCCGAAGAGCGTGACGCCGCCCAGCCCTCGCTCCAGCTCGCGCAGCACCCAGCCCGGCGGCGTGGTGCCCTGGAAGGCGACGAGCAACGTACCGGCCGCGAGGCGGCGCAGCCCCCGATCACTACGACTCATGGCTCCTCATCAGATGGAAAACGGGCAGCCTCGGATACGGGGAGGCGCCCGTGGTGTCGATCAGCCCTTGACGGCGCCGGCCATGAGGCCGGTCACCATGCGGCGCTGCACGATCATGAAGAAGATGACGACCGGGATGGTCATCATCGTGGAGCTGGCCATGATGGCGCCCCAGTCCGTGCCCTTGTGGCCGAAGAAGTACTGCAGGGCCACGGGCATGGTGTAGCCGGTGGACTCGCTCATCAGCACCAGCGCGAAGATGAGCTCGTTCCACGCGGTGATGAAGGAGAAGATGCTGGTCGCCACCAGGCCCGGCGCGACCAGCGGGAAGAGCACCCGCCAGAACGTGACGAACCTGGACGCCCCGTCGATCCAGGCCGCCTCCTCCAGCGACTTCGGCACCGCGGCCACGAACGTGCGCAGCATCCAGATGCCGAAGGGCAGGGTCAGCCCCACGTTGACCAGGATCAGACCGGCGAGGTGGTCGTACAGGCCGAGGGTCTTGACCTGCAGGAACAGCGGGATGAGCAGCGCCTCGGCCGGGATCATCTGCGCGATCAGCAGCAGGAACAGGAAGCCGGCGCGGCCCTTGAACCGGAACCGGGCCACCGCCGTCGCCGCCAGCAGCGAGAAGACCGCCCCGATGAGCACGGTGCCGAGCGCCACGACCGCGCTGTTGCCCATGTAGACCCAGATCGAGTTGCCCGCCACGCCCTCGGTCAGCACCCGGTGCAGGTGTTCGAAGGTGAAATGGGTGGGGAACGGGATGAACTCGGTGGTGAAGATCTGGTCGTTGGCCTTGAAGGCGGTCGACACCATCCAATAGACGGGGAAGACCGCGAACAGGAACACCAGGAGGGCCGTGGCGTTCAGTGCCACCTTGCCCAAGCGCTTCCTGGCCAGCGGGCTCATCACAACTCCTCCTGCTTGACCAGTTGCCGGATGTACACGGCGGTGACGACCAGCAGGAGGACCGTCAGCACCAGCGCGATCGCCGAGCCCGTGCCCATCTTCTGCGGCGCCTTGAACGCCTCGGTGTAGGAGTACATGGACAGGTTGAACGCCTCACGGTTCGTCGGCCCGCTCATGAGCACGTACAACTGGCTGAAGACCTTGAAGTCCCAGATGATCGACAGTACGGTCAGCACCGCGAACACCGGCTTGAGCAGCGGGAACGTGATCTGCCAGAACGTGCGCCAGCCGGTCGCCCCGTCCACCCGCGCGGCCTCGTACAGGTCGGAGGGGATGCCCTTGAGCCCGGCCAGCACCGACACCGCGATGAACGGGAAGGACGCCCACACCACCGTGATGATCAGCACCATGTAGACGGACCAGGCGTCGTTGAGCCATGGCTCGCCGGTCCAGTCGGCGCGGCCGAAGACCAGCGTGGACAGCCAGTCGGGCAGCAGGTTCAGCGCCCAGTTGATCATCCCGGCCTCGGCGTCGAACAGCCACCGCCAGATGATGCCCTGCGCCACCGGCGGCACGGCCCACGCGCACATGATGCCGATCACCAGGAACGTGGACATCTTCTTGCCGAGCTTGCTGAGCAGCACCCCCACGGCGGTGCCCAGCACCAGCGTCATGGTGACCGCGATGACCGCGAACACGACCGTGTTGCGCAGCGAGTCCCAGAAGATCTGGCTCTCGAAGATGCGGGTGAAGTTGTCGGTGCCGACCCACTCGGCCGGCCGCCGCCCGCTGATCTGCGGCAGGCCCACCTTCTGGAAGGCGATGATCGCCACCTGGACCATCGGGTAGAGCAGCAGCGCCGCGATGACCAGCAGGCCGGGGATCAGCAGGACGTACGGGATGGACCAGACGGGCAGGCCCTTGCCCCTGCCCCCGCGGGACGGGCCCCGGCCCGGGGCGGAGGCGTGCCTGCCGCCCCGGGCGAGTGTCGGCGTGTTCGTCATGGCCTGTCAGGACTGGTTGAGGATGTCTTCGAGCTCGGTGTTGGCCGCCGCCAGCGCCTCGTCGGCGGTGGCCTTGCCCTCGATCACCTGGCGCGCGGCGTTCTGCAGCACGGCCTTGGTCTCGTTGGCCTCGGTCCAGTTCGGGTCCGCGGGGAAGGCCTTGGCCTTGGCGAACGCGGCCGCGAACGGCGCCTGCGCCGGGTCCTCGGCCAGCTTGGCGAGCGCCTCCGGGTAGACCGGCAGCAGGCCGCCCTCGGTGGCGTACCGGACGCCCCAGTCCTTGTTGGTCGCCATCTTCACGAACTCCTTGGCCGCCTCGGGCTCCTTGGCGGTGCCCCACACGGCGATGTCGTTGCCGCCCAGGAAGGCCTGGGCCTCACCGCCGTCCTTGCTCGGCAGGGGGAAGAACGCGAGCTTGTCGCCCTTGAGCTTGCCCTTGCTCTCCTCCTCGATCGTGGCGAGGTCCCACGACGCGGTCAGGTACATGCCGACCTTGCCGTTGGAGAAGCGGGTGCGGATGTCCGAGCTGTTCTGGGTGAGCCGCGACTTGCTGGACAGGCCGTCCGTCACCAGGGACGTGTACTGCTCGAAACCGGCCTTGAAGGCGGGGTCGGTCAGCTTGCCGACCCACTTGTCGCCCTCCTTGACCGCGTACTCGCCGCCCGAGGTCCAGGCCAGCGAGCCCAGCAGGTGGTTGGCGTCGGAGCCGCCGTTGAAGGCGAAGCCGTCGACGTCGGAGCCCTTCTCCGCCTGGACCTTCTTGGCCGCGGCCACGAGCTCGTCCCAGGACTTCGGGACCTCGATCTTCAGCTCCTCGAACCAGTCCTTGCGGTAGAGCACCGCGCGGGTGCCGCCGCCCCACGGCACGGCGTACGTCTCGCCGTCGATGGTCTCCATGCCCATCAGGTTCTTCGGGATCCCGGCCTGGTCGCCGGAGCCGACGATGTCGGTGACCGGGGCGAGCGCCTCCTGGCTCACCCAGAGCGGGACCTGGTCGTTGCCGATCTCGGTGACGTCGGGGCCGGCGCCTCCGGCCGCGGCGGCGGTGAACTTGTCGTTCACCTGGGGCCACGGGATCCACTCGACCTTCACGCTGGCGCCGGTCTCCTGCTGGAAGGCGGCCACCAGCTCATCGGTGTACTTCTGCGCGTCGGGGTTGCTGTCACCGAGGCGCCAGAGCGTGAGCTCCTTGCCCGCGAACGCGGGGCCGCTAGCCTCGGCGGTGCTCGCCGCGCTGGGCTCCGCGGGCGCCTCACCGCCGCCACAGGCGGCCACGCCCAGGGCCAGGGCGGCCGTGGTGACCGTAGTGGCTGTGATCTTCGCGATCCTCACAGGGTTCTCCCTTCCCGGGTGCTGGCCTACGGTCCGCACCAGGCTGATCGTCAATGCCGAACGACAGGTGTTAAACTAACAAGAAACTTTCTTAAAAAAAACCGTCTGTTAGCCGATCGTGACGAGAGGGCATGAAGATGAGCCGGAACCCCGGGACGCCTCGGCTGCTGCGCAGGCTGAACGACCGCTCCGCGCTCGAACTCCTCCTCGCCGAGGGCCCCCTCACCAGGGCCGAACTCGGAGAACGTACCGGATTGTCCAAGGTCACCGCAGGTCAGCTGCTCGCCAGGCTGGAAGACAGGGGCCTGGTGGAGGTGGCAGGGGAACGCGCCGGCGGCAGGGGACCCAACGCCGCACTTTACGGCGTACGACCCTCCAGCGCCTACGTCGCCGGGCTGGAGGTGCTGCCCGAGAGCGTCACCGTCGGCGTGGCCGACATCACAGGCCGGACCGTGGTCGAGGTCACGGTCAACCCCTTCGACGGCGACCCGGTCCGTACGGTCCAGGCCGCGGTCGAGCGCGCCTGCGCCGTAGCCGACGTCAGCCTGTCGCGGCTGCGCGCCTTCGTCATCGGCACCAGAGGCATGGTCGACCCGCGCACCGGCGACGTCCGCTTCTCACTCGACCTGCCCACCTGGCACGTCGGCGTGCTGGCAGGCCTGCGCCGCAGCCTCGGCGCCTCCGTCACCATCGAGAACGACGTCAACCTGGTCGCCCTCGCCGAGCACCGCTACGGGGCCGCCGCCGGCGTCGACGACTTCGTGGTCATGTGGGCCGGCGTCGGCCAGGGCCTCGGCGTCATGCTCGGCGGCCGGCTGCACCGCGGCATCACCGGCGGCGCGGGCGAGATCGGCTGGCTGCCCGTGCCCGGCGAACCGCTGCCCTCCGACGTCAAGCACCCCAATTCCGGGTCCTTCCAGCGTCTCGTCGGCACCGCCGCACTCCAGAACCTGGCCGGCACGTACCAGGTGCCCGGCGCGGGCGTCCCCGACCAGGTGCGCAACGGCGGCGACGACTACCTCGACGAGCTCGCCGACCGGCTCGCCGTCGGCGCGGCCGCCGTCTCCGTCGTCCTGGACCCCGGCCTGATCGTGCTCAGCGGCGACATCGGCCGCGCGGGCGGCGCCCGGCTGGCCGCCAAGGTCCAGGACGCCGTCGCCCGCATCTGCCCCGCGCCGCCCCGCGTCGCCGCCGGCGGGGTCCCCGGCAACCCGGTGCTCCGCGGCGCCCTCGTGGCCGCTCTCGAACAGGCCCGCGAACAGGTGTTCTCCGACACCGTCTGACACGTGTGTGAGAATCACTGCACATGTGGCAGCCACCGAGTGACATCGTGCTCATCTCCGATCCCCGCGTGGCGGCGATCCCGGTGCAGGACAACGGCGAGCCCCTGGCCGACGCGCGCGGCCGGCTCCGGGTCGACACCCGGCTCGCCGACGCCGCCGGCGCCTACGCCCACCTGCGGGCCGGGCTGCTGGCCAGGCTCGAACGGGCCGAGCGGCTCCTGCCCGGCGGATACCACCTGATGATCGTCGAGGGCTACCGGCCCGTCGCCACCCAGCGCCGCTACTTCGAGGAGTACCGCGACGAGCTGCGCGCCGCCTTCCCCGCCATGTCCGAGCAGGAGGCGCACGTCGCCGCCAGCCGCTACGTCTCCCCGGTCGAGGTCGCCCCGCACACCGCCGGCGCCGCCGTCGACCTCACCCTCTGCGACCCCGACGGCACCGAGTACGACATGGGCACCCAGGTCAACGACAACCCCGAGGAGAGCGACGGCGCCTGCTACACCGCCGCCCCGCACATCTCCGCCGACGCCCGCGCCCACCGCAAGCTCCTGGCCGCGGCCCTGGAGCCCGCCGGGCTGGTCAACTACCCCACCGAGTGGTGGCACTGGTCCCACGGCGACCGCTACTGGGCCCTGACCGCCGGCGCCCCCGCCGCTTGCTACGGGCCAGTAAGCATGTAGCGATTCCGGAAGGCGGCAGGCGGGCACAAATCGTGCGGAGGCTCCCCCGACTTCCTGCGAGGTGTGGGCATGGTTCCGCTGATCGGGATCGAAGAGGAGTACCTCGTCGTCGATCCGTACACCCGCCACGTCACCCCACGTGCGGCCGACGTCCTCGCCGCCGCCACGGACGTGCTCGACGTGGCCCACGAGATCACCAGGTTCCAGGTGGAGGCCCGCAGCGCGCCCTCCGCTGACCTGGCCGAGCTCGGCGCCCAGTTGCGGGCCGCGCGCAAGGAGGTCGCCGGGGCCGCCCGCTCGTGCGGGCTCGCCGTCGTCGCCAGCGGCATCCCGGTGCTCGGCAACGTCATGACGCCGCCGCTCAGCGACGACGCCCGTTACGAGCAGGGCCGCAGCCTCTACCGGGCGCTGCAGGACGAGATCAGCATCTGCGCCCTGCATGTGCACGTCGACGTGCCGGACGAGGAACACGCCGTCTACGTCGGCAACCACCTGCGGCCCTGGCTGCCCACGCTGATCGCGCTGGCCGCCAACTCGCCGTTCTTCGTCGGCCGCGACACCGGCTACGCCTCCTGGCGGGTGATCAGCTGGGGCCGGTGGCCCGTCTCCGGCGCGCCCCCGTACTTCCCCACCTTCGGCGACTACGAGCTGGCCGTGCGCGCGCTCGCCGAGTCGGGCGCCCTCATGGACCCGAAGACCGTCTTCTGGGACGCCCGGCCCTCACCCCGGCTGCCCACGGTCGAGGTGCGGGTGGCTGACGTGCCGCTCGACGTGAACGACAGCCTCACCATCATCGGGCTGGTGCGCGGCCTGGTCGTCAGGGCACTGGCCGACGTGGCCCGCGGCGACCGCGGCCTGCCGATCCCGTCGGAGGTGGTGCGCGCCGCCTACTGGCGTGCCGCCCGCGACGGGCTCACCGGCGACAGCCTCGACGTCCGCCACGGCACGCTCGTGCCCGCCCCGCTGATGGCCCGCCGCCTCCTGGCCCACGTCAGCGACGCCCTGTCGGAGGCCGGCGACCTGCCCTACGTCGAGGACGGGCTGGAACGCCTGCTCGACAAGGGCTCCGGCGCCGAACGGCAGCGCCGCGTGCACGCCCGCGAGCAGGATCTCACCGAGGTGGTCGACGACCTCATCGAGGCCACCGTCGCCTGACGCCCTACGCACGCAGCCGGAGACCGCGCGGGGTGGGGTGGAAACCGGCTTCTTCCAGGGCGGCCCCCAGCGGCGAGTCGACGATCGGCTCGCCGTCGGCCCGCTCCACCGTCAGCTTGCCCAGCACGCCGTCGCGTACGGCCAGCGCCAGCGCGTCGACGGCGGGCCGCAGCCGGTCGTCGTCGGCGAACGACAGCAGCGTCTTGCCGCCCCGCTCGACGTAGAGCACCAGCCGCCCGTCGACCAGCACCACCAGCGCCCCCGCCTTCCTGCCCGGCTTGTGGGCCACCTCGCCGGGATGCGCCGGCCAGGGCAGCGCCGCCCCATAGGGGTTGGCCGGATCGGCCGCGGCCAGCACCACGGCCCGGCGCTCCTCCCCGGGCGGGCCGTCGGGGGAGGAGGGCGCCATCGCGCGCATCCGGTCGACCGCCCCAGGCAGCGCGAACTGGGCCCCGCCGAGCCCTTCGACGAAGTAGCCGCGCCGGCACCGCCCGCTCTCCTCGTAGGCGCGCAGCACCTGGTAGACCGGCGAGAACCCGCCCGGCAGCCGCTCGGCGGTGACCGCCCCGCGCGTCACCACGCCGTGCCGCTCCAGCAGCACCTCCGCCTGCGCCTGAGCCCGCAGGGTCGCTTCGGCGGCCGGCTCCGGCAGCAGCCACCAGCGCCCCGCCACCGTGGGCGGCCCGCTGCGGCTCGGCAGCACCGCCCGCCGCCTGCGGGTCGCCGGCCGGTGGGCGGGCCGCCCCGAGCCGAGCGCGGCCCGCATCGGCGCCAGCGTGTCGCCCGACACCCGCCCCGCCCACACCAGGTCCCACAGCGCCGTCGCCACCGCCTGGTCGTCGAGCAGCCCCAGCCGGTCGGCGAGCTGACGGAAGAACAGCGCGCCGCCCCCGCTCAGCTCCTCAAGGATGCGCTCGTGCACCGGCGTCACCGTGATCTCGCCCGCCTCGGGGAGCAGCAGCGGCGCGGTGTCGGCGAAGTAGAGGGCCACCCAGCCGTCGCCGCCCGGCAGCGACCCCTGCCCGGCCCACACCACCTCGCCGGCCGCGGTCAGCTCGTCGAGCAGCCCCGGGTGGTAGCCCGGCACCCGCGACGGCAGCACCAGCGTCTCCAGCGCCGAGGCCGGCACCGCCGCGCCCTGCAGCAGCTCGATGGCGCGGACGAGGGAGTCCATCGCCCGCGCGCCGCCTTGCGGCCCGCCGCGCGGGCCGCCGGTGATGCCGTGCCAGGCCGGGGTGAACACCGCGAGCGTCTCCGGCGGGACAGGCTCCACCTCTTTGCGCAGCCGGGCCAGCGACCTGCGGCGCAGCATCCGCAGCACGCCCGCGTCGCACCACTCCTCGCCCCGCCCGCCCGGCCGGAACTCGCCGTTGACCACCCGCCCGGACACGGCCAGCCTGCGCAGCGCGTCGGCCACCACGGCCACGCCGAGCCCGAACCGGCCGGCCGCGGTCGAGGCGTGGAACGGGCCCCGGGTGCGGGCGTGGCGGGCCAGCAGGTCGGCCAGGGGGTCGGCCACCGGCTCCAGGAACGCGTGCGGCACCCCCACCGGCAGCGGCGTCCCCAGCGCGTCGCGCATCCTGGCGGCGTCCTCGACCGCCGCCCACTGCTCCTCGCCCGCGACGCGCACCCTGATCGCCCGCCGCGCCCGCTCCAGCTCCTCCAGCCAGGCCGGGTCGCCGCCGCGCACGCTCACATCGGGCGCCAGCAGCGGCCCGTGCGAGCGCAGCAGGTCGGCCAGGGCCTCCACGTCACGCAGCGGCCGATCGAGCCTGGCGAGCTCGCGCTCGGTGTCGGAGATCACGTCAGGGTCGAGCAGCTCGCGCAGGTCGGCCTGGCCCAGCAGCTCGGCCAGCAGCGACGTGTCCAGCGCCAGCGCCTGCGCGCGCCGCTCGGCCAGCGGCGCGTCTCCCTCGTACATGAACGCGCCCACGTAGTGGAACAGCAGCGAGGCCGCGAACGGCGACGCCTGCCCGGTCTCCACCTCGACCACCCGCACCCGCCGGGCCGCGATGTCGCGCATCAGCTCGACCAGCCCCGGCACGTCGAAGACGTCCTGCAGGCACTCGCGCATCGTCTCCAGCACGATCGGGAACGACGCGTATCGTGAGGCGACCCCGAGCAGGTGGGCGGCCCGCTGGCGCTGCTGCCACAGCGGGCTGCGCCTTCCCGGCACGCGGCGCGGCAGCAGCAGCGCGCGCCCCGCGCACTCGCGGAACCGGGACGCGAACAGCGCCGACCCGCCCAGCTCCTCCGTCACGATCTGCTCGATTTCCTCGGCGTCGAACGCCGCCACGTCGGACGGCGGCTCGGCCAGGGTGTCGGGGATGCGCAGCACCACGCCGTCGTCGGAGTGGACCGCCTGCACGTCGACGCCGTAGCGCTCGCGCAGCCGCCGGTTGATGGCCAGCGCCCACGGGGCGTGCACCCGCGCGCCGTAAGGAGAGTGGATCACCACCCGCCAGTCGCCCAGCTCGTCGTGGAACCGCTCCACCACCAGCGTCTTGTCGTCGGGCACGTAACCCGTGGCCGCGCGCTGCTCGCGCAGGTAGGACAGCAGGTTTCCGGCGGCGTAGGAGTCGAGCCCGGCCTCGCGCAGCCGCTCCGGCGAGTCGTCCTTGGCCTGCTCGCGCAGGAACGCGCCGATGGCCCGGCCCAGCTCGGCCGGGCGGCCGGGAGTGTCGCCGTGCCAGAACGGCAGCTTGCCCGGCTGGCCGGGAGCGGGCGAGACCAGCACCCGGTCGGCGGTGATGTCCTCGATCCGCCACGACGACGCGCCCAGCACGAACACGTCGCCGACCCGCGACTCGTAGACCATCTCCTCGTCGAGCTCGCCGACCCGCGAGGCCCGCTCGCCGACCAGGAACACGCCGAACAGGCCCCGGTCGGGGATCGTGCCGCCGTTGGTGACGGCCAGCCGCTGCGCGCCGGGCCGGCCCCGCAGCGTGCCCGTCACCCGGTCCCACACGACGCGCGGGCGCAGCTCGGCGAACTCCTCGCTCGGGTAGCGGCCCGCGAGCATGTCTAGCGTCGCCTCCAGCGCGCTCCTGGGCAGGGTCGCGTACGGGGCCGCGCGCCTGACCACGGTCTCCAGCTCCTCGACGGTCCACTCGTCGAGCGCCGTCATCGCCACGATCTGCTGGGCCAGCACGTCGAGCGGGTTGCGCGGATAGCGGAGCTCCTCGATCAGGCCGCTCTTCATGCGCTCGGCCACCACGGCCGTCTGCACCAGGTCGCCGCGGTACTTGGGGAAGATCACGCCCTTGGACACCGCGCCCACCTGGTGACCGGCCCGGCCGATGCGCTGCAGCCCGCTCGCCACGCTCGGCGGCGCCTCCACGCACGCCACCAGGTCGACCGCGCCCATGTCGATGCCCAGCTCCAGGCTGGAGGTGGCGACCACGGCGGGCAGCCGCCCCGACTTGAGCGCCTCCTCGATCTGCGCCCGCTCCTGCTTGGACACCGAGCCGTGATGGGCGCGCACGACCTCAGGCCCGACGCCCTTGCTCGCCCCGGCCTGCGCCATCACCTCGGCCGGCGGGCGGTCCCACGCCGACAGGTCGGCCTCGCCCCCGCGGCGGGCGAGCGCCAGCTCGTTGAGACGGGTGCAGAGCCGCTCGGCCAGCCGCCGCGAGTTGGCGAACACGATCGTCGAGTCATGGGCCGCGATCAGGTCGAACAGCCGGTCTTCGACATGCGGCCAGATCGACCGGGTGGCCGGGTCGGGCGCGAACTCCTCCGCCTCGGCGGGGGACGGGCCCGCCTCCACCTCGGTCATGTCCTCGACAGGGACGACCACCTGGACCTCGATGCGCTTGTCGGCCGGCGGCTGCACCACCGTCGCCGCGCGCGGACCGCCGAGGAACGCCGCGACCTCGCTCACCGGCCGCACCGTCGCCGACAGGCCGATCCGCTGGGCGGGCCGCTCCAGCAGCGCGTCGAGCCGCTCCAGCGTCAGCGCCAGGTGGGCGCCCCGCTTGGTCGCGGCCACCGCGTGCACCTCGTCGACGATCACCGTCTCCACGCCGCGCAGCGCCTCCCGCGCCTGGCTGGTCAGCAGCAGGAACAGCGACTCGGGCGTGGTGATGAGGATGTCGGACGGCTTGGCGGCGAACCTCCTGCGGTCCTCGGCGGGGGTGTCGCCGGAACGGATCGCCACCGAGATCTCCGGCACCGGCAGCCCCAGCCGCCGCGCCGTCTGCTTCAGCCCGGCCAGCGGAGCGCGCAGGTTTCGCTCGACGTCGACGGCCAGCGCCTTCAGCGGCGACACGTACACCACCCGCGTGCCCTTCGCGGGCGGCTCGGCCGTCAGCCGGTCGAGCGACCACAGGAAGGCCGCCAGCGTCTTGCCGGACCCGGTCGGCGCCACGACCAGCGTGTTGTCACCGCGGGCGATCGACTCCCACGCGCCATCCTGGGCGGCGGTGGGCGCGGCGAAGGCCCCGGAGAACCAGCTGCTGGTCACCTTGCTGAAGCGGTCGAGCGAGCTCACCAGCACATACTGCCTCGCGCCACCGACAGAAAACGCATTGCGGCCGCGCCGCGTGATTGAGCGGGCGCGCGGGCGGACATACACCGACCGTGACCATCGACCACGCGGCCGTCGAGGCCCGCCGCGAGGAGATCAGGCGGCGCTACCTCTTAGCGCGCCGGCCCTCCTCCAGCGCGCGCGGCCTGCACCACATCGCCCTGCTGTCGTCGGACGTGGAACGCACCGTCAAGTTCTACCAGGAGCTGCTGGAGTTCCCGCTGACGGAGATCTTCGAGAACCGCGACTACAAGGGCTCGAGCCACTTCTTCTTCGACCTCGGCAACGGCAACCTGCTGGCCTTCTTCGACCTCCCCGGCCTCGACCTCGGCCCTTATCAGGAGGTGCTCGGCGGCCTCCACCACATCGCGATCTCCGTCGACCCCGCCACCTGGGAGCGGCTGCGCGGGAAGCTGGAGATGGCCGGCGTGCCGCACCAGATCGAGAGCGGCGCCTCCATCTACTTCAAGGACCCCGACGGCGCCCGGCTGGAGCTGCTCGCCGACCATCTCGGTGAGATGTACGGCGCGCACGTGCTGTGACGCCGTGACCTAACGCCGCGACGCGCGGCGCGTGCGCGGACGGCCCGCCCGCGGCTCCTGCCGGATCCCGGCATGCCGCTCGGACCTCTCCGCCTTCTCCTTCCGTACGGCCTCGCGCCGTAATGACAGTAAGTGGCGGCGCTTCGCCCTGTTGGTCTTGGCCTTGGCTGACTTGGGGGGTGAGGGTTTCGCGGTCTTCGCCATCAGAGTCGCGCGGAGGGGGACCGCCTGCCTCAGCCGGCGGGGGGATCCGCGCTTCCTCCCTTCCGGGTCTCCGGCACATGCCGATGCCGTGGTTCGAAGGCGGGTGATACGCAGGTCGTTCACGTTCCCGTTGCGTCCTACCCACTCCCGGGGCCGATCCATACTTGAGTGATGCGCCTGACTGAGTTCTGGAGAAGGATGCGCCTGCACTTCGGCGACACCTACGCCGAGTCGTGGGCGCGTGACTACGTGCTCGCGCCGCTCGGCGGGCGCACCGTGGTGCAGGCGCTGGCCGACGGCGAGAGCGCCAAGACCGTCTGGCGGGCCGTCTGCCAGGTCGAGGACGTCTCCCCGCGGCTACGCTGAGCCCAGCGTCTCCCTCAGAGCGCGCGCCGTGCGATCGAGGTCGTCGGCGCCGCCCGTGCCGCCGGGCGCCCAGAGAAACAGCCAGCCCCGCTCCGACGGCGTGGCGAAGACCAGGGTCTGCCTGCTCGTGTGCGGATGCCACACCCACAACAGCGGCTCCTCCTCGCCCACCATCCGGCTCACCAGCCCGTAGCGAGGGAGCACCTCGGCGAGGCCCTGCAGATGAGCGCGCCGTTCGCTGGTGTACGAGCTCGCCACGTGGTCACCTCCTGCCCTCTTTCCAGGAGTCTCCCCAGGCTGCGGGAACGCATCCGGGCGCGGGCAGACTTCCTCGCGGACGTGCGTGTGATCGAACAGCCGTTCGGCTACGATGGGCTCGCCGGGCCACGTCTTCCACGACCGCTTCCGGGAAAATGTCGGTGGCAGACCGTAGCTTTCACTCGACTGATTCCGACCACGACCCTCAAGAGGGAGCTCCCATGGCTATCAACGACCGCGAGAAGGCCCTCGAGACCGCCCTCGCCCAGATCGAGCGGCAGTTCGGCAAGGGTTCCGTCATGCGCCTCGGCGATGACGCCCGAGCCCCCATCGAGGTGATCCCGACCGGGTCGATCTCCCTCGACGTCGCGCTCGGCATCGGCGGCCTGCCGCGCGGCAGGATCGTCGAGATCTACGGTCCGGAGTCCTCCGGCAAGACCACCATCGCGCTGCACGCGGTGGCCAACGCGCAGCGGGCCGGCGGCATCGCGGCGTTCATCGACGCCGAGCACGCCCTCGACCCCGAATACGCCAAGAAGCTCGGCGTCGACACCGACGCCCTGCTGGTCTCCCAGCCCGACACCGGCGAGCAGGCGCTGGAGATCGCCGACATGCTGATCAGGTCCGGCGCCGTCGACATCATCGTCATCGACTCGGTGGCCGCCCTGGTGCCCAAGGCCGAGATCGAGGGCGAGATGGGCGACAGCCACGTCGGCCTCCAGGCCCGCCTGATGTCCCAGGCCCTGCGCAAGGTCGCGGGCGCGCTCAGCAGCACCGGCACCACCGCCATCTTCATCAACCAGCTCCGCGAGAAGATCGGCGTGATGTTCGGCAGCCCCGAGACCACGACCGGTGGCAAGGCGCTCAAGTTCTACGCCTCGGTCCGCCTCGACATCCGCCGCATCGAGACCCTCAAGGACGGCACCGAAGCGGTCGGCAACCGGACCCGCGTCAAGGTGGTCAAGAACAAGATGGCCCCGCCCTTCCGGGTGGCCGACTTCGACATCCTCTACGGGGTGGGCGTCTCCCGCGAGGGCGGCCTCATCGACATGGGCGTCGAGCACGGCTTCGTCCGCAAGTCCGGCGCCTGGTACACCTATGAGGGCGACCAGCTCGGCCAGGGCAAGGAGAACGCGCGCAACTTCCTGCGCAACCACCCCGACATGGCCAACGAGATCGAGAAGAAGATCAAGGACAAGCTGGGTGTGGGCCCGCGCCTCGACGAGCCCGCCGAGGCCCCCGCGCCTCCCGCGCCCGCCAAGGCGCCCGCCGCGTCCGGCCGCGGCTCCAAGTCCACGCCGAAGCCTGGTGACGTCTGATCGGTCGGCGCATGAGTGACACGGATCCGGCGCCCCCCGACCGGGGCGCCCCGGCCTCATCCCGCCGCAAACCCCGGCGCTCCTCATCCGAGGGCGCCCCACCCGGCGGGCGCCACCCTTTCTTCGGCGGCCGCGCCCCGGGGGAGCAGCCGCCGCCTGAAGACACCTGGTGGACACGGCCGGCGGGCGAACCCCAGCAAAGCCACCCCTTCTGGGGCGATCCGCAGAGCCCTGACACGGCCTCTGCTGAGGGGGAATCCGGGAAGCGGGCTGGTGAAGAGCCGTCCCTGGAGGGGCGAGCGGCGGGTGGCTTCTCGGTACGGGAGCGGGCCGCCGAGGAGGCTTCCCCGGAAGCGTCACGGGACGATCCGGTTGCGGCGGGGCAGTCTGGGGGCAACTCTTCCGTACGGGGGCAGGCTGGTGAAGAGCTGTCCCGGGAGGGGCGACGGGACGCGGTGGGGCGGTCTGAAGCTGTCCGCGAGCAGGCGCCTATGGGGCTGTCCCTAGAGGAGTCGCGGCGGGATTTGGATACGGGAGGGCGACCTGCGGATGGATCCTTCACGCCGGAGGGGGTTGATGAGGGGCTGTCCTCGGAGGCACGGCGGGAGTATTCGGTGCCCGAGGGGGGGTCTCTGGAGGCTCAGCCGGGGGAGGGGCGGGCGGTCTCCCAGGAGAATCTTTCCGTGCCTGGCGGCTTCACACTGGGAGCCTTCAGTGGATCTTCCGCAGCGGAGCCAGGTGACGGCCCTACCAGTGAGGCTCGGGTCGATGGTGTTTCCCGCGAAGAGTCTGACGGTCCTTTTGGCGAGGCTCGGGGCGATGATGCTTCCCGTGATGAACGGTCTGACGGCTCCTCCGGCGTGGTGCGGGTCGATGGTCCTTTCAACGGGGCTCAGGGCGATGATGCGTCCGGTGAGGAACCGTCTGACGGCTCTTTCGGCGTGGTGCGGACCGATGGTCCTTATAACCGCGTAGGGGCCGATGGTCCTTTCGACCGGGTGCGGGCTGATGGTGCCTCGCCTGGGGAACGGGCTGGTGGCGGTGCTGCTGCTGAAAGACGGGGCGGCGGTGGTCGCTCGGGCGGGGAGCGGGCCGGTTCCGTTTTCCGGCGAGGCGACGGGTTGACTGATCAGGGGATTTCGAGGAAGGGGTCTTCTTCCGCGACGAGTGGTGGGAGCGGTGGTTGGCCTTCGCCTGAAGAGTGGCGCGAGCAGCGCCGTCGTCAGCGGGAATCCGTTGTGGCGTCCGATGACATGCTTTCTTCCTCCGCAGGCTCCGACGCTGCAGCCGCTGACTCCCGGACTGCGTTCTCCGGTGAGGAGGTCGGTCGGGACGATGCGGATTCGCATGACACGCCGCAAGTCACGCCCGGGAGGAGTGTCACGTCCGTCGTGAGTGTCTCGCAGCCTGGGCAGGCCGCCGAGGAGGGGAGACCCGCCGGAGATGGGGCGTCCTCTCTTTCTCCCGACACTGCCCTCGATGAGCAGGACGGCGGTGCGGCGGCTTCCCACGCCGCGTCCGATGGGATGTCGGGCGGTGGTGCGGCGTCATCAGGGGATGCTTCAGGTGAGGCGTTGAGCGGTGGTGCGGTCCCACTGGGGGATGCGTCCGGAGAGGCGACGGGCGGCGGTGCGGTCTCGTCAGAGGGCGCGTCCTGTGAAGCGCCGGATGATGGTGCGGCGTCGGCAGGGGATGGTGAGGTGCCGGGCGGTGCGGTGCCGGCGGACGAGAGAATCGGGGCTTCGGATGGGGGGACCGAGGCTCGTATGGAGGTGTCGGACGCAGGGGTCGAAACTCCTGCGGGGGTGTCGGACGCAGGGACCGGAACATCTGCGGGGGTGTCGGACGCAAGGACCGGAACTCCTGCGGGGGCGTCGGCTGCGGGTACGGAGTTCTGGGCGACGCCGGGGGTGGACCCAGGTTCCGGGGAGAAGGCGAGGAAGGGGCGTAAGGGGAGGCGGTCCGGACGGAAGGCCGGGCGGGGATGGCCGGCTGATGGGCCGGATGCCGGTTCGGGAGCGGCAGCGGCGCCCCCCGCCGATCCTGAGGCGGTGGCGCGGGCGATCTGCCTGCGGCTGCTCACCATGGCGCCCAAGACGCGGGCGCAGTTGGCCGAGGCGATGCGGAAGCGGGAGGTGCCCGACGAGGTGGCGGAGTCGGTGCTCGACCGGTTCACCGAGCTGGGGCTCATCAACGACGAGGCGTTCGCCGAGGCCTGGGTCGACTCCCGGCATCACGGCCGGGGCCTGGCCAAGCGGGCTCTGGCCAACGAGTTGCGGCATCGCGGGGTCGACCAGGAGACGGTGAAGGACGCCGTCGAGCGGCTCGATCCGGATCAGGAGGAGGAGACCGCCCGGCGCCTCGTGGAGCGGAAGCTGCCCTCCACTCGCTCCCTGGACTCCAAGGTCCGCACTCGCCGCCTGGCCGGCATGCTCGCGAGAAAGGGCTACCCGCCAGGGTTGTCGTTCCGGGTGATCCGGGAGGCTCTGGAGCAGGAGGGCGTCGAGGTCGAGGACGAGTACCCGTAGGCCGGTGGTGCGTCGAGGACGAGTACCCGTGGCCCTGGCGGCGGATGACCTCGGCGAAGGTGGTCTCCGGCAGTGGTACAGGTCCTGGGCGGGGGCTGGAGCCCGGCAGGGGTTTCTTGCGTGGCCCCGTACCGAGTCGCCGGGAGATTCGTCGCGGTTCAACGAATTCACCTGTGTGGCCGTCTGGAGGGGGAGGCTACGAAGAAGGTGAAGATCATTTGGACGACGAGTCGTGGTTCGCGGAGTTCGTCGCTGAGCGGGCCGACGCGTTGCTGCGTTACGGGTACGTGCTCAGCGGCAACCCGCACGATGCGGCCGACCTGACGCAGGAGGCCCTCATCAGGCTGCACCGGGCCTGGCCGAGGGTGCGGCGGAAGCAGGACCCGGAGAGCTACACGCGGGTGATCATGGCCAGGCTGCACATCAGCGTCTGGCGGTTACGCCGGCGGGAGCAGCTGGCGTGGGATCCGCCGGAGGAGTCGTACGTGGACGCGCCACCGTCCGATGGCGAGCACGGGCTGTGGCGGGCGCTGGAGGGGCTGCCGCGTAAGCAGCGGGTGGTGCTGGTGCTGCGTTACTACGAGCAGCTGACCGACGCGGAGATCGCCCAGGTGCTGGGGATCTCGCAGGGGACGGTGCGTAGTCACGCCTCGCTCGGCTTGGGCAAGTTGCGGGCCGTCGTGGCACGATCCGCATCGGTGAACGGGAGGTCGTCATGAGCACGGAGTTGGAGGCCGGCCTCCGCCGGGCGCTGGGGAAGGCCGCGGAGCGCGCGCCGCGCGCGCCGTCCGATCTGTCGGGGCGGATGGTGACGCGGTCGCGCAAGCGGCGGGCGCGCGGGCAGGCGCTGATCGCGGCCGTGGCGGTGGTGGTGATCGCGGGCGGTGTCGGGGCGGTGGTGCGGGGCGCCGGGAACGACTCCGGCCCGGCGTCGGAGCGGTCCGAGATCGAGATCCCGAGGGATGCGAGGGAGCCCGAGACGACGCCGGGCGGGCCGTTCCAGACGGACCAGCCAGGGGAGCCGGAGACGACGCCCGGCCGGCAGACGGACCAGCCAGGGGAGCCCGAGGCGACGTCCGGTGGGCCGCCGCAGGGAGATCGGCAGCCGCCGGCGAAGATCCCGCCCGCTCTGGAGAAGGTCTGGCCGGACGCGGTGTGGCGGATCCCGGACAAGCTTCCGAACGGCCGCGAGTATCACCCGCGGGCGTTCATCGACGACCACACCATCCTGGTGGAGACCTGGGCCGGTCACGAGCTGGCCAACGCTATCTACGCCTACGACGTCGAGACCCGGAAGGCCCGCAAGATCACGGATATCCGCACCTCCACGGGGAAGCACGCCGACGGCTTCCAGGTGGTCGGCGACCGCGTCTACTTCGAGGCGTTCGGCGACAGCGGCGCCTCCCGGTTCTGGTGGGTGCCCGTCCGAGGCGGCGAGCCGCGGGAGATCCGCATGACGGAGACGATCCGCGGCCGGTCCGACGCCTTCGCCGTGGCGGGTGACCGGCTGGCCTTCTCGCTGGGAGAGAACGGCGGCGTCTACACCGTCCCCATCAAGGGCGGCGCCCCCACGCCGGTGCCGGGAGCGGAGAGGCACCACATCCTGCGCTGGCCGTGGGTGGGCACGCCGGGCGAGTACACGCCGGACAACGAGCCCAGCTTCCAGCGGCTGCTCAACGCCGAGACGGGCGAGACGAGCACGGCCGTCGTCCATCCGGGCGAGCAGTACGTCCGTTGCGGGGTGACCCATTGCGCGGGCGTCCGCCAGGACGGCAGCGGCTTCCACCGGCTGCGCGACGGCTCGGACGAACGCGACCTGCCGCCGGGGGCCCACGCGGAGCTGGCCGCCGACCGGTTCACGACCGGACCTCTGGCCCGGTTCACGGACGGGCAGGTTCTGTACGACGTGCGGACCGGCAGGTCGGCGCACCTGGAGCACGCGCCCAGCGAGGAAGGAGGCGTCAGCGTCGTCCGGCTCAGGTCCGCCCAGGGCCCGCTCGTCGCTCACCGGTTGCCCGGCGAATATCAGATCGTCAACCTGGACGGGATCGACTGACGAGGGTGTCGGGTAAGACACGCTTGGTAAGTCGTTTGCTTGCTCGTGACCTGTTCGACGCATAACCTCGACGGCAGTGAGGAGTTACTCCGCGCAGTGCGGATTGCCATACCGGTGAACGACATACGAGCGAGCTTGGTTGATCGAGGCGGACGAGGTGCCGGCTGTTGCGGTCGGCACGAAGTCGGCCTGTGCTTGATAGCTGTCCCGGGGCTTTCCGTGCCGCGCCCGTGACCCTCCCGTGCGAGGGCCGCGTTTGTGGGTGTTGACGACGCGAGGAGGGCGGGGCGTACATGGGGCCGCTTGTCGTGGTGCTGTCGGTGGCGGTGCTCGTACTGACCTGCGGGATGATGGCAGCCCTTTTCATCGTCGTCAGGCGCACCTCGGGAGGCGTCCCGAGAGGCGCCAAGCCCACGCCGGAGCAGTTGGAGGCCGTGCACGACGAGCTGGAGCAGGCTCGTACGGAGGCGGGCCAGATCCGCGACAGGGCCGAGTCCGACGCCGAGGAGATCCTGCGCAGGTCCGAGGCGGCGGCGGAGAGCGCGGCGCAGATGCGGCGGGAGGTCGAGGAGGAGAGCCGGATCCTGAAGTCGGAGCTCAAGGAGCTCCGCACCGACCTGGAGCGCAGGGAGCAGCGGCTGGCCGAGCGGGAGCAGCGGCTCGACGAGGAGGCCAGGCGGCAGGCCGAGCGCGACCGCAAGCTCGCCGAGACGGAGATCGAGCTGGCCGACCGGCGGGCCGAGCTGCTGAAGGTGGAGGAGGAGCGGCGGGTCATCCTGGAACGGGTGGCCGGGCTGACCGGCGAGCAGGCCAGGGCCGAGCTGGTGCGCGACATCGAACACCAGGCCAAGCGCGAGGCGGCGCTGATCGTACGGGAGATCGAGGGCGAGGCGCGCCGCGAGGGCGAGAAGCGCGCCACCAAGATCGTGACGCTGGCGGTGCAGCGGATGGCGACCGAGCAGACCGCGGAGTCGGTCGTCAGCGTGCTGCACCTGCCGGGCGACGAGATGAAGGGCCGCATCATCGGCCGCGAGGGCCGCAACATCCGGGCGTTCGAGTCGACCACCGGCGTCAACCTGATCATCGACGACACCCCGGAAGCGGTGCTTCTGTCGTGTTTCGATCCGGTTCGCAGGGAGACGGCGCGGCTCACGCTGGAGAAGCTGGTGCTCGACGGCCGGATCCACCCGCAGCGCATCGAGGAGGCGCACGACCGCAGCCGCGCCGAGGTGCAGGAGCTGTGCGCCCGCGCCGGCGAGGACGCGCTGGTCGAGCTGGGCCTCACCGACATGCACCCGGAGCTGGTGCTGCTGCTCGGCCAGCTCCGCTACCGCACCTCCTACGGGCAGAACGTGCTCAAGCACCTCATCGAGTCCGCCCACATCGCCGGCATCATGGCCGCCGAGCTCAAGCTCGACCAGACGCTGATGAAGCGCTGCGCGCTGCTGCACGACATCGGCAAGGCGCTCACCCACGAGGTGGAGGGCAGCCACGCGCTGATCGGCGCGGAGATCGCGCGCCGCTACGGCGAGCAGGAGGACGTGGTGCACGCCATCGAGGCGCACCACAACGAGGTGGAGGTGCGCACCGTCGAGGCGGTGCTCACCCAGGCGGCCGACGCCATCAGCGGCAGCCGTCCCGGCGCCCGCCGCGAGTCGCTGGAGGCGTACGTGAAGCGGCTGGAGCGGCTGGAGGAGATCGCGCAGTCCTACGACGGCGTGGAGAAGGTCTTCGCCATGCAGGCGGGGCGGGAGATCCGGGTGATGGTCAAGCCGGACGCGATCGACGACATCCAGGCGCAGGTGATCGCCCGCGACGTGGCCAAGCAGGTGGAGGAGGAGCTCACCTATCCGGGGCAGATCCGGATCACGGTGGTGCGGGAGTCGCGGGCGACCGAGTTCGCGCGCTGACCTCTCACCGGAAGATCTGCTGGTAGAAGGCGAGCTCGGCGGCGAGCGCGGTGGAGCGGGTCTCGGTGCGGCGGAAGCCGTGCGCCTCGCCGTCGAAGGCCAGGTAGGTGCAGGGGATGCCGCGTTCCGACAGCGTTTCCGCGAAGGCGGCCGACTGCTCCGGCGGCACCACCGGGTCGTCGAGCCCCTGGAGCAGCAGCATCGGGCAGGAGACGCCGCCGGCCAGGGCGAGCGGTTCGCGTTCGGCGTACAGCTGGGAGTCCTCGGGGCCGACGAGCCACTCCACGTAGCGGGATTCGAAGTCGTGGGTGTGCGCGTTGAGCGGGCCCAGGGCGCTCACCCCGTAGTACGAGACGCCGCCGGCGAACGCGCCTGGCCGGCAGCAGGCCGCCATCACGGTCCAGCCGCCCGCGCTGCCGCCCCTGACGGCGATCCGGCCGGGGTCGGCGTGCCCTTCGGCGGCCAGCCAGCGGGCGGCGGCCACGGTGTCGGCGACGTCCGCCAGCCCCCACTGCCCCTTCAGCGACTCGCGGTAGGCGCGGCCGTAGCCGGTGGAGCCGCCGTAGTTGACGTCGAGCACGCCGATGCCGCGCGAGGTCAGGAACGCCTTGCCGAGGTCGAGCGCGGTGGTGGCGTGCGCGGTCGGCCCGCCGTGCACGAAGATCACGTACGGGTGAGGTCCGTCGGCGGCGTGGTCCGGATGCGCGGGCGGATACAGGAACGCGTGCACCTCCCGGCCGTCCTCGCCCGGCAGCGTCACCGCCCGAGGCTCCGGCAGGTAGGCCGGGTCGGGCAACCCGCCGGGGTCAGCCGCCAGCACCTCGATCCCGCCGGGGGTTCCGATGGCCGTGGTCACCCGGGTCACGGACATCGGGGTCGCCGGGCCGTACCCGATGCCGAGGACGGAGGCGCCGTCGGCGGCCAGCGTCGGCGCCCACCCAGGGAACGGGGTGTCCAGGTCGGTGAGGACGCCCGTGAGCGGGTCGAGCACGCCGAGCCGCAGGTCGCCGCGCCCGTGCAGGACGGCGAGCCGGCCGTCGGCGAGGACCGCGTACGGGAGGCCGCCCAGGTACCACAGCGGCCAGGCGAACTCCTCCTCGCGCGGGCAGAGCGGCTCCGGCTCCCCGCCGCCGATGTCGGCCGCGTACAGGTTCCACCAGCCGGAGCGGTCGGAGATCAGGTAGAGCCGGCCGTCATCGCGCCACTGGGGCGCCAGGACGGACTCCGAGGGGCCGCCGGCCACGGTCCACGTCTCGCCGTCGGACAGGCGGGTGACGCGCAGCTCGGTGCCGTGCCACGGCATCCGGGGGTGGTTCCAGCACACGTACGCGAGCAGCCGGCCGTCGGGGGAGAGCGTGGGGAAGGCGTAGAAGTCGTGGCCCGTGACCTGTTCGGCGGCCTCGCCCCCGGCCAGCGGGACGGACACGATCGACCGTGAGACCTTGCCGCCGTCGAGGTGGCGTTCGCGGACGCACCACACCTGGTCGTCGCGGACCACCAGGTCGGCGTAGCGGTCGCCCTCGGGAGTGAGCGGCCTGATCTCGCCCGACCGGTCGAGGGTGTGGAGCCGCTGGTCGGTCAGCTCCGTGAAGACGACGTCGCCGCCGGAGGTGACGGCGTAGGGGCGGCCGCCGTACTCGTGCACGCGGGTGCGGGCGTTCCACGGCGGCGGCAGCAGCTCGGTCCGGGCGCCGTCGGCGGTGAGGCGCACGATCGTGGTGCGCCCGCCCTCGCCGGGGCGGTCCTCCGTCCACCAGGCGGCGCCGCCGGACACGACGGGCCAGGCCGGACGAGCCGCCGCCCGGGCGACGTCGGAGGTGGAGATGGGTGAGGGCCACAGAGCGGCGGGCATACCCGCATCCTGCCGGAAATCCCCGCCGCTCGTGGGTCAGTCGGTGCTGTCGAGCCCGCCGCCGGAGCGCAGGCCGATCGCCTCCGCGCCGGGGGGCGCCACCGGGGGCGCCGCCGTCTTGCGGCTGCGCCTGCTGCGGCGTTCCAGCCAGTGGGCCAGGTAGCTGAGCGCCATGTTGAGCCCGACGTAGATGATGCCGATGACGATGGCCGCCGGGATCAGCGAGCCGAAGAACACCGCCGGCAGGATCTTGAAGCCGGTGTTGAGCAGGTCGACGTAGGCGATGATGTAGCCGAGCGCGGTGTCCTTGAGCAGCACCACGAGCTGGCTGACGATCGCCGGCATCATGGCCGTGACCGCCTGCGGCAGCAGCACCAGCCGCATCACCTGGTTCTTGCGCATGCCGACCGCGTACGCGGCCTCCGCCTGGCCCTTCGGCACCGAGAGCACGCCGGCCCGGACCACCTCTGCCAGCACCGACCCGTTGTAGAGGGTCAGGCCGAGCACCACGGCCATGAACGCGTAGTCGCCGCCGCCCATCACGGTCGGCGCCAGGTAGAAGATGAAGAAGATCAGCAGCAGCAGCGGGATGGCCCGGAAGACCTCGACCACCAGCCCGGCCGGGATCCGGATCCAGGCGTGGTCGGACAGCCGCGCCAGACCGAAGATCGCGCCGAACGCGAGCGCGAGCACCGCGGCCAGCGCGGCGGCCCGCAGCGTGCCGGCCAGGCCGGGCAGGATCCACGTCTGCCAGGTGTAGGGGTCGAGGAACGGCTCCCAGATCTTCCCCTCGAACTGGCCCTTGGCGTCGAAGCCCAGATAGACCCAGTAGGCGATGCCGCCCACGACCAGCACGCTGACCGCGGTGAGCAGGTGGTTGCGCACCCGCCCGCGCGGGCCCGGGGTGTCGAACAGGACGGAAAGGTTCATCGGGCCACCGCCAGACGTCGGGACAACCAACCGGTGAAGTAGCCGATGGGCATGGTCAGGGCCATGAACGCGATGACGATCCCGATGAAGATGGGGATCGACGCGCCGGTGGTGTCGAAGACCTCCTTCATGGTGGCGGCCGCGTCGGCGAGGTAGCCGCCGGCCGTCGCGACCGTGGTGTTCTTGATCATGGCGATCATCACGCTGCCCAGCGGGGCGATGACGGCCCGGAACGCCTGCGGCAGGATGATCAGCCGCAGGGACTGGAAGAACGACAACCCGATCGACCGCGCCGCCTCGGCCTGCCCCAGGGGCACCGTGTTGATGCCGGCCCGCAGCGCCTCGCACACGAACGACGCGGTGTAGAACGACAGGCCCATCGCGACGATCCAGAACGAGTTGACGCTCGGCTCCTGGGAGAACACCAGGCCGAGCTGGTCGCTCAGGCCCAGCGCGGAGAACGCCAGCACCAGCGTCAGCGGCGTGTTGCGCACCACGTTGACGTAGACGGTGGCGGCCGCACGCAGCACCGGCGTCGGCGAGACCCGCATCCCCACGAGGATCGTGCCCAGGATGAGGGAGGCGACCGCGGCCACGAGGGAGAGCTTGACGTTCTCCAGGAAGCCTTCCGCGAGGACGGGCGCGTACTTGATTAGTTCGTCCATCGTGCTCCACCGCATAGGAGGGCGGCGGCCGGGATCCCGGCCGCCGCCTACGACATGATCAGGCGCAACCCTCGGCCGGCGGTGCCTCGGTCGAGAGCGGCAGGCCCTCGATGCCGCCGAACCACTTGTCCAGCATGGTCTTCATCTGGCCGTTGTCCCACAGCGTCTTGATCGCGGTGTTGACGGCCTCGCAGGTCGCGGTGTCGCCCTTCTTCAGGCCGACGCCGTACTTCTCGTCGGTGAAGCCCTGGCCCAGCACCTTGAAGTTGCCGCCCGCCTGCTTGGCGAAGCCCGCCAGGATCAGGTCGTCGGTGGTGACGGCGTCGAGGTTGCTGCCGTTGAGCTTCTGCACGCACTCCGAGTAGTTCGCCGCGTCGACGGTGGTGGCGTCGATGTCGAGCTCGCCGTCCGGCGGCGGGTCGGTGATGCGCTTGTAGGAGTTGGAGCCCGCAGCCTTGCAGATGCGCTTGCCCTTGAGGTCCTGCGGGGTGTTGATCGACGTGTCGTCCTTGCGCACCATGATGTCCTGGTGCGAGATCACGTACGGGCCGCCGAAGGTGACCTTGCCCTTGCGCTCCTCGGTGATCGAGTAGGTGGCGAAGATGATGTCGACGGTGCCGTTCTGCAGGAACGGCTCGCGGTTGGACGAGGCCGACTCCTTCCACTCGACCTTGACGTCGGTGCCGCCGTTGAGCTCCTTGAGCACGGCCTTGGCAACGTCGACGTCAAAGCCCTCCGGCTCGGGCCCGGTCTTCAGACCCAGGCTCGGCTGGTCCCACTTGGTGCCGACGACCACGGTGCCGCCACCCTTGATCTTGTCGATCACGGTGGCGTAGGAGCCGCCGCCGTCGCCGCCGCCGCCAGCGTCATCGCCGCCGCAAGCGGTCAGCGCGCCCGCCATGGCGAACGCGGCGAGCACCGCTCCCATTCGACGCATGTGCATGTGTACCTGCCTCGTTAGTCAGTGCGTGAGGATCTTCGAAAGGAAGTCACGCGCCCGGTCGGTCTGCGCGTTGGTGAAGAACTCGTCAGGGGTGTTCTCCTCGACGACCTGCCCGTCGGCCATGAACACGACCCGGTTGGCGGCCCTGCGGGCGAAGCCCATCTCGTGGGTGACGACCACCATCGTCATCCCGTCACGCGCCAGCCCGATCATGACGTCGAGCACCTCCTGCACCATCTCGGGGTCCAGCGCGGAGGTCGGCTCGTCGAACAGGATCATCTTCGGGTCCATGGCCAGCGCCCTGGCGATGGCGACGCGCTGCTGCTGGCCGCCGGAGAGCTGGGCGGGATACTTGTCCGCCTGGGCCGCGATGCCGACCCGCTCCAGCAGCTCCATGGCGCGCTTGTCGGCGGCGTCCCTGGCCTGGCGGCGGACCTTGACCGGGCCCAGCGTCACGTTCTCCCGGATGGTCTTGTGGGCGAACAGGTTGAACGACTGGAACACCATCCCGACGTCGGAGCGCAACCTGGCCAGCGCCTTGCCCTCTGCCGGCAGCACCTGGCCGTCGAAGACGATCCTGCCGTCGTCGATCGTCTCCAGCCGGTTGATCGTCCGGCAGAGCGTCGACTTGCCGCCGCCGGACGGGCCGATGACGACCAGGACCTCGCCACGTGAGACGGTCAAGTTGATGTCCTTCAGGACGTGCAGCGCCCCGAAGTGCTTGTTGACGTGCTCCATCTGCACGAGTGGAGTGGCGTCCCCGTTCTCCGTCATGGACCCAAACGGTAGAGGTACGAAGGACGCTGGTCACTAACCAGGCGGTACCGATCCGATCACATCAGGCAGTCAAGCTGGTCTTTTGAAGGCGTACGGCTGGCGCAGGGCTCATAACGACTACCCTTGTTCATGCCATGACTGTGACCCAGGAGAGCCCCCGTACGTACGAGGTCCGCACGTACGGGTGCCAGATGAACGTGCACGACTCCGAGCGGCTGTCCGGCCTGCTGGAAGGCGCCGGCTACGTCGCCGTGACCGAAGGCGAGACCGCCGACGTCGTGGTCTTCAACACCTGCGCCGTCCGCGAGAACGCCGACAACCGCCTCTACGGCAACCTCGGCCATCTGCGGCCCGCCAAGGTCCGCAACCCGCGCATGCAGATCGCCGTCGGCGGCTGCCTCGCGCAGAAGGACCAGGGCGAGATCGTCCGCAAGGCGCCCTGGGTCGACGTGGTGTTCGGCACCCACAACATCGGCTCCCTGCCCGTGCTGCTGGAGCGCGCCCGCATCGAGGGCGAGGCGCAGGTCGAGCTGAAGGAGTCGCTGGAGGTCTTCCCCTCCACGCTCCCCACCAGGCGCGAGTCCGCCTACGCCGCCTGGGTGGCCATCTCGGTCGGCTGCAACAACACCTGCACCTTCTGCATCGTCCCGTCGCTGCGCGGCAAGGAGAAGGACCGCCGGCCCGGCGACGTCCTCGCCGAGGTGCGCACCCTCGTCGACCAGGGCGTCCTCGAAGTCACCCTGCTCGGCCAGAACGTCAACACCTACGGGGTCGAGTTCGGCGACCGGCTCGCCTTCGGCAAGCTGCTGCGCGCCTGCGGCGACGTCGAGGGCCTTGAGCGGGTCCGGTTCACCTCGCCGCATCCGGCCGCGTTCACCGACGACGTCATCGCCGCCATGGCCGAGACGCCCAACGTCATGCACCAGCTCCACATGCCGCTCCAGTCGGGCTCGGACCGGGTGCTCAAGGCCATGCGCCGCTCCTACCGCGCCGAGCGCTACCTCGGCATCATCGAGCGGGTCCGCGCCGCCATGCCCGACGCGGCCATCTCCACCGACATCATCGTCGGCTTCCCCGGCGAGACCGAGGACGACTTCCAGGCGACCCTCGACGTCGTACGGGAGAGCCGCTTCGCCAACGCCTTCACCTTCCAGTACTCGATCAGGCCGGGCACCCCCGCCGCCACCATGGACGACCAGATCCCCAAGGAGGTCGTCCAGGAGCGCTACGAGCGGCTGGTCGCCCTCCAGGAGGAGATCTCCTGGGCGGAGAACAAGAAGCAGGTCGGCCGCACGCTGGAGATCCTGGTCGCCGAGGGCGAAGGCCGCAAGGACGAGGCCACCCGCCGCCTTTCCGGCCGCGCGCCCGACAACCGCCTGGTCCACTTCGCCGTGGGCGAGGAGACGCCGCGTCCGGGCGACATGGTCACGGTCGAGGTCACGTACGCGGCCCCGCACCACCTGGTCGCCGACGGGGCGGTCCGCGAACTGCGCCGCACCCGGGCGGGTGACGCCTGGCAGGCGCGTGTGGCTCCTCAGCCGTCCGGAGTGCTCCTCGGTATGCCTACCATCGGCCGGCCGGCGACTTCTCCTTCTTCTTCGGGCTGTTCCGCTCGCTGATCGTCGGGTGGGCTTGGCTCGGGTGGGTCGCGCCGTAAAAGATCAAGACCTTAAGGGCTTTTCGGGAAACCCCTCGGGCTGGGCGCCGATAGCAAGCCTTCGGCCTGCTCTGCCCGCCGTAGTTCCTGAGTTGCGGGCTCACCTCGGGTGATCATTTTCCTAGGCTCTTGAGGGCCTCGTAGCAGGCTTCGCGGCGGAAGTCGTGGAAGGTGGCGCAGGGGTCGGGGGCGGGGAGTCCTGGTGGGGTCTGGGCCTTGGGCTGGGGCTCGGGGGTGGGTGAGGGGGCGGTGGTGAGTGTGACCGCCTCGCCGGTGCTGGTGTTCTCGTTCGGTGTGTGGGTGCTGGAACGTTCCCGGGGTTCGGGTCGATGGGTGCGGGGTTGGGCACGGGGGCCTTCGCGATCTCGGGTGGGGGGCTGGCGTTCTGGGACGTCTGCCGGACGCCTGGTGGCGTCTCCTGGGTGGGACGAGGGTGTTGCCCTTGGTGGGGGGATCGGGTGGAGCCAGGGGGTTTCGGTGGTGACGCTCGTCACCGGTGCGGGGGGTTCTGGGCTGGCTGAATGGGGCGGTGGAATGGACGTCCACGTGGGTGGGGGCGTGCGGCGGGATTGATCGAAAAGCGGGCTTTCCTGATCGATTTCCGGGGCGGATTTGCGAGGGTGCATTCGCGGGCCGGTGAACGCGAGGAGAATTCCCGCCGTGGCGATGGCCAGGACGGCGGTGACCGCGGCGACGGGGGCGAGGCGGTGGCGTCGACCTGGGCGAATAGGACCTTGGGGGGACAAGTCGTGATTCCTTTGTGATTGTTGCGCGAGCATTCGGCTGTTGCGGCTAGTGTGGTCCATCGCCCGCGGAAGCCGGAGAGCTTTCCCGATACGACCGCAGGGAGCTGTAACACCATGCAAGATCCGACCGAGCCGGATCGTCTTGAGATCCTCAACGGGCCAGGCGAGAGCCGCCGGGCCGCCAGGAACAGGCCGAGCAAGAAGAAAAAGATCACCGTCATCGCCGCGTCCGTACTCGTGGCGGCGATGGCCGTGGGCGGCGTCGGCTACGCGCTGACCGCCGGGTCCGGAGAGACGGGCACGCCCACCCAGCAGAGCCGGCAGGCGGGGCCCGAGCAGGGCGCCGGCGAGACCGGCAGCGAGGGCGAGCCGCTGCAGGACGAGGCGGCCGCCGACGAGGCCACCATGGGCGACGCCGACACCGGCCTGCCCGAGGAGGAAGCCGCCGAGATGGGCGACGCCTCCGTGGGTGACACATCGGGCGACACGTCGGGCGACACCCGCGACACCCGCGCCGGCTCGTCGGACAAGAGCACCGCGAGCAAGGGCGACGGCGCCAAGCAGGAAACCGCCGCGAAGCAGGGCGACAGCGGCAAGAAGCCCACGACCGCGGCCAAGCCGCCGCCCTCCGACGAGGGCGACAACCCGGCGGACGGCCCGGCCGGCACCGTCGGCGGCCAGTGCGCCAAGAGCGGCTGCTGACACCACGAGCACGGTGGCGCGGGACGCGGCCGTTCACCCTCCGGACGCACCCCGCGCCTTCTGCGAAACCTGAAGTGGCTTGCCGGTTCTCGCGGGCATTGGACCTACAGCCACCGGCCCCGCCTTCCTATGGTTCCGGCCATGACCCTTGAGAAGGCGGCGGCACTGCGTGCCCTGCACGTGCCGGGAAAGCCGTTGATCCTGCCGAACGCCTGGGACGCCGCGTCCGCGACGGCCGTCCGGGAGGCCGGCTTCCCGGCGGTGGCGACCGGCAGCGCCGCGGTGGCGCGCGTGCTGGGCTACGAGGACGGCGAGGCGACGCCGGTGGCCGAGATGCTGGCCGCCGTGTCCCGCGTCGTCCGGGTGGTGGACGTGCCGGTGACGGCCGACATGGAGCGCGGATACGGGCTGGACCCGGCCGAGCTGGCCGGGCGGCTGCTGGAGACCGGCGCCGCGGGCTGCAACCTGGAGGATTCCGACCCCCGTACCGGAGAACTGGTCGATCCGGACGAGCAGGCCGCTTTCCTGGCGGCGGTGCGCGCCGCGGCGGGACCGGCGCTCGTCGTCAACGCCAGGATCGACACCTACATCGTCCGCGACGGCGGCGGGCGCGCCGACGCGGTGGCGCGGGCCCGGCGTTACCTGGAGGCGGGCGCCGACTGCGTCTACCCGATCGGGCTGTCGGCCGAGGACGAGATCGGGGCGCTGGTGGGCGAGGTGGACGGCCCGGTCAACATCCTGTTCAAGCCGGGCGCGCCGAGCCTGGCCAGGCTGGCTGAGCTGGGCGTGGCCCGGGTCAGCTACGGCCACGGCCTGCACCGGGCGGCTCACGCGTACGCCGTCGGCATGATCGGCGCCGTGCGCGAGGGCCGCAGCCCCTACGAGTGACCACAGGACGAGAGCGTGTCAGCGGCGGCGCCGCGGCACCGGGACCCGCATCAGGTCGCGCGCCAGGAAGACCTCCCCGTCGAAGGAGCGCCGCACCTCTCCCAGGAAAACGGGCTCGTCCGCGAACGTGTAGCGCTCGGAGAAGTGCGTGAGCACCAGCCGCCGCACCCCCGCTTGGGCGGCCACCAGCCCCGCCTCGAACGCGGTCAGGTGCCCGTACTCCTTGGCCAGCGCCTGCTCGCCCGACAGGAACGTGGCCTCGATGACGAGCAGGTCGACCCCGTCGGCCAGCTCGAACACCGCGTCGCACAGCCGGGTGTCCATGACGAACGCCGCGGCCTGGCCCGGCTTCGGCACGCTGCACCGGGCCAGCGTCACGCCGCGCACCGAGCCGGTGCGCTGCAGCTCGCCCACCTCGGGCCCGCGGATGCCGTGGGCGGCCAGCCGCTCGGGCAGCATGCGCACGCCGGGCGGCTCCTGGACGCGGTATCCGTACGACTCGACCGGGTGGGACAGGCGGCGGGCGGTCAGCGGGCCGGTGGAGGCCAGCTCGCCGGAGACCGGGTGCTCCTCGATGACGGCGGTGTCGGCGAACACGGCGGCGTGCCGCAGCCTGCGCCAGTAGTCAGCGCCGGAGGCGGGGAAGACGGCCCGCACCGGGTGGCGCACCCTGTCGCGCGCGATGCGCTGGATCACGCCCGGCACGCCCAGGCAGTGGTCGCCGTGGAAGTGCGTCAGGCAGATCCAGTGGACGTCACTGGCGCTCACCCCTGCGTGCAGCATCTGCCGCTGGGTCCCCTCGCCGGGATCGAACAGATAACCCTGTCCGTCCCAGCGCAACAGGTAGCCGTTGTGGTTACGGTGTCGGGTGGGGACCGCGCTGGAGGTGCCGAGGATGACGAGTTCACGAGACGACATGACGACCACCGTCGCGTTCGCGGAGGTGCCGACGCCGGTCGGGCCCTTCGTGCTGGCCGTCACCGAGGACGGGCTGGTGGCGTCGGGGTGGGGCGTCCGTGACCGGATGCGCGACCGCCTCGGCCTGCCTGAGGTCCATGACCCGGATCGTACGGGTTCCGTGGTCGAGGAGCTGAGTGGTTATTTCACCGGTGCTTCGCGGCGGTTCGAGACGCCGATCGACTGGCGGCTGACGTCGGGCGTGCGGCGCGAGGTGCTGCAGGCCCTGTACGAGGTCCCGTACGGCACCGCGGTGACCTACGGTGAGCTGGCGGCGCGCAGCGGCACCGGCGTGCCCGCGCGCGGGATCGGCTCGATCATGGGGTCCAACCCGCTGCCGATCGTGGTGCCGTGCCACCGGGTGGTCGCGGGCAACGGGCTGGGCGGGTTCAGCGGCGGGGTCGGCGTCGAGACCAAGCGCTGGCTGCTCACCCACGAGGGCTACCTGCAGCCCACGCTGCTCGACCTGTGACGTGGTGCCGGGCGCGACCGCTGACCTGGGCAGGCCACACTGGTAGGCGTGCGTCACCCAGTCATCGCCGTCGTGGGGCCCACCGCGGCCGGTAAGTCAGACCTCGCCGTCGATCTCGCGCTGCGGCTGGGCGGGGAGTGCGTCAACGCCGACTCCATGCAGCTCTACCGCGGCATGGACATCGGCACCGCCAAGCTCACCGAGGCCGAGCGGCGCGGCGTGCCCCACCACCTGCTCGACGTCTGGGACGTGACGGTCACGGCCAGCGTGGCCGAGTACCAGAAGCTGGTCAGGCCGCTGATCGAGGCCATCGCCGTGCCGGTGCTGGTGGGCGGCAGCGGGCTCTACGTGCGCGCGGCCATCGACGACCTGGAGTTCCCCGGCACCGACCCGGAGATCAGGGCCCGCCTGGAGGCCGAGCTGGCCGAGCGCGGCGCCGGGCCGCTGTACGCGCGGCTGCGCGAGCTCGACCCGGCCGCCGCCGCGGCGATCCTGCCGAGCAACGGCCGGCGCATCGTGCGGGCGCTGGAGGTGATCGAGCACTCCGGCCGGCCGTTCTCCGCCACCATGCCTTCCTACGAGGCCATCTACCCCAGCGTGCAGATCGGGCTGGAGGTGCCCAGGCCGGTGCTCGACGAGCGGATCGAGACCAGGGTCGGGCGGATGTGGGCGGCGGGGCTGGTCGGCGAGGTGCGCGAGCTGCTCGGGCGGGGCCTGGCCGAGGGCCGCACGGCCGGCCGGGCGCTCGGCTACGCCCAGGTGATCCGCTACCTGGAAGGGGAGTGGAGCGAGGAGGAGGCGTTCGCCGAGACGGTGCGGGCGACGCGGCGGTTCGCGAGGCGGCAGGAGTCGTGGTTCCGGCGCGATCCGCGGGTGCGCTGGCTCCCGTACGACGACCCCGGCCTGCTCGACCGGTCCCTGGCGCTGATAGCCGGACAGTAGTCCGGATAAAATCGGGTAATGCGCTTTCTCAAGGGGCACGGCACCGAGAACGACTTCGTCATCCTTCCCGATCCCGATGGCGAGCTCGACCTGCCCGCCACACTCGTGGCCCGCATCTGCGACAGGCGGGCCGGTGTCGGGGCCGACGGCGTGCTCCGCGTGGTGCGCACCAAGCAGGTTCCCGAGGTGGCGGGGCAGCAGGCCGAGTGGTTCATGGACTATCGCAACGCCGACGGCGGCATGGCCGAGATGTGCGGCAACGGCAGCCGGGTCTTCGCCCGCTACCTGGTCGACGCGGGGCTGGAGGGTCCGGGCGAGTTCGCCATCGCGACCCGGGGCGGCACCCGCCTGGTCCGGGTGGAGCCTGACGGTGAGATCACCGTCGAGATGGGCAAGCCCGCCGTGCTGGGCTCCAGCGTCACCACGGTGGGCGGCCACGAGTACGAGGGCGTCCACGTCGACGTGGGCAACCCGCACCTCGCCTGCTCGATCGGCGACCCGGTCGTCCAGCTCGACCTCACCCACCAGCCCACCTTCGACCCCGCGGTGTTCCCGGCCGGCGTCAACATCGAGTTGTTCAACGCGGTCGGCCCCAGCCGCGCGGTGATGCGGGTCTTCGAGCGGGGCTCCGGCGAGACCCGTTCCTGCGGCACCGGCGCGGTCGCCACCGCGGTCGCGGCCGCCGCGCTGTCCGGCGAGACCACCGGCACGTGGACGATCGAGGTGACGGGCGGCACGCTCACCGTGGTGCTCGACGAGGAGACCAGCTATCTGCGGGGCCCGGCGGTCATCGTGGCCTCCGGCGAGCTGATGCTTGCAGAATGATGTTCTCCTAGGGGATGCTGGGTCTGTTTCCCGAACCGAGAGGGGTGGAGATGGCAGACCCGCGCACCACAGCCGTCCAGGTCAAGGCGCCCATCGGGCAGTACGGCGGCGGCTTCATGATCTCCCGCGAGGCCAAGGCCGTCTGCGACGAGCACGGCCTGGGGCCTCGCGAGTTCTACTTCCGCGGCCGCTGCGGGGTGCTCGGCGAGTGCGAGGCCGACGTGGTCACCTCGGTGGCCGTCTTCTTCCCGCCCGAGCACGTCAGGCAGAGCTGGGAGGGCGGCCGCAAGATGCCCGTGGACCAGGCCGTCGAGCTGGCCGCCGGGGCCTGCCAGGACTGGGGGCGGCGCAAGCTCGGCGGCTACGACGGCTGCGCCAGGATCGCCGAGCTGCTGGAGAAGGTCGTCGAGGCGGCCTCACCGGTCGGGGCGCCGCTGTTCGCCGGGTGGCGGGCCGTGCCGCTCGCCGGCGATCCGCCCGCGCGGGCCGTCCAGCTCATGCACGTGGTCCGCGAGCTGCGGGGCGGGCTGCACGCCAACGCGGTGCTCGCGGCCGGGCTGAGCCCTCTGGAGGCCACGCTGGCCGCCGACCACGACGCGACGCCGTTCGGCCACCGGAGCGGCGAGATGATCGCCCAGTTCTTCCAGTGGCCGGAGCCCTATCCGACCCCCGGACCTGACGTCGTCGCACGCCGGGCCGCCGCCGAGGACGCCACCGACGACCTGATGGCACCGGTATTTTCCGTGCTAAACGATGACGAATCGGACGAGCTCATCGCGCTTCTGCGTTTGGGGGACGCTCGTTGACCTGGCAGACTGACTGCCCATGGACGTGGACATCTGGGCGTGGGTCGGCGAAACCCAGCAGCAGCTTTCCGAGGCGGGCAACGTGGGCCTCGCCATGGCTCTGGGAGACCTGCCCGCGCAGGCCTACGAAGGGCGATATCCGCAGCTCGACGTGATGGCCCCGGCCATCGCTCAGCAGGCGGAGGCCCTGGGGCAGCCCTGGCTGGAGTTCTACTCCCGCTACTGGCACCTCGTCGGCCGCATCGGCGACCGCGTCCAGGGCGCGGTCGCGATCGAGGACGCCGAGCAGCTGCTCGCGTTCGCCCAGCGCGAAGACGTCCGCGACTGCCCGGCCACCCCGGCGGCCGTCGAGGCGCTCGCCGTGGCGTGGGCCAACACCGACGGCCCCGGCTACGCCGACCGGCGGCTGGAGCTGCTGGCCCCGGCCATCGAGAGCGCCGACCCCGCCGGGCCCGCCTTCTCCGGCCTGGTGACCCAGTACGCCGCCGCGCTCGTCGACGCCGGCCGCGCCGGGGAGGCCGTCACCTCCATCGAGTCCGCCGTCGAGCGGCTGCGTGCCGCCGGCCGCGAGGCGAGCTGGGAGCTCGGCGCCGAGAGCGCCCGCGCGCTCCTCGCCGCGGGCCGCGCCGAGGACGCGCTCACCGCGCTGCAGGCCGCCGCCGGCTTCCAGGCCGACGACCCGGTCGCCAAGGACCACCGCGACGGCGTGCGCCGCGCGCTCGTCCTGGCGCAGCTCGACCGCCTCGCCGAGGCCGTCGACGCGCTGCCCGACCTCGACGTGGTGGGCGAGCACCCGCGGGTGTTCGTCGAGTGGGCCCAGGCCGTCTACAAGCTCTCCGGCTCCGCCCAGATCACCAACACCTGGCAGCTCGGCCGCGTGCTGCGCCAGTGGATCGACTACTTCGGCATGATGGGCGGCTACCGCTCCCGCGTCGAGCTCGCCCTCGTGGCGGGCGACCTGGCCGTCGCCCGGCAGGGCGTCTGGCAGGCCAGGGCGCTGGCCGACCTGGCCGAGTCCGCCGCCGCCGAGCTGCGCGCCGACGCCGGCGTGGCCGAGCGCGTCGCCGCGCTGCGCGCCGCCGCCGACGCCACCGCCGAGCCCGAGGCGCCCGGCCCGCTGGAGGAGCGCGTCGCCTACTTCGACGCCGCCGACGGTTACAACGCCGACCCCGAGCGCTGGATCGGCTGGCTCGCCCCGCTGTCCGGCGAGGACCTCGAGGCCACCCGCCGCCACACCACCACCCTCGGCTTCCTCGGCTACCCCGCGTCCGGCGCCGACATCTACTGGAAGATGCTCGTCGACTCCGGCGACATCGCCACGGCCGAGCCCGACGACATCGGCTACCTCACCACGCTCCTCATCGAGGCCCGCCAGGACGAGCGCCTTGAGCAGCTGGCCGGCATGCTGCCGCACGCCGCCAAGCACCTCGCGCTGGCCCGCCTCCACACTGCCCGCGAGCGCTGGCCCGAGGCCCTCGACAACGCCGAGCACGCCGTAGCCGCCGGCGCCGGGGTCGACGCCCGCCGCATCGTCGCCACCGCCGCCCAGCAGCTCGACGACAACGTCAAGGGCGCCAAGGCGCTGCTGGAGGTGCTCGACGAGCTCGCCGACGAGGACGTCTGGCGCATGATCGTCATGGCCACGGCGGCCGAGGACTGGGCGGCCGTCCGCAAGGGCGCCGCCAGGATCGGCATGCCGATCAAGTCCACCGAAGGGCCGATCGAGGAGGAGATGGGCCTGATCCGGGTCATCCTCCCCGCGCCCGACGGCGGCCGCCGCCAGGTGCTGTCCATCCGCACCGGCCCCGCCACCGCCCGGCTGGCGCTGCCGCAGCCGCGCGGCATGGACTACAACGCCGGCGACCTCGTGGTGTTCGACCCGCAGCTGCTGGAGCCGCTCCCCGAAGACCCCGAGGAGCAGCAGAACTTCGTGCCGCCGTTCGCGGCGGTGAGCATCCTGCGGCCGGGCGGCTACACGAGCTACTTCTTCGACGGCGCCGCGCCGAGCGAGAGCGACTGGGCCGAGTTCACCGAGGTCATGGCCGAGCGCGGCTGGCCCATGTGGGTCTACAGCGACGAGAACTACCAGGTCAACCACCCGACGAGCGGCGAGCAGCTCCCCGGTGTGTTCGGCTGGGTGGCGGTGCCGCCCGGCGTCTCGCCGGTCGAGGTCGACGCCCTGCTCGACGACGCCACGGAGCGCTGGTCCCACCCGCTGGCCTGGCTCGACCTGGCCCGCGAGGTCGACGTCGAGGTCGAGCGGCACGAGCGCATCGTCAAGGAGTACGGACTCTAGTCATGCTGCGGCGTTTCGGGCTCGACGGCAAGGTCGCCATCGTCACCGGCGCGTCCTCGGGGCTCGGCGTGGCCTTCGCCAGAGGGTTCGCCGAGGCCGGGGCCGACGTCGTGATCGGCGCTCGCCGCGCCGACCGGCTGGGAGAGACGCGGCGGCTGGTCGAGGAGACCGGTCGCCGGTGCCTGGCCGTGGCCACCGACGTGGCCAGGGCCGAAGACTGCGGCGCGCTGGCCGAGGCCGCGATGGCCGAGTTCGGCGCGGTCGACGTGCTGATCAACAACGCCGGGGTCGGCACCGCCGTGCCCGCGCTGCGCGAGACGCCGGAGGAGTTCCGGCAGGTGATCGACGTCAACCTGCTCGGCACCTACTGGATGGCGCAGGCGTGCGCGCGGGTGATGCGGCCCGGCTCGTCGGTGGTCAACATCGGCAGCGTGCTCGGCGGCACCACCGCCGGGCTCCCGCAGGCCGCCTACAGCGCGTCCAAGGCGGGCGTGGAGGGCCTCACCAGAGACCTCGCGCAGCAGTGGACCGGGCGGCGCGGCATCCGGGTCAACTGCCTGGTGCCGGGGTTCTTCGCCTCCGAGATGACCGATCAGTACCCGCCCGGCTATCTGGAGCGGGTCCTGGAGCAGCGGGTGCCGATGGGCCGGGCGGGCGACCCGGCCGAGCTCGTGGCGGCGGCGGTGTTCCTGGCGAGCGACGCGGCCTCCTACATCACCGGCGTCGCGCTGCCGGTCGACGGCGGCGTGCTCATCACCTGACGCGCCGGTCAGCGCGCGTAGAGGCCGCGCAGCGCCGTCTCGACCACGGCGTCGGCGTAGGCGTGGGTGAGCGGGCCGGAGCGGTGCAGCCAGCGGCTCAGCAGCGGGCTCCAGATCAGGTCGACCGCCACGTCCAGGTCGAGATCCGCGGGCAGCTGCCCGGCCTCCTGGGCGGCGCGCAGGCGGGCCTTCTTCAGCTCGTTCATCGGCCTCTCCAGGCGCTCGGCGTAGAGGGCGGCCAGCGCGGGGTCGTTCGTGATCTCGATGGAGAGCGCGCGCAGCGGCCGGTCGTAGGCCGGGTCGGCGAACTCGTCGACGGTGGCGCGCAGCACCAGCTTGAGGTCGGCCTCCAGGTCGCCGGTGTCGGGCAGCGCCGTGCCCTCCGCGCCCTCCCGCCCCTCGGTCAGGCTCAGCACGGCGTCGAAGAGCACCGCGCCCTTGGACGGCCACCAGCGGTAGATCGTCTGCTTGCCGACGCCCGCGCGGGCGGCGATGCCCTCGATGCTGAGCTTGGCGTAGCCGACCTCGCCCGCCAGCGCGAAGGCGGCGTCGAGGATGGCGCGGCGGGAGGCCTCGCTGCGGCGGCCCGTGTCAGGTGTGGTTCTGCGCTGCACGGGCCGATCCTAGCAGGAGACGAGACGGTCCGTCTCTGCTGAGAGACGCTCTTGTCCTGCCGATCGCTGGGCTTTATGTTCGTTGCGTAGTCCGGTACGTGTTGCGTATTAAGGAACAACCGGAGGGTGCATGACGAGCCGGCCTCGATTGGTGATCATAGGAGCCGGCATCGTGGGCTGTGCCCTGGCCGACGAACTGACCGCACGCGGATGGACCGACGTCACGGTCGTCGACCGGGGGCCGCTCCCCGCCACCGGCGGCTCCAGCTCCCACGCGCCGGGCCTGGTCTTCCAGACGAACCCGTCCAAGACCATGACCGAGTTCGCCTCGTACACCGTGCGCAAGTACACCGAGCTGGGCTGTTTCGAGCAGGTCGGCGGTCTGGAGGTGGCGACCACCGAGGAACGCTGGCAGGACCTGCACCGTAAGCACGGCTGGGCCGAGTCCTGGGGCGTGGAGAGCCGCCTGGTCGACCCCGCCGCCTGCGCCGAGCTGTGGCCGCTGCTCGACCCGGGCAAGGTGCTCGGCGGCTTCCACGTGCCGTCCGACGGGCTGGCCGTCGCCGTCCGCTGCTGCGAGACGCAGGCGCGGCGGGCGTCGGAGCGCGGCGCGCGGTTCCTGGGCGGGCACACGGTGGTGGGCGTCGAGCAGCACGGCGGCCGGGTCACCGGCGTGGCGGTCGAGTCCGACGTCGAGCACGGGGTCGTCGAGCACCGGGTCATCGAGGCGGACGTGGTGGTGTGCGCGGCTGGGTTCTGGGGGCCGTCGATCGGCGAGCTGGCCGGGCTGACCGTGCCGCTGCAGCCGCTGGCCCACCAGTACGCCAGATCGGGCCCGCTGGCCGGCAGCCCGGGCATCGGGCCCATCCTCCGCCACCAGGACCGCGACCTCTACTTCCGGCACCACGGCGACCGCGTCGGCGTCGGCTCGTACGCCCACCGCCCGATGCCCGTCGCCCAGCACGAGATCGGGCCCAAGGGCACCACGATGCCGTCGGTGCAGGCGTTCACCGAAGAGGACTTCGACCCCGCCTGGCGGGACGCGTGCGAACTGCTGCCGCCGCTGGCCGGGACCACGTACGAGGACGGCATCAACGGCGTCTTCTCGTTCACCCCCGACGGCTTCCCGCTGATCGGCGAGGCGCCGCACCTGGAGGGGTTCTGGCTGGCCGAGGCCGTCTGGGTGACGCACTCGGCCGGGGTCGCCAGGGCGGTGGCCGAGCTGCTGGTGGACGGCGTGTCCGCGACCGACCTGCACGAGTGCGAGCTGAGCCGGTTCGAGCCGGTCCAGCTCTCCCCGGCCTTCGTCGCCGAGCGCGGCGCGCGGAACTTCGTCGAGGTGTACGACGTCATCCACCCGCTGCAGCCGATGGAGGCGCCGCGGCCGATGCGCACCAGCCCGTTCCACGTCCGGCAGCGCGAGCTGGGCGGCTTCTTCCTGGAGGGCGCGGGCTGGGAGCGGCCGCACTGGTTCGAGGCCAACCGTCCGCTGCTGGACGACCTCCCCGGCGACGAGGCGTTCCTCGGCCGCCGGGACGCGTGGGCGGGCCGCTACTGGTCGCCGATCGCCGCGGCCGAGTCGCACGCCACCCGCGAGAGCGTCGCGCTCTACGACATGACCCCGCTCAAGCGGATCGAGGTCGGCGGCCCGAAGGCGGCGGCGTTCCTGCAGCGGCTGACCACCAACGACGTGGACAAGAAGCCCGGCTCGGTCACGTACACGCTCCTGCTGGACACCGGCGGCGGCATCCGCTCCGACCTCACCGTGGCCAGGATCGAGGAGGACCGGTTCCAGATCGGCGCCAACGGCAACCTGGACCTCGACTGGATCACCCGCCACGCGCCCGGCGGCGTGTACGTGCGCGACATCACGCCCGGCACCTGCTGCGTCGGCGTGTGGGGGCCGCGCGCCAGGGAGCTGGTGCAGCCGCTCACCGACCTGGACATGTCCCACGAGGGCTTCCGCTACTTCACCTGCAAGACCGGTTACGTCGGCCACGTGCCGGTGACCGCGATGCGCGTCTCGTACGTGGGCGAGCTGGGCTGGGAGCTCTACACCACCGCCGACCTCGGGCTCAAGCTGTGGGACACGCTGTGGGCGACCGGCCTGCCGGTCGCCGGCGGGCGGGCCGCGTTCAACAGCCTCCGCCTGGAGAAGGGCTACCGGCTGTGGGGGGTCGACATGACACCCGAGCACGACCCGTACGAGGCGGGGCTGGGGTTCGCGGTCAAGACCGGCAAGGACTTCGTCGGCCGCGACGCGCTGTCCACGGACGTCACCCGCAAGCTGGTGCCGCTGCTGACCGCCGAGGTCGTCATGGGCAAGGAGCCGGTCAGGCACCAGGGCCGCACCGTCGGGTACGTCACCAGCGCCGCCCACGGCCACACGATACGGGCGCCGATCGCCTACGCCTGGCTGCCCGCCGAGCTGGCCGAGCCCGGCACCCAGGTGGACGTCACGTACTTCGGCCGGCGCGTGCCCGCCGAGGTCGCCGCCGAGCCGTTGTTCGACCCGAAGATGGAGAAGATCCGACGGTGACCCATCCCGACTTCCTCTGGCGCGACCCCGATCCGAAACCCGCCTACGACGTCGTCATCGTCGGCGGCGGCGGCCACGGCCTGGCCACCGCCTACTACCTGGCGCGCAACCACGGCATCACGAACGTGGCCGTCCTGGAGAAGGGCTGGCTCGCGGGCGGCAACATGGCGCGCAACACCACGATCATCCGCTCCAACTACCTGTGGGACGAGAGCGCCGCCATCTACGAGCACTCGCTGAAGCTGTGGGAGGGGCTGAGCGACGAGCTCGACTACGACCTGCAGTTCAGCCAGCGCGGCGTGCTCAACCTCGCGCACAACCTCGGCGACGTGCGCGAGGCCAGGCGGCGGGTGAACGCCAACCGGCTCAACGGCGTGGACGCCGAATGGCTCGACGCCGACGAGGTCGGGAAGTTCTGCCCGATCGTCAACGTGTCGAGCCGGGCCCGCTACCCCGTCCTGGGCGGCACGCTCCAGCGGCGCGGCGGCATCGCCAAGCACGACCACGTGGCCTGGGCGCTGGCCCGCCGGGCCGACGCGTACGGCATCGACCTCATCCAGGGCTGCGAGGTGACCGGCTTCGCGATCGAGCGCGGCCGGGTGCTGGCCGTCGAGACCACGCGCGGCCGGATCGCCGCCGGGAAGGTCGCGCTCGCCGCCGCCGGGCACACCTCCGTGCTCGCGGCCGGGGCCGGGATCCGGCTGCCGCTGCAGTCGCACCCGCTGCAGGCACTGGTGTCGGAGCTGCTGGAGCCGGTGCTCGACTGCGTGGTCATGTCGAACGCCGTGCACGTGTACGTCAGCCAGGCGCACAAGGGGGAGCTGGTGATGGGCGCCGGCATCGACGCGTACAACTCCTACGGCCAGCGCGGCGCCTTCCACGTCGTCGAGGCGCAGATGGCGGCGGCGCTGGAGCTGTTCCCGATCTTCGCCAGGGCGCGGGTGCTGCGCACCTGGGCGGGCATCGTGGACGTGTCGCCGGACGCCTCCCCGATCATCGGCCGCACCCCGGTCGACGGCCTGTACGTCAACGCGGGCTGGGGGACCGGCGGCTTCAAGGCCACGCCGGGCTCCGGCTGGGTCTACGCGCACACGATCGCCGAGGGCGAACCCCATCCGCTGGCCGGGCCGTTCGCGCTCGACCGGTTCACCAGCGGGGCGCTCATCGACGAGCACGGCGCGGCGGCGGTGGCGCACTGATGATGCTCATCGACTGCCCGTTCTGCGGCCCCCGCGACGAGAACGAGTTCCACTACGGCGGTCAGGCCGGGATCGCCTACCCGGAGGCGCCCGGCGAGCTGTCCGACGCCGAGTGGGCCGAGTACGTGTTCATGCGCGACAACCCCAGAGGCTGGTTCCGCGAGCGCTGGTTCCACGGGCTCGGCTGCCGCACCTGGTTCACCGTCGAACGGCACACCGTCACCCACGAGATCCGGAAGGCGCCATGAGCCGTCTGCCGTCCGGCGGTCTGATCGACCGCTCCGTCACGCTGCCCTTCCGCTTCGACGGACGGCAGCTGCACGGCCACCCCGGCGACACGCTCGCCTCCGCGCTGCTGGCCTCGGGCGTGCGCGTGGCCGGGCACAGCGTGAACCTGGGCCGGCCGCGCGGGATCTTCACCGCCGGGCCGGAGGAGCCGAACGCGCTGGTACGGGTCGGCGCCGACCCGATGCTGGCCGCCACCACGGTCGAGCTGCACGCGGGCCTGGAGGCGTGGAGCCTGCGCGGCAAGGGCCGGCTCGACCCCGGCGCCGTGGACGATCGCCGCCACGACAAGGGCTACCTGCACTGCGAGGTGCTCGTCGTGGGCGGCGGCCCCGCCGGGCTGGCCGCCGCGCTCGCCGCCGGGGAGTCCGGCCTGCGGGTCATCCTGGTCGACGACCAGCCGAGGCTCGGCGGCGACCTGCTGGGCAGCCGCGTCCTGCTCGACGGCGCGCCCGCGCTCGGCTGGGTGGCCGCCGCCGAGTCGCGCCTGGCCGCGCTGCCCGAGGTGCGGGTCCTCACCAGGACGACCGCGACCGGCTTCTACGACCACGGCTACGTGGTCGCCGTCGAGCGCCGCCCGCTCGGCGAGCGGCTGTGGCACTTCCGCGCGGGCCGCGTCGTGCTGGCCACCGGCGCGCACGAGCGGTCCCTGCCGTTCCCCGGCAACGACCTGCCCGGCGTCATGCTCGCCGCCGCCGCGCGCACGTACGCCAACCGGTACGGGGTACGTCCCGGCGCCCGCGCGGTCGTGTACGCGTGCGCGGACTCCGGGTACGAAGCCGCCCGCGACCTGGCGGCGGCCGGGGTGGAGATCGCCGCCGTCGTGGACCCCCGCCCGGAGGGTCTCTCCGGCGCCCTGGCAGGGCGCGTCACCGGCACCGTTGCCGGGGACGACGGGACGCTCGCGGCCGTCCTGATCGCCGACCGGCGCGTGGAGGCCGACCTGCTGGCCGTGGCGGGCGGCTGGAACCCGGCCGTGCACCTGTTCAGCCAGTCACAGGGCAGGCTGTGGTTCGACGAGACTTTGCGCGCGTTCGTGCCCGGCGAGCCCGCGCAGGCCGTGAGCCCCGCGGGCGCCTGCCGCGGGTTGTACGGCACAGCGCAGGCCATCGAGGACGGCTACCGGGCGGGCGCCGAGGCTCACGGTCGTGTCGCCGGGTTACGGGTCCCGGTGTCGGACGAGGAGGCTCTACGGCCGCCCGCCGCGTACTGGGGTGAGCTGGATCCCGACCCCACGGCGTTCGTGGACCTCCAGCGGGACGTCACTGTCGCCGACGTGGCCAGGGCCACCGGGGCCGGGATGCGCTCGGTCGAGCACGTCAAACGGTTCACCACCGCGAGCACCGGCGCCGACCAGGGCAAGACCTCCGGCGCACTGGTCGTCGGCGTGCTGTCCGAGCTACTCGGCGCCGCCCCCGGCCAGGTCGGCGTCACCACGTTCCGTCCCCCGTACACGCCCGTGTCGTTCGCCACCCTGGCCGGCCGCGACCGGGGACCGCTGTCCGACCCCGCCAGGACCACCGCCATGCACGGCGCGCACGTCGCCAGGGGAGCGGTGTTCGAGGACGTCGGCCAGTGGAAGCGGCCCTGGTACTTCCCGCTCAGCGGCGAGACCATGCGCGAGGCCGTGCGGCGCGAGTGCGAGGCCGCCCGCACCGCCGTGGCCGCGATGGACGCCTCCACCCTGGGCAAGATCGACATCCGGGGCGCGGACGCGGGCGCGTTCCTGGACCGGATCTACACCAACATGTACTCCACGCTCGCCATCGGCGCCTGCCGCTACGGGCTGATGTGCACCGCCGACGGCATGGTGTTCGACGACGGCACCACCACCCGGCTGGGCGAGCACCACTACCTGATGACCACCACCACCGGCAACGCCGCCGCCGTGCTCGACTGGCTGGAGGAGTGGCACCAGACCGAGTGGCCGTCCCTGGACGTGCGGTTCACCTCGGTGACGGACCACTGGGCCACCGTAGCCGTGGCCGGCCCTCTGGCCGGGAGGGTCATCGCCGCCGTCGCCCCTGAGGCGGTCGGCCTGGCGTTCATGCGCTACACCGACGCCACCGTGCTCGGCGTGCCCGGCCGGGTCTTCAGGATCAGCTTCTCGGGTGAGCTCGCGTACGAGGTGAACGTGCCCTGGCACCACGGGCGGGCGCTCTGGGAGGCGGTGCTGGACCTCGGCGCCGTTCCGTACGGGACCGAGACCATGCACGTGCTGCGGGCCGAGAAGGGGTTCCCGATCGTCGGCCAGGACACCGACGGCACGGTGACCCCGCAGGACCTCGGCATGTCGTGGATCGTGTCCGGGCGCAAGCCGGACTTCGTCGGCAAGCGCTCCCACACGCGGCCGGACACCTCCCGGACGGACCGCAAGCGGCTGGTGGGCCTGCTGACGGAGGATCCGTCGGCGTTCGTGGAGGAGGGCGCCCAGCTCGTCGCCGACGGGGTCATGCTCGGACACGTCACCTCCAGCTACCCGAGCGTCCCGCTCGGCCGCGCCATCAGCCTCGCGCTCGCCAGGAACGTCTCGCCCGGCGACCGGCTGACGGCCATCTCGGGCGACACGACGATCCCCGTGCGAGTGGTGTCCCCGGTCTTCTACGACCCGGACAACCACCGCCGCGACGGCGGCCCCACCCCCCAGAACCCCCCGCCCCAAGCAATCCCCCCGTCCGAGATCACCCCCGCCTCACCTCAGGGGGTGGTGTCGTCCGAGGTCACTCCCGGCTCGTCTGGAGGGGTGGTGTCGTCGGAGGCCACTCCCTCCTCACCTCAAGGGGCGGTGCCGTCCGAGGTCACCCCCGTCTCACCTCAAGGGAGGGTGTCGTCCGAGGTCACCCCCGTCTCACCTCAAGGGAGGGTGTCGTCCGAGGTCACCCCCGTCTCACCGCAGGGGGTGGTGTCGTCCGAGGTCACCTCCGGTTCGCCTGGAGGGGCGGTGTCGTCCGAGGTCACCCCCACCAGACCTGAAGGGACGGTGTCGTCCGGGGGCGGGGGTTTTCCGGTCCTGCGGATGTGGGCGGAGAGTCCGGCTGCGGGGTTCAAGGAGCGGTTCGCGGCGGTGGGTGGTGGGCGGGTGCGGGTGCGGGAGGTGCCCTTCGTGCCGATGTGGGAGGTACGGGGGGAGGAACCGGGCAAGGGCATGCGGCTGGGGCCGGAGTGGTGGCTGGTGGCCGGGGAGGTTGAGCCGGGGCCTGGGTGGGTGGACGTCTCGGGGCAGCGGACCGTCATCGAGCTCACCGGTCCGGGGGCGCTGGACGTCCTGATCACCGGGTGCCCGATCGACCTGCATCCGGGGGTGTTCACCGGCCACGCGCAGACGGTCCTCGGCAAGGCGCCGGTGATCCTCCAGAGGTACGGCGACTTGTACCGGATTTTCGTTCGCTCCTCGTACGCGAACTATCTCGGAGAGTGGCTGATTGATGCCTTGGAGGGGTAAAGCGCGGGCAAAGAGGAATTGATATACCTAGACGATCGATAGCCGAGTCTGGGAGTCGCAGTGCGTGTTCGGGCGGTCTTGGCGGGTTTGGCCGCCGTAGTGATGCTCACTGGGTGCGGGGAGCTGGAAGCACAACTGGGACAGCAGGCGGAGGACGGCGGCAAAGCCTCGTCCGACGTCGACGTCAAGGACGCGCGCGGCAAGCTGGAGAAGCTGGCCGTCAAGGGGCGGGCGCCGAAGACCGGGTTCGACCGCGACGAGTTCGGCCCCGCCTGGGCGGACGTCGACCGCAACGGCTGCGACACCCGTAACGACATTCTCAAGCGCGACCTGACCGACGAGACGTTCAAGGAGGGCACCCACGACTGCATCGTCCTCACCGGCGTCCTGAAGGACCCGTACGGCGGCGAGACGATCAACTTCAAGCGCGGCCAGGACACCAGCAGCAAGGTCCAGATCGACCACCTGATCCCGCTCTCCGACGCCTGGCAGAAGGGCGCCCAGCAGTGGTCGGACGCCAAGCGCAAGGAGTTCGCCAACGACCCGCTCAACCTGCTCGCCGTCGACGGCCCGCTCAACAGCCAGAAGAGCGACTCCGACGCGGCGACATGGCTGCCGCCGCGCCGGTCCTACCGCTGCGCGTACATCGCCCGTCAGATCGACGTCAAGGCCAAGTACGAGCTCTGGGTGACGAAGGCCGAGAAGGACGCCATGGACGGCATCCTCGACTCGTGCTGAGCGTCAGTCGTCGTCGCTGTCGTCATCGTCGTCGGCCCGCTCGGTCTCCTGCTTGAGCAGCTTGCCCGACGCGGCGTCGATGTCGAGCTCGTGCTCGACGTCACCCTTGATCGTCTTGACCTCCCAGACGTCCGTCTTCTTGCCGCGGCCGTCGAAGTCGACCTCCGACACCCACGAGCCCGGCACCTCCTTCAGGGCGAGCTCGATGGCCTGCTGGGCGGTCACCTGAGGGGCGGTCTGGGCGACGCTCTGGGAGGCGGGGCCTTCGAGGGAGTCCTGGGAGGCGGCGAAGGCGGCGGAGCCGCCGGCCACGAGGGCCATGGCGGCGGCGCTGGCGACGATGATTTTCGTAGTGGTCTGCATGTCTTCAAGAAAACCCCGGTCGCCGGTAATGCCGCGCTAAGGCCGCCCTAACGTCACTTCAACCCGTGCGCCGCCGGACGGCACGGGCGACACGGCCAGGCCGCCCCCGCTGGACTCGGCGGTGCGGCGGGCGATGTCCAGGCCCAGGCCGGTCGAGCCGCCGCCGCTGTTGCCCCGGGCGAGCAGGGCGGGGTCGAATCCGGGGCCCGTGTCGCTGACCACGAGCTCGGCCCCCTTCGGATGCGGCGCGAGCCGTACCGAGAAGGACGCCCCTTCGGGGGTGTGCGCGAACACGTTGCCCAGCAGCGCGTCCACGCACGCCGCCAGCGACTCGGCGCCGGCCGCGACGGGCAGCTCGCCGCCGGGCAGGGCGACGTCCACCTCGCGCCCCTGGTCCTCGGCGAGCACCGACCAGAAGCGCACCCGCTCCCGCACCACGGCGGTGGCGTCGCAGGACTCGCGCCCGGCCGAGCGGCGGCGGGCGTCGGTGATGACCGCGCTGACGGCGCGCTCCAGCGCGTCCACGCGGGCGCCCACGCGCGCCGCCTCCTCGGGGTCGCGCAGCGACTCCACGTCCAGCCTGAGGCCCGTCAGAGGCGTACGGAGGCGGTGCGACAGGTCGGCCACCGACTCGCGCTCGGCCGCCAGCAGGTCGCCGATGCGGCCGGCCAGGTGGTTCAGCGCCAGCGCGACCGCCCGCACCTCCGTCGGCCCTCCCGGCTCCGCCCGCGCGTCCAGGTCGCCGCCGGCCAGCCGGTGCGACACCCGGGCCAGCCCGTCGATCGGCCCGGTCATGGCCCTGGCCAGCCGGTCGGCCAGGGCGATGCCCAGCACGACCAGCGCCAGCCCCAGCACGAGCAGGGCCGTCCACGCCTCGCGGACGCCGCGCATCAGCTCGGCGTCGCTCACGAACGACCTGATGACCACGGTGCCTTCCGGCGACTGCACCGCGACCAGCACCTCCCTGCCGTCGTCGCACTCGGCGGTGACGCTGCGGCCGGTCGACGCCAGCTCCACGGCGTCGGTGCGCCGGGCCTCCTCGCCGATCACGCGCCCGCCGGGCAGGAACACCGTCACGGGCCACTCCACGCGCTCGACCGCCAGCGGCAGGTCCGCCGTGCCGACCGAGACGGCCACCGACTCGGCGGCGGCGGTGGCGCGGCTCATCGCGCCGTTCTCCGCCACCGAACGGATCAGCAGCGCCATCGGCACCAGCAGCGCGATCAGCACCAGCGACGTGGTGGCCGCCACCAGCAGCGCCAGCCAGCGCCTCACGACGGCTCGACCAGCTTCACCCCGACGCCGCGCACCGTGTGCAGGTAACGGGGCTCGGAGGCGGTCTCGCCGAGTTTCCTGCGCAGCCACGACAGGTGCACGTCGACGGTCTTGTCGGCGCCGCCGTACGGGAGCTGCCACACCTCGGTCAGCAGCTCCCGCTTGGTGACGACCTCGCCCGCGCGCGCCGCCAGGTAGTGCAGCACGTCGAACTCGCGCGGCGTCAGGTCCAGCGCCGCGCCGTCCAGCTCGGCCAGCCGGGCGCGCGGGTCCACGCGCAGCGCGCCGACCTGGAGCGGCGTCGGCGCCGGGTCGCCGGCCCGCCGCAGCACCGCCCTGATCCGGGCGTCGAGCTGGGCCGCGCTGTACGGCTTGACCACGTAGTCGTCCGCGCCCGCGTCCAGCACAGGCACCATCTCGGCGTCGCCGTCGCGGGCGGTCGCCACGATGACCGGCACCTTGCTCACCGCCCGCAGCATCCGCAGCAGCTCGGCGCCGTCGAGGTCGGGCAGCCCCAGATCGAGCACGATCAGGTCGGGCCGGTCCTGCACGGCCAGCCGCAGGCCGTCGAGCGCGGTGGGGGAGGAGGCGACGGCGTGGCCGAGATCCCGCAGCCCGCGGCTCAGCGCCGTGCGGATCGTCACGTCGTCCTCAATCAGCAGGATGTCAGCCATATGGTGAAACGGTAGACGGTAAACAGAGGTACGAGCCGCCGTCTTAGGGCTGTCTTAACCCGCGCTTAGCCGTACGAGGGGAAAGGTGACGAGGGTGAAGCGACTCGTCCTGGCCTGGGCCGCCGCCGCGGTCGCCGCGACCGGCGCGGCCGTGGCGGTGCTCGGCCTGCTCGGCGGCGCGCTGACCGGCACGTCCGGCCAGGTGATGACGCAGGAGGAGGCCCGTGCCGCGCTGACCAGGGTGACCGCCACCATTCAGCGCCCGTCCCAGAGCCCCGCGCGGACCCCCACCCAGGCGCCCCTGGAGAACGAGGTGATCCGCACCGCGGGCGGCACCGTCATCGCCTCCTGCGCGGGCGGCGAGGTGACGCTGCGCTCGTGGAGCCCCGCCCAGGGCTACTCGGTCGACGGCGTCGAGCCCGGCCCCGACACCGAGGCCAAGGTGGAGTTCGAGCCGGACGACGACGCCGAGGAGGTCGAGGTCAAGGTGGGCTGCGCGGGCGGCCGACCGGTCAAGCTTCCAGACTGAGCGCCTGCGAGGTCAGCTCGGCCTGCTTCCTGATCTGGCCCATGATGATGGGGTTGACCCCCTTGGCCTGGAAGGTCGCGACCATCTTGTCGAGCACCGCCCTGGCCTTGGGCAGGTCGCCCTGCCGCGCCTCCGCCCTGGCCCAGCGGCGCATCACCATGTTGAGCGTGATGTTGTCGATCGTGCCCGCCCCGGCGACCCTGGCGAGCTGCTCGATGCCCTGCTTCGGGTCGGGCGGCCGGATCCGCAGCCGCTTGCCGGCGGTGATGGTCTTGAACTCCCGCTCGGCGTTGAGCCCTTTCACCATCCGGGCGTAGACGGACAGCGGGTGCTGCCCGAACCGGTCGATCATCTCGTCCAGCGCCTCGTTGCCCGGGCGCAGCGCCGGCGAGTCGGAGCCGAGCAGCGAGAACAGCTTGCCCTGGTCCTCGCCCAGCATCAGCTCGGCCACCCGGTGGTCGTCGTCGGTGGCCGGGTAGCGCACCCGTACCAGGCAGGGCGGGGAGACCACGTGCGAGCCGTCGGCGGCGATGTACTGGGCGCGCACCCGGTACTCGCCGGGCTGCTGGAAGTAGTGGCCGTCGCGGCCGTGGCCGATGTAGGCGCTGCGGTACATGGCCGGGTTGCCGGCGTCGAGCCTGATCTCGGGCGAGCGGTCGACGCAGTGGCGCATCATGGGCCGGTAGAGCACGGTCCTGCCGCTCGGCTGGGTGATCGTGACCTGGGTGAACTCGGTGTCGGGGTGGAGGTGGCCGTGGGTGACGCGCGGCTCGCCCGTACAGGAGAGCTTGAGCTCGACCACCACCGGCTCGCCGAACCCGAACGGGTCCTTGGCCCGCAGCTCCAGCGCCAGCCCCGAGTGGTCCTCGATCGGCTGCTCGAACGGGGCCACCTCGGCGGCGCCGGCGCCGAACGCGTTGGCGCCCATGGCGACGTCGCGGAAGAAGCCGTGGCGCACGTGCACCAGCTCCGCGTCGGTGAACTGGAACGGGAACGCCGCCCAGTAGCCCTCCTCGCCGCCCGGCCGGTAGTTCTGCACGTAGTTCATCCAGGACAGATCGCCGAAGCCGCCGTGCGGGCCGAGCGGCTGGGGCGGCGTGGCGAGGTTCTTCTGCCAGGAGTGCAGCAGGTTGAAGGCGTGCCCGAGCTCGTGCACGTACGTCCGTAACTGGGCCCGCTGCGCCTCCGGCGAGTCGCCCTTGATCGCGTCGTGGAACACGGCGGCGCCCTGCCGCTGGTGGGCGTCGTCGTAGTCGAACATGATGCCCCGGTAGCCGCCCACGTGCCGGCTGGCCACCAGCAGCCATACCCGCCAGGCCGGAGCGTCGCCGAACTGACTGAACTGCTGGGTCATCGCGTGGTGCAGCTCGGCGTCGTCCCAGGCCAGGTCGGCGCCGGAGCCGTCGACCGGGATCACGCCCGGCTCGGTCACGGTCATCCCGACGCCCGCCTCCGCCCAGGCCTCCACCACGTTCAGCTCGCGCGCCGGCGACCCGTCGGGCCCCCGCAGCCTGCCGGTGTGGTACGAGACGAACGGCACGGCTCCGGCCACCGAATCCTGCTCCAGCACGACCTCACGGAAGTGGCGCGAGGTGAACCGGACGGGGTAGTCGCGCCCGGCGACGCGCGCGGTGCCGCCGTCGCCGATGATCGTGACGCGCACGTCACGGTCCGGTGTGGCGAAGGTGAACTCCCCCCGCCCCTCGGCCCGCGTCTCGTCAGCCTCCGCCGTGACGACGGGGGCGTGCACCACGAAGGACCCGTCGTAGGTGACGGTCGCGCCCGAGGCGGCGAACAGGTCGCCGCTCACCCGGCCCGTCGGCCGGGGCCCGTCGACGTCGACGCGGAGCACCAGCGTCGAGTCACCGTCCTGCCCCTGGTAAAGCCCGCTGATCATGATCGCCCCCTGGAGTCGGTGGGGTTACAACGCGGACACTTCTCCCGACGGGCGGGCGTGTCAACGGGATCCGCGAACTCGCAGCGAGCTCAGCAGCTCCTCGGAGGCCCGGGTGATCGTCTCGACCGCGCGGTCGAACGCCTCGGCGTTGTGCGGGGCCGGGGCGCGGAAGCCGGAGATCTTCCTGACGTACTGCAGCGCCGCCGCCCGCACGTCGTCCTCGGTGACGTCCTCGGTGTACGGGGGGCGCAGGGTCTTGATGCTTCGGCACATGCTTCAACCGTAATAGCCGAGCCGCCGGCTTATCTCCCGCGCGCCCTCGGCCACGGACTCGCCCACCTCAGGCAGCCGCTGCGGGGTCAGGCGGAAGGACGGCCCGGACGCGCTCACGGCGGCCACGACCGCGCCGTCGATGTTCCTGACCGGCGCCGCGACCGCGTTGAGCCCCGGTTCCAGCTCCTCCACCGCGGCCGCCCAGCCGCGCCGGACGATCTCCTCCAGCCCGAGCTGCCGCCGGTCGGTGATGGTCAGCGGGGTGAACCGGTGCAGCTCGTCGGGCACGGCCAGCGCGCCGAACGCCAGCAGCACCTTGCCGCTGGAGGTGGCGTGCGGGGGAGTGCGGGCGCCGGCCCAGCTCTGCCCGCTGATCGCGGACGGGCCGCGCACCTGGCTGATGTTGACCACGTCGCCGTCGCGGGCCACCGCGATGTTGACGGTCTCGCCGACCTCCTCGGCCAGCCGCATGCAGACCGGCCTGCTCTCCCTGGCCAGGTCGAGCTGGGCGGTGGCGGCGCCGGCGAGCCGGACCACGCCGACGCCGAGCCGGTAGCGGCCCCGGTCGCCGGTCTGCTCCACCAGCCCGCCCTGCTCCAGGGCGCCGAGCAGCCGGGACGCGGTGGATTTGTGCACCTCCAGCTCCGAGGCGAGGTCCGTCACGCGGGTGGCGCCCTCGCGGGCCAGGATCTCCAGGATGGCGATGGCGCGGTCGACGGATTGCACGGAGCTGTTGCTCATAGCGCAACAGCTTAGTCCGTCCGAGCGCCGAGAGTCGTCGTCACCCTGACGAAAACAGGGCTTCCATGGCGCTATCCGGCGGCCGGGCTCAGCTCCGCGCCGAAGGCGTCGGCGATCTTCAGCATGCCGCGGGCCAGCTCGTCGCGGTCCAGGGCGTCGATCCGCTCGGCCGGGCCCGACACCGACATGGCCGCCACCACCCGGTCGCCGTCGCGCACCGGCACGGCAAGGCAGTGCACGCCCAGCTCCTCCTCACCCAGGTCGAGCGCATAGCCGCGGTCGCGCACCACGTCGAACTCGGCGAGCATGGGGCCGGTGGCGGTGATCGTGTTGGGCGTCCGCCGCGGCATGCCGGTGCGCTCCAGCAGCGTGACCGCGTCGTGGGCGGCCCGCCACGCCAGCAGCACCTTGCCCACCGCCGTGCTGTGCGGCAGCACCCTCCTGCCGACCTCGGCGAACATCCGCAGCCTGCGCGGCGACGGCACCTGCGCCACGTAGACGATGAAGTCGCCTTCGAGCACCGCCAGGTTGGCCGTCTCGCCCGACAGCTCCACCATCCGCGTCAGGTGCGGCTGCGCCCACACGCCGACCATGCCCTCGGCCACGCCGCCGAGCCGCACCAGCCCGCCGCCCAGCGCGTAGCGGCGGTCGGACTCCTGGCGCACGTAGCCGCGCGACAGCAGGGTCTGCAGCAGCCGGTGGATGGTCCCGTACGGCAGGCCGGTGCGGGCGGCGATCTCCGACAGGCTCGCCTCACCGCCCTGCTCGGCCAGCGCCTCCAGCACGTCGAGCGCCCGCTCGACCGACTGCACGCTCACAGGGTGACCCCGCGCAGCGACGCGTCCAGCACCTCGGCGGTGTGCGCCACCTTGATCTCCGCTCCCTGGCGGCGCATCGCGGCGGCGATCTGCATGGTGCAGCCGGGGTTGGCCGACACCAGCAGCCCGGCCCCGGTGGAGCCGACGGCCTTGGCCTTGAGGTCGCCGAGGTCGCGGGCCGCCTCGGGCTGGAAGATGTTGTAGGTGCCGGCCGAGCCGCAGCAGATCGCCGAGTCGGGCACCTCGCGCAGCTCCAGCCCGGGGATGCCGCGCAGCAGCTCGCGCGGCTGCGACCGGACGCCCTGGGCGTGCGCCAGATGGCACGCGTCGTGGTAGGCCACGGTCAGCGGCAGCGGGCGCCGCTCGGCCACCGGGCCCAGCTCGACCAGGAACTCCGACAGGTCCATCACCCGGAAGCCCGGCTCCTCGCCGAGCAGCTCCCCGTACTCCTTCATGGACGAGCCGCACCCGGCGGCGTTGACCACCACGACCTCGACGCCCGCCCTGCGGAAGGCACGGACCGTGCGGCGGGCCAGCCGCCTGGCCTGGTCCTCGCGTCCGGCGTGCACGCTCAGCGCGCCGCAGCAGCCCTGCCCCGCGGGGATCAGCACGTCGCAGCCCTCCAGCGCGAGCACCCGCGCGGTGGCCGCGTTGACCTGCGGGAAGAACTCGCCCTGCACGCACCCGGTCAGCATGCCGACCACGGCCCGGCGCGGACCTCTGGCCCGCACCAGCCGGGGCAGCCGCTGCCGCCGCCGCACCTCGGGCGCCAGCGCCGCCATCGCGCCCAGGCTCGGATGCGCCCGTTCCAGGAACGGCGCCAGCCGCCGGACCAGCCCCGTGCCGGGCCGCGTCAGCCGCAGCCTGCGCGGATACGGGAACAGCCCGAACACCAGGCCGCGCACCGCCCGCTCCTGGGGGTCGCGCTCGTGCGCCCGCTCGACCTCGGCCCTGGTCTGCTCGATCAGCCGGTCGTAGCGGACACCGGAAGGGCAGGCGGTCACACACGCCATGCAGCCCAGGCAGGCGTCGAAGTGGCCGGCCATCTCCGGCGTCACAGGAGTGCCCTCCACGTGCTGCTTCATCAGGTGGATGCGGCCGCGCGGGGAGTCCATCTCCTCGCCCCACAGCACGTACGTGGGGCACGTCGGCAGGCAGAACCCGCAGTGCACGCAGTCGCCGATCAGGTCGGGGTCCATCAGATGCCTCCCACGAACCGGCCGGGAGACATCCTTCGCCCCGGGTCGAACCGTTCCTTCACCCGCCGCATCAGCGGTAGCGCGCCGACGCGCCCCCACCGCTGGACGCTCTCGTACGGGGTCGCGTGCACGACGAGCCGGGCCCCGCAGGGCTCCAGCCGGTCGCGCAGCGCGTCCACCGCGCCGGAGACCTTCTCCTCGTCCTCCTCGCCCCACAGCTCCAGCCAGATCCGGCCGGTCACCGCGGACCCGCGCAGCGAGAAGCCGCTGTAGTGCACCGCGTCGAGCACCTCGGTCAGCGCGGCCGGCGGGAAGCGCACCTCGGCCAGCAGGTCGTCGTCGGCGATCAGCCCCCACTGCGGCGGCGGCTCGTCGCGCACCCCGGTCACCGGCTCGCCCATCCGCTCCGCCAGCGCCCGGGCCCGCTCCTCCGCCGCCGCGCCCTCGACGAGCACGGTCATCCAGATCGGCCCCTGCCCGTGCGGCCAGTCGAGCTCGACGGCGCTCGGCTCCTCCTGGGCGGCGGCCAGCATCGCGGCCAGCTCGCTCACCTGGCACGGCCCGCGCTCCGACACCTGGGGAGGTTCGATCACCGCCACGATCCAGCGCCGGTCGGCGGGCAGCGGGTGGAGCCGGAAGGTGGCCTCGGCGATCACGCCGAGCGTGCCGAACGAGCCGGTGAACAGTTTGCCCAGGTCATAACCGGCGACGTTCTTGACGACCTTGCCGCCCGAGCGCGCGACGGTGCCGTCGGGCAGCACGACGGTGATGCCGATAAGCAGGTCGCGGGCCGTGCCATAGCGGAAGGCGCGCGGCCCCGCGACCGCGGCGGCGAGCGTACCACCGATCGTGGTGCCTTCGGTGAACGGAACGTCGAGAGCGAGCTCCTGGCCGCTGCCGGCGAGCGCCGCCGCGAGCGCGTCCATGGTCACCCCGGCCTGGGCGCGCACCACCAGATCGCCGGCCGCGTGCTCGACGATCTCGTTCATGCAGCACAGGTCGAGCAGCACGTCCAGCCGCTCCGGCGGCGGGCCCCAGTGCAGCTTGGTGCCGCCGCCCGCGGGCACGACCGCGAGGTCGCGGTCCGCGCACGCGCGCATCAGGGCCGACACCTCCTCGACCGTCTCGGGCAGCGCCACCCAGCGCGGCGTCACCCCGCACACGGCGTCTTCCGGCCCGGCCTCCCTGACCGTCACCCCGGTCAGATCCTCTGAGAGCATCAGAACTGCTCCGCCTTCCCGGACTCCACCAGCGGGTGCGCGCCCTTGCGCACCCCGGGCACCTCACCGCACAGCCGCGGCGTGGGGAACACCTTGCCGGGGTTCGACAGGCCCCGGGGGTCGAACGCGCACCGTACGAGCTGCATGGTGTCGAGGTCGTCGTCGGTGAACATGCGCGGCATGTATCTCGCCTTGTCGACGCCCACCCCGTGCTCGCCGGTGATGGAGCCGCCGTGTTCGATGCACAGGTCCAGGATCGCGCCCGACACCGTCTCCGCGCGCTCGCCGGCGCCCGGCTCGGCGTCGTCGAACAGCACCAGCGGGTGCAGGTTGCCGTCGCCGGCGTGGAACACGTTCGCCACCCTGATGCGGTGCTCGGCCGACAGCCGGTCGATCTCGGCCAGCACGCGCGGCAGCGCGGTGCGCGGCACCACGCCGTCCTGCACGATGTAGGCCGGGCTGATCCGGCCGACGGCGGCGAACGCCGACTTGCGGCCCTTCCAGATCGCCGCCCGCTCCTCCTGGCCCGCCGCCACCCGCAGCTCGAACGCGCCCGCGCAGATCTCCTTGAGCCGCGCGAACTGGAGCTCGACCTCGGCCGACGGGCCGTCCAGCTCGACGATCAGCACGGCGCCCGCGCCACGCGGGTAGTCGCAGGCCACCGCCGCCTCGGCGGCCTCGATGGCCAGCGCGTCCATCATCTCGATCGCCGCGGGCACGATGCCGGCCCCGATGATGGCCGACACCGCCCTGCCGCCCTGCTCGATGTTCTCGAAGGCGGCCAGCACGGTGGTGACCGACTCGGGCGCGCGGCTCAGCCGTACCGTGATCTTCGTGGCGATGCCGAGGGTGCCCTCCGAGCCGATGAACGCGCCCAGCAGGTCGTAGCCGGGGTCCATCCGGTCCAGCGTCACCAGGTCACCGTCGGGGGTGACGATCTCGCAGGCCTCGACGTGGTTGACGGTGAAGCCGTACTTGAGGCAGTGGGCGCCGCCGGAGTTCTCCGCCACGTTGCCGCCGATCGAGCAGATCTGCTGGCTGGACGGGTCGGGCGCGTAGTAGTAGCCCTGGTCGCGCACCGCCTCGGTGATCGCCAGGTTGGTGACCCCCGGCTCGACGACCGCCCGGCGGTTCGGCAGGTCGACCTCCAGGACGCGGCGCATCCTGGAGGTGACGACGAGCACCCCGTCCTCGCGGGGCAGCGCGCCGCCCGACAGGCCAGTGCCCGAGCCGCGGGCCACGAAGGGCACCGCGAACTCGTTGCACAGCCTGACCACGGCCGCCACCTGCTCGGCGGTGTCGGGGAGCACGGCCACGCCCGGCGTGGCCCGGTGATAGGTGAGACCGTCACACTCGTAGGTACGCAGCCGGACGGGGTCTGTTATCACCGCGTCGGCGGGCAGCACCTCGCGCAGCGCCGCCGTCAGCGTGTCCAGCATGGCGCCTCCAGCGAACTCGGCCTCCCTATAGTGCAAATATATGGCGGCATCTACGGCATTCGGGCGTATGCCGGAAGCGTCAGGAAATCGGCGAAGTCGTCGTCCAGGGCGACCTCCTTGAACAGCTCCGTCGCCTGCCCGAACAGCTTCTCGTCGTAGCCCGGTTCGGCCGCGATCTTCTCCAGCTCCTCGCCGATGATCCGCTCGACCAGCTCCTTGGTGACCTGGGTCCCGGTGTCGGCGAGGGTGATGTCGTTGTGGATCCACTGCCAGATCTGGGAGCGGGAGATCTCGGCCGTGGCCGCGTCCTCCATCAGGTTGTGGATCGCCACCGCGCCCAGCCCGCCCATCCACGCGGCCAGGTAGCGCAGCGCCACGTCCACGTTGTTGCGCAGCCCCGCCTCGGTGATGTCGCCCGGCGTCTCGGAGACGGCCAGCAGGTCGGCGGCCGTGACGGTGACGTCCTCACGCAGCCGGTCGAGCTGGTTGGGGCGGTCGCCGAGCACGCCGTCGAAGACCTCGCGGCAGATCGGCACCAGGTCGGGGTGCGCCACCCAGGAGCCGTCGAAGCCGTCGCCCGACTCGCGCGTCTTGTCGGCGCGGACCTTCTCCAGCGCGACCGCGTTGACCTCCGGGTCACGCCGCGACGGGATGAACGCCGCCATGCCGCCGATCGCGTGCGCGCCCCGCTTGTGGCAGGTGCGCACCAGCAGCTCGGTGTACGCGCGCATGAACGGGGCGGTCATCGTCACCGCGTTCCGCTCGGGCAGCAGGAACTCGCGGCCCCGGGTGCGGAAGCTCTTGATCACGCTGAACAGGTAGTCCCAGCGGCCCGCGTTGAGCCCCGCCGAGTGGTCGCGCAGCTCGTAGAGGATCTCCTCCATCTCGAACGCGGCAGGGTAGGTCTCGATGAGCACGGTCGCCCTGATCGTGCCGTGCGGGACGCCCAGCAGATCCTGGGCGCGGGTGAACACGTCGTTCCACAGCCGCGCCTCCAGGTGGGACTCCATCTTCGGCAGGTAGAAGTAAGGGCCGCTGCCCCTGTCGAGCTGCCGCTTCGCGCAGTGGAAGAAGTAGAGGCCGAAGTCGAACAGCGACGCCGACACCGGGTCGCCGTCGACCAGCGCGTGCTTCTCGTCCAGGTGCCAGGCGCGCGGCCGCACCACGATCGTGGCCAGCTCCTCGTCGGGACGGAGCGCGTAGGCCTTGCCGCCGGACTCGAAGTCGATCGTACGGTCGAGCGCCTCGCGCAGGTTGAGCTGGCCGAGCACGCAGTTCTCCCAGAGCGGGGAGTTGGCGTCCTCGAAGTCGGCCAGCCACACCTTGGCGCCCGAGTTGAGGGCGTTGATGGTCATCTTGCGGTCGACCGGCCCGGTGATCTCGACCCGCCGGTCCTCCAGGCCGGGCGCGGGCGGCGCGACCCGCCAGTCGCCCTCCCTGACCCCCTTGGTCTCCGGCAGGAAGTCGAGCGTGCCGCCCGCCGCCAGCTCCCGCTGCCTGGCCTGGCGGGCCTCCAGCAGCTCCAGCCGCCTGCCGCCGAACTCCCGCTGCAGTGTCGTCAGGAACGAGAGCGCCTCGGGCGTGAGGACCTCGTCGAACCGGTCGAGCATCGGGCCGGTGATCTCCATGGTGCGATCTCTTTCCGCTTCGTGGAAAACTGCTTCTGGATTATGGAAGGGAAGCTACGCCATCCGGGTTCCGAGGGTCAAAGCCGGGGACGCCTTCGGGGGCATCCCCGATGCGTGGGGGTGCCACGCGCGGAAGGATCGGGGGCATGAAGAGACTTGTGATCGCGGGCGGCCTGCTGGCCTCGGCCGCGTTGCTGACCGGCGGCCTGACGGGATGCGGCCTGACGGGCATCGCCGGGCCCACCGAGCAGGACTCCGTCTCGTACGAGGTCGCGGAGAAGGTCACCAAGCTGGAGGTGCGCAACGGCTCCGGCGACACCGAGATCACCGAGACGGATCGCGGCACGGTGAAGGTCGACGAGACCATCCAGTGGCGCGGCGAGAAGCCGACGACCGAGCACACGGTCAACGGCGACACGCTTGTGATCAAGTACGACTGCCCGAGGCTGGTCGCCGGCAACTGCGGCGTCAACTACAAGATCGAGGTGCCGAAGGGCCTCCAGGTCACCACCGAGGCCGGCTCCGGCGACATCACGCTCAGGGCGCTGTCGGGGCCGCTCACCGTGAGCTCCGGCTCCGGCACGGTCGACGCCTCCGGCCTGACGGGCAAGACGGTCGTCGCCGAGCTGGGCTCGGGCGACATCGAGCTCGAGTACGCGGCCGCGCCGGACAGCGCCGAGGTGGAGACGGGCTCGGGCAGCGTCATCCTGCGCGTCCCCGACGAGGGCTACGACGTGAGCGCCGACGTCGGCAGCGGCGACACCACGGTCTCGGTCCGCGACGAGCGGAACGCGCCTCGCAAGATCAAGGTCAGCGCCGGATCGGGCGACGTCAGCGTGTTGCCGCAATAATCAGGTGTTGGCGGTGAGGATGTCGTGCCACGATCGGGGAAGACACCGAGGTGTCCAGACGTTTCCTATTAGAGATGACACGAATGCACGAAAACCCCGCGATCGAAGAGTACGAGACCGGCGAGATGGACCTCGAGGAGCGCCAGGCGCTACGGCGCGTCGCAGGCCTCTCCACTGAACTTCAAGACATTTCCGAGGTCGAGTACCGGCAGCTGCGACTCGAGCGGGTCGTCCTGGTCGGGGTCTGGACCTCGGGCACGGTCGAGGACGCGGAGAACTCGCTCCAGGAGCTGAAGCTCCTGGCCGAGACCGCGGGTTCCCAGGTCCTCGAAGGCCTGATCCAGCGCCGCAAGTTCGCCGACCCCTCCACCTACATCGGCTCCGGCAAGGCGCTGGAGCTGCGTGACGTGGTCGAGTCGACCGGCGCCGACACGGTGATCTGCGACGGCGAACTGAGCCCTGGCCAGCTCCGCCAGCTCGAAGACATCGTCAAGGTGAAGGTGATCGACCGTACGGCGCTGATCCTCGACATCTTCGCCCAGCACGCGAAGAGCCGGGAGGGCAAGGCCCAGGTCGAGCTCGCCCAGCTCCAGTACCTCCTGCCGCGCCTGCGCGGCTGGGGCGGCAACCTGTCCCGCCAGGTCGGCGGCCGGGCGGCCGGCGGCGTCGGCATCGGCGGACGCGGCCCCGGTGAGACCAAGATCGAGCTGGACCGCCGCCGCATCCGCGAGCGGATGTCGAAGCTGCGCCGCCAGATCAAGGGCATGTCCACCTCCCGCGACACCATGCGCCAGCGCCGCCAGCAGCGCGAGGTGCCCGCGGTCGCCATCGCCGGCTACACCAACGCGGGCAAGTCCTCGCTGCTCAACCGGATCACCGGGGCGGGCGTGCTGGTGGAGGACGCGCTGTTCGCCACCCTCGACCCGACCGTGCGCCGCTCGCGCACGCCCGAGGGCAGGCTGTTCACGATCGCCGACACCGTCGGGTTCGTCCGTCACCTGCCGACCCAGCTCGTCGAGGCGTTCCGGTCGACGCTGGAGGAGGTCGGCGACGCCGACCTGATCCTCCACGTGGTCGACGGCTCGCACCCCGACCCCGAGGGCCAGCTCGCCGCCGTGCGCGAGGTCTTCGGGACCATCGAGGGCGCGTCCGACCTGCCGGAGATCGTGGTGATCAACAAGGCCGACGCGGCCGACCAGGAGGTGCTCGACCGCCTGGCGCGACGCGAGCGCGACAGCGTCGTGGTGTCCGCCCGCACCGGCGCCGGCATCCCCGAACTGCTGGCCCTCATCGAGCGCAGCCTGCCGCGGCTCGACCACGAGGTCGCGCTGCTCGTCCCGTACGACCGGGGCGACCTGATCTCGCGGGCCCACAAGGAGGGCGAGGTGCTCTCGGTGGACCACGTCGAGGAGGGCACCATCCTGCACGCCCGCGTGCTGCCGAGCCTCTACCAGGAGCTGATGCGCGTAGGCAAGCCGGTCGAACGAGTCTCTTAACGGCACGCGAGGGCAGCTCTGGTCACAAAGTGGCCAGGGCTGCCCAAACGCGGCAGTGGTCCCGCAACGCTGGGATTGCTAGGATTAGCCGAGCCTTTCGGCTTAATGACACGGGTTAAGGGATGACGGCTGCTGCGCACGATGGAGCACGCGGGGGCCTGTGGTTGAGGGTGTGGCGTCTGGGATGAGTGGGCTTTCTTCCGGATAACCCTGTACAGCAAGCCCGCTTGTGAAATAACGTAACTGAACTGAAATCGCCGGATCATGAGTCCGGCGATACGGTCACCGCTACAGCATTGCGGATGAGAGCAGGAGACCCCATGTCGTCCGGACCCGGAGCGGACTCAGTGGGCGCGGCGGAGGCCGTGCGCTGCGTGCTGCTCCCGCGTGGGGCGGTGATGCGGTGACCGTTCGGTTGCTGACCAACATCGGCCGCCTGTGGACCGGCAACGAGGTCCTCAGCAACGCCGCCATCCTCGTGCACAACGACCGCATCGCGTGGGTCGGCCGGGCGCCTGACCTGCCGCAGAGCGTCCCCGGCGTCGTCGACGACATCGTCGACGTCGACCACGTCGAAAACCTGAGCGGCGCGCTCGTCACCCCAGGCCTCATCGACGCCCACACCCATCCCGTCTACGCCGGCAACCGCTACGCCGAGCTGGCCATCCGCACCGGCGGTTCGACCTCCGCGTCGATCACCGCCGCGGGCGGCGGCGTGGGCTCGACCGTCACCGTGACGCGCGGCACCGACCCGTGGACGCTCTGCAACGGCGTGCGCGAGCGGCTGCGCGGCTGGCTGCTCAACGGCACCACCACCGTCGAGGCCAAGACCGGCTACCACCTCACCCGCGACGGCGAGCTGGCCGACGTGCGGCTCCTGCGCGAGCTGGAGAAGGAGCCGATGATGCCGCGGGTGCACGTCACCTTCCTCGCGGCGCACGTCGTGCCTCCCGAATACTTCGGCCGCCAGCGCGAATACGTCGAGGCCGTGGGCGCCTGGTGCGCCGACGCGGCCGCGGCCGGCGCCGACAGCGTCGACGTCTACTGCGACGAGGGCCACTTCACCACCGAGGAGTCCCGCTGGGTGCTCGCCTCGGGCCGCAACGTCGGCCTGCTGCCGCGCATCCACGCCGGCCTCTTCAGCCGCCGCGGCGCCGTGCAGCTCGCCGCCGAGCTCGGCTGCGCCTCCGCCGACGGCCTGCACCACATGTCCGAAGAGGACATCGCGATCATGTCCCGCTACGGGGTGCCCGCCGTCGTCTGCCCCGCCACCGCCCTCCAGCGCGGCCACCTGCCGCCGGTCCGCCAGATGATCAAGCACGGCGTGCAGATCGCGCTCGGCAGCGACCACAACCCCGGCTACTGCGGCATCACCTCGATGTCGCTGGTCATCGCGATGGCGGTGTCGGCGTTCGGGATGAGCGTCAACGACGCGCTGCGCGCGGCGACGCTGGGCGGCGCGACCGTTCTCGGCGCTCCCGACCGAGGGGTGCTGCAGCCGGGACGGCTCGCCGACATCGTCCAGTGGGACGCCGACCACGAGGGCGCCTTCGCCTGGTCCTTCGGCCTCAAGCCGCGCCGCGTCTGGCGGGGTGGGACGCCGGTTCAGTAGTTAAAGTCGGGGTATGCCGCCCGCTGTCGCCGTAGTCACGGATTCCACCGCTTACTTGCCTGAGGTGCCGGGCGTCGCTGTTGTCCCCGTACAGGTGATTTCCGGTGATCGGTCCTGGGATGAGCCCGAGTTCGCCGGAACTTTCGCCACAGCAACCACTTCGCGGCCCGCGCCGGAGCGCTTCGCGTCCTGCTACGCCGCGCTCGCCGCGCGGGGCGCGGCGAGCGCCGTGTCCATCCACCTGTCGGGAGACCTGTCCGGCACGGTGGAGGCGGCCAGGAAGGCGGCACGCGAGGCGCCGCTGCCGGTCACGGTCGTGGACAGCCGCTCGATCGGGATGGGCGTCGGCTTCCCCGTCCTGGCGGCGGCCCGCGCCGCCGAGGCGGGGGAGTCCCTGGAGTCGGTGGCGGCTGCGGCCAGCCGGTGCGCCGCCCGCACGCGGACCTTCTTCTACGTCGACACGCTGGACCACATGCGCCGTGGCGGCCGGATCGGCGCGGCGGCCTCGCTGCTGGGCTCGGCCCTCATGATCAAGCCTCTGCTGCACCTGACGGACGGGCGCATCGCCTTGCTGGAGAAGGTCCGCACCTCGGCCCGCGCCCTCACGCGCCTGGAGGACCTGGCGGTGGAGGAGGCGGGCGACGAGCCGGTCGAGATCGCCGTCCAGCACCTGGCCGCCCCGGACCGCGCCGAGTCCCTCGCCGCCAACCTGGCCAAGCGGGTGCGCGGGCCGGTGGGGATCCGGGTGGTGGAGGTGGGCGCGGTGATCGGGGTCCACGTGGGGCCGGGCATGCTGGGCATCACGATCTCTCCGACGTCGTAGTCGCTGGTGGTCGCGGCGGTGGCTGGGGAGGGCCTGTCGCGACGGGGAGGTCCGCGCGGGACCGGGGGGTCCAAAGCTTTTCGGGAACCCGGGAGGTTGGCACTGTGCCTAGCTTGACGTCTCGGGTGCGGCCTTTTGGGAAACTGGGGCGCTGGTACCGCGCCCAGCCTGTCGTCTTGGGTGCGGCTTTTCGTGACCCCGGGGCTCCGGTGCCGTGCCTAGCTCGACGTCCCGGACGCGGCCTCTCGGGAACCCCTCGGTCGGCTGCCGTACCGGGTGTCTTCGTTCGCTGGGCTCGCCGTAGGGCCTGTGAACAAGGCGTCGTTGTCCACAGAACCTCGCTCGGGACGTGTCGGGCACCGGGCTGCCCCGTACCTTTCCGGCCGTGCGCGCCCAAGATTCGACGTCCGAGCGGACCATCGCCGAGTCCCGGCTCCGTTCTCTCACCGGTTCCGAGGGCGCCCCGTTCTCCGCCGGGGTGCCCGAGTCCTTCCAGGCCTTCCGGGCCGCCGCTCCCGCCCTGGACCCCGGTCGGCCCGGCCTGCGTGTCCTGCTGGCCCTCGGCGCCGCGGCGGTCCTGGTGGCGGGTTTCCTCCTCTGGCGCGCCCAGCCCGTCCCCGAGCCCTTGCCTGACCCGGCTCCACTTGCCAGCGCGACGCCCGCCACCACCCCGACGACCAAGGTGACCGTCCACGTCGCCGGCAAGGTCCGTGAGCCGGGCGTCTACCCCCTGCCCACCGGCTCCCGCGTGCAGGACGCGATCACCGCCGCCGGAGGCGTCCGCCGGGGCGCCCCTCTGGGCACTCTCAACCTGGCCAGACGCCTCGTCGACGGTGAGCAGATCATGGTCGGCGCCCCAGCCGCTGGGCCTGGCTCCGCCGCCGCACCCGAAGCCGCCGTCATCGACCTCAACGCCGCCACCCTGGACCAGCTCGAACAACTCCCCGGCGTGGGCGAGGTCCTGGCCTCCCGCATCGTCGACTTCCGCACCAGCCACGGCGGCTTCACCAGCGTCGATCAGCTCCGCGAGGTCAGCGGCATCGGTACCCGGCGGTTCGAGGAGATCAAGCCGAAGGTCCGCATCTGATGCCGATCCCGATCCGTCCCTCAGCCATCACCACCCCGACCCCCAACGATCGTGTCGACGCCGCACCCGGCAGCGGCAGGGCGGGGGGTTGCGAACGCAGCAGGCCCGCATTCAGCGGCGGGAAGTCCAGCGTCGGGAGGTTCAGTGGCGGGGCGTTCGGTGGCGCGAAGTTCGACCGAAAGAAGCCCGCCGTCGGAAAGTTCGGTGGCCGGACGTTCGGCCGCAGGAAGTCCACTCTGGGGGAGTTCGATGGTGGAAGATCCGGCCTCGAGAAGCCTGGTGCGGCGAGGTTCAGGGTCAGGAAGTTTGGTGGGGCGAGGTTCAGGGTCGGGAAGATCGGTGGGGATTGGTTCGGTGGCAGCGAAGGTGGCGGGGCAGCGGGCTGCGGCGGGGCGTCGAGCCGTGGTGAGAGGGGCGGGGGCCACTTCTGGCCGCTCGTGATCCCGGCGGCCGCCGCGTGGACCACCGCTCTCGTTCTCCTCGGCTGCCCCGTCCAGGTCGCCATCCTCACGTGCCTTCTCGCGGCGGCCGGCTCGCCGGTGGCCTGGCGGTTCGCGCGAGGCACGGCCCGCCGCAACACCATGGTCGCGGTGCTGATCAGCGTCGCCGCCACCAGCGGTTCGATCGCGCTCCGCCTGCACGCCGTCACCACCGGCCCCGTCGCCGAGCTGGCCGCCGAGGGCGCGTCCATCACCGCCGAGATCACCCTCACCGACGATCCCAAGGTCAGGCGCCCCAAGCCTGGCCTGTTCCAGCGGGACAGCATCGTCGTCGAGGCCAACCTGGAGATCCTCCGCACCGGCACCCGCCGCATCTCCGTCCACAGCCCGATCGTGGTCTTCGCCAACGGCGCGGAATGGCGACCGCTCCTCCCGAGCCAGCGTCTCCACGTCAGGGGCCGACTCGCCGAGCCCACCTCACCCGGCCTCGTCGCCGCCATCCTCCTGGTACGAGACCCGCCCGAGATCCTCACGCCCCCTTCGCCCGTCCACACGGTGGCAGGCGAGTTCCGCAGCGGCCTGCGCGAGGCGGCCGGCGTCCTCCCGCCTGACCAGCGTGGCCTCCTCCCAGCCCTGGTGGTCGGCGACGTCTCGCGGCTGGACCCCCAGGTCGACGAGGATCTCAGGGAAGCGGGCCTGAGTCACCTCAACGCTGTGAGCGGCGCCAACCTGGCGATCGTCGCGAGTGCCGCCCTCGCCCTCTGCCGGCTGGCCGGGCTACCCCTCGCCCCCAGAGCCGCCTTCGCCGCCCTTGCCATGATCGCCTTCGCCATCGTGGCCCGGCCGTCCCCCAGCGTCCTGCGCGCCCTCCTGATGGGTCTGGTGGCCGCCCTGGCCCTGGGCACCGGCCGGGCCAAGGACGGCGTCGCCGCACTGTCCGCCGCCGTCCTGCTGCTCATCCTGTTCGTCCCCGACCTGGCCCGCTCCTACGGCTTCGCCCTCTCGGTGACGGCCACAGCCGGCATCCTCCTCCTGGCCCCCCGCTGGCGCACCCGCCTCACCGGCGACCCCACCGCACATCCCCCTCCCACCGCGCCAGGCTCAGCGGCCCACGCGCCTGTGGCCCGTCCCGTCTCCGGCTCGGGCAGGAAAGCGTGCCCAGCCTCCGAGCCGGAAGACTCCACGCGCCTGGCGCATCCCGGTGCAGGGCTGGGCAGGGAGGCGAGGTCGTGGGACTTCCTGGCTACGGCGAGTTCGGGTTCTGGGGTGGGCGGGGGTGAAAGTGCCCGCGTGAGACTGGAGGGCTTCGCGTCTGGGGCGCGTCCCGGTTCTGGAGTGGGCGGGGAGGCGGGGGAGTTCTCTGCTGCGGCGAGTCGGGGTCCTGGGTTGAGGGGGTTCGAGCCTGGGGCGGGTTCTGGTTTTGGGGTGGGTGGGGCAACGGGGGCGGTGGGGTTGGCGCGTCCCGGTGACTCCTGTCCGCGGTCTGTGGTGGAACGACGGGCGGTGGGGCGGCGCCGGGTGCGGTGGCCTCGGTGGGCGGCGGAGGCGGTGGTGGTGACCGCTGCGGCGCAGGCTGCCGTCACCCCGGTGCTGGTGCTCATGTCGGGTCAGATCAGCCTGGTGGCGGTGCCGGCCAACCTGCTGGCGGGGCCGGCTGTGGCGCCCGCGACCCTGCTGGGGTTCGTGGCGGCGCTGATCGCGCCGTTCTGGCCGGAGGCGGCGCAGGCGCTGGTGGTTCCGGCAGGGTACGCGGTCGGCTGGATCATCGTGGTCTCCCGGTGGGCGGTCGGGATCCCGCTGGCCAGCGTGCCCTGGCCGCAGGGGATCGCGGGGCTCGGGTTGCTGGCGGTCGCCGCCGCCGTGGCGGTGGTGCTGCTGAGACGGCGGGCGGGACGGGCCGTCATCCTGGCCGTCGCGGCCGGGGTGCTGATCGCGGTGCTCGTGATCAGGCCGATCGCCGCGCCCTGGCCGCCCAGAGGATGGCTGATGGTGATGTGCGACGTCGGCCAGGGCGACGGGCTGGTCATCGCGGCCGGTCCCGGCCAAGGTGTGGTCGTCGACGCCGGCCCCGACCCGGCCGTCATGGACCGGTGCCTGCGCAGGCTCGGCGTTCGGGACGTGCCCCTGGTGATCCTCACGCACCCGCACGGCGACCACGTCAACGGCCTGGCGGGCGTGCAGCGTGATCGGCGGGTGGGAGCGGTCATCACCAGCCCGCACCGCGCGTCCGCGCCGCAGAGCGCCCGTCTCAGCGCCGGCCTGGCCCGCCGACGTATCCCCGAGCACACCGCGCAGCCGGGCACCCGGTGGCGGCTCGGCCCGTCCGAGTTGACCGTGCTCGCGCCCGAGTCAGCGGCGGCCGACGGGCCGGGGGAGGGCAGTGCCGCCAACAACGCGAGCATCGTCCTGCACGTCCGCTGGCGGGCGGGGTCGGCGTTGCTGAGCGGCGACATCGAGTCGGAGGCCCAGCACCGGCTCCTGCGTGACTCCCTGCCGAGGGCCGACATCTTCAAGGTCCCGCATCACGGATCGCCTCGGCAGGTCCCGGCCTTCTTCGCGGCGGTTCAGGCCCGTGCGGCACTGGTCAGCGTGGGAGCCGGCAACGGCTACGGCCACCCGGCCCCGTCCACCCTCAGCCTGCTGAACCGTATGGGCGCCCGCGTCTACCGTACGGACAAGTCGGGCGATGTCGCGATCGTCGACCAGGAAGGAGCCCTCGCGGTGGTGTCGCGCGGACGCTGACCGCCCCAGAGCGGAACCGGCCACCGGTCGCTCCCACGGGTATGGCCGGACTGAACCGACCACCGACCGCTCCCACGGGTGTGGCCGGGGTGGGTTGGTGTCTCTGCGTTTTGGGATGGGGGGAGGGCGTGGGATGCTGCTCGACATGGCGGGAAGCGATCCGGCACCTGTGACCTTGGTCGTCGGGGATGAGGAGTTGCTGGCGGAGCGGGCCGTAAGCCAGGTGGTCGCTGCGGCGCGGGCCATGGATGCCGGGGCCGAGGTGCACGATCTCGTCGGGTCGAAGGTGACGGCGGGGGAGCTGACGCAGTTGACGTCGCCTTCGCTGTTCGGAGACCGGACCGTCGTGGTCATCAGGTCCGCGCACGATCTGGGCAAGGACGTGATCGCGGAGGTCGTCGCCTACGCCAAGCGGCCGTCCGACGACGTGGTGCTCGTGCTGGCGCATCCCGGCGGGGTCAAGGGCAAGGCGCTGGTCGACGGGGTGAAGAAGGCCGGGGCCGAGGTGGTCACCGTCACCAAGGTGACCAAGGCGGGGGAGCGGCTGGAGTTCGTCAAGGGGGAGTTCAGACGGGCCGGGCGGGGCATCTCGGGGGAGGCCGCCCAGGCGCTGCTGGAGGCGGTGGGCAACGACCTGCGGGAGCTGGCCGCCGCGTGCAACCAGCTGATGTTCGACACGGAAGACAAGACGATCACTCCGGCGGCGGTGGCGCGCTACCACAGGGGGCGCGCCGAGGTGACCGGGTTCAACGTCGCGGACTCGGCCGTCGAGGGGCGGCTCGGCGAGGCCTTGGAGCAGTTGCGGTGGGCTTTGAGCACGGGTGTCGCGCCCGTGCTGCTGGTGAGCGCGCTGGCGGGCGGGCTGCGGTCCATCGCCAAGGTCGCCGGGGCGCCGCGCAACCTGCGGGGCGGGCAGCTGGCGAGCCACCTGGGCATGCCGCCGTGGAAGATCGAACGGGTCAGGAAACAGGTCAAGGGGTGGGGGCCGGAAGGGCTCTCACGCGCCATGCAGGCCGTGGCCGACGCCGACGAGCAGGTCAAGGGTGCGGGCGCCGACCCCGCCTACGCCTTGGAGCACACCGTCCAGGTCATCGTGGCCAGCCGCACCGGCCGTTAGGGAACCTCCGGGCGGTCCTCGGCCTGGTCACGTCCGGCCGGGCGATGTTTCCGCAGGTCCTCGGCCTGGTCACGTCCGGCCGGGCGATGTTCCCGCAGGTCCTCGGCCTGGTCACGTCCGGCCGGGCGATGTTCCCGCAGGTCCTCGGCCTGGTCACGTCCCGCCGTGCTACGTTCCCGCAGGTCCGCCGCGAGCCCTTCCTTGCGTACCCGTACGTCGACGTAGAGCAGGACGAGGACGGCCACCAGCCAGGCGTAGTAGGCGGCGGTGGCCACAGTCGTCGGCACGTACGTCACCACGTCCACCCACTCGGGTGTCGCCGGGACCTGGCCGAGAAGCAGCGCCAGTGCGAGCACGGCGGTGAGCCAGATCGGCAGGAGGAAGGTCACCACGATCGCCACCGTGGCGAGGAGTTCGAGCAGGAGCATCCCCAGGACCCGCGGCAGGTTGTTGCCCACCAGGAGGGCGGAGCGACGCAGCGCGCCACCGAGGCGGAGCGGCTCCAGCGCGGCCGTGACCGGCGCGAACAGCAGAGCCAGCGCCATCATCAGCCAGACCAGCAGCGGCAGCGTGGTGACCTGCCAGGTGTACGGCAGCAGGGACAGGACCTCGGAAACCATCGCCGGGTCCGCGGGAGCGTCCCCGTCGGCCAGAGGGCGAAGCCCGTACCAGAAAAAGGCTCCGAGCGCCGCGATCAGCCCGAGGACCACCAGTTGCGGCACCACGGTCAGCAGCGCGGTCACCCCGAGCACCGGCCGTATCCTGCGGGCCAGCAGGCGGAGCGCCGTGCGGATGGTCACCGGTTCCCCGGTGAGCGCCTGCACCACGAGGACCGCCTGCAGAGCCCCGGTCAGTGCGAAGACCGCCAGGACGACGGCCTGGCCGAGCAGGAGCGACAGCACCGACAACTGGACGAGTTGTTCCCCCGTGGCGCCGGAGGTCGTCAGCGGGGTGACCAGCGCGCTCCACGCCCACAGGACCAGGTCGCCCGCGAGGGTGAGGACGAGCGCGGACCCGACGAACGGGAGCGGATGGCGGCGCAGCAGCAGGACGGCGGTCGCCCAGATCTCCAGGATGTTCCGGGGCGCGAGCGGCGGTGGCGGGTGGGCGGCGGCCGTCACGACGGCTCCCCGGTGGCGTCCTCGCGGCTCAGCCGCTTGTCCTGGTCGGCGAACTGCACCACGGCGAGCATCGACGCGGTCGCGAGGACGCAGGTGAGCATGGCCCACTTGACGGCGATGAGCACGGTCCACCCGGCCGGCCCGAGACCGCTGGCCGGGTCGTCGCCCGTGGCGCGCAACAGCACGGCCGCGCCGAGGATCCCGCCGAAGCCTTCGAGAAGCGCCCGCAGCACGCAGCGGGCGGAGAGAATCTTGAAGAACTGGCCGCGGGTCAGCCGCCGGGACAGTTTGACGGCCTGCCGGCCGCCCAGCCCTTTCACCGTGACGCCGGGCGCGGCGAAGGCGAACCGGATCTCCACGGCGGCGACCACGAAGAGGGCGGCCAGGAAGAACAGCGGCCCGGCTCCGGGGAAGCCGGACACCGGTATGTCCCGCTCGGCGGCGACCGGGAAGAGCGCGTACATCGCCAGCCCCAGGGAAGTCAGCAGGAAGGTCAGCCCGCACAGCCGGGCCAGGCCGCGCCACGTGCCCGGCGGGGAGTTCGCGCCGATGACCGTGGGCGCCAGCAGACCGCTGAGCACGACGATCGCGGCACTGTTCACCGCGAGGATCGCGATCGCGCTCAGCGCGTCGGCGAACCGTGTCCACAGGAACGTGTACTCGTGCCAGATCGCCGGCCGCTCGATGACGCGCGCCAGCAGCGACTGTGCGAGGAGAGCCGGGACGGCCACCACCGCGGCGCGCCACAGAACGGCACGCGGATGGCGGCGCACCTCTGAGAACGCCTCGACGACCTGTTCCTCGGCGGGCTTCCACGGGGGCGGCGGGGGCGGCTCCTCATGTGGGGGGACGGGCAGGGCCGCCAGCGGTCGTCCGGTGGGATCGCGGTCGTCAACCACGCTCCCATTGAACTCCGCACACGGCGACCCGGCCAGGATCCCACCGGCGAACCACGGGGGCCCGCCGCCGGGTCAGGATTCCTGGAGCGCGGCCTCCCGCAGCGTGCCGTCGCTGATCTCCAGCACCCGGTCGGCCAGCGTGATCAGGTTCGGGTCGTGCGTGGCGACCAGGGCGGTGACGCCCTCGCTGCGGACCAGGGCGCGCAGCAGTTCCATGATCTGCCGTCCCGTCTGCGAGTCGAGCTGTCCGGTCGGCTCGTCGGCCACCAGCAGGCGCGGCCGGTTGGCCAGCGACCGGGCGATGGCCACCCGCTGCCGCTGACCGCCCGACAGCTCGTACGGGCGCTGGTTGGCGTGCTTGTCCAGCCCGACGAGGGCGAGGAGGGTGCGGACCCGCTTCTCCCGCTCCTCGACCGGGGTGCGGGCCAGCCGCATCGGCACGCCCACGTTCTCGGCCGCCGACAGCACGGGGATCAGCCCGAACGACTGGAACACGAACCCGATCACGTCCCGGCGCAGCGCCAGCAGCGCGTCCTCGGGCAGCGCCGTGACCTCCTGCCCGGCCACCACCACCCGCCCGGCGTCGGGCCGGTCCAGCCCGCCCACCTGGTTGAGCAGCGTCGTCTTGCCGGACCCCGACCGCCCCCGGACGGCGATCAGCTCGCCCGGGTAGGCCTCGAACGACACCTCCCGCAGGGCCACGACCTCCTCCGGCCCCGTCCGGTAGACCTTGCGCAGCCCTTCGACCACGACCAACGGCTCACCGCTCATCGGCGGGCTCCTCCCGTACCGGCCACACCCCGATGTGGTCGCTCTCCAGTTCCAGGCGGACACGGCGTTCCATGTCGAGCGCGTTCGTGAAGTCGCGGGGCAGCTGGAGCCGTCCCACCCGGTCGAGCACCGCGTACTCCTCGGCGACGATCTGCCCCTCGGCGCCCTCGCGGCGCAGGGTCTCGCTGCTGGTGCGCCCGTCGCGGATGCCGATCGTGCGGTCGACCTGCTCGGACACGAGCGGGTCGTGGGTGACGACGACCACGGTGACGCCCAGTTCGCGGTTGGCCCTGCGCAGCGCGCCGAACACCTCCTCGGACGTCTCGCTGTCGAGCTCGCCGGTCGGCTCGTCGGCGAGGATGAGCTGCGGCGCGTTGGCGAGCGCGACGGCGATGGCGACCCGCTGCTGCTCGCCGCCGGACATCTCCGGCGGCTTGCGGCCGGCGCAGTGGCTCACGCCCATCAGGTCGAGCAGCTCGGCCGAGCGTTCGCCGCGCCGCCGGCCCGCGAGCACCATGGGCAGCTCGACGTTCTCCCGCCCCGTCAGGTAGGGCAGCAGGTTGCGCGCGGTCTGCTGCCAGATGAACCCGACGACCTCGCGCCGGTAGCGCAGCCGGTCCTTGGCGGTCATCGCCAGCAGGTCCATCCCGGCGACCCGCGCCACCCCGGCGGTCGGCACGTCCAGCCCGGACAGCACGTTGAGCAGCGTCGACTTGCCGGACCCGGACGCGCCCACGATGGCGAGCAGCTCACCCTTCTCCACGACCAGGTCGAGGCCCTGGAGCGCGACCACCTCGACGCCCTCGGTCTTGTAGATGCGTACGAGGTTGTCGCAGACGATGTGCGCGTCACCTCCGAACGCGGCCTTCTCCCGGCCGGCCTCCGCCTCCAGCTCGGACAACGTCGGGTTCAAGACAGGTCTCCCACTCTCAGGACGGCGCTCACGTCGCGGCGTCGGCTGATGGCGGCGTGCGCGTACGCGCCGAGCACGGCGACGACGGCGAGCCCGGCGGCCAGCGCGGCCGGGGTGGTCAGGTCGAGATCGTAGCCGCCGACGGCCAGCCCGCCGGCGTAGGCGGACAGGTCGATGCCGGGGCCGAGCGCGGCCGGCAGGCCCAGCCCGAGGCCGAGCCCGACCAGCGCGGTGATCAGGACCATCGGCAGGATCTCCAGCACGGTGAGCCGCCGCGCCTGGCGGTCGGACAGGCCCAGGGTGCGCAGCAGCGACAGCGCCCTGGCCCGGTCGGCGGCGCCGATCACGAGCGTGATGAGGACCGCGACCAGCGCGTACCCGGCGAGCGCCACCGTCACCACGAGCAGCGTGGCGCTGACGGTGCCGGTCATCGGGTCGGCCTGGATGGCGGCCAGCGTCGCCGCCTGCGTCTCCACCCGGGCGTCCGGCACGGCCCGTGCCAGCGCGGCCCGGTCGGCGGCGCCGGAGACGAGCAGCGCGTTGACCACCGGCCGAGGGTTCACGTCGAACGGCAGCACGATGAACTTGCCCTCGGTGAAGAAGCCCGGCATCGCGGTGACCACGTCCCTGGTGGTGATCGTCAGCCGTGACTGCCAGCCGATCTCGAACGTACCGCGCCCGCGCAGCTCGTGCGACACCAGCGCGGGGATGCCGGAACCGGCCGCGGGCGGCGCGGGCAGGCTGACCGGAGCGCCCGCCACCAGCTCCCGCCACCCGGCCAGGTCGACGGCGATCACCTCGGCCCGCTCCGCCGTGTGGCCGACCTGCACGTCGGCGAGCTGTACCGGCACGACCCGGGCCACGCCGGGCACCTGACGCACCCGCTCGACCTCCCCGGCGGTGAGCTCCCGATCGGAGGTGATCTTGACCGGCGCCCCGACGGCCTGCCACGAGGCCAGCCGCTGCGTGCTCGCCACGCTGCCGGAGATCACCGAGGCGAACACCGACACGCCCAGCGCGGGCAGCAGGATCAGCACCGGCAGCATCCCGGACGAGCCCGTCCTGGCCGCCCGCGTCAGCCCCAGGAAGGCCACCGCGGTCCGGCCCCCGGCGGCGGCCCTGACCAGCAGGCGCAGCGGGTACGGGTAGCAGCGTATGGTGATCAGCGCGGCGGCCAGCGTGAGCGCGAGCGGCACCACCAGCAGGAACGGGTCCAGCCCTCCGGCGGCCGTGCCCCGGGTGCGCAGCAGATAGGCGCCCGCCAGGGCGAGCCCGACGACCAGCAGTTCCAGCGTGATCCGCCGGGCGGACGGCCGGGCCGCCACCACGTCCTCACGCCGCTCGTGCAGCGGCGCCCGGTGGGCGACGGCGATCCGCGCGGCGGCGAACGCCACCGCCGCCACCGCCACCGCGACGGGCCCTGCGTGCACGACCGGCGGCACCGGCCCGGGGAAGAGGTACGAGAGCGCGTACCCGGCGGCGGCGGCCGGCCCGACCACGGCGGCGACCAGCACGGCGCCGGTCCCCGCCACCTGCCGCAGCGAACCGCCGCGCGCCCGCGTCAGCGACAGCGCCCGGTCCATCCGGTCGACGAGGAGCCGCACGGCCAGCAGGATCACGCCGACCGCAACCACCAGCAACCCGCCGAGCACCAGGAACATCACGGTCTGCGCGGTCGCCAGCGCGGCGCGGAACCCGTCCAGCAGCCCGGGCAGCCCCGTGGAGACGACGGTGCCGGACACCAGGCCGGGCCGCACCTTCAGCACCCGCTCGAACTCCGTGACGGCCGCGTCCAGCTCGTCCACCTGACGCGCCGCGGTCCGGGCGGCGTCCACCGGCAGGACCCAGCGGTAGGACAGATTCCGGTCCGCGCCGCTCAGCCGGGCCAGCCCGGCGTCGGCGATCAGCGCGGTGGTGTAGTGCTCGTAGTCGAGCGAGCCCGGCGGTTGCAGCCGCGTGACGTGCAGGATCTCACCGTTGTGCGACCAGTAGTCGTCACCCGCGTCACGGGCGCGGAAGACGCCGACGACCTTCACGGCGGCGAAGTCGCTCTCGCCGAGGATCTTCAGGTCGCCGACCTTCAGCCCCATCATGTCGCGGGCCTCCGCCGACACCCCCACCTCGTACAGCGGCACCGTCTGCCCTTGCCACCGCGTCGTGCCGACGCTCCCGGGAGCCCGGCCCTCGGCCCACTCCACCCGCCGCTCGCCGTCGGACAGCCAGCCGAGATTGAGGTACGTGCGACCGCCGGAACCGTTCACCGGCGTGTCGTACGTCTTGGCGCTGGCGTGCCCGGCGCCGCCCAGCAGGCCGCTCAGCGGCTCCGGCACCAGATCCCGGTACTGCTCCCCGTACGAGGCGAACTGCGCCGGCTCGCGCAGGTCGCTCTCCGGACCCGACGAGCGCAGCTCCACGGCCACGTCCCGCTGGTAGGCGGGCGCGGCGGCCAGCGACTGGCGCAGCGCGCCGTCGAAAGCGGCCTGCATGGTACGCGGCAGCCCCGCCACGAGCACGCACGCGCTCAGCACGAGCAGCGCGAGCACGGCCACCGCGCCCCGGTGCGCCCGGGCGAGCCGCAGCACCCTCACTGGTCCTCCCCGATGCGCAGCACCCGGCCGAGGCCCTGGCGGCGCAGGTTGCGCGCCAGGACGGCCACGATCGCGAACAGCACGGCCGCCACCCCGGCCAGCAGGGCCGCGGTCGCTCCCCACGGGATGTCGAGCAGCACCTCGGGCGTGACCGCCGACGCCTGCCCGGTCAGCACGATGTGCGGCACCACCAGGCCGCCCACCACGACGGCCAGCGCCGTGCCGGCCACCAGCGAGAGCACGATGACGAACGCCTGCTCGACCGCCAGCAGCCCGAACACCTGCCGGGAGCTGACGCCGAGCGCGCGCAGGATCGTGAACTCGGCCATCCGCTCGCGGGCGGCCACGGCCGCGTTCACCAGGAAGCCGAGCGCGGCGAACACCAGCGCGGACAGGAAGCCCAGGATGAGCGCCCCCTGCAGCCCGCTGGCCAGCGGGTCGTCGCGCAGCCCGGCGGCCAGCTCGCGCTGGTCGGTCACGGTGACGTCCCACTCGGGATGGCCGCGCAGCTCCCGCGCGGCCGGCGCGGTGTCGCCGCCCTCGACGGCCAGCCACCACTCGGTGGCGGGCCTGGGCTGCTGCCCGGTGGCCAGGCCGTGCGCCTGCAGGGTCCCCCAGTCGGCGAGCAGGGCCGGCTGGTCGGGCTCCGTGGTGGGCATCCGCTCGACGACCCCGGCCACGCTGACGTCGACGACCTCGCGGTCCAGGTTGATCCGGCCGGTCTGTCCCGCCGCCAGCTTGTTCGCGGCGGCGAGGTCGGCGGTGAGCACGACCGGCAGCGGGCGCCGCTCCCGTACCGGGGCGAACCCGGCCGCGACCGGCCGCTCGCCCGTCACCTCCAGCCGCACCTCGGGCGCGCCGACCGGCCGCCCGTCGGCGCTCAGGCCGGACAGCGTGACGACCGTCGTGCCCTCCGCCGGGGCGCCGGCGGTGAAACCGCGCACCGCCAGCGGGTAGGCGATCTCACCACTACGCCCGGCCAGCCCCTTGAGATCAGCGCTCAGCCGGCCGTTCCCGGCGGCGGTCAGCGGCAGGTCGCGCCACACGCCGAGAGAGTCGGAGACGCGGACACGCAGTGGCAGGATGCGGTCCATCCGCGCCTCGACGGCGAGAGCAGAGGGCCGGCCGGGCAGTTCGAGTCCCCCGTCCGCGGGCCGGTTCGCGGCCAGCGCGCGGCTCATGCCGGCGACGGGCCGCGCCGACAGGTCGGGGCGGAGCCGGAAGAGCGCCTCCAGCTCGGCGGCGTCCAGGGCGAGCAGGACGGCCCCTTCGCCGCCCACCTCCACCTGGCCGCGGAAGGCGGGCGAGGCGGCGGTCACGCCAGGCAGCGCCGCGAACGCGCTGCCCCGCCCGGACGACCCCAGCTCGGGCGAGTCCGGCGGGCCGGACAGCCGCAGGTCCGCGCCGGCCTGGTGGCGCGCCTGGTCGAGCTGGGAGCCCCGCCAGGTGGCGGCGGTGGCCATGGACACGATGCCGATCGCGATCGCCATCGTGAGCAGCAGCGCGGGACCCGCGTAGCGGAGCGGACGCCGGCTCACTTGCCAGGCGCCGAGCGCGGGCGCCAGCCCCGGCCGCCGGGCGGTTATCCGCTCGGCCAGCCGGGACACGCGCGGCACCAGCCGCAGGCCGAGCATGCCGCCGGTGAGCAGCGCCAGCGCGGGCCCGGAGACGATGAGCGGATCGATGCCCAGCCCTCCGCCGGAGGTGCCGGTGACGGGCGAGCCGTAGTGCCGGAGCTGCCAGATCGCCAGCGCCGCCACCGCGAGCAGCGCCAGGTCCGCGCCCGCCCGCTCGATCAGGCCGCGTCCCGCGCCGCGCCCGCGCGCGGTCTGCTCCTCGACGTAGGTGCGGCGCGCGCCCGCCAGGGCGGGCAGCGTGAGCAGCACGGCGGCGGCCAGGGCCACGCCGGACGAGACCAGGAACGTGCCCGCGTCCGCCGCCGGCGCCAGGCGCACCCCGCTGGCCGCGATCCACGGCAGCGCGTTGACCGCGGCCAGCAGCGGCGGCCCGAGCAGCGGCGCCGCCACCGCGCACGGCACCGCCACCAGCAGCGCCTCGCCGCCCGCCAGCGCCGCCAGTCGCAGCGTGCCGGCGCCTCGCGAGCGCAGCAGCGCCACCTCCATCCGCCGGTGGTCGGCCAGCAGCCGGGCGGTCAGCATCAGCGCGTACGCGGCGAGCAGCAGCAACTGCAGCACCGGGATCAGCATCGTGGAGCGGGCCACCAGCGAGGCGGTGTCGAGCTGGGTCAGCATGCCGGGAAGGCGGGTGACGGCCGTGCAACTCGGGCAGCCGTCCGCCTTGAGCGACTCGGCCAGGCCGCTCACGCCCGCGGCCAGCGGACGCAGGCGTTCCGGGGTGATCGCGCTCAGGTCGGGGACGGCGGTCCAGGTCGTGCCGACGTTGGTGGCGAAGCGGGCCAGGAACGTCTCGCGCGGCACCATCAACGGCCCGTACGTGGTGAACTCGCCGTGCTCGACCCCGCGGCTGAGCAGTTGCTCGCCGGCCCAGCGGTCTCCGTACGGGTCGGCGAGCTGGAAGACGCCGGTGACCCGGACCGTCACCGGCCTGCCGTCGAGCCGGCCGCGCACGGTGATCTCCTGCCCGCTCTCCAGCCCGGAGGCCGACGCCGCGGACAGCGGGATCGCCGCCTCGACGGCGCCGTCCTCCGCGGGCTCCGGCCACGTGCCGGACACCAGCCGGGCATGCCCGTCGAGGCCGTCGTAGCTGCCGAACCGCAGCAGCTCCGGCACCTCGCGGCGCTCCTGGCCCGGCATCGTGTACGAGTCGGAGTGGAAGCTCGTCGAGAACGCGGCGGGCGTGCCGCCGAGCGACTCGGTCACCCGGCCGCGCACCGCCGCGTCGAGCCGCGGGAACGTCTCGCCCGTCACCGGGGCGCTCACCGTCACCGCCACCTGGCGCAGCGGCGCGGTCTCCATCGTCCGGCGCACGCCCGCCTCGGCGATGGAGGAGGCGTACATGGTCAGCGCGACGAGCGTGGTGGTGGCCAGCAGGATGGACCCGAAGGCGACCAACAGCAGGAGCGGCTCGCTGAACGCGCGCTTGACGACCAACGGCCCCCGCATCCGACCCCCCCAACATCCGCTCCTCAGGAGGATTGGGGAGGGCGTCACCGAGGGCAAGAGCGCGATGTCAACGGTGACGGAGAAGATACGGCCCGGCGACGCGTATGTGATATTGAAACTGTGACATTGCTCTTGGGACTGTGCCCGAGCAGCAGAAAACGCCGCACCCCGTGAGGGAGTGCGGCGCTCCTATGGCCGGACCGGCGCCTACTTGGCCGCGGCGAGCGCGGCGGCCTGCTTGGCGATCGCCGACTTGCGGTTGGCGGCCTGGTTCTTGTGGATGACGCCCTTGCTGGCGGCCTTGTCGAGCTGACGGGCGGCCACCTGCTGCAGCGCCGCGGCCTGCTCGACGTCGCCCTGCTCGGCAGCCTCGCGGAACTTGCGGACCGCGGTCTTGAGAGAGGACTTGACAGCCTTGTTGCGCAGGCGAGCCTTCTCGTTCTGCTTGTTGCGCTTGATCTGGGACTTGATGTTCGCCACGAAGAAGCCTCGGTGAAGTCTAAAGGTGGTGGATGAAGCGCGCGGGCTCGAGAGAGGGCGCGCCACACGCAGTTGCTCAGGCTACCAATAACTCAGGTGGCCGCTCAAATCAACGCCCGGTTTCAGGATAACCAGTTTTCCTCGTACTCCCGCCAGTCCTCCTCGGTCGCCGCGAAGTCCACGTACAGCGCCAGCCCGAACCGCTCGCGCGGGCCGTGCTCCGACAGCGCCAGCTTGGCGCCCTGGCCGGCCACGGCGACGCTCTCCGCCGCGTCGCTCCACGGGACGCCGTGGTCGTGGTAGGCGGGGGCGCCGACGAACAGGGACTTCGACTCGGGCACCAGGTCCAGGGCCAGCTCCGCCTGCCGCACCACGTGTCCGCCGTACAGCGACTCCAGCGGCAGGCCGGAGTCGTACGTCATGACCGCGACCTGGTCGACCCGGGACACGACCTCCTGGAAGTATCCGGGCGACCAGTACTTGTCGTGGCCCATGACGGCCCTCGTGCCGATCCGCATGAGCGGGTACGGCTCGATCTGCGGGGTCGAGGTGGACACCAGGGACGCGTGCCGCCTGGTCTCGTCCAGCAGGACGAGGAAGTCGGTGTCGCCGTCGCCGAGCGGCTCGAAGTTGTAGTGGACGCCGTCGTACCCGGCCTTCATGACGGCCGCGACGCCGTCGAGCACGTTCCGGCGGGCGGCGGGATCGTCCAGGTCCAGGCCGTTCTTGACCTTCTGTCCGAGCCACGCGGAGACGCGCACGCCCGGCATATGCCGTTTCGCCCACTGGACGAACTGTGAGGCGTTCGGATACTTGGCCGGATCGAGCCTCCCGTCCAGCTCGAAGGGACCGGAGTGCACGTACAGATCCTTGACGCCGGTGGTGCGCAGGCGCTCGGCGAGGACGCGCACGTCCTGCTCGTCGCGGCGGCCGTCGACCCACATGTGGCCCAGCCAGAGGGCGTCGTTGCCGGTGCTCATCGCCCACCCGGCCGGAGCCCCGGTAAACTGGAGCCGGAACGCGGCGGCTAAGACGCCGATCAGCGCGACCATGACGACCGAGGCGAGCGCGATCAGGCGCAGGCCGCGGCGGATGACGGTTCGGGACATCACCCGGGCATGTCACCATGAAAGACGCTTGACCTCAAACCTGTCGGAACGGACTTCGGTGCGCACTCAGCCTGGCCAGACAGACCCCGCGTTGATCCGCAACTTCTGCATCATCGCGCATATCGACCATGGCAAGTCCACGCTTGCCGACCGGATGCTGCAGATCACGGGGGTGGTCGACGACCGCTCCATGCGCGCTCAATACCTCGACAGGATGGACATCGAGCGAGAGCGTGGCATCACGATCAAGTCCCAGGCCGTCCGGCTGCCGTATGACGGCCACGTCCTCAACATGATCGACACACCGGGTCACGTCGACTTCACCTACGAGGTGTCCCGGTCGCTGCAGGCGTGCGAGGGCGCGATCCTGCTCGTCGACGCCGCCCAGGGCATCGAGGCGCAGACCCTGGCCAACCTCTACCTGGCCATGAACGCCGACCTGCACATCATCCCGGTGCTCAACAAGATCGACCTGCCGGCGGCGCAGCCGGAGAAGTTCGCCGAGGAGCTGGCGGGCCTGATCGGCTGCGACCCGTCCGACGTGCTGCGCGTGTCGGGCAAGACCGGCGAGGGCGTGCGCGAACTGCTCGACCACGTGGTGCGGGAGGTGCCGGCCCCGGTCGGCCGGGCCGACGCGGCCGCGCGGGCGCTCATCTTCGACTCGGTCTACGACACCTACCGCGGCGTCGTCACGTACGTGCGCGTGGTCGACGGCCACCTGGGCAAGCGCGAGCGCATCCTCATGATGTCGACCGCCGCCACCCACGAGACGCTGGAGATCGGCGTCATCTCGCCCGAGCCGCGCCCGGCCGAGCTGGGGCTGGGCGTCGGCGAGGTGGGCTACCTGATCACCGGGGTCAAGGACGTGCGGCAGTCGCGCGTCGGCGACACCGTCACCTCCGCCGTCAAGTCCGCCGGCGAGATGCTGGCCGGCTACGAGCACCCCAAGCCCATGGTGTTCTCCGGCCTCTACCCGATCGACGGCGACGAGTACCCAGAGCTGCGCGAGGCGCTCGACAAGCTGCAGCTCAACGACGCGGCGCTGGTCTACGAGCCGGAGACGTCGGCGGCGCTCGGGTTCGGCTTCCGCGTCGGGTTCCTCGGGCTGCTCCACATGGAGATCGTGCGCGAGCGGCTGGAGCGCGAGTTCGGGCTGTCGCTGATCTCGACCGCGCCCAACGTCATCTACCGCGTGATCATGGAAGACGGCAGCGAGCTGACCGTCACCAACCCGTCGGAGTTCCCCACCGGCGGCAAGATCGCGCAGGTCTTCGAGCCGGTGACCAAGTCGACGATCTTGGCCCCGTCCGAGTTCATCGGCGCGATCATGGAGATCTGCCAGGGGCGGCGCGGCAACCTCCTCGGCATGGACTACCTCTCGGAGGACCGCGTCGAGATCCGCTACACGCTGCCGCTCGGCGAGATCATCTTCGACTTCTTCGACCAGCTCAAGTCGCGCACCCGCGGCTACGCCTCGCTCGACTACGAGCCGGCCGGGGAGCAGGAGGCCGACCTGGTCAAGGTCGACATCCTGCTGCAGGGCGAGCCGGTCGACGCCTTCAGCGCCATCGTGCACCGCGAGAAGGCCTACGCGTACGGCACCGAGATGGCCAAGAAGCTGCGCGAGCTGATCCCCAGGCAGCAGTTCGAGGTGCCGATCCAGGCCGCGATCGGGGCCCGGGTCATCGCCCGCGAGAACATCCGCGCCATCCGCAAGGACGTCCTGGCCAAGTGCTACGGCGGCGACATCTCCCGTAAGCGCAAGCTGCTGGAGAAGCAGAAGGAAGGCAAGAAGCGGATGAAGATGGTCGGCCGGGTCGAGGTGCCGCAGGAGGCGTTCGTGGCCGCGCTGTCGACCGACTCCGGCTCCGACAAGCCCAAGAAGTAAGGGCTCTACCGCTTCTGCCGGTACGCGAGCGCGCGGCCGGCAGCGGGTCGGCGCTTATCGAGCCTTCTGCCGGTACGCGTACGCGGCGAGCGCGCCCAGGCCGGTGACGGCTTGGGCGGCCAGGTGGCCTGACGGGTCCGCGGGCTGCGCGACCAGTGCGGCGAGCGTCGGGAGGCAGCCCAGCAGGGCCAGGTCCGGGCCGGTGGCCGCCCAGAACACCGGGCCCGTCGGGATGGCGCCCGCCGGGGTGTCGATCAGCGGCAGCGAGTGGTCCACGGGCGGCCTGCGGGCCATCCGGAGCGCGCCCGCCGCCAGGGCGGGCGCGGCCAGCGGTCCGAACGCCCACCACGGGCCCGCGACGGCCCCGGCCGCCGCCAGCCAGCCGAGCGCGGCGGCCATCCAGGCGGCGGCGAGCAGCGCCGGCAGCAGCGCGCGGGCCAGCAGGGCCGCGCGCGTGCCGACGGCGGCCAGCCGGGCGAGCGCCGGATTGTCGGCGTCCCGCCGCGCCCCGGCCACCGCGCTCGCCGCCACGGCCAGCGCCCCGCCGATGAGCAACGCGGCCGGCGCCAGCCCGCCCACCAGCGCACCGACTCCCTCCATCGGCCCCCCACCACCGGCAACGGCCCCGCTTGCGATGCCCGTGAGGTTTTCCGCGGTTGGCCCGCCTGCGATCCCCGCGAGGTTTTCTGCGCTCTGCCCGCCTCCGGCGCTTGCGAGACTTCCTGCGTCCGGCATCCCCGTGAGGCTTTCTGTGGCTGATCCGCGGCCAAGGTTGGTGGGGGCGGTGCCGGTGGCTTGGGTGAGGAGGGCTGGGAGGGTAGTGGTGGCCGCCATCAGGGCCAGGCGGCCGGGGCGGCGCGCCACCCGGCGCCAGTCCTGCCAGGCCAGCGCGAGCGGGGCCGGCAGCGACGGCCAGCGCCGGGAACGCAGCCGCCTGCCCCGCCAGTGGTCGTCCTCGGCCGCCCAGGTGAGCGCGCCGGGATCCAGCTGCGTCGCCGCCGTGGTCAGGTGGCGCGCCCTCGTCGCCGCGCCCATCAACGTGCCCGCCGGTATCCGGTCGAGCGCCGTCCACGCATGACGTACCAGAAGGGCGGCCGCCGCCAGCGCGCCCGCCGCGGCGGCTCCGAGGGCCTGCGCCGGCGCGGCGGCGACGGCGGCGAGCGGTTCGCGCGCCGGTCCGATGGCCGCGGCCACCGCCACCGCCAGCACCGCCACCAGCGCGACCGTCGACCAGGTCTGCCACGCCTGCGATCCCTGGCCGAGTACGGCCAGGGCCATCCCGCCGGCGCTCGCCGACATCCCCAGCACCACCGCCGCGAGCAGCCGCCAGACGAGCTGGTCGGGAGCCCCCAGCGCGGTGAGCAACGCCAGCCCGAGCAGCGCCCCGGCCGCGAGCGTGATCACCGCCAGGATCCGGACGGGCCGCCCGAGCAGCCCCCGGCGGCCGACGCCCGACAGCAGCAGCCACGAGGCGTCGGCGGCCGGCAGCACCACCGGGCCCGCCGCCCGTCCCAGGGCCAGGAATCCGGCCAGCGCCAGCATCACCAGCGCCACCCCCGGCCCCATCCGGGCCGCGTCCACCTGCCCGGCGAGCCCCGTCACGGCCGTGGTCACCGGGTTGCCGAAGACGGCCACGGCGATGGCCAGCATGAAGACGGAGACGTAGCGGTCGAGCAGGCTGACCGGCCGGCGCTGCCGTGACCGGACGAACGCGCGTGCGAGGCGGGCGTCGGTGGCGTCGTTCATGGTTCCTTCTCGGTGATCGGACGGCGGTCAGGAGGTGAGCTGGTTGCCCGGGAAGACCTGGCGGGCGCCGGTGGCGAGGGCGGCGTCGTGGGTGGCCGCCACGACGGTGCCGCCGGCGGCGGCGTAGCCGGCGAGGAGGGCGCCGAGCCGCTCGCGGAAGGCGGCGTCGAGGCCGCGCTCGGGCTCGTCGAGCAGGAGGAGCTCGCTGGGCCTGATCAGGGCGGCGGCCAGGGCGAGGCGCTGGCGCTGGCCGGTGGACAGGTTGAGCGGAGGCGCGTCGGCCCGCGCGGACAGCCCGAACAGCTCCAGCGCCGCCTCGACCTCCAGCCGGGGTTCGCCGTGGACGGCCCGCATCAGCTCCAGGTGCTCGCGCGTGGTCAACCCCGGGTACCACGCCGGTTCGTCGGCCGCCCACGCCACCCGGCGCCAGAAGACGGGCCCGTCGACCGGAGGCGCGCCGAACACCTCGACCGATCCGGCGGACACCGGCACCAGCCCGGCCAGGCAGCGCAGCAGGGTCGACTTCCCCGACCCGTTGGGGCCGACGACGGCCACCACCTCGCCGCGCGCGACCGCCAGGCTCAGGTCTCGCAGCACGGGAACGCCTTCGAGCTCGACCGTGACGCCGCGAACCTCGATGATCTTGTCGTCCACATTCCGAGCCTAGCCATCGTCGCGCGTGTCCGGGGCCGGCGGTCAGAGACCCAGCAGCTCGGGTGAGGCCGCCGGCGGGCCTTCGGATCGTCGACCAGCCGTCGCGCGCGCAGGTCGAGCAGCCCGCCGACGCCCGTCAGCTCGGCGGCCAGCTCTCCGGCGGGGCGCGGGAACTCCTGCCGCACCCGGAAGGTCCTGCCTTCACTCCACTCGAACGCGCACGTCACGTCCACCTCGTCACCCGCGCGGAGGTAGCGGATGGTGTTCTCCAGCGTGACGGGGCCGACGCCGCTCCGCAGGTCGTCCGTCCCGATCCCGGCCGCGCGCAGCAGCTCCCAGCGGGCGTGGTCGCCGTACTGCGTTGTCGAGGTGGCCCTGCGCGTCGATCTCGTAGCCGCGTACGGAGAAGCTCGTCGCCGTGCCTCCAGCCAGCGGTGCGACTTGCCGGTGAGGTAGCGCAGGCCGTCGTCGCCGATCTCGACCCAGTCGCCGCGTGTCCAGCCCTCGGTGATCTGGAGGGCGAACCCGTGACGCTGGGAAGCTCCGAGGACTCCTTCTGGGTGAGCCCGCGGCAACCCCCACTCCTGGATCACCCGGGCCGTCCGCTCGTCCTCGCTCGCCGGGTCGTGCTCGCCGAGCGCCGCCGCGACCTCTTCCTGGCCGCGTGCGACCAGGCGCAGCCCGGACTGCAGCCGTTGTGTGTCCATGCTCTCCATCGATTGGTAGCGATTGCCTGGCGAATCGGGCGACGCTTTCGAAGTCGACGGGTTCTCTCACTCGTGGGGGAGCAGGTAGCGCCACGAGAGCGCGAGATGCCCGCCGGTCGGCAGGCGGTAGACGTGCCATGATCCGTCGCCCGGTATCAGCCGGGTGATGGCGGTCGCCTTGTGGCCCTTGTGGTCCTTCCGGGCCGAGGTCGTATCGGGTGGCAGGGGTACACCCTGCGGCAGGGGTTCCGCGGTCGTCCCGGGGGAGGCGAGCCGCTCGGCGGACAGACGTACGCGATCGGTGGAGTAGGTCCGGCCCCGCGCGGTGACGCGGCCCGCGAGATGGGAGAGACGGTCGCGGGCGGTGACGAGCGCGGCGTCGTAGCGGGTCGCGGCGTGCTCCAGGTACGGCACGTGCACCTCCCGCATCCCGTCGCCGCCGTCCACGCCGAGGATCGTCGTGGGCGCGTCATGGAACGTCGGCGAGCCGGGCCGGGGCGAGGCGGTGGCGGGTTGCCCGGCCAGATCCTGATCCAGGGCCTTGACCAGGGCTTCCACCTCGGCGGGCGGCAGGCGGAGTTCGTGGGCCGCGCCGGCGATGGCCCGGCCGTCGGCGTAGACCACCAGCGTCGGAGGGCGGACGGCGCCGAGGCCGGGTGCGGCCAGCCCGCCCACCCGCAGCCACTGCGCGACAGGACGGCCGGGAGCGGCCGGTTCAGCGGCGGTTCGGTCGGCCGAGGCCGTGGCCGGGGCCGGTGTGGCCGGGCTGGTCACAGTGGCCTGGTCGTGGTGGTCGGTGTGGCCGGGCTGGTTTCGGTGGCCAGGCTGGTCGTGGTGGTCGGTGTGGCCAGGCTGGGGTTGGTGGTCGGTGTGACCGGCATGGTCGCGATGGCCAGGCTGGTCGCGGTGGTCGTTGTGGCCGGGCTGGTCGCGGGTGGCGGGGCTGGTCGCGGTGGTCGTTGTGGCCGATGTGGCCGCTGGAGGCGCGGTCGTCGGCGTGGTACTACCCGCTTGGTCAACCCCCGTGCCGCCGCACGCGGCGAGCGCCAGTGCCGAGGCCGCGGCCCAGCTTCTTCTCCTGCCCCTGAGACGATCACCTTCGGCGCGCGGTTCAGAAGTGACCCGCTTCTCGGGCATCCGCCGGGAGGCCGGGGTTTTGTCGGTGGGTCCCGTTAGCTTGGGCATCCGAACACCTGTGCGACTGGAGGGTGAGATGATGGCTGCTGAGCGTATGGAGCGTGCCGCTGTGCTGGGGGTCGCCGTGGCCGAGGAGACGCGGCGGTTGCTGCGGGCCCACATGAGGCCGGCGGTGCTGGGCGATGACGGCAAGGTCGTGGTCGACGTGCCCTATCCCGACGCCGCCGTGGTGACGGCGCTGCTCGACGTGGCGGCCGAGTGCTTCGGGGAGCGGGGCGCGTCCGTGGAGGAGGCGCGCCAGGCCGCTCTGGAGACCTTGTTAGACCTCGCCGACGACCGGGCCTGACGTGGCGGAGATGGTCACCTGTCTGGCCTGGTACTTCATCGCTCAAGGCAAGGAGGCTCCGATACCGTCCCCCGTATGCGTGTTATATCGGTAAATATCGGGCAAGCTGTCGACGCTGACTGGGCCGGGAAGCTGAAGCGCACGGCCATCGACAAGCGGCCGGTGACCCACCGCGTGGCGGTCCTGGCCAACGGCCTGGCCGGTGACGAGCGTGCCGACAAACCCAGCCACGGATCCCCCGGCCAGGCCGTCTACGCCTACGCCAGGGAAGACTACGACTGGTGGGAGCGGGAGCTGGGCCGCGAGCTGCGTGACGGCCGGTTCGGCGAGAACCTCACGATCTCGGGGCTGGACGTCAACGGCGCGCTGATCGGGGAGCGCTGGCGGATCGGCAGCACGCTCCTGGAGGTGGCCGCCCCCCGCGTGCCGTGCGTGGTCTTCCGCAACTGGCTGGACGAGCCCCGCTGGGTCAAGCGCTTCACCGAGGCCGCCCGGCCCGGCGCGTACCTCAGGGTGCTGGAGCTGGGCGAGCTGGGCGTGGGCGACGAGGTGGAGGTGGTCCACCGGCCGGCGGCGAGCGTGACCGTGGCCGAGTCCTTCCTGGCCTACCACGGCGACGAGGAGCTCCTGCGCCGCATCCTGAAGGTCCCCGGATATGACGAGCGATGGGACCGGGTGGCCGAGCGCGTCCTGGGCGTGCCCTCGTAGCTTCGGGGGCCACCCGCGTGGGCGCGAGCGCGCCCACGCGGGGGATCAACGCGGGGAGGTCACCTCAGGACCTTGTGCAGCGCCGTGGTGAGTGAGGCGCGGGAGTCGTCCTGGTCGATGGACCACAGCATGGCGCCGCCCAGCCCCTTGAGCCGGATGTACGCGGCCTTCTGCAGCATCACCGCCGGGTCGTCGTACGACCAGAACTCGTTGCCGTCGTACATCCAGAGCGTGCCCGTGAGCAGGTCGCGGTGGCGCTTGCCCGGCTTGGTCACGAGGTCCTTGTAGTCCTCGACGCCGGCGGCCCACTTGCCGGGGGCGGGGCCGGTGGCCGCCTTGTAGAGGCCCTTACCGCCGCCGGTGACGCCGGTCCAGCCCTGCCCGTACGCGGGGACGCCGATCACGAGCTTCCGGGCCGGGGCGCCGCGCCGCAGGTAGTCACGGACGGTCTGGTCGACGCTGTAGCGGACCTCGTTCGGGTCGCGGCGGTCGGTGAACAGGTTGGCCTGGTGGCCCGTCCGGAGCTCCCAGTTGCCGCGCAGGTCGTAGCCCTGGACGGTGGCGAAGTCGAGCAGGTCGAACACCCGCCGCACCTCGAACCCGGCGTCGATCTTCGCGGCGGCGGCGGGGAGGAAGGCGCTCAGCTCGGCGTCCCGGGAGTACGCGTCGAGCTGGGCGCGCAGTTCCTCCAGGAACAGGGTGAAGTTCCGCCTGTCCTCCGGCCTGATGACGTTGCCCTCGGCGCCGGACGAGCCCGGCCACTCCCAGTCGAGGTCGATGCCGTCGAACACGCCCGCGCCCGCGCCGGGCTCCAGGCCGGGCAGGTTGCCACGCAGCCACAGGTCGATGCAGGAAGCGGCCAGCCTGGCGCGCGACTCGGGAGTGAGCACGGCGTCGGAGAAGTGCTTCGAGCCGGTCCAGCCGCCCAGCGAGATGAGCGCCTTCAGCCGGGGGTGCTTGGCCTTGAGCTTGCGGAGCTGGTTGAGGTTGCCGTTCAGGGCCTGGCCGGGCGCGTCGGCGACGCCGTCCACGCTCTGCTCGGCCGGCACCGGCCGCTGCCAGTCGGCCCACGGGTCGGGGGAGTAGCAGTCGCCCGCGGCGTCGACGAAGCCGAAGGCGTAGTTGACGTGGGTGAGCTTGGCGGCGGCGCCGCTGGTGTCGACGTCCTTGACGTGGTAGTCGCGCCCGTAGACGCCCCACTGGACGAAGTACGCGACCCGCTTGAAACGGTCGCCCCCGGCCTCGGCGGGCAGCGCGGTCACGGTCAGGGACAGTAAGACGGAGAGGGCGATGAGGATGCTCTTCTTCACGGGGTGCGCCTCCTGACTTATAGGAAACTTTCCTATAAGTTGTCCCGGATCGTAGATCTCCTGGATCGGGCAGTCAATGGGACCGGGCAGACTGGAGACGTGCCTTCCATGCTGCCTGACGGAGATCCCGCGCCCGCCTCCGGCGAGCTGCCCGAGAGCGCGCTGCGCGGCCTCGGCGAGCGGTCGTTCGGCTTCTACGTGCACGTCCCGTTCTGCGTGACGCGCTGCGGCTACTGCGACTTCAACACCTACACCGCCGCCGAGCTCGGCCCCGGCGCCTCACACGGCGACTACGCCGACACCGCGATAGCGGAGGTACGGCTCGCGCGGCGGGTGCTCGGCGAGGCCCGGCTGCCGGTCGAGACGGTGTTCTTCGGCGGCGGCACCCCGACCCTGCTTCCCGCCCGCGACCTGGGCCGGATCCTCGCGGCCATCGACGCCGAGTTCGGCCTGGCGCCCGGCGCCGAGGTGACGACCGAGGCCAACCCCGAGTCCGTCGACCCGCGCTACCTCGAAGAGCTGCGCGAGCGCGGCTTCACCCGGGTCAGCTTCGGGATGCAGAGCGCCCGCGAGCACGTCCTGCGGGTGCTCGACCGGCAACACACCCCAGGCAGGGCCGGCCAGGCCGTGCTGGAGGCCAGGAAGGCCGGGTTCGAGCACGTCAACCTCGACCTGATCTACAGCACTCCCGGCGAGACCGACGACGACTGGCGCGCCTCCCTGGCCGCCGCCGTCGAGGCCGGGCCCGACCACGTCTCGGCCTACTCCCTCATCGTCGAGGACGGCACCCGTCTCGCCGCCCGGATCCGGCGCGGCGAGCTGCCGATGCCCGACGACGACGTGGCCGCCGACCGCTACCTCATCGCCGACCAGATGCTGGGCGAGGCCGGGCTCCGCTGGTACGAGGTGTCCAACTGGGCCACCGGCGACGCCGCCCGCTGCCGCCACAACCTGCTCTATTGGACCGGCGGCGACTGGTGGGCCGTCGGCCCCGGCGCCCACAGCCACGTCGGCGGCACCCGGTGGTGGAACGTCAAGCATCCGGCCCCGTACGCCCAGCGCCTGGCCGCCGGCCACTCGCCCGCGCACGCCCGCGAGGAACTCACCGCCGAGGACCGCGAGACCGAGCGGCTCATGCTGGAGCTGCGGCTCGACTCCGGCTACCCGCTGGCCGACGTGGCGCCCGGCGCGCGCCCGAAGGTCGCCGCGGCGCTGGCCGGCGGGCTGCTGGAGCCGGAGGCGTTCAAGGCCGGGCGCATGGTGCTCACCCTGCGCGGCCGGCTGCTGGCGGACGCGCTGGTCCGCGACCTGCTCACGTGATGAGGCGGATGTTGATCGGGTAGCGGTAGTTCTGGCCCCGCTGCGCCGCGATGGCGGCCTGGATCTGGAAGATCAGCGCGATGATCCAGACGATCGGCAGCAGCAGGAGGCCGATCAGGATGATCGAGAAGAGGGCGGCGACGATGAAGCCGATGAACATGGTGATCTGGAAGTTCAGCGCCTCCGCCGACTGGTCCCTGACGTACGGGGACTCGTCCTTCTTCATCAGGTAGACGATCAGCGGGCCGACCCAGGAGACCAGCAGGCCCAGCAGGTGGGAGACCATGGCCATGGTGGTGTCGTCGGTGCCCGGGCGCGGGCCGTACCTGCCGGGGACGTGCGGTGGCTGCCGGTGGGGGGCGGCGTACCCGTACGGGGGCGGCTGGTGACCGTACGGCGGCTGTGGCTGCTGCCCGTAGCCGTAACCAGGTTGCTGTCCGTACCCGGGTTGCTGTCCGTAGCTGTGGCCGGGTTGCTGTCCGTACCCGTACCCGTAGCCGGGCTCGGAACCGGGCTGCTGGCCGTACCTGTACCCCGGCTCGGAACCGGGTTGCGGGCCGTAGCCCTGCGGAGGGCTGTCGGTGGGGATGCGGCGGGTCGCGTCCTCGTCGGACGGCGGTGGGTGCGGATCCTGGCTCACGATGCCTCCGTAACGAAGTCGATCAGTTCCTCGACCCGGCCGAGCAGCTCCGGTTCCAGGTCGGCGTAGGTCGAGACGGCGCCCAGAATGCGCCGCCACGCGTCGGCCGGCTCCATCCGCCAGCCCAGGGCGGCGATCACGCCCTCCTTCCACGGAACCCCGCGCGGCACCTCGGGCCAGGCCCGGATGCCCAGCGCGGACGGCTTGACCGCCTGCCAGATGTCGACGTACGGGTGGCCCACCACGAGGACGTGCGGCGAGGTCACCTGGGCCGCGATGCGGCTCTCCTTGGAGCCCGGCACCAGGTGGTCGACCAGCACTCCCAGCCTGCGCCCCGGCTCGGGGCCGAACTCGCCGACGATCGCGGGCAGGTCGTCGACGCCTTCCAGGTACTCCACGACCACGCCCTCGACCCGCAGGTCGTGACCCCAGATCTTCTCCACCAGCGCCGCGTCGTGCACGCCTTCGACGTAGATGCGGCTCTCCCTCGCGACCCTGGCCCGCAGCCCCTCGACCGCGATCGAGCCTGAGGCGCTGCGCCTGTGACCCTGGGGCGCGGCGGCCTGCGGCCGCACCAGCGTCACGACCCGCCCTTCCAGCAGGAAAGCGGCGGGCGCCAGCGGGAACAGCCGCCGCTTGCCGAAGCGGTCCTCCAGCGTCACCGCCTCCTTGTCGCAGGCCACCACCGCGCCGCAGAAGCCGCTGTCGGCGTCCTCCACGACCAGGTCCGGTTCGGCGGCCACTTGGGGGATCTTCCCTTTGCCGGGACGCCGCCAGTTTCCCGCTAGAACATCGCCGTCGTACACACGGGGACCGTAGCAAATCACCCGGCCGTCGCGAGGCGCTTGCGATGGCCGCTCCGCCGCATCAGGACGACCACCGTCACGATGATCGCGCCGAGCACGCCCACGCCGGGGATGAGCAGCAGCGCCGCCAGTCCTCCCACGATGCCGCCGGCCGCCGAGAGCGCGTCCCTGCCCACGCCGAACAGCACGTCACCCTGTTCCTGGATGACGCAGGTGAGCTGGTACTCGCCCGCGGCGGGCGCGTTGACCAGCAGGATCTGCTCCCACGTCCGGCTGCCGGCCGTGACCGTCTGCGAGCCCGGCGCGTTGACGAGCCGCGCCTGGCCGGGCCCGCCGGAGATCTCGCAGCGGTAGTTCACCCGGGCGTCGGTGGAGACGTAGACGGACGGTCGGTCGTCGGGGTCGAGCGAGACCGTGACCGTCTCGCCGGCGGCGAACGTCGTGGACGGGGCGATGTCCTCGACGGTGTTCACGATGCCGGTGACGAACAGGACCACGCCCGCCACGACGCACGCGACGGCCACGCCCCACGCGACCGCGATCCACCGCAGCCGCGGGCGGAGCTCCTTCGGGTCCACCTGGCGTCCGTAGGGTGCTCCCGGCGGCCCGTACTGCGGCCCGCCGAACTGCGGCTGCTGCCCGTACCCGTAGCCGGGCTGCTGCTGACCGTACGGACTCCCGCCGTACGGCCCGGGGCCCGCTTGGGGCGGGGGCCCGTAGGGGCCGGGGGGTTGAGATCCGTACGGGTTCGGGCCGGAATGTGGGGGTGGCGGCGCGTACGGGGAAGGTTCACCCTGGGGATAAGGCTGACCAAAAGGAGGATCCTGCCCTGAAGGCGGATCAACAGGCCGCTGGGGTGGATTGTCGTTCATGTCGGCAATTGTGATGCTTGTCGTTCACGCGTGCCAGCAGCGGGGACAACGGTGTTATCGCACCCTGTGAGCGAGACCCGTACACTTGGCACTCGGGAACACAGAGTGCTAGGTCTGGCGTTTCCCTGAAAGCGGCGGTAGGAGGTGCGCACGTGCTCGACGATCGGAAGCTCGCGGTGCTACGCGCCATTGTCGAAGACTACGTTTCGACCAACGAACCGGTGGGCTCCAAGGCGCTCGCCGAGCGTCACAATCTGAAGGTGTCGCCGGCGACCGTGAGAAACGACATGGCGGCGCTGGAGGAGCAGGGTTACATCGCCCAGCCCCACACCAGCGCCGGGCGCGTGCCGACGGACAAGGGCTATCGCCTGTTCGTCGACAGGCTCTCCCAGGTCAAGCCCCTGTCGGGGGCCGAGCGCCGGGCCATCGAGACGTTCCTGGCGGGAGCGGTCGACCTCGACGACGTAGTGATGCGCACGGTGCGGCTGCTCGCGCAGCTCACCCGTCAGGTCGCCGTCGTGCAGTACCCGACGCTCAACCGCTCGACCGTGCGCCACGTCGAGCTGGTGCCGCTCCACGACCGCCGCGTCATGCTGGTGCTGATCACCAACATGGGCCGCGTCGAGCAGCGCATGGTCGAGCTGCCCGAGGTGGTGGAGGAGCACCGCATCGCCCACATGCGCGGGGTGCTCAACGACTGCCTCGACGGCTGCGGCCTGAGCAGCGTGCCCGAGCTGGTCTCGGATTTGCCCGAGCGGCTGCCGGTCGACGAGCGGCCGGCGATGGCCACGATCCTGTCCGTCCTGCTGGAGACGCTCGTCGAACGGCACGACGAGAAGATCGTGTTCGCCGGGGCGGCCAACCTCGCCGGCGCCGACCTCAGCGTCGGCCTGCGCGAGGTGCTCGAAGCGCTGGAAGAGCAGGTGGTGCTCATGCGCCTGCTCGGCGAGACTTCCTCAGACACACCTTCCGCCCTCACCGTGCGCATCGGATCGGAGAACGCCTACACCGGACTGCGGGGCACGTCCATCGTCGCGACGGGATACGGTCAAGGCGACAACCAACTGGCCCGGCTCGGCGTTCTGGGCCCCACCAGGATGGACTACCCCGTGACGATGGGCGCCGTGCGCGCGGTGGCACGCTACGTCAGCCAGATTCTGGCTGCATCTTAAGAGGTCGATAAGTGGCAAACAGCGACTATTACGCCGCCCTCGGGGTGCGCCGTGACGCCAGTCAGGACGAGATCAAGAAGGCCTACCGCCGGCTGGCCCGCGAGCTGCACCCCGACGTGAACCCTGACCCCGCCACGCAGGAGCGGTTCAAGGAGATCACGCAGGCCTACGAGGTGCTCTCCGATCCGAACAAGCGCCAGATGTACGACCTGGGCGGCGACCCGTTCGGCGGCGCCGGGGCGGGTGCGCCGGGCGGCGGCTTCGGCGCCGGCTTCCCGTTCAGCGACATCATGGACGCGTTCTTCGGCACCGCCACGGGCGGCGCCCGCGGCCCGCGCTCGCGCGCCCGCCGCGGCCGCAACGCGACGATCCGGGTCGAGCTCGACCTGCGCGAGACCGCGTTCGGCACCACCCGGGAGCTCCAGGTCGACACGGCCGTGCTGTGCGAGGTGTGCCAGGGCGTCGGCGCGGCGCCCGGCACCCACCCCGACACCTGCGACATGTGCAACGGCCGCGGCGAGATCTCCCAGGTCACCCGGTCCTTCCTCGGGCAGGTCATGACCACGCGGCCGTGCCCGCAGTGCGGCGGCTTCGGCAGCATCATCCGCCACCCGTGCCAGGAGTGCTCGGGCGACGGCCGGGTCCGCACCCGCCGCACGATCAAGGTCCGCATCCCCGCGGGCGTCGAGGACGGCACCCACATCCAGCTCGCCGGCGAGGGCGAGATCGGCCCCGGCGGCGGCCCGCCCGGCGACCTCTTCCTGGAGATCGTCGAGCGCTCCCACGAGATCTTCGAGCGGCGCGGCGACGACCTCCACTGCACCGTCCAGATCCCGATGACGGCCGCCGCGCTCGGCACCGTGCTCACCGTCGAGACCCTCGACGGCGCCGAGGAGATCGACGTCCGCCCCGGCACGCAGTCGGGTCAGGTCATCACCATGTACAGCCGCGGCGTGCAGCGCCTCAACGAGACCGGCCGCGGCGACCTGCTCATCCACGTGAACGTGGAGACCCCGTCCCGCCTCGACCCCCCGCAGGAGGAGCTGCTGCGCGAGCTGGCCAAGCTGCGCGGCGAGGAGCGGCCGCCGGGCAAGTTCGCGCCCGGCCAGCAGGGTTTCTTCTCCCGTCTCCGCGACGCCTTCAACGGCCGCTGACGACGGGACGCGGCGGCGGGCGGCCGGTCACCGGGACCCGTTGACCGCCTCCGCGGGCTGCACGGCCAGGAGCTCCTCCGGGAGGGTCACCTGTGCCGTGACGCCGCGGCCGGGCGACGGGTGCAGCGACACCCGCACGCCCAGCCGCTCGGCCAGCCTGCCCACCACGTGGTGGCCCAGGCAGCGGGTCGGCGCCACCAGGAAGCTCTGCTCGCCCCGCAGCCTGGCGTTGGCCGCGGCCAACTCCCCGGCCGTCATGCCCATGCCGTAGTCGGAGATCGTGACGCGGCACTCACCCTCGGCGGCCCGTGACACCACGTCCACCTCCGACTCGGGCGGCGAGTAGCCCAGCGCGTTCTCCATCAGCTCGGCCAGCATGTGCGCCACCTCCGCCACCACCGGACCCCGCACGTGCGCCCGGCCCACCACCCGCAGCGCCACCCGGTGGTGCTCCTCGACCTCGGCCAGCACCGACCGGAGCACCTCGTCCACCGGCACCGGTTCCGACGAGCGCCGCTGCCCCCGCGTGCCGGTCAGGACCAGCAGGCTCTCGGCGTTCCTGCGCAGACGGCTGGTCACACGGTCCAGCTCGCACAGCCTGGCCAGCACGGCGGGGTCCGACTCGTCGCGCTGCAGCACGCTGATGAACGTCAGCTGCCGGTGCACCAGATCCCGGTGCCGCGTCCCCAGCTCGCCCAGCGACGCGGCCGCGTCCCGCCGGATCGCCGCCCGCCCGGCCGCGATCCGCACCGCCGCCTCATGCATGTCACCCAGCGCCCCTGCCAGCCGCGCGAACTCCCCAGCGGTTCCCCCGTTCCGGATCGCCCCGCCGACCTTGTCCGAGCCCTCCCCACCGGAGGAGGCGCCCCCGAAGCCCAAAACGGTCCCCTGCGCGGGCTCCTCACCGAGGCGGAACCTGCTCTCGTACGGAGGCTCGCCTCCCTGGAGGTGCTTGTCGCGGGATGTGCTTTCGTACGGTGGCGCGACCTCCAGAGGGTGCTGGTCCCGGGTTGTGTTCTCGTGCGTGGGCTCGACCCTGAGGGGGTGCTTGCTGGAAAGTGAGTGGGCTCTGTCGCTGAGTGGTTGTTTGACCCGGAATGGGAGGCCTGGGACTTCGCGCGAGTGGTCCGTGCGCGCGTCCGAGGTCGGGCGGCTCGCCGGCTGGCCTGGAGTCCCGGCTCTGCGGGTTTCTCTCCCGTACGAGGCATTTCCGGCGCCTGGAAGGCGTGCGGACGGCAGAGGGAAAGAGGCATCGTAGGCGCGCCACAGGTGGGCGGGGCGAGTCCCCGGGGCGTGGCGGCCGGACGGTGGCGTGCCGGGGACGGCGAGGCGGGGCGTGTCCGCTGCCTCCAGGGTGGCGATGTGGCGTGCCAGGGCGGTGGCCTCGCCGGTGAGCCTGCGGAGGGGACGCGTGATCGAGCGTGCCATGAGCGCCCCCAGCGCCCCCATGACCAGCAGGAACGCGGCACCCAGACCGGCCAGCCAGGTCAGGTGCCGGGTGCGGCGTTCGCGGGCCGCCGTCGCCAGGACATGTGCTTCGCGTCCGGCCGCGTGCTGCACGACGCGCAGGGCGTCGGCGTAGGCGCCGCTGGCCGCGAGCCAGGTACGCGTGCGGACCGTCAGAGGCGTGCCGGGCGAGGCGGCGAGGGCCCGGCGTTCCAGCCGCGCCGTCCTGGCCGCCGGAGCGCCCCGCTGCGTCCGCTCCAGCGCGGCCACGCCTTCAGGGCCGGCGGTTCGCCGGTACCGGTCCAGGGCGTCCGTCATGGAGGCGCGGGCCTCCAGGAAGGTGATGTACTCGCCCTGGGTGAACGCGCCCGTCGCGAAGGCCGCCGTGACCACCGCCCGCTGCTGTGCGGCCGCCTCCTTGGCCCGGCTGATGGCCTCCAGCGCCTGCAACCGTCTCAGCAGCGACGGGTCTGACCGGCCGACCTCCGTGCCGAACGACCCGTCCGTCAACTCCATGATCATATCGGTGAACGCCTCGAAGACGTCCTGCCGCACCTTCGGTCCCCTGTCCACCGGCGCCCTCCGACCAACGGACGCACCGATCTCGGCACCGACGCCTTCGGTCTCGCCGGTCAAACCCTGGGTGGAAGTCACGCCGGCGACCTCCGCCCCTTCGGTACCGGCCACGGCGTCCTGAGTAGGGGTCACGGCGGGGTCTGAGGCACCTTCGGCGGTCCTGTCGAGGGTGGGGTTCGCGGCGCCATCAGCGGTCATGTCCCAGGTGGGCGGCGCGACGCCATCAGTGGTTGTGGCCAGGGTGGCGGCTCCTGGGGGTACGAGCGCGCCGTAAGGGCCCACCAGGGGTGCGGTCGGTGCGGGAGTCGCCTGCCGGGTGCGGAAAAGGGGGCCGCCGGGGGTGGCGGGGGCGTCGGGGGACAGGGCGAGGGCCGGGGTGCCGGTGCGGGGGCGGTCGAGGGTGGGGAGGCGGGCGAGCGCGTCGCCTACTGGTCCGTACGCGGTGGGAGGGGCGGTGGCGAGCAGGTGGGAGAGGGCCGAACGGGCGTGGTCGGTGGCGTGGCGGGCGGGGGCGAGATCGGGCCTGACGCGCGGCTCGCCGGCGAGCAGCGCCGCGAGGAGGGCACGTTCACGCTGGAGCGCGTGGACGAGATCCTGGACGGCGAGCACCAGTGTCACGTGCCGGGCCGTGGCGTCGGCGTCGGCGCGGGCGTGCAGGCGGGCCGCCGCCTCCGCGGCCATCCCGGTGATCAGCAGGAGTGTGGGCACGGCCAGCACGAGCACGAGACGCGTCCTGACGCGCATCGGCCGCGACACGTGCTCTCGGACACCGCCCGGTTCTGGCGCGCGTCGGCGAGCGGGAGAGACGGCCATCGACCCCCTCGTAGAGTGATCTCAGGAAGGCTGCACGGGACACGATATTGCGCAGGGTGTTCGTGTGGCTGCGTAACGTGGAGAATCCGAGGTGGCTGGTGACGGTTCCGGTGTTCCTGACGGGCGAGCTCGACGGCCCCGAGCTGGTGCTCGGCGGCCCCGAAGGGCGTCACGCGGCCACCGTCAGGCGGTTGCGGCCCGGGGAGCGGGTGGATCTCACCGACGGGGCGGGGTCGGTGGCCGAATGCGTGGTGCGCGAGGTGCTCAAGGACTCGCTGCGGGTGGAGGTCCAGGGCAGGTACGAGGTCGCGCCGCCCAGGCCGAGACTGGTCGTCGTGCAAGGGCTGCCGAAGGGTGACAGGGGCGAGCTGGCGGTCGAGATGATGACCGAGGCCGGTGTTGACGTGATCGTTCCCTGGCAGGCGTCGCGGAGCATCACCCAGTGGAAGGGCGACAAGGTGGCCAAGGCGCTGCAGCGCTGGCGGTCGACGGCCCGCGAGGCGGGCAAGCAGGCCCGGCGCTTCCATCTGCCCGAGGTGACCGAGCCGGTCTCGACAGCCGGGGCGGTGAAGCTGCTGGCCGGGGCGGCGCTGGGGCTGGTGCTGCACGAGGAGGCCGCGGCGCCGCTGTCGCGGGTGGCGCTCCCGGACGACGGTGACATCGTCGTCGTGGTCGGGCCCGAGGGCGGGGTGTCGGAGCCTGAACTGGCGGAGTTCCTGGCGGCGAGGGCCACGCCGGTGCTGCTGGGGCCGACGGTGCTGCGCACCTCGACCGCGGGGGTGGCCGCCGCGGCGGTCCTGCTCACCCGTACGGGACGCTGGTGACACCCGGGAGGGCCGGTGACGCGGGCAGGTGGGGGAGTGCGCGGCGGTCAGGGAAGGGGAGTCACGACGTGTTCGCGCTGATCAGAGGGCTGGGCATGTCCGAGATGGTCGGCACCGGGTCCAGCGTCGAGCACTCCTCGTCCGGGCACGGCGTCGGCGTGGGCGACACCTCCGGCTCGGACGGCGAAGGCGTCGGCGGATCGTCGGCCTCAGGGCAGTCGGCCGGCTGCTCCGCCTGGTCGGCCGTGGACGGGCAGGGGGTCGGCGTGAGGGTGGGCGTCGGCTTGGCGGTCGAGCGGGCCGTCTCCGACGGGCGGGGCTCCTGCTTCTGCGACGGCTCGGACGACGTGGGCGGCGGCACGACCAGAGGCTCGCTCTCCCGTACCGTCGACTTGGGCGAGGCGGGCCGGCTGGTCGAGGACTTCGCCGGCGGGGTGGCGCTGGAAGTGGTGCGCACCTCGAGGTAGGGCGCCTCGACGACGCGCTGGCGCAGGTCGGGCACCACCATCACGATCGCGCCCGCCACCAGCACCGCGCTCGCCGCGGCCGCCCCGGCCCGCCACCAGAAGAGGTTGCGCGCGCCGCGCCGCTCGATCTTCGTACGGATGACGTCGAGCCCGTCCGGCGAGGGCACGACCGCGTCCGCCTCCGCACGGAGGGCACGGCGCAGGACCTCGCCGTACTCGTCGGGGGGCTGGGTCATGACATCTTCTCCAGGACGGAACGCAGGGCGGCCATGCCACGTGCCGTGTGGCTCTTCACCGCCCCCTTGCTGATGCCCATGGCGTGGGCGATCTCGGCTTCGGACAGATCACCGTAGTAACGAAGGACCAGTGCCTCCCTCTGGCGAGACGGTAGCGCCCGCAACGCCTCGATGACCGCGGACCGTTCGAACTCGCCGATGGCGCCGTGCTCCGCGCTCGGCGCGTCGGGCAGGCCCTTGGGGGCGTACTTCTCCACGACCGCCCGATGGCGCAGCACGGACCGGGACCGGTTGACGACGGACTGCCGTAGGTAGGCGAGCGCCTTGTCGGGGTCACGCAACCTGCGCCAGGCGCCGTGGATGGCGACGAACGCATCCTGCACGACTTCCTCCGCGGTTGCCATGTCGCGCACCAGCAACACGGCGAGACGAACTAATGACCGAAAATGCGCACTGTAAAGCGCGGTCACGGCCATGTCGGCGTCCCACCCGACCGGCACCGCCCCCATGGATCTGTCGACCAGGAGGGTTTCGGTGGTCACATCAGTGGGACGCGCGGCCTTCCCTGACGGTTTACGTTCTTCCGGTTCCTTTGGGGGCATGACCCAGTTGTGTCCTCGCCAGGTGGTCTCGCCCGAGGCTGAATCGTTCGCTGCGATGGTGCACTGACACCCTAACCGCGGGGATCTTCGGGTGCCACGACGGATCCGGTCACCGATTCGCAACGCTGATCAGCGTACATGCCGAGCAGCAGGTCAGGGTCGTCGAGGCTTACGGACAGGAGAGCCACCCCTATCGGTAAGGTGATCGGATGACAGACTGCCTGTTCTGCAAGATCGTGGCCAAGGAGATCCCGGCCGAGATCGTCTACGAGAACGACGGGGCGCTCGCGTTCCGCGACATCAACCCGCAGGCCCCCACCCACGTCCTCGTCATCCCCAAGGAGCACCACGCAGACGCCGCCGCGCTGGCCCGCGCCGACCAGGGGCTGGCCGACGAGGTGCTCAAGGCCGCGCACGCGGTCGCCGTCCAGGAAGGCGTGGCCGACGAGGGCTACCGGGTCGTGTTCAACACCGGACCCGGCGCCGGGCAGACCGTCTTCCACGTGCACGCGCACGTTCTGGGCGGCCGCAACCTGACATGGCCGCCCGGCTGATATTGCCGCGAGGAAACGTTCCGCCCCCGGATACGATGGGTGAAGAAGATAAGCCCTCGAGACCGGGAGGCATCAGGCCACGCTGGCCTGCCCATGTCCGAACTACACGAATCCCGACGCACGGCACCTCCAACGCGCACACAAGCCAAGGTGCTGATTCCGGACGAGTACCCCATGGTCAGCCTCCTGGGCTCCCGCGACGAGCTGCTACGCGTCATCGAGGGCGCCTTCAAGGCCGACATCCACGTCCGCGGCAATGAGATCACCGTCACCGGCAGCCCCGACGAGAGCGGCACTGTCGTCCGGCTCTTCGAGGAGCTGGTCGAAGTGCTGCGCAGCGGCGGCGACCTCACACCCGACGCCGTCGAGCGGAGCATCGCCATGCTCCGGATGACCTCCGAGCGCCCGGCCGAAGTGCTGTCGCTCGACATCCTGTCCTCGCGCGGGCGCACCATCCGCCCCAAGACGGCCAACCAGAAGCGCTACGTCGACGCCATCGACAAGCACACGGTCGTGTTCGGCATCGGCCCCGCCGGCACCGGCAAGACCTACCTGGCGATGGCCAAGGCGGTCCGGGCGCTCCAGGAGAAGCGGGTCAACCGCATCATCCTCACCCGCCCGGCGGTCGAGGCCGGCGAACGGCTCGGCTTCCTGCCCGGCACGCTGTACGAGAAGATCGACCCCTACCTCCGGCCGCTGTACGACGCGCTGCACGACATGGTCGACCCCGACTCGATCCCCAAGCTGATGGCGGCGGGCACGATCGAGGTGGCGCCCCTCGCATACATGAGGGGGAGGGCAATGCCGCTCGGCACCGGGGTGCTGACGCCGGACGGATTCCGCTCGATCGGCGAGTTGGAGGTCGGTGACCTGGTCATCGGGTCGAACGGCGAGCCGACTCCCGTGCTGGGTGTGTATCCACAGGGTGAGAAGAAGATCTACCGGCTCTTCAGCCAGGATGGTTCCTCCGTGCTCGCCTCGGAAGACCACCTGTGGGCAGTCCGTACCCGCGACGACGGCAACCGTGGGAAGCCGTGGCGGGTGCTGCGGACCAAGGACATGATCGGCGACCTGCGGACGGCTGACTACCGCAAGTGGGAGCTGCCGCTGCTGAGCGCTCCGGTCCGCTTCCCGGAGCAGCCGGTCCCGATGGATCCGTACGCGCTGGGTCTGCTCATAGGCGACGGAAGCATCACCGGTTCGACCACCCCGAGTTTCGCGACCAAGGACCTGGAACTCGTGGACTCTCTGGAGAAGGTCATCCCGGGGGTGAAGGTGAGATGGCGGGGCGGCCCCGACTACGTCCTCAACCGCGCACGGCAGGCTGGGGACAGCCGCACGATCACGAATCCGATCACATCCGCGGTCCGCGCATCGGGGCTGGCCGGATGTAACTCGGCCACGAAGTTCGTGCCTGACGTCTACCTGTACAACACTCCGGAGGTCAGGCTCGCGATTCTGCAGGGCCTGCTCGATTCGGACGGCGGACCGGTGACGCAGGACGGGCGGAGTGCCAGGATTCAGTACACGACCGTCTCGGCTCGCCTGCGTGACAATGTGGTCTTCTTGGTGCAGTCGCTGGGCGGTGTCGCCTATTCGAACGAACGTGCTGCGAGAGGGCGTAAGCCAGGGCTGGCGAATGGGCGGCCGGTGCGTCATCGTCATGACGCGTACGTCCTCGACATCCGGCTTCCGGAAGGTGTGGAGCCTTTCCGGCTGTCCCGGAAGGCGGAGATCTATCGTTCCTCCGGGGGCGGCAGGCCGATGCGTTTCGTGGACCGCATCGAGCCGCGTGGCACGGCGGAGTGCGTGTGCATCCAGGTGGCGGCCGAGGACTCCCTCTACGTCACCGAGGATTTCCTGCTGACGCACAACACCCTCAACGACGCGTTCATCATTCTCGACGAGGCGCAGAACTCGTCGGCCGAGCAGATGAAGATGTTCCTGACGAGGCTCGGGTTCAACAGCAAGATCGTGGTGACCGGTGACGTGACGCAGGTTGACCTGCCGGCGGGCACGGTGAGCGGTCTGCGGGTGGTGCAGGAGATCCTCGACGGCATCGACGACATCCACTTCTCGCAGCTGACGAGCGCCGACGTGGTGCGTCACAAGCTGGTGAGCGAGATCGTCGACGCCTACGGCCGCTATGACGCCCTGCGTGCTCCCGAACCGATTCAGCAGCGGGGTAAGCGGCGATGAGCATCGAGATCAACAACGAGTCCGGGGTGGGCGTCGACGAGGAGTCGCTCGTCGCGCTGTCCACCCACGTGCTGTCCGAGATGGGCATCAACCCGCTGGCCGAGCTGTCGCTCGTGGTCGTCGACGAGAATGTGATGGCCGAGCTGCACGAGAAGTGGATGGGCGAGCCCGGCCCGACGGACGTGCTCGCCTTCCCGATGGACGAGCTGCGGCCCGGCGGCGGCGCCAGGGGCGAGTCCGAGGGGCCGGCCGATCCGGCGCTGCTGGGTGACGTGGTGCTGTGCCCCCAGGTGGCGGCGCGGCAGGCGGAGGAGGCCGGGCACAGCGCTCAGGACGAGATCGAGTTGCTCTGCACCCATGGCATCCTGCATCTGCTCGGTTACGATCATGCGGAGCCTGAGGAGCACAAGGAGATGTTCGGTCTTCAGGCGCGGTTGCTCGAAGGGTGGCGGGAGGTGCGCAGCTCGCGGTGAACGCCTGGTTGCCGTTGGCCATCGTCCTCGTTGTGGTCGGTGGCCTGATCGCCAGCACGGAGACGGCGCTGACGCGGATCTCGCGGGTCCGCGCCGAGGAGGCCGTGCGCGACGGCAGGCGTGGCGCTCAGCGGCTGCACGCCATCGTCACGGACGCGCCGCGCTATCTGAACCTGCTGCTCCTGCTGCGGCTGAGCTGTGAGCTGGTCGCGACGGTGATCGCGACGTTGCTGTTCATCGATCTGATGGACGATCAGGGCTGGGCCTACTTCTCCGCGGCCGCGGTGATGATCCTGGTGAGCTACGTGATCGTGGGCGTGATGCCGCGCACGCTGGGCCGTCAGCACGCCGAGCCCATCGCGCTCGCGGGGGCGCCGATCGTGTACGGGCTGACGAAGATCTTCGGGCCGCTGCCGAAGCTGCTCATCCTGCTGGGCAACGCGCTGACGCCGGGCAAGGGGTTCCGCGACGGTCCGTTCACCTCGGAGGCCGAGCTGCGTGATCTGGTCGACCTGGCCGAGGAGCGCCGGGTGATCGAGCCCGACGAGCGGGAGATGATCCACTCGGTCTTCGAGCTGGGCGACACGCTGGTGCGTGAGGTGATGGTGCCGCGTACCGACATGGTCTACATCGAGCGGGGCAAGACGCTCAGGCAGGCGTTGTCGCTGGCGTTGCGGAGCGGTTTCTCGCGGGTCCCGGTGGTGGGCGAGAACGAGGACGACGTGATCGGCATCGCCTATCTCAAGGACATCACCCGCCGGGTGCACGAGTCGGGCGGCGACGGCGAGAAGGAGACGGTCGAGTCGATCATGCGGCCGGCGACGTACGTGCCGGAGAGCAAGCCGATCGACCAGTTGCTGCGTGAGATGCAGGCGAGGCAGACGCATCTGGCCATCGTGATCGACGAGTACGGCGGCACCGCGGGTCTGGTCACGATCGAGGACGTGCTGGAGGAGATCGTCGGGGAGATCACCGACGAGTACGACCAGGAGGCGCCGCGGGTGGAGCCGATGCCCGACGGCGGGGTGCGGGTGACGGCGCGGATGCCGGTCGACGAGCTGGGTGAGCTGTTCGACGCCGAGATCGAGGTCGACGACGTGGAGACGGTCGGCGGCCTGCTCGCGCACGCGCTGGGGCGGGTGCCGATCGCGGGGTCGAGGGCTGAGGTGGCGGGGCTTGAGCTGACCGCGGAGAGCCTGGCCGGCCGGCGCAACCGGATCAGCACGGTGGTGGTGCGGCGGGTCCGGGCCGATCAGGACGACGCGGTGCCGGCCGCGGCCGAGCAGGAGTGACCTCTGCCCGGTTCGCGGCAAGCGGTCGTCAAGCGGGTTGCAAGCGGGGTCCGCGAGTCTGTTTCCCGGCACCCTGTGCGGTGGGTGCCGGAGGGGGAAGCGCCCGGCCGCAGGGGGGTTCATGCGGCAGGGCGCTCCTGGGGGGACGACAACGTTCTGGCCAGCTAGCCGGTCGGACGTTGTTCGGCGTAAAGGGTGCTCTCGTCCGGATAACCGGGCGAGGGCACCCTTTTAGCGTTTGATCGTTTATTGGTAACTCCGGTGGATTGCCGTTTTCGCTGCTCGGGGAGGCTGGGCACCGGGGGGAATCATGAAACGCGGAACCCGGATCATCGTCTGTGGGCTCCTGGCCGGCGCTCTTGCGGCCTGCGGAGGCACAGAGGGGCTCGACGTGCGCGCGCTTGCCCACATGAAGGAGATCCTCAGCAAGGAGCCACGGCTGCCCGACGGTTTCTCACCGCGCTCGGAGCAGGCGTGGCGGGCGCCGTTCACGCCGGCCGACCGCAACTGCCGGGCCGTGCTCGACGCGGCCGGTGGCCGGGCGCCGGAGCGGGGGCTGACCGCGCAGGCCGCGGCCAGCTACCAGGGCGACGAGCTGGGCGAGCAGGTCGGGGTGGGGCTGGCCAGGTACGCCGGTGCGGCCGACGAGCACATGGCCGCGCTGGCGGGGTCGCTGAGGGCGTGCCGGGAGGTGCGTGCCAAAGGCGGCACCCACCTGACCGCCACGCTGGTGCCGGTGGCGGACGTGGGGGACGAGGCGGTGTCGGGCGAGCTGCGCGGCCGGCTGAACGGCTACCCGTACGCGCTGGACGTGGTGCTGGCCCGTTCGGGGGACATGCTGGTCTCGCTGGTGCACACGAGCATGGCCGAGGTGGAGCCGCAGCGCACCCGCCAGCTCCTCGACGCCGTGATGCGGATGGCCAGCCCCTAACCTTGTCCTCGTGACACTCGATCCTGAAGACAGCAAGATCATTACTTTGGCGCGGGCCTCGCGGGCCCGCAACGGCTCCGCCGAGGGCGCGGCCGTGCGCGACGAGACCGGCCGCACGTACGCGGCCACCGACGTGACGCTGGCGGCGCTGCGGCTGTCCGCCGTGCAGGTGGCGGTGGCGACGGCGGTCTCGAGCGGCGCCCGCTCGCTGGAGGCGGTGGCGCTGGTCACCGGCGGCGACGGGCCGTCCGACGACGACCGGGCCGTGGCGGCGGAGCTGGGCGTGACGGCCATCCTGGTGGCCGGCCCCGACGGCGCGCTGCGGGGCTGAGCATGCCGATGTCGCCCTACCTCGCGAAGGTGCGCGCCAAGCTGGGGCCCGACCTGCTGATGATGCCGTCGGTCTGCGGCTGCGTGTTCGACGACGAGGGCCGGCTGCTGCTGGCCCTCCATGGCGACGGAGGACTGTGGGCGGCGCCCGGCGGCGCCGTGGACCCCGACGAACGCCCGCAGGAGGCCGTGCGTCGCGAGCTGCGCGAGGAGCTCGGGATCGACGTGCGGGTGCGCGGCCTGATCGGCGTCTACGGCGGGCCGGAGTTCCGGGTGCGCTACCCGAACGGCCACGAGTGCGCTTACATGATCGCGGTGTACGGGTGCGCGCTCGTGTCGGGCACCCCCACCCCCGACGACGACGAGATCAGGGAAGCCAGATGGGTCCGGGAGGACGAGCTGGCCGGGCTGCCGACGACGTCGTGGACGCCGCTGGTGATGCCCGAGGTGTTCGCCTGGTGGCGCGCGCAGGCCTCCTGATGGGCGAGAATCACTATGTGACCTCGCCAGACAGCCATCGCGCCGGATTCGCCTGCTTCGTGGGGAGGCCGAACGTCGGCAAGTCCACGCTCATGAACGCCCTGGTCGGCACGAAGGTGGCGATCACCTCGTCGAAGCCGCAGACGACCAGGCGGGTGATCAGGGGCATCGTACACCGCCCCGACGCGCAGCTCGTCATCGTCGACACGCCGGGGCTCCACCGCCCGCGCACCCTCCTCGGCGAGCGGCTCGACAGCCTGGTCCTGTCGACGCTGACCGAGGTCGACGTGATCGGGTTCTGCGTGCCGGCCAACGAGCCGATCGGCAAGGGCGACCGGTTCATCGCGGGCAAGCTCGCGGCGGTCAAGAAGACGCCGGTGATCGCCGTGGTCACCAAGTGCGACCTGGCGAGCAAGGAGCAGATCGCCAAGCAGCTGGTGGCGGTGTCGGAGATCGAGGAGTTCGCCGACGTGGTGCCGGTGTCGGCGCAGTCGGGCGAGCAGCTCGACGTGCTGGCCGACGTGCTGGTGCGCCACCTGCCCGAGTCGCCGCCGCTGTACGAGGACGGCCGGTTGACCGACGAGCCGGAGCAGGTGCTGGTCGGCGAGCTGATCCGGGAGGCGGCGCTGGAGGGCGTGCGCGACGAGCTGCCCCACTCGATCGCGGTCGTCGTCGACGAGATGCTGCCCAGGGCCGACCGCGACGACCTGCTCGACATCTACGCCCACATGTTCGTCGAGCGGCCGTCGCAGAAGGCCATCGTCATCGGCCGCAAGGGCGAGCGGCTGCGTGAGGTCGGCACCAACGCCCGCAAGCAGATCGAGGCGCTGCTCGGCACCCGCGTCTACCTCGATCTGCGCATCAGCGTGGCCAAGGACTGGCAGCGCGACCCCAAGCAGCTGCGCAGGCTCGGCTTCTACGACTGAGCCAGGCGGCGGCCGAGCAGCCGGCCGAAGGTGATCGCTGGGGTGACGAGCATGCCGGAGCAGAAGCTCTGCCCGCAGGTGGCGGCGGCGCCGATGACCTCGCCGATGGCGTAGAGGCCGGTGATGGGCTCGCCGTCGGCCCGGCGCACCCTGAAGCCGTCGTCGATGTCCAGCCCGGCGAACGTCACCAGCGAGATGGCGTGGTTGCGGATCGCGTAGAAGGGCGCCTCGGCCAGCGGCAGCGGCAGGTGGACGCGGCCGAAGTCGGGGTCGGACCCGGCGGCCACCGCCTCGTTGTAGCGGGCCGCGGTGGCGACCAGCCCTTCGGCGTCGATGCCGGTCTGTGCGGCCAGCTCCTCCAGCGTGGCGGCGCGGTGCACGCCCTCGCGCACGCCGGCCTGGGCGTGCAGGTCCTCGGGCGTCCAGCCGACCACGAGCGGGCGGCCCGACCGGGTCGACTCCAGCATCGCGTCGTCGAACACGGTCCAGAACGTCATGTCCGGGATGCGGGTGAGCGCGCGTTCCTTGGTGTCGATGGACGGCTCGTCCTCGGCCACCCAGCGGCGCCCGGTCCTGTCGACGTAGATCTCGACGGGCGGGCGCTCGGCGGCGACGAGCAGCTGCCGGTCGGACCAGTTGGCCTTGCCCGGGGTGGTGGGGTGCGGCAGGCCGCCGAAGCTCGGCAGGAACGAGCCGGTGCCCTGGATGCCGGCGTCGAGCTCCCTGGCCAGCAGGATGCCGTCTCCGGTGGAGGTCGGATGGGCGGCCGACACCAGCGGCGCGCCCTCCAGCTCCAGGAACAGCTCGGGCTCCGCGGCGAACCCGCCGGTGGCCAGCACGACGTGGCGGGCGCTCACCCGTACGTCCTGGCCGTCGCGCAGGACGGTGACGCCGGTGACGCGGCCGTCGCCGCCCGTCAGCAGCTCGATCACGGGGGCGTTCTTCCACAGCTCCAGGCGGCCGGTGGCGGTGGCGTCGGCGAGCACCCGCTCGTACACCTCCAGGATCGACACCGCCTCGTCCACGCCGTAGTAGGTGCGCGCGGTCGTGTACGGCTCGTGCCCGTAGATGACGCGCGGCGTCTCCGGCGCGAAGCGGAAGCCGAGACCGTCGAGCCAGTCGACGGTCTCGGCGGCGTTCTCCACCCC
>NZ_JAHKRN010000069.1 GCF_019396385.1 Nonomuraea harbinensis | reverse complement strand
CGTGCACATCCAGGCCCGCCGGATCGCCACTCTCCACGCGGCCTTCCAGGCGCACCCGGAACGGTTCCGCGGCCGGCGACCCTACCCGCCGGCACTACCGACCAAGGTGTGGATCAACCAGCCACCCATGGCCGCCGAGATTGACACCTCACCACAAAGTGCGCAAGTAGCCTGATGTCTCACTGGGTTTGACAGGTTCCGGCCCGGCACGTCTTCGGAAGATCGCTTCCCGTATCAGGAGTGATCGTTTCCCGTGAGCACGCTCAGATGATGTTCGATCGCCTCGCGCATGGCATCGTGTTGTGGGCCAAGAGTGAACTGCTGGTCGCTCCAGCGGTCGTGCGGGTACAGCCATACCGGGTAACCGACGAGGTGGGCGGGCTCCCATTCATAGCGCGGCCAGACATGTGCGTGGAGAAAGGCGTCGGTGTTTCCAAGGATTTCGAGATTCACACGCCGAAACGCCGGGTCCAGGCTGCGGCAGGCCTGTTCAACCGCCTCGCCGAGGTGATCCATGCTGGCCAGGAAGGCCAATCGCTTGGTGCGAGGCAGGTCCGACAGCCGCTGCACGTCGGGGTCGTCTGCCAGCAGGACGGAGTAACCCGGGAGGAACTGGGTGTCGCCGATCACCGCGAAGCTCGCGTCGAGTCGTTTCATCACCGTGGGATTTCGGCCCTGCAGGGCGCTGCCGATCCTGTCGGCTCGCCAATCGTTCAGCATGGTTGCGACCTTATTGCTTCCGGGTCGCCGATCCGCAGGTCCCGTCCCGATCGTGAGAAGCCATTGAGCGATCGTGAGTTTGGGTTTCACGAATCCGGCGGTGGCCACGAACCGGAGCGGAACGCCAGGCGTCCGATGAGCGATCTGCCCCCAACCGGCCCTGCGGATGCTGCGCGCAAGATCGGCCCGTCGGCGATCGCCATCCACTGTCTCGACGCTGGTGTCATCGTCCATGGATGCGTCGATAAGCCCCCACCGGTGGCGCGGGTCAGCGCTCACCTGGCAGCATGTGCCGACCATGTGTGCCTTCAGGCGCTGCCCACGGATTCAGCCACCCTCCCACTCGACCAGTGGCGTCGGCTCGCACACCACACGTGGCGATCGGCCGGTTCCGCCGCCGTCCCGATCAACTGACAGGCACTCCCACAGGCCCGTCCACCGACAGCCGCAGCATGCGCGCCGCGACTGTTCCAGGCCACCTGGCCACGTGCCTACTGACACCCCTGGTGTCGTACTGACATCTGTAAGGCCGTCAGACAAGTGTCTGGACTCAGCGAAGATGACAGTGGCAGCTGCTCCCAACCTGGGCACTGTCACTTCGACGGACGTCGAAATATGGACGCTCGCGTCATCGAAGTTGACAGTAGTCGACCGAAGATCGTTCTTCTTGGCCCGCGCAGGGATCAGGCGACCTTCAGATGACCAGGCTGAGCATGCCGGAGCATCTCAGCATCAGGGGGGCGGCCACCTCCAGCGCTTTCTGCGGTGGGGTGCCGTCTGTGCTAAGCGTATTCTGGATTCGGGAGTGACAGAATTGGAGCGGGACTGTTCATCAGCTTCCAATCCAGGCGAACGCCGCTTTCCGCTTCGACCACGGCCAGGCAGGCTGCGACAATGTCCACCGACGCATCCGCCTCCTCACTGTCATAGCACCTGTTGAAGAGACCTACATAGGCACTCAACGGTCCGAGAAGCTCGGTCCAGGGCGTGAAAGGTCCGGAGGCCGGCTCGGGACCTTCAAGGTCCCCTTCGGCTTCTCCGTAACGGACGTGCATGCTTGTGTAGCCGTTAATGTCGAAGGCCACATACCAGTGCCGGAAACCTTCGCCGCCCAGCTGGTCAGTCACCTGTCGGCGCTCGGCCACGGGGAAGACCCAATCCAGAGTGACGATGCCAGCACTGACCTGGTGAAGTGAGATCCTGTCGCTGGGGTGCGGCAGGTCGTCGGGGTCCTGCAGGTCGGTAGCGGTGTATCCCATGCGACGCACAGCGTCGTCGATGGTGAGGACGCCCGAGTCGGGAATCGTCACCGTGTACGTCATGTCCTCACCGAACTGATCGCGCATGTCGGTGTAACGAGCAACAGCCTCATCCAACACGACTAGCTGGCCTTTCTATGCAAAGGAGCGTACCCCAAGACCAGCAGGTGAGAAGACCCAAGGGGTCTACTTGATCTTGAAACCGCGCGGTGGTGGCGTGCGGAGCTGAAGATCAATTGTTGGCCCGTACTCGCTTCAAGGATGCCCGGACTGCTGCGGTGGTTTGCCAGGGTCGAATGCCTTCGCCGGCCAGGAGAAGCGCGGCCTCGGGCAGGTCGAGGTCTTCGGCGGTTGCGGCTGGGCGGCGTTGGTCCATGAAGGAGCGCAGCGCGTCCAGCAGGGTGCCGGTGAAGCTGAGTTCGTCGATGATGAGCATCGCGGCGGCGCTGAGCAGCGGTCCGGGCTGGTAGGAGAGCAGGTCGCCGCAGCGTTCGCGGGCGGTGGGTCCGGCGGTGAGGGCGAGTTGGTCGCGCAGGTGGCAGAACTCGTGGAAGGTCCACCAGAGGTGGGCGTCGGTGTCGGCGGGAAGCATCCCCGGGGTGCCGAAATAGATCGCCAAGCGGAACAGCAGTTCGTAGAGGTCCCAGAACGTCTTGGTGGGTTCGATGGGGCCATTGTGTGGGCGGCCAGACGGCCGCGGCCTCGGCGATCATCCACACCGGACATCCGTTGCGTACCGCCATCCGATCAGCCCAAGAGGCGACGATTCACCCGGCTGCGGCTCAACCACCAGTGCCAGACGCCGCCGCCGAGGGAGGCCAACTGTCATTTTGAGCTCTCACTATCGGGCCAACCATCAAGTACCGTGCCGAACTCTCAAGTTGAGGCGACGCCAGACAAGATGTCTGGAAGCATCGAAGATGGCAGTGAGAGATGCTCCGGACACTGTCATTTCGACTGATATCGAAGTACCAGTGCTTGCGTCACCGAAGTTGACAGTACGGAGCCGAAGATCAACTGTGGGTGTACTCGCTGCAGGGATGCTGTGACTGAGCGCTTCAGGTGGCCAGTTCGCGCTTGAGACGGCCACTCGGTGCTTCGACGCGTGTCCGCGATGTGGCCGTGAGCGATAGTTGACGGAGCCGACGCCAGGCGGCTCGCAACCTGAGCCCACCGGCGCAGCCTGACAGAATCGTGACCCATGATCGACGATTTCGCGAAAGACAATCTGCACGGGAGACTGCGGCGGGACCGCGAGGCGTTGCTCTGGAAACTCGACGGCTTGTCCGAATACGACGCCCGCCGACCTCTGACAGCGACCGGGACCAACCTCCTCGGCCTGGTCAAACACGTGGCCAGCGTCGAGGCCCGGTACTTTGGCGAGGTCTTCGACCGCCCATCCCCGGAACCCCTGCCTCGGTGGCAGGACTCCGACGGCAGCGATCTGTGGGCGACCGAGGACGAGACCCGCGATCAGATCATCGGGTTCTATCGGCGCACGTGGGAACACTCGGACGCGACGATCAACGAGCTTCCCCTCGACGCCCCCGGCCACGTGCCGTGGTGGCCGGAGCCTTATCCCAACACCAACCTGTTCGCCGTCATGGTCCATGTCCTCGGCGAGTCCAACCGGCATGCCGGGCACGCCGATATCCTCCGCGAATGCCTCGACGGCCGGACCGGGATGCGCCCCGAACACGAGAAGCAGATCGACGAGGAAGCCCGCGCCGCCTACCGCGCGAAGATCGAGCAGGTCGCCAGGGCGGCCGCGCCAATGAAGGCTTAACCACAATCGCGCCACCGTGGCCCCGCCAAGGGTGGGAGCCACGGTTCCCTCCGCCCTCACCAGCAAGATCACTTAAACGCCAGAACTCTCATTCCCCCAACTATCGTTCACAGCCCATGCGATCAGAAGCATGCTCGGTGTCAGCGCAGTGCCGTCGCGAAGACAAGGCGGTTGGCACTGGTGTAGCCGTGTTCGCGTTCGGGCCATGCGATGCGGGAGGACATCTCCGGTGGGCCTGTTGCCAGGTCCTCTGACATCCCCCGTGCCTGTCTGCCATCTGCGAGCGCGTCAGACAACAAGGAACCGGCGAGCGGGCACCCGTTGACGAATCAAATGAACGGTCTTTTAATTCGTGCATGGGGCGTATCGCCGGTGTCACCGCCGCCGAGACCCGTGAGCGGTTGCTCCGGGCGGCCGCTGAGGTGTTCGCGGAGCGCGGGTACGACGGGACCCGGGTGGCCGACATCGCCGCCGCGGCGGGGGTGAGCAACGGCGCGCTCTACGCCCACTTCGGCTCCAAGGCGGAGCTGCTGGTGGCGGCGCTGCGGGCGCACGCGAGCCGGATGCTGGCCGACCTGCTCGCCGACGATCCGGACCGGTCGGCGACCGAGCTGCTGCTGGCCATCGGGCGCCGGCTGCCCCGCCGCCGCGACGCCCCCGGCTACCTTCTCGTGGAGGCGCTGGTCGCCGCGCGCCGCGACCCGGACGTGGCCACGCCCACGCGCGACTACGTCGGCGAGCGCGCCGACTGGATCGCCGGGCTGGTGCGCGTCGCCCAGGGTGACGGCGAGCTCGACCCGGCGTTGTCGCCGGAGGCTCTGGCCCACTTCTGTTTCCTGCTCGCGATCGGCAGCGCGCTCGTCCCGCCGGACCTGCACGCGGTGGACGAGGCGGAGTGGGCCGCGCTGCTCGCCCGCGTCGTCCACGGCCTCGCGCTCACCGAAGACACCATAAAAAGGGATTCGACACCGTGAAAGTTCAGATCAACCCCGAGCGCTGCCAAGGTCACGGCCGCTGTTACGACATCGCGCCCGGTCTGTTCGGCGAGGACGACGAGGGTTACGGGACGGTCATCGGCGACGGCGTCGTGCCGCCGGGCGAGGAACGTACGGCCCGTCTGGCGGTCTCCAACTGCCCGGAGAACGCGATCACCGTATCGGAGGAGGCTTGACATGAGCGTCGACGACCGCTTCACCCGGGACTTTCGCGAGGAGGAGGACGAGGCCCTCGGCACCCGCAGCGAGATCATCACTGGTCCCGTCGAGGACTGGGCGACGGACTTCTCGCACCTGGAGCCGGAGTGGGCGGCGGACCCGTACCCGATCCTGGACGACCTGCGGCAGCGCTGCCCGATCGCGCACACCGGCCGGTTCGGCGGCGGCTGGCTGCCGACCCGGTACGAGGACGTGGCGGCCGTCGCGTACGACACCGAGCGTTTCTCGTCGCGGTCGATCGTCATGAGCAACTTCCGGCCGCCGCGAGAGCTCGCGCCGGTGGGCGGCACCCCGCCGATCTCCTCCGACCCGCCGTTCCACCACGACGCGCGCAAGCTGCTGCTGCCCGCGTTCACCAAGACCGCGGTGTCGAGGCGGGAGGCGGCGGCGCGGGCGTACTGCCACTCGCTCATCGACGCGTTCGAGGGCCGTGACGTGGTGGACGCCGCCGCCGACTACGCGCAGCACATCCCGATCCGGGTCATCTCGGACATGCTGGGCTTCCCGCCGGAGGACGGGCCGCGGTTCCGGGTGTTCATCGAGAACGTGCTCGAAGGCGTCAACCTGCCGCCGGAAGAGCGCATGGCCAACTTCCAGGAGCTCTTCGACTACCTGTACGCGCAGATCCACGATCACCTGGACAACCCGCGCGACGACCTGACCACGTACCTGATCGACGCCGAGCTGTACGGGCAGAAGCTCCAGCCGGAGCACGTGTCCGGCACCATGGCGCTGCTGCTCATCGCCGGCATCGACACCACGTGGAGCGCGATCGGCGCGTCGCTGTGGCACCTGGCGAAGACCCCCGCCGACCGTGAGCGGCTGGTGGCCGAGCCGGGGCTGCTGCCGACGGCGATGGAGGAGTTCCTGCGGGCGTACGCGCCGGTCACGATGGCCCGGCTGGTCAAGGAGGACATGACCTGGCAGGGCGTGGACATGAAGGCCGACGACTGGATCCTGCTGTCGTTCCCGTCGGCGAACCGTGATCCGGAGCAGTTCGACCGGGCGGGCGAGGTCGTCATCGACCGCGAGGTCAACCGGCACGCGGCGTTCGGTCTCGGGATCCACCGCTGCGTGGGCTCCCACCTGGCCCGGATGGAGCTGCGGGTGGCCCTGGAGGTGTGGCTGGAGCGGATCCCGTCCTTCTCGCTGGCCGACCCGGAGGCGGTGCGGTGGGCCTCGGGCCAGGTGCGCGGGCCGCGCTCGCTGCCGGTCCGCATCGGCTGAGGGCCGGTGCCCCAGCGGGGCACCGGCCGGGTCAGGGCTCAGTCGATGACGACATAGCGGAACGAGCTGTACTGGTTGTCCCATACGGCGTCGTGCGGCCGGCTGTGCCCGAAATTCTCGATCCGGTGCGCGTGGCCACGCCAGTAGGAATCGGTGTAGAACATCGCGGCATTGCGGTTGGTCGCCACGCTGATGGAGGAGATCCGGTCGTTGACGTTGGTGCCGTTGAGGAACTTGTTGTTGGAGAAGTTGTTGTCGGCGGTGGTGAACCCGGCGACAGTCCCGGTCCCGCCCCGCCCTTCGTAGACGCAGACGGCGTCGGTGCAGGCGGCCGCCGCGGCGGGGGTGGCGGTCGTGACCAGGGCCGCCGCGCCGAGCATGGCCAGGGCTGCGACAGAACGCGTGACACGCTTCATCGGTGGTGATGCCTTTCTTTCCGGTGGCCCGGAACGGGAGAGCCCCGGTCCGGGAGCATGAGGGCGGGCGGCGTCAGCGCTGCCGCGCGATCGCCCGGGAAGCGGCCACCAGGGAGGTGATCGCCTTCTTCCCTTCCCGCAGTTCGTCCAGGTGCCGGGCTATCGCCTGCTGCTGGTAGGCGGCTTCGACGGCCGCCCAGGTGCGGACGACATCCGTTCGCCGCTTGCACCGGACGTCCGCGACGGCGGTCGCGATCTCCCGGGGAGTCGGCCGGTCGGTTCTGAACGCGACGTCGTTGTTCGCCGCCCGCGGCGTGGGATAGTCATGGCCGAGCCGGGCCATGCACGACGACCAGGCCGCGAAGACGCCGGTGACCCGGCTGTCGCTCAGCGAGCGCTCCCAGCTCCACCCCTTCAGGTCGGTGACGCGCCGCATCGCTTCGGCGGCGGGCACGGGGATCAGCCGGTCGTGCGCCTCCGCCTCGCACCCTCCCGGAGGGACGGCGGCGCCGGGACGTCCGGTGCCGTTGGCCGCGGCGAGGTAGCCCGGGTCGATCACCCGCTGCGGCCCGGCCCGCGGCGCCTCCGACGGGTGGTAGCCGCGGGTCCTGGCGAGTCGTTCGTCCTCCAGCAGGTAGCGCTCGTGGTTGCGGTCGATCCCCGTGACGGTGGCGCCCGTGGGCGCCGTGAAGCCGAGCCTCGCCATACAGCCGCGGAAGAGCTCGGTCCGGGCCCGCAGGACGACGGCCTCCTCCTCAGGGGAGGCGTGATAGGCGTCGAGCGGGAGCACCAGTGGCCGCCGGTCGAGACGGAGGCCCGGGTCCAGGGGCGGCTCCGGCTCCGCCGCGCACGCGGCCAGGGACAGCAGGCATGCCGCCGCGGCGAGCGGTACGAAGCGGTCACGGATGGTTCTGGTTCCCCCGTCGTCCGAAGCCACGTTTCAGCTCCCCCTCAAGCCCCCGAGTGGATCTCCCCCGATCCACAGCTTGTGCCAGGAGGTGAAGATGAGGCCACACCATTGCGTCCTGACGAAAAGGCGCAGATGAGGACGCGGTCTCGTGGGAACGGGTGGACGATCCGGGGCGGCGGGCGGAAAGTGGTGGCGGACGCTCCACCTGACGAACCGGGAGGAACGCATGCCCACCACCCATCACGCCGAGCACGTCGGCAGCCTTCTGCGGCCGCCCGAGCTGCTGCGGGCCCGTGAGGCGCACCGGCGCGGCGAGCTGAGCGAGGAGACCCTCGCGAAGCTGACGGAGGACGCGGCGCTGGCCGCGATCGACCTGCAGCGCGAGGCCGGGATCGAGGTCTTCACCGACGGCGAGATGCGGCGGGCGACCTGGATGGCCGGCCTGCTGGAGTCGCTCGGCGGGGTGGTCCCGGCCGAGGTGACGAACTCGGCCTGGTTCAGAGGCGACGGACAGCCGGTGCCGCCCGACGAGACCTCCTTCGACATGGTGGCCGCGAACGCCCGGCTCACCCAGAAGAAGCACCTCACCGCCGCCGAGGCCGACTTCCTGGGGCGGCACGCGCCCGGCCCCTTCAAGATCACCATGATGAGCTCGTCCATGGGGAACCTGCTGTGGCGTCCGGAGATCAGCGCGGACGCGTACCCCGACCCCGGCGCGATGATGCGCGACCTGGTCGCGTTGCGGATCGAGGAGATCAGGAAACTCATCGGGCTCGGCGTGCGGTGGATCCAGCTCGACTCGCTGGGCTACAACTTCGTCATCGACCCCGGGTTCCGCATGCGGATGTTCGGCGCCGCCGCCCCTCCCCCGGAGGTGCTGCTGGACGCCACGATCGCGGTGGACGCCGAGCTGGTCCGCGCCACCAAGGCGATCAACCCGGACGTCACGGTCGGCATGCACATCTGCCGCGGCAACAACCGCAGCGCCTGGATGTCCAGCGGCGGCTACGAGCCGGTCGCCGAGCGGCTGTTCGGCGAGGTCCCGGTGGACCGGTTTCTGCTGGAGTACGACACCGAGCGGGCCGGCGGCTTCGAGCCGCTGCGGTTCGTGCCCCGGGGGACCACGGTCGTGCTCGGGCTCGTCTCGTCCAAGGTGCCGGTCCTGGAGTCACCCGACGAGCTGCGCCGCCGCATCGACGAGGCCGCCGCGTTCGTGCCGCCGGAGGATCTGGCGATCAGCCCGCAGTGCGGGTTCGCCTCCACCTCCAGGGGCAACCTGCTCACCGTCGACGACCAGCGGCGCAAGCTGGAGCTGGTCGCGCGGACGGCCCGGCTGGTGTGGGGTTAGCCGGCCGCCCGTGCCAGGGCCTCGGCCACCCGTTCGACGTCGGCCTCGGTCGTACGCCAGTTGGAGAAGGCGGCGCGCAGGGCGGGCACGCCCGCGTACACGGTGGGGGTGACGAACGCCTCACCGGACGCGGCGACCGCCCGCGCCACCTCGTCGGCGCGGGACGGGTCCGCGGCGACGGTGAAGCAGACGACGTTGAGCCGCACCGGGGCGAGCAACCGGTAGGCGGGCATGGCGGCCAGCCGCTCGCCGAGCCGGGCGGCGAGCGCGACGTCACGCCGGACGATCTCCGCGTGGCCCTCGCGCCCGTACGCGGCGAGCGTGAACCAGGCCGCCAGCGCCCGCAGCCGCCGCGAGTTCTCCGGGGTCAGGTGGACGAAGTCGGGGTCGTCGCCGACCGCGCCGAGGTACGCGGCGGAGTTCTGGAAGACCCGCGCCTGGAGGTCGCGGCGGCGGGTGAGCTGGACGGCGCTGTCGTACGGGACGTTCAGCCATTTGTGCAGGTCGACGCAGATCGAGTCGGCCTCGCCGAGCCCGTCGACCAGGTGGGCGTGCTCAGGTGAGAGGGCGGCGAAGGCGCCGAAGGCGGCGTCCACGTGCAGCCAGAACGGGTGCCGCTCGCGCAGCGCGGCGATGGCCCGCAGGTCGTCGTAGTCGACGGTGTTGACCGTGCCGGCGTTCGCCACCACGATCGCCGGCTCCCCGTCCAGCTCGCGCAGCGCCTCGGCGAGCCGGTCCACGTCGACCGCCTCCCTGCCGGGCAGCGGCTCGACCCGCCGCAGCGCCGAGCGGCCGAGGCCAAGCACGGACAGCGCCTTGCCGATGCTGGAGTGCGGGCTGCCGGACAGCACCCGCACCGGGCCGAGCGCGGCGAGCCCCTGCTCCGCGACCGAGACGCCGCGCCGCTCGCCGATCCACTCGCGGGCGACGGCCAGTCCGGTGACGTTGGACATGGTGGCGCCGCTGACGAACGCGCCCTCGTACGCGACCGGCAGGCCGAGCAGCTCGCGCAGCCACGAGACCGTCTCACGCTCCAGGCCGGCGGCGGCCGAGTCGAGGTCGCCCACCACGTTCTGGTCCAGCGCGCCGGTCAGCCAGTCGCCCGCGAGCGCGGCGGGGGTGCTGCCGCCGGTGACGAACCCCAGGTAGCGGGGGCCCGCGCTGGCCGAGAAGCCGGGCTCCCAGCGCCGCGCGAACACCTCCAGCGCACCGCGCGCCCCCTCGCCGCGCTCCGGCAGCGCCACCGGCTCGCGCCGCCCTGGCGGCGGCGCCACCGGCCGCTCCGCCAGCCCTTCCAGGAGGCGTACGGCGTGCTCCTGGGTTTCCTTGAGCAGGTCGGGCAGCTGTACGAGATCGTCGTCGAGTCGCGGGTCCATGGCCCCAGCGTAGGGACGGGGCGGCCGGGAGTATCGGGCCAATCACCGGCAAGTGGCCCGGAACGGATAATCCGTGGCGGACGCCGGAGGCTTGACCCGCGGTTGGCCGACGCCGCCGTGGACGTCGCCCGCGTGGACCCCGTCGCGGGCTACCGCATCTGGTCGGCCACCTACGACGGCCCCAACGCGGCCTTCGACCTCGACGAGCCGATCCTCCACGAGATCCTCGGCGCGATCCCGGCGGGCGAGGCCCTGGACGCGGCGTGCGGCACCGGCAGGCTCACGGCCCTGCTCGCCGGGCACGGCCACCGCGTGCGGGGCGTGGACAGTTCGCCGGAGATGCTGGCGCTGGCGCGGAAGAAGGCGCCCGGCCGCGAGTTCCTGCCCGGCGACCTGGACCGGCTGCCGGTGGCCGACGACACCGTCGACCTGGTCACCTGCTCGCTCGCGCTGACGCACGTGCCCGCGCTCGGGCCGGTGCTGGCCGAGTTCGCCCGGGTGCTGCGGCCGGGCGGGCACGTGGTGCTCTCCGACATCCATCCGGACAGCGTGGCGCGCGGCGTGGTCCCGCCCGTGCGCCTGCCGGACGGCAGTCCCGGCCGCGTGACCACCTACCGGCACGGCATCGGCGACTACCTGCGCGCCGCCCTGGCCGCCGGCCTGCGCCCGCGCCGCTGCGAGGAGCTGACGCCGGAGCCGGACGACGGCCCGCCGCCCGCCCCTGCCGAGGCGCTCGGCCCGTGGGACGTGTGGCCGTGGGTGCTGACCGACCTGGCCCCGGAGGCGGCCAGGGCCGCGAGCGCCGGCCTGTCCTCGATGGTCATCTGGCACGTCCAGGCGGACTGACGACCCTCCTGGCCCGGCGGGTGTCCGCTAGCGTTACCGCCGTTGACGTCGAGTCATGGTGGTGACGGTGATGGCGGCGGAGAAGAAGACCCCCGAGGGCGCGGCGGCGCCGCGGCGACGCCGCGATGCCGCCGCGACGCGGCAGGCGCTGCTGGAGGCGGCCCGCCGGCGGTTCGCCGGTGACCGCTACGAGGCGGTCAGCGTCAGGGACGTCGCCGCGGACGCCGGCGTCAACGTCGCCCTGGTGTACCGCTACTTCGGGTCCAAGGCGGGGTTGTTCGCCATGGCGGCCGCGGACTCGGCCATGTTCGGGCAGCTGGACGTGCCGGCCGAGGAGCTGCCGGACCGGATGGCCGAGCTGTACGGGTCCGGCTCGGAGAGCCCGCTCGCCCTGGACGATCTGCTCACGGTCTGGCGGCTCCTCGGGGAGACCCCTGGTCAGGTGGAGCTGCCCGAGGAGGTGCGGGACTACGCCGAGACCACCGTCGTCGGGCCGTTCACCACGGTCGCGGCGGGTGACGACCCGCGGCTGCGGGCGGAGCTGGCCGCCGCGCTGCTCGCCGGGATCCGGGTGATGCGGTGGGCGTCCCCGGAGGGGCGGCTGGCCACCGCGCCGCCCGAGCAGGTGGTCGAGTACGTCCGCCAGGGAGTGCGGGCGCTGCTGCACGGTGACACCAGCAAGTAAACGTGTTTACTTATCGAGGAAGCCCCGACTAAAGTAAACGTGTTTACTTCACCCGAACGCCGGAGCCTGCCATGAGCACACAGCGCACGCACCACGTCACCACCACCGACGGCGTCACCATCGGCGGGACCGTGCACGGCCGGGGGCGGCCGCTCGTGTTCCTGCACGGAGCCATCGGCGACGGCGACCTCGACTGGGGCCGGCTGGTGGGACACCTCACCGGCCGGTTCACCTGCCATCTGCCGAGCATGCGCGGCCGCGGCCTCAGCGGCGACCACCCCGACCTCAGCCCGGGCAGGCAGGTCGACGACGTCCTCGCCTACGTCGACAGCTTGGGCGAACCGGCCGGGCTGGTGGGCTGGTCCGCCGGCGCCAACCTGGCGCTCGGCACGGCGGCGCGATCCGGCACGGCGGCGCGATCCGGCACGGTGGACGCGGTGGTCCTTCTGGAGCCTCCGATGCGGGGCATGATGGACGGGCGGGAGCGAGCCGTCATCGTCGGCGCCATCGCCCGCATGGGCGAGCTGGCCGCCGGGGGCGACGTTACGGCCGCGATCCGGGCGTTCGCCGGCGGGCCCTTCAGCGACGAGGAGCTCGCCGTCGCCGAGGAGGCCGGCTATTTCGCGGCCGCGGGCCGATACGTCCCGCACCTGCTCAGCCTCCTCGGGCAGGTGGAGTCGTCCGGAGGTCCCACCGTCGAGGACCCGGCCGTGCTGGACGCGGTCTCCGCTCCCGTGCTGGTCCTGTACGGGTCCGGCACCATGGCCTTCTACCGCGCGGGCGCGCGGCATGTGGCCGGTCACGTCCGCGACGGCCGGATGCGCGAGATCCCCGGCGCCGGGCACGCCGCCCCGCTGACCCATCCAGAAGCGCTCGCCGAGGCGATCACCCGGTTCTTCGGAGCCGGGTAGCGGCACACCGCCGGGCCCTCGATCGCCCGCTGCACCGGCGGTCGAGGGCCCGGACGGCTCCCGGAGATCGCGCCTGCCGCCTGTCCGGCCGGCGCGGGTCACCCCCGGTGGTGACCCGCGCGCCGCCTCGCCGGGCGGTCATCCTCCTGGCGTCCCGGGGACTCACTGGACCGCGCAGGCGGCCCCGTTCAGGGTGAAGGCGGAGGGTTTCGCGGTGTTGCCGGTGTGGGTGGCCTGGAAGCCGAAGGTGACCGTGGCGTTGGGGGCGATGGTGCCGTTGTAGGGCGCGTTGGTGGCCGTGACCTGGCCGCTCGACGGTGTGATCGTGGTGTTCCAGGCGCCGGTGATCGTCTGGCCGGCGGGCAGGGTGAAGGCCAGCGACCAGGCGGTGACGGGCGAGGCGCCCCTGTTGGTGATGGAGACGGCGGTCGTGAAGCCGGTGTTCCAGGCGTTCATGGTGTAGCCGACCTGGCAGGGTCCCGAAACGGTGGGCGTGATGGTGGGTGTGGAGGTGGGGCCGCCGCCGGAGTCGAGGCCGAAGAAGCGGATGGTCTCGGCGGCCATCCCGCCTCGGGGCAGGTCGTGCCCGGCGCCCTGGAGGCTGATCGCCTCGACGGGGGCCGTGCCGCCCGTGCCGCCGTAGCGGGTGCGGGTGTATCCCGCCTGCGGCGTGTCGGTGGAGGACGGCGTCTGGCCCAGGCCGTGGACGTTCGTCCACTGCTTGATCTGCTCCTGGAAGTTGGGGTAGCGCAGCGTGCTGTCCTCGGTGCCGTGCCAGATCTGCATGCGCGGCCGGGGGCCCGCGTAGCCGGGGTAGGCGGCGCGGACGAGGTCGCCCCACTGCTGCGGCGTCCTGACGATCTGCCCGTTGGCGCACTGGCTGTTCCAGCTCGACCCGTCGGTGGTGGCGAAGCAGCCGAACGGGACGCCCATGTAGGCGGCGCCGGCCTTGAACACGTCGGGATAGTCGCCGAGCAGCACGTTGGTCATCATCGCGCCGGAGGAGACGCCGGTGACGAAGGTGCGCTCGGGGTCGCCGCCGTGGCGCTGGTGGACGTACCGGACCATGGACATGATGCCGACGGGGTCGCTGCCGCCGTCGCGCCGCAGCGCCTGCGGCGAGGAGACGTCGAAGCAGGCCCCGCTCCTGGTGGCCGACGGGTAGACGACGATGAACTTGTGCCGGTCGGCCAGCGAGGCGAACTCGGTGCCGGAGTGCAGGGCGGGGCCCGAGCCGGTGCAGTAGTGCACGGCCAGCAGCACCGGCGGCCGCGACCCCACGCCGTCGGGCACGTACAGGTGCATCCGCAGGTTGGTGGGGTTGGTCCCGAATCCGGTGACCTCCACCAGTTGGGCCGACGAGGCCGGGGCGGCGAGGACCAGGCCGAGGACGGCCAGGAGGGCGGTGGCGACCGCGGCTCCGGCTATACGGTGACGTGCTCTCATCCGCGCCTCTCCCATCGGGGGGTCGAAATATTTCGATGGTGAGCCGAAATTTTTTGTCGAGCAACCGGTGGCGCGCCCGCCCTCAGCAGGTCAGCCCTCTGACATGCGCAGACGATCTAGCAACGGCAAGAAACTTTCATGGCCGGCCCGGCGGGACCAGGTCGGCGAGCGACAGCGCCAGCCAGATCTGCAGCCGGTGGTCCGGATCGGACAGCGGGCGGCCGGAGACGCGCTCGGCGGCGGCGAGCCGGCGGCGCAGCGTGTTGCGGTGCACGCCCAGGCGGCGGGCGGCGGTCTCCAGGTTCTCCTCCGACTCCAGGTAGGCGCGCACGGACGCGATCAGGTCACCGCCGTGCCGCTCCTCGTGCTCGCGCAGCGGGCGGAGCACCGCGGCGGCGAAGCGGCCGGCGGCGTCCGGCACGATCGCCTCCCGCAGCAGCGCCCACGGCTCCAGGTCGTCGACGTGCGTGTAGCCGCCGAGCGCGGCGAGCCCGGCCGCGTGCCGGACGGCGGCGGGCAGCTCGTCCAGGCGGTGCGCCCGGCAGCCGCCGCCCGCGGCGCCGAGCAGGCCGCACAGGTCGCCGCCGCGCCGCCGCCCGTCCTCGGGCAGCACGAACAGCGTGCCCTCGGGCCGGGCGCAGACGAAGGCATGGAGGCCGGCCGCCACCTCTTCGAGCGCCTCGACGGCCGTCTCAAGGGCGATCTCCTCCCGTACCAGGACGACCTCGTACGGGGGCGGCGCGACCTGGCACAGCTCGCCGAGCGCGGGTGCGGGCAGCACCCCGTCGAGCGCGGCCGACAGCAGCCGGCCGCGCTGGACGTGCTCCCTGACCCGGCCCGCCCGCACGCCGAGGAGTTCCAGGGCGAGCAGGCAGGCGGCCTGGTTGGCCAGCATCCGCACGTGCCAGTCCAGCGGCGAGGCGGTGCACACCGCCAGCCAGCCGATCGGCGGCCCGGCGAAGCCGAGGCTCTGCACCTGGACGGCCTGGATGCCGTCGTCGAGCACGCCGGCGCTGCGCGGGGCCGCGCGGCCGGCCGCCTCCACGGCGCGGGCGTGCCACGGCCGCTCCCCCTCCGGGCTGGCGGCGGCGGGCTCGGCGTGCGGGCCGAGCAGCAGCGCCTCGCCGCCGGCGTGCTCGGCCAGCGCGCGCAGGATGCCCGTCGTGCCCGAGGTCAGCGCGGCCCTGGCCGTCGCCTCCTGGGCGGCGACGACCTTGCGCTCGCCGCGCACCCGCTCGTCGGCGTGCCAGCGGGCGACCGCCTCGGTCACGGCGACGAACGGGGTGAGGATCTCCAGGACCGGCAGCCCGCACACGTCGGCCGCGTCCCGGACGTCGCGCGGCACCTCCGCCATCGCCTCGTCCAGCGCGAACGCGAGCGCCGCGCAGCCCGCGACGGACAGCCGTTCGACGTACGCGCGCCGCCCTTCCGCGTCGCCGGGCAGGCCGAGCCCGATGGTCAGGACCAGCTCGCCGCCGCGCAGCCACGGCACCGGGTCGGCCAGCTCCGACACGTGCGCCCAGCGGACCTCCCGGCCCAGCCCCGCCCGTCCGGCGAGCAGGCGCATGCTCATCCCGGGCAGCGTCATCGCCTGGGCGACGGTCAGGGCCATGACGCATCCTCTGCAAGGTGCATACCGCACTCTAATTCATCGCCAACGGTGCGATTTGCCCCGGGGGCCGGTGCTGTGACCTGCGCATATCGTCATCGCACCCCCTGATGACCCCGGAGGACCCCATGAAACGCGCCAACAGAGCGGCCGGCGCCGCCTTCGTCGGGACCACGATCGAGTGGTACGACTTCTACATCTATGCCACAGCGGCCGCGCTGGTCTTCGGGGATCTCTTCTTCCCGAACGCGTCGAGCCCCACGGTCGCCCTGATGGCGTCGTTCGCCACCTACGCCGTCGGGTTCTTCGCCCGGCCGCTCGGCGGCATCGTGTTCGGACACTTCGGCGACCGCGTGGGCCGCAAGTCGGCGCTGGTGGTGACGCTGGTCATGATGGGCGTCGCCACCTTCGCGGTCGGCGTGCTGCCCACGTACGAGAGCATCGGCGCGCTCGCGCCGCTGCTGCTGGTGGTGCTCCGCTTCGTGCAGGGGCTGGCCGTCGGCGGCGAGTGGGGCGGGGCCGTGCTGATGGCGGTCGAGCACGCGCCGGAGGGCCGCAAGACGTTCTTCGGCGGGTTCGCCCAGCTCGGCAACCCGGCCGGGGCGCTGCTCGCGACCGGCGCGTTCAGCCTCATCACGCTGCTCGGCGACGACGTGCTGCACACGTGGGGCTGGCGGGTGCCGTTCATCGTCTCGGCCGTGCTGGTGTTCGTGGGCCTGTTCATCCGGCTCCGCGTCGAGGAGTCGCCCGTCTTCCAGAAGGTGGAGAAGGCCGCGACGCCGATCAAGGAGGTGTTCCGCCTCTCGTGGCGGTCGGTCCTGCTCGGCATCGGCACGCTGCCGGTCGCCATCGGCGGCTACTACATCCTCACCACCTTCCTGCTGGCGTACGCGACAGGCGAGTCGGTCGGCGCGTCCGAGCAGCTCATCCTCAGCGGTCTGAGCTTCGCCGCGTTCGTCGAGCTGGTGGCCACGCTGGCCATCGCCTGGGTGGGCGACCGGCTGGGCAGCCGCAAGGTCGTGGTCTTCTTCCTGGTGATCACCGCCGCGCTGGCCGTGCCGCAGTTCGCGGTGCTCGGCTCGCAGAACGCGTTCCTGATCTTCGCGATGCTGGGCCTGATGAGGCTGGCCACCTCGGGGACGTACGGGCCGATGGCGGCCATCCTGTCCGAGATGTTCCCGCCGCAGGTGCGCTACACCGGCATCTCGCTGGCCTACCAGGGCGCGGGCGCGATCTTCGGCGGCCTGTCCCCGATCGTCGCGACCGCCTTCGTGGGCGCGGCCGGCGGCGCGGCCTGGCCGGCCGTGGCGATGCTGGTCGGCATGTGCGCGCTGAGCGCGATCTGCCTGGCCGTGGCGCCCCGCTACCGCGACCCCGCCCCGGCCGCCCCGGCCACCCACTGATCCCGTAAGGAGACTCGCGTGTCCACCATCGTCATCACCGGCGGCAAGGTCATCACCATGGACCCGGCGAACCCCGCCGCGGATGCTGTGGCCGTGCGTGACGGCCGCGTGCTGGCCGTCGGGCGGGAGCCCGAGGTGCTGGCCGCGGCCGGGCCGGGCGCGGAGGTCGTGCTCGCGGGCGGGCGCAGCGTGCTGCCCGGGTTCATCGACCCGCACAACCACCTGCTGTCCACGGCGGAGTCGTTGGTGGCGGTGGACGCCCGCTATCCGGGGGTGGGCAGCGCGCGGGACCTGGTGGCCAGGATCGCCGCCGAGGCGGCCAGGACCCCGGCCGGCCAGTGGATCCGCGCGTACGGCATGGACGACGCGAAGTTCCCCGGCGGCCGGCCCACCCGGCGGCAGCTCGACGAGGCCACCACCGACCACCCGGTGATCGTCTACCACGTCTCCGGGCACCAGGCCGTGGTGAACTCCGCGGCGCTGGCCTGGCGCGGCATCGGCGAGGACGTGGCCGACCCGGCGGGCGGCGCGTTCGTCAGGGACGAGAGCGGCCGGCTGACCGGGATGGTGCTGGACTCCGCCATGGAGCTGCTGCTGCCCGTGGCCGTCGACATCGGCTGCCACGGCCCGAACTTCCACGTCGACCTGCCGCGCGAGCAGCTGCGCTCCTGGCTGGAGATGTCCGCCGAACCGTACCTGAAGGCCGGCGTCACCACCGTGTGCGACCCGCAGGTGTCGCGCCGCGAGCTGGAGATCTACCGGTCCGCCTGGGACGCGGGCACCCTGCCTGTGCGCACGGTGGTCATGCCGCTGTCGCACATGCTCGACGAGCTGACCTCGATCGGCCTGGCGGGCCCGTTCGGCGACGACCGGCTGCGGTTCGGCGCGATGAAGTTCTACTGCGACGGCACGCTCCTGGGCGGCACCGCGATGTTCGACGAGCCGTACGGGGACGGTTTCACCGGCACGCTCTACCACCGGCCGGAGGAGCTCGTCGACCTGGTGCGACGGGCCGCGTCGGCGGGCTGGCAGGTCGGCGTGCACACCCAGGGCGACCGGGCGATGGGCTACACGCTCGACGCGCTCAAGGCCGCGGTCGCGGTGTCCGGCGACGACGCCAGGCCGCGGATCGAGCACTGCGGCCACCCCACGCCGGCGCAGGTGCGCGAGTTCGCCTCACTCGGCGTCATCCCGGTCAACCAGCCGAACTTCCTGTACGACAGCGGCACCGACTTCGTGCGCCGGCTCGGCGACAGGAGGGCCCACCGGCTGCAGCCGATGCGCGAGGAGCTGGACTCGGGGCTGCGCCCGGTGCTGTCGAGCGACTCGTTCGTCTCCTCGCTGCGGCCCATGGAGACGGTCTCCAACGCGGTGCGGCGGCGGACCCGCGAGGGCGGGCCGATCGGCGCCGAGCAGGCCGTCACGCTGGAGGAGGCGCTGCGGGCGCACACCGTCGACGCGGCGTACGCGCTGCGCATGGAGGACGTGATCGGCTCGCTCGCCCCCGGCAAGCTGGCCGACGTGGTGGTGCTCGACGCGGACGTCCGGTCGCTGCCGGCCGACGAGCTGTCCGGCGTGGACGCGTGGCTGACCATGCTCGGCGGCCGGATCGCCTACCGGTCGGGACGGGCGGCCAGCGAGGTGTAGACGTCCACCTCCCCCGGGCTGATCAGGCCGTCCTGGATGGCGCAGATGAGCAGCTTCTCCTTGGTGGGGGCGGGCCGGCCGGCCGCCGCGTACTTGACCCTGGCCCGGTCGATGTACTGGCGCACGGTGCGCTCCTTGATGCCCATCCGGGCCGCCACGGACGCCTTGGACATGGACTGGAACCAGTAGAGGAGGGCCAGCCGCTCCTGGTCGGAGAGCTGGGGGCGGTGCGGGCTCTCGTCGGTGGCGATCGCCTGCGCCATCGGCGGGGTGACGCTGGGCCGGTCGGCGGCCACCTCCAGGATGGTCTCGACGCACGACTCGCGGGTGGCCCGCCCCTTGCCGATGAACGCGGAGGCGCCCGCGTCCAGCACGGCGCGGACCGTCTCCGGCTCCTCGTGCTCGGAGAAGACGATGATCCGCTGCCCGCCCTCGCACAGGTCGCCGATCCGGTCGACGATCATGGTGCCGTTGAGGTTGAGATCGAGCAGCAGCACGTCGGCGTGGACGCCGCGGACCGACTCGATGGTGGGCCCCTGGGCGACGAGCGTCACCGGGCCCGGCTGCCCGAACCAGGACCGGACGCCGTCGACCACCACCTGGTGGTCCTCGACCAGGGCGACCGTCACGGGGCCTGCCAGATGCTGTTGACCCATACCTCCCCTCCCTGCCGCTGGTAGGTGATGACGACCCCGCTCGCCTCGCGCACCGGCGCCGGGCTGACGGGCAGGTCGTCGTTGTCGGCCACGACGGCCACGCTCACCATGGTCGACATGGCGGACACGGTGACCCTGGCCCGCGACCTGGCCCCGTCCAGCGCCTGGAGCGGCACTCTGAGCAGGTCCTCGCGTACGCGGTCGGCCAGGTCGGGCAGCGTGCCGCCGAACGGCGGGACCGTCACCAGCACCTTGCGCCGCTCGGCCGCGTCGATGCGCTCGCGCAGCGCGGTGACGAGCGCGTCGGGCACGTCCTCGCGCTCGGTGATGAGGCGGCGCAGCCGCAGGGCGCCGGCCGTGCACTCCTCGCGGACCCGCGCGTCGCCGGGGTCGGCGCCGTCGGCGAGCCGCTCCAGCAGGTCCTCGGCCACGTCGCGGATGGCGGCGTAGCGGCGCAGCCGGTCGGCGTGGATGCGCTGGGCGGACATCCGCCAGGCGTCGTCGGCGGCGAGCCGCCGCGCCAGCAGCGCCGCGTCCTCGGCGCTGGCGCGCAGCGCGTGGCAGCCGACGCTGTAGCCGAGCTGCAGGGTGATGCTGCCGGCCACGACCACCAGATACTTGGCGACCGAGACGCGGTCGAACGTGCCGGTGACGGCCATCGCGGCGAGCATGAGCCCGGCGTTCGCCGCCAGGAACGCGATGAGCTCGGCCCGCCGGCGCGGCCGGTTCCACAGCAGCATGACGCCGACCCAGCCGACCGAGCCCCACCCCCAGTCGATGGTGCCGAGCAGGTCGCGCGGGTGGCAGGCGAGCATGACCGCGACGTCCACGGCCAGCGTCGCGGCCACGAGCAGGCCCGTCCCCGCGGTGGACGGCTCGGCGCCGCGTAACAGGGCCACGGCGGCGACGGCCCCGACGGCGGTGTAGACCACCCAGGCGACGGCCGCGAGCACGGGCCAGCGGAAGTCGTGCCAGCCGGTGACCGTGACCGTCAGGTCGTAGCCGACGTGCCAGACGCCGGCGATGACCACGGCGCCGATCGCCGTGTAGCGGGCGTAGCGCCGCGCGACCTGCTCGATGTCGCCGGTCATGGCCGCCACCACAGGGTGACCCGGGTGCCGTCGCCGCCGGAGGTGATGTCGGCGCCGCCGTTGGGCAGGGCGCGCATGGTGTCGAGGATGGAGCCGCGCACGCCGAACCGGTCGGGCGGCAGCCGGTCGTGGTCGAAGCCGCGGCCGTGGTCGGCGACCTCCACGCGGATCTCGCCGCCGCTCCTGCGCGAGGTCAGCTCGGCCTCGCGCACGCCGGCGTGGCGCGCCACGTTGGACAGGGCCTCGGCGACGGCGCGGGCGAAGCTCTCGGCCACCTCCCCCGGCACGGTCTCGTGGGTGAGCCGCCTGCGCACCCGCAGCCCGGTGGCGCGCCCGGCCACCTCGTCGAGCAGCGCGTCCAGGGCGATGGGCACGCCTTCCCTGCCGGGGGTGTCGCGCAGCCGGTCGAGCGCGGACAGGTCGTGGGACGCCTGTTCGCGCAGCGTGGCCGAGGGCCCGTCGTAGGTTCCCAGCCCGACCATGGTGAGGGTGTGCAGGGACGTCTCGTGCACGCTGCCGACCTGCTTCAGCTCGTCCTCGCGGCGCAGCCGCTCGACCATGAGCGCGACGTCGGCCCTGGCGCTCTCCCGCAGGAAGCCGTCGGCGGAGGCGGCGGAGCGGCGCAGCAGCGTCATCAGCACCGCGATGGCCAGCACCTGGACGAGGTGGATGCCGAGCGAGACGGTCACGTCCTGCCCCGGGTCGGCGAGCCGCATCCCGGCCAGGTACGCCACCGCGACGACCAGGCCGGTGGGCACGGCCGCCGCGGGCCGCCAGACGACGGCGGGCACGATGATCGTCATCGTGACCAGCCCCGCGACCCAGCTCGCGCCGCCGGCCAGCGCCTCCCCTGCCACCAGGTGACGCTGCGCCAGGCAGAGCGCCACGGTGATCGCCACGTCGCCGGCCACGAGCCAGGCGGGCAGCCGCGTGCCGCGCCACATCCGCCACAGGAACAGGGCGGTCCAGCCGAGCTCGGCCGCCAGGGCGGGCGCCAGCCAGGCCGCGGAGACGGGCGGGGCGGCCCCGAGCGCCGCGGCGACGGCCGCGACCAGGCCGACGACGCCGCGCGCGCCGGCAGCGGTGCGCGCGGCGGTGCGCTCCAGCTGCCTGGCCGCCGAGTCGTAGCGCGTGGAACCGAGGTGAGCCATCGCCCGTCCGCCCGCGACGAGATCACAAGTCGGCACTCACGATAACGCACCGGGCGCGGGCGAGCCGGGTGCGCGGTCATGGATCGCATGGCAGCCTTCCTCGGGCCTGTCTCACTCCCGCACCTTCCGCCGTCCGCGCCCCCTGCGGCATGACGGCTGATCGACCGTCATGCCACCCCGGGCGGGGCGGCGTGTACTGATCCGTGTCGCGATCACTGCGGCCGAGGGGGGACCTCAATGACGCTCATCTCGATCTCGATCCTGATCTCCTGCCTGTCGGTGATGGCGGTCCGTGGCAGGCGGGGGCCGTGGCCACCGGGCATTCCGGTGGCACGGCCGCGGCTGTCGGCAGCGGGCGGCACGTACGAGGGCTCGAACGGCCGTCCGTCCGACGTCTACGTGATCCAGGAGCGGCTGATCGCGGTGGCGGACGGAGGGGGGCGAGGCCGGCGCGGTCACACGGCGGCCGCGCTGGCCCTGGGCGCGGTGGTCGCGGCACGGCCGCAGACGGCCGGTACGGAAGAGGAGGATCTGGGCGGCTGCGCGCGGGCGGCCCGCGACGAGCTCGCCCTGGCGGAGCGGGCCACCGGCCTGGACCTGATCGTGCTCGACGCGGGCGAGCGCCCGCGCCTGCGCTACGCCCACGTCGGCGGCGGCGCGATCTGGTACTGCGCGAAGGGCGGGCGGCCGCGGCGGCTGACGAGGCCCGGGGACGGCCCGGTGGGGACGGCCGAACCGGAGGTCGGCAGCGTGCCGCTCCACCAGGGCGATCGCATCGTGGTGGTCACCGACGGCGTGGTCACGGCGCTCGGGGCGGAGCGGATGACCGCCCTGTTCGCCGACGGCCGGTCCCCGGCGTCCTGCTTGGATCAGCTGTACGACGAGATGTCGGTGGTGGAGCCGGAGGAGGACGCCACGGTGCTCGTCGCCGACTTCGTCACCGCGTGACGCGTTCCTTGCCCTGGTAGAGGCCGTACACGAAGCGGGCCCGGTAGGTCGCGCCGTCGTGCCGGAAGTCGGCCGCCCAGTGGTGCGGGGCGCCGCCGGGCCCGGTCAGCACCTCGAACTCCAGCTCCGGCCACGACGGCAGCACCCAGCACGCCACCTCGCACGTCAGGCTGCCGACCGGCCGCTCGCCCTCACGGGCCGGCGGGCCGAGCGCCGACCGCAGCGCCGTCAGCCCTTTCGGCGCCCGCGCGGCGTGCGCCAGCCTGGTCCAGTGCGCGTGCGCGGCCCGCAGCTCGGCCCGGGTCGCGCCCAGGTCGCGCAGCGCCCGCTCCACCCGCGGGGCGTTGACGTCGCGCATCCGGTGCATCAGCGTGAGCTCGAACTCGCGTACTCCGTATCTCATCTGCTTCCGATCGGCGCGGGACGACACCGCATCGTCGCACAGCGCGCCCTACTCGGCGCGGACGTCGTCGATGTGCACGTCGCCGCCGGTGTTGAGGAACACCCAGACGGCGCGGACGTCGGCCGGGTCGAGGGTGACGCCGAGCGGGCACGCGATCTGGTCGAACCGCTCGGTGACGGTCCTGCTGGAGTGCGGGCCGATCCAGCCCCACCGGCCGCCCTGGCACCACGACATGTCCTCGCCGACCTGGATGGCGATCTCGCCGACGGTGCCGACCTCGCCGGCCCGCACGTCGAACCTGAGCATGCTCGTGCCGGTGAGGTCGAGCGGCTCGTCCAGCGGTCTGCCGAACCAGTTGCCGGCGACCGGGGTGGACACCTTGAGCCCACTCGTCCCGTGGGTGTGGAAGAGGGGTGACCGGGCGACGGTGCCGCCGTCGCCGGGGTTGGCGATGATGAAGCCGTCGGTGCCGGTCTCGAAGGAGAACAGGGTGCGCGAGACCGGCAGCACCGGGCTGTCGCCGGGGACGTCGCCGCAGGTGAGCACCGGTGACGCCCAGTCGGCGTGGACCGCCGCCGCGCCGGACTCGGCGGTCAGGCGCAGCCAGTCGGCGCCGGTGAGGTCCGCGGTGAGCGTGGCGGGCGCCTGGCCGGAGGTCATGGGGCCGCTGGTCGCGGCGGTGCGCGCGTCGGCGTGGACGGTGAACGTGGCGGGGGCGCCGGCCGCCGCCTCGTCGTCGACGCCCACGTCGGTGACCAGGCGGGAGCAGCGGCCGCCCAGGTAGTAGCTGATCTCGCTGCCGGTGGTGGTGCCGAGCCCGCGCTGGTACACGCGGCCGCCGATGGTGATGAGGTTGCCGTCGTCCTCCAGCGGCCCGCCGTTGCTCTGGTCGGCCTCGACGGGCCCGGTGGCGTTGACGGTGCTGACCGGGGCGACGGTGCTGAGGTGGCGGCGGCCGTCCCCGGGGGCGGTCACGACCACGGCGACGATCTCGCTCGACGTGCCGGCGGAGCGGCGGCCCCACCGGTAGGCGGCGGTGATCTCGATCGGGTGGCGGCCGGCCGCCGCGGTCGCGGGGACGCCGATCCGCCAGGTGGTCTCCAGGGCGGCGTCCGTCCGGAGCCGGGCGCTGCCGGAGGGGCCGGTCGGGGTGGCGGTCCAGCCCTCGGGCGTCCGCACGGTGACCTTGACGTCGCGTACGTCTCCGGCGCCGCGGTTGGTGACCGCCGTGGTCAGCGTGCCGCCGTCGGCGGGCACGACGGTGCCGAGGGCGGCGCCGGCGACGACGGACGGCGGCACGTCGCCGGGGCCGCGCAGCGGGCTCACCCGGTAGACGACGGTGCCGTGCGCGGGGACGGCGGCGGAGATGGTGGACCGGGCCTGGAGGGTCCGCCCGGTCCACAGGTCGCGCAGGCGGTACGCCCCGGCCCGGCGCAGCCCGGTGTCGGCGGCGGCGACGCTGACCGTGGCGAGCGTGTCGGTGGAGTTGTAGAGGGCGATCGCCCGGTCGCCGCCGGCCAGCGGCTTGTCGAGCACCATGAGGCCGTTCTCGTCCGAGACGACCGCGCCCTGGACGCCCAGCCGGTCCTGGTCGACGGCGATGATCTCGCGGTTTCCGAGGATCTCCAAGGTCTCGGCGGAGGCGGCCCGCAGGTCGGTGCCGATGATCAGCGGGGCGGCCATCATCGCCCACATGCTCATGTGGGTGCGGTACTCGGTGGCCGTCATGCCGCCGTTGCCGATCTCCAGCATGTCGGGGTCGTTCCAGTGTCCCGGTCCCGCGTACGGGGCGAGAGGGGCGTTCTGGCGGATGATGGAACGGACGCTGGACCAGTCGTCGCTGATGTCGCCGGTGGTGCGCCACAGCTGCCCGACGCCCTCGGCCCAGGTCCACGGCTGGGAGGTGCCCCACTCGCAGATGGAGTAGACGATCGGCCGCCCGGTTCGGGCGAGCGCGTCGCGCATCGCCGTGTAGCGGCGGATGTAGTCCTCCTGCGAGCCGTCGGACTGGTTGTTGCAGTTGTCGTACTTGAGGTAGTCGACGCCCCAGTCGGCCCAGGTGCGGGCGTCGATCTCCTCGTGGCCGAGGCTGCCCGGATAGCCGGCGCAGGTCCTGGTGCCGGCGTCGCCGTAGATGCCCAGTTTGAGGCCCTTGCCGTGGACGTAGTCCGCGACGCCGTCGATCCCGCCGGGGAACTTGTCAGGGTCGGGGACGAGCCTGCCGTCGGGTCCGCGCTCGCGCAGGGACCAGCAGTCGTCGATGTTGACGTACTCGTACCCCAGGTCTCTGAGCCCGCTGGAGACCAGGACGTCGGCCGTCTCCTTGATCAGGGTCTCGCTGACCTCGCAGCCGAACGCGTTCCAGTTGTTGAACCCCATCGGCGGGGTGGCGGCGAGGGCGGGCCCCGCGGTCGGCGGCGCGGAGGCCGCGGCCTGGACCGGCGCCGCGACGAGCGTCGCTCCGGCGACGAGCAGGGCGGTGACGAGGGCGGTGAGCCGCATGGACGCCTCCGGCTGATGGCGGGGTACGCGATCGGGGACGCTACCTACGCTGATCCACACCGTCAACGCTTTTCTTAACTGGTTCACCGAACCGACTGAAAGTTTCAGCAGACCGACACAACAAAGGTCATGTCGTGAATCCTGAATCGGTTAACCACCCGCACATTTGGGGCGCGTGGCGTGAGCATGTAGAAGTGACTGCATGACGACGTCTTCCGGGCCTTTCGCCGGCCGCACCATCGACGACCTCGGCCGTGACCTGCGGGCGGGCCGCACGACGGCCGAGGAGCTGACGCGGGAGGCGCTCGACGCCATCACCAGGCTCGATCCCGTACTGAACGCCTTCGTGAGCGTCGACCAGGACGGCGCGCTGGCGGCGGCCAGGGAGGCCGACGCCGAGCTGGCCGGCGGGGCCGACCGGGGCCCGCTGCACGGGCTGCCGGTGGGGGTCAAGGACCTGCTGCTGGTGGCGGGCATGCCCGCCACCATGGGCTCGCGGCACTTCGCGGGGTACGTCCCCGACACCGACGCGGCGTGCGTGACCCGGCTGCGCGAGGCCGGGGCGGTGATCGTGGGCAAGACCACGACCCAGGAGTTCGCGTACGGGCCGACCGGCGACTGCTCGGCCAACGGCGCGTCCCGCAACCCGTGGGACCCCGCGCGCATGTCGGGCGGCTCCAGCGGCGGCAGCGGCGCCGCCGTGGCCGCGGGGCTGGTGCCGCTGGCGATCGGCACCGACACCGGCGGCTCGGTGCGCATCCCCGCGGCGCTGTGCGGGGTGGCCGGTCTCAAGCCCGCGTACGGCGCGATCCCGGCTGACGGCGCCTTCCCGCTGTCGCCCAGCCTGGACCACGTGGGCGTGCTCGCCCGTACCGCCGGCGAGTGCTTCCTCGCCTACCGCCTCCTCAGCGGCGGGGACGCCGTCGAGAGCGGCTCCGTCACGCCACGCGTCGCCTGGCTCGACCCCTCCGACCTGCACCCCTGCGACCCCGAGGTGGTGCGGGTCGCCGCCGGGGCTGCGGGCGCCAAGGAGCGGGTCGCGCTCCCGCCGGGGGCCGCCGAGGCGTTCATGGACGTGTACGTCACGATCGGCGGCGCAGAGGCGGCCGAGGTGCATGCCGAGCGGGTGGCGGAGGCGCCTGAGCTGTTCCAGCCCGAGGTGCTCGACCGGCTCAGGGGCGCGATGCGGGTGCCGGGCTGGAAGTACGTCCGCGCGAGGGCGGAGCGGCGGCGGCTCGCCGGGGTGGCCGAGAAGCTGTTCGAGGACCATGACGTGCTCGCGCTGCCGACCGTGCCGCTCACCGCCCCGCCGCTGGGCCTGCGGGAGACGGTGCTCGACGGCCGGCCGGTCGGCGTCCGCGCCGCGCTGCTGGCCCTGACCTCTCCGTGGAACGTGCTCGGGTTCCCGGCGCTGTCCGTGCCGGCGGGCCTGGCCGGCGGGCTGCCTGTCGGGTTGCAGCTCGTCTGCCGGCCGGGCGACGAACACCTGCTCGCCGCCGCCGTTCCCACGACGTAGTGCAGGCTGTACCAGCGGTCTCCAGCGGGCTGGATCGATCTTGAGGGGGCGCGCCGACAGGCTGGGTGGTGTTCGAGAACGAGCCATCCGAGCAGAGGGAGCCACCCATGTCGCAGCACCCCGCACGCATCCTGGCGGCGTCGGCACTCGCCACGCTGGCCGGGCTGGGCCTGACCGCCCCGGTCGCGCACGCCGCCCCCGCCGACCCCGTGCAGAAGCGCCTGGACACGCTCGTCCAGGAGTCGTCGTTCCCCGGCGCGATCGCGGCCGTGCGCGGGCGCGACGGGCGGACCCGCACCTACACGGCGGGCGTGGCCGACCTGAAGACCGAGGCGAAGATGCCGGCGGACGGGCGGGTGCGGATCGCCAGCAACACCAAGATGTTCACCGCCGTGGTCGCGCTCCAGCTGGCCGGTGAGGGCAAGCTGGACCTGGACGCGCCCATCGAGAAGTATCTGCCCGGGGTGGTCCGGGGCAAGGGCGTCGACGGGCGGAAGATCACCACCCGCCGGCTGCTCCAGCACACGAGCGGCCTGCGCGACTACGACGACGTCCTCATCGGCGACTTCTTCTCCGTGCTGGAGCGCCACTTCGAGCCGCGCGAGCTGGTGGACACGGCGCTGGCGCGCCGGGACTCCCCCGCCAAGGGCTGGGACTACAGCAACACCAACTACATCCTGGCCGGGCTCGTCGTGCAGAAGGTCACCGGCCGGCCGATCGGCGAGGAGATCACCAGGCGCGTCATCAAGCCGCTGGGCCTGCGCGACACGTACTGGCCCGGCGTCGGCGAGCGGGACATCCGCGGCCCGCACCCCAAGGGCTACCTCGCGCTGAAGCCCGGCGACCCGTACCGGGACGTCACCCGGCTGGACCCGTCGATGGCGTGGGCGGCGGGCGCGCTCGTGGCCACCCCGAAGGATCTCAACACGTTCATGACCGCGCTCATGAACGGCGAGCTGCTCAGGCCCGCGCAGCTCAAGCAGATGAAGAAGACCGTCGCCGCGCCACAGTTCGACACCGTGGGCGGCGCCCGGTACGGGCTGGGCATCGCCACCTTCAAGCTGAGCTGCGGCGGTTTCGCCTGGTCCCACGGCGGTTCCGCCCCCGGCTACGCCACGGGCAACGGCGTCACCGAGGACGGCCGCGCCGCCACCGTCGCGGTCACCTCCCTGCCGTCGGACCTGCCCGCCGTCAAGAACCTGGAAGCCGCCCTGGACACCGCCCTCTGCGCGTGACAGCCTCGATCCGAGGAGGGGCGATCATGACGGCGGGCGAGCAGATCATCGTCGCGGTCCTCTTCGGCGGGGCGGCGTTCCTCGCGCTCGCCCTGGGCCTGCTGGGCGCGTCCCGGCGGCTGCCGCGCAACCCTCTCTTCGGGGTCCGTACGAGGACGTCCATGGCGAGCGATGAGGCCTGGCGGCGGATACACGTCAGATTCGCCCCTTTCTCATACGCGGTCGCCGTCCTCTGGGCGGTCACCGCGGCCACTCCCTTCGTCACCGGCTGGAACGAGCCGCTGGTGCTCGCCGGGATCGTGCTCGGGCTGGTCGTTCTGCTGGTGGGGGCGGTGCGGGCGCACCGGGATCCGGGGTAGCGCTCCCGCGCGGATCTGGGCGCACAATGGGTGTCAAGGGCAGGTCAATCCGCCCGGTGAACACTCATAATCGGTGGTCTACGCGGCAGCCTCACCTGCCGGAAGGAGAAACCGGGATGCCCGAGTTCTTACCGCTGCGCGAGGAAGACCCGACCCATGTGGGCCCGTACCGGCTGATCGGCCGGCTCGGCAGGGGCGTGTACGCGGCCGAGGGCGCGGAGGCCGGCCGGCCCGTGGTGGTGAAGCTGCTGGGCCCTCAGGTCGACCAGGAGCGGTTCCTGCGGCTGGTCGAGTCGATCCGCGAGGTGTCCGCCTTCTGCTCGGCCCAGGTGCTCGATTCGGGCACGGCGGGCGGCCGCCCTTACGTGGTGAGCGAGTACATCGACGGGCCCACGCTGGCGGCGGTGACGGCTGGCGGGACGCGGCTGCGGGAGGCGGCGCTGCACCGGCTCGCGGTCGGCACGGTGACCGCGCTGGTGGCGATCCACCAGGCGGGGGCGGTCCACGGCGACGTGCGGCCGGAGAACGTGGTGCTCGGTCCCGACGGCCCCCGGCTGATCAACGTGGGCGTGGCGGGGGCGATGGCGGACTCCGCCGAGACGACGACCCGGCAGGTGGAGACGCCCGCGTTCGCGGCGCCCGAGCGGCTCGACGGGGCGGAGCCGGGGCCGGCGGCGGACATGTTCTCGTGGGCCGCGACCTTGGTGTCGGCGGCCACGGGGCGCTCCCCGTTCGACGGCGGGTCGATGGCGGGCACGGTCAACCGGATCGTCGGCGAGCCGCCCGACCTGCCCGATCTCGGGGACCTTCGGGGCGTGGTCGAGGGGTGCCTGGACAAGGACCCGGCGCGCCGGCCCTCCTCCAGCGACGTGCTGCTGCGGCTGGTCGGCGAGACGCGGTTCCTGACCGGCGAACTGCTCCCGCAGGCCGGCGGAAGGGACGAGCCGCCCGCGCGGCGCGGGCGGGGGCCGCTGGTCGCGGTGGCGGCGTTCGCCGCCGGGGCGCTGCTGTCGGGCGCCGCCGTGTACACGCTGGCGCCCCCGTGGGTGACCACCTCGGCGGCTTCGTCCCCCTCGCCCGGCGCGGTCATCACCTCCGGCGCGCCGATCACCCCCAGCGTGACCACGGCGCCGGTCGCCAGCGTCCCCCCGAAGGCGGACAAGGACGTCGAGCTGCCCGACATCGGCGCCACGCTGCACGAGCACCCGGACGACGTCGCGCGCCTGACGGCCTACCTTCAGGTGAGCCGGCCCTTCAAGACGTTCGTCAGGGACGCGTCCGGCCGGTTCGAGGAGGTCGGCCTGGCCGAGGAGCCCCGGGTGTCGCCGGACGGCCGGTGGGTGGCGCTCAACCCGTGGCTCAAGTACCAGAACTCCGACATGGACCACGTCCGGTTCCGCGACCTGTCGACCGGCGAGACCTTCACCGTCCAGACCGTGAAGAAGCCCGAGTCCACGCAGGTGCCCGCATGGTCGCGCGACGGCCGCCGGCTGCTCCTGTCGATCAGGACGGAGGACGCGAAGCTGTTCTCGGGCTTCGTCGTCGTCGACGTGGCCGCGCGCACCTCCACGGTGGTCAACACCCAGTACAAGGACGCGATCTCGCTGCCGTTCACGTTCCTCCCGGACGGGACGATCGCCCGCGGCTACTCGGGTGAGAAGTCGCAGGGCATCGAGACGTACGACATGTCGGGCAAGGTGACGACCACCAAGCACTGGGTGGGCATGCCGCGCGACCGCGACTGGTACTCGCCCGACGGCAGGCAGTTCTTCACCGTCTGCCCGAAGAGCGGGGACGTGTGCGTCTGGGACGCGGTGACCGGCGCACGCAAGGCCACGGTGGAGGGCCTGGACGACGACGTCCGGCTGATCGGCTGGTTCGACGACGACCACCTGCTGATCGAGGATCCCGGCAAGAAGAAGGGCCGCCTCCAGGTGAAGGTCGTGGACTTCCTCGGGAGGACGAAGCGCGTGCTCGCGGACCTGGACGAGCGCGGCAGCAACCGCCAGTGGGCGGCGATCCGGCGGTGACCGTGGAGCCGAGGCCGCTGCTGACGGAGGACCCCGCGCGGGTGGGGTCGTACCGCGTCGCGGGCCGGCTGGGCGAGGGCGGGCAGGGCGTCGTCTACCTGGGCGAGTCGGCCACCGGCGAGCGGGTGGCGATCAAGCTGCTGGCGCACGCGCTGGACGAGGAGGCCAGGGCCGACTTCGCCAAGGAGGTCGAGCTGGCGCGGCGGGTCAAGGCGTTCTGCACGGCGAGCGTGCTGGCCAGCGGCGAGCTCGACGGCGTCCCGTACGTGATCAGCGAGTTCGTCGACGGGCCGTCGCTCGCCCGGGTGCTCGCCGAGCGGGGGCCGCTGGGCGGGGCCGAGCTGCGCCGGCTGGCGATCGGCAGCGTGACCGCGCTGGCGGCCATCCACCAGGCGGGGGTGGTGCACCGCGACTTCAAGCCGGGCAACGTGCTGCTCGGCAGGGACGGGCCGCGGGTGATCGACTTCGGCATCTCCAGGACGCTCGACGCCGCGGAACCGGACGGCGACCACCTGACGGGGACGCCGCCGTTCATGGCCCCCGAACAGTTCGGGCGCGGGGCGGGCGCGCCCGCGGACCTGTTCGCGTGGGCGGCCACGGTGGTGTGCGCGGCGACCGGCTCGCCGCCGTTCGGCTCCGGCGACGTGCCCGCGCTGGTGAACCGGATCCTGCGCGCCGAGCCGGACCTGGGCGATCTCTCCGGCGACCTGCGCGAGGTGGTGAGCAGTTGCCTGGCCAAGGACCCGGCGGCCCGGCCGACCGCGCGCACCGCGCTGCTGCGGCTGCTCGGTCACCGGGTGGAGCCGCAGCGCCTGCTCGCCGAGGGCACCAGGAGCGCGGCCCCCGAGCCCGCCCCGCGCGGGCCGCGGCGGCGGGTGCTCGTCGCGGGCGCCGCCGCCGTGGTGCTGGCGGGCGCGGCGACGGCCGCCGTGCTCGGCCTCCGGAGCACGCCGGACGACCCGATCCCGCCGGCGCCGCAGCGCGTCTCCTCCGGTCCGATGAACACCGGCTCCACCACCACCTCGCCCCTCCCCGGCACCGGGGTAGAGCTGCACGAGAACCCCGCCGACCCGATCTGGGCCAGCTCCTACTACGGCGGCTTCGCGGAGGCGGACTTCCCCGCCTACGTCCGCGATCCCCGGACCGGGACGTTCCAGCGGTTCGGCAGCTTCCAGATCCCGGTCGTCTCCCCCGGCGGCCGGTACGTGGCCGCGCTCCCGGTCTCCAACCTCGACGTGACCGACCACAACACGCTGCGGCTGGTGGACCGCGGCACCGGCGAGGACGTCACGCTGCGGACCGCCGGCAAGCCAGGACTCACGCTGGACCCGGCCTGGACCGCCGACGGCAGCCGCCTGCTCCTGACGCTCAGGGCGGGCCCGGACGAGCAGCGCACCGTCGGCTTCGTCGTCGTCGACCCGGCCGCCAAGAGCGTCCAGACCCGCCGCACGGACTTCGGCGGCGAGGCCGGCTACGGGTGGGGGCCGGACGGCTCGACGCTCGTCACCCAGGGCGGCGACGGCGCCATCCGGTACGTCGGGCTCGACGGCCGGGTGCTGCGCACGTTCACCGGCAAGGGCGCGCTGATCCGGGGCGGCGTCGCGGACACCACGGCCGGCCGGGTTTTCACCACTACCTGCCGGGAGGGGTCGCGCGACGTCTGCCTGTGGGACGCGGCCACCGGCGAGCGGAAGGCGGTGATCCCGCCGGCGAAGGGCATGGTGTTCAACGGCTGGCTGGACCGGAGCCACTTCCTGGCGACCGTCATCGGCCGCGAGAAGGGCCGGCTGGTGCTCGGCGGGATGGACGGCAAGACCGTGCGGGTCCTCGCCGAGGGCCCGGCCGGCCAGCTGAACCAGATCAGCGTCTGGTTCACGCCCCGCTGAACCCGAGCACCGTGCGCAGGATCGCCGCCGGGTCGCCACCGCCGCCCCGCCAGGCCACGTGCTGGTCGGGCCGGACCAGGACGAGCGGCGCGCCGTACCTGTCGAGCAGCCCTTCGCCCGCCAGGTCCACCACCGTGAACGGCACCCCGAGGGCCCGCGCCGCCTCCTCAAAAGCGGGGCCGGGCTCCGGTGTCAGGCGCAGCAGCGTGAGCCCCTCGCCCAGCGTGTCGTACAGGGAACGGCCGCCGGGCAGCCAGGCGTGCGGCAGCCGCGCGCCCGGCCGGCCGGAGCCGTGGTAGTCCTGCGGGGTGTGCGGCGGGACGGGCGAGCCGTCGTCGGCCACGATCGGCGAGCCCGCGTAGTGGTAACCGAGCACGAGCCCCTCGCTGTAGAACTCGCCGGCCTTGACCCGCAGCGCGGCGGCCGTCTCGGCGCGGGCGCGGGCGGCCTCCGGGCCGGTTCCGGTGAGCGGCCGGTCGGCGAAGGTCGGCGCGAGCAGCTTCTCCTGGGCGGAGCTGTCGGCGACGGTCTGGACGGCCACCGGGCGGCGCTCGGCCTCGTAGCTGTCGAGCAGGCCGGGTCCGCCCCAGCCCTGGAGCACGGCGGCGAGCTTCCACGCGACGTTGACCGCGTCGCCGACGCAGGTGTTGAACCCGTGGCCGCCCCACGGCGGGTTGAGGTGGGCGGCGTCGCCGACCAGGAAGACCCGGCCGGCGCGGTAGCGGTCGGCGAGCAGCATCCGGGCCACCCACGGGTCGGTGCTGACGACGCTGATCGGCAGGTCGGCGCCGATGAGCACGCGCACCAGCCGTTCCGGGTCCGGGGCGGAGGTGCGCACGTCGACGCCCACCATGATCGCCCACCACTTGTCGTCCAGGTCCATCCGGCCCATCAGGCCGGACACCTCCGGATGGATCACCCAGTACTGCACGGCCGGGTCGAGCGGGATCTTCTGCGCCAGGCCGGGCGCCCTGAACACCACGCTCAGGTTGGGCCGCTCGCCGGACGAGCCCTCGTACGACGCGCCGATCGCCTCGCGGCTGACCCCGGCGGCGCCGTCGCAGCCCAGTAAGTAGTCGGCTTCGAGCGCAGAGCCGTCGGAGAGCCGGGCGCGGACCCGGTCGCCGTCCTGGTCGATCGCGGTGACGGCGACCCCGGTCAGCAGCGTGACGGCGGGCAGTTCGGCCACCGCCTCGCGCAGCAGCCGTTCGACGATCGGCTGCGGCACCTGCTGGCCGGGCTCCGCCCACCGCTCGTCGCGCTCGGGGTGGAGGCCGAAGGCGTGGGGGAAGCGGGTGAGCTCGACGCCGAGCAGGTTCGTACAGAACAGGACGTCCTGCGACCAGGAGACGGGCAGCGGCGCGGCGGCGCGCAGCCGGTCGGCGAGGCCCCACCGGCGCAGGTGCTCCATGGTGCGCATGCTGGTGGTCTTGGCGCGCGGCCGGTCCTGGTCGATCGTGGTGCGCGGCTCGACCACGGTGACGGTGACGCCGCGCCGGCCGAGCTCGACGGCCGCGGCCAGCCCGGCGGGGCCGCCGCCCGCGACGAGGACCCGGCTCACGCGCCCCTCCTGCCGGCCGGGCCGGTGACCGGCGTCCGGATCACGCCCAGCCGGTCGACCTCCACCTCGACCACGTCGCCGGGCGTCAGCAGCCGGGGCGGCGTGCGGACGTAGCCGACGCCTTCCGGGGTGCCGGTGGCGATGACGTCGCCGGGGTGGAGTGTCAGCGTGGCGCTGATGCGGGACAGGAGTGCGGGCACGGTGAAGATCATGTCACTGGTGTCGCCGTCCTGCATCACCTCGCCGTTGACCCGGGTGACCACGCGCCATCCGTCCGCGGGGCTCCCGGTCTCGTCGGCGGTGACGATCGGGCCGATCGGGCCGCTGCGGTCGGCGTTCTTGCCGAGCGTCCACTGGCTGGTGAGCTTCTGGGCGGTGCGGGCGGTGATGTCGTTGAAGGCTGCGTACCCGAGGACGCCCGCCCCCGCCTCGGTCTCGCCGGCGTCGGCCAGCCGCGCGCCGACGACGGCGGCGACCTCGCCCTCCCAGTCCAGCCCCGGCTCGCCGGCGGGCACCGGCACGGCCGTGCCGGTCACC
>NZ_JAHKRN010000068.1 GCF_019396385.1 Nonomuraea harbinensis | reverse complement strand
GAAAGGGTGTCGTCCCTCTCACCTGACCGTCCACCTGGACTTTACGTGTCCGTCTACCTGGAGATTTCATGGCCGCCAGCCTGGATCAGGCTGGCCGCCCACCTGGAGAAATTCCTGACCGTCCACACCGCGGATGTGGCGCCCAGGGACTGGCGACACACGGCGGCGTGGGAGCCGAAGTCGGCGATCGTCACGGCCTCAGCTCATCACCGAGTACCGATTAAGAATCTTGCTGAGCCCTATTCGCAGACTCAGCCATCCGTCGCGAGCCCAAGTCGTTCGGCATGGAGTTCAGCTCTGACCAGTTCCAGCAGGCGGCCCATCCAGTTACGGCCCCGCTCCCCTGCCTCGTGCCAATAGTCCGACCCTGTGCCGGTGTAGTGGATGCGGGCGGTCCCCGTGCCGACCAAGATCTCAGCAAGGGCCGGATACTGAGTGAACTTGGCGCGCAGCAATCGCAGCATGACGGCTGCCCGGACGGTCGCCCAACCTTCGACGCGGCCGGTCTCCTTGGCGAGGGTTTCAGCGTCGTAAGGGCGCTCGGCCATCATGATCTGCTCGCGCGCCGCCTGGTCCGTCGTGGACAGGGCCCAATAGGCATGGGTGACCGTCGGATAGGAAACACTCCCGACCTCGATGTCGGCCGGGTACTCGTTGCGCAGGACCAGGATGCCCGGATCTTCCGGCCACCCGTGCGGGAAGACGGTCTGGTACAGGGTGATCGCGCCTGCTTCTACGGGCTCGGGGTCATCAGGCGGAGCAGGCCGCGGAGTCTTCCGATAACTGAGAACCTCCTCGAAGTAGCGAATCGCCTCTGCCCGGTCGTCTTCGGTCACCACCTCGGGGTCGTATGGCTGCCACTGCACCGGCAGAGGCTCACCGAGTTCAGTGATCAAGACCCGAAGCGGGACGTCTTTGCGGTCCATGTCCCCCAGAACATAGATTCGATCGATCTCCGGAATGGCTTGGTACGCCTGCCGCAGCGCACGCCGATCCTCCTCGGACCTGGTGTCCATGTACTTCTCGATCGCCAGCCAGCACCGCCGGGAGGAGTCCGGGCGCCCGTTGAGCTGCTCGATCGCATCGGCTACCTGGCCCAACAGGTCGTCCGCCGTCACGGACATCGACGGCTCCGCCAGCTTCCAGGACGCAAGTTGATGAGCGGACGCCCACTGCCCTGGCTTCAGCGACGTCGCGACCCAGCCGGTCTCCAAATGCCGTCGCAGCCCATCCAGATCCGTCAGGCCCCAGGCGTCGATTGCGCCATCGGCATAGATCACCAGATCGGTCAGGAAGTATCGGCCGGCGTTGCGGATGAACACCGGCCGTGACACGCCCTCGACCCGTTCCCCATCAACTTCCCGAAACGTTCGTCGCGGCATGGCGAACAGCCTAGGCCTTCGTGATCAACGCGACTTCCGTCTCGTCGTGCTGCCTTCAGTCCTGATCCCCATCGGTGTAGTGGAAGTGCTCCTGATGCGCAGTCGTGAAGCGTCCCATGAACGAGGGGGTCTGCTGATGAGCGGCGCGCGGCCGGAAGTGGTCGTGCTCAATCGCCCAGTCGTAGACACCCGTGTCGAGGGGGTACTCCGTGAGCATCCCCGTCATCTTGGCGGCCTTGATCCAGGACTCTGCACGATCCCGCGTCCGGAACACACCGGAGGGCCACTGAGCGTCCTCGCCCAGAAACACCCACACTGTCGTGGGGCCGGAATCACTCACTGTGGAGACACCTCATCCCTGAGCACTGCAGGGCCGGAGGGAAACGGACCTGATGGATGAACCGTAGTCACTCACTTAGTCACCCAGCAACGCAAAGGCCGCTTCCAAAACTCTGGAAGCGGCCTCTGACCTGGGTGGGGTGTTCACGAGTAGGCATGACCTGCGGTAGAGGCGGGGCCTGGAAGATCGCTTCCCGGAAAGCTAATGATCGTTTCCCGGCCGGCCTGACCGATGGGGCGGACTCAGTGCGGCTTGAGTCTTGGCCGGGTCGTCCGCCCCAAGGCCGTACCCGTCGGAAACACTCCCCGCGCCGACGGGTTTCCGCCCGGACTCTACGGCGCGGGGTGCGGATCAACTGCCGGGCGGTGGTGTGGCGTCGCCGAAGTCGTTGGCCGAGGGATCCGCCACGACCTTGCACGGCTCGATGGGCCCGGTTGTCAGCCGCCCGCTGAACTGCCAGGCAACCCCGGGACGCTCTACCGTGGGCGTGACCGGGTTTTCCATAACCTCGATCATCGCGATCTGGCCCGGCTGGATGTGGCGGGGGTAGATGGTGATGCCATCTTGCGGGCGAATCGCCTGGTAAGAGATCGACTTTTGCAGTCTCTCCCGAAGCCTGGCCTGCGCGGCGGCATCACTGCTGGACAACTCCTCCTTGGTCGCGCCGAAGTGGTCACCCTTGAGGAAGGGTGCCCGGTTGTTTCCGCAGCGCTTGCCGAGAGGCAGGTAGGTGATGTCAGCCGGCACACCCCAATCGGCCAGTTCCTTCTCGAGGTGCTCGGGGTTCCGGAAGTCGTAGATCTTGAGGTTGATCGATCCGTCCTGGTTCTTCGTCAGGGCGTAGGCCGGCTTGGCGGAACCGAGCAAGGAAGGCACGGCCACGCCCGCCGCGACGGCCGCCGCCACAGCGGCGCCCATCGCGAGCCGCCGCCCGCTCAGGAGCGGCCGTTCCAGCCGAGTGTGCTGGCCGAACGGAAGCAGCCTCCTCCAGCGCTGATCGCGCGGTGCCGCGGTCGCCTCCTGAGCGAGCCGGAGTCGTTGCCGAGCCAGGGAGTGGGGCGGCTCATGCTCCAGTTCCTTGATAAGCGTCTTCAATTCATCCATGATCGTGCTCCTCCAACGGGTTGACCCCACCCAGGGTGTGGCGGACCTTGCGCCGGGCCCGATTGAGCCGTGACTTGACCGTGCCGACCGGGATGCCGAGCGCGCGGGCCGCTTCCTCGTACGTCATGTCGCTCCAGGCGACGAGGAGCAGGACGTCCCGGTCGCCTCGCGACAGCAGCGCGAGCGCGTTAAGCAGGACCGTCCGCGACCCTTGAGCGGTCAGATCACGAGTGATCGCCTCTTCTGGTCCCTCAACGGGCTGGGCCGGGCTCTGCCGCTCCAGCGCACGGTAGCGGCTGACCTCGGTCCGGCGGTGGCCGGTGATGAGCTTGGTCGCGATGCCCAGCAGCCAGGGTCGGGCATCGCGGTAGGAGATGTCGTACGCGTCGCGCCTACGAAATGCGATCAGGAACGTCTCTCCGACGAGGTCCTCGGCGAGTTCTGGGCCGAGGCGGAAGGAGATGTACCTGTAAAGCGTTGCGGCGTAGCGGTCGAACAGGGCGGCGAACTTCTCCGGATCATCGAGGGAACTTGTGATGATCTCGGAGTCCACCACCAGTGGTGACGTGTCGGTCACCATAGATGATCTATTCTCAGCACTGGACCCCCTTCGAGATGTCATCTGTGTCTTGCCACAGGAGCCTTGAGTGTTCACGGGCATCTGCCGCTGGTTGATCGTCGGCGCCGTTGCTGAGGTCCTGAAGGGATCTTGCAGTCTTTGGGATCAGCAGCGCCATGACGCCTGGCGGCACAAAGCACAAAGCACATAGTGAGTGGTTGTCGAGCCATCCGGCGGGTCTGTAGTCACAGGGAGAGCTGTGCTCGGTGGTGGAAGGACCGATTGCAGAGGTGTCTCTTCACGCGAGCCGCAAAGCCACCTACAGTTACGGCTTGCAGGCATCATGTGACTCTTTGCAATCGCAGATTCTCTGCGGGTTACGCACGGCACCGGTACGTGGAGGTCGGGCATAACGTTGGGCGAAGCATCGCTGCTGGAGCGGCTTGCCGCGGACGAGGAGTCCGTCCGCGGGCAGCTTGCGTCGTTGCGTGAGCAGGTGGCAGCCCTGGAAGAGCGGCTGAGCGACCTGGCCACCGCCCGGAGGATAGTCGCGCCGATGCTGGCCGGCCATTCTGGGCCTGAGCAAGCGCCTTCTGGCGGCGCGCCTGGAGGTCCGGCGCACATCTCGCCGGAGAAGGCCGCGCCGGCGCCGAAAGCGGTCGCCGGGCTCGACAAGCAGGTTGTTGTGATCATGGCGAGTTCCGGGCGGACGATGCGTGCCAAGGAAGTGGCTCAAGCGCTGGGCGAGCCCGACGTGCGGGGGCGGGTGGAGACCACCCGAGCACGGCTCAAGCGGCTGACGGCGCTGGGCCAAAGGCCGGGGCTACCTCCGCCATTTCCGCGGCGACGTCGGCATCGACACCACCGCCGCCCCCGTCTTCGCCCGCCCACCCCGAGCGCGCCGCTCCACCGGGGAACTGATCGCCTCCACCGAGATCACCGCGGGCTGGCACCACTCGGCCGGCAACGGCCCACCCGAGTACGGCTACAGCGCCACTCTCACCGTCGCCGCCCGCACCCGCACAGCACTCGGCTCCTTCCCGCAACTGGCGCTCGGCCTGGTCCTCGACACCCCGCACAAACGCATCGGCGCCAACGCCATCACCACCCTCAAACCCCTGGCCACGCTCGGCTTTCCCACCGGCTTCGCCGTCGCCGACCGCGCCTACACCGACCAGCAACCTGGCCACTTCGCTCGGCCAGCACGCGAACTCGGCTACCGACTCGCCCTCGATTACAAAGTGGATCAGCGAGGAGTGCAGGGCAGCGTCCACGACAGCCCGCTCATCGACGGCTCCCCGGCCTGCCCGCTGATGCCCGACAGGCTCGCGCAGGCCACCACCGGCCTGGACGACGCCGCCATCCGCACACCATCGCAACACCTCACCGCGTTGATCGCCGCGCGAGAGCCGTACTTGCTGCGCCTCAAACAGAGCGCGAACGCAGACGGCACCGTCCGCTACCAGTGCCCAGCGGCAGGCACCTCCCCATCGGTCACCTGCCCCCGCTTCGACCGCCTGCACCAGCGCGGACCCAGCCGACCCACCGCGGTCGACCTGACCGATGCCCGGCAGCGAGCCGCCCACTCCGCGGCCAAACCCCGCGTCCTGCCGCCACAGCCTGATCTGAAGGCCGACCAACTGCCGAAAATCTGCAGCCAGCACACCATCACCATCCGCAAGGACGATCTCGGCCACCTCGACAAGTTCCGCCAGGACCTGGCCTACCTGAGTCCCGCATGGATCGGGACCTACAAGGTCGTCCGCGCCAACACCGAAGGCATCAACGGCAGACTCAAAGGACACGACCTCGACCTCGGCGATCCCAAGAACCGGCTCGCCCACGGCCGCGTCGCCCAGACCATCCTGGTCGCGCTGCTCGTCACCGTCGCCAACGACCACTTCCTCGACCAATGGCGCCACATCCACCAGCCCCAAGACGAGCCCGTCACACTCGCCGACACGCCGCAGACTCCAGCCCAGCCCTTCGACGGCATACCACCCGCAGGCCAGAGCAGGCCACCACCCGCCCCATAAGCCGCAAAACCCGCCACCTTGTCGCAGCGCCCCGCTCACCGTCGGCTTCGCCATGCCCAACGGCCGGATCTCGCCCCTCCACCAGCGGCTTGACACCACCCGGGCCTTCCCAGACGCCGACTCCGCAGGCCCCGAACCAGGACGAATCCAGTTCGGAAACTCCTGAAACGACAAGATCCCGCCTGATCACGATGATCAGGCGGGATCCCGTCAACTTCAGTCCAGCCGTTTCAAGAACGGCCCCTGGTGGGGTGTTCACGAGTGTGGCTGGCCTGCGATAAGACAGGCTTGTCAAGATCGCTTCCCATCACGACGGTGATCGCCTCCCGGACGGCTCATACGGTGAATGTCCACCCAGCACCTAGCGATCTTCGGTCGCACTGCTTCCCCAGGGAAGACTTCACGCGTGTGGCAGAGGAGGGGTACCCGCCTCGCCTGGCCGCGACCACAGCCGGGGGACGATCCTCGTACCCGCGCGCGGCCCGGTCCGCTCGCAGACCGGGCCACTGTCGCCGCCTCTGGGCAAGCCCGCGCCCTGGGGGCGTGGTGCCGGACCGGACGGTAGCGCGGGCGTCGCCGTATCGGAGGGCTAGCTTCCCGCAGGCGGCCGTCCTGATGTGTCGCTGCCGTCATCGTTCCACGGTGGGTCGTCGATGACGACGCACGGGCCGACATCGCCGGGGACCAAGAGCGTGGCGAGCTTCCAGAACACCTTTCCGGTTACGGGGGGCTCCTTCTCATCGTCCTGTTTGCCGGCAAACTCCAACACCAATGTCTTGTCCTTGCCGATGAGCTGAGGCTTGATATCCAGCCCGCCCTCCCGCATGGTGACGAGCCCGTCCGGAGCCAGGACGCTCCGTCCTCTGTTCTTCTGGCACTGCTTGCCGGACTCGAGGTACGTGATGTCCACTCTGACGCCCGCCGCCTTCAGATCCTGCTCCAGCCGGTCGGCGTCCTTGAACTCACGGATCTCGACCCCCACCGTGCCGTCCGCCTTCTTGCTCACCGCGTACGCCGAGCTCTCCGTGCCGGTCATCAGCGGTACGGCGATGGCCGCCGCGGCAGCGAGGCCGGCCACCGCCGCTCCCAAGGACACGCGGCGAACAGTACGGCGACGGCGTTCGTCCCGCGCGGCGAATTCGACTTTCAGATCCATCAGCAACTGCTCCTCGAAACTCATGTGCCGTTTCCTTCCATGACGAAGGGCACTTCCTTGAGCGTCCGGCGCGCGCGATGCAGCCGCACCATGGCGGTCCCCGACCGGATGCCGAGGGAACTCGCGGCTTCGGTAACTGTCAGTTGGTCGAGGACGACCAGCTCCAGCACGGCGCGTTCCCCCTCAGGCAAGTCGGCCATGGCCTGGAAAGCCCGCCGAGCGGGCTGCTCCGCGTCGATCCGCTCCTCCAGCCGGGCGATGTCGTCGCCGCCCAGTGGCCGCCGCCTGCTTACGCGGTCGGTCAGCTGGGACTCCCGCAACGCCCGGCGCCGCTCGGCCGAGAGCGTGTTGCGTGCTACGCCATACAGCCACGCGACCTCGCTGCCCCGTCTCGGCCGGTAGGTGTGAGCGGACTCCATCACCGCCAGAAACACATCCGCTACCAGGTCCGCGACCGCATGGGGGTCATCGACCCGGCGGGCCAGGAATCGCGTGACTTCCTCGACGTGCCGCCGGTAGAAGGCCTCGAACGCCACGGTGTCTGTGGCGAACTCCACCTGTTTACGACGCACCGGCCATGCTCCCTTCGTCGATCTACACCCATACTTGGTATGAAGCGACCAAAGGCTTACAAGCCGACGTCATCGACGTGTGAACCGCATGAGCGGTGGCTAGTCCTGGCTGAGGCAGCGCTGCGTGCCGGAACGCGAACACGCTCTCGGCCGGTATCAACTCCCGCCTTTCGACTGTTCCACCGTTGACGATGCGTGGCCTGAAAGATCTTTACGCCCCGCAGTGACTGCCAGTGTTTGCCGTTTACAGTGTGGAGTTGTTGGGCTGCATGGCGTGAATGCGGCAGGCGGGTACGGCTGCTCCTCTTGGGGGAGGCGATGGTGACAACCTGGTGTTCTGCACGAGCGTCGGCACCCCATGGACGCCTCGAACGTGCGACGGGCGTTCCGAAAGATCACGAAAGACGCGGGGATCGGAACGACCTGGAGTCCCCGAGAACTACGTCACTCGTTCGTCTCCATCATGAGTGACCAAGGCGTACCCATCGAGACCATCGCCGATCTCGTCGGGCACGCGGGCACCAGCGTCACGGAAGCGGTCTACCGGCACCAGCTACGGCCGGTGATCAGCAAAGGTGCCCACACGATGAACACCATCTTCGGCGATAGCCGACACGGGTAGAGAGTCCGAGTGAGATGGCTCCCCGATTGGCTCCCATCGACTTCCAGACATGAGAAAAGGGCCTCCGGATTACTCCGAAGACCCTTCTCACCTGCATCTTCCTGGTGGGGTGTTCACGAGTGTGCGTGACGTGCGGTCGAGGCCGAGGTCTGTAGATCGCTTCCCAGGTTATGGGTGATCGTTTCCCAGCTGGCCTGCTCAGTGTCCTCAGGTCTCACGAGAGTCTGACAGAGAGGGGGAGAGGATGCCGGGTTGGTTCGCTTACGTCGCGCTGAGATGGCGAAAGCCCTCGCCGAAGCGCAGCGAGGTACTTCGCGGGCTGTTCGGGACGCCGAAAGTCAGGGGATTCTGCCTGGGGGTTAGCTCCAGGGAACGCAGGTGACGTAGATGGTTCCGTTGGCTGAACCGGTAGTCATGATTTCCCAGCCTCTTGGTTCTTTGGACACTCCAAAGACGGGGAGACTCTGGTAGACCTGGCCTGTGCCGTTGTTGACCTTGTAGCCGCCACCGGTCGCGTACTGGCCGGGGTCGCACATGATGCCGCCGGAGCCGCCCGTAAAGGGAGCCTCCTTGACTTGCGCTCCTCTTACCCCTCCGGGATCACCCTTCTCGCCCTTGGGACCCTGCGGTCCTTGCGGCCCCCGTTCACCTTGCGGGCCGGTCTCCCCCGTGTCCCCCTTGGGGCCTTGCGGGCCGGTCTCGCCCGCCTCGCCTTGAGGCCCGGCGGGGCCGGTGTCGCCCTTGGGCCCCTGCTGGCCCTGCGGTCCAGCAGGGCCTGCTGAGCCCTCCGGCCCGGCCGGTCCTTCGGCTCCCCACTGGACGGGGACCTCGGTGAGGAGGCATTCTATCCCCGGGTCGACGATGCGAGCGACGCGGGTGATCTTGCTGACGCAGGCGTGAACCTGAGGCGTGGTGGATGAGGCCGTGGCCATACCTCCTACTGGTAACAGCGCTGCTGTCAGCGCACCCACTGACGCGAGTGTGGCCAGGCGCCCGCCTTTCCCGACACTCATGGCGGATTCCCCTTCCTTGGAACGATCTCTGCTGCTGGCACCGGCCCCTGGCGGGACGGCCGATGTCTCCTTTTGATCATGCGGTTGGATGGCCGTCAAGATCGCGGTCTGTGGCCGTTCCACTCCAGCGGCCAAGTGTCACCCCGAGGTGTTCACGAGTGGGGTTGGCCTGGGGCGCGAGAGGGGCCAGGAAGATCACTTCCTGTATCGAACCCAATCGCTTCCCGCTCGGCTCATATTGGAGCAGGGTAATCACCGGCTACCGGCCGCAAACCCCCAGCCGGAATGGGACCTTGTCGCCGGGCACGTGCGGATGCTGGTCGCCGCTAGCGCCGACCGATCTCCCTACCGGGTGCAACGGCTGCTCACCGCGACCACCCGCCTGGCCGTGTGGTGTTACCGATCCGGCCTGCCGGATGACCCAGAAGTGTGGCTGCGGCACGAGATGATCGACGCGTTCGTCCTGACCGGCTGCACCGATCTGGCCCCGAGTTCGGCACAGACCTACCGCAGCTGGCTGCGGCACATGCGCGCCATTACAACAACGAGCATCGTCATTCAGGCATCGCGATACACACTCCCGCGTCCGTGCACGACGAAACCGCCGTCAAGATCCGCTCCCAGCGGATCGTCACGTTGAACGCGGCCTTCCTGGCCCGCCCCGAGCGGTTCCGCGGCTGGCGCCCCTACCCGCCGTCGCTGCCTGCCAGAGTGTGGATCAATAGGCCACCTACGACCCTCCAGAGCGACGCTTCACCTCAAACCACACAAGTAGCCTGATGTCTCATTCGGTTTGACAGGCACCGTCCCGCGTGCAGGTTGATCATTTCCCAGTGCCGTCGGGTGGACTTGCACGTTCAAAGGTGGGTTTAGCCACACTCACACGGTGACGCACTGACCTTTTATATCCACTTTCTGTAGCGAGCGTCTGTATCGCGCAGATGGAATCATCCATAGAGTCGCCAGGGAGGCACTTTCACAGGGAGGGACCGCCATGCGCAATACCTCGTACCTTCGAACAGCCGCCATCGCCGCAGCCAGCTCCCTAGCGTTGAGCGTTCCAGCGGCTTGGTCTTCAGCGCAGACACCGGCATCAGAAGCTGCGTATCTGGCAAAAGCTGAACAGCAATGCCCGAACGAGAACCGCGTCCTTGAACCCATGGTGGATACGCCCCTGGGGCGCGCCAAGTATCGAAGGCAGCAGTCGGAGATTGAGGTAGCAATCTTGTGTCTGGTCAGAACTGAGCGCGCCCGCTTGGGCGCAGAGATGCACTGGCTTATGCCGCGGGTAGACCTAGACAGAACGCTTGGTAAAGCTGGTGTACGAGTCAAGCCAGGCATTGGCGCTGCCGCGACCCGCCATGTCAAGGATGCGATCAACCTGCGCTGGTGGGGGAAAGTCACTCCAAGTAAGAACTGCATTCCCGTTGAGGACAAACCGGAGAACTGCAACCCGCATATTAATCCGCGGACCGGATCGACCCCACAGAAGCGTGTGGAACAGCTCACGAACCTGCCCAGCCACTGCGCCGCCAGGGGCCTCAGATGGCAGGCCTACGAGAACACCTACGTGGGATGGGGTGCACAGTCGGTGACGCCTAGGGCGGCATTCGACTGGTGGCGCAACAGCTTCCCCCACTATAAAAACATGATGTCAGCGGGCCCCAAGATGTCCGTTGCTGTGGCTTATGGGAGCGCTGATCCTGACGCTGGCTCCATCACACCAGCCGTGTCGTACGTCCAGGTGTTCGGCGGGTGTACCCGCTGATGCCGGAGCCCGTACATGCCTAACCTGAAGATCGTTTCCCGGCGCGAGCATGATCGTTTCCCGGTGTGGGGAGTAGGCTCGATCTCGTTCGTGACCTGTACGCGCGGGGTCGATGACGTAACGGCGCTCATCAGCGCGCGAGAGCCGTACTTGCTGCGCCTCAAGCAGAGCCCGAACACCGACGGCACCGTTCGCTTCCAGTGCCCGGCAGCAGGCACCTCCCCATCGCTGACCTGCCCTCGCTTCGACCGCCTCCACCAGCGCGGACCCAACCGGCCCACCGCGGTCGACCTCACCGACACCCGGCAACGAGCCGCCCACCCCGCGGCCAAGCCTCGCGTTCTTCCCCCACAGCCCGACCACAAGACCGGCGAACTGCCGAGGATCTGCCACCAGCGCACCATCACCCTGAACAAGGACGACCTCGGCCACCTCGACAAGTTCCGCCAGGATATGCCCTACCTCAGCCCCTCGTGGCGAGGGACGTACTTCGCTGCCAGGGCAATGACGGAGGGATTGAACGGCCGCCTCAAAGGCCACGAACTCGACCTGGCTGATCCGAAGAACCGGCTCGCTCACGGTCGCGTCGCCCAGACCATCCTGGTCGCGCTGCTCGTCACCGTCGCCAACGACCACTTCCTCGACGCCTGGGGCCACATCCATGAGCCCCAAGACGAGCCCGTCACGCTCGCCGACACCCCGCAGACTCCAGCCGGGACCTTCGACGGCACGCCACCCGCAGGCCAGAGCAGGTGGAGTTGGCCCGTTTTGGTGGACACCTGATCTCTGGGGAACCCTGGTTCCCGGAAGAAGGAGTCTGCTGTGCCGAACAACTATCCGCCGGAGTTTCGCCGGCAGATGGTGGAGCTGGTGCGCGCGGGACGGACGCCGGAGGAACTGGCCAAGGAGTTCCAGCCCTCCGCGCAGTCGATCCGTACCCGGGTGCGCCAGGCCGACCTGGATGACGGCCGCCGCCAAGACGGCCTGACCAGCGCCGAGAAGGACGAGCTGGCCCGGCTGCGACGCGAGGTGAAGACTCTCCGCGAGGAGAAGGAGATCTTGCGTAAGGCCGCGGTTTTCTTCGCGCGGGAGACGGATCTGCCGAGATGAGGTTCCGGCTGATTCATGCGGAGAAGGACCACCACGAGGTCTCCCTGCTGGCCCGGGTGCTGGGTGTGTCGCGCCAGGGCTACTACGCCTGGGCGGCCCGGCGGCGATGCGGCCCGTCAGCACGAGCCCGCCGCGACGCCGAACTGACCGAGCGGATCCGAGCGCATCACCAGGCTTCCGATGAGATCTACGGGGCGCCGCGCATCCACGCCGACCTGCGCGAGCTCGACAGGGTCCGGGTGAGCCGCAAACGGGTAGCCCGGCTGATGCGCGCCGCCGGGCTGGCCGGGGTGAGCAGGCGCAAGGGCGCTCGCACCACCATCGCCGATCCGCGCGGCGCAGCCGCTTCCGACCTGGTCCGGCGCAACTTCTCCGCCGAGGAGCCGAACCGGGTCTGGACGGCCGACATCACGTATGTGCCGACGTGGCAGGGCTTCGTCTATCTGGCGGTGGTGCTGGATGTGTTCTCCTGCCGGATCGTGGGCTGGGCGATGGCCGAGCACATGCGCACCGAACTGGTGACCGACGCGCTGGCGATGGCGCTGCACCAGCGCGGCCCCGAGGCAGGAGTGATTCACCACAGCGACAAGGGCAGCCAATACACTTCTATCGCCTTCGGCCAGCGCTGCGAACAAGCTGGCGTCCGCCCGTCGACGGGTCGTACCGGGACCTGCTTCGACAATGCGATCACCGAAAGCTTCTTCGCCTCGCTGGAGTGCGAACTGATCGACCGGCGCACCTTCCGCACCAGATCAGAAGCCGAACGGGCCCTGTTCAGCTATATCGAAGGGTTCTACAACCCGCGCCGCCGCCACTCCGCCAACGGCCAGCTCAGCCCCGCTGAATACGAACGCCGACACGCCCTCAAAAACGCCCAAGACCTCGACTACGCTGCCGCGTAGTCACAAGCCCTGATGTGTCTACCGAACCGGGGCAACTCCACAGGCCACCCCCCGCCCCATAAGCCGCAAAATCCACCACCTGGCCGCAGCGCCCAGCCCACCGTCGGCTTCGCCATGCCCAACGGCCGGATCTCGGTCCTCCACCAGCGGCCTGACACCACCCGGGCCTTCCCGGACACCTGCTCCGCGGCCCCCAAACCGGGACGAACCCGATTCGGAAACCCCTGAAACGACGAGATCCCGCCCGATCGCGATGATCAGACGGGATCCCGTCAACTTCAGTCCGGCCGTCTCATGAACGGCCCCTGGTGGGCTGTTCACGAGTACGTGTGACCTGCGCTAAAGGGGGGCGGTTCTAGATCGCTTCCCAAAGCTCGACTGATCGTTTCCCACCTCCATCGACGGCCGAGGCCAGTCCGGGGGGAGGCAAGCGGCATCCTCGCCTCGTAGTCGACCTATCACATCCCGCCCGAGCGGTTACCGGCGGTGCGCGCCGAGGTCCGCCGGGCCCTGGCAGCGCGATCACCTTCTGCTGGGGCCTCACGTCGGCGACCAGCGCCGACATCCACCGCATTTGCGTCGTCCTTGCGGCGCAGATGGTAGGAGACGGTGGCGGTGGCCAGTGCGGCACCCCAGATCGGCCAGAAGCACTCCGGCAGCCAGGCACCCCATTCGGACAGGGCGAACCGGCCTGCGATCGTCCAGCGGATGTACGTCAGTCCGGCCACGGCAATGATGATCGCGACGAACCCGGCAGGGATGACCGCCAGCAGGGGCGGTACCCGCCTGCCGCGCAGGCCGGGAATCCAACGGGGGAAGATCTCCCCCCATCGCTGAGTGAGCCCGAGGGTGAGCACGCCGCCGAACGCGCCGAAGGTCGCCAGGTAGGCACCCGCCAGCCACAGGCCGTCCTCGCCTTCGGCCAGGAACTCCGGGCTCACTCCGAGCGGGATGCCGAACGCCCACGCCCACCGGGTGGCGCAGTACACCAGAGGCACCACGACGGCCACGTACACGGCTGTGCGGCCCCGCTGCGGGGTGAACCAACGCGTGCGGGCCTGGCTACGGCCGTACGCCAGCGCCGTGGCGGCCAGCAGCAGTCCGCCCAGCACGCAGAGAAGCTGGTTCAGGACGGGCCATGGCCAGGCATCGGCGAAGGTGGCGCCGCCCAGGCTCCAGCCGAAGAGCGGTGCCACCAGCAGCAGCGGCGTGTAGGCGACGCCCATCATCAGCCGCGAGTCGGGAACCACCAGGACCAGGCTCACGGCGATCGGCCACGCCAGGAACAACGGAGCACGACGATCGCTCCTGCGGGTGAGCGCCAGCGCCGTCGCCGCGGTGAGCAGGCCGAAGGCGGCAATCCACCAACCGAAGCGCGGCGTCGTCCCGGCCAGGATGGACAGCGCCCCGTCCGGGTCGGGATCGGAGGCACCCCAGGGGAAGCCTGGCAGGCCGAGCGCCCACGCCGACCCGAGAGCACCATAGGCCAGCGCCCACAGTGCCGCCGCGTAGCCGCGCCAGACAGAAGTGATGGTTCTCATGTGATCAGCGTCGCCGGGCGGCAGACCTGCGGACCAGATGCCGTTCGGCACCTCCGGCCATCGCCACAGGTGCCGTTCGGCACCCGTGGCCGGTTTCACGGTGGACGTATCGTCGGTCCGGTGAGCTGGATGTGGATTGTCGTGTCGATATCGCTGCTGGTTCCCGTCGCAGTGGCGGCGGCAGCGCTGTCGCGGTCGTCGCTCGAGCCGCGTCTGCCTGCGCTGACCTGCGTGGCCGCGGCCGGGTCGCTGGCCGTCACGCTGGCTCACGTCATCGGCATTGTGCAGCCCGAGCCGGGCGCCGCCGCATTGGGGATGATCGAGAGTCTGGCACTCATGACGCTGGCCGGCCTGATCGTCCGACGCGTGTCGGCACGGCGGGCAGCGGTGACCGCGCCGGCGGCGGGCCTGGCCTCGGCCACCTGGCTGCTGCGCTTCTTCGCCCCCGCCTCGCCGCTGGAAGCGCTGGGCGCGTGCCTGTTCTGGGGGTTGGGCGCGCTCCTGGCCGCCGTTGTCGGGGGTTACCTGCGTTCTCTCGAGGTACGGCAGTCCCGCGCCGTGGCCGACACCCGCACCGCATTACGGCTTCAGCTGGCCAGAGACCTGCACGACTTCGTCGCCCACGACATCAGCGAAATGGTGGCGCACGCCCAGGCGGGCAGGGTCGTGGGCGATCCGCTGCGGGCGCTCGAACGCGTCGAAGCCGCAGGCCAGCGCGCCATGTCGATGCTGGACCGTACCCTGGACACGCTGCACCACGACCGGCCCCTCATCTCCACTGGTGACCTCAGCGGCATCCGCGAGGCAGCCGAACGTTTCTCCGCCGCCGGCCCCGCGCCGGTCCGCCTGCGCATGGACCCGCAGGTAGCGGTCCCGGCGGAGACCGCGGTCCTGGCCTACCGGATCGTCATCGAAGGACTCACCAACGTCCGGCGGCATGCTCCCCAGGCCAGCCGCGTCGACCTGGGCATCAGCGCCGGAGGAGGTCTACTGGAGATCACGATGACCAACGACGGCGTGACACGAGCGCGAAGCGGCCGGCGCGGCGGGTACGGCCTGCCCGGCCTGACCGCGCTGGTCCAGGCGCAGGGCGGTGAACTGGTCACGCAGGCCGTACCGGATGGGTGGTCGCTGACCGCGCGCCTGCCAGTGGCACAATCGCCGGAGTGTCCACCCGCATCCTCATCGCCGACGACCAGGAAGGCATTCGAAGCGCCTTCCGCATGATCCTCGACGCCCAGCCCGACATGACGGTCGTGGCCGAGGCCGCCGACGGACGCACCGCGATCCACACCGCCAGGACGATCAGACCGGACGTCGTGCTCGCCGACATCCGGATGCCCGGAGCCGACGGCATCGAGGTAGCCCGTGCCCTTGCCGACACCGACATCCACGTGGTGATCGTCACCACCTTCGGGCTCGACGAGTACGTCCACGCGGCACTGCGGCACGGCGCCTCTGGATTCATCCTCAAACGCTCCGGCCCCACCTTGCTCATCGAAGCCATCAGGGCCGCGACGAACGGCGACATGCTCATCAGCCCGCAGCTCACCATCCGACTGCTGCGCCACCACGGCCTACCGCACGAGACACCGAACGTCGTACTCACCGAGCGGGAAGATGACATCGTGGCGCTGGTCGCGCACGGCAAGACCAACGCCGAGATCGCCGCGGAACTCTTCCTCTCCGCGGGCACGGTGAAGAACCACATAGCTGCCATCCAGCGTAAGACCGGCGCCAGAAACCGCGTCGCCATCGCGGCCTGGGCATGGGCGACCGGCAGGGCCGAGCCCTGATCGCGCCCACCGACTCGACGGTAGAGGAGCCGTCCGGGCGAACGCCGGACCTCCACCCCGGCAGAACCAGGCTCGGAACTCCTGAAACGACGAGATCCCGCCCGATCGCGATGATCAGACGGGATCCCGTCAACTTCAGTCCGGCCGTTTCAAGAACGACCCTGGGTGGAGATGAGGGGATTCGAACCCCTGACCCCTTCGATGCGAACGAAGTGCGCTACCGGACTGCGCTACATCCCCAAGACCTCGACCAGATTAGCAAACAACCGAGGGTCCTCGCGCCACAGTATTCAGTCACCCACCGCTCGCCGAGGCGGTTCGGCGTACTGGTCGAAGAGAACATCCCCCTGCGCCCCCGTGAACTCGATGACCTCTGCCTCCCTGGCCGCGAGTTCCTCGGCGCGGCGGCGGGCGCGGATGCGGCGGGTGCGCTCGCGGGCCTGGAGGGCGCGCTGGCGGCGTTCGCGGTCGACCTTGACGGCGATGCGCAGGAACACGAGGTAGAGCAGCATGACGGCGCCGGACGGGGCGACGCCCCACCAGGGGATCATCTGGACCGAGGCCGTGACCACCGAGGCCACCACCAGCAGGATGGTGAAGAACAGCAACCGCCGCCGGCGCGCTACGATGATCGCCCGCCGCCGGTAACGGAACTGGCGCGGGTCGACGCGTTCGGTCTCCACCGGCTCCTCGTCGGGCGCGGTGGTGAGGTCGGGGATCTGGTGTTCGCCGGTGTAGTGCTCTTCGAGTTCGGCCAGTTCGGCGAGGTTGGATTTGTCCCGGCGCAGCCACATGGGCACCAGCACGCAGAGCCACATGATGACGATGGCGAGGTAGAGGAGAGCACCGCTCACAGGCACCTCCGGGCAGCACGAGAACGCCTCGGTGCGTCGGGCGTTCTCATTGTGCTCACGTCACGCACCGTAAGACCGCGTGTCACTGATTGACGAGCATTCGATGCGGTGTGTCGCGAGATCGTCAAACCTCTTCCACGGACGACCGGGCGCGACGCCACTGTACGAGCAGGCCGCCGGGGACGTCCTCCGCGGTCAGCGCGTAGCAGATGTGGTCGCGCCAGGCTCCGTCGATGTGGAGTTGGCGACGCCGAATGCCTTCTTCCCGGAAGCCCAGTTTCTCAACCACTCTACGGCTGGCTTGGTTCTCGGGGCGGATGTTCGCCTCGATCCGGTGCAGGCCGGTGGTGAAGAAGCAGTGGTCGACGGCCATGGCGAGGGCGGTCGGTGTGATGCCGCGGCCTGCGAGCGCGCCGTCGATCCAGTAGCCGACCTGGGCGGATCGGGCCGAGCCCCAGACGATGGCGCCGATGGTGAGCTGCCCGGCGAAGCGGCCGCGGTAGGTGACCACCCAGGGCAGGGCGAGGCCCTGCCGGGCCTCGCGGCGCAGGGTGGCGACCATGGTGATGTACGGGCCGAGCCCGGTGCGGAAGAGCGGTGTCTCGGGGTTGCTCGGCTCCCAGGGGCGCAGCCAGTCGGCGTTGCGCACCCGGGTGTCGCGCCAGACGCGTACGTCGCTCAGCCGGAGCGGCCTGAGGGACACCGGGCCCTCGGTCAGCGTCGCAGGCCAGCCGCGTAGTCGATCCACATCTGACATCATCCCCCGATTCGGCGCGATGCCGCCACGGGTCTGGTGGCGCATCTGAGGTCAGCGTGGGTGGTCGCCGCCGCGGATCTGGTCGACGGCGTGCTTGAGCACGGGGGCGAGCACGGCGACGCCGTCGCGTACGCCTCCGCTGGAGCCGGGCAGGTTGACGATGAGGGTGTGGCCTGCCTGGCCGGCGAGGCCGCGGGAGAGGATCGCGGTGGGCACCTGGTCGCGGTTGGCGGCGCGGATGGTCTCGGCGATGCCGGGGATCTCCCGGGTGATCACGCGGGCGGTCATCTCGGGGGTCAGGTCGGTGGGGGTGAGGCCGGTGCCGCCGGTCGTGACGATCACGTCGTACTCCTGGGCGACGCCGTCGCGCAGGGCGGCCTCGACGGGGTCGCCGTCGGGGACGACCACCGGGCCCTCGACGGTGCAGCCGGCCTCGGTGAGCAGGGAAACCAGGAGCGGTCCTGACTTATCGGCATAAATCCCGGCGGACGCCCGGTTCGACACCGTCACCACCAGCGCCCTGATCACGCCCGCCTCCACTCGCCGGTCTTGCCGCCCGTCTTCTCCTCGACCCGGATGTCGGTGATCACCGCTGCGGGGTCGGCCGCCTTCACCATGTCGAACAGCGCCAGCGCCGCCGTCGACACCGCCGTGAGCGCCTCCATCTCCACGCCGGTGCGGTCGGCGGTCTTGACCCAGGCGGTGATCGTCACGCCCCAGTCGGCCACGTCGAGCGTCACCTTGACGCCGTGGATGGCGATGGGGTGGCACAGCGGGATGAGGTCGGGTGTCCGCTTGGCGCCCATGATGCCGGCGATGCGGGCCACGCCGAGCGCGTCGCCCTTGGGCACGTCGCCGGACCGCAGCAGCGCCACCACCTCGGGCGACAGCAGCACCCGGCCGGTGGCCGTCGCGGTGCGGGCGCTGACGTCCTTGGCGGACACGTCCACCATGCGCGCGGCGCCGGTCTCGTCGACGTGCGTCAGCTCGCTCACAGCCTGATCACCTCCACCTGCTCGCCGGCGGGCACCTCGGTCACGTCCTCCGGCACCACGATGAGCGCGTTGGCGGAGGCCAGGGCGGCGAGCTGGTGTGATCCCTGGCCGTGCACGGGGGCGACGGAGCCGTCGGAACCGAGCATGCCACGCAGGAACGACCTTTTGCCGGCCGGGGAACGCAGCGACGCCGTCGTGCGGACGGTGACGGTGGCGGGCGGCCCCGCCGGGAGGCCGCGCATCTTGTCGAGCGCGGGCCGGACGAAGAGCGTGAACGACACGAACGACGAGACGGGGTTGCCGGGCAGCGCGAAGATCGGCACCTGGTCGTCGCCGACGGTGCCGAACCCCTGGGGCATGCCGGGCTGCATGGCGACCTTGTCGAACCGTACGGTGCCGAGCGGGCCGAGGGCTTCCTTGACCGGCTCGTACGCGCCCATGGACACCCCGCCGCTGGTCACGACGGCGTCGGCGCGGACGAGCTGGGCGTCGAGACGCTCCAGGAACGCGGCCGGGTCGTCGCCCACGGTGGGGGCGCGGAAGCCGTCGGCGCCGGCGGAGCGGGCGGCGGCGGTGAGCGTGAAGCTGTTGGAGTCCCAGATCTGGCCGGGGCCGAGCGGCAGCCCCGGCTCGATCAGCTCGGCGCCGGTCGCGAGCACGACGACGCGCGGCCTGGGCCGGGCCAGGACGCGGCGGCGGCCGACGCCGGCGATGATGCCGAGCTGGGCGGGGCCGATGACGGTGCCGGGCTTGAGCACGACCGCGCCGGCCTGCACGTCCTCGCCGGCCAGGCGGATGGCGTTGCCCTCCCGCACGGTCTCGTCGATGCGGACCTGGACGGTGCCGCCGTCGGTCAGCTCGACGGGCACCACGGTGTCGGCCCCTGAGGGCATCGGGCCGCCGGTCATGATGCGGACGGCGTGGCCGGGGCCGACGGCGAGCAGTTCGCCGGCCCCGGCCGCCACGTCGTCGATCACCGGCAGCGTGACCGGCGCGTCCGCGATGTCGCTCGCTCGTACGGCATATCCGTCCATGGCGGAGTTGGCGAACGGCGGGAGCGGCACCGGGGAGGTGATCTCCTCCGCGAGCGTGGCGCCGAGGGCCTGCTCCAGCTCCAGCTCCAGCGGCGCGAGCGGGCGCACCGTGGCGAGGATGTCGGCCAGGTGCGCGTCAACCGATTTCATCGAGGAACTCCCGCAGCCAGGGCAGGAAGTCGGGGGCGAGGTCGGGCCGGTCGGCCGCGAACTTCACGACCGTGCGCAGGTAGTCGAGCTTGTCGCCGGTGTCGTAGCGGCGGCCGCGGAACAGCACGCCGTGCACCGGGCCGCCCTTGTCGGCGTCGCGGCCGGCGAGGGTGCGCAGCGCGTCGGTGAGCTGGATCTCGCCGCCTCGGCCCGGCGGGGTCTCCTCCAGCACGGCGAAGACCTCCGGGTCGAGCACGTAGCGCCCGATGATCGCCCAGTTGGAGGGCGCCTCCTCGACCGGAGGCTTCTCCACCAGGTCGACGACCTTGACGACGTCGTCCTCGCCGGTCGCCTCGATGGTCGCGACCCCGTACAGCGAGACCTGCTCCCTGGGGACCTCCATCAGCGCGATCACGCTGCCGCCGTACGCGCCGCGCACCTCGATCATGCGCTGCAGCAGCGGGTCGCGCCGGTCGATCAGGTCGTCGCCGAGCAGGCAGGCGAACGGGTGGTCGCCGACGTGCTGCTTGGCGCAGAGGACCGCGTGCCCGAGCCCCTTGGGCTCGCCCTGCCGCACGTAGTGCAGGGTCGCCAGTGAGGCCGGCTCGCGGACCTGGGACAACCGGTGCTCGTCGCCCTTCGCCTCGAGCACGTCCTCCAGCTCGTACGCGCGGTCGAAATGATCCTCTATGGACCGCTTGTTCTTGCCAGTGACCATCAGCACGTCGAGTAGGCCAGCGGAGGCGGCCTCCTCGACGACATACTGGATGGCGGGCTTGTCGACGATGGGCAACATCTCCTTGGGTGTCGCCTTGGTCGCCGGAAGGAACCGGGTGCCCAGACCCGCGGCGGGCACGACGGCTTTCGTCACAGGGTCGAAGTCAGCCATGCCTAGACCCTAGTGGAGGTACCTGTGGACAAGCCGCACCTGCGTCGGGAACTGCTCGCGGCGCGCGCCTCGCTCACCCCCGATCAGCTCCGCGCGAACGCCACCAAAGTCCGCGAAACCCTGCTCGACCAGCCCTGGGTCCAGATGGCCGGGCTGGTCGCCTGCTACTGGTCGATCGGCGCCGAGCCCGGGACGCACGGGCTGGTGTTCGCGCTGTGGAAGCACGGCGCGACCGTGATGCTGCCGGTCCTGCGCGAGGACGACGACCTCGACTGGGCGGTGTACGACGGGCCTGACACCCTGGCGCCGGGCCGGTTCGGCCTGATGGAGCCGGTCGACACGCGGCGCGGCGTCGACGCGATCCGCACGGCCGCGCTGGTGATCGCGCCCGCGCTGGCCGTGGACCGCCGCACCGGGGTGCGGCTGGGCCGCGGCGGCGGCTCGTTCGACCGGGCGCTGGCCCGGGTCGGGCCGAACGTGCCGACCGTCGCACCGCTGCACGAGGGTGAGCTCAGGGACGACATTCCGGCGGAACCGCACGATCGGGCCATCCGCTTTGCGATCACACCTTCGGGACTAATTAAACTTACCTAGACACAGGTGATCAAAGGGGGCCAGATGACGCTGGATGTCTGGCTCCTCGTCAGTGCTGTCATCGTCATCGCCGCCGTCATCTCGGTACGGGTCGCGCACCGCAGCGGGCTGCCCAGTCTGCTGCTGTTCCTCGGGTTCGGGCTGGTCCTGGGAGACGCCGGGTTCGGCATCCCGTTCGCCGATCCCGGCCTGGCCAAGGACATCGGCTTCCTGGCGCTCGCGGTGATCCTGGCCGAGGGCGGCCTGACCACGAACTGGAGTCAGGTCCGCCGATCAGTGCCGCTGGCGCTGATCCTGGCCACGGTCGGCGTCGCGGTCAGCATCCTGGCCGTGGCCATCCCCGTCCGCTACCTGCTGGGCGTCGACACCATCACCGCGCTGATCATCGGCGCGGTGCTGGCGCCGACGGACGCCGCCGCGGTGTTCTCCGTCCTGCGCCGGCTGCCCCTGCCGCCCCGGCTGGCGGGCATCCTGGAGGCGGAGTCCGGCTTCAACGACGCCCCGACGGTGCTCGCCGTGGTGCTGCTGAGCGGCACCGTCCACGCGTCGCCCGATCTCGGCTCGTTCCTCGTCGAGACCGGCAGCGAGCTGGCCATCGGCGCCGCCGTCGGGCTGGCGATCGGCCCGGCGGGCGCGTTCGCGCTGCGCCGCATCGCGCTGCCCGTCTCGGGCCTCTACCCGATCGCGGTGCTGGGCCTCACCCTCTTCTCGTACGCGGGAGGGGCGCTGCTGCACGGCTCCGGCTTCCTCGCGATCTACCTGACCGCGCTCGTCCTGGGCAACTCGAAGCTGCCGCACCGGGCCACCACCAGGGGGTTCGCGGAGGGCATGGCGTGGCTGGCGCAGATCGGGCTGTTCGTGATGCTGGGCCTGCTGGCCAGCCCGATGGAGATGTCGTCGGCGATCGTGCCCGGCCTCATCGCCGGCACGGTCATGGTGGTGCTGGCACGGCCGCTCGCGGTGCTGGTCAGCGCGGCGCTCGGGCGGCTGCTCGGGCAGGGCTGGGTGTCGTGGCGGGAGCAGGCCTTCCTGTCGTGGGCGGGGCTGCGCGGCGCGATCCCGATCGTGCTGGCCACGATCCCGTGGGCCGCCGGGGTCGAGGGCTCCAAGGACATCTTCAACGAGGTGTTCGTGATCGTCATCGTGTTCACCCTGCTCCAGGGGCCGACGCTGCCGTGGGCCGCCCGCCTGCTCAAGGTGACCACACCCGTCGAGGCGCACGAGCTGGAGGTGGAGGCGGCTCCGCTGGAGGAGCTGAACGCCGACCTGCTGCAGGTGTCGGTGCCGCCCGGGTCACGGCTGCACGGGGTGGAGATCTTCGAGCTGCGGCTGCCGCGCGACGCCCAGGTGACGCTGATCGTGCGCGACGGCAGGTCGTTCGTACCCGGCGAGACCACTCAGATCAGGGCCGACGACCAGATCCTGCTCGTCACCACCGCCGCCACCCGTGACCAGGTCGAACACCGGTTACGCGCCGTCAGCCGCCGCGGCAAGCTCGCCGGATGGTACGGGGAGCGGGGATTGGAATAGGCGTTTGACCGCATCGGTTACCATTAGCAGTCGCAAGGCATGAGTGCCAAAGCCTGCTAGGAGGAACGCGTGCCGACCTACCAGTACGCCTGCAACGACTGCGCCGAACAGCTCGAGGTCGTTCAGAAATTCAGTGACGACGCGTTGACCGTGTGCCCCGCGTGCGAGGGGCAGCTGCGCAAGGTGTTCTCGGCGGTCGGGATCGTCTTCAAGGGCTCGGGCTTCTACAAGACCGACAACCGCTCGTCGTCGGGCTCCTCCTCGTCCTCTTCCTCGAAGTCCGACAGCTCGTCCTCTTCGAAGTCCGAGTCGAAGTCGGACAGCAAGCCCGCCGAGTCGGCCCCCGCCCCCGCCGCCGCTTCTAACTAACGCGGGCGGTCCACCAGGGCCCCGAGCAGATCCGGAGCGACCCGGTCGAGCAGCTCCTCCAGCTGCGGATGCGGCCCCCAGTCGGCGACCGACCTGCTCAGCGCCTCGCGTGAGCAACGCAGCAGCCGCAGCGCGGCTTCCTGGCCGCGCTCGGTGAGCCGCAGCATCTCGCCGTCCGCCGAACGCTCCAGAAACCCGTCGTCGACGAGCTGGTCGGCGTACGGTCTGCCCTGCTCCCTGCTGACCCGCGCCCGCTCCGCCAGGGCGGCGGCCGACACCCAGCCCTTGCCGCCCAGCCGGGCGATGATCCACACCCCTTCCGGCCTCATGCCCGCCAGCCCGGCCAGATCGCCCATCCGGGTGTAGTAGCCCGTGCGCAGCTCGGCGTCGGCGAGCCGGACCAGGCCGCGCTCCACCTCCTCCAGCGACGAACGCTCGGCCGACGTCGCACCCAGGCATTCGCCCAGGTCGGCCGCCTTCGTCGTCTCCCTGAGCCGCTGCTGCGGGATGAACCACGACAGCAGGAACGCCACCAGCATGACCGGCGCCGCCACCCGGAACACCATGGCGATCGAGTCGGCGTACGCGTGGAGGAACTCGGCCGCGAGGCCGGGCGGCAGCCGCCGGACCACCGTGGGATCCTTCTGCACCTCGGCCGGGTCGAACCCCGGCGGCAGCGACGACCTGGCCAGCACCTCGCGCACGTCCTGCGCGAGCCGCCCGGTGAAGACCGCCCCGAGCGCCGCGACCCCGAACGACCCGCCGATCGACCGGAAGAACGTCGCCCCCGACGTGGCCACCCCCAGGTCCTTGAACGAGACCGCGTTCTGCACCACGATCACCAGCACCTGCATGGTCATGCCGATGCCCACGCCGAGGATCAGCAGGTAGACCGCCAGGGCCGGCATGCCGCTCGACTCGGTCAGCGTCGACAGCAGGAACATCCCCACGGTCGCGATGCCCGTGCCCGCGATCGGCAGGAAGCGGTATTTACCGGTCTTCGAGATGACGAACCCGCTCACGATCGACAGCGTGAGCATGCCGGCCATCATCGGCAGCAGGTAGACCCCCGACAGCGTGGCGCTCACCCCGTGGACCACCTGCAGGTAGAGAGGCAGGTACGTGAGCGCGCCGAACATCCCGAACCCGACCACGAACCCCACCACCGACGACGCCGCGAACGCCTGGTTCCTGAACAGGGCGAGCGGCAGCACCGGCTCACGCGCCCGGCGCTCGGCCGCCACCCAGCCGGCCAGCATCACGACCGCCGCCACCGCCAGCCCGACGATCACCGGGTCGGCCCACGGGTAGACGGTGCCGCCCCAGGTGGCGATCAGCACCAGGCAGGACGTCGCGCCGCCCAGCAGGACCACGCCCGCGTAGTCGATGGTGTGGCGGGCGCGCTGGCGGTCGCCGGGCAGCGCGGCGGTGATCACGAGCAGCGCGACGGCGCCGAGCGGCAGGTTGACGTAGAACACCCAGTGCCACGACAGATGGTCGACGAACAGGCCGCCGACCAGCGGCCCGACGACGCTCGACACGGCGAACACGGCGCCGAAGAACCCCTGGTACTTCCCCCGGTCGCGGGCCGAGACCACGTCGCCCACGATGGCCTGGGCCAGCACCATCAAGCCGCCGCCGCCGAGGCCCTGGAGGCCGCGGAAGCCGATCAGCTCGCCCATGTTACGGCTGAGCCCGCACAGCGCGGAGCCGGTCAGGAAGATCACGATGGCGGCGATGAACAGCCGCTTGCGCCCGTACTGGTCGCCGAGCTTGCCCCACAGCGGCGTGGACACCGTCGAGGCGAGGATGTAGGCCGTCACCACCCACGACAGGTGATCGAGCCCGCCCAGGTCGCCGACGATCGTGGGCAGCGCGGTGGACACGATGGTCTGGTCGAGCGCGGCCAGCAGCATGCCGAGCATCAGCGCGATGATGATCAGCCCGAGGCCCCGTTGCCGCATGCGCCGATAATACGACGCGTATCGCACCGGCCACGTTGGGTGGTCACGCCTTGTCCACAGCCCTCACCCCGCCCGCCCGCGATATCCACAGAACGAGATTCGGCCTCTTCGACCCCATTCCCCCGCCCGCTACTCTCAGCGCCATGGTCATTCGCGCAGACATCGGCGTCATCGGCGGCTCCGGCTTCTACTCCCTGCTCGACGAGGCGGAGGAGGTCGAGGTCGCCACCCCCTACGGCCCGCCCAGCGACGTCGTCACGGTGGGCCGCATCGGCTCGCGTCCGGTGGCCTTCATCCCCCGCCACGGCCGGGACCACCGGTTCCCGCCCCACCGCATCCCCTACCGCGCCAACCTGTGGGCCCTGCGCTCCCTCGGCGTCCGCCAGGTCCTCGCCCCGAGCGCGGTCGGCTCGCTGAAGCCCGAGCTCGGCCCCGGCGCGATCGTGGTCCCCGACCAGCTCGTCGACCGCACCTCCGGCCGCGTCCAGACCTACTACGACGCCGGCGGCGCGGTCCACGTCTCCTTCGCCGACCCCTACTGCCCGTCGGGGCGCGAGGTCGCCGTCGCCGCCGCCCACGCCGGGGAGTGGCAGACCGCCGACGGCGGCACGCTCGTGGTCATCGAGGGCCCGCGCTTCTCGACCAGGGCCGAGTCGCAGTGGTTCCAGCGCAACGGCTGGACCATCGTCGGCATGACCGGCTTCCCCGAGGCCGTGCTCGCCCGCGAGCTGGCCCTCTGCTACACCTCGCTGTCGCTGGTGACCGACCACGACGCCGGCGTGGAGGCCGGCGAGGGCGTCACCCACGAAGAGGTGCTGGCGTTCTTCGCCCGCAACGTCGCCCGCATGCGCACCCTCGTCTCCGACACGGTCCAGGCCCTGCCGGAGGAGCGCACGTGCTCCTGCGGGTCCGCCCTCGACGGCATCAAGCTTCCCTTCGAGCTGCCGTGATCCGCGCCTGGCTGCGGCGGTGCGAGCGGCGCCGCCGCCTCATCGCCGCGGTCCTGGCCGCCCTCGGCGTCCTGTGCGGCCACCTCGCGCTGCGCCCGCCCGCGGGCCCGGCCGTGCTGGTCGCCGCCCGCGACCTGTCACCCGGCGTGCTCCGCCCCGGCGACCTGCGCGCCGTGCCCATGCCCGCCCCGCCCGACGGCGCCCTCCGCACGGGCGCCACCGGCCGCGTCCTGGCCACCCCCATGCGCCGCGGCGAGCCGCTCACCGACGCCCGCCTCCTCGACCGCTTACGCCTGCCGCCCGGCATGGTCGCCACCCCCGTACGCATCTCCGACCCCGACGCCGTGCGCCTGATCTCCCCCGGCTCCCGCATCGGCGTCCTCGCCGCCGGCGACACCCAGACCGCCTCCCTGGTCGCCGACGACGTGACCGTGCTGACCATCCCGTCGGCCGACGACGACCACGGCGCCCTCGTCGTCCTGGCCACCACCCTCACCCAGGCGGAGTCCCTGGCAGGCGCCCAGGCGTCGGGCCACCTGTCCATCGCCATCAAACCGGCCTGAAGGCCCTCGTGTGATCGAGGACGGCGTCGACGACGGTGTCCCACTGGGCGCGGGGGAAGACCTCGTGACCGGTTTGCTCCATCGCCACGAAGCGTGCACCGGGGATCTCCTCGGCCAGGGCACGTCCGTGCTCGATGGGGAACATGGGGTCCTCGGTGCCGTGCAGCACCAACGTCGGCGCGGTGATCTGCCCGAGCCGGCCCCGCCACGGCTCCCCGGCATCGATCATGAAGGGGTTGGTCAGCTGGGCGGCGATGTTCCTGGTGCGTCCGGCCACCCGGGTGGCCATGGCCCGCATGCCCGCCTCGTCGAACGGCCTTGAGGCGGCGGCGAACGGCCGCTCGGCCTCCACCAGGTAGTCGATGACACCGGCCCGGTCGGACCAGTCGGGCCCGGGGTCTTCCTCCGCGAACAGGGCCTGGAGGTCCGCCGACATCCGCGGCAGGTCCGGGTGCTCGTGCCCGGGCCCGCCGGGCGTGGCGGAGGCGAGGGTGAGCGAGGCGACCCGTCCGGGGTGATCGAGCGCCAGAAGCTGACCGATCGCCGCGCCCTGCGACATGCCGACGACGTGGGCGCTGGTCAGGCCGAGGGCGTCGATCAGGCCGGCGGCATCGGCGACCAGGTCCCGCAGCCCGTACGCCGGCGCCCCCGCCGGGTAGTTCGACGACAGGCCGGCGTCCCGGCTGTCATAGCGGATGACGTACAGGCCCCCGGCCACCAGCCGCCGGACGAAGTCCTCCTCCCATGCCAGCAGTGAGTGACCCGCGCCATGGACCAGGAGGATCGCGGGATGCTCCGACCGGCCGAAGGACTCCGTGCTCAGCTCGACCCCGTTGACCTCGATCATGCGCTGCTCGAACGACATCACGCCTCCGCTCTTTGGTTACATGTAACGAAGACGATAGAGGAAGTCTCGTTACATGTCACGAAAATTCCTTACACTGATCCCCATGACGAGACCGCGACCGCAAGAAGAGACCGCGCGCCAGGCCTGGGCGGCCTACCGCAGGCTGCACCTGCTCGTGGACGCGGAGATCGCGCGCGACCTGGAGCGGGACACAGGCCTGTCGATGGCCGACTACGAGGTGCTGGACGCGGTGGTGGCGATGTCCGACGGCGAGCACTGCATCCGGGTGAACGGCCTCACCGCCCGGATGAACTGGGCCCACAGCCGGCTGTCCCGCCAACTCGGCCGGATGGAACGGCGAGGGCTGATCGCCCGCCAAGCCTGCGAGCTCGACGGCCGCGGCGACGACGTCGTGCTCACCGAGTCAGGCCGGCAGGTCTACGCCGAGGCCGCCCCGGCCCATCTCGCCTCGATCCACCGCCACTTCACCGCGTCGCTGTCCGCACAACAACTGGAAGCCCTGATCGGCATCGAGCAGACCATCGGCGCGTCGGCGACGAGCACACGTGAAGAGCCCTAAAGCACCGAGTCGGCCTCGGGATCGTACTCCCAGTGCCACGGCTCGAACGGGCTGCGGTAGGCCCAGTCGGGATGGATCCACCCGTACTTCTTGCCGTACTTCTCCAGCCAGTTGAACTCCGCCGACCGGAACCTCTCCACCCCGCCACACAGGTCCACGGCCAGCCCCAGCCCGTGGTTGCTCTTCCCCGGCACGGCCGCGAACCCCGGCCGCCGGTAGTAGACCGACTGCTGCTCCGCCAGGCTCCGGTAGGCGTCCGTCACGCACATCGGCCTGCCGAACTGCTTGCGGTAGGCCTCGTTCAAGCTGACGAACGCGATCGCCGCGTCCGCCCGCAGGCTGTGCCCCTTCTGCTGCAACGGGCAGAGCATGCTCGTCGGGATCAGCCCGTTCGGGTAGTCGTTGGCCGTGGCCGCCCGCAGCGGGTTGCACCCGAGCGCCGCCTTCTCCACCTTGTCGATCTTGATGCCGAGCTTCACCAGCTGCTGGGTCAGCGACTTGACGACCTTGTCGGACTTCTTCCTGAGCAGGTCGATCTCCGCCGCCATCTGCGCCTCGGCGAGCAGGTTGCCCGCCCGCAACTCCTGCGCGTCGCCGGCCAGCCGCTGCGTGTGCAGGGTGAGCGTGCTCGTCTCCTCCACCGCGTGCTGCCGCACCGTGACCATGTGGTTGACGTTCGCCAGCGCCCGCAAGGTATCGCTGTTGGAGTCACCGGCCAGGAACGACGCCACCCCGTCGGCGCCGACGGGCTGCTGGTAGAGCAGCTCGGCCAGCTGCGACACCGGCCGCCGCACCTGCGCGAGCTGCCGCTCCGCCACCTCAAGGGCCTTCAGCTTCTCCTTGAGCTCCTTCTCGGCGGCGGCGAAGTCCGTGCGGCGCTTCTCCAGAGCCTTGGTGGCGTCCTCCAGCTCCTGGGCGGAACGCTGCGCTTCCTTGCGCAGCGCGGTGAGGTCCTTCGGGTTCTCGTTCGCCCTCTTGTTCGCCGCGGTCTCTCGTACGGCCTGCTGACCGGCATCCGCGGCCGGCCCGGCGGCCTGGGCCGCCCCGGCCACGGGCACGCCCGCCAGGGAGGTCATCGTCATGACAACCGCGATCAGACCTGCTGACCGAGGGGCTGGCACGTTCGACTCCTCCGCTTTGCAAACTCGTGACGCGGGTCCGGCACGCACGTTACTACAGCCCTCTGAGTGTCCGGACCGAACTCCGGAGAGCCGTTATGACATGAACGACGCTTTTGCCCCTTCAAGACGACCGCTGCCCTTGTCTGTCAGTACGCGGCGGACAGGCTTGCGGTTCTATGGCGAGCGGGATTCAGGGCGGCTGGGCTCTGGACGGGCTGGACTTCTGGACGGCCGGGCTTCCGGCAGGCTTGGCACTCGGCGCCCTCGGCTTTCGGCACACTTGACCTTCGGCGCCCTGGGCCTCCTGCACCCCCGGCCTCCTGCACCCCGACTTCCGGGAGGCTTGGCTTCGGGCACCTGGGCTTCTGACGTACCTCGGCTTCTGGCACAGCGGGACTTCTGGGGCAGGGAGGCTGCTGGGGCTCAGGACGCGGCTCCGAGCCCCAGCCACCCCCACACCGGGAGTCAGTCACGGCGCCGCGACCCGGCCGCCACCCTCCGCTCATGCTCCCGGCAGAACTCCCACAGCCACGTGTCCTCCCACTCCTCCGGACACGCCTCCGCAGTCGGCGACGGCTTGCCCCGCGATGTCTCCCTCACCACGTCATCCGGCTCCCGAGTCCGCGACCGAACCTTGGGCGCCACCACAGCCCTCACCACCGGCGCCTCCTCAACGACCGGAGCAGGTGCCACCTGAGCAGGCACCGGCGCCGCGAACGCCCGTACCGGATGAGCCGGCGCAGGCGCGACCACCGGCCCGAACACGACCGGCCTCTCCCCCGCCACCGCACCCCGCCGACCACCCACCCGCTCGTCCCGCCCCGCTTCCCCGGCCGCCAACCCCGCAGCGAAGATCGCCGGCGCCAGCAGCGCCGCGAACAGCACCACCGGCCGCCGACGCGCCTGCCTCCGTCGCCTCGCATCCACAGGTGGGACGGTATCCGCGTCACCTGTCCCGAAAGGTGATCACTTGCCAGGGCTTTACCGCAGCTCACACCACCCATGACGTGGGCTCCGGCAAGTCACGGGGGCCGGGTGGCACACGGAGGGCCGGACTTTCGCTAGGCTTGGTCTGTCCGCCTCCGTAGCTCAGGGGATAGAGCACCGCTCTCCTAAAGCGGGTGCCGCAGGTTCGAATCCTGCCGGGGGCACTCTCTTCGACCAGGGTTTTCGCCCGTTGACCTGCGGTTTCTCAGCCGCAGGTCTTTTGATTTCTTGATCCTTCGTAGGCCGCCGAGAGCCCCCGTATGCAGCCGTAGGACCTTGATCACGGGAGATATACGGGATGATCTTGAGGCCTATTCAGCCGTACCGACCAGGGAAGATACGGGCCGCGCCGACCAGGTAGAGCCCCCAGAACGCCGTCGAGCGTGCGAGGGACTCCGTCCGGCGATATCAGACCAATCCCGACGATTCGGTTGCTCTGACTCATGCACCGAAGTCCAATGGCCTCACACCTCGATCTCAGGGCCCCATCGCCGCGCCCGAGGGAGTCGCGCATGACCCGGGAGCAAGTGGAACAGGCGTTACGCCGAGCAGAGCAACTGACCGACGAGGCCCGGACCAGCCTCGACCGAGCGGTGACGCTGATGGCGCAGAACATCTGGACCGGCCCGGCCGCGCAGCGCTTCGGCCAGGAGCTCACCGGACAGCGCCAGGTCCTGCTCAACGCGTGCATCGAAGCGGTTGACGAACTCCGGGCCCTGCTCGCTCGTACCCCCGCCGACAGCCCCGGCTGAGCCATGGGCGAGCTCGAAGGCATGGTCCCGGAGGGCGTCCGGGCGTTGAAGGCGGCCATGTACACGGCTGAGACCTCTCTGGGCTCCATCGGCGACGAGTTATGGGAGCTGCTGCGCGGGGCCTGGTTGTCGCCGGTCTCGGCCAACAAGATCCGCCAGGTAGCCGGGTGGGCCGGACAGCAAGGCCCGGAGATCAACCGGCGATTACTGCTCCTGGAGCGGATGGAGCTCGACAAGCCGGAATTGTTCAGCGGCGGCAAGCCCGTCATGGTGGACGAGGGGTTGCTCGCCCCCGGCGCGGTGCTCCCGGTGACCGGGGGCTTCTGGGACCGCGTGGGCCAGCAGATCCAAGCCACCTTCGATCCCAATCTCAACTCCGGCGACCCGATGATCGAACTTGCCAAAGGCGCCGTCGAGGGCGCAACCGGAGTAGGCCAGACCGCGCTCACCATGACCCCCAACCGCGTCATCTTCGACTACTGGGGGTGGGAACGCGACGCCGGCGACGTCGCCCAAGCAGTGATCGCGGGCGTTCAGGATCCGCTCGGGTTCGCCAAGGCAGCGGCGGACTGGGACACCTGGATAACCAACCCCGAACGAGCCTTCGGACGCCTCATCCCGGACATCCTCGCGGCTCTCGGATCAGGCGGGTCGAGCAGCGTAGCCTCTGGTGGCAAGCGCATTGCCGGAGCCTTGGGGAAGGCTGCGGAGAGCACGAGGGCACGCCCTTCAGGGAAGACATCATCGCTCGACAGCGGGGCTTCTGGACCCGTAGACCAAGGAACTCCCCCACTGTTCCGGGGCGACGGCCGACGAACCGAGAGGATATTCGAGAACGGCATGACCGCCCGCAACCCTGAGATGGGCCTCGAAGAACACATGACCGGCGGGAACGGCTTGATCGCGGCTTCCGAAAGTAAGAACGTGGCACGAGGGTTCGCGATCAAACATAAGGGCTTCATCTACGAGATAGACAACTGGGGCAACGGCGAGCCCGTGAAATACAGGGACGGCGTCAAGTACCTGCTGCCTGAGCAGGAAGTTGTGTTCAAGCGGATCGAACCAGGCCAGATCAGGGGCGCTTGGCGGTTAGGCCGATTCGACCAGCCGGACACGTGGATACCCAACCCGAACTATGTACCGAGGTGAGCATGTACCGGCTTGAAGCAGTAAATCTCGCAGATGAATCACGCCTGCCATGCTTCGTAACGCTACGGGACATCGAAGACGATGATATTTGCGAACTCCGCTTCGACCGGCAGAATGCTTCGCCGCTGGTGTTCCGATCACCGGTGGACTTCGAGGACACGCTGACGGAGTTGAGGCAGGAACTTGAGCGCCAGGGCCTGCTCTTGCTGTGCAACAGGTTCCGCCGGAACGCGTTCGTCTCCTCGATGGCCCGGCAGATGAGTACGGGTCTGTCCTGCTATCTCGTGAGCCCCGGCCAGCCTGTAGACCCTGAGAAGCTCGTCGACTCCCTCGGCCCGGCCCCCAGGGAGGCCGTGGTTCTCGCCGAGGAAGCGGCGAAGTACATCGAGGGCTGGATCGCCGGCTTCGACGAGTGATGGCGCCGACTATCGGCCGTAGACCTGGTGGCATACCCGGTTGCGAAGTCGGGACGCTGGGCGGGAAGGCGGGAACATCTCGTCGCACCTCGCGGCGATCAGTGGAACCAGCGGGTTTCCGGTACCGCGATGCGCGCCCCTGCTCTCGGTCGCTCTACCCCGGCCCGCGGATGCGGAGGGCTTCCTACGCGGTTCGACCCGAACTATGCGCTGTCTCCGGTGACGGCTTACGCCCGATGCTTCTGCCCGTTCACGCTTCATGCTTTTCGCAGGCGTAGGTTTCGGGCTTGGCACGGTAGGGGCCCGCACGCTTTTCGTGGGCTCCGGCGACGGAGGAAGCGATACGCCCGGCTTCTCTGCCGTATTCAGGTGGTGTGTTGCCCCCGTGGCACCTCTCGACCCCTCGGAGGCCCCGCCGGTGCCTGGGACGCTCGACCAGACGCCGAGAACGACGCAGGCCAGGAACCCGGCGGCCAGCGCGAGCCTTGCCCGACGATCCGAGCGGTGCAATGTTGACCTCGTCGGCGGCGTCGGAGTCGCGTACCTCCTCCAGCGGAGATCGGCGTTGGCGTCAACGGGCCGGGCTCGCCTTCGAAGTGGCAAGCCGTACGGAGGTCGGCGCAGTGGAGGAAGGTTCTCGGTCGAAGGGCCAGGGCGGTCGTGCTCATCGCGCATAGGGTCTCCCTGATCACTACCCGTGCATTAAAGGTTGACGTACCGTGGCGTCGCCTGGTGGGACCGACTCGGCGGACGCCGCGCATAAAGCAGAAGGCCCCGGTCGTGCCGGGGCCGAAGTCGGAGTGAAGGCGGGCTATGGGTCCAAGGCGTCGTTGATCTTGCTATTGATCTGTTCTTGCTGACCGTCCATGCACTTGGCGTAGACCCGCAACAGGACGTCAACGCCGTGACCGGCGCGCTTGGCGATCTCTGGTGCCGGGACTCCAGCGTTCAGCCAGAGCGACACGGCAGCGTGACGAAGGTCGTATGGCCGTGCGGCCAGCGACGAGGCCGCCTGTGCCGGGGTGAGGGCGAGCTTCCGGGCCTCTTGCCAGACGTAGGAGTACGCCGAGCTGGAGTAGCTCCCATCGGTGCCGGTCCGGAAGATCCTGCCGTCCTTGGCCGTGCCGTACTCGGCGATGTGCTCGCGGAGCATGGCGACCAGGACGGGCGGGATCGGGATCTCTCGCGTCTCCTTGTCTGCGCGGTGCTTCAAGCTGCGCGACTCGTGGGTCTCGCCGGAGTTGGTCCAGCGCTTCGTCCCCTGGGGCCGGGCCCGCTCCAGGACGATCAGGCCCCATCCCGACGCAGGCAGGGTGCAGTTCTTCAGCCGCAGATCGGCTGCTTCCTCCGGCCGGAGGGCGGCGTAGTAGATGCAGGCGAACAGCGCTTTGAGCCGCGGACCTCGCTTGCGCCCCACCTTGGGCACGGCGTCGAGGAGCTGACGCGCTTGGGCCGGGTTGACCACGGTGCGGGGGTCGACGACCGTCACGGCTTTGGGTGCCGTCCATTTGATCGCATCCAGCGGGTTGCCGTTGAACGCCTTTTGCTCGACCGCATGCTCCAGCAGGTGATGAAGGACGGCACGCTTACGACGCACCGTGTTCGCACCCGCTGGGGTGCCGGCGAAGGTGACTGAGATGGCGTCGAGGGCCGTACGGAGAACGTCTGCCTCCCCGAGGGTCGACAGCGGAAGCGATGCCCGTTCCAGCCAATGCAGAGTCGCCGTCTGTGTCGTGGTCAGGGCGGCCCGCCGCTTCTCCGGAAGCAACGCATGAATCCTGAGCACCTCCCGCAGTTCCTCCGCAGAGGGACGGCGCGGCGCGTCCGCCACCAGGGCGGGGATGAGGCTCAGGAGCGCGTACGCGTCCGTCTCCCGAGTTCGAGCCGCCGAGGTGTTCCAGCGCCGGAGCGCGTACGCCTGCGCGAACTCCAGGAACGACGGGCCGGAGCTCGGTGGCGCTGCCATCGACACCGGAAGGCCGGTGTCGATATCGAACTCTTCCCCCAGCTTGGCCGCTTGCCGAAGGTCGGACATGAAGGCGTTGGCCAGGCCCTTGGTACGGAAGCTCTTCGACCTCTCCTTGCCCGCCACCCGCCAGCGCGCGACGAAGCTCGACGCGCCACCATTGGATCTTTGCTGGATCTGGCTGAAACGCACGTCGTAGGTGGTGTTCACACTGCCTCCCGTCGCGAGTCGAGCCAGGCCATGAGGTCGCTCCGCCAGACGCGGAGTTCGAGGTTGGGCAGTTGAACGCAGACCGGCGCACGGCCGAGTTCGCGCCAGCGGTAGAAGGTTCGACGAGAGAGCCCACCGAGTTCGGAGAGGACCTGCGGAACCGTCAGCAGCTCGTCACGCCTGCTCATCAGGCATCACCACCAGTGGCGGGAAGCCGTGTGCCGGTGAGTGCGGCGGCGAGGAGTTGGTCTCCGAGGGAGAGGCCCTGTCCGGCGTACTCCCAGTGGGCGATGACGAGGACGGTGTCTTCCTCGAAGAGCGGCAGGCGGCCGGTGGTGACGTTCTCGGCGCGCATGTGTTCTTCACGGGCGGCGCGGAGGGCGCCCAGGGTGGTGGAGTAGCGGCGAGACTTGGTGGAGAAGTGGCCGCGAAAGCCGAGCATGTGCGCCCACTGGATCAGCCGGAGGTCGGCCAGGTCTTCCAGGGTGCCCAGGCGCAGGCATGCGGCGATCAGCCGGCGGGCGTGCGGCCGGATCGGGAGCGCGTCGAGGTCGTCGAGGAGCTGGATGCGCCGGTCCAGAGTGCCGACGCATTCAGCGGCCTTGGTCGCGTACTTGGCGATGTAGGCGGCGACAGCCTGCTCGGTGAGTTCGCCGTCCAGGGTTATGCGGCGGACGTCGAGTTGGCTCCCCCAGCGGAAGACACGGCCGAGTGGCTTGACCTCTGCGGTCACGGCTGCCGCCGCGTGCTGGACGGCGTCGGCCAGGGCCTCAGCCGTGGCCCAGGCAGGGGGCGGCGAGGTGGGGCCGTCTGGACCGTCGAGGCGGATCACGGCGTGAAAGTGGACGACGCCGCGCCGCTGGTACTCGGCGACCTTGGCGAACGAGATGACCGCCTGCTCACGCAGGGCCTTCAGCGTCAGGCCGGAGAGCTTGGCGAAGCGGCGGCGCAGGGCCTCGGTGAAACGCCGCCACAGCTCCGGGCTGATCGCGTTGAACAACACCGACCCGTCGTAGTCGTAGCAGTCTGGGCACAGCGGCTCCCCGAGCCGCGGATCGTCGGCAGCGTGCCGGACGGTGCAGGACATGATGCGGCCGTGCGGGCAGGTGGCGGCGTTCCGGCGGGCGTGGCAGGGCAGGACCTTGCCGTTCTTCTCCCGCCGGACATGCACGGCTCCGAAGGACGGGGCGGTCAGGGTGACGAACAGGCACGGATGCGCGCTGACCGTCTCCGGCACGCTCTTGCCGCCGACCAGGCCCGCGCGGATGAGTTGGTAGGTGTCGGCGCGGTAGATCTCGGCGCAGGCCGGGCAGCGGGAGGCGCGGCGGGTCTTGCACGGGACGCGCAGGATGCCGTCGGGTTCGGTGCGGGTGGTGTAGCGGTGCAGGAGTTCGCCGGTGGCCTGGTCGTAGTGGTCGACCTTGCCGCGCAGGTGGATGGGTTGGCGGCAGCCGCCGGTACGGCGGATCTGGGAGGCCCAGCGGTCGTAGTCGGGGTGGTTGAGCCGGTCGATCATTCCGGCGACGGCGTGGGAGTGGGCAAGGCAGGGCAAGATGGGACCGTCCTATCCAGTCATCTGGTGTGGGATGGCCCCCGGCCTGGCGGACGTCTTGGCGGATGTGTGGCCAGGCGGGGGGCGCTACAGCGATTCAGGCGCCGTGGTTGTCGAAGCCAGTGCCGTGGCAGTCGGCGCAGGTGTCGTCGGTGAGCCCGGTGCCGCCGCAGGTGCAGCAGCGGTAGCGGGCGATCGGGATGGCGTCGAGGATCTCGGGCCAGTCGGCCCAGGGCTGTTCGGTCATGGCGGTCACCGGCTCTTGCGCGGGGTGATCGTCACGTACATGCGGTAGCTGCGGGGCCGGGCGCGGTCGGGGTAGGCCCGCGACATCGAGGTGACGTCGAAGGCGTCGCGCAGGTGGAGCATGCCGAGAGCGATCTCGGCGCGGTTTCCTTCGAGGCGGATACGCATGGTGGTTCTCCTTCAGTTGGTGTCGGGTGTGATGCAGTCGCGGTAGCTGTCGTGGGCGGCGTGGCGGGCGCGGGCGTCGGACAGGATGGCCACGGCCCGGTACTCCACAGGGCCGAAGCGCACCGAGGTCGTGTAGTGGCCGCCGTCCGGGTCGGCCGTGCTGCCGAGAAGGCCGACGATGGTGTCAATCTGGGCGCGCATCTGGTCGTCGTCGGCGTGCTCGGCGAAGTAGTGGATGACGGCCCTGCGTGGGGTGGGTACGTCGGGGTTGGCTTGGAGGAAGGCGGCCAGGTGGATGAGGCCATGTACGAGGGCGAGGCGGTCGTCGGTCATCGGTGATCTCCTGTTCATGCGGTACGCAGGGTGCGCAGCAGGTCTGAGGCGAGCTGGTTGGACACGCCCAGGCGGGCGCGGAGCTGGTCGCGGGTGATGGGCTTGCCGTGGGCGGTGTGGTGTTCGTCGGCGACGCGGCGGGCGTAGTCGACGAGTGCCGGGTCGGGCGTCGGCCCGTCCTGCCGGGCGTCCTGGCCGTCCTGGCTGGCGGGGGCGTGCGCGGGACGGTCCTCAGAGGACGATCCGTGAGCCTATGCCCGTGATGTCGTAGTGTGATCGAGTGAATCTGTAGCGTTATGCCCGGCTGGTGAGCGTGGACGTGTTGAGATAGCCGGGTGAGTGAACGCAAGCCGTACG
>NZ_JAHKRN010000067.1 GCF_019396385.1 Nonomuraea harbinensis | reverse complement strand
CGCCCACCGGCGGGTAGTAGAGGGGCGCCGAGACGGCGCGGATCAGCTCCGCCCCGTCGGTGCCCGGCGGCAGTTCGCCGCGGTCGACCGCGGCGTCCACGAACCGGGCCCATTCCCCGATGCGCCGGTCGTAGAAGGCGCGCAGCGCGCCGGCCGCCTCCTCGTCGGAGACGGCGGCCGCGATGACCGCCTGGAGGGTGACGCCGAGGTGCGGGTCGGTGAGCGACTCCAGCACGGACCTGGCGCTGGCCATGAGCACGTCCTCGACCGAGCCCGCGCCGGGAGGCGGCAGGGACCGCTCGGCCAGCTCCCTCATGAGATCGGTGACCAGGCGGACGCGGGTGCCCCAGCGCCGGTAGATGGTCGTCTTGCCGATGCCCGCCCTGCTGGCCACCTGGTCCATGGTCAGGCGGTGGAAGCCGCGTTCGGCAAGCTCGTCCTGGGTGGCCTGGAGCACCGCCGCGCGAACCTTCGCCGTGCGTCCGCCGGGACGGACCGTTCCCGCCAAGCGGGACCCTAATTCCATCGACTCTCCTTTCGCTCTGCTTCACCAGGGCATGGGCGCGTACTCGATGAGAGCGCCGCCGGACGGGCATGACCGACCCGCCCGGGAGGGCGAGCGATGGCCGCCGCCCGCGGGCATGACACGCTCGCGGGCACGGGAAGGGGCCGCGCCCGGACCCGTGAGGATCCGCGGCCCGGCCCGGGAGGGTGGGGTCAGGCCTCGGTGAAGCCGCGGGCGCGGCCGCCCGCCGACTCGCGGACCGCCGCCGCGACCGCGCCCGCCACGTCCGGGTGGAAGACGCTCGGGATGATGTAGTTGGGCCCCAGCTCCTCCGTCGTCACCACGGCGGCGAGGGCGCGGGCCGCGGCCAGGAGCATCTCCTCCGTGACCTCGGTGGCCTGCGCGTCGAGCAGACCGCGGAAGACGCCGGGGAACGCCAGCACGTTGTTGATCTGGTTGGGGTAGTCGGAGCGCCCGGTGGCCACCACCGCGCAGTGCTCGCGGGCCTCGTCGGGCGACACCTCGGGCTCGGGGTTGGCCAGCGCGAACACCACGGCGCCCGGCGCCATGGCGGCGATGTCGTCACCGGTGAGGATGCCCGGCGCCGACACGCCCACGAAGACGTCGGCGCCCTTGACCGCGCCGCGCAGGTCGCCGGAGTAGCCCTCGGCGTTGGTGTGCTCGGCGATCCAGCGCAGCGAGTCGTCGAGGTCGTCGCGGGTGCGGCAGACCGCGCCGCGGTAGTCGCAGACGATCACGTTGCGCGCGCCCGCCGCCAGCAGCAGCCGCAGCACCGCGTTGCCCGCCGCGCCCGCGCCCGCCATGGTGATGCGCACGTCCTCCAGCTTCTTGTCGACCACGCGCAGGGCGTTGGTGAGCGCGGCCAGCACGCAGATGGCGGTGCCGTGCTGGTCGTCGTGGAAGACCGGGATGTCGAGCAGCTCGCGCAGCCGCCGCTCCACCTCGAAGCAGCGCGGGGCGCCGATGTCTTCGAGGTTGATGCCGCCGAAGCCGGGGGCGAGGAGCTGGACGGTCCGGACGATCTCGTCGACGTCCTGGGTGTCGAGGCAGATGGGCCAGGCGTCGATGCCGGCGAACCGCTTGAACAGCGCCGCCTTGCCCTCCATCACCGGCAGCGCCGCCTCCGGCCCGATGTTGCCCAGCCCGAGCACGGCCGAGCCGTCGGTGACGACGGCGACGGTGTTGCGCTTGATGGTGAGACGGCGCGCGTCCTCCTTGTTGCGGGCGATCGCCATGGACACCCGCGCCACGCCCGGCGTGTAGGCCATGGACAGTTCGTCACGGTTGCGCAGCGGCACCTTCGACTGCATCTCGATCTTGCCGCCGAGGTGCATGAGGAAGGTCCGGTCGGAGACCTTGTGGATGACCACGCTCTCGACGGCTTCGAGCTGGTCGACGATGGCCTGGGCGTGGTCGGTGTCGCGGGCCGCGCAGGTGACGTCGATCCGGAGCTTCTCGTGGCCGGCGTTGGTGACGTCGAGGGCGGTCACGACGCCCCCCGCCGACTCTACGGCGTGGGTGAGCTGGCTGACGGCCTTGCCCCCGGCCGGCACCTCCAGCCGCACGGTGATGGAGTACGACACACTGGGGACGGTCGCCACGTCAATCGCTCCTTCGCGCCTGCCCATGAAGTGCTCCCATGTTAGGGGTGTTCGGGTCAAGCCAGCGCCTCGGCCGCCATGACGATCATGTCGGCGCACACCGGCACCGGGAGCACGGTGCTGTCGATCACCAGGTGATACAGGCAGCAATCGGACGGGTCCGCGCGGTAGAAGTGGCGGACGTAGGCGTTCCTGGCGCGGTCGTTGTCCTCGATGACCTTGCGGGCCTCCCGCTCGGTCGTCGCGCCCAGCCGGGCCGCCTGACGGACCCGCCGCTCCAGCGGGGCGTCGAGCCGTACGTGCAGCGCCCCGGGCAGATCGGCGAGCACGATCGCCCCCGCCCTGCCCAGGAAGACGCCGCCCTGGGTGCGGGCGGTGTCGCGGAGCACCTGCTCGGTGCGCCGGACGAACTCCTCCGGCGCGTGCGGCAGCGGGCCCGGGACGTACATGTCGACGCCGCCGAACGTCACGGTCGGCAGCCGCAGTGTCCCCGACAGCAGGCGGCCGAGGCCGTGCTCGGCGCGGTCGTCGTAGGTCAGGGCCTCCTCGAGGGTGCAGCCCAGCTCTCCGGCGACGGCGCCGGGGATCGCCCGGTCGACGAAGGGCACGCCCAGCCGCTCGGCGACGGCCGGGCCCACCTGGTGGCCGGCGGTGCCGTAGGTCGCCGAAATTGTGACGACTCGCACACCTTCAGGTTAGAACAGGGCGCTCGCCAGCGCTCGCCGGGCTTTCGCGAGGGACGGGTCCTCGGCCGGCAGCGTCTCGAACAGACCCAGCAGGTGGACGCGGGCCTTGTCGCGGTCGTCGCCGGAGGTGCGCTTGACCACCGCGATGATCCGCTCGAACGCCTGGTCGACGGAGCCGGACAGCATCTCCAGGTCGGCGGCCAGCAGGTGCGCGTCGATGTCGGCGGGGTCCTGCAGACGGCGCTGCACGTCCTCCGGGTCGGCGCCGGACGTGCGCTTGATCAGCCTGACGCCGGCGAGCCCCATCCTGGCGTCCTCGTCGCCGGGCACGCGGGCGAGCAGTCGCTCGTAGGCGGCCGCGGCGGCGTCGAGGTCGCCCTGGTCGATGGCCTGCTCGGCGGCGACCAGGTCGGGGTCGGCGGGCGGCGCCTCCGGCTCGCCCGGCCCCTCGGCGGGCGGCCTGGCCCCCGGGTTGGCCTGGTAGAACTGCTCCACCGCGGCCATCAGCTCGTCGAGCCAGCGACGCACCTCCGGCTCGGGCAGCACCTGCTGGAAGCCGGTGACGGCCTGCCCCTGGAAGATCGCCAGGACGGTCGGCACGGCCTGCACGCGCAGCGCCTGCGCGATCTGCGGGCTGCCGTCGACGTTGACCTTGGCGAGCACGGCCCTGCCGCCCAGGTCGCCGACGACCTTCTCCAGCACCGGGCTGAGCTGGGCACTGCCGGGCGCCCGCGGCGACCACAGGTCGAGCACGACGGGCACGCTCATCGAGCGGTCGATGACGTCGGTGGTGAACGTCTCCTCGGTCACGTCGACGACCGAGGCCGATGAGGCTGCCTGGGCACCACCGGTCTCCCGCCGGGCCTGCGCCTCCAGAGCCTGCTTACGTGCGCCCAGATCGACCGCTCCGTAGAGCGATCCGGGCCTAGAGAAGTCCGCCATGCTCCTCATCTTGCCCCATCGGGGGGACCGAGAAGTCACCCGCCGCCACCCGCAGCGTGCGCAGCAGGTCGAACATCCGGCCAAGCTCGCTCTCGGCGTACATGCCCAGGCCGAACTCGGCGGTCATGAGATCGCCCGTGGCGCGCCGCACGACGTCGCGACCGGCCTCGGTGATCTCCGCCAGCACGCCCCGGCCGTCGCGCGGGTTGGGCAGGCGGCGCACCAGCCCGGACCTCTCCAGCCGGCCGACGGTGTTCGTGACGCTCGTCGGGTGGACCATCAGCCGTTCGCCGATCTTCCACAGCGACAGCGCCCCGGTCTTGCTGAAGGTCAGCAGCACCAGGGCCTCGTAGCGGGCGAAGGTCAGGTCGTACGGCTTCAGCAGCGAGTCGAGCTGGGACAGCAGGATCTGGTGGGCTCTCATGATCGACGTGACGGCGGCCATGGCGGACGAGGGCCCGAAGTGATCGCGCCAGGTCTCCGCGGCACGGTCGATGGGGTCGAACGGCAGGTTGAGCGGCTTGGGCTGCGACACGCAGATACGTTAGCGCGCTGCTCGTCCAGTTTCGTCTGCTTACGGAGCGCAATCGCATTCTCCGCTTGGCCAAGAATCCGGGCGTCCTTCATCACGCTCCGTTATGGTTCTCGCATCGAATGGTGACGGGGGAGCCAAGTCCATCAGCCGTGTGGGGACCGGCCGGACTGCCGGCTCCCCCTGTCGCCGACGGGGCACGGGGGGTGCTTTTGATGAACTTCATTGGGATGACGCGTGCGTGAGCACGGGGGCGTTTCACGCGAGGAGCTGAAGCAGGGCGCGGCCGTCACGGTGGCCGTATTGCTCGCGCTCGGCCTGGTCGCGGCGTGGAGCGTCCTGATCCCCGGCGTGGACGCGTGGGAGAACATCGTGGCGGCGGTCATCGGCTCGCTCAGGCTGACCGGGCCCGTCGCCGCCGCCTTCGCCGCCTGGGTGGCCCTGCGCAAGCGCCGGGCCTCGCGCGACCTGCCGCTGACGACCTGGCGCGCGCTGAAGGCGCCGCTGGCGATCGTGCTGGTGGTGCTGGGCTCCTTCGCCGCGACCGTGCTGGTGCTGGCCGTCAAGACGGTGCTCACCGAGCAGGCGGGCCGGCTCAGCCTGACGGGCCTGGGCATGGGCATGGCGGGGCTGGCCCTCTACTCGGTGATCGGGTGGGTGGCCGGCTGGGTGCTGCCGTACGCGCCGACCGCGCCGCTGGCCGGGCTGGGCTGCTACGCCCTGTTCAGCTGGGTCGCCGACGGCGACGGCTGGGCCGACCGTCTCGCACCCGGTACGGGCGAGCCGTACGACCTGTTCCAGGGGCTGAGCGGCACCGTCTTCGTCAACCAGATCATCTGGCTGCTCGGCGTGACCGGGGCGCTGCTGCTGGGCTGGGCCGCGCTGGTCACCCGGCAGGCCGTGGTGCTGGCCTTCGCGCTGCTGGCGGTGCTGGCGGCCGGCACGGGCGTGGCGCGGGTGCTCGGCGAGCCGCGGCCCGCGGCCGCCCAGGACATCGCCTACAGCTGTCAGGAGTGGCCCATCACGGTCTGCGTCCATCCCGGCATGCGGGGCGGGCTGACCGAGCTCGGCGCCGCCTTCACCGAGATCGCCTCCCGCCTGGCCGAGACGCCCGCCGCGTTCACCCGGGTGGAGCAGCGGCCACTGGACGACCCGCTCAAGCCCTCGAACGGGCTGGCGCCGATCCACGTGCCGGACCTGTCGGCGGGGTTCGCCGAGGAGGCCGTGCACGAGTACGTCGAGGCTCTGGCCGCCCGGTGTCCCGGCAGGCCGGCCGACGGCTACCGCGAGATCGTGACGGCCTGGCTGCGCGGCGAGCCGCTGCCCGGGGGGCCGCTGCTGGAGCACGAGTACGCCGCCGCCTGGTTCTCCGGCCTCAACGAGCACCAGCGCCGCGAGTGGCTGCGCATGTTCTTCAGCGACTTCCAGGCCTGCAAGCTGTCGGCCACCCACTTCGGCGGCGGCCCGGCCGGCACTCCGCCCCAGGCCGCCACCCCGGTGGCCACGCAGGTGCACCAGGAGAGCGCCCCACAGGTCTACCCGGTCTACCCTGACCCGAGCGGGCACCCCTCGCCGAACTGGGGACCGGAGATGTCACCTCATGGCTGGCACAGATGATCGATCCGGGGGTAGTCAGGGGGCATGACGACTTCGCAGACGGCGCCCTCGGCGGTCTCTCCTCGCCGGCGCCGCACGTGGCGATATGTGGCGGGGCTGCTGGTCGTGGCGGTCCTGCTGGTGGTGGCCGGGCGGCTGGCCTGGTCCTGGCTCAATCCCATGGGCACGCAGACCGTCGACCGCAGCCAGCCGGTGCTGCTCGAATCGATCAAGGACCTGAGCAGGTTCGAGGCCGCGACGGGCACCTTCCAGGTCGTGGTCGACCTGGAGAAGGACGCCAACTTCCTGCCTGACGCGGTCAAGGGCACCCGCACCCTCTTCGTCGGCGCCGGCGGCGTGGACGCGTACGTCGACTTCGCCGGCCTGGCCGGCGACGCGCTGACCGTGTCGGAGGACCGCACCGCGGTCACGGTCACCCTCCCCCGCGCCCAACTGGAGAAGCCCAACCTGGACAACGAGCGCTCCTACGTCTTCGCCCAGCGGCGGGGGCTGTTCGACCGGGTGGAGGACTTCCTGTCCGGCTCTCCGGCCGACCAGCGGGAGCTGTACGTGCTCGCCGAACGCAAGATCGCCGAGGCGGCCGCCTCCAGCGACCTGCGGGCCCGGGCCGACGCCAACACCCGGACCATGCTGGAGGGCATGCTGAAGTCGCTCGGCTTCACCAAGGTCACGGTCAAGTTCGCGGACGAGCCTTAGGCACCCTTAGACGCGGGCCGGCCACGGCTGAGGCCGGGAGATAAGGCATCCGCCCGATGTGCCGCCACGGGCCTTAGGACGAATCTTGAGAGTGCGGAGAAACGACCACGAGGAGCACTCTCATGAACGCCGAGTTCGAGTACACCGTCATGCAGCATCGGGCGCGCGAGCTGCGCCAGGAGGCCGCCGAGCGCCGGCTGGCCCGCGCGGCGGCCAGGGCGCGCAAGCCCGAGCGCCGTCACCGCTCTCTCTTCGGCCTGCTGCGCGAGTCATGACCATGCCAAGGACGCCCGGCCGCACCCTCCCTCGCGGCCGGGCGCATCTCCCCCCATAGCGACACGCACCGGCGCGCCCGCTCCCCGAACCCAGGGGAGCGGGCGCGGGTGTTACGCGTTCTTCGGCACGCTGATGATCAGCGCGTCACCCTGGCCGCCGCCGCCGCACAGGGCCGCGGCGCCGACGCCGCCGCCGCGCCGCTTCAGCTCGTGGGCGAGGGTGAGCACGATGCGGGCGCCGGACGCGCCGATCGGGTGGCCGAGCGCGATGCCGCCGCCGTTGACGTTCACGATGTCCATCGGCACGCCCAGCTCCTTGACCGACTGGATCACCACGCTGGCGAACGCCTCGTTGATCTCGATCAGGTCCAGGTCCTGCGGGCTCAGCCCCTGCTTGGCCAGGGCGTGCTTGATGGCGTTGGCCGGCTGCGACTGCAGGGAGGAGTCGGGGCCCGCCACGTTGCCGTGGCGGCCGATCTCGGCCAGCCACTCCAGGCCCAGCTCCTCGGCCTTGGCCTTGGACATCACCACCACCGCGCAGGCGCCGTCGGAGATCTGCGACGCCGAACCGGCCGTGATGGTGCCGTCGGCCGCGAACGCGGGCCGCAGCCTGGCCAGCGTCTCGGCGGTGGTGTCGCCGCGCACGCCCTCGTCGTCCTTGACCACCAGCGGCTCGCCGCGCCGCTGCGGGATCTCCACCGGCACGATCTCCGGCTCGAACGCGCCGTTCTTGGCCGCCGCGGCGGCGAGCTGGTGGGAGCGGGCCGACACGGCGTCCTGCTCCTCGCGGCCGATGCCCAGCCGCGTGTTGTAGCGCTCGGTCGACTCGCCCATCGCGCACTGGTCGAACGCGCAGAACAGGCCGTCATGGGCCATCGAGTCGAGGATCTCGGCGCTTCCGTACTTGACCCCCTTGCGCATGCCGGGCAGCAGGTGCGGGGCGTTGGTCATCGACTCCATGCCGCCCGCGACCACGATGTCGAACTCGCCCGCGCGGATCAGCTGGTCGGCCATGGCGATGGCGTCCAGGCCCGACAGGCACACCTTGTTGATCGTGATGGACGGGACCGTCATCGGGATGCCGGCCTTGACCGCCGCCTGGCGGGAGGGGAGCTGACCCGACCCGGCCTGCAGCACCTGGCCCAGGATCACGTACTCGACGGCCTCCGGCGCCACCCCGGCACGGTCCAGCGCGGCCTTGACCGCGATGGCGCCCAGGTCCACCGCCCTCAGGCCGGACAGCGAGCCGAGCAGTTTTCCGATGGGGGTACGCGCTCCGGCGACGATGACGGAACCAGACATGCGGGGCCTCCTGTGCACACGAGGGGAGCTCTTTGACACCATACCTATCGGTAGCAGGGTGTTCGCTATGGAGGTGGCCCACATGTTCATGCGCATCGACCACATCGGGATCGCGTGCAACGACCTCGAAGAGAAGATCGCGCTCTTCTCTGAACTGTTCGAGCTGGAGGTGGTCGCCCGCGAGGTCAACGAGGAGCAGGGGGTGAAGGAGGCCATGCTGCGCATCGCCGACGCCGACGGCGGCGGCTCCTACATCCAGCTGCTCGAGCCGCTCTCGCCCGACTCCCCCGTGGGGAAATTCCTCGCCAAGAGGGGTGAGGGAGTGCACCACGTGGCGTTCGGCGTCCCGGACGTCGCGGAGGCGATGTCTAAGATCGGCGACAAGGGCGTCCGGCTGCTCGACGAGCGCCCCCGTCACGGTTCCATGGACTCCAAGATCGCGTTTCTGCACCCCAAGGACGTGGGAGGAATGCTGACCGAGTTGGTGCAAGCCGCCAAGAGTTAGCAAACGCAAAAATCGTTCATAAGTAACTAGTCGCGCAGAAACCCGGACGGGGCTTCGTACTCGGCATCGGCGGAGTACGCTGGCCTTCCACCGGACATGGAGCCTGCCCCGAGGCACGGGCTCCAGGCTCGGATGCCCCGAACCCCCCGTCCGGCCCGTGTAGCCGTCTCGACAACCCAGGATCGAGCCTCCATGCAGTCCGACATCGACGCCCAGCTCAACAACTTCTTCGAGGACGCACCAGCCCGCGAGTTCGACGTGGTGCTCCGAGGTTACGACCGGCATCAGGTCCACGACCACCTGAAGCAGCTCGACGCCGAGTTGCGCCAGGCTCGCGAGCAGACCACGTCCTTGCAGCGCGAGCTCTCCGACTCCCAGCGCCAGCTGCAGGAGCAGGAGCGGCCCACCTACTCCGGTCTCGGCGCCCGTATCGAACAGCTGCTCCGCCTGGCGGAAGAACAGGCCACGGAGCTCGTCCAGGCGGCCAGGTCCGAGGCCAACGAGATCAAGGCCACGGCCAAGGTCGAGGCGGCCGACCTGCGCGCCGCCGCGGAGGCCGAGGCGGCCGAGAAGCGGGCGCAGGCGACGCGCGAGAGCGAGGAGATGCGCACCAGCGCCGAGCGCGACGCCGAGGAGATCCGCTCGACCGCCCGCCGCGAGTCCGACGAGCTGACGGCGACCACCGAGCGCGAGGTGGCCAAGCTCCGCGCCACCGCCGACCACGAGGTCGCGGAGAAGCGGGCCGACGCCGAGCGCGAGATCGCCAAGCTGCGCACCACCACCGAGCGCGAGGTCGCCCAGCTGCGCGCCTCGACCAAGCGCGAGCGCGACGAGGTCCTGACCACCGCCAAGCGGCAGGCCGACGAGATGCGCGCGCAGGCTCAGCGGGTGCTGGAGGAGTCCGAGGCCAAGCGGGCGCAGGACGAGGCCGAGTTCGAGATCCAGCTCGCCGCCCGGCGTGAGGAGGCAGAGCGCCAGGAGGCCGAGCGCCACGCCGCCACCCAGGCCGCGACGCAGAAGCTGGTGGCCGAGGCCGAGCAGCGCGCCGCCACCGCCGAGTCCCGGGCCACGAAGGCGACCCAGCAGGCCGAGCAGACCCGCCGCGAGGCCGACCTGCACGCCAAGCAACTGGTCGCCAACGCGCGCAAGAACTCCGAGCAGATCGTCGCCGAGGCCAAGAGCAGCGCCGAGACCATCGTCACCGAGGCGAAGAACGAAGCCGAGCGCACCCGCACCTCGATGCAGCGCCAGGTCGACGAGCTGACCCGCCAGCGCGACAGCATCACCAGCCACCTCGCCCAGCTGCGCCAGCTGCTCGGCGGCGCGGCGCTGCCGGGCCTCGACCCCGACCCCGCCGTCACCGCGGCCCCGCCGAAGCCGGCCATCGCCGCCGCGTCGGTCGACGACCGCCCGGCCCCGGTGGCCGCCCCGGCGGCTCCCGCCAAGGCCGAGAGCAAGTCCGACGACGACGCCGAGTGGTGGCAGGAGTAGGCCGGCACGAGGGGCGTCCCGGGCCGGCTGCACGGGGATCGATCGCATAACCGGAGAGAGCCTGGCGACCAAGGTCGCTAGGCTCTCTCTCGTTGTGCGCCCCCCTCGTGCAGGAGACCCCGTGACCGCAGCAGCCGAGCCCGCCGGAGCGGACTCCCTCCCGAGCCCGGAGCAGAGCGCGCACACCGTCATCCCCGGCGACGCTCCGGCGGGGATCGCCCTGGGTTCGTACGGGATGCCGGGGAAGCCGCTGGCCCGGGGCCCGTTCCTGTTCGGGCTGACCGGCGGGCTCGGCGTGCTCACCGCCATCGCGATCGCGCAGATGGTCGTCAGCTCGCTGAGCGTGATCATCATGATCGTGGTGGCGATGTTCCTGGCCGTCGGGCTCAACCCGGCGGTGGAGGCGCTGCAGCGGCGCGGCCTGGCCAGGCGGTGGGCGATCACGTCCGTGTTCGCCGCGGTGATCGTGGCGTTCGTGCTGTTCGGCCTGGCCGTGGTGCCGCCGGTCAGCCAGGAGCTCGCCGACTTCGTGGCGGCCGTGCCCGGCTACATCCGCGAGCTGAGCAGCCACCCGACGCTGCGCGAGCTCGACGCCGACTACCAGATCCTGCCGCAGCTGGCCACGTTCGTCACGAGCACGCTCGGACCGTCGCTGGCCACCGGCGTGGTGGGAGCCGGGCTGGTGGTGATCGACGGCCTGTTCACCACGGTGACGCTGCTGGTGCTCATGCTCTACTTCCTCGGCTCGCTGCACACGATCAAGGCCTACCTGCTCAAGCTGGTCCCCGCCTCGCGCCGCGACCGTACCGGGGCGATCGCCGAGGAGATCCTGGGCGGCATCGGCGGCTACGTCGCCGGCAACATCCTCATCTCGCTCATCGCCGGCGTGCTGACGTGGATCTTCCTGTCGATCCTGGGCGTGGAGTACGCGCTCGCGCTCTCCCTCGTGGTGGCCCTGACCGACCTGATCCCGCTGGTGGGCGCCACGATCGGGGCCGTGGTGGTGACCGGCGTCGCGCTGCTCGGCTCGCTCCCCGCCGGCATCGCCTGCGCGATCTTCTTCGTGATCTACCAGCAGATCGAGAACTACGTCATCTATCCGAAGGTGATGAAACGCTCGGTCGACGTGACCCCGGCGGTGACCGTGATCGCCGCCCTGGTGGGCGGCACGCTGCTCGGCATCGTTGGCGCGCTGCTGGCCATCCCGGTGGCCGCCGCGATCGCCCTGATCATTCGTGAGATCGTGATACCCCGGCAAGCTCAGAGCTGAGGAAGCGCTCGACGGCGGCGTTGAACGCCTCGGGCTGCTCGACGGCGATCAGATGACCGGCCTTGGAGATGACCTCCAGCCGGCCGTCCTGCACCGCTCCGGCCATGGCCCGGGCGTCCGCCGGCGGCGCCAGCTCGTCCTCGTCGCCCACCAGCACCAGCGCGGGCACCTTGAGCGCGGCCAGCGTGTCGAAGGAGTCGGGCCGCGCGGCCATCGCGCGCTGCGCCCAGGCCACGGCCTTGGGCGGCGCCGACTGCACCAGCCCCTTGACCCGGCCGAACACCATGGCCCTGCGCTGCTTGGTGGTGGTCCCGATCAGGCCAGGGAGCACCTCCTCGACCAGCACGCCGCTGCCGTCGGCGAGCACCGCCTGGGCGATGCGCTCGCGGTTGTCGCGGGCGGGCGCGGCGTCGGGGCTCGCCTTGGTGGCGGCCAGGATGACGCCCAGCACGCGGTCGGGGTGGCGGCGGCAGAACGCCATGGTCACGTAACCGCCCATCGACAACCCTCCGATGACGGCCCGCTCGACGCCTTCCCCGTCGAGCACCCTGGCGACGTCGTCGGCCATGAGGTCGAGTGACGGCTCGTCGTCGCCGAGCCGCGATCCGCCGAAGCCGCGCAGGTCGGGGGTGATCACCCGGCACGCCCTGGCCAGCCCCTCCCGCTGGGCCAGCCACATGGCCGACGAGAGCGGGAACGCGTGGAGCAGTACGACCGGGAGCCCGGTCCCGGCTGTTCTCGTGTAGAGCTGCACGGACCTCACGGTAGCCCGGTTCCCCGCGACAATCACTCCACAGCCGGTGCCGATATGCGGTGAATGGTCCGTCCGGTTCGTCAGGCGGTGGTGAGGCCGCCGTCGACGATCATCATCTGGCCGGTCATGTAGGACGAGGCCTCACTGGCCAGGAACACGGCCGGCTGGGCGATCTCCTCCACCGTGGCCCAGCGGCGCATCGGCACGTTCGCCACCGTCGCCTGGCCGCCGCTCTCGTCGTCCCACAGGTTGCGGTTGAGGTCGGTGGCGGTCCAGCCGGGGCACAGCGCGTTGACCCGTACGCCCGCCGACGCCCACTCCAGGGCCAGCGTCTTGGTCAGGGCCACCAGACCGGCCTTGGCGGCCGCGTACGGGGCCAGGAAGGGCGCGCCGAGCGCGGCCGCGGAGGCGATGTTGATCACGGACCCGCTGCCGCGGCCGAGCAGGTGGGGCGCGGCGGCGTGGCAGACGGCCATGGCGGAGTCGAGGTTGAGCCGCATGATCTTGTCCCAGCCTGCCAGCCGCAGGTCCTTGAACTCGACCAGGAAGTTGGACCCGCCCGCGTTGTTGACCACCACGTCGAGGTGGCCGAGCCCGGCGACGGCCTCGCGCACGACGGCGGCGGCGGTGTCCCTGTCGGTCAGGTCGGCGGGGATGACCACGGCCTCGCGGCCGCGCGCCTGGATCTCCTTGGCCACCTCGGCCAGCGCGTCGGCCGACCGCGCGGTCAGCGCCACGTCGGCGCCCGCCTCGGCGTACGCGAGCGCGATCGCCTTGCCGATGCCCTTGGACGCCCCGGTGACCAGAGCCTTCTTGCCGTCGAGAGCGAACGCGCCCATGTTGCCTCCTCCGTACGGACCGAACGAGATTCTATGACGGTCACACCTCGGTGGGGAGGGGGTGCCGGTCGGGGACGACGCGGCGGACGATCTCGTTCAGCACGACGCGCACGTACGGCTCGCCCACCCACAGGTGCTTGGCGCCCTCGACGCCGACCACCTCGGCCTGCGGCACCCGCGCGAAGCGGCGCCTGGCCTCGTCGGGGCGCAGGTAGTCGTCGAACTCGGGCACCAGCGCGATCAGCGGCCGGCCGAACCGCGCCCAGGCGTCGAGGTCGGTCTCGTTGGCCCGGTGCAGCGGCGGGGACAGCAGGATGGCGCCTTCGACCAGCGGGTCGTGCCCCCACTTGAGCGCCAGCTCGCTGCCGAAGGACCAGCCGACCACCCAGACCCGGGGCAGGTCGTGGAACTCGGCGTACTCCAGCGCCGCCGCCACGTCGAACCGCTCGTCCTCGCCACCGTCGAACGTGCCCTCGGAGGTGCCCCGGTCGGAGGAGGTGCCGCGGGTGTTGAAGCGCAGCACCGCCAGATCGGCCAGCGCGGGCAGGCGGTTGGCGGCCTTCTTGTAGACATGGCTGTCCATGAAGCCGCCGTGGGTCGGCAGCGGGTGCAGCATCACCAGGGTCGCCGCCGGCGGCCGGTCCTCGGGCAGGGCGAGCTCGCCCACCAGGGTCAGGCCGTCGCCGGTGTGCAGCTCGATCGGCTCACGCCGGGCGGGCAGCACGGTCGCCGCGCGAATTTCCACGTCGCTCCTTCGTCGATCGGGTACGAGCCGGTCAGTAGCGGCTGCGGCCCGGGCCGCGGTCCAGTCTCTTGCGCCAGCACACCGGATGCCAGTGGCGGCGCTCGTCCTCGCCGCCCGGCCAGTCGGGCCAGGTGACCAGATGCGGCTGGCCGCCCCGGATCTCCTGGTCGCAGCCGGGACAGCGGTAGTCCTTGGTGGAGGTCCCGCCGGTGAGTGAGCGTACTTTCCACTCACCGTCCGGCCACTCCTCCACCCGGTCGGAGCTGCGCGGGAAGACGGGGGGCCGGGCGGGCTCCTTGCGCCGGGCGCGGCGCGGGCTCATGGCCGCGGGAAGGTGCGCACGCCCGCCGTGACGAGCTGGTCGAGCAGCGGCGCGGGGGCGAACGCCGGCTCGCGGTACTCCGCGTACAGCGCCCGCAGCCCGTCGCGCACCACGTCCAGGCCGACGGACTCCAGCGTCTCGAACGGCCCGGCGGGGTAGCCGCAGCCGAGCCGCATGGCCGAGTCGATCTCGTCGATCGGGGCGTAGCCCGACTCGTACATCCGCACGGCGTCGTTGAGATACGGGTAGAGCAGCGCGTCCACCACGAACCCGGCCCGGTCCTTGCAGGCCACCGGGGCCAGCCCGATCACCTTCATCAGGTCGGCGGCCGCGAAGGCCGCCTCCGGGGAGGTGAGGACCGTGGAGACGACCTCGGCCACCCGGCCGCCCACCACGTGGACACCGACCAGCCGCGACGGGTCGGACAGCTGGACGGCGTGCTCGATCACCGGCCGGTCGGCCATCCGGAGCAGCACGTCGGGCTCCGCCGACCGCTTGAACCCGGCGGTGCCCAGCCGCTCGGCCAGCTCGTCGCCGCCCTGCCCGGCGACGTCGAACGTGATCACCGAGGACTTGGCGGGCTCGTGCGGCCGGGGCTCGTCGCCGTAGAAGCCGCGCCCGCTCTTGCGCCCCAGCAGCCGCGCCGAGACCAGCTCGCGCAGCACCGGCGCGGGCGCGTGGCGGCGGTCGCGGGTCTCGTCGAACAGCACGCCCATGATCTCGTACGCGGTGTCGAGCCCGATCAGGTCGAGCAGCTGGAACGGGCCCATCGGCAGCCCCGCGCCGTCGCGCATCGCCGCGTCGATGTCGTCGCGCCCGGCCACGCCCTGCTCCATCAGCACGGCGGCGTGGTTGAGGTACGGCAGGAGCAGCCGGTTCACCACGAACCCGGCGCGGTCGCCGACGACCACCGCCGTCTTGCCGAGCCGTACGGCCAGCTCGCGCATCGCCGGCACCACGTCGTCGTCTGTCACGACCGTGCGCACCACCTCGGCCAGCCGCATGACCGGCGCCGGGTTGAAGAAGTGGAGGCCCACCACCCGGCCGGGCCGCCCGGTGGCGGCGGCGATCGCGGTGACCGACAGCGAGGAGGTGTTGGTGGCCAGCACCGTCTCCGGCTTGCAGATCCCGTCGAGGTCGTTCATCAGCGCCGTCTTGTAGCCGAGCACCTCGGGGATGGCCTCGACCACCAGGTCCGCCTCGCGCAGGTCCTCGCGGGAGGTGGTGAGCGTGATCCGGCCCAGGACCTCGTCGCGGTCACCGGCCGCCAGCTTGCCCCGGTCGACCGCGCGCTGCGTCGATCTCTCCAGGTGGCCCCGGCCGCGGGCGAGCGCGTCGGCGTCGGCCTCCACCCCGATGACCCGCAGCCCGCCCCGGGCGAACACTTCCGCGATCCCGGCACCCATCGTGCCGAGCCCGACCACTCCCACCATTTCAAACGCCATGCTTGTAGTTTTACAGAGCCGCTAGGGTGGACCCTCATGCGGCTGGTCATCGCGCGATGCAGCGTCGACTACATCGGACGGCTCACGGCACATCTCCCGATGGCGCCGAGGCTCGTGCTCATCAAGGCGGACGGGAGCGTGTCGATCCATGCGGACGACCGCGCCTTCAAGCCGCTCAACTGGATGAACCCGCCGTGCAAGCTCAAGGAGGACGGCGAGACCTGGACCGTCACCCACGGCAAGACCGGCGAGAAGCTGGTCCTGACGATGGCCGAGATCCTCCACGACTCCTCCCACGAGCTGGGCGTCGACCCCGGGCTGATCAAGGACGGCGTCGAGGCCCACCTGCAGGAGCTGCTCGCCGAGCACATCACCACTCTCGGCGAGGGCTACACGCTCATCCGGCGTGAATACATGACGGCCATCGGCCCCGTCGACATCCTGTGCCGCGACGCCAAGAGCGCGACGGTGGCGGTCGAGATCAAGCGCCGTGGCGAGATCGACGGCGTCGAGCAGCTCACCCGCTACCTGGAGCTGCTCAACCGCGACCCGCTGCTGGCCCCGGTGCGCGGGGTGTTCGCCGCCCAGGAGATCAAGCCTCAGGCCAGGGTGCTGGCGGCCGACCGCGGCATCGAGTGCGTCACGCTCGACTACCAGGCGCTGCGCGGCATCGAGCCGGAGAACCCGACGCTCTTCTGAGCCGCCGGCCCGCTAGTAAGCGACGGCTTACCGTTCTATGTTGGCGTCATGACGACGCTCACATTCGACTCCCTGAATCCCGCGACCGGAACGGTCGTCGCCAGTCACCCCAAGCACGACGCCGAGGCCGTGCGCGAGGCCGTCGCCCGGGCGCAGGAGGCCGCCGAGTGGTGGGAAGGGCTGGGACACGCGGGCCGCAGGCGCAGGCTGCTCGACTACAAGGCGGTCGTCACGCGCGAGCTGCGGCAGCTGGCCGCGCTGGTGCACGAGGAGACGGGCAAGCCGGTCGCGGACGCCACGCTGGAGATCGTGCTGGCGATCACGCACATCGACTGGGCCGCCCGCAACGCGCGGAAGGTGCTGGGGCCGCGCAGGGTCTCCCCCGGGATGGTCGGCGCCAACCTGTCGGCCACGCTGGAGTACCTGCCGCTGGGCGTGGTCGGGGTCATCGGGCCGTGGAACTACCCGGTGTTCACCCCGATGGGGTCGATCGCGTACGCGCTCGCGGCGGGCAACGCGGTGGTGTTCAAGCCGAGCGAGTTCACCCCCGGGGTGGGGGTGCGGCTGGCGGAGCTGTTCGCGGAGGCGGTGCCGGAGCGGCCGGTGTTCCAGACGGTGACGGGGCTGGGCGAGACGGGCGCGGCCCTGGCGCGGGACCCCCGGGTGAAGAAGATCGCCTTCACCGGTTCGACGGCGACGGCCAAGCGGGTCATGGCGGCCTGTGCGGAGAACCTGACGCCGATGGTGGCGGAGTGCGGCGGCAAGGACGCGTTCATCGTCGACGCCGACGCCGACGTCGAGGCGGCGGCGGACGCGTGCCTGTGGGGCGCACTGTCGAACGCCGGCCAGACCTGCGTGGGCGTGGAGCGGGTGTACGTGGTCGACGCCGTGTACGAGCCGTTCATGCGGGCGCTGTCGGAGCGGGCCGCCACGGTGAAGGCGGGCGAGCACTACGGACCGATCACCATGCCGGGGCAGCTCGACATCATCAAGCGGCACATCGACGACGCCACCAAGTCCGGCAGGACGGTCGCGGGCGGGCCCGACTCGGTGCGGCCGCCGTACGTGGACCCGGTGATCGTGGAGGACGTGCCCGAGGACTCACCGGCGGTGCGCGAGGAGACGTTCGGGCCGACGATCACGGTGCGCCGCACCAAGGACGCGCAGGAGGCGCTGGAGCTGGCCAACGACACGGCGTACGGGCTGGCCGGCACGGTGTTCTCCGGGAACCGGCGCAGGGCGATGGCGCTGGCGCGCGCGATGCGCACCGGGATGGCGTCCGTCAACTCGGTCATCTCGTTCGCGAGCGTGGCCTCGCTGCCGTTCGGCGGTACGGGCGACTCCGGTTTCGGGCGCATCCACGGCGCCGACGGGCTGCGTGAGTTCGCCCGCGCCAAGGCCATCGCGCGGCAGCGCTTCCCGGTGCCCGGAATGCGGCTGACCTCGTTCTCCCGGCAGCCTGACGAGCTTGAGCGGCTGATCAGACTTGTCACGTTCTTGCACGGACGACGTAAGAGGTAAACTGCCCGCCCTTTCCACAATCCGATCATCCATCCATAATTGTGTGCTCGGGGGCCACGATCATGTTGGACGGGTGGAATGTGAACCGGTCTTACCGGGGGATGTCAGCGGAACAAAGGCTGGCCGACAGACGCGAGCGGCTGATGACAGCCGCCTACACGCTATACGCGAAGCCTGGTTTCGCGGCCACGACGATCGAAAGGCTGTGCTCCGAGGCGCGGATCTCCAACCGCGCCTTCTATGAATGTTTCGGCGGCCGGGAGGAACTCTTACAGGCGTTGCACGAGCGCTGCGTCGAAGAAAGCCTCGCCGTGGTGTCGAAGGCCGTGCAGGACGCGCCCAACACGCTGGACGGCCGGATCAGGGCGGGAATTCGGGCCTATATCGAGTTCACCACCGCCGACTGGCGCAGGGCCCGGATCATGCATGTGGAGGTGCGCAGATCCGGCGATGTGCTGATGATGTCGCGGCAGCGCGCCATCGACTCCTTCGCCGGGCTCGTGGAGGAAGCCTGGGCCGATTTCCCGCAGGCGCCGGGGGTGAATCGGCGGCTGGTGGCGCTGGGGGTAATTGGCGGCCTTCAGGAGCTGCTCATCGAATGGCTGCTGGCCGACCGGCCGCCGGAGCTCGACGAACTCGTGGGCGTGGCCGTGCATCTCTTCCTCCGGGCGCTGACACCGTAACGGCCGCCCTCCGCAATTTGCGGCCCCCCGTTATTCAACGTCCGAATCCGGCGAAATACGGATTCACGCCACCGCGGCGGTGTGCGCTTCGACGTGGAGGACCCGGTTCAGCCGGGTCACCGCCAGGATCCGCATGATCCGCGGCGGCACCGCCCGCAGCACCACGCGGCGCTCTATGTCGAGCGCGAGCCTGTGCGTGCCCACGAGCACGCCGAGGCCGGTGGCGTCGATCATCTCCAGTTCGGAAAGGTCGAGGATCAGGTCGCCGGCGCCGGACTCGACCGCCTCGTGCAGGCGTTCGCGCACTCCCGCCGACGTGCCCGCGTCGAGCCGGGCGCCGAGCCGCACCACCTGACCCTTGAGATTGCCCCGGACGCGCATGCCACCTCCTCCATGGGGATATATGCCCCCTACCCACGTACGGGCAAGGACACGACAGCGGTGAGCAGAAACCCCCCGTCGCCGTCGGGCCCGGCGGTGAGCTCGCCGCCCACGGCGGCCACCCGCTCCTCCAGCCCCAGCAGCCCGCTACCGGTCCCCGCACCGTCCAGCGTGCCGGCGCCGTCGTTGTGTACGCGCAGCGCGGCCTCGTCCTCGGTGAACCGCAGGAGGATGTCGCAGCGGGTGGCGGTGCTGTGCTTGAGCACGTTGGTCACCGCCTCGCGCACCACGTAGGCGAACACCGGCGCCACCTCGCCCGGCAGGTCACGGTAGGGCAGCCGGGTGTGGCACGCGATGCCCGCCGCTTCGAGTACGTCTTTCACGCTATTCAGCTCGGCGGTCAAGTCAAGCTCGCGGTAGCCGCGCACGGCCTGCCGCAGCTCGCGCAGCGCCGTCCTGGTGAGCTCGTTGACCTCGGCCATCTGCGACCTGGCCGCCGCCGCGTCCTGGTCCGAGAGCCGCACCGCGAGCCCCGCCTTGACCGCGATCGCGGACAGCCGGTGCCCCACGAGGTCGTGCAGGTCCCTGGAGAAGCGCAGCCGCTCCTCGGCCAGGGCCAGGCGGGTGTGCGCCTCTCTGCCCTCGTGCGCCTGGATGGTGAGCGCCAGCAGCCACATCCACACCCGGTTCGTGGGAGGGAAGGCGGCGCAGAACACCCCGTAGAGGAGGGCCAGGTACAGCAGGTTCCGGCCCACGCTCAAGTCGCCGCCCAGCAGGAAGCCCGGATCGCTCAGGTAGGTGACGTAGGCCAGCCCCACGCCCGTGGCGAACGTGCCCGCCGCCATCAGGGCGGCCACCCTGGACGGCACCTCCAGCGAGGCCACCGACAACCAGGCGACCAGGACGAAGCCGAAGGACATCGGGTCCGCGCCGCCGACGGCCGCCGTCACGACGGCCGTCGCCCCGGCCACCGCCACCTCACGGACGGGGTACCGGCGCTCGGTCAGTGCCGCGCTTATGCGCAGGTAGACCCAGGTGAAACCAGCCATCAAGATCATCGCGGGCACGGTGCGCGCCCAGGGAAGCGGCACCCCGTTGAGCGCCGACAAGACCACGCGGGTGCCCGTGAACAGCCACAGGAAGGCCACCAGGGTCGCCAGCATCCACCAGGTCTTGCGTCGCGCCCGGTCGATCTCGTTCATTACTTCGCGCGCAGCACTTCGCCGAGTTTCACCCTGGCCCCGGTACGCAGGACGGCGCGCTCGTACACCTTGGCCCCGAAGGCCAGGATGGCCAGCACCGCCAGCACCATGAGCCCGGCGGACGCGGCGACCTCCCAGAGGGGCACCTCGGTGGCCGCCATCCGCACCGGCATCACCATCGAGGAGAACGGCGGGACGAACGAGACGATCGTGGCGAGGGTGCCGGTGGGGTCGGTGGTCGCGTAGAAGGCCACGAAGTAGGCCGCCATGATGAGCATGGTCATCGGCGACATCACGTTGCCGACCTCCTCCTGGCGCGACACCAGAGAGGCCAGCGCGGCGCCCAGCGTGGCGAAGAACGCGTAGCCGAGCACGAACCAGACGAGGACCCCGGCCACGATGCCCGTCATGCCCGGCGGGAAGTCGGCGGCGAACCCGGAGGCGAACGAGGCGCCGATGCCGGCCACCAGGATCGCGCCGAGGTTGATCAGCCCGAGCACGCCCAGACCGATGACCTTGCCGCCGAGGAGCTGCCACGGGCGCACCGAGCTGAGCAGGATCTCCACGATCCGGCTGCCCTTCTCCTCCACCACGCCCATGGCGACCATCATGACCTGTCCGAGGATGAGCATGAACAGCACCAGCACCAGCACCACGGCGATGCCGGTCCTGGCCGCCTGGTAGCGGGTGTCCGCGCCGACGGACTCCATCTGCAGGGGCGCGATCTGCACCCCGGCCGCGCCCAGCTTCGCCTCGCGGTGCGTGCTCTGCAGGAGGACGCCCAGCTCGGTCTCGATCTGCCCGTCGGTGAACACCTTGGCCCCGTCGACCAGGACCGCGTCCACGTCCCCGTCGAGCACGGCCCGCGTGGCCGCGGCCTCGTCGGGGAAGCTGCGCCACTCGAACTCGATGTCCGGCGCCGCCGCTTCCAGCGGCAGCTGCTGCGAGTTCACGGTGCCGATCGTGTACGAGTCAGGACGGTCGAACAGCTTGGGCGCGAACGCCAGCGCTCCCACCACCACGACGGTGACCAGCAGGCTGATGACGAACGACCGGGTCCGTATCTGCGTCGTGATCTCCCGCCGCGCGACCAGCATCATCCCGTTCACGCCACGGCCTCCTTGAAGATCTCGGTGAGGGTCGGCTGCTCGACCCCGAAGTGCTCGACGTGTCCCGCCTTGATGGCCCGGCGCAGGATGTCCTGGTCGTCGCCGTCCTCGGTGACCAGCACGTGCCGGTTGCCCTGCACGTCGACCTGACCCGGCAGGCCGTCCGCCCACCCGGGGGCCGGGTCGCGGACCACGACCCGCAGCATGCCGCCCTCGGCGGCGCGCAGCTCGTCGACCGTGCCGCTGGCCACCATCCGGCCCGCGGAGACGATGCCCACGGAGTCGCACAGCCGCTCCACCAGTTCGAGCTGGTGGCTGGAGAAGATCACCGGCACCCCGCCGCGGCACCGCTCCTGCAGCACCGTGGCCAGCGCGTCGACCGCGATCGGGTCGAGACCGGAGAACGGCTCGTCCAGGATCAGCAGCTCGGGGTCGTGCACGAGCGCCACCGCGAGCTGGACGCGCTGCTGGTTGCCCAGCGACAACGACTCCACGCTGGAGTTCCTGCGGTCCGTCAGGCTGAGCCGCTCCAGCAGGTCCTCGGTGGCCTTCTTCGCGTTGGCCTGGCTCATCCCGTGCAGCCGGCCGAAGTACTCGATCTGCTCGCCCGCGCGCATCTTCTGGTAGAGGCCGCGCTCCTCCGGCATGTAGCCGAAGCGCTGGCGGTCGGCGTGCGTCATGGGCTCGCCGCGCCAGCTCACGGTGCCGGCGTCGGCCTTGAGCACGCCCATGACGATCCGCATGGTCGTCGACTTGCCCGCGCCGTTCGCGCCCACGAACCCGAACATCTCACCCGGCCGGACGGTGAAGCCGATCCCGTCCAGGGCCTGCTTTCCCTCGGGCGCCCCGGGGCCTCCGGCGAAGCGCTTGCGCAGCCCGCTTATCTCGAGCATCAGGTCCTCTCCTTCGTCATGGATAGATCGTGGCGCGTGCGGCATTCGCCTGGTAGTCGTGGAAATCAGCAGCCTGGGGTGTGATCCGCGTCCGTTCCGGATGACATTTGTCATTACGCTGAGCACATGACGCGCGCAGACAAGGACAAACCGGTCGTCCTCTCCCGTATCTACACCCGCACGGGGGACGACGGCACCACCACGCTCGGCGACATGAGCCGGACTTCGAAGACCGATCCGCGGCTGGCCGCCTACGCGGACGTGGAGGAGGCCAACGCCCATCTCGGGCTGGCCCTGGCGCACGACACCCTGCCCGGCGACCTCGTACCGGTGCTGCGGCGCGTCCAGAACGAGCTGTTCGACCTCGGGGCCGACCTGTCCAGCCCGATCACCGAGAATCCGGAGTTCCCGCCGCTACGGGTCGAGCAGTCGTACATCGACTGGCTGGAGGAGCAGTGTGACCTCTTCAACGAGCGGCTCAAGCCGCTGCGCAGCTTCATCCTGCCGGGCGGCGACCCCGCCACCGCCGCGCTCCACCTGGCGCGCGTGACCGTCCGCCGCGCCGAGCGCACCACGTGGGCGGCACTGCACGAGCACGACGACATGAACCCGCTGACCGCCACCTACCTCAACCGGCTGTCGGACCTGCTCTTCATCCTGTGCAGGGTCGCCCACGACGGCGACGAGATCCTCTGGAAGCCCGGCGGCACCCGCTAGCCGGTCAGGCGACGTCCAGATAGGCGCTCGGCGGCGCCGACTCCAGCCAGGCCAGGAAACCGGTCAGGGCGTCGGCGCTCATCGCCAGCGAGACGTCACGGGTCGAGCCGGAGCAGTCGACGGCGTACAGCCCGTTGTCGAGCTCTCTGCGCCCGGAAACGACGAGGCCGCGCCTCGCGATCGCGTGGCGCGGCCTCAGTCGCACACCCAGGAGCGGGGTCCAGTGGAGTTCTCCGTCGGCATAGCGTGCCACTCCGGCACGCCACCCCCCGTCGCCCGCCTTCAGGCGGCACGGTACGTTGCCGCGGCGAGCCACCATGAACACCCGCGCGCCCACCAGGGCGGCGGCCAGCAGCGCGCAGATCACCAACGTTGCCACCATGCCGCCCCCCAAAGGCTCGTGTAAGTCAGACCTCTTCGCCCGCCGCACGCAGCCGTGCCCGAGCCCGCTTGGCCTCGAGCGCCGCGTCGGCGTCTTCCTGGTTGGCCTCGACAGAGGCCTGCGCGCGGTCGAGAGCGTCACGGGCCGCGGCGACGTCGACCTCGGAACCGAGCTCGGCCGCCTCCGCGAGCACCGAGACCTCGTCGTCGGCCACGGAGATGAAGCCCCCGTGAACCGCGGCGACCAGGTCGGACTCACCCTCCCGCTTCACGCGCAGCACGCCGCCCTCGACGAGGACGCCGAGCACGGGTGCGTGTTGCGGCATGATACCGATCTCGCCGTCCACGGTCTTGGCAATCACCATGTCGGCCTCGCCCGACCAGATCTCACGCTCGGGTGAGACAACCCCTACGCGTAGCTTAGCCACTGGTGTAGGTTCCTTTCCGATCAGGTGGTGGCACGGCCGGCCGCCGCGCCACCACCATAAGAGGGCGGTTTAGCGGCGCTCGAGTTCCTTGGCCTTGGCCACGGCCTGGTCGATACCACCGACCATGAAGAACGCCTGCTCGGGCAGGTGGTCGTACTCGCCCGCGCACAGCCCCTTGAACGAGGCGATGGTCTCGTCCAGCGGCACGGTCTCGCCCGGCTGGCCGGTGAAGGCCTCGGCCGCGTACATCGGGTGCGACAGGAAGCGCTCGATGCGGCGGGCCCGCTGGACGGTGACCTTGTCCTCCTCGGAGAGCTCGTCGATGCCGAGGATGGCGATGATGTCCTGGAGCTCGCGGTACTTCTGCAGGATCCGCTTGGTCTCCTGGGCCACCCGGTAGTGCTCCTCGCCCACGATCTGCGGGTCGAGGATCCGGGAGGAGGAGTCGAGCGGGTCCACCGCCGGGTAGATGCCCTTCTCCGAGATCGGCCGCGAGAGCACGGTCTGCGCGTCGAGGTGCGCGAACGCGTTGTGCGGGGCCGGGTCGGTGATGTCGTCCGCGGGCACGTAGATCGCCTGCATGGAGGTGATCGAGTGACCACGCGTCGAGGTGATGCGCTCCTGGAGCACACCCATCTCGTCGGCCAGCGTCGGCTGGTAACCCACCGCGGACGGCATGCGGCCGAGCAGCGTGGAGACCTCGGAACCGGCCTGCGTGAAGCGGAAGATGTTGTCGATGAACAGCAGCACGTCCTGCTTCTGCACATCGCGGAAGTACTCCGCCATGGTCAGCGCGGACAGCGCCACCCGCAGCCGGGTGCCCGGCGGCTCGTCCATCTGGCCGAAGACGAGCGCGGTGTCCTTGAGGACGTCCGCCTCCTCCATCTCCAGCCAGAGGTCGTTGCCCTCACGGGTGCGCTCGCCGACCCCGGCGAAGCACGAGGTGCCGCCGAAGTTACGGGCGACGCGGCGGATCATCTCCTGGATCAGAACGGTCTTGCCGACGCCCGCGCCGCCGAACAGACCGATCTTCCCACCCTGCACGTACGGGGTGAGCAGGTCGATGACCTTGATGCCGGTGACCAGCAGCTCGGTGCGGGACTCGAGCTGGTCGAAGGGCGGCGACGGCCGGTGGATGCCCCACCGCTCCTCGATCTTGAGCGACGAGGTCGGCACGTCGAGCGTCTCGCCCAGCGCGTTCCACACGTGGCCCTTGACGACGTCGCCGACGGGCACCGAGATCGGGCCGCCGGTGTCGGTCACCGCCTGGCCGCGGACCAGGCCGTCGGTCGGCTGCATGGAGATGGCCCGGACGAGGTTGTCGCCCAGGTGCTGGGCCACCTCGAGGGTCAGGGTCCTGGTCTGGCCGCCGAGGGTCACGTCGACCTTGAGCGCGTTATAGATGTCCGGCATCGTCTCGACGGAGAACTCCACGTCGACGACGGCGCCGGTGACACGTGCCACGCGGCCAGTGCCGGCCGCGGGGGTTTCTACAGTTTCAACAGCCTCTGCAGTCATTTCACTCTTTCCCCGCTGCGGCGTCAGCGAGCGCGTTGGCGCCACCGACGATCTCGCTGATTTCCTGGGTGATCTCGGCCTGGCGAGCCTGGTTCATCTGCTGGGTGAGAATCCGCATCAGCTCGTTGGCGTTGTCGGTCGCGGACTTCATCGCGCGCCGCCTCGCGGCCTCCTCGGAGGCCGCCGACTGCAGCAGCGCGGTGAAGATGCGGGACTCCACGTAGCGCGGCAGCAGCGACTCCAGCACGTCGCCGGCGGTCGGCTCGAACTCGAAGTACGGCGGGATCACGGTGGCTTCCGTCGCCTCGGTCACCTCGACCTCGAGCGGCAGGATCCGCCGGACCACGACGTTCTGCGTGAGCATCGAGACGAACTGCGTCGAGACGATGTGGATCTCGTCGATCCCGTTGTCGTCCTTGAACGAGTCGATCAGCGTGGTCGCGATCTCCTTGGCGTCGGCGTACGACGGGTTCCTGGAGAAACCGGTCCACTGACCGCCCATCTCGCGCTGGCGGAAGGTGTGCCAGGTGACTCCCTTGGTCCCGCTGACGAACGGGATGTACTGCATCCCGCGGCCCTCGATGAGCCCGCGCAGCGCTTCGGCCTCACGCAGCACGTTGGCGTTGAAGCCGCCGCAGAAGCCGCTGTCGCTGGTGACGATGAGGACGCCCGCCTTGGCGGGGTTCTCCTTCGCCACGGTCAGCGGATGGTCGACGCTGGCCGCGTTGCTGACGACGCCGGTGACGGCGCGAGTGATCTCGCGCTCGTACGGCAGCGCCGCCTGCATCCGTTGCTGCGCCCGCACGATCCGTGAGGAGGCGATGAGCTCCTGGGCGCGCGTGATCTTCGCGGTCGACTTGACCGAGTTGATCCGCCGCCGCAGCAGCCTTAGCTGGGCACCCATGTGCTACTTCCCCGTCGCCGGACGGACGACCTTCTTGATCTTCTCCTGGCCGACCTCGTCCGCCTCGAGCGGCGCCACCGGCTCGTCCTTCACCAGCAGCTCGCCCGAAGAGGTGGTGAAGCCCTTCTTGAACTCCGTGATGGCGTCCTTGAGAGCGGTCGCCGCGTCGTCCGGCAGCTCCTTGGTCTCGCGGATGCCGTCGAAGATGCCCTTGTGCGAGGAGGCCAGGTAGTCGAGGAACTCCGACTCGAAGCGGCGGACGTCCTCGACCGGCACCTCGTCGAGCTCACCGGTCGTGCCGGCCCACACCGACACCACCTGACGCTCGACCGGGAACGGTGAGTACTGCGGCTGCTTGAGCAGCTCGACCAGACGCTGGCCGCGGTCGAGCTGGGCCCGGGAGGCGGCGTCGAGGTCGGAGGCGAAGGCCGCGAAGGCCTCCAGGTCGCGGTACTGCGACAGGGAGAGCTTGAGCGTGCCGGCCACCTTGCGCATGGCCTTGACCTGGGCCGAGCCGCCGACTCGGGAGACGGAGATACCGACGTTGATCGCGGGACGGACGCCCGCGTTGAACAGGTCGGTCTCCAGGAAGCACTGGCCGTCGGTGATGGAGATGACGTTGGTCGGGATGAACGCCGACACGTCGTTGCCCTTGGTCTCGATGATCGGCAGACCGGTCATCGAGCCCGCGCCCATGTCGTTGGAGAGCTTCGCGCAGCGCTCCAGCAGGCGGGAGTGGAGGTAGAAGACGTCACCGGGGAACGCCTCGCGGCCCGGCGGGCGGCGCAGCAGCAGCGAGACCGCGCGGTAGGCGTCGGCCTGCTTGGTGAGGTCGTCGAAGATGATGAGGACGTGCTTGCCCTGGTACATCCAGTGCTGGCCGATGGCCGAACCGGCGTAGGGGGCGATGTACTTGTAACCCGCGGGGTCGGAGGCCGGGGCGGCGACGATGGTCGTGTAGTCCATCGCGCCCGCCTCCTCAAGGCGGGAACGCACCTGCGCGATCGTCGAGCCCTTCTGACCGACGGCGACGTAGACGCAGCGCACCTGGCGCTCCGGGTCGCCCGACAGCCAGCCCTCGCGCTGATTGAGGATCGTGTCGACGGCGATCGCGGTCTTGCCGGTGCCGCGGTCGCCGATGATCAGCTGACGCTGGCCGCGGCCGATCGGGGTCATCGCGTCGATCGCCTTGATGCCGGTCTGCAGCGGCTCCTTCACGGGCTGCCGCTGGACGACCGACGGGGCCTGCAGCTCCAGGGCGCGCAGCTCCTCGTGCTCGATCGCGCCCTTGCCGTCGAGCGGCTTGCCCAGGGGGTCGACGACGCGGCCGAGGAAGTTGTCGCCGACGGGCACGGACAGGACCTCGCCCGTCCTGCGGACCGTCTGGCCCTCCTCGATGCCGGCGAACTCGCCGAGGATAACGACACCGATCTCACGCGGGTCGAGGTTAAGTGCCAGGCCGCGCGTACCGTTCTCGAACTCGAGCAGCTCGTTCGCCATCGCCGAGGGAAGGCCGGAGACATGGGCGATACCGTCGCCGGCGTCGACGACGGTCCCGATCTCCTCGCGCGCGGCGCCTTCCGGTTCGTACGCCTGGACGAAGCGCTCAAGCGCGTCCCGGATCTCGTCCGGCCGGATCGTAAGCTCCGCCATCTCTACTCTGTCTCCCTATTCGCCTAGCCGGCCAACCGGCGGCGGACTTCTTCGATTCGTCCCACAATGGTGGTGTCGATGATCTCGTCGCCGATGCGGACCGAGAACCCACCGAGCACTCGCTTGTCCACCTCGACGTTCAGGTGCACGTCACGGCCGTAGGAGGAGCGCAGCCACGTGATGAGACGCTGCCTCTGCTCCTCGGTCAGCTCGACCGCGCTGCGGACCACGGCGACCAGGCGCCGGCTCTGCTGAGCCACCAGCCGGCCGAACTCCTCCAGCCCTGTCTCCAGGCTACGTCCTCGTGGATGTACCACAACCTGCGTGATGAGCCGCATCGTGCTGGGCGCGACCTTGCCTTCGAGCAAGGACCGCAGCAGCTCGCGCTTGCCCTCCGCCGGGGCGCCGGCGTCGCTGAGCGCGCGGCGCAGCGACGGGTTGGCGGCGACGATGCGGCCGAAGCGGAAGAGCTCGTCCTCCACGTCGTCGAGCCGCCGCTGGCTCTCCGCCTCGGCGGCGGCCGCGACCACGCCGAGCCGCTCGATCACGTCGGCCAGGTCGCCGACGCGCGACCACCGGGCCGAGACCGCGGCCTCGGTGGTGGCGACCGCCGACTCGCTGACCTTGCCCTCCAGCAGCACGCGCACGCTCTGCGCCTTCTGCTCGGCGGGCCTCGCCGGGTCGGACAGCGCCCGGCGCAGGCCGTGCTCGCGGTCGAGCAGATCCGCGACCGCGAACAGCTCGTCGGAGAGCGTGGCGAGGTCAGCGCTGCCCGCGACCGCGTTGAAGCGCTCCTCGACCTCTGCCAGCGAGGTTCTGCTCATGCCGCGCATTAGCGCACCGCCTGCGCGTTGGAGCTCTCCAGCTCGTCGAGGAACCGGTCGACGATGCGGCTCTGCCGGGCCTCGTCCGTCAGCGACTCGCCGACGATGCGGCCGGCCAGGTCGGTCGACAGACGGCCGATCTCGGTGCGGAGCTGGGCGAACGCCGCCTGGCGGTCGGCCTCGATCTGGGCGTGCGCGGCCTCGACGAGGCGACGGGCCTCGGCCTGCGCCTCCTCGCGGAGCTCCGCCTTGATCAGCGCGGCCTGCTCACGAGCTTCCTCGCGGAGCCTGGCCGCCTCGCGCCGCGCCTCTTCGAGCCGCTCGGCGTACTGCTGCTGCAGGGCCTGGGCCTGAGCCTGGGCCTCCTCCGCCCTCTTGATGCCGCCCTCGATGGCGTCGGTGCGCTCGGCCAGCGTCTTCTGGATGCGCGGGACGAGCATCTTGCCGACGACGAGAACGACGACGAAGAACGAGAAGATGCCGACGACGAGCTCGTAAGTGTGCGGCATGAGCGGGTTGGCACCCTCCTCCGCCGCCACTGTGAGGAGCGTAGCTGCCATGTTCATGGGTGCAGCCTTTCGTCAGGGGATGCTTCTGGCCGTCAGAGAGCCTGGAAGATGAACGGCGCGACCAGACCGATCAGGGCGAGGGCCTCGGTGAGGACGAAGCCGAGGAGCATGTTCTGGCGGATCAGGCCGTAGGCCTCGGGCTGGCGGGCGATGGCCTGCACGCCCTGACCGAAGATGATGCCGACGCCGATGCCGGGGCCGATGGCGGCGAGACCGTAACCGATGGCGGTGACGTTGCCGGAGACCTCAGCGAGAAGACCCATTGCTCTTATTCCTTTACTGGACGGCCGGTGAAGTGGAGTCTCACCGGTCATGGATATTCCGGTATGGGGTTCAGTGCTCCGCGTGCAGCGAGCCACCGATGTACATCGCGGCCAGCATCGCGAAGAGGAATGCCTGCAGGAACTGGATGAACATCTCGAAGCCGGTGAGGATGATGGTCATCACCACGCCGAGGACACCGATGGTGGAGCCCGGCAGGGTCAGCTTCTCGAAGAGGAACCAGAAACCCACCATGCTGAAGAAGGCGAGCAGCATGTGGCCCGCGAACATGTTCGCGAACAGTCGCACGGCGTGCGTGAACGGCGCGATGATCATGTTCGAGAGGAACTCGATCGGGGCCAGCAGCAGATAGATCGACTTCGGCAGCCCCGGCGGGAACATCATGTTCTTGAAGTAGCCGATGCCGCCCTGGTGCTTGACGCCCAGGTAGATCTTCAGGACGTAGATCGAGAGCGCCAGCACGAACGGGAAGGCGATGTGCGAGGCGACCGGGAACTGGAGGAAGGGGATGACGCCCATGAGGTTCCAGACCAGCACCAGGAAGAAGACGCTGACGAGCAGGCCCATCCACCGGTCGGTGTCCTTGCCCAGGAAGGGCCGGGCGACCTGGTCGCGAACGAACATGTAGCCATATTCGGTGACGTTCTGGATGCCCCGGGGGACGAGTTTCGGCTTGGCGAAGGCCGCCCAGCACACGCCGATCACGATGATCGAGCTGAGGAGGGCGAGCAGGACCGGCTTGGTGAACCAGGCGACCCCGGGAATGATGGGGGGCAGGTCGAACAGCTCGCCAGGCGTCGGCGCACCGAACTCACCCGGTGGTGCCGCTAGGACCGTCAGCGCACTCACGCGGCGTTCCCTTCAACGTCGTAGTGGATCACAGGAATTTCCTCGGCGAAGCGGTCGCGGCGTGGGGCTAGCGACCGTGCCGTCGGTAGACCGCGTAGCCGGCCAGCACCAGCCCCAGGACGATGCCTATGGGGAAGAACGCGGACAGGTCGAGCCAACGGTCCAGCAACCAGCCGATGCCGCCGTAGACCGCCATCCCGGCGAGAAGATAGCTGGGGACTGACCACATGGCGTCGGCGAAGTCGCGACCGTCTGTCTCCGGTCGGCGTTCCTGTTCGCTCATCGCGGCCCTGACGATAGCAGGCGGGCAGAGGACTAGTCATATCGGACCCCGTGTTTTACCAGGCTCATCAGTCGCCGTGCCCGGGGACCTTGGCGTCGGGGTCGACGTACAGCATCTTGGTCTTGAGGAAGGCGCGGACCTCGAAGGCCGTCCACACGATCGTGCCGACCACCACGGTCCAGGCGAAAGCCTGCGAGTTCCACAGCGTGGTGTCGCCGAAGGTGGCCAGCATCAGCATGATGACGATGACCTTCACGAGGTAGCTGCCCATCGCGGCGATGGCCATCAGCTGGGGCGAGACGCGGGCCGCGTACGACACGGCCACCACGCTGACGCTGAAGAAGACCATCACCAGGAGCACGCCGATGGCCGCGCCGAGCGCTCCTTTGCCACCGGCCAGGATGGTGGCCGCGGCCAGCGCGACGACTCCGACCCCGAGGGTGGGAAGCGCGGCGCTTTTCAGTACGCGCACGTCGTTGGCCTGCATCGGTGCTCCATCGCGAGTTATCAAGCGAGCGTTTGCTACCTCCAGAACACGAAAATCTGGAGGCCCTGCTCGTGAAAGATATCACAAGCTCACGGAAGGCTGCTTTTACCTGCCGTTTCTAGTTCGCGATCACGATCGGCCCGGATAGATGGGAATGACCGAGTTCGGATCGGTGCTCGGCCGCTCCCGCGGCGGGCCGGGCGGCGGCACCGGCCGCCGGAACTCGGCGTCGGGCCGGACCGGCGGCATCGGGCCGGTGGGCGGGCCGTCGTCGTCGTCGCTCGACGGCTTGCCCCGCGAGGTGTGCGCGCCGCCCCTGCCCCGCCAGCGCGGCAGCGCCATCAGCACCAGCACGCCCAGGGCCAGCAGGATGACCACCGGGAACGCCAGCACCGGCACCGTGACCACGGACATCGCGAAGATGCCGAACGCGAACAGGAACGTCCACGCGTACATGATCATCACGGACTGCCGGTGGGAGTGGCCGATGTCCATCAGCCGGTGGTGCAGGTGGCCGCGGTCGGGCGCGAACGGCGACATCCCGTAGGAGGTGCGGCGCACCACGGCCGTTATCAGATCGATGAGCGGGAGCACCAGGACCGCGGCCGGCACCAGCAGGGGCAGCAGCACGCCGAACCGGTTGATGCCCTCGATGACCGACGGGTCCACCGGCATCACGGTGACGAGCGACGAGGCCAGCACCAGCCCGATCAGCATCGCGCCGGTGTCGCCCATGAAGATCTTGGCCGGGTGGAAGTTGTGCGGCAGGAAGCCGATGCAGGCCCCGATGAGCACGGCGGAGATGGCGGCGGTGGTGGTGATGCGGTCACCGCTGATGTTCTGCCCGAGGTAGATGGAGTAGGCCCAGGTCGCCATGGCGGCGATGCACACGATGCCGGCCGCGAGCCCGTCGAGCCCGTCGACGAAGTTGACCGCGTTGATCGCCACCACCACCACGAGGATCGTGATGATCGCGCTCAGCGTGTAGTCGAGGCTGGTGGAGCCGCCCCAGTCCTTCGGCAGCGGGATGTAGGTCAGTCTCAGCTCGAAATGGACCAGCACCCCGGCGGCGGCGATCTGCCCGGCCAGCTTGATGAAGGGGTCCATCCCCCACCAGTCGTCCAGGAAGCCGGTCACCGTGATCAGGCCGCCCGCCAGGATCAGGGCCACGACCGGCTCGGCGGCGGTGCCGGCCAGCGCCTTGCCGGTGTTGGTCAGCTGGGCGGCCACCAGCAGCCCGACGACCAGACCCCCGTACATCGCCAGGCCGCCCAGCCGGGGCGTGGGCGTGGTGTGCACGTCACGATCACGGATCTCGGGGGCCGCGCCGATGCGGATGGCGAAGCGGCGCACCAGAGGGACCAGCAGATAGGTCACCGCTGCCGCGATGAGCGCCATGAACAGGTATTCGCGCACGGACCTAGTTTCCCGGATGCTCCGGCCGGCTGTGACCGGAAAACGACACAGACCAGCTTATTATTGGTCCATGTAAGGCTGATGTATGCCCAGCAGCGCCGTCACCCTGTCCCTGACGTCCGCGGCCGACTCCTGGTCGCGCACCGCGCGGGCCACCAGCGCCCCGACCTCCCGCAGATCCCGGGGCTCCAGGCCCTGGGTGGTGACGCAGGGCGTGCCGACCCGGACGCCCGAGGTCACGCGCGGCGGTTCGGGGTCGTACGGTATCGCGTTGCGGTTGAGCGTGATGCCGGCCGCGGCGCACCTGAGCTCGGCCTCGGCGCCGGTGACGCCCAGCCCGCGCACGTCGATCAGCGCCAGGTGGGTGTCCGTGCCGCCGGTGACAGGCCGCATGCCCGCCTCCGCCAGCGCCTCGCTCAGCGCCCGCGCGTTGGCGATCACCTGCCGGGCGTAGCCGGCGAACTCCGGCCGCAGCGCCTCCCCGAACGCCACCGCCTTGGCCGCCACCGCGTGCATCATCGGCCCGCCCTGCGTGAACGGGAACACCGCCCGGTCGATCCGCGCGGCCAGCTCGGCGGTGCACAGGATGCCGCCGCCGCGCGGTCCGCGCAGCGTCTTGTGGGTGGTGAAGGTGACGACGTCCGCCTCCGGGACCGGGGACGGGATGGCGCGGGCCGCGATCAGCCCCATCGGGTGCGCCACGTCCGCCATCAGCCACGCCCCCACCTCGTCGGCGATCCCCCGGAACACCCCGAAGTCGATCAGCCGCGGATAGGCGGTCGCCCCGCACACGATGAGCTTGGGCTGGTGCCGCAGCGCCAGGTCCCTGACCTCGTCGTAGTCGATCAGCTCCGTGTCGCGCCGCACCCCGTACGAGGCCACGTCGAACCACCGGCCGGAGAAGTTGGCCCGCGACCCGTGCGTGAGATGTCCGCCGTGCGGCAGCGCCATGGCCAGCATCCGGTCACCCGGCTGCAGCAGCGCCGCGTAGGCGGCCAGGTTGGCGGACGCGCCGGAATGCGGCTGCACGTTGGCGTGCTCGGCGCCGAACAGCTCGCGCGCCCGCCTGACGGCCAGCCGCTCGGCCCGGTCGACGACCTCGCACCCGCCGTAGTAGCGGCCGCCCGGGTAGCCCTCCGCGTACTTGTTGCTCAGCGTGGAGCCGAGGGCGGCCAGCACGGCGGGTGAGGCGAAGTTCTCGCTGGCGATGAGCTGGAGGCCGCCGCGCACCCGCTCGACCTCGTCGAGCAGCAGCGCGGCCACCTCCGGGTCCCGCTCCTCCAGGAGCCCGAAGCCCGGACCGTAGAAGGGTCCTGCGCCCATGACCCCACTGTACGGCGACGTACCTCTTTGTCCTAGTTTGGCACTCCTTCTCAGGAGAAGGCGTGCGGCGCCCCCGCCGGAGCCGGGATCCACCGGGGCGTGTCGGCGGCCTCGTCGCTGATGGCCGTGAGCACGGCCTGACGGTAGAGGCCGAGCCTGGTGCGCCACTGGCCGATGTCCTCGACATAGCGCGACCCCACCGGGGCGTCCCAGGTCTGCGGGCTCCTGGCCTTGGCGTAGGGCTTGTCCAGGGCCTTGGACAGCTTGTCGAGCAGGGGCAGGGCCTCCTGCCACGCGGTGACCAGCCGCTGGTACTCAGGGTTGAACTCCCACACCCGCGGCTGCTCGTCGAGCGGACCGGTCGCGGTGGCGGGCGGCATCTCCCCCAGCTCACGGGGCCGCGGCGCGGGCGGATCCACGTACATCAGGCACTCCTCCCATCGTCATCGCCTCGCCGCGGACCACCGGGCTCGACCTGCCCCGGCGGACCGTCGGCCCCCGGGCCCCACTCCCCCTCCGCGCCCTCGACGGACGGCATCTCCATGGACGGAACGCCCGCGGCCCGCGCGATGAGCTCCCGCAACTCCTCCTCACTCGGCGCCGCACCCTCCCCCGCCACCACACCCGGCCGCAAACCCTCGCCGTACGAGCCCGCACCCTCGGTACGTGAGCCCTCTCCGTACGCGACAACGTCGTCACGGCCCAAGCCCTCGCCGTACGAGATCGCGCTCTCGGGTCGCGAACCCTCGCCGTACGAGACCGCATCGTCACGACGGGAGCCTGCGTCGTACGAGACCGCGCCCTCGGTGCGCGAGCCCTCGCCGGACGAGACGGCGCCGTCAGGCGGCGGAGCGCTGGCGCTCACAGCGGCCGTGGCGGCGTCATCAGGGGGTGGGGTGGGTGGAACGACCAGCCCGGCGTCGCCACCCCTTGAGGGGGCGTCCTGACCGGTCCCAGGCGTGTCGGGCGTCGCGCGTCCCTGGTCGGGAGTCGTCCGTCCTTCGTCGGGCGTGGCGCGCCCCTGGTCTGGCGTGGCGCGCCCCTGATCTGGCGTGGCGCGTCCCTCGTCGGGCGTGGTGCGTCCCTGATCTGGCGTGGCGCGTCCCTCGTCGGGCGTGGTGCGTCCCTGATCTGGCGTGGCGCGTCCCTCGTCGGGGGTGGCGCGTCCCTGATCCGGTGGGTGGGTGTCCTGGGCGGTGCCGTCGTCGCAGGGGCCGCCGACGGAGGGCGTGTCGGCCGGCTGGACCTGGTCGAGGTTCTCCAGGAGACTCTCCAGCTCCTTCGCGGTGGGCGGGTCGAGGGGCACCTGGACCACCTTGACCCCGTCGATCTCGACGACCTTTGGCCTGCCGGTCTCGATGTCGTCCGGGTGATCCTTACGGGGGGTGTCGGCGATGCCCTGGGTGTTTCCGTCCCGCTGTCCACCGGCATCAGGCTTCTGGGTCCCGGGCTCGCCGTCGCACGCCCCGTCCCGTCGGCCATCCTCCCCGGGCTTCGTCTCGGACCGGTCCGCGTCCGGCTTCTCCTGGCCTATCGCGTCCGGCTTCTCACTGCGGGCATCGGCGTCCGGCTTCTCCTCAGGAGTACCGACATCGGGCTTCTCACCACGAGCGTCAGCATCCGGCTTCTCCTCGGGGGTACCGACGTCGGGTTTGTCCTCTCGTCCCGGGACGCCGTCGTCACACTTCCCGTCCTCACCGGGCTTGGCCTCAGGCTGATCCGCATCCGGCTTCTCACCGCGGGCATCGGCGTCCGGCTTCTCCTCAGGAGTACCGACATCGGGCTTCTCACCGCGAGCGTCGGCGTCAGGCTTCTCCTCGGGGGTACCGGTAACGGGCTTGTCCTCTCGGGCCGTGGCGCCGTCGTCGCACTTCCCGTCCTCGCTGGGCTTGGCCTCGGGCCGATCCACATCCGGCTTCTCACCACGAGCGTCCGCGTCAGGCTTGCCCCCATCCGGCTTCTCGCCCCGCGCATCCGCGTCCGGCTTCTCACCGCGGGCGTCCGCGTCAGGCTTGCCCCCATCCGGCTTCTCGCCGCGACTGTCAGCGTCCGGCTTGCCCCCATCGGGCTTGTCGCCCCGCGCATCCGCGTCCGGCTTGCCCCCGTCGGGTTTCCCATCCCGCGCGTCCCCGTCCGGCTTCCCGTCCCGGGCGTCCGTGTCTGGGTTGGATTTGTCGGGCTTCTGGTCAGTACCTGGTTTGTCGGTGGGAGGGTCCGTGCGGCGGGAGTCGCCAGAAGGGGACTCGCCGGCGGCGCGCTTCTCGAGGAGGTCCAGCCGGGCGGAGACGTCCTTGACCATCCGGTCCGCGGAGTCCGCCACCTGGACGGGCCGATGGGTGGTCTGGGTCGCGAGGCCCACCCTGGACATGATCTGCGAGACGCGCCCCTCCACCTCGCGCAGCTCGACGGCCGCCTGTTTCGTCTCCGCCAGCAGCTCGCGGACCAGCTGGGGATCCATGCCGTCGAACTTGCCCATGGGCCACTCCCGGACGTCGCTAGCTCCCGGGCCCACCGTATTCTCGCCGCCACCCACCGCGCAGGCGGGATAAGCAGACGGTATCGGTCAGCCGTCGGTCGCGACGTACCCGATGATGCCGCGCAGCTTCTCGACCGGGATGGCGCCGCGGCGCAGGAGCCGGGGCACGGCGGTGGTCAGGTCGAGGATCGACGACGGGGTGTTGTCGGTGGTCTTGCCGCCGTCGAGGTAGACCGCGACCGAGTCGCCGAGCTGCTCCTCCGCCTCCGCCGCGGTGGCGGCGGCCGCCATGCCCGAGCGGTTGGCGCTGGAGACGGCCATCGGGCCGGTCTCCTTGAGCAGGTCGAGCGCCACCGGGTGGAGCGGCATGCGCAGCGCGACCGTGCCCTTCGTGTCGCCGAGGTCCCACGACAGGGCGCGGTTCGCCTTGCAGACGATGGTCAGCGGCCCCGGCCAGAACGCGTCTATCAGGTCCTGCCCGTACGGTCCGAGGTCCTCGACGAGCGCGTTGGCCGCCCGTACGGTGCCGACGAGGACGGGCGGCGGCATGTCGCGGCCGCGGCCCTTGGCGTCCAGCAGCGCGGTGACGGCGGCGGGGGTGAAGGCGTCGGCGCCGATCCCGTACACCGTGTCGGTGGGCAGCACGACGAGCTCGCCGCGCCGGACGGCGGCGGCCGCCTCTCGCAGGCCCTCGGCCCGCTGTTCGAGATCGCTGCAGTCAAAGCGCTTTGTCACGGTCTCATTGCCTCACTCCGCTCGCGAGCGGCGCTCTACGAGGCCTCCTCCTTCCGTCATGTTCGGCGTCGTCCGGAGAAGGCCGCGCCGCTTCGCGTGCATCCTAGTCCTGGCCCAGCCTGGCGGTGACGAATCGGTCTCTGCGGGTGAGATCCTGCCGTAGCCGTACGTCACGCCAGCCGTTGTCTTCCGAGAACTGCAGGTAGACGTCCCTGCCCTGCTCGTCGGCGTGCTCGACGGCGACCCAGCCGCCGGGCCGCAGCAGGCGGCGCGCGGTGAGCTCGACGGCCCGCACCTCGCCTAGCCCGTCGTCGCCGGTGCCGTAGAGGGCGCGTACCGGGTCGTAGTCGCGCACCTCGGGGTCGCGCGGCACCGCGCCGGGCGGGATGTACGGCGGGTTGGAGATGACCAGGTCGACCCTGCCGTTCAGCTCGGGCAAGGCTGCGGCGAGGTCCTCGGGGTGCAGGTGGGTGCGGCCCTGACCGTGCTCGGAGATGTTGCGCTTGGCCCAGGTGTAGGCGTCGGGGTCGACCTCCACGGCGTGCACCTCGGACAGCGCCACCTCCTGGGCGATCGACAGGGCGATCGCGCCCGAGCCGGTGCCGAGGTCGACGACGAGCGGCGCGGTCACGTCCATCTCGCGCAGCGTCTCGATCGCCCAGCCGGTCATCACCTCGGTCTCGGGGCGCGGCACGAAGACCCCCGGCCCGACCTCAAGGTCGAGGTAGCGGAAGTAGGCGCGGCCGGTGATGTGCTGGAGCGGCTCGCGGGCCTCACGCCGCGCGACGCCCTCCCAGAACAGCGCGTCGAAGTCGGCGTCCTTCACGGCGTGCAGTTGGCTCCTGCGCACGCCGTGGACGAACGCCGCGATCTCCTCGGCGTCGGTGCGCGGTGACGGCACACCCGCCTCCGCCAGCCGGGCGGTGGCGAGGGCGATCTCGTCCAGCAGAAATGTCATGAGTGTTGTGCGAGCTTCTCCGCCATCTCGGCGTCGATGAGGGACTGGGTGACGGCGTTGAGCTCACCGTCGAGAACCTGGTCGAGGTTATACGCCTTGAAGCCGACGCGGTGGTCGGAGATGCGGTTTTCCGGGAAGTTGTACGTGCGGACCCGCTCGGAGCGGTCGACGGTGCGCACCTGCGACTTGCGTTCGGCCTGCGCGGCGGCGTCGGCCTGCTCCTGCGCCACGGCCAGCAGCCGGGCGCGCAGGATGCGCAGCGCCGACTCCTTGTTCTGCAGCTGGCTCTTCTCGTTCTGGCAGGAGACGACCACGCCGGTCGGCAGGTGGGTGATGCGGACCGCCGAGTCGGTGGTGTTGACGCTCTGCCCGCCGGGGCCGCTGGAGCGGTAGACGTCGATGCGCAGGTCGTTGGGGTCGATCTGGACCTCGACCTCCTCGGCCTCCGGGTAGACGAGCACGCCGGCGGCGCTGGTGTGGATGCGGCCCTGCGACTCGGTGACGGGCACCCGCTGCACGCGGTGGACGCCGCCTTCGAACTTGAGCCTGGACCACACGCCCTCGTCGCCCTTGGCCTTGATCGCGACCGTGACGTCCTTGTAGCCGCCCAGGTCGGACGGCTGACTGTCGATGATCTCGGTCTTCCAGCCGATCCGCTCGGCGTAGCGGAGGTACATGCGCAGCAGGTCGCCGGCGAAGAGCGCGGACTCCTCACCGCCCTCGCCCGCCTTGATCTCCATGATGATGTCCTTGTCATCGTTGGGATCGCGCGGGATCAGCAGGTGTTTGAGCCGTTCTTCGAGCTTGGGGATGCGCTCCTCGATCTCCGCCGCCTCGGCCGCGAACCCCTCGTCCTCGCCCGCCAGCTCCCTGGCCGCGGTCAGGTCGTCGCGGGCCGTCTCCAGCTCGCGGTAGGTGGCGACGATGGGGGTGAGCTGGGAGTAGCGCCTGCCGAGCGTGCGGGCCCTGCTCTGGTCGGCGTGCACGGCGGGGTCGGCGAGCTGCAGCTCCAGCTCGGAGTATTCCTTGAGCAACTCGTCGAGGTTCACCGTCGGGTCCTTCGTGTGTGGGCTGTGTTCGAACCAAGAACGCCGGCCCGCCGCACGGTCGTGCGTCGGGCCGGCGT
>NZ_JAHKRN010000066.1 GCF_019396385.1 Nonomuraea harbinensis | reverse complement strand
CAGGAGAACATCAGGGCGGCGATGTCGCCCTCTGCGGTCAGCTCGGATGCCAGGGCTTCCAGCGCGGTCGTCTTACCGGTCTGCCGGGGCGCGTGGACCACGAAGTACCGGTCCATGTCGATCAGCGTCCGAGCCTCGGGAAGCCGCGGCGTGGGCGGCAGCATGTAATGGAGGCGCGGGTCGCACGGACCGGCGGTGTTGAAGGATTTCGCTGGGGGCGTTCGCATGGTCACATACTGTCACCATCTCTGTGGGGGCGGCCTCCGTTCGGCGAGGACTTCGAGGTCGGCGTCCGACCCCGGCCGCGCCCGCCGGTCGAGGTCGGCGTCCGACCCCGGCCGCGCCCGCCGGTCGAGGTCGGACGGATGCGACGTCGTCAGCTCATGGCGACCGGGAGCTCCTTGATGCCGTTGATGAAGTTGGAGCGCAGGCGGCGGGCGGGGCCGGTCTGGCGGAGGCGGGGGTGGCGCCGGGCGAGCTGTTCGAAGAGGACGCGGAGCTCCAGCTTGGCGAGGTGGTTGCCCAGGCAGAAGTGGGCGCCGCCGCCGCCGAAGCCGATGTGCGGGTTGGGGGTGCGGCCGATGTCGAAGACGTCGGCGTCCGGGAAGATCGAGGTGTCGCGGTTGGCGGAGGAGTAGAAGACGACGACCTTGTCGTCCTCCTTGATGGCCTTGCCGCCGAGCGTCTGATCCCTGGTGGAGGTGCGGCGGAAGAGGTTGACGGGGGAGACCCAGCGGACGATCTCGTCGGCGGCCGTGGCGGCCAGCGAGGGGTCGGCGACCAGGCGGTCCCACTGGTCAGGGTGCTCGAACAGGGCGAGCATGCCGCCGGAGGCCGCGTTGCGGGTGGTCTCGTTGCCGGCCACCACCAGCAGGAGGACGAACAGGTCGAACTCGTCCTCCGACAGCGTCTCGCCGTTCTCGTCCGTCTGCAGGAGCTTGGTGACGATGTCGTCGCGGGGGTTGGCGCGGCGCTTGGCCGCCAGCTCGTTGGCGTAGGCGTACACCTCGGCGGCGGCGGCGCTGCCTTCCTCCGGGGAGGCGGCGTAGTCGGGGTCCTGGGCGCCGATCATGCGGTTGGACCAGTTGAAGATCTTGTCACGGTCCTCGACGGGGGCGCCGAGGAGCTCGCAGATCACGTAGAGCGGCAGGGGGGCGGCGACCTCCGTGACGAAGTCGGCCTGGGTGCCGAGCTGGTCCAGCAGGTCGTCACAGATGTCGCGGATGTGTTGTTCGAGTGCGCCGATGGCACGCGGCGTGAAGCCGCGGTTGACCAGGGAGCGGCGGCGGGTGTGCTCGGGCGGGTCCTGGTTGAGCATCATCATGCGTTGCAGCGCCCGCTGCTCCTCGGGCATCTCGTTGAACAGGGCCAGCTTCCGTGCCGACGAGAACAGCTCCGAGTGGCGTGAGACGTGCACCACGTCCTCGTGGCGGGTGACGGCCCAGAATCCCGGCTCGCCCTCGTGCCAGTGAACCGGATCATGCTCCCGGAGCCAGGCGAGCTGCTCGAGCGGGGGTCCCGCGTCAGCGTAACGGTCCTGGTCTACGAGGTCGATGTGCACCCGGCTCACCCTCTTGATCGAACACTTCGCGAAACCCTGCTGAAACGGGTTCTATTACGCGTCTGTACGGCCGTCAAGTTGACGGGAAAGCGCCCGGTATACCTGTGAGGGCTGTTTCACCTGCGCGTAAGCCCGTGCTGTCCTCCGATGTTTCTCCTGTTCTGCGCGGCAGGCGGTCAGAGCGCGGCGGGCTGGACACTCAGGTCACGGATTGGATTTAACCAGCGTGAGGCTCTTGACACGCAACCGAGGCCGCCTTCAGCATCTGGAGGCGAGACATCCGATGTATGACTGAAGGACGCGGAGTGAAGCTGCTGCGAGTAGGACCCGTAGGCCAGGAACGACCGGTGGTGATGGATGCCGACGGTAACTTCCGCGACATCGGGGAGCCCGACATCGACGGCGCCTTCCTCGCCTCCGGTGGAGTGGCGCGCGTGCGGGAGGCCCTGGAGCGCGGCACGCTGCCCGTCGTCGACGCCGGGGGCCTGCGCGTCGGCGCCCCCGTCGCCCGGCCGGGGAAGATCGTGTGCATCGGGCTGAACTACCGCGACCACGCCGCCGAGTCCGGCGCCGAGCCGCCCGCCGAGCCCGTCGTCTTCATGAAGGCGAGCGACACCATGGTCGGGCCGTACGACGAGGTGCTGGTGCCGCGCGGCAGTGTGAAGACCGACTGGGAGGTCGAGCTGGCCGTCGTGATCGGCAGGCGCGCCCGCTACCTGGAGTCGCGGGAGGAGGCCCTCGACGTGGTGGCGGGGTACGCGGTGGCCAACGACGTGTCCGAGCGGGAGTTCCAGCTCGAACGGGGCGGCCAGTGGGACAAGGGCAAGTCGTGCGAGACGTTCAACCCGCTCGGCCCCTGGCTGGTGACCGCCGACGAGGTCGGCGACCCGCAGGACCTGGCGCTCCGGCTCTGGGTGAACGGTGATCAGCGGCAGGACGGCTCCACCAAGGACATGATCTTCGACGTGGCGGAGATCGTCCGCTACCTGAGCCACTTCATGGTCCTGGAGCCCGGCGACCTCATCAACACCGGCACCCCGGCCGGGGTCGCCATGGGCATGCCCGGCCAGCCCTACCTCCGGGCCGGTGACGTCGTGGAGCTGGAGATCGAGGGCCTCGGCCGGCAGCGCCAGACGGTGGGTCAGGCATGACGACGACACAGGGCGCGGGCTCGTACCGGATCGTCGCGATGGAGACGCACGACGTGCGCTTCCCGACCTCGCGGGAGCTCGACGGCTCCGACGCGATGAACCCCGACCCCGACTACTCGGCCGCCTACGTGGTGCTCAGGACCGACGACGGGTACGCCGGGCACGGGTTCGCGTTCACCATCGGGCGCGGCAACGACGTGCAGACCGGCGCCATCTCCGCGCTGGAGCCGTACGTGATCGGCCGCGACGCCGAGGACCTGGGCGCGCTCTACAAGGAGATGGTCTACGACTCGCAGCTGCGCTGGCTGGGGCCGGAGAAGGGCGTCATGCACATGGCGATCTCCGCCGTGGTCAACGCCCTGTGGGACCTCAAGGCCAAGCGGGCGGGCAAGCCGCTCTGGCTGCTGCTGGCCGAGATGACGCCGGAGGAGATCGTCGAGCTCGTCGACTTCCGGTATCTGAGCGACGCGCTCACGCCCGACGAGGCCCTCCAGATCCTGAAAAATGCGGAAAGCGGGAAGCAGGAGCGCATCGAGCACCTCAAGAGCGCCGGCTACCCCGCGTACACCACCTCGCCCGGCTGGCTCGGCTACGACGACGACAAGCTGCGCCGGCTCTGCCAGGAGGCGCTCGACCAGGGCTTCGGCCAGATCAAGCTCAAGGTCGGCGCCGACCTCGCCGACGACGTGCGCCGCTTCACCGTGGCCCGCGAGGTGTGCGGCCCCGACTATCCCATCGCCGTCGACGCCAACCAGCGCTGGGACGTCGCCTCCGCCATCGAGTGGGTGACCGCGCTCAAGCCGTTCGCCCCGCACTGGGTGGAGGAGCCGACCAGCCCCGACGACGTGCTCGGCCACGCCGCCATCGCCGAGGGCATCAGGCCCGTCCCGGTCGCCACCGGCGAGCACGTGCAGAACCGCGTCGTGTTCAAGCAGCTGCTGCAGGCCGGCGCGATCTCGTACCTGCAGATCGACTCCGCCCGGGTCGGCGGCGTCAACGAGAACATCGCGATCCTGCTGCTCGCGGCCAGGTTCGGGGTGCCGGTGTGCCCGCACGCCGGCGGCGTGGGCCTGTGCGAGCTGGTGCAGCACCTGTCGATGTTCGACTACGTGAGCGTCACCGGGACCATGGAGAACCGGGTGATCGAGTACGTCGACCACCTGCACGAGCACTTCACCGACCCGGTGGTGATCGAGAACGGCCGCTACCGCGCCCCGTCGGCGCCCGGCTTCAGCTCCGAGATGCACGCCGAGTCGATCGCGGCCCACACCTACCCCGGCGGAGACGTCTGGAGGAACACGTGAACCTGAGAGCCATCGTGACCGGCGGCGGTTCCGGCATCGGCCTGGCCACCGCCACCCTGCTCGCCGGGCGGGGCATGAAGGTCGCCTGCCTCGACCTGAACCCGCCCGGCGAGCCGCTGATCGGCATCGCGGCCGACGTCGCCGACGACGCCGCGGTGCGCCGGGCCGTCGCCGAGGCGGCCGACCGGCTCGGCGGCGTCGACGTGCTCGTCAACAACGCCGGCATCGGCGCCCAGGGCACGGTCGAGGACAACCCGGACGAGGAGTGGCGCCGGGTGTTCGACGTGAACGTGTTCGGCATGGTCCGCGTCAGCCGGGCCGCGCTGCCGTACCTGCGCAGGTCGGAGCATGCCTCGATCGTCAACACGTGCTCGATCGCGGCCACCGCCGGCCTGCCCATGCGGGCCCTCTACAGCGCGACCAAAGGCGCGGTGCTGTCGCTCACGCTGGCGATGGCCGCCGACCACATCCGCGAGGGCATCCGCGTCAACTGCGTCAACCCGGGCACCGCCGACACCCCCTGGGTCGCCCGGCTGCTCGACGCCGCCGACGACCCCGCGGCCGAGCGGGCGGCGCTGGAAGCCAGGCAGCCGATGGGCCGCCTGGTCAGCGCCGAAGAGGTCGCCGCCGCCATCGCGTATCTGGCCGGCCCCGAGTCCGGCTCCACCACCGGCACGGCCCTGGCCGTGGACGGCGGCATGCAGGGGCTGAGGCTCCGCCCGTCCAACCCAGAAAGGTAAACCCCCCTGATGAAGCTCAAGCCGCTGGCCGCCTGCGCGGTCCTCGTCGCCGCCCTCGCCGCGTGCGGTTCCGACACCACCACTACGACCCCGGCAGCGGGCGGGGAAGGCGGGAAGGTCGGCATCGACCACCCGCGCGCCGACTCCGACTTCTGGAACTCCTACATCAAGTACGTCCCGGAGATGGCGGACGAGCTGGACGTCGAGCTGATGACGGCCACCAACTCGCAGAACGACGTGGCCAAGCTGGTCAACAACGTGCAGGCGCTGATCGGCCAGGGCGCCAAGGCGATCGTCATGGCCCCGCAGGACACCGGCGCCATCGCCAGCACCCTGCAGAACCTGGAGAACAAGAACATCCCGGTCGTCACTGTCGACACCCGCCCCGACAAGGGCAAGGTATACATGGTGGTACGGGCCGACAACCGCGCCTACGGCACCAAGTCCTGCGAGTACCTCGGCGAGCAGCTCGGCGGCAAGGGCAAGGTCGTGCAGCTCATGGGCGCGCTCAGCTCGATCAACGGGCGCGACAGGGCCGAGGCGTTCGGTGAGTGCATGAAGGAGAAGTTCCCCGGCATCGAGGTCTTCGACGAGCCCACCGAGTGGGAGGGCAGCAAGGCCGCGTCCATGCTGCAGACCCGCCTGGAGCAGCACCCCGACGTCAAGGGCATCTATATGCACGCGGGCGGCGTGCACCTGGCCCCGACGCTGCAGGTGCTCAAGCAGAAGGGCCTGCTGCTGCCGCCCGACGACCCCAAGCACGTGGTCGTGATCTCCAACGACGGCATTCCGCAGGAGTTCGAGGCGATCCGCAAGGGCGAGATCGACGCCACCATCTCGCAGCCGGCCGACCTGTACGCGAAGTACGCCCTCTACTACGCCAAGGCGGCGCTGGAGGGCAAGACGTTCGAGCCGGGCGCGACGGACCACGACAGCACGATCATCGAGCTGCCGAACGGCCTTGAGGACCAGCTTCCCGCGCCGCTGGTCACCAAGGACAACGTCGAGGACCAGACCCTCTGGGGCAACCAGGTCAAGTGATGACTTATCACGTTGAAGCCCGAAATGTCGTGAAGCGCTTCGGCCCGACCACGGCGCTCGACGGAGCGGGCATCTCGATCGCGGAAGGTGAGACCCACGCGCTCGTCGGCAGGAACGGCGCCGGCAAGTCCACGCTGGTGTCGATCCTCACCGGGCTCCAGCGGCCGGACGAGGGCGAGGTGCGGTTCTCGGGAGAGCCCGCGCCCGCCCTCGGCGACCGCGACGCCTGGCGGCAGCGGGTCGCCTGCGTCTACCAGAAGTCCACGATCATCCCCGCGCTGACCGTGGCCGAGAACCTGTTCCTCAACCGCCAGACCGAGGGCCGGCTCATCAACTGGCGGGCGCTGCGGGCCAGGGCGCGCGAGCTGCTCGACACGTACGAGGTCGACGTCGACCCGCAGGCGCTGGCCGGGGACCTCGGCGTCGAGCAGCGCCAGCTCGTGGAGATCGCCCGCGCGCTCTCCTTCGGCGCGCGGTTCATCATCCTGGACGAGCCGACCGCGCGACTGGACGGCCCGGCCATCGAGCGGCTGTTCGACCGCATGCGCGCGCTGCGCCGGCAGGGCGTGACGATGATGTACATCTCGCACCACCTGGACGAGGTCTACGAGATCTGCCAGAGCGTCACGGTCTTCCGCGACGCCCGGCACATCATGACCGCACCCGTCGCCGACCTGCCGCACGACGAGCTGGTCGACGCCATGACCGGCGAGGCGACCGCGGCCTACCAGGCCCGCGCCCGCACCCCGCGCGAGGCGGTGGTGCTGGCCGCGTCCGGCCTCTCGCTCGCCGGCCGCTACCAGGACGTCGAGCTGTCCGTACGGTCAGGCGAGGTCGTCGGGCTGGCCGGGTCCGGCAGCAGCGGCAAGGTGTCGCTCGCCGAGACCCTGGTCGGCCTGCGCCGGGCCGACACCGGCGCCGTCACCGTGAACGGCCGGGCGGTCAGGCCGGGCGACGTCCCGGCCGCGCTCGCCGCCGGGCTCGGGTTCGTCCCGGAGGACCGCCACCACCAGGGCTTCGTGCCACTGCTGTCCGTGGCCGAGAACGGGACGATGTCGATCGCGCACAAGCTGGGCCGGCTCGGCGCCGTCTCACCCGCGAGACGCCGCGCCCGTGCCGTACGGATGATCCAGGACCTGGACATCAAGACCGAAGGGCCCGACCAGCCCGTCGGCGACCTGTCCGGCGGGAACGCGCAGAAGGTGGTGTTCGCCCGGGCGCTGGCCGACGACCCGGACGCGCTGGTCGTGATCAACCCGACCGCGGGCGTCGACGTCAAGGCCAAGCAGGCGCTGCTCGGCGCCGTCGAGGACGCGGCCGACCGGGGCGCGGGCGCCGTGCTCGTCTCCGACGAGCTGGACGACCTGCGGATCTGCGACCGCGTCCTGGTGATGTTCCACGGACGGGTCGTCAAGGACGTGCCGCGTGGCTGGAGTGACCACGAACTCGTGGCCGTGATGGAAGGCATCGAAGAGTGACCACACCGACCGCACTGACCCCGGCCGTGCCCCGGCTCAGGCTGGCCAGGTTCCGGGACCTGACGCTGGTCCCGGTGATCGTGCTCCTGCTGATCGTGGGCGCGTTCCTGGACCCGGTCTTCCTGACGGCCGGCAACCTGACCAACGTCCTCCAGCAGCAGGCCGCGATCTCGCTGCTGGTGCTGGCCGAGGCGCTGATCCTGATCTCCGGCAAGTTCGACCTGTCGCTGGAGTCGACCGTCGGCATGGCGCCCGCCCTGGCCGTGCTCCTGGTCGTGCCGGTGTCGGCCGGAGGGCTCGGCATCGGGCTGCCGGCCGTGCTGGTGATCCCGCTCTGCCTGCTCATCGGGGCCGCGATCGGGGCGTTCAACGGGTTCCTGATCATCAAGTTCCAGCTGTCGGCGTTCATCGTCACGCTCGCCATGCTGATCATCGTGCACGGCCTGCACCTCGGCCCGACCGAGGGCAAGACGCTGTTCGAGCTGCCCGAGTCGATGCTCTACCTGGGCGGCGCCGTCTGGCTCGGCCTGCCGGCCTCGATCTGGATCGCCGGCGCGCTGTTCGCCGCGGGCATCGCCGGGCTCGCCTACCTGCGGGTCGGCCGGTCCCTGTACGCGATCGGCGGCAACATCGACGCGGCCCGCGCCGCCGGCATCCGGGTGGACCGGGTGCTGTGGGGCGTGTTCATCCTCGGCGGCACGCTCGCCGCGCTGGCGGGCATCCTGGAGACCGGCCGGCTCGGCGCCATCGGCTCCGGCATGGGCGTCAACTGGATCTTCATGGTGTTCGCGGCGGCCGTCATCGGCGGCGTCAGCATGGACGGCGGCAAGGGCACCATCCTCGGCGCTCTCACCGGCGTGCTCGTCATCGGCCTGGTGCAGAACCTGCTCACGCTCCAGGGCGTCTCGGGCTTCTGGCAGCCGGTCGTCTACGGGACCATCATCCTGTTCGCCCTCATGATCAGCCGGATAGCCGGCGGGAAGGCACAGGACTGATGGAACGGCTCGCGCTGCGTACCAGGCTGAAGCCCGGCTGCGAGGAGGTCTACGACCGCGAGCACGCCGAGCTCCCGGCGGAGCTGGAGCGGGCCATGCGCGCGCACGGCCTGCACTCGTGGCGGATCTACCGTGACGGGCTGGACCTGTTCCACGTCGTCGAGGTCGACGACTACGCCGCGCTGCAGGCCGCGCTCCGCGACCACCCGGCCGACCGGGCGTGGCAGGCCCGCATGAACCGGCTCCTCGACGGCGACTTCGACAAGGACTCCGGCGGTCTCCGGCTGGTCTGGGAGCTGACGTGATCGCGTTGCCCCGCGTCGGCCTGGGCGCCGCGCCCATCGGCAACCTGTTCTCGGCCGTCACCGACGAGCAGGCCCGCGCCACCGTCGACGCGGCCTGGGAGAGCGGGGTGCGCCTGTTCGACACCGCGCCGCACTACGGGCTCGGCCTGTCGGAGCGCCGCCTGGGCGCGGCGCTCCGCGACAGGTCCGGGTACGTGCTCTCGACCAAGGTCGGCCGGCTGCTGGTGCCCTCGTCCTCTGTCCGGCGGGACACCCAGGGCTTCGACGTGCCGGGTGATGTCGAGCGGGTGTGGGACTTCTCCCGCGACGGCGTGCTCCGCTCGCTGGAGGAGTCGCTGGAGCGGCTCGGGCTGCCGGGCGTCGACCTCGCGCTCATCCACGACCCGGACGACCATCTGGACCAGGCGCTCTCGGAGGCGTACCCGGCACTCGCCGAACTGCGCGACCAGGGCGTGATCAAGGCCGTCGGGGTCGGCATGAACCAGTGGCGGGCGCCGCTGAGATTCGTCCGGGAAACGGACATCGACGTGGTCATGCTCGCCGGCCGCTACACCCTGCTCGACCAGTCGGGCCTGCCGCTCCTGGACGCCTGCGCGTCGCGGGGCGTCCGGGTGCTGGCGGCCGGGGTCTTCAACAGCGGCCTCCTCGCGACCCCCGAGCCGTCCGGCACCTACGACTACCACCCGGCCCCGCCCGAGCTGGTGGACCGGGCCCGGCGGATCGCCTCGGTGTGCGCGGCCCACGGGGTGACGCTCCCACGGGCCGCGATGGCCTTCCCGCTGCTGCACCCGGCGACGGCGGCGATCGTCCTCGGCGCGCGCTCGCCCGGCGAGGTCAAGACCAACGCCGCGTCGATGGAGCAGCCTGTCCCCGGCGCGCTCTGGTCCGAACTGCGCGCCGAGGGCCTGCTTCACGAGGGGCGCTGATCAGGCGGCACGCGCTCAAGCCTGGTCCAGCCCGTCCAGCCCCGCTGCTCCAGCAACGCGATCAGCCGGCGCGCCGGCGGCACGACCTCGAAGGCCAGCGTGTCCATCAGCCGGGCGAGCGGCGAGTCGATACCGGTGTCGTCGACGTACTCCTCGCCCCGCTCGTCCGCCATCCGCGTGAGGTAGGCGGCCAGCCTGTCGGCCAGCTCGACCAGCCGCGGGTCGTCGTCGGTCCGGTCGAGAGCCTGGCTCAGGGTCAGGTAGAAGCCGGCGAGCCGAGGGTCGTCGAGCTGCTCCCGTTTGCGCGCCATCCAGCCGGGGACCCGCTCGGGTGAGCGCGCGGCCAGCGGGATCCAGCCGTCGCGCTCGGCCTGGACGATCCGCTCGTCGACCCCGAGCGCCCGGAGCCGGTCGAGATACTCGACCACGTCCGAGGGCAGCGCCAGGCCGTCCCCGGAGGTGAGCCGGGCGATCCGCTCACGGTGCCGCTGCCGCTCACGGATCTCCGCCCGCAGCCGCCTGTCGATGTCCGCGATCGCCGCGGCGAACTCCTCCTCGCCGGCCCGCAGCAGCTCCCGCACCCGCGCCAGCGGCACCCCGGCCTCGGCGAGGGTCCGGATCCTGATCAGCTCGACCACGGCGTCGGCGCCGTACCTGCGGTAGCCGGAGTGGTCCCGCTCCGGCTCCGGCAGCAGCCCCTTGGCGTGGTAGTGCCGCACCGCGCGGACCGTCACCCCGGCGTACGACGCCAGCTCGCCGATGGTCAGCATCACACCCGGCCGGTCGAGTCCCGGACGATCCGGGCGATGTCCTGGGCATGGGTGAAGACCAGCTGGTGGTCGGCGTCGAGCCAGGTCAGGGCGATGTGCGGATGTTCACGGACGAGCCGCTCGGCACCGGCACGCCAGTTCTCGTTGAAACTCGGCGGCCCGTCGCCGGCCATCGAGGTGGACATGATCATGCTGATGGGCGCGTCGATCCTCCGGTATCGATCGAGGATCTCGGACCGGACGGCGTCGATCTCGATGTTCAGGTCGAGAGTCTCCTGGGCGGTCAGCAACACCTGGCGCGCGGTGCCCCGCTCGGCCTCCTGCCGCGTCGCCAGGTCCGCCCACATGGCCCGGAACTGCGGAAGGACGGCCTCGGTGACGAACGGTTCGGGCACCGGGTTCGCCCCGTCGATGAGGACGAGCCCGGCGACGGAGCCGGGATGCTCGGCGGCATGGTGCACGGCCAGGTCGGCGCCCAGCGAGTAGCCCGCGAGCACGGGCGCCTCGGGCAGGTCCAGCTCCGCCATGACCGCGCCGAGGTCGCTCAGGAACCTCTCGAAGAAGTACCGGCCGGCGGCCGAGGCGAAGCCGTGGCCGCGCAGGTCGAAGGTCACCACGTCGTGGTCGCGCCGCAGCAGTTCGGCCAGCTCGCACAGGTGGGCCTGCGTCGAATGCAGCCCGGGGCACAGGACGAGCGGTCGTCCCCGGCCGCCGCGGGATACCGGGATCGTGACGCCGTCGTGGTGGATTGTTCTGTCGCTGGTCATGTCACGATCCTGGGAGCCTGACCCTGCGTCAGGGTCAAGCGGCGACACCCGCACCGCCTGAGGAGTAGTGCACCACCCACAGCCCCGGCACCGGCTCCGCCTCCCCGGTGAGAGTGAACCCGAGTCGCTCGTACAGCGTCCTGGCAGGCGTGTTGTCGCGCCCGGTGGAGACCACGACCCCGCGCTCGCCGGCCCTGGCCATGACCTCCTTCACCAGCGCCCGTCCGACGCCTCGCCGGTGCGCGCCGGGGTCCACCATGAGCCGGTCGAGGTCCACCTCCTCGGCGGTCTCCGCCCAGGCCACGGCTCCGAGCAGCGTGCCGTCGTCGTCGAACGCGCCCAGCCAGGTGAGCGGCTGGGCCCGCAACTCCTCCGATGTCTCGTGCAGCGGCGGGATGCGGTCATCGCCGATGATCTCCGCCTCGACGCGGTAGGCGGCTCGTTGCAGATCGATCAGGCCCGGCTGATCAGCCGATATTTCGGATATACGCACTCAACCAACCTCCCACAACGCACTCACCGGCATTGCCCGCATCCGATCTCCGAACGGCAACGTCTGCGTCCCCGTGTGGAGCACGATCCCGGCGATGAAGTCGTCCCCAAGGCGGTCGGCGAGGTGCCGCAGGCCTCGAAAATCGTCCGGCCGTACGGTCGATGCGGCCTTGACCTCGATACCCACGACCTGACCTCGGCGGTTTTCCAGGACCGCGTCCACTTCCACCTTGTCCTTGGTCCGGTAGTGGTAGAGGTCCACCTGCTCTTCCGCCCAGGTCAGCTGGCGGGCGCGCACATCAGATCCTCCCGAGGGGACCGGTGCCTTCAGGCGATGGGGGAATCGGAAGCGGAAGGGCCGCCAGGGCCCGAGTGTGCCCGGGACGCACGAGCGGGCCAGAGCTCTATGGTCTCCATCCGGCCTACGAGTGTGTCGGGGGCATCGCACACCCGTGGTGAGTTGGCCGCTGATCACGTGGTGGTTCAGTCGCTTAGGAAGTGGTGGTTTGGTCGCCAAGGTCGTGGTTGCTTGGACGCTGCCTATCTGGTGAATCGGTCGTCCTCGCCGGGTTCGGTGCGTGCGACTGGTCCTAGCCGCGACGGCCAGGCGCCGCATCGCCGACAGGGCCGTTGTACGCCAGCATGGTCGACTCCGCGGGCACCACGATGTCCGCCACCTCCACCACCCGATCGCCGGCGAGGTGGGCCCGTTCGACCACCATCACCACGCTTCCCGCGCCGATGTCGAGCCGCTTCGCCTCCTTGTGGGTCGCCACCCGCGCCGACACCCGCTCGTCCCAGGCGTCCACCATCAGCCCGATGGAGGCCATGCGGCGTGGCACGCCCTGACGACTGTGCGGTCGGCGCGCTCGAACGGGGAAGCCCTCCGTGATAGGTTCGGCGGCGGCATGCGCCGCTACTGACTGAGGAGGTGAGACCGATCAACGCTGTGACAGGTCGGGACTCCCTCCCTCGCATGGCCTAGGGAGTGCCCGCAGCAAGGCATCCCGAAAGGCCCGAAACGCTATGCGCTTCACCTCCGAGACGTCGTCCGACGGCGTCTCCGAACAGCTCTTCACCCTCGGTGAGATCCCCGGCGTGCTGTGGACGCCGGAAGACGCCAACGGTCCTCGGCCCCTCGTCCTGATGGGCCACGGCGGCGGCCAGCACAAGAAGGCTCCCGGCATCGTGTTCCGCGCGGGCCGCTTCGTGGCCGAGTGCGGTTACGCGGTGGTGGCGGTCGACGTGCCCGGCCATGGCGACCGGCCGAAGGACGAGGAGTACGACCGGATCGCGACCGCGAACCAGGCCCGCGCGGACGCCGGAGAGGAACTGGCTCCGCTGATCGCCTCCTTCCAGGCCCTCGTGGCCCGCCGCACCGTCCCGGAGTGGCGGGCGGTCCTGGACGCGGTCCAGAAGCTCGACCACGTGGGCACGGGCCCGGTGGGCTACTGGGGCGTGTCGCTGGGTTGCGGGCTCGGCGTCCCGTTCGTCGCCGCCGAGCCCCGGGTCCGGGCGGCGGTCCTGGGGCTGGGCGGGGCGCTGTCATCGGCCGGGGACGCCACGCGGATCACCGTCCCGGTGGAGTTCCTGGTGCAGTGGGACGACGAGCGGGTGCCCAGGGCCCAGAGCCTGGCCTTGTTCGACGCCCTGGGCTCGGCCGAGAAGACGCTGCACGCCAACCCCGGCAAGCACGCGGAGATCCCGGCGTTCGAGATGGACAGCACGCTGCGGTTCTTCGCCCGCCACCTCCGCTGACCCCAGGGACGCGAGGTCACCCGGATAATCGGTTGGCATCGCAGGACGCCCGTTGTTAGGTTGCCGGGCGTGTCCAGCCCAGAGGCGTCAAGACGGTAGCCACCGGTCATCCGGTGGCTACCGCGTGCGGTCCCTGAAGAGACCGTCGTCACCGGATCACCGGCCCCGCTTTCCTGTCGATCCCTCTCTGGGTGCGGAGCCTCTTCATGCCTTTCTTCGTCTACCTTCTCGGGCTGGCCGTGTTCGCCATGGGCACGTCCGAGTTCATGCTGTCCGGCCTGGTGCCGGGCCTCGCCCAGGATCTGGGCGTGACCATCCCGGAAGCCGGCCGGCTCACCTCGGCGTTCGCCGTGGGGATGATCGTCGGCGCGCCGCTGATGGCGATCCTGAGCCTGCGCTGGCCGCGCCGGCGCGCGCTGCTGGCGTTCCTGGCGGTCTTCCTGCTCGTGCACGTCCTCGGCGCGGTCACCACGAGCTTCGACGTCCTGCTGCTGACGCGGGTCGTCGGGGCGCTCGCCAACGCCGGGTTCCTGGCCGTCGCGCTGTCGGCGGCCACCGGCCTGGTCGCGCCGGACGCCAAGGGGCGCGCCACCGCCGTCCTGCTCGGCGGGGTCACCGCCGCCTGCGTCGTCGGAGTGCCCGCGGGGGCGCTGCTCGGCCAGGCGTGGGGGTGGCGGTCGGCGTTCTGGGCGGTGGCCCTGGTGTCGGCGCCGGCGTTCGCCGCGATACTCAGGTCGGTGCCCGTCTCTCCGGCCGTCGTCTCCCGTGAGGGCGGGGCGGGCCCGGAGCTCGGGGCGCTGCGCGACCGGCGGCTGCTGGTGACGCTGCTGCTCGGCGCGCTGGTGAACGGGGCGACCTTCTGCGCCTACACCTACCTCGCGCCGATCGTCACCGACGTGGCGGGGATGGGCACGGCGTGGGTGCCCGCCGTGCTGGCGCTCTTCGGCCTCGGTTCGTTCGCGGGCGTCACCGTCGCCGGCCGCGTCGCCGACGTACGGCCCGCGCGGCTGCTGGTCCTGGGCGGGGCGGCACTGCTCGCCGGGTGGGTGGTGTTCGCGCTGACCGCCGGGAGCCCGGTGGCGACGGTCGTGCTCGTCCTCGTCCAGGGGACGCTCGCGTTCGCCGTCGGGTCGACGCTGATCTCCCAGGTCCTCTACGCCGCCGCCGGCGCGCCGACGCTGGGCGGCGCGTTCGCGACGGCGGCGTTCAACGTCGGCGCGGCGCTCGGTCCCTGGCTGGGCGGTCTCGCCATCGGCGCGGGCTACGGGTTCCGCTCGCCGCTGTGGGTGAGCGCGCTGCTGGTGGCGCTCGCCCTCGCCGTCCTGGTCCGGCGTCAGGACGGGATGAACAGCCAGGCCGCCGACTCGCCCGGTTCGTAGGGGGAGTCGAGGCGTTTGGCGACCACGCCGGGCAGGCCCTGCCGGCGTGCCGCCTCAAGGACCGGCCGGGCGTCGCCGGGCCAGGAGGGGGCGGTCTGCCAGCGGGGCGTGGACAGGCCGAGCGCCTCCAGGGCCGCCCGGCGGACCTCGTACGGCTCGTCCAGCAACACCCGGCCGTCGTCGTACAGCAGGTCGTAGAAGACCAGCACCTCGGCGCCCGAGAGGGTGGCGAGTTCGCCGTCCAGGAGGGCGGTGCGGCTGCCGAACGACGCCGCGAGCGGCCGCAGCCACGGGTGCTCGCGGGCGGCGGCGGTGCGGCCGCCCTCGATCGGGACCAGGAGGCGGCGCCCGCCCCAGGCGAACTCGTACGCGTACGCGGCGGTGTCGCGCGGCAGGCGGGAGCGGCGCGAAGGAAGCATGGGTGCGACGTCCGGCAGGGGAGCGCGGGACGGGGGATCCATGCGGTGGATCATCCAGTTCTTGCCGTTCGTCTGGAACAGCACGAACCGGCCCTCGGCGCGGGAGCCGTGCAGGACGACCTTGACCTCGCGCTCGGACCATTTCTCGGTCTCGTACGTGCCGCGGTCCCAGATCGTCATGGTGCCGCCGCCGTACTCGCCCTGGGGGATCTCGCCGTGGAAGGCGAGGTACTCCATCGGGTGGTCCTCGGTGTGCACGGCCAGGTGGTTGGTGGCGGGGTCGGACGGCAGGCCCTTGGGGATGGCCCAGGAGGCGAGCACGCCGTCGCGTTCCAGGCGGAGGTCCCAGTGGAGGGAGCGGGCGTGGTGCTCCTGGATGACGAAGGAGTCGCCGCCACCGGGCGCGGGGGATGCCGGGGGGACGGGTTCGGGGGTACGGCTGGCGTCGCGTTTGCTCCTGTATTGCGTGAGTTTGTCAGCCACACAGCCGTACTACCCGGTTATTCGCGAATGGACGAGCGAACCCCCGTCGGCTTCTGGAAGGATGATCTCTCCCAAGCAATCCCCCCTCCCAAGGACATCAGAATCATGAGGCGTTGGATCCTCCCCGCGGCCGTCGCGCTGGCCGCGGCCCTACCCGCGACCCCCGCCGTGGCCCAGGCCGCCCCCGACCCGGCGCAGGCCGTCAAAGCGCAGCTGCGGCACGAGCGCGGGGTGCGCGTCGCCGAGATCTCGCGGACCGTGACCAGCAAGGCGTCCACCCGTACGCGCTACCACAGCGGCATCCAGCTCGCCCCGACCGGCCCGGTCGCCTCGTGGGCGGACGTCGAGGACGCCTCCGACACCCGCAGCCAGGACGGCGCGGGCGCCAAGCCCGGCCAGAAGGCCGCCGTGGGCACGTCCGTCTACACCTCCGGCGAGGCCGTCGCCGACCTGCTCCCCAAGGACAAGCTCTGGATCCGGGTGAAGCAGAGCGGCCACCCGAACCTCGCTCTGGGCACGGCCAGCAAGCAGACGATCAACGTGTTCGACCCGGCCGTGCTCAAGGCGGTGCTGAAGGGCAAGGGTGGCAAGGCGGTCACCGGCGGCCGTCACTACAAGGGCACGATCACGTACGCCAAGCTGTACGAGGCCGCGAAGGGCCACTACGGCAAGCTGTTCGACGGCGCCCCGCGCGGCGCCTTCGCCAAGACCGCGATCTCCTGGAAGCTCTGGACCGACGGCCGGGGCCTGCCCGTGCGGCTCTCGACCACCGAGCGGGCCACGTCCGGCGCGTACCGCACCATCGACACCCGCTACTCCAGCTGGGGCGAGCACCTCATCGTCACCGCCCCGGCCAGGGCCGAGGTCGTCGAGTGGAAGGACCGCAGCCGCCCCGGCACCGCGAACTCCGTGAACGACCTGGTCCTGACGGACGCGTACGCCGGCACCGGCCAGTCGTGAGGCGGTTCGTTCTCGCGGTTGTAACCGCCACGCTGGCCGCCCTGATCACGGCCCCGCCGGCCGCCGCCCGGACCGCCGCCCCCGACCCCGTCCGGGCGCTGCAGAAGCAGCTCAAGTCCGAACGCGGCGTCAAGCTGGTGGAGGTGTCCAAATCGGGCTTCGGCTCCTCCACCACACGCATCCGGGCCAAGAGCGGCGTCCAGCTCTCCCCGTCCGGCCCCGTAGCCACCTACACCTCCATGGAGCCCGTGGACGAAGAGGACGCCCCGGTCGAGATGCTCGCTTTTCCGCGGGGGGCATACCTCGGCGGAGAGGAGCTCGCGAAACTACTTCCCGACGGGAAGACCTGGGTGGGTCTCGAAGCGGCCAAGGGGATCACCATCAACCCCGTCGTCCTCGCCAGCATGCAGCCGATCCACGTGTTCGACCCTGCCGTGCTCAAGGCGACGCTGAAGGGCGAGCGAGCCAAGCCGGTCTCCGGCGGCTACTCCTACCGGGGCGTCGTGACGTACAAGGAGCTGTACGAAGCGTCGAAGTCCTTCTACGCCGCTCAGGTCGAAGGCCTCAAGCCCAGCGACTACGCCAAGAGGAAGGTCTCTTATCGGCTCTGGACCGACGAGAAGGGCCTGATCCAGCGCCTGCAGACGCAGGAGGCCATGGGTTCGGGCGAGCACAGGTACGTCGCCACCGCTGACACCCGCTTCTCCGACTGGGGGCACCCCCTGGTGATCTCGCCCCCGGCCGCGGACGAGGTGTTTCCCTACGAGGACTTGCAGAACCTGCGGGTGCCGCTGCCCGACCCGCTGGAGGACCCCCTGCTGAAGGACGGTCTCCTCGGGCTCCGCTAGTCGAGGGCCTTGCGGAGCCAGGATTCGACGCCCGCCACGTGGACGGTGGCCCAGGCACGGGCCACCTCCCCCTGGCGGGCGGCGATCGCCTCGTAGATCGCGGTGTGCTGCTCGCGGGTCTTGGCCAGCGCGCCCTCCTGGGTGAGGCCGCGCCAGATGCGCGCCCGGGTGGTCGGCCCCGACAGGCTCTCGATGAACGAGCAGAGCACGCTGTTGCCCGACCCGAGCGCGATCCGCTGGTGGAACCGCAGGTCGTTGGCGACCAGCTCCTCGATCGTCGGCTCCTCGGGCAGCGACTCCAGGATCACCCGCAGCTCGTCGATGTCGTCGTCCGTCATCAGCTCGGCGGCCATCGCGGTGGCGGCCGGCTCCAGGATGCGGCGCACCTCGAAGAACTGCAGCACCGTGTCGTCGCGGTGCAGGTCGAGAACGAACGACATGGTGTCGAGCAGCAGCCGGGGCTCCAGGCTGGTGACGTAGGTGCCGTCGCCCTGCCGTACGTCCAGGACGTTGATCAGGGCGAGCGCGCGCACCGCCTCGCGCAGCGAGTTGCGTGACAGCCCGAGCCGCTCGGCGAGGTCGGCCTCCTTGGGCAGCCTGTCTCCCGGGGCGACCTCGCCCGAGAGGATCATCTGCTTGATCTTGTCGATGGCCGCGTCGGTGACCGCCACGCTTTTCTCCCTAGACATCGGATGTCTACGATTCTAGGGCTTGGAAACGTACCCGATCGCCCCCCGGCAGGCGGCGGAGCACGCCGCGGACTTCCAGGGTGCGCAGGTGGGCGGCGGCCTCGCCGGCCGCCATGCCTCGCAGCATCGGCGGCAGCTCGGACCAGGGCCGGTTCCAGGTCATCATGGCGGCGGTCTCCCAGATGGTCAGCGGCTCCGCGCGCTCGGCCAGCAGGGCGAGGAGCCGTTCGAGCTTCTCCTCGTGATGGTGACGGATCTGCGCGGCCCGTGCCGCCACATCTGGAAATGTCCATTCATGAGCGGGCAGGGCGCCGAGCTCTCCCAGCTCGCCGACCCTGGTCAGCGACTCCAGGAAGTCGCCCAGCGGATCGACGTCGTCCCGGTCGAAGGGATAGATCCCGATGTGCGGGGTGATGCCGGGCAGGACGTGATCGCCGGTGAAGAGACGGTCGGCGTCCTCCAGGTGCAGGCAGACATGGCCGGGAGTGTGGCCGGGGGTGTGCACCACCCGCAGCTTCCTGCCGGGCAGGTCGACGAGGTCGCCGTCCCGCAGCCGCCGGTCCGCCGGCGCGGGCGGGTCCTGCCTGCCGTCGGCCGCCGGGCCCTCGGGCAGGTCCTCCGACGGCGCGCCGGCCCGGCGGAGCATGTCGACCTGGAAGGACCCGCGGACGTCCGAGGGGACGCCGTTCATCATGTCCACGATCGCCGCGTCCGCCTCGTGCATGGCGATCCAGGCGCCCGACTCCTCCCTGACCCTCCCGGCCAGCCCGGCGTGGTCCGGGTGGAAGTGGGTCACGACCACCCCGTGCACCGACGCCACGTCGATCCCCGCCGTCGCCAGCCCGTCACGCAGCGCCGCCCACGCCTCCGGGTGGTTCCATCCCGCGTCCACCAGCACCGGCCCGCGCGGGGACTCGATCGCGTACACGAGCGTGTAGCCGAGCGGGTTGCCGGGGATGGGCACCGGCACGCTCCACACCCCGAAGCCGAGGTCCAGCGGGCGCTGCTCGGCGTACGAACGACGGGTCACGCGAGACGCTCGATGATCGTGGCGGTGGCCAGGGCGCCGCCCGCGCACATGGTCACCAGCGCCGTCGAGCCGTCCGACCGTTCCAGCTCGTGCAGCGCCGTGGTGATCAGCCGCGCGCCCGTCGCCCCGACCGGGTGGCCGAGCGCGATCGCGCCGCCGTTGACGTTGACCCGGTCGAGGTCGGGCTCGTGCACCTGCGCCCAGGACAGCGCCACCGACGCGAACGCCTCGTTGACCTCGAACAGGTCGATGTCGCCGATCGTCATCCCGGCCGCGGCCAGCGCCTTCGCGGTCGCGTCCACCGGCCCGTCCAGGTGGTAGTACGGCTCCGCGCCGACGAGCGTCTGGGCCAGGATCCGCGCCCGGGGGCGCAGCCCGTGGCGTGCGGCGGCCTCCCTGCTCATCAGCAGCACGGCGGCGGCGCCGTCGGAGATCTGCGAGGAGGTGCCGGCGGTGTGGAGCCCTTCCTCGCCGAGCACCGGCTTGAGCCGGGCCAGCCCTTCAGCCGTGGTCTCGCGCAGCCCCTGGTCCCTGGTGACGGTCCCGACGGGGACGATCTCGCGCTCGAACCGCCCGTCGGACCACGCCTTGGCGGCCCGCCGCTGGGACCGGGCGCCGAACCAGTCGAGCCGCTCCCGGGTGAGCCCCCGCCGCCGGGCGATCCGCTCCGCGGCCGTGAACTGGTCGGGCAGGTCGATGCTCCAGTCGTCGGGCCGCGGGTTCGCCGGCAGCACGTTGCTGCCGAGCGGCGCCCGGCTCATCACCTCGACGCCGCAGCCCACGCCGACGTCCATCACTCCGGCCGCGATCATGGCCGCCGCGAGGTGCACCGCCTGCTGGGAGGAGCCGCACTGGGCGTCGACGGTGGTCACGCCCGTCCGGTAGGGGAGACCGGCGTAGAGCCAGGCGTGCCTGCCCACGTGGCCGCCCTGCTCGCCCGCCTGCGTCACGCATCCCGCGAACACCTGCTCGACCAGCGCGGGATCGATCCCGGCCCGCTGGATCAGCCCGTTGAGCGCGGTGGCCAGCACCTGCTGCGGTTTCAGCTCGGCCAGCCAGCCGCCGCGCTTGCCGATCGGGGTGCGGACGGCCTCGACGATGACGGGTGTGCGCACAGTCTCCTCCAGAACGTTACTCTGGTCGCGACTGTAACTTGTTCTACTTTGATCCGGAAGCCCCGGCGGGCAACGAGGCGGGCAGCCCGAACCGCGCGAACATCCCCGGCTCGAAGAACATCGCGACATGGCTGACCTGCGGCCCGTCGAAGTCGAGCACCTGCAGCGCGAACTCCCGATAGATGTCGCCCTCGCGCAGATAGAGGGCGAACGCCTCCTGCCCGTTGGCCCGTGCCGGAACCAGCCGCAGATCCTCAGGCGCCTCTGCGGGGCACTGCGCTTGCACGAGCCGGGCGATGTCTTCCGCGCCCTGGTACCACCCGTCGAAGGGGGGCATCTCGAAGACCGCGTCCTTGGTGAACAGCTCGACGATCGCCCCGACGTCGTAGGACTCGAACGCCTCGACGTAGCGGTCGAGCTGCTCGCGCTGGTCCGGAGTGAGCGGCTCCGGCCGGTCGTCGAGGCTCGGCGCGACCTGCTCCAGCTGGGCGCGGGCGCGCTGGAGGACGCTGTTGACCGCCGTGGTCGTGGTGTCGAGCACCTCGGCCACCTCGGCGGCCCGCCACTTGAGCACGTCACGCAGGACCAGCACCGCCCGCTGGCGCGGCGGGAGGTGCTGCAGGGCCGCGACGAGCGCGAGCCGGATGCTCTCGCGGGCGGTGACGATCGCGGCCGGGTCGTCGCCGCCCGCGCCCACCATCCCGTCGGGGACGGGCTCCAGCCACGGCACCTCGTGCCGCTCCACCAGCGGCGCGGTCGGCTCGGACGCCGGCGCGCCCAGCCCGGTCGGCAGCGGCCTGCGCCCGCGGCTGTCGAGCGCGGTCAGGCACTGCGTGGTGGCGATGCGGTAGAGCCAGGTGCGCAGCGACGAGCGGCCCTCGAACCCGTCGTAGTGGCGCCAGGCCCGCAGGTAGGTCTCCTGCACCAGGTCCTCGGCGTCGTGCACCGAGCCCATCATGCGATAGCAGTGGGCGAGCAGCTCCCGGCGCATCGGATCGGCCTGCCGGAGGAACTCCTCGTTAGATGGCCTCTCGGTCATACAGTCCTGTATAGACGACGCCACCGACAGATCGCTTACGCGCAGGTCAGGGTCAGTGCGGCACGGTCAGGACGATCTTGCCGGTGGTGCGGCCGGTCTCGCCGAGTTCGTGCGCCTTGGCCGCGTCCCGCAGCGGCAGCACGGCGGCCACCTCGGGGCGCAGTCTGCCCGCCTCCATCAGCGCCGCAAGCGCGCGCATGGCGGCGTGGTCCGGCTCGACCAGCATCACCGCCGACCTGACGCCCAGCGCCGCCGCCTCGTCGTGCACGCCCTCGTCCATCACCGACAGGGGCAGCGTGACGATCGTGCCGCCCCGGCGCATGGTGCGCAGCGAGCGCCGCCCGTAGTCGCCGCCGATGCCGTCCAGCACCACGTCCACGTCGCCGACGACCTCGGCGAAGTCGAGCTCGCGGTAGTCGACCAGCTCGTCCGCGCCGAGCCCGCGCAGGAACCCGTGTTTGGCCGCGCTCGCCGTGCCGATCACGTACGCGCCCCGCGCCTTGGCGATCTGCACCGCGAAGTGGCCCACCCCGCCGGCCGCGGCGTGGACGAGGACCCGCTGCCCGCCCCTGAGCCCGGCCACGTCCACCAGCGCCTGCCACGCGGTCAGCGCGGCGAGCGGGACGGCCGCCGCGTGCACGTGGTCGACGCTGGGCGGCTTGCGGGCGAAGTGACGGGACGGCGCGGTGACGTACTGGGCGTAGGCGCCGTTGCCGTACGGGTAGCGCAGCATGCCGAACACCTCGTCGCCCGGCTCGTACAGGGCCTGGCCGAGGCCGGAGCCCTCCACCACGCCCGAGACGTCGTACCCGAGCGTGAACGGCGGCTCGCCCAGCAGCCCGCCCGTGGCGCGCGTCTTCCAGTCGGTCGGGTTGACGCCGGTGGCCTCCACCCGCACCAGCACCTCGGTCGGGCCGGGCACCGGCTTGTCGGTTTCCGTCATCTTCAGCACCTCAGGGCCGCCGAGCGCGTCCTGAGTGATCGCAAGCATCCTCATGCGTACCAGCTTGCGCCTTCTGTCCCCGTACGGACGAGAGGTCGGAAAGCCGACATCCGCAAAAATCCGGCCAAACGACGCCAGACCTTCAGGCACCGCGCCATGATCCGGAAGGTCCCGGTGGCCCCGAATGGCCGACGAGCGTGACGGGGCCCGCCCTCCGGCGACACGAACCGGTTGACCTTGCAGACCATGGTGCCCAGCCCGTACCGGAGTACGGGGATGCCAGGTGCGCGTCAGGCCGAGCGGGAGGAGTCGCCGGACCGCTGAGAGCGCCCCGGCGGGTCAGAGGCCGGCGAGCAGGCGGTCGGCGGCGAGCTCGATGCGGCGCTGGATCTGGTCGTGGGTGCGGCGCCCCCGGAGGATCTCCAGGAGCTCCTGGACCCACACGCTCGCCAGCGAGCCCGCGAGGGCGAGCTGCTCCTCGGTGGCCTGCTCGGGGGTGGTGCCCGTGGAGACGCGCAGCAGGAGGCCGGCCATGCGGTCGCCCAGCGGGATCTCGACGTCGTCGGCGAGGATGAGCGAGCGGATCAGCGCGTCGGCCAGCTCGGGCTCGCGCATGAGCCCCCTGGTGGCCCGCATCAGCACGTCGACCGCGCGTCCCGGCGGGGTGGCCGCGCTCGGCGGGCGCCGCTCGATGCTGCTCTCCAGCAGGTCGATCTCCTCGCCGACGACGGCCACGACGAGGTCCATCTTGGACGGGAAGTAGCGGTAGAGCGTGCCGAGCGCCACGCCTGCCCGCTCGGCGACGGTGCGCATCTGCATGGCCTCGACGCCGCCCCGCGAGGCGAGGGCCGCGGCGGCCTGGACGATGCGCTTGCGGCGCTGGTGCTGGCTGCGCGAGCGGGCGCCCTGGCCGTCGGGAGAGGATCCGCCGGACGTGAGGCCGTCGGGTGTGAGGTCGTGCTCCATGGTCCCCTCAGGGTGGGTGGGGGGTGTGGCGATGGCTCCGCGAGTGGCCGCCTGCGGGGTACGCATAAGAACACGTTATCTGATTTCCCGATGCCCCGGCTTGTTACTCGCCGGTCACAAAGAAGGCCTATCAGTGCATGTCTTCCCGGTTACGCGGATATATCGAGGATTATTCGGATTAATTGGCACTGGACAGATATTGGAATCTGTTCTAGTTTTCGATTCGGTTGACCGAGCGCTTGGTGGAGGGCAGATGGACTTCGGCCTTGACGAGACCCAGGAAGCCCTGCGGGACCTGGCCGCCGGCCTGCTCGCCAAGGAGGCGAGCCAGGAGCGGCTGGAGGCGCACGAACGCGGCGGCGCACCGTACGACGAACGGCTGTGGCAGGCGCTGCGCGAGGCCGGGCTGACCGCGATCTGCGTGCCGGAGCACGCGGGCGGCGCGGGGCTGGGGCCCGTCGAGATGGCGGTGGTGCTGCGCGAGGCCGGTGCGCGGGCCGTGCCTGGCCCGCTGGCCGCCACCCTGGTGAGCACCCTGGCCGCGAGCCGGTACGGCACCCCTGACCAGCAGAAACGGCTGACCGGCGCCGCCGTCTCCACGGTCGCCATCAGGGAACCGGGCGGGGCCCTGGCCGACCCGCCCGCCACCACCGCCGAGCGGAAGGCGGGCGGCTGGGCGCTGACCGGCCGCAAGTGCGGCGTCGCCTACCCCGACGGCGACCTGCTGGTCACCGCCGACGAGGGCCTCTTCCTGGTCCGCGCCGCATCGACGGCCGAGGCGACCGCCCCGGCGTCCGGGATCGCCCCGGCGGGTGAGGCCGCCGTGGTCGCGGTGTCGGAGTTCGCCTCGACGGGGGAGGTCGTCGCGACGGTGACGTTCGACGCGGCACCGGCGGAGCGGGTCGCCGGTCCGGAGGCGGTGGAGGGGGTGCGCCATCTCTATACGGCCGCGACGGCGGCGCAGGCGTCCGGGGTGCTGGCCGGGGCGCTGCGGCTGACCACCGAGCACGTCAGGGACCGCAGGCAGTTCGGCCGCGCGCTGGCCGAGTTCCAGGCCGTCACCACGCAGGTCGCCGACGTCTACATCGCGGCGCGGGCGCTCGACGTCGCCATGTGGTCCGGGGCCTGGCGGCTGGCCGAAGGGCTGCCCGCTGAGGAGGACCTGGCGCTGGCCGCGTACCACACGAGCGAGGCGGCCCGCGCGCTCTACACCTGCCAGCACCTGCACGGCGGGCTGGGGCTCGACGTGACGTACCCGCTGCACCGCTACTTCGCGCACGCCAAGCACCTGGCGCACCTGCTCGGCGGCGCCGACGCCCAGCTCGACCTGATCGGAGCGCTCGCCTGATGCTCATCGACCTGACCCCAGAACAGCGCCGGCTCCAGGGTGAGCTGCGCGCGTACTTCGCCGCCTGCCTGACTCCCGAGGAGCGCGCCAAGATCGCCGAGGACCCGTTCGGCGAGGCGTACATGGCCCACTGCCGCCGCCTGGGCCGCGACGGCAAGCTGGGCCTCGGCTGGCCGGAGGAGTACGGCGGCGCCGGTCTCGGCCCCATCGAGCAGCAGATCTTCGCCAACGAGATCGCCCGCGCCGGCGTCCCGTACCCGCTCATCTCCGTGCAGACCGTCGCACCGACGATCATGCAGTACGGGACGCGGGAGCAGAAGGAACGGTTCCTGCCGAGCATCCTCGCGGGAGAGTGCCACTTCGCGATCGGCTACACCGAGCCCGAGGCCGGCACCGACCTCGCGTCGCTCCGCACCACGGCCGTGCTGGACGGCGACCACTACGTGGTGAACGGCCAGAAGATCTTCACCAGCGGCGCCCACTACGCCCAGTACATCTGGCTGGCCGCCCGCACCAACCCCGACGCGAAGAAGCACAAGGGCATCACCATGATGATCGCCTCCACGGACGACCCCGGCTTCTCCTGGACGCCGATCACCACCATGGACGGCCGCCACCACACCAACGCCACCTACTACACCGACGTCCGCGTCCCGGTCGACATGGTGGTCGGCGAGGTCGACAAGGGCTGGGACCTGATCGTCAACCAGCTCAACCACGAGCGCGTCACGCTCGGCCCGGCCGGGAACCTCGCCCAGATCCACGACCGCCTCCTGGCCTGGGCCCGCCGCGCCGGGCTGGCCGACCAGCCCGACGTGCGGCGCGTGCTCGGCCGCGTCCGGGCTTTCTCCCGTACGAACGAGCTGCTGAACTGGCAGGTCGCGGCGAACATGGACCTCGGCTGGCTGGGCGCGCCCGACGCCTCCGCCACCAAGATCTACGCCTCCGAGCGGATGCAGGAGGCGGGACGGCTCGTCGGCGAGATCCTGGCCCGCTACGGCGACCCGGCCGATCCGGAGACGGCCGCGCTGATCGAGGTGACCGACCGGGGTGTCAAGGGCGGCCTGGTGCTCACCTTCGGCGGCGGCGTCAACGAGGTGCAGCGGGAGCTTATCGCCATGCTCGGGCTGAGCCTGCCCAGGCCGCCCCGGTGACGGCGCTGGTCCCGGCTTCGCCCGGGGCCGGTCAGGGCTTGAGGATCATCGGCACCGAGAAGAACACGATCATCGCGATCGCCACGCAGATCAGGAAGCCGATCAGCTCCCATGCCCAGTCGTGGTGACGGTTGCGGCGCTTCTTCTTCTTCTTTCTGTTCTTGGCCGGGGACGGCTTGCGACCCTTCTGCGCCTGCGGCTTCCGAAGGGCGGGACGCGGCTTCGTCGCCAGCGGATCCGCCTTCTCCCCGCCACCCGCCGTACGAAGTTGTCCGGACTCGCCCGTACGTGACCCATCCGTACGGGAGTCGGGCTTGAGGGCGTCAGCCGTGGGGGAGTCGGCGGGGGAGGGCTTCGCCGGCTGGGGGCGGAGGTCCTGGATCGGGGGCGTCTCCGGCTCCGGGGCTGAAGGGGCGGCCGGCATGCGGTAGACCGGCTCCCTGGGCTGGGCGCGTGGGGTGAACAGCGGCCCGGCCTCGCGGGCGGGGCCCGGCTGGGCGAGGAAGTCGCCGGTCATGGGAGCCGCCATGTCCGGGAGGCCGCCGACCGCCGTGCTGGTGCCGCCCGGGTCGTCGAGCACGTCGCCGCCGGTCAGGAAACCGGTGGGCGCGGCCATCGGCGGCTCGCCCATACCGGGCTTCGCCCCCCGCGGCGTCGGCCGGCCGGGAGCGAACTGAGCGGGACCGGGCTGAGCGGGACCGGACGGCTGAGCGGGACCGGACCTGCCGGGGCCCGGCTGAGCAGCGCCGGGCTGAGCAGGACCGGGCTGAGCAGGACCGGGCTGGGAAGGCCGCCGGGGGCGGAAGGCTTCGAAGGGGGTCGGACGGGCCTCGAAGGGCTTCAGCGAGGCGGGGTTCCCCCTCAGGCGCTCGAAGGGCGCCGAGGACCCGGGGTTCGAGCGCAGGGCGTCGAAGGGCGCTGAGGACGCCGGGTTCGAGCGCAGGGCGTCGAAGGAGGCCGGGGACGCGGGGTTCGAGCGCAGGGCGTCGAAGGGGTTCGCGCGGAGGGCGTCGAAGGAGGCCGGGCCCTCGCGTACGTCGTCGCGGAACTTGGGCATCGGCGTCGTGGTCGCGTCGTGGTCGGGGACGCGCGACGGCGAGGGGGGCCTGAGCAGGTCGCGGGGGAAGAGGACGGTCGTGGTCGCCGGGTCGGCCGTGCCGAGGGGCTGCGGCCAGGCCGGCGGCACGGGCCAGCGCGGCTTGACGAACAGCGGCGCGGGATCGGCGGTGCTGGAGCCGGCCAGGTGGATGCGGAGGGTGCCGGGTGGTTCGGGCCACGGCAGGCGGCCGAAGACGTCGCGCAGCGGCGCGACCGCCAGCGCGCTGTAGACGTCGGCCACCGGCTTCGAGCCGCCCGCCCCCGTCGCGGCCAGCGCCATGTTGAGTATCTGCCGGAACCGGTGGGCGGCGCTGAGCGCCAGCTCCTCCGCCGTGTCGGCCGCCACGTCGAGCACCCAGGCGAGCTCGGCCAGGTCGAGCCCGCAGACGTGGCCGAGCACGAGCACCTCGCGCTGCTGCGGCCGCAGCTCGCGCAGGATGCGCTCGACCAGCGCGGACACGGGGTCGGTCAGCGGATCGACGACCGGCGGCGCGTAGACGACGTCGCGCCGGTGGATCTCCCGGCGGGCGAACGCGTACAGGGCGGCCCGGGGAGGATCCTCCGGCGCGCTGGTGAGGACGGACTCCAGGACGTCGGCCGCCGAGCCGAGATCGCCGAGCTGGTCGGCACAGTAGACGAACAGCCCGGCGGCGTGACCGTCGTAGAGCTCGGCGATCTGCTCGCGACGGGAGCGCTGATCGGTGAGCGGGTGTGTCACGTTGACCGGTTCCTCTTAATAGCAAGGGCGGACGCTGAGGGGGAGGGGGTGCGCCGGTGAATCTGGAGGTTGTGGAGGCAATCATGCCAACAATCCCTGGTGGAGCGCACTACCGAAGGGCGAATTACTGGGGAATCGCAGGTCGGTGAAGCGGTTCAGTTCGGACCCGCTAGGACAGAGGGGGATGGATCGCCGTAGTCTGTGGGTTCAAGAGATCATGCGGCGGTCGTGGCAGGGGGTCGCGGCCCTGCTCGATGCGGGAGGTCGCGCGTGATCACTTTCGATGCTGTCACCAAACGCTATCCGGACGGGACGGTCGCCGTGGACCGCCTCGGCCTGGAGGCGCGCACGGGGGAGATCACCGTGCTCGTCGGCCCCTCGGGGTGCGGCAAGACGACGTCGCTCCGGATGATCAACCGGATGATCGACCCCAGCGAGGGCCGGATCCTGCTCGACGGCGCTCCCGTGGACACCGTCGATCCCCCGGTGCTGCGCCGCGGCATCGGATACGTGATCCAGCAGGCGGGCCTCTTCCCGCACCGCAAGGTCGTCGACAACGTCGCCACCGTCCCGTACCTGCTCGGCTGGAACCGCAAGCGGGCCCGCGGCCGGGCCATGGAGCTGCTTGAGCGGGTCGGCCTGGACCCCGCGATGGGCGAGCGCTACCCGTTCCAGCTGTCCGGCGGGCAGCAGCAGCGGGTGGGGGTGGCCAGGGCGCTGGCCGCCGACCCGCCCGTGCTGCTCATGGACGAGCCGTTCAGCGCGGTCGACCCGGTGGTCCGCACGAACCTCCAGGACGAGCTGATCAGGCTCCAGGCCGAGCTGAACAAGACCATCGTGTTCGTCACCCACGACATCGACGAGGCGATCAAGCTCGGCGACCGGGTGGCGGTGCTGCGCGTGGGCGGCAAGCTGGCGCAGGTCGCCGACCCCAAGACGCTGCTGACGGAGCCCGCCGACGACTTCGTGCGCGAGTTCCTCGGCCGCGACCGGGGGATCCGCCGCCTGCAGTTCGTCTCCACGGGCGGGCTGCGCCTGCGCACCGACCTGACCGTGCGGGAGGGCGCCGACGGGCGGGGCGACGAGCCGTGGCTGCTCGCGCTCACCGCCGAGGGACGGGCCGCCGGCTGGCTGGCGCGCGGCCGGCCGGGCGAGCTGGGGCCCGCGGGCACGTTCCGCCACGGCCGCGACTCCATGCGCGCGGCGCTGGACGCGGCGCTGCTGTCCCCGTCGGGGCACGCGGTGGCGGTGGACGAGCAGGACAAGGTCGTCGGGGTGGCCACCCGGCAGGCGCTCGACGAGGCGCTGACGGAGGCCGTCCATGGGTGACGGGCCTCCCTCACTCTGGGAGTGGATCGCCCGCAACTGGGACACCGGGCGGGCCGGCAGCATCAGGGACCTGCTGAGCGACCACCTGCTGATGTCGCTGGTGCCGATCGTCGCCGGGCTGGCGCTGGCCCTGCCGCTCGGGCTCGCCTGCATCCGGTGGCGGTGGCTCTACCAGCCCACCGCGGCCGTGTTCAACGTGCTCTACGCGCTGCCGTCGCTGCCGCTGTTCATGCTGCTGATCTCGGTCACCGGGCTGTCGCCGGTCACCGTGATCATCCCGCTGATCTTCTACGCGATGGCCGTGCTCATTCCCGCCGTGGTCGACGGGATCCGCGCGGTGCCCGAGCACGTCCGGCAGTCGGCGGTGGCGATGGGCTTCACGCCGCTGCGCCGGCTGGTGCAGGTGGAGCTGCCGATCGCGGCGCCGGTGGTGATCGCCGGGCTGCGGGTGGTGGCCGTCTCCAGCATCAGCCTGGTCAGCGTGGGCGCGCTGATCGGGCAGGGCGGGCTGGGCATGCTGTTCACCCGCGCCTACCAGAACCCGTTCCTGCCGCCGGTCGTCGTCGGCATCGGGCTGATCGTGCTGCTCGCGCTGGTCGCCGACGGGCTGCTGGTGCTCGCGCAGCGGCTGCTGACGCCGTGGGAACGGGCGAGGAGGGCGACGTGAACTGGCTCGTCGACTTCTTCGGCGACCCCGCGCACTGGTCGGGGCCGTACGGGATCCCGGTGCGGCTGCTGGAGCACCTGGAGTTCTCCGCGCTGGCCCTCTTCCTGGCCACGCTGGTCGCGGTGCCGCTCGGGCTGCTGATCGGTCACACCGGCAGGGGCCACCTGGTCGTGGTGGTCTCCGCGAACCTGGCCAGGGCGATCCCCACGCTGGGCGTGCTGGTGCTGTTCGTGCTGCTGCTCGGCACCGCGTCGATCTGGCCGGTGATCATCCCGCTGGTGCTGCTGGCCGTGCCGCCGATCCTGGTCAACACCTTCGAGGGGATCAGGGGGGTGGACCCCGAGCTGCGGGACGCCGCGTACGGGATGGGGCTGCGTGGCGGGCAGGTTCTGGGGCAGGTGCTGGTGCCGGTGGCGCTGCCGCTGATCCTGCTGGGGCTGCGGCTGTCGGCCATCCAGGTGGTCGCGACCACGACGGTCGCGGCCTACACCGGTCTGGGCGGGCTCGGGCGGTTCGTTATCGACGGTTTCGCGACACAGGATTACGCGAGCGTCTTCGGGGGTTCTGTGTTGATTGTGCTGTTCGCGCTCGTGGTGCAGGTCGGATTCACGCTCGTACAGAGAGTGACCGTCTCCCCGGGCGTGAGCCGGCGACTGAAGGTACGTGACAGTGGTGCAACCTCCCGCTAGAAGGGGAAACAACTGATGAGACGCATGTTCGGCACCGCGGCGGTGCTCCTGTCCGCGGCGCTCGCGCTGGCCGGCTGTGGCGGCGGCGGTGACAACCCGCTCCAGAGCACGGCCGCCACGCCGACCGGGTCGGCTTCCGGCGGGGGGACTGTCGTGATCGGGTCGTTCGACTTCGACGAGAGCGTGCTGCTCGCGTCGATCTACGCCCAGGCGCTGGAGGCCAAGGGCGTGCAGGTGGAGGAGAAGCCGCGGATCGGCAGCCGCGAGGTCGTCTACGACCAGGTGAAGGGCGGCGGGCTGACGATCGTGCCCGAGTACAACGGCAACCTGCTCGCCTACGTCGACAAGGAGAACACCGCGGCGACCGCCGAGGAGATCAACGCCGCGCTGAAGGAGAAGCTGCCGCCCGAGCTGGAGGTGCTCGACTCCTCCCCGGCCGAGGACAAGGACACCCTCTCGGTCACCAAGGAGACGGCGCAGAAGACCGCCACCATGGACGACCTGGCCAAGGTGTCGAAGGACATGGTGGTGGGCGGCCCGCCGGAGTTCAAGGACCGCTGGGAGCAGCGTTTCAAGGACGTGTACGGGATCGAGTTCAAGGAGTGGAAGCCGACGGGGCCCACGACGGCCGACGCCATCAAGGACGGCTCCATCCAGGTGGGCAACGTCTTCAGCACCGACCCGAAGATGACCATCAACGAGCTGGCGCCCCTTGAGGACACGAAGAACATCTTCCCCGCCCAGAACGTGACCCCGCTGGTCCACAAGGCCACGGTGGACGACACGGTCAGGACGACGCTCAACGGCGTCTCCGCCAAGCTGACGACGGACTCGCTGCTCGACATGATGCAGAAGATCTCCGTCAACAAGGACGAGCCCGCCACGGTGGCCGGGGAATGGCTGACCTCGAACGGCCTCGGCTGACCCGCCCCGCCCGGATCCGGGGGGCCGGGCGGTGAGCGAGTTCACCGACGCCATGGCGCAGCTCGCGGCGGGCGTTTCGGTCGTCACCGTGCGCGACGGGCGCGACGACGTGGGCGTCACCGTCTCCACGCTGATGTCGGTGTCGCTGGACCCGCCGCTGATGCTCGTCAGCCTGGGCAGCGGGGGCTACGTCAACGAGGTGCTGCTGCGCCAGGACCGGTGGGCGTGCTCCCTGCTGTCGTCAGGCCAGGCGGCGATGGCCAGCCGGTTCGCGGCGGCGGGCCGGCCGAGCGCCCGCCACCTGGTGGCGGGCGTCCCGCACCATCGGGGCCCGCACTCGGACGCGATCGTCCTGGACGGCGGCGTCGCCGCCCTGGAGGCGGAGACCACGCGCGTGGTGCCGGCGGGCGACCACACGCTGTTCGTGGCCCGGGTCCTGGCCGTCGACTACGTGGCCCCGGGCCTGCGGCCTCTCATCCGCCTGCGCGGCCGCTACCGCGCGGTCGGCGCCTAGCGGATCGTGTACCAGGCGGGGAGCGCGAGCGGACCGGTCGCCGGGAGGCCGAGCTCGGCGGAGAGCCTGGCCAGCGGGCCCCAGGAGTCCAGGCGCACCCTGGCCAGGGCCGCGGCCTTGTCGTCGCTGGACTCGGGGCCGCGCAGGCGCTCCAGCGGGTTGAGCCTGGGATAGACCCGGACCGGGGCGTCCTCGGCGAGGCCGACCCGCTTCCTGGCCAGCTGCAGCGCGTCCTCCAGCCCGCCCAGCTCGTCGACCAGGCCGCCCGCCCGCGCGTCCGCGCCCGTCCAGACCCGGCCGCGGGCCAGCTCGTGGGCGCGCTCGCGGCTCAGGTCACGGGCCTCGGCCACCTTGCCCACGAAGTCGTCGTAGATCCTGTCGAGCCAGGCGTTGACCCGCTCCCACTGCTCCGGCGAGAAGCCGCGCGAGGTGGAGAACATGCCCGCGTTCGCGCCCTGGGCCACGTGGTCGGTGTCCACGCCGAGCTTCTCCAGCAGCTCCGACAGCACCGGCTTGCCGCCGAGCACGCCGATCGAGCCGGTGAGCGTGCCCGGCTGGGCCACGATCACGTCGGCGGCCATCGAGACGAAGTAGCCGCCGGAGGCCGCCACGTCGCCCATCGACACGATCACGGGCTTGACCTTGCGCGTCAGCACCACCTCACGCCACACCGTGTCGGAGGCCACGTACGAGCCGCCCGGGCTGTCGACGCGGAACACCACGGCCTTGACGTGCTCGTCGCGGCGGGCGGCGCGCAGCGCGGCGCTGATCGTGTCGGAGCCCATCGCGCCGCCCCCGCCGAGCGGGCTGCGGCCGCTGCGGCCGGTGCGGATCGCGCCGTCGCCGTGGACGAGCGCGATGCCGTCGGCGGCCGGATGCGGCAGCTTCTTGACGGCCGACGCCCGGTGGTAGCGGGACACGTACTGCAGCAGGGAGTCCTCGCCGGCGGCGCGCTTGACCTCGCCGTACACCTCGTCCCGGTAGGCCAGGCCGTCGACCAGCCCGGCGTCCACCGCCTCGGCGCCGATGAACGGGCCGCGGTCGATCAGCTCGCGCACCTTGCCGGGGTCGAGCCGGCGGCCGTCGGCGATGCCGGCCACGATCTGCTCGGTGATGGACTCGACGATCCGGGCCATCGACTCGCGGTGCGGCTCGGTCATGTGGTCCTGGGTGAAGGTGTTGGCCGCGGTCTTGTACTCGTGGCGCTGGCCGATCTCGTAGTCGACGCCGAGCTTGCCCAGCGCGTTCTTGAGGAAGCGCTGCTCCAGGACCACGCCGGTGAGCCCCACGTCGCCACTGGGCTGCAGGTAGACCCGGTCGAAGGCGCTGGCCAGGAAGTACGGGATCGTGCCGGCGCCGAACTCGCCGAACGTCTCGGCGAAGGCCACGGTCCGCTTGCCGGAGGCGCGGAACTCGACGACGGCCTGGCGCAGCTCCTGGACGGTCGCCAGCCCGATCGGATTGCCGCCGATCTTCACGATCAGCGCCTTGACCCGGGAGTCCTGCCGGGCCCGCTTGAGCCCGGCCAGCACGTCGGACAGGCGGGGCTTGCGCATGGACAGCAGCGCGGCCAGCGGGTCTGAGGGCGGCCCCTGGGTGAGCCCCTCGGTGAGGTCGAGTTCAAGTACGAGCGGAGCGGTGCGCCGCTGCCGGAGCTTCTCGACGGTTTCGAAGATCGCCTTGCCTGGGTCCATAGAGCCACCCTAAGCGGCAGAAGTCGGGCGCGTGTGTCCAACTCCTGCCAAGTGGGGCGGCTCAGCCCTGCGTGACAGCCGAGGTCGCGCGGCCCAGGTCGATGCGCGGCGTGCCGACGCGCCGGGAGGAGGCGCTGTAGACGACGGACCGGCCGGTCTCCTGGAGCCGCCGCAGGATCTGGGCCGCGTCGAGCGCCGGGTACGCCTGCTTCATCACCGCGAACGCCCCCGCCACGTGCGGCGCGGACATCGACGTGCCGCTCATCGGCGCGTACGTGTCGTCCGGCACCGAGGACTCGATCGTCACGCCCGGCGCGAACAGGTCGAGCAGCGCGCCCCGGTTGGAGAAGACGGCGACCGCGTCGGCGTCGTCGGTGGCGCCCACCGTGACCGCGCTGGAGATGCACGCGGGCGAGGCGACGCCGTCGCGCGCGCTCCCGTTGCCGGCCGCCACCACGGGCGCGACGCCCAGGTTCAGCAGCGTGTCGAACTGGCCCTTGAGCGCCGACGCCTCCGGGTCGGCGTCGCAGTGCGCCTGGAAGGGGCCGCTGCCGCCGAAGCTCATGTTCACCGAGGCCACGTTGTACGTCCTGGCCACGCGGGTGACGTAGTCCAGCGCCAGCTTCTGGTCGGAGGTGTAGGTGACGAAGCAGGGGGCCTGGGCGCCGACCCCGCCGCAGCCCGTGGCGGTGTCGACCCGGCTGAAGACCTGGATGGGCAGGACCGCCGCGTCGGGGGCGACCCCGTTGCCGGGGGCGCCGGGCGCGTTCCGGCCCGCGGCGATGCCGGCCACGTGGGACCCGTGGCCGCACTGGTTGACGCCGCGCGACATGCAGCGCGGGATCGCGGTGTCCGCCGCACCCGGCCCGGTCTGGGAGTCCTCGCCGCTCGGGCACAGGGACACGGACCCGGTGCTCGCGTCGGTGGTGGAGAAGCAGGCCTGGTCCACGATGCGGCCGGCCAGGAACGGATGGTCGCCGTCGATGCCCAGGTCCAGGACGGCGACGGTGGCGCCGCGGCCCGTCCAGCCCTCCGCGTTGGCCCGGTCCGAGCCGATCACCCGGGTGCTGTCGGCCAGAAAGGGCACGCTCGGCCGGTCCGCGTACACGGCCTGCACCCGGGGGTCCCTGCGCAGCTCGGCGAGGGTGGCGGCGTCGACCTCGGCGACCAGGAAGCCCGCCGAGGCGGACGACTCCAGCACCTTGGCGCCGGCCGAGGCCCGCTCGACGTCCGTGGCGACCTTGCCCACCGGCTGGCCTGGCCGCAGCTCGACGATGGAGCGGACCTTCTTCTCGGACCTGATCTGCTCGACCAGGCCGTTGCCGACGGTGGGACCGTCGCTGACAGGAGTTCCGGCGTTCCCCGCGGGCGCCGTGCCCACGATCGTCGTCAGCGCGACCGCGCAGGCGAGCACAGAGCGAGATCCCACGGGTTTCCTCCGAGATGTCAAGCGGACGACACGGCGGATAGCTCCCCGGTCGTGTCGTCCGTGACGCCTCGGTTTTCTAGCCTTTTACCGGGATTTGATCACCTTGGTGGCAGCTTTCTTGAGCGCGGCATTCGTGGGCTTCTTGGCCAGCCGCACCTTCTCTGAGGATTTGAGGGTCTTGGTGCCGTTCACGCCGTGCGCCCAGTTGAGCCAGCCGGTGAGCAGCGCGCTGTCCAGCCTGCGCTTGGCGGTCTTGGTGTTCTTGATCACCCGGTACGCCTTGCCCAGCGACGAGGCCTTGGTCAGCTCGGGGAAGACCTTGCTGGCCTTGCCCACCAGCTTCAGATAGCAGGTGAGGGTCTCGTCGCTCATCGTGCCGCTGCCGCGGTGGATCTCCTTGGCCCACTGCTTGGCGGTCAGCCGCTTGGCCGCGGTGCCCCTGGTGCAGACCGGCGCGGCCTTGGCGGCCGGGGTCGGCGTGACGGTGATCGTGACCGTGACGGTGACCGTCGGCAGCGGCACCGGCGTCGGGTCGTCGGACGGCTGCTCCGGCTCGGGGGTCGGGCCGCTGCCCGTCGGGTCGGGCTGGGGGCTCGGGTCCGGGTCGGCCGGGTCCGGGTCCCCCGGACCAGGATCGGCCGGGTCGGGGGCGGCCGGCGGGCTCTGGCTGATCTCCGGCTGCGGCGTGCCGCCCGTCACCGCCGCCGCCACGTCCAGCCGCGGCGTGCGCACCTCGGCGCCGTCGACCTGGTAGACGTACGGCCTGCCGGTCGACACGAGCTTGGCGATCAGGTCCGGCATCGGCGTGTCCGGCGACTGCGCCTTCAGCAGCGCCAGCGCGCCCGCCACGTGCGGGGTGGCCATCGAGGTGCCGCTGTAGGTGGTCATCTGGTCGTCCGGCACCGACGACTCGATGTCCACGCCGGGCGCGAACAGGTCGAGCAGCGCGCCCCGGTTGGAGAAGTCGGCGATGGCGTCGCCGTCGTCGTTCGCCCCGACGGCCACCGCGGAGCTGATGCAGGCGGGGAACGTGGCGCCCTCGAAGTACTCGTTGCCGGCCGCGACCACGGTCGCGACGCCCTTGGCGAGCAGCGCGTCGATCTTCGGCTTGAAGACCCGCGCCTCCTCGCTGTCGTCGCAGCTCGTCTCGTACGGCATGCCGCCCAGGCTCAGGTTCACCGCCGCGATGGGCTCGGTGAGCGAGGCCACGTGGTCCAGGGCCAGCCGCAGCGACGACTCGTACGCCAGCAGGCAGGCGGCCGCGCCGCACAGGTCCTCGTCGTTGACCCGGCTGAACACCTGCACCGCGACGATCCCCGCGCCGGGCGCGACGCCGCCGGTGCCCGCGGCGATGCCGGCCACGTGGGTGCCGTGGTCGCACAGGTTCGTCCCGTCCAGCAGGCACTTGGCGGTGGTGGCGTCGGCCGAGCCGGCGCCGACCTGGCTGGTCTGGCCGTTGGGGCAGAGCGACTCGACGCCCGCGTCCACGGCGGAGAAGCAGGCCTCGGCCACCACCCGGCCGCTCAGGAACGGGTGGTCGAGGTCGACGCCGGTGTCCAGGATCGCGATGTTCTGTCCGGCCCCGGTGTGACCGGCGGCGTGCGCCTGGTCGGCCCCGATCTGCGCGATGCTGGAGGCCAGCGCGGGCGGGTAGGCGCGGTCGCGGTGGATGGACGTCACCCGGGGGTCCTCGGCGAGCGCGGCCAGCTCCTCGGCCGTGCCCTCGACCACCATGAACGGCTGGGCCTGAGGCTGCAGCAGCACCTCGACGCTGCCCTCGGCGGCCTTGGCCGCCATCGGGGCGTGCTGGGCGGGGTCGGTCAGCTCGACGATGGCGCGCACGCTGCCGCCGTCGACGGCTAAGCCCTCCTCGACCTTCTCTTCGGCGCTCGCGGTGGAGGCGGGGGTGGGGGTCGGCGTTAAATCGTCGGCGAACGCCGGCGCCGCGGGGAGCAGCGCCAGCATGATCGCGGTGGCGATCAGGGGGCGAAGTCGCACCGGCTTCCTCCGAGGAGACATGATCTCGGAGTTTAAGGTGATTTGTCAGGACCGGACAGGCCCTGCCGCTCCTTTCTCACCAGACTTTCAGGCACCAGTCAGGAAGGCGGAGAGGTCAGCCAGACCGCGCCCATCGGCGGCACCCGCAACGTCGTCGAGTAGCGCAGCCCGTGCCACGGCTCGTCGACCGCCTCCACCTCGCCCATGTTGCCCACGCCGCTGCCCCAGTACTCGTAGGCGTCGGTGTTGACCGCCTCCGCCCAGCGCCCCCCGTACGGGAGACCGAGCCGGTAGTTCTCGTGCGCCGAGCCGCTGAAGTTGACCACGCACGCCACCGCGGACCCGTCCTTCGCGTACCGCAGGAACGAGAACGTGTTGCCCGGCGCGTCGTCGGCGTCGATCCACCGGAAACCCTCGGGCCTGGTGTCCTGCTCCCACAGCGCCGGGGTGTCCTTGTAGAACCGGTTGAGGTCGCGTACCAGCCTCTGCACGCCCTGGTGGCCGTCGAACTCCAGCACCCACCAGTCGAGCCCGCGCTCCTCCGACCACTCCGAGCCCTGGCCGAACTCGCCGCCCATGAACAGCAGCTGCTTGCCCGGATGCGCCCACATGAACGCCAGCAGCGCGCGCAGCTGGGCGAAGCGCTGCCACTCGTCGCCGGGCATCTTGCCCATCAGCGAGCCCTTGCCGTGCACCACCTCGTCATGGGAGAGCGGCAGGACGTAGTTCTCCGAGTAGGCGTAGATGAGGGAGAACGTCATCTGATGGTGGTGGTACTGCCGGAAGATCGGCTCGTGCCGGAGATACTCCAGCGTGTCGTGCATCCAGCCCATGTTCCACTTGAACCCGAAGCCGAGCCCGCCCAGGTGCACCGGCCGTGACACCCCCGGCCAGGCGGTCGACTCCTCGGCCACGGTCGCGATGCCGGGCGCCTCCCGGTAGCAGACCGAGTTCATCTCCTTGAGGAACTCGACCGCGTCGAGGTTCTCCCGGCCGCCGTAGACGTTGGGGGTCCACTCGCCCTCCCGCCGGGAGTAGTCGAGGTAGAGCATCGAGGCCACCGCGTCCACCCGCAGGCCGTCGATGTGGAACTCCTTGAGCCAGTAGAGCGCGTTGGCGACCAGGAAGTTGCGCACCTCGCGGCGCCCGAAGTCGAACACGTACGTGCCCCAGTCGGGGTGCTCGCCCCTGGCCGGGTCGGCGTGCTCGTAGAGCGGGGTGCCGTCGAAGCGGGCCAGCGCCCAGTCGTCCATCGGGAAGTGCGCCGGCACCCAGTCGAGCACCACCCCGATGCCCTTGGCGTGCATCCGGTCGACGAACGCGCGGAACTCGTCGGGGGTGCCGAAGCGGGCCGTCGGCGCGTAGTAGGAGGTCACCTGGTAGCCCCACGACCCGCCGAACGGGTGCTCGGCCACCGGCAGCAGCTCCACGTGCGTGAAGCCCAGGTCGGCCACGTACTCGGAGAGCTGGTCGGCCAGCTCCAGATAGGACAGGCCGGGCCGCCACGAGCCCAGGTGGACCTCGTAGATGCTCATCGGCCCGTTGCGCGGCTGCTCGTCGCGCCGCCCGGCCATCCACTCCTCGTCGGCCCAGACGTAGTCGGACTGCTCGACGACCGAGGCGGTCTGCGGGGGCAGCTCGGTCCTGCGCGCCATCGGGTCGGCCTTGTCGCGCCACACGCCGTCGGCGCCCAGCACCTGGTACTTGTAACGTTCGCCCGCGCCGAGGCCGGGGACGAACAGCTCCCACACCCCCGAGCGGCCCAGCGAGCGCATCGGGTAGGCGGTGCCGTCCCAGTGGTTGAAGTCGCCGATCACCCGGATGCCGCGGGCGTTGGGCGCCCAGACGGCGAACGCCGTGCCCGGCGTGTCCTGGTGTTCCATCACGCGGGCGCCGAGCACCTCCCACAGCCGCTCGTGCCGCCCCTCGCCGATCAGGTGCAGGTCGACCTCGCCCAGCGTGGGCCAGTGCCGGTACGGGTCGCGCGTCTCGTGCGCCTCACCGCCGGGATAGCGCACGCTCAAGGTGTACGAGGGAACCTTGTCCAGACCGGGGACCGTGGTCTCGAACACGCCGTGGGCCACGTGCTTCATGTCGTGCGCGGTGCCGTCGTCCAGCACCACGCGGACCCGTTCGGCGAGCGGGCGCAGCGCTCGGAAGGTCACCCCACCCGCTCCTGGGTGGGCGCCCAGCACGGAATGCGGATCGTGGTGCGCCCCGCCCGCGAGGCGGTCGAGCTCTGTCCTCATCGGCATGCTCCCAACACTGCCCTATGGCGACCGTCCATCTGTGGCACTGCCCGCATTCACCCCGACAATCACCGAAAGTGCGGAATCTTGGGTTTATCGGGGATTGACCTCAAGCGTGGTTGGGTTTTTAGCGTTCCATGCATGGACATACAACAGCGTGCGGGAAAGCGGGAGTGGATCGGCCTGGCCGTCCTCATCCTCCCGACCCTGCTGCTCTCGATAGACGTGACCGTGCTGCACCTGGCCGTGCCCGCGCTGAGTGAGGACCTCCGGCCCACCGGGGCGCAGCTGCTGTGGATCAACGACATCTACGGGTTCCTGATCGCCGGGTTCCTCATCCCCATGGGCACGCTGGGCGACCGGATCGGGCGCAGGCGGCTGCTGCTGATCGGGGCCGCGGCCTTCGCGCTCGCCTCCGCCGCGGCCGCGTACGCGCCGAGCGCCGAAGTGCTCATCGCCGCCCGCGCCGCGCTGGGCGTGGCGGGCGCGACGCTCATGCCCTCGACACTGTCGCTGATCCGCACCATGTTCCACGACCCCGCCCAGCGGACGACCGCGATCAGCCTGTGGATGGTCGGCTTCACCGGCGGCATGGTGATCGGGCCGCTGCTCGGCGGGTCACTGCTGGAGACCTTCTGGTGGGGGGCGGCGTTCCTGCTCGGGGTGCCGGTGATGGCCGTGCTGCTGGTGGCGGGGCCGCTGCTGCTGCCCGAGTACCGCTCGCCCGCCGTGGGCCGGATCGACGCGCCCAGCGTGGTGCTGTCGGTGGCGGCCGCGCTCGCGGTCACCTACGGGGTGAAGGAACTGGCCGCCGGCGGGGCGGGCGCCGTCGCGCCGCTCTCCCTGGTGGCGGGGACGGCGCTGGCGGTGGTCTTCGTACGAAGGCAGCGCGGGCTGGCCGAACCCCTGCTCGACCTGCGGCTGTTCGCCGAGCGGCGCTTCTCCGGGGCGCTGGGCACGCTGATGCTGGTCATCCTGGTGGGGCCGGGGATCGGCCTGCTGACGGCGCAGTACCTGCAACTCGTGCTCGGCCTGTCGCCGCTGGAGGCCGGGCTGTGGACGCTGCCCAACGCGGTGGCGATCATCTTCGGGTTCGTGGCGACCCCGGCGCTGGCGCGGCGGGTCCGGCCCGCGGTCCTCGCGGCCGGGGGACTGGTGCTCGGCGCGGCAGGGGTCCTGCTCCTCACGATGGCGGGCACGTCGGGGCTCGCCGCGCTGGTGACCGGGCAGACGCTGTTCTTCCTGGGCGGCTCGCCGCTGCTCGTGCTGGGCATCGACATCGTGGTCGGCGCGGCGCCGCCGGAGCGCTCCGGCTCGGCGGCGGCGCTGTCGGAGACCGCCCAGGAGTTCGGCGGCGCGGCCGGGCTGGCCGTCTTCGGGAGCATCGCCGCCGCCGTCTACCAGGCCCGCCTGCGCGTACCGGAGGAAGTCCCCGCGGAGGCGGCGGCAGCGGCCCGCGACACCCTGGGCGGCGCCATGGCCGTCGCGTCCGGTCAGCCCGCCTCCGTCGCCGCCACGCTCGCGGAGGCGGCCAGGGCCGCCTTCACCACGAGCCTCACGGTCACGGCGGCGGCCGCCTCGGTCGTCCTGCTCGCCGCGGCGATCCTGGCGGCCACCGCCCTGCGCCACGTCCCCCGGCTCGGCTCCTCGCCCGACGGTTCGTAACCGGATCGAAGGTAAAGAATTCGTGCGGGATCCCCCCATGTCATAGGGGATCCCGTCGCCGGGGCCCGTCCCGCGCTTGCCCTTTCCCTTGCGCGACGATTACCTTCGGACCCATCGATGGCACGCGCTTGAGCAGCGCTTTTAGGTAAGCCCCCGCGCGTTGCCGATGAATTGCCGAGACCGCGCCCACCCGCGCACATTGCGGGAACACGGCGCGGCCGCCGAATCCGCCCTCTGGCGGAACCGGGGACCCACCTTTCTCTGGGGTGAATCGGTCGCTCTTCACCAAGGGCGCACCGTAGGGCACTTCCACGCCCGAACCCGACAGCTAACCCGGTAGGCGGCATGGAAGCAAGGAGCAATCCCCGAGCATGGTCAAGCACATCTTCGATCGCATCCCGTCCACCTCCCGCCTGGCCCTGG
>NZ_JAHKRN010000065.1 GCF_019396385.1 Nonomuraea harbinensis | reverse complement strand
GCACGCCCCCCCGCCGCCGAGCCCCGCCACCGGCAGCCGGTCGGGGCGGGCCACGGCGGCGCCGATGGCGGTGGCGAGGCCGAGCCCGACCGCCTGGAACGCCTGCGTGAAGCAGAACCCGCGCTCGTCGGGCACGTCCAGGAACATCGCCGGGTAGCCCATGAAGTTGCCCGAGTCGGTCGCCACGATCCGCTCGGCGGGCAGCAGGTCGTCCAGGCCGATGGTGAGAGTCCTCGGGTCGACGCGGCCGCCGCCGCTCTCGTCGCGGTACGGGACCGCGCGCCAGCGGCCCTCCTCCCGGATGCGCCGGGCCAGCTCGGGCGAACGGTAGCCGGCCCGCTCGCCGCCGGCCGTGAGGGCGCGGGCGACCTCGGCCACGTCGCCCACCACGCCGTGGTCGGCGGGCACGTGCAGGCCGACGGCGGCCAGGTCGAGATCGACCTGCGCGACCTTGGCGCCGGGGCCGATCAGCGAGCCGTGGCGGGTGGTCCACATGTTGAGCGCGCACCCCCAGCCGACCACCAGGTCCGCGCCCCGGACCAGCTCGGCCGTGAGCGGCGTGGCGAAACCGCCGCTCACGTCGAGGTCCCACGGGCTGCCGCGGAACAGGCCCTTGGCCACGGCCGAGGTGGCCAGCAGGGCGCCGGTCCGCTCGGCCAGCTCCACCAGCTCGGCCCGCGCGTGCCGTGCTCCACGCCCGGCGACGAACACCGGCCGTTCCGCCCCGTCGAGCAACCGGCGCAACCCGTCGAGCTGCTCGGCGGAGGCGGCGGGCGCGGCGGGACGGCTCTCGCGAACAGCCGCCGCGGCCCGCTCCGGTCGCTCCCCGCCGAGTTCCGTCTCGGCGGCCTGCACGTCGAGGGGCAGGTTGAGTACGACCGTGCGGCGTTCGTCGCGGGCGACGCGGAACGCCTCCAGGGTGTGCCGGGCCGCCTCGGCGGGGTCGCTGACCCGCATCGGGACGGCGCCCACCGCGCGCACGGCGGCGTCCTGGTCGATGTGGAAGTTGGAGCGGGCGTCGGTGGCCTCGCCCGCCAGCACGACGAGCGGGGTGCGGCTCTTCGCGGCCTCGGCGAGGCCGGTGATCGCGTTGGTGAGGCCGGGCCCCTGGTGCACGGAGACGACCGCCACCTCGCCGGTCATCCGGGCGTAGGCGTCGGCCATGGTGGCCGCACCGCCCTCGTGACGGGCGGCGACGAAGCGCACGCCGTGGCTCACGAGGGCGTTGGTGAGGTGGAAGTTGCCGCTGCCGACGACCCCGAACGCGGCTCGTACGCCCGCCGCGGCGAGCAGCCCGCCCACGGCCTCGGCGACGATCACCCTTCGCCCCGCTCCACCAGCGCGAGCACCCGCACCGGGCTGCCCGAGCCGCCGAGGATGGGCAGCGGCGGCGCCACCACGACCGCGCCGGTGACCGGGAGCCGGTCGAGGTTGCGCAGCTGGGTGAGGCCGTACTTGCCGGCGCCGAGGAAGAAGGCGTGGCAGGGGAAGGCCGGGTCGAAGGAGTGGGCGGCGCCCGCGTCGGTGCCGACGGTCTCGACGCCCAGCCCGATGATCGGCGTCTGCTCGGCGAGCCACCTGGCGCATTCGGCGGAGACGCCGGGGGTGTGCGAGCCGGTCTCGTCGGCGTTGAGGAACGTGTCCTGGTCACCGGAGCGGGAGTCCCAGCCGGTGCGGTAGAGCAGCCAGCCGCCTTCGGGCAGCGGGCCGTTGGCGCGCTCCCACTCCTTGACGTGGTCGATCTGGAGGAGGAAGTCGGGGTCCTTGCCCGCCTCGGCGGTGAAGTCGAGCACCACGGCCGGCGCGATCAGGCTGGCCACCGGCACCTGGGAGACGTCCTGGCCGTCACGGCCGGTCGCCCAGTGGATGGGCGCGTCGAAGTGCGTGCCGGTGTGCTCGCCGGTGTGGATGTCGTTCCAGTACCACCCCGGGCCGCGGTCGTCGTAGCGGCTGATCTCCTCCAGCCGGAACCGGATGGTGTTGCCGAACGGCTCGGGCAACTGGAGGATCGGCGTCTCCTCCGACAGGGGCGCGGTGAGGTCGACGACCTCGATCGCGCCGTTGCGCACACTGTCTACGAAGCTCCGCAACACCGACATGGCTTCCTCCTCGCGTGGGGCTGAGCGCATCCTCCTACGCGGGTGTCACCTCCGCAAACAGGCACCGCTGCGGCGGTCCGTCAGGCTCTGGTCCATTCGGCGCAGCCGGCCGTCTGGAAGCTCTTGTCGGTGGCGGCGATGGTGACGGTGGCCGGGCCTGAGGGCATGCCGGCGTCGATGACGTCCCCGATGTCGCCGGTGGTGCTGTTCATGCGGGCCCAGTAGCACTGGCCTCCGCCGCCCGCGGGGCCGGTGGTGCGGTAGGTGCCGGGCTGGATGTCGACGCCGACGACGAGGGTGCGCATCGACGCGAGCGGATCGCCGGGGTTCGACGTGACGGGATCGCCCGGGGGGCCGGCGGACGGGTCCGAGGTGACGGGTGCCGACGCGGACGGGTCGGCGGCCGGAGGCGACGCGGCAGGATCGGACGCGGCGGGGTCGGACGCGGCGGGGTCGGACGCGGCGGGGTCGGACGGGACGGGGTCGGACGGGACGGGGTCGGTGGGCTGCGTGTCGGGGTCGAGCTGTCCCTCGACCGTCACGGTGACCCGGGGAGCGGGGGCCGCCGCCAGCTCTCCTGACCCGAGCCCGGTGAGGAAGCCGATCAGGAAGCCCAGCACCCCGGTCAGCCCGGCGACGAGCAGGATGATCGTCGGGCTGCTCGACGCGCGCGGGTAGTCAGGCGGGGGGCGGTACATCACCTGGACAGCGTCCCACCCGCGTCAGCGGTGGAGGTAGTCCACCAGTGAGGCCTTCTCCGTCTCCAGCTCCTCGATGGTGTTCTTGACCACGTCGCCGATGCTGACGATGCCGGCCAGGCGGCCGTCCTCGACCACCGGCATGTGCCGCACGCGGTGGGTGGTCATGGTCTTGCGCAGCTCGTCGACCCGGTCACCCGGGGCGACGGTGCGCACCTCGGCGGTCATGATCGACGAGACCGGCTCGCCGAGGATGCCCGCGCCGCGATCGTGCAGCCGGCGCACCACGTCGCGCTCGGAGACGATCCCGTCGATGGTGACGCCGTCGGCGGACACGACGACGGCGCCGATGTTGTGCTCGGCCAGCCGGGCCAGCAACTCACGGACGGTCGCGTCGGGCGCCACCGTCGTCACGTCGCTTCCCTTGCCGCGCAAGATCGTGCTGATCAGCATCCGTACCACCTCGGCTAGGAGTTACCCCGTCGTGGTTACAGGCAAGCAAGGGGGTGGGAGGCCGTCAAGGACTCCCGTAAGCTGACCGTACTTGCCATATGAAATACCACTGTTGGAGCCGCTGTGACCGAGCCTCTCAACACCGGGAGCCACGACCTGCCGATCTCCGAGGAGCTGGCCGCGTTCATGCGGACGGGCTGGGCGGACACGCGGCGGACCGGCGTGCGCGCGCTGCCCGTCGCCCCGTGGGCGGCCAAGCGGCGGGCGGCTCTGGCGAGCCGGTTCCCCGGGGAACGGCTGGTCGTGCCGTCGGGCACGCTCAAGGTGCGCAGCAACGACAGCGACTACCGATTCCGCCCGCACAGCGCCTTCTCGTACCTGACGGGCGCGGGCGAGCCCGGTGACGTGCTCGTGATCGAGCCGTCCGGTGAGGCGACCCTCTACACGCGGCCGCGCTCCCCCCGCGAGGAGGGCCAGGAGTTCTACCGGGACCGCCGTTACGGCGAGTTCTGGGTGGGCCGCAGGCCCGACCTGGCGGAGGCGGCGGAGCTCTACCAGATCGACTGCGCGCACCCGCGCGAGCTGGATCTGAAGGGACCCGCGCGGGTGCTGCGCGGCGTGGACCCGGCGGTGGACGAGGCGGTGGACGAGGCGGTGGACAAGGCCGTGGAGCCCGGCGGCGGCGACGCCGAGCTGGAGAGCTTCCTGGCGGAGGCGCGGCTGGTCAAGGACGAGTGGGAGATCGGCGAGCTGCAGGCCGCGGTGGACGCGACCGTGCGCGGCTTCGAGGACGTGGTGCGGGCGCTCCCGCAGGCGCTCGGCCACCCGCGCGGCGAACGCTACCTGGAGGGCGTGTTCGGGCTGCGCTCGCGGCTGGAGGGCAACGCGGTCGGCTACGAGAGCATCGTGGCCTCCGGCGCGCACGCGTGCGTGCTCCACTGGATCCGCAACGACGGACGTCTCGACCCGGGCGACATGCTGCTGCTGGACGCCGGCGTGGAGACCGACACCCTCTACACCGCCGACGTCACCCGCACGCTGCCGCTCTCGGGCCGGTTCGGGCCGGTACAGCGGCAGGTGTACGAGCTGGTCTACGAGGCGCAGTCGGCCGCGATCGCGGCGCTGCGGCCGGGCGTCCGGTTCCGCGACTTCCACCTGACGGCCATGCGCGTCATCTGCGAGGGCCTGCACGAATGGGGCCTGCTGAAGGACTCCCCCGACGCGCTCATGGAGACCGGGCTCTACCGCCGTTACACGCTCTGCAGCAGCGGCCACATGCTGGGCCTGGACGTGCACGACTGCGCCAGGGCGCGGGCGGAGACGTATCTGGACGGCGTGCTGGAGGAGGGCCAGGTGCTGACCGTGGAGCCCGGTCTCTACCTCCAGCCGGACGACCTCACCCTGCCGGAGGAGTTCCGCGGGCTGGGCGTCCGCATCGAGGACGACCTGGTCATCACGGCCGACGGGGCGCGGCTGATGTCGGCGGCGCTCCCCCGCCACCCCGACGAGGTGGAGAGCTGGATGTCGGTCCTGCTCGGCTGATACCTGAGGACGACGCGAAGACCGTACTCAGGGTCGATGGCGCCGCCGGCGGGCCCGTCCGACGATCGGGTCCCACCGACGATTGGACGCGTCATGCGAAGATCTGTCCTGATCCTCAGCCTCGTCATCGCCGCGGTCCTCCCCCTCGTGCCCGTCTTACCGGCCGGCGCCTCGGGCGGGATCGCGTGGACCCCGTGTCCCGAAGCGCCGGAGGTCGAGTGCGGCACGCTCGCCGTGCCCGTCGACTGGGACGACCCCGGCGGGCCGACGCTGGACCTGGCGCTGGCCCGCCGCAAGGCCACCGGTCCGGGTGCCCGCATCGGCTCGCTGGTGATCAACCCGGGTGGTCCCGGCGGCTCAGGGGTGGACGCCGTGATCACGAACCGGATCGCCTTCACCGCCAAGCTGACCAGCAGGTTCGACGTGGTCAGCTACGACCCGCGCGGGGTGCGCCGCAGCCACCCCGTCCGGTGCTCGCTGGAGCTGGCCCTGCGGGCGCCCGACCCGCTCACCGTCGGCAACCGGGCGGGCTTCGAGGCGCTCCTGGCCCACAACGAGCGCTACCGGCAGGACTGCCGGGCCCGCACCGGGCCGCTCTTCGACCACGTCGACACCGGCAGCGTCGTGCGGGACCTCGACGCGCTGCGCGCCGCGCTCGGCGACCGGAAGCTCACCGCCTACGGCCTCTCGTACGGGACGCTGATCACCCAGCTCTACGCCGAGCGCTACCCGCACCGGGTGCGGGCGCTGGCGCTGGACAGCACCATGGACCACAGCCTGCGCACCCGCGCCTTCCTCGACACCGAGTCGCGGGCGGCGCAGGACTCCTTCGACGAGTTCGTCTCCTGGTGCGGGCGGACGGAGTCCTGCGCGCTGCACGGCAGGGACGTGCGGGCCGTCTGGGCGGAGCTGCTGGAGCGCGCCGGGCGGGGCGAGCTGACCTTCCCCGGCGAGCCGGGCGTGCCGCTCTCCAGGACGACGCTGATCAGGCAGGCGTTCGGCGCGTTCTACGGGCCGGACTACTCCGGACTGGCCCGGTTCCTGGTGGCGCTGGAGACCGGCGGGCCCGCCGAGCGGCTCCTGGCGGCGGCCACCCCGCAGGAGGAGACGGTCAGCGACGCGTCGCGGGTCTTCTGTCTCGACTACCTGCTGCCGGTGCGCGACCACCGCGAGTACGCCGCCCACCTGCGCCGGTCGGCGGAGATCGCGCCGGACATGCTGGTCAGCCCGCTCGCGTACGGCATGCTGGCGGCCTGCGCCGGCACGCGGGCGCCGATCCCGAACCCGCAGCACCGGCTGCGCGTCGACGGCACGCCGCCGCTGCTGCTCGCCAACGCCCTGCACGACCCGGCCACCGCCTACGCGTGGGCCACCGCCGCCGCGCGGCAGATCGGGCGCGAGGCCCGGCTGCTCACCTACGAGGGCTGGGGGCACGGCGTGTACGGCATGGGCGACTGCGCGACGGCGGTCTTCGACCGCTACCTGGTCGATCTGGAGATCCCGGCCGAGGGCGCCCGCTGCCCGGCGGTGCCGCCGTCGGAGGGCACGGCCACCCTGCGCGACGCGCCGCCGGACACTCCGTTCCCCGGCACCCCGGGCTACCTCCTCAGCCGGTGGCGGGCCTGATGTTCTGGTTGAGTCGGAAGACGTTGTCGGGGTCGTACTCGGCCTTGATCGCGGCCAGCCGGGCGTACTTCTCCTCGCCGTAGGAAGCCCGCACGCGGTCCTCGTCCTGGTCGGTGAGGAAGTTCACGTACGCCCCGGTGCCCCGGGAGTACGGGAGCAGCGCCGACCAGGCGTCGCGGGCCCACGTCCTCTCCTGTTCCAGGGCGTCCGCCGTGCGTGTGAGCGCCATGACGGACAGCGTGTAGTGCGGCTCGCGGCTGCCGCCGAAGGCGGTGGCCGCGTCAGGGATCGCGCTGAAGGCGCCGTCGAGGCGGAACGCCGGTATGAACGACATCGGCGACCCCTTGAGCGCCGCCTGCTCGCAGAGCGTGGCGATCGCGTCCGTCCCGAGCGACGGCAGGTCGAGCGCCTTCTCGTAGGCGGGCGTCCCCCAGGGCACGGTGTCGTCCAGCAGCGACTGGAGCTGCGGGTACGACATCGGCGCGGCGAACGAGAACAGCGGCGGCAGCGCCCGCGTGATCGGCTCCAGCACCGAGGCGTGATGCCGGGGCGAGCCGAACCCGGCCACGATGAGCGCGTGCCCCTGCCGCAGGCGGTGCTCCTCGGGGACGAACGGGGCGGGCGGCGCGCTCATCCCGAAGGCGATCAGCACGCCGACGTGTTCCGGCAGGCTCCGCACGGCCTGGTCGATCGTCTCGATCGCCTCGGGGCCCCGCTCCGCCTCCCAGAACAGGACCCCCACCTGCACCTCGGGCCCGACGGGATGCAGCCGGAAGGCGAAGGAGGTGACGACGCCGAAGTTGCCGCCGCCGCCTCGCAGCGCCCAGAACAGGTCGGGGTGCTCGCGGGCGGAGGCGTGCACCTGCCGCCCGTCGGCGAGCACGACGTCGGCCGACTCCAGGTTGTCCACGGTCAGCCCGTGGTCGTGGCTCAGCCAGCCGAAGCCGCCGCCGAGCGTCAGCCCGCCGACGCCGGTGTGGCTGATCGTGCCGCCGGGCGTGGCCAGCCCGTACACGTGGGTGGCCGCGTCGAGATCGGCCCAGGTCGCGCCGCCCCCGCAGGACGCCCACCGGCTGGCGGCGTCGACCTCGATCTGCCGCAGCGCGCTGAGGTCGAGCATGACTCCGCCGTCGGTCACGGCCAGGCCGCCGAAGCCGTGGCCGCCGCCGCGCACGGAGATCTCCAGATCCTCCTGCCGGGCGTAGGCGACGGCCGCCTCAGCGTCGTCGGGCCCGCCGCACCGGACGATCACGCCGGGGTGGCGGTCGACGGCGCCGTTCCAGATCCTCCGCATGCTCTCGTAGCCGTCGTCCTTCGGGGAGACCACACGCCCGGCGCATCTCTCGCGCAGTCCTTCGAGCCCGCTTCTGATGAGCTGAACCATGTCGCACTCCCAGGGCGCGCTATAGGCGAACCTCAATTAATCGTAGGTTTCGCCGGATTTGTGGTTGGTTGGCGGATGGGCAAATCCGGGTCACGGTGTACGTTGCGGACATGGCGCTGGTGATGGGCGGTCGGCCTGACGAGGTGGACGCCCCGGTGACGTTGCTGACCTCCGCCGAACGGGAGCGGGCCGCGCGGTTCCGGCACGAGGCCGACCGCCACGCCTTCGTCGCCGCCCACCTGCTGGTCCGCCTCTGCGCGGCCGAGCTCCTCGGCGTCGCCCCGCACCGGCTCACGCTGGCCCAGCACTGCCACGTGCACGGCCCCGGCCACGGCAGGCCGTACCTGGAGGAGGCCCCGGCGGTGGGCGTCAGCCTGAGCCACACGCGCGGCTACGTGTGCGCGGCCGCCGGCCACGGCCGCGTCGGCGTCGACGCCGAGCGGGTGCCGCCCGGCCCGCTCGACCGCATGCTCGCCGGGATGGCGCTCACGCCCCGCGAGCGGGAGGAGGCCGGCGGCAACGAGGACCTGATCCGGGTGTGGGCGCGCAAGGAGGCGCTGATCAAGCGGGGCGAGCTGACCCTCGACGAGCTGTCCGCCCGCGACGGCGACTGGGCGGGCCGCCATCTGCTGGAGTGGCGGGCCGGACCGGACATCCTGGTGGCCGCCATCACCGACACCCCTGCCAGGAGAGCCGCCATCCCCGGTTAACCTTGATATGTGTCCCACAGGCGCCGCCGCTGTCGTGGCCGGCCGCCGGACGTGTCCTGGATAGGAGATCATGAGCGCGCCTCGCTGGCTTTCCCCCGCTGAGCAGCGTGCCTGGCGAACCCACCTGGCGCTGCACAAGCTCCTCATGCACCGCCTGGACCGGGAGCTGCAGGAACACGCGCTGTCGCTGAACGACTACGAGATCCTGGTCAACCTCTCGGAGAGCCCTGGCCGGCGGATGCGCATGAGCGACCTGGCCGACGCGACGATCCAGTCCCGCAGCCGCCTCTCCCACCAGATCTCCCGGATGGAGGCCAAGGGGCTGGTCGTCCGCGAGGACTGCCGCGACGACCGGCGCGGCACCTTCGCGGTGCTGACCGACGAGGGCTGGGACACCATCCAGCGGGTGGCGCCCGTCCACGTCTCCGGCGTCCGCGAACACTTCGTCGACCGGCTGACCGACGACCAGCTCGGCGAGCTGGAGGGGGCCTTCGCGCCGATCGTGGAGCATCTGAAGAAGCTGCGCTGACACCCAACCGATACCGGCGGCGCGCGCGGCGCGCGCCACCGCTCGCTACGATCCGCTTCATGCTGAGAAAGCTGCTCCTCATCCTCCTCGTCGCGGGTCTCACGGCCTGCTCTTCCGGCGGTGGCGAGGAGCTGCCCGCGGGGCCCGACCTGATGAAGAAGGCCGCGGCGGCCATGCGGTCGGTGAAGTCGGCGGCGTTCTCGATCGCCACGGACGGCAAGCCGAACGTCCCGGTCAAGAAGGCCGACGGCCGGCTGACGGCGCAGGGCGACGCCGACGGCACCATCACCCTGGAGGTGTTCGGCAGCCTCCAGGAGATCACCTTCGCGCTGATCGGCGACACCGTCCACTTCAAGGGCCCGACCGGCGGCTTCCAGAAGCTGACCCGGCGGGAGCTGGCCCAGCTGTACGATCCCTCGCTGATCCTCGACCCCGCCAAGGGCATCGCACAGCTGCTCGAATCCGCCTCCGACCCGCTGGTCCAGGCCGAGGAGGGCGGCGCCTACCGGGTGGCGACCGGGTTCTCCGAGCAGACGCTCGGCACGCTCGTGCCGGGGGTCACCCAGCCCGTCAACGGCACGGTCTGGGTCGACAAGGCCACCAGCAGGCTCACCAAGGTCGAGCTGCCGCTGCAGGGCGGCAGCGTGAGCGTGACGCTGGCCGACTACGACGCGCCGGTGACGATCACGCCGCCCCCGTCGGCCGGATGAGGCGCGCGCGCCGGGTCGCGCTCGGCGTCGGCGGCGCGGTGGTGCTGCTGGCCGCGCTCGACGCGTACGTCGTGGTGACCGTCCTCATCGACATCGCCACCGACCTCGGCATCCCGCTGAACCGGCTGGAGCGGGCCACGCCCGTGGTGACGGGCTTTCTGCTCGGCTACGTGGCCGCGATGCCGCTGCTCGGGCAGCTGTCCGACCGCTACGGCAGACGGCCGCTGATCCACGCCTGCCTGGCGGCGTTCGCGGCCGGCTCGGTGCTGACGGCGCTGGCGTCGTCCGAGATCATGGTGGTGTCGGGCCGGACCGTCCAGGGGATCGCCGGAGGGGCGCTGCTGCCCATCACCATGGCGCTCATCGGCGACCTGTGGGGCGAGCGCGAGCGGCCGGTGGCGCTGGGAGCGGTCGGCGCGGCCCAGGAGCTCGGCAGCGCGCTCGGGCCCGTGTACGGCGGGGTGCTGGCGCTGATCCCGAGCTTCGCGGTGCTCGGGGTGGAGCTGGGCGACTGGCACGCCATCTTCTGGATCAACCTCCCCCTGGCGCTCGCCGCCGCCCTCGCCGTCCAGTGGGGCATCCCCGCCGGGAGCGGCGCGGGCGTGCCGCCGGAGGTTCCCGTGAAGGTGCGGGTGGACTGGGTCGGGGGCGGGTTACTCGCGCTGGCGCTGGGGCTGCTGGTGGTGGGGTTGTACAACCCGGACCCGGCCGCGGCCGTGCTGCCCGCCTGGGGCCCGCCGTTGATCGGGGCGGGCGCGCTGGTGGGTGCGGCGTTCGTCTGGTGGGAGATCCGCTCGCCCGTACGGTTGCTCGATCTCACGGGCGTGCCCAAGGGCCCGCTGCTGTCCACGCTGGGCGTGAGCTTCCTGACCGGGGCGGCGCTGCTGGTGACGATGGTGTTCGTGCAGTTCACCGCCCAGACGCTGCTCGGCCTGGAGGCGCTGGAGGCGGCGCTGGTGCTGGGCCGGTTCCTGATCGCGCTGCCGGTGGGGGCGCTGCTGGGCGGGCTGCTGACGCGGCGGTCCGGCGGCCGCGTGGTCACCGCGGCGGGCCTGCTGGTGGCCGCCGCCGGCTACGGGCTGATGAGCCGATGGCCGCTGGAGCTGGCGGACGCCCGGCTGATGATGGACGCCACGCTGGTGGTGGCGGGCCTGGGCGTGGGCCTGGTGATCGCGCCGGTGTCGGCGGCGGCGCTGCGGGTGACCCGGCCGGCGCAGCACGGCGTGGCGTCGGCGGCGGTCGTGGTGGCCAGGATGATGGGCATGCTGATCGGCATCGCCGCCGTCTCGGCCTGGGGTTTCTACCGCTTCCAGTCGCTGACCGCGCACCTCGACACGCCGGTGCCGTTCGGCGTCGAACCGGCCGAGTACGCCCGGCGGCTCGCCGAGTACACGGCCCAGGTGCGGGGCGCGCTGCACGTCGAGTACACCGAGATGTTCCTTGTGACGGCGTTCATCTGCCTGCTCGGCGCGGCGCTGGCATGGTTCATGCCGCGTCGCTCGACAACACGCTCAACGCTCGTATAACGCCCGCTCCTGGAGCATCGACCGGGACTACGCTGTTCCTCCTTACATCAAGTAGCAGGGGGCGAGCGTGTATGAGATCGGTGTTCTGCGTCCGCGCGAACTGGGGACGTCGGAGATCGACGCCTGGCGGGAGATGCAACGGGAGCAGTCGCATCTGGACAACCCGTTCCTGAGCCCTGATTTCGCCCTGGTGATGGGCGAGGTCAGCGACCGGGTCCGGGTCGCGGTGATCCGCGACGGTGACGGCATCGCCGGATTCCTCCCGTACGAGGAACGTTCCGGCGTCGGGGCTGCCGTCGGCGCGTGGGTGTCGCTGTGCCAGGGGGTGGTGCACCGGCCGGGCGCCGTGTTGGAGGCGGCCAAGCTGCTGCGGGCGTGCCGGCTGCACGTGTGGGAGTTCGGCTGCCTGGTGCGGGACCAGCCGTGGTTCGCCCCGTACGTCACCCTGACCCAGGACGCGGTCGTGCTCGATCTGACCGAGGGCTACCAGTCCTATCTGAAAGGGCTGCGCGAACGGTCGCCGAAGTTCCTCAAGACCACCCAGTACAAGGAGCGCAAGCTCGGCCGCGACGCGGGCGAGGTGACGTCCACGTTCGCGGTGAGCCCCGGCGAGGTCGAGCAGTTCCGGCTGCTGCGCACGTGGAAGTCGGGGCAGTACGCGCGCAGCGGCCGCGCCGACCGGTTCGCCCGGCCGTGGGTGGTGGAGCTGGTGGAGCGGCTGCACGCCATCGACTCCAAGGACTTCGGCGGCGTGCTGTCGATGCTGTACGCGGACGGCACGCCGGTCGCCGGCCACTTCGGGCTGCGCAGCCGCTCGACGCTGGTCGGCTGGTTCCCCGCGTACGATCCGGAGTTCGCCAAGTACTCCCCCGGGCTGATCCAGCATCTGCGGATGGCCGAGGCGGCGGCGGAGGCCGGGCTGGACGCGATCGACCTGAGCGTGGGCGCCGGCTACGAGTACAAGGACGCGCTCGCCAGCAGGACCGTTCCTGTGGCCGAGGGTGTGGTGCGGCGGCGGACGGCGCGGGCGGGCGTCCACTGGGCGCGCACCGAACCGGTGCGGCTGGCCCGCCGGGCCGTCCTCGGCACGCCCGCGCTGTACCGGCTGGCCGACCGGGTGCTGAAGAGCTACGGCAAGCGCCGGGTGACCTCGTGAGGTCCCCCGGCCGGCTCCGGCGAGCGCGGGGTCGCGTCGTGGAGGCCGGCCGGACCCGCGACCCGCGACGGACGGCGTCATGAGGGCGACCGAGCTGGAGGCCCGGATGGGCGAGCGGCTCGGGCAGGGCTGCCTGCACGTGCCGTCGGCCCGGTTCGGGCTGCTGCTGGCGCTGCGCCACTGGTTCCGGCCCGGCGACCGGGTGCTGATCGCGCCGACGAACTGCGAGACCGTGCTCTTCGTCGCCCTGGCCGCGGGGCTGACGCCGGTGATGGCGCCGGTCTCGGCCCGTGACGGCAACATCGACGTCGACCGGGTCGACTGGTCGGGGCTGGCGGGCGTGCTCACCACGCATCTGTACGGGGTGCCGGACCGGGTGGCCCGGCTGCGCGCCGCGTGCGACCGGCACGGGCTGGTGCTGGTGGACGACGCCGCGCACGCCTTCCAGACGGAGGCCGACGGCCGGCCGGCCGGGCTGTGGGGCGAGGCCGGGGTGTTCAGCCTGGCCAAGCACGGGCGGGCGATGTCGGGCGGTTTCCTGACGGCCGCCGATCCGGCCGCGCTGCGGGAGCTGGCCGCGGCCCGCGAGGAGCTGCTGCTGCCCGGCCCGGCGCGGGCCCAGGTGCCGGCCGTGCTGCGGCCGCTGCTGCGGGAGGCGGTCTACCGGACCGGGCTGGTGCGGCCGGTGTGGCACGCGCTCAAGCGGCTCGGCCTCATGACGTGGACCGGCCATCGCTACCCGACCACCGCCGGCGAGGTGGCCAAGGCGGCGGGCGACCTGGACGCGATGGACCCGTGGCTCCGCATCGACCTGGACGACTGGCGGATGCGCCCCGGCCGCGCCCTGCTGCGCCTGCACCGTTCCCGGATCCGCGCCATCGGGCGCGAGCGGGAGCGCAGGCTGGCCGGGGTCGCGGCGCTGCGCGCCACCCCGTGGGCCGCGCCGGGAGTGACGGACGCGCCGGTGCGGCCGCTGCTGCGGGTCCCGCTGCTCGTGGCCGACCGCGACCGGGTCGTGGCCGCGCTGGAGTCGCACGGCGTGGTGCCGGGCTTCGTGTACGACCCGCCCCTTGACGACTACCTGACCACGATCCTGCCCGCCGACCCGCTCGATGCCCACCCCTCGATTCCCCCCGCCGACCCGCTCGACGGCGACCGCCCGATCCCCACCGCCGACCGGCTCGATGCCGACCGGCTGTTCCCCACCGGTCCCACGCCCGGTGTCGCGCGCTGGTGGACGGGGCACGTGCTGCCCGCCGACCCGCTCGACGCCGCTCGCCTGATCCCGTTGCTGGAGCGGCTGGGTGTCCGGCCGCCGCTGGAAGGACCGCCTCCTGATGACGAGTGACACAGGGGCGGTCCCGCGCCGGGCCGGGCTGGTCGCCCGGCTCCGCACCGACCTGCGCGACCCGCTCTTCCTCCAGGGCTACGCCCTCATGGTCAACACCGCGGTCACGGCGCTGCTCGGGCTGGGCTACTGGTTCCTGGCCGTGCGGCTGTACGACCCGGCCGCGTTCGGCCAGGGTCAGCTCATGATCACGGCGATGCGGCTGTTCTCCTCGCTCGTCGGGCTGGCGTTCGTGGGGGTGATGGCCCGGTTCATCCCGGTGTCGGGGCGCGGCACGGGCGGGCTGGTGCTGCGCGGCTACGGGGTGGCCGGCATCACGGCGGTGCTGGCGGCGCTCGGGTTCCTGCTGACGCTGCCGCTGTGGGGGCCCGCCTACGGGGAGCTGGCCGGGTTCGTGCCCTCGGTGGTGTTCCTGGCGTCGGTGCTGGTGTGGACGATCTTCACCTTGCAGGACGTGGTGCTCGCCGGGCTCCGGCAGGCCGTCTGGGTGCCGGTCAACAGCACGGTGTTCGGGCTGGCCAAGATGGTGCTGCTGGTCGTGCTGGCCGGGGCCCTGCCGGTGGGCGGGCTGTACGGCGGGATCTTCGTCTCGTGGATGGTGCCCACGGCGCTCGCCCTCATCCCGGTCACCTTGCTGATCTTCAAGGTGGCGGTGCCCCGGCACGTGGCCCGCACCGGCGCGAACGCCACCCCGCCGCGGCTGCGGGAGATCGGCCGGTTCGTGGCCGGCGACTTCTCCGGCACCCTGTCCACGCTGCTCGTGCTCTACCTGGTGCCGGTCATGGTGGGCGCCTGGCTCAACGACGCCGAGCTGTTCGGCTACTTCTCGATCGCCCACACGCTCGGCTGCATGATGGGGCTGCTGGCGGCCAACATGGCGGTCTCGCTGACCGTCGAGGGCTCGCTCGACGCCGGGCGGCTGGCGCGGAGCACCCGCGACGCGCTGCGCCGCACCTTCCTGATCGTCGGGCCGGTGGTGGCCGTCGTGGTGGCCGGGGCGCCGCTGATCCTGCGGGTGTTCGGGCCCGAGCTGGCCGAGGCCGGCACACCGCTGCTGCGGCTGATGGCCGTCGGCGTGCTGCCGATGGCGCTGGTGGAGATCCGGCTCGGCACGCTGCGGGCCCGCAGCGAGGCCAGGAAGCTGGCCACCGTGCAGATCGGCATGACGCTGCTGGTGTTCGCCACCGTGATCGCGCTGTTCCCGGTGGCGGGCGTCACCGGCGTCGGCTACGCCCTGCTGATCAGCCAGACGGTGACCGGGCTGTGCGTGCTGCCAGGCCTGCGCAAGGTGCTGGCGCTCCCCCGTACCGGCTGACCCGCCGTCCGGTGAGCCCGGACGGCGGGCCGGGCCGCTACGGCGTGAGGCGGTGCAGGTCGCGCGGGAACGCGGTGACCTGGCGGATGTTCGCCGCGCCCGTCAGGCGCGCCGTCCACCGCTCCAGCCCGATGGCGAACCCGCCGTGCGGGGGCATCCCGTACGCGAACGTCCGCAGATATCCCTCGTACGGCTCCGCGCTCTCACCACGGGCGGCCAGCGCGTCCAGGTAGTCCTGATGGCGGTGCAGCCGCTGCCCGCCGGTCACCAGTTCCAGCCCGCGGAAGAGCAGGTCGAAGCCGTTGGAGTACCCAGGTCTGCCGGGGTCGGGATGGGTGTAGAAGGGCCGTTTGGCCATCGGGTAGCCGGTGACGAACAGGAACTCCGAGCCGTGCTCCTTCAGCGCCCACTCCGACAGCCACCGCTCCTGGGCGGGTGAGAGGTCGGGCTCGTCCTCGCCCGTCATCCGCTGCGCCTCGGTGAAGTGGATCGCCGGGATCTCCTCGGGCACCCCCGGCAGCTCGGCGCCGAGCAGGGCCACGGCCGGGGCGGCGCGCTCGCGTACCGACTCCAGCATGCCCGCCACGGCCTCGCGCAGCACCGCCATCACGTCCCGGTGGTCGCGGACGAAGCCCAGCTCGGCGTCGAGGCTGGTGTACTGGGCCAGGTGGCGTACAGTGTCGTGCGGCTCGGCCCGGAAGACCGGCCCCACCTCGTACACCCGCTCGAACACGCCTGCCATCGCCTGCTTGTAGAACTGCGGCGACTGGGCGAGGTAAGCGGGGCGGCCGAAGTAGTCGATGCCGAAGACGTTCGCGCCGGACTCGGTGGCCGACGCGACGATCTTCGGGGTGTGCACCTCGGTGAACCCGAGCCGGTCCAGCGCGGCGCGGAACCCCGCCACGCTCGCGGCCGAGATCTCCAGCGGCGCCCGCAGCGCCGGATGGCGCAGGGCGGCGGGCGCGTGGTCGAGCACCGTCGGCAGTGTCGCCGCCACCACGGGCCTGAACAGGTCGAACGGCGGAGGCTCGACCGGCCGTGACAGCAGCTCGATCTCCGGCTCGGTCAGCTCGGCGCCGCCCGGCGCCTGCGGGTTGACGGTCACCCTGCCGGTGACCTGGACGACGCTCTCCTCGGCGGGCAGGTCGCCCGCGGTGACCGCCTGGGCCAGCCCTGAGCGGTCCCTGACGACGAGGAAGGACACGGATTTCAGCAGCCGGCGGCGATGGACCCAGCCGGCGATCGTCACTCGTTGCCCGGCGTGCTCGGCGAGCTCGGCGGACAGGACACGAGAGATCATGACAGCTCCTGATGAGGAAGGTGTATGACCCCTTGGGAGTGCGGGGGAGAAGGGAGCTCCCGGTGCCACCGCACTTTCGCCGCCCGGGGAACGGGCGGCCTCTCGGACCCTGTGACGGGGGTCAGGCCGGCGGGGCATTTCCTCCCCGCACTCAGGGGTGTCTTCACCGGGGGCGCGGGGCCGCCCTCACAGCACCGGCGGCTCTCTCGGCCCGCGTGGACCCCGGCTACTCGTCTCCGTCGACGCGTTGCCGACGATGGTATCAGCGATCCCTTTTCTGGCGCTTCTCCCTGATCTTCATCGTGACCTCGATCGGCGAGCCGGCGAAGCCGAACTCCTCGCGCAGCCGCCGCTCGATGAAGCGCCGGTAGGTGTCTTCCAGCCAGCCGGAGGTGAACAGGACGAACTTGGGCGGCTCGATCGACGCCTGGGTGGCGAACAGGATCTTCGGCTGCTTGCCGCCGCGCACCGGGGGCGGCGTCTGCTGCACCAGCTCGGTCAGGAACGCGTTCAGCCGGGACGTCGGCACCCGGGTCGCCCAGGACTCCAGCGCCCGCTCCAGGGCCGGCACCAGCCGGTCGACGTGGCGGCCGGTCTTGGCGGAGATGTTGACCCGCAGCGCCCACGGGGTGCGGACGAGCTGCCGGTCGATCTCCTTCTCCAGGTAGTAGCGGCGGTCCTCGTCGACGAGGTCCCACTTGTTGAACGCGACCACCATGGCCCGGCCGGACTCGATCACCAGGCCGATGATGCGCAGGTCCTGCTCGGTGAGGGGCTCGCTGGCGTCGATGAGCACGACCGCCACCTCCGAGCGCTCCAGCGCGGAGCGGGTGCGCATGGCGGCGTAGAAGTCGGCGCCCTGCAGCTCGCGGTCGCGCCGCCGGATGCCGGCCGTGTCGACGAACCGCCAGGTGCGGCCGCCCAGCTCGATCAGCTCGTCGACGGGGTCGCGGGTGGTGCCGGCCATCGGGTCGACCAGCACCCGCTCCTCCCCCGCCAGCTTGTTGAGCAGGGAGGACTTGCCGACGTTGGGCTTGCCGAGCAGCGCCACCCGGTAGGGGCCGCGCTCGTCGGCGAAGCGCTCGCGGGGGGTCTCGGGCAGCGCGTCGAGCACCACGTCGAGCAGGTCACCGCTGGCGCGGCCGTGCAGCGCGGAGACGGGGTAGGGCTCGCCGAGGCCGAGCGACCACAGCGCGGCGGCCTCCAGCTCGACCTGCTGGTTGTCGACCTTGTTGGCGGCCAGGATCACCGGCTTGCCCGACTGGCGCAGCACGGAGCCGACGATCTCGTCGGCGTCGGTGGCGCCCACCGTCGCGTCGACCACGAACACGATCACGTCGGCCAGCTCGGTCGCGACCTGCGCCTGCTCGGCGATGCGCAGGCCCATGCCGGTGGCGTCAGGGTCCCACCCGCCGGTGTCGACCACGGTGAAGCGGCGGCCGCGCCAGTTGGCCTCGTAGGTCACCCGGTCGCGGGTCACCCCCGGCACGTCCTCCACGACCGCCTCCCGGCGGCCGATGATGCGGTTGACCAGCGTGGACTTGCCGACGTTCGGCCGCCCGACGATGGCCACGACCGGCAGCGGCGTGCTATCGCCGACGTCGCCGGAAACCTCGAGATCGTCGAGCTCAGCCTCGACCCAATCCCCCGTAGACATGGTGTCTCATCCTTATGAGTCCCGCACCGCTCAGGTGCGCTCCTTGACCAGTCTCAACACCTCCGCGATCACCTCGTCGAGGTTGAGCGCGGTGGTGTCGAGCTCGACGGCGCCATCCGCCATCGAGAGTGGATCCGTCTTGCGTGTCGAGTCGAGGGTGTCGCGCCTGGCCAGGGCCGCCTGCTGCGCCTCCGCCGTGGTGCCGGCCAGCTCCGCCGACCGGCGCTGGGCGCGGGCCTCGGGGCTGGCCGTCAGATAGATCTTGACGGGGGCGTCGGGGGCGACGACGGTGCCGATGTCGCGGCCCTCGACCACGATGTCGCCGGCGCCGATGATCTCCCGCTGGAGGGCGACGAGCCTGGCCCGCACCTCGGGCACCGCCGCCACGGCGGAGACCGCCGAGGTGACCTCGTCCTCCCGGATCGGCCCCGCCACGTCGACGGCGCCGACGTGGATGGCGGGGCTGTCGGGGTCGGTGCCGGAGACGATCTCGGGCTCGCCGCAGCGGGCCGCGATCGTGGCGGAGTCGGCGAGGTCGACGCCCTGCCGGAGGATCCACCAGGTCATCGCCCGGTATTGCGCTCCGGTGTCCAGGTAGCGCAGACCCAGCGCGCGGGCCACCCCGCGCGACGCGCTCGACTTGCCCGACCCCGAAGGGCCGTCCATGGCGACGACCAGACCGGCCACGGCTCTCCCTCTTCACGTGTGCTGACCCAACCTCACGAGGTTACCGTCTCGCGCCACCGCGACGAGCCGGTCAGTCGGCGACCCAGCTCCCGTGGAAGCCGAGCGGCACCCTGACCGGCAGGTGGACGGTGGCCACCGGGTCGCCGGTGAAATCCTGCGCCGGCAGGATCACCAGGTCGGCCGCGCCTCTGTCCGGGTTGTTGACGAAGGTGAGCACGTACCCGTCGTCCTCCGCGTCGCCCGACGGCACGAACACCGGCTCGCCCACGTACGCGCCGCGCCCGAACTGGCGGGCCTGCTGCGTGCCCGCCGCCAGGTCGTGCTTGATCAGCGTGTTGTCGAACGCCTCGTCGGGCAGGTCCTCCAGCTCGGTGTCGTCGGGATAGACCACGTCGATCAGGTCGCGGGCGGCCGCGGTGTAGCCGTAGCGGTAGGGCCTGCCGGTCAGCCGCTCGTCCATGCGCGGGAACTCCTGCGCCCTGTCGTCCAGCCGCGTCTCGGTGAAGGTGCCGGCGACCGGGTCGACACGCCAGCGGTCGAGCGTCGGCGTGCCGCCCAGGTCGAGCCGGGCGTCGACGAACCGCTGCGGGTAACGCACCAGGTCGACCACCACCTGGTCGCCGTCGTCGTAGGCGTTGAGCGTGTGGAAGACCCAGCACGGCGGCACCTCCACCCAGCTCACCTCGCCGGTCGCCCGTGACAGCAGGCCGACCCTGGAGGCGTGGCCGGGGTTCCACGCGTACGGCAGCGAGGCGCCCTGCTCGGCGTGGGCCATGCTGAAGGTGACCGGCAGGTCGTAGATGACCACATACTTCTCGGTGAGCGCGAAGTCGTGCAGCATGGGCGCGTCGGCGATCGGGATGTCCCTGGTCCGCACGACCGTGCCCTTGTCGTCGAGCACGATGTGCTGGTGGTGGTCCCAGCCGAAGAAGTACGCCATGGCGTGCAGCTCGCCGGTGGCGGGGTCGAGGTGGGTGTGCGCGGCGAACCCGCCGGGCAGGCCGCCGTCGAAGTCGCACGGGCCGATGGTGTCGAGCTCGTAGCTCATCTCGTACGGGAGCGCCCCGGCCTCGACGGTGGCCAGGGTGCGCCCGGCGATGCCGAGCACGTGGGTGTTGGGGGCGAAGTCCATGCCCTCGTGGGTGAGCGTGGAGCGCGGCTCCTCGCCGAGCCGCCGGGCCACGGCGGCGTTGCGCACCCACCGGTTGCGGTACCACTCGGCGCGACCGTCGCGCAGCCGCACGCCGTGGATCATGCCTTCGCCGAGGAACAGGTGGGAGGCGGACGGGTCGTCCAGGCTCAGCGGGTTGGGGCCGTTGCGCAGGTAGCGGCCGTTCAGCTCGGCCGGGATCCGGCCGGTCACCTCCAGGTCGTAGGCGGTGATCTCCTCGGTGACGGGGGCGAAGCCGTCGCGGTACGGGTGGGACGTCATGGGGTGGTCCTCTCGTCTGGAACGAGGAAGGGATGCAGCACCGAGGTCCACAGCAGCCGGTAGCGGTGCCCGGCCTCGGCCCGGTCGAAGAAGCCGGAGAGCTCCAGGCTCACCGCGCCGTGCATGGCCATCCAGAGCACGTCGGCGATCTCCGCGGCGCCGCCGCCGCGCAGCCGCCCCTCGTCGAGGCAGCGCCGCACGCCGCCCACGAGCAGGCGGAACGTCCGCCGGGCGGCATCCCTGGCCGCCTCGTCGGGGATGTAGCCGGACAGGGCGCCCTGAAACATCAGCCGGTAGTACTCCGGCTCCTCCAGCGCGTACTCCCGGTAGGCGGCGACGCCGGCCCGCAGCCGCTCCAGCGGGTCGTCGTCGTGGGGCACCTCCAGCAGCCGCCGCTCGAACCGGGCGAAACCCTCCAGCCAGAGCGCCCGGCAGAGCCCGTCCTTGCCGCCGAACAGCGTGTAGATGACCTTGGTGGAGCAGCCGGCCTCGCCGGCGATGCGCCGCACGGTCAGCGCCGCGGGCCCCTCGCCGATCAGCAGGCTCTTGGCGGCGTCGAGGATCACTGCCCGCACGACGCCCTGCCCCTCCTGCTGGGCCTGCTGGTACGCGGTCACGCTCATGTTCGGTAACGCCGTTTCTTCTCGGTAACGCTGTTACCGTCTTTCTATCCCGGCTTCCCCGGCCCGTCAAGGCATGAGCGGCCTCCCTCAGGAGAGAAGCCGTGCGTGAGAGCTGACAGCAAGGTGACGGTGGTGGTGGTGACCCGCGACCGCCTGCGCACGCTACAGCGCTCGCTCCCCCGCCACCGGGGCCCGGTGATCCTGGTGGACAACGGTTCCACCGACGGCACCGCCGGGTTCGTCCGCCGCCACCACCCGCACGTCCAGGTCGTGGAGAACGGCCGCAACCTCGGCGCGCCCGCCCGCAACTTGGGCGTGCGGCTGGCGCGGACTCCGTACGTGGCCTTCGCCGACGACGACTCGTGGTGGGCGCCGGGCGCCCTGGAGCGGGCGGCCTGGCTCTTCGACGCCCACCCGCGCCTGGCCGTGCTCGGCGCGCGCGTGCTGGTGGGGCCCGAGGAGCGGCTCGACCCGGTCAGCGAGGAGATGCGCCGCTCGCCGCTGGGGGTCGCCGCCGACCTGCCCGGCCCGAGCGTGCTCGGCTTCCTGGCGTGCGGCGCAGTGGTGCGCGGGGACGCCTTCCTGGAGGCCGGCGGCTTCGACGACGTGGTGTTCTTCTTCGGCGAGGAGGAGCGGCTGGCGCTGGACCTGGCCGCGCGCGGCTGGGGTCTCGCCTACGCCGACGACGTGGTGGCGCACCACCACCCGTCGCCGCCCCGCGATCCGGCGGCCCGGCAGGCCCTGGCGGTGCGCAACGCGCTGCTGACGGCCGTGCTGCGCCGTCCGTGGCCGGTGGTGGCCCGGCGGTCGCTGGACGCCCTGCGCCAAGGCAGGGCGGGCCGGCGCGGCCTGCTCGACGCCCTCCCCCGGCTGCGCCGCGCCCTGGCCCGGCGCGAGGCGTTGCCGCCGGAGGTCGAACGGGCACGAAAAGCGCTTGATCGTTACAATCTGTGACTTTTGGGTAGCAATCGGTTATGACTACAGCACCGAACCCGATCCAGCTGCAGAAGCACCTCAAGGGTGTCGACTACCCGGCCTCCAAGGCCGACCTGCTGGAGGCCGCCCGCAAACACGGCGCCGACCAGGACACGATGCGCGCCCTGGAAGCCATGCCCGACCGCGAGTACGACGGCCCCAACGCCGTCAGCCAAGCGATCACCCGGCGCTGAACCACCCAAGGGTCCCGGCACCACGCCGGGACCCTTCACCATGCCGCTACGGCACCTGCCAGCCGCGCTCGCGCAGGGCCTGGCTCAGCGAGCCGGCCGCGTCAGGCTGCACCGACAGCTCGGCCACGCCCAGGGGCAGGCCGGGAGCGTGCTCCAGGCGGACGTCCTCGACGTTGACCCCGACCTCGTCGCACACCTGGAACAGCCGCGCCAGCTGGCCCGGACTGTCACCGATGACGACCTGGACGACCGCGTACGCCGAAGCCGGGCCGCCGTGCTTGCCCGGGATCCGCCCGTGGCCCACGACCCCGCGCTTGAGCAACTGGGTCAGCTCGCCGGACGCGGTGCCGTCGCCCCCGGACAGCGCCCGCAGCGCCGACGCCGCCTCCGCCAGGTCACGGGAGACCGCCTCCAGCACCTCGGCGACCGGGGCCGAGTTGCCGGACAGGATGCCCAGCCACAGGCCGGGATCACCGCCGGCGATCCTCGTCACGTCGCGCACCCCCTGACCGGCCAGGCCGAGCGCCACATCGGAGGCGTCGGCCAAGCGAGCCGCCACCGCCGAGGCCGCGACGTGCGGGGCGTGCGAGACCACCGCGACCGCCCGGTCGTGCTCGGCCGCGTCGACCTCGACCGCGTTCGCGCCGCACAGCTCGATCAGCCGCAGCACCGCCGCCGTCGCCTCCGCGGACGCCTCGGGCGTGGGACAGAACGCCCACGGCCGCCCCAGGAACAGGTCGGCCCTGGCCGCGCCCGGCCCGGACCGCTCACGGCCCGCCAGCGGGTGCGAGGCCACGTACGCCGACAGGTCACAGCCCAGCTCGCGCGCCCGGTCGATCGGCTCCGCCTTGACGCTGGCCACGTCGGTGAAGAACCGCGCCGCGCCGCCCTCCTGCAGCCGCCGCAGCTCGGTGGCGACGTAACCGGGCGGCACCGCGATCACCGCCAGGTCGGCGCTCTCGCCGGGCCGCCACTCCTCACCGGCGCCGAGCTCGCGCGCGAGCCGCACGGCCCCCTGGTCTCGGTCGGCGAGCAGCACGCGCACCTCGTGCTTGCGCAGCGCGAGCGCCAGCGAGGTGCCGATGAGACCGGTGCCCACAACCAGCACGGTGCGGAGTTCGGAGGCCATGTCGTTGTCCTGATTTCGGTACGGGAGTCGTACGGGCAGATTATTGGGCGATGTCCTGACGGAGCGCGACGGCGCCGCGCAGATACACATGCTGGATCGCCGAGCGGGGCCGGTCGGTCTCGACGTGCGCCATGAGCCGCACCACCCTGGGCAGCGCACCCGGCACGCCGATCTCGGTGCAGCAGATCAGCGGCACCTCGTGGAACCCCAGCTTGCGCGCCGCCAGCGCCGGGAACTCCGCCGTCAGGTCGGGAGTGGCGGTGAACAGCACACTGATCACGTCGTCCGTGGTGAGCTCGTTGCGCTCCATGACCTGGGCGACCAGCTCGGTCGTCCCCTCGATGATCGAGTTACGGTCGTCGGCGTCCACCTGGATCGCGCCGCGGATCGCCCGCACCATGCCCTTCGCTCCTTCTATAGCGGGAGAGCCCGTGCGGAGATTCGCACGGGCTCCAGCGTCGTGGCCAGGTTACAGCTTCACCGCGGCGTACAATTCGCCGACCTCACGCAGCGTCAGCGCCCTGAGCGTGCCGGGCTTGGTGCGGCCCAGCTTCACCGGGCCGAACTCGATGCGGGCCAGGTCGATGACCCGGTGGCCGGACTCCTCCAGCATGCGTCGTACGACGTGCTTGCGTCCCTCGTGCAGCACCACCTCGACCAGCGCCTGCTGGCCGTGCTCCTGCACGATCTGGAAGTCGTCGGCCTTGGCGATGCCGTCCTCCAGCTCGATGCCCTGCTTGAGCCGGCGGCCCAGGTCGCGCGGGATCGGGCCGGGCACCTTGGCCCAGTACTTCTTCGGCACCCCGTAGCTCGGGTGGGTGAGCCGGTTGGCCAGCTCGCCGTCGTTGGTGAGCAGCAGCAGGCCCTCGGTCTCGGTGTCGAGCCTGCCCACGTGGAACAGCCGCGGAGCCAGCTCCTCCACGAAGTCGGCCAGGCACGGCCGGCCCTGCGGGTCCTCCATGGTCGACACCACGCCGATCGGCTTGTTCAGCGCGTAGTAGACCAGATCGGGCGCGGTCGGGATACGCCTGCCGTCGACGTGGATGACCTGCTTGGCCGGGTCGACCTTGGCGCCGAACCTGCGCACCACCTGGCCGTCCACGGTGACGCGGCCGTCGCCGATCATCTCCTCGCAGGCCCTGCGGCTGGCGACCCCGGCCTGGGCGAGCACCTTCTGCAGGCGCACCCCGCCCGGGACCTCGGTGGTGTCACGCTCGTCGGTGTAGCCCTCGGGGTAGAAGTCGCGGTCGCGGACGGGCTGGCGTGCGGTCTTGAACCGGTCCTTGGGCGTGGCCCGGTCTCCGGCGCCGCGCCGCGAGTCGCCCAGCGTGTGCACGCCGTCGCGCTTGGACACCCGCCCACTGCGGGCGCCTTCGTCCCGCCGGGGCGTGCGGCCCGAGCCGCCGCGGTCTCCTTCGTCGCGCCTGCCGTAACGGGCCCGCGACGAACCCTGGGGGCCTTCCCTGCGCCCGCTCCGGTCCACCCTGAACCCGCCGCGCTCCTCCGCGCGCCCGCCGCCGGAGGACTCGTACTCGATGTCGTCGCCGGAGAAACCGAAGTCGTCCCGCGCGGGCCGCTCGGAACGGCCTCCGTCCTGCCCGTACCTGGCCCGCGTACCGCCGCCCCTGCCGGCGCGCGGCGAGTCACGTCCGTCGCCCCGGTCCCGGCCGTACCGGTCCTCCCCACGCGAGCTACCGCGCGCGTCATCACGCCGATAGGACCCACGCGCGTCATCACGACGGAACGAACCGCCCGAAGACCCACGCGCGTCATCACGACGGAACCCACCACGGTCGTCCCGCGAACCCCGACGGTCACCACGGAACTCCCCACCAGAGCCCCGGCGGTCATCGCCGCGGAACCCGTCACGACGGGAACCCTCACGCGCGTCATCGCGACGGAAGGACCCGCCGGAAGACCCGCGCGCGTCGTCACGACGGAACCCGCCACGGTCATCCCGCGAACCCCGACGGTCACCACGGAACTCCCCGCCGGAACTCCGGCGGTCATCGCCGCGGAAACCGCCACCGCGGGAACCCCCGCGCGCGTCATCCCCACGGTAAGACCCGCCCGAGGACCCACGCGCGTCATCACGGCGGAACGAACCGCCGGAAGACCCGCGCGCGTCATCACGACGGAACCCGCCACGGTCGTCCCGCGAACCTCGACGGTCGCTGCGGATACCCCCGCCGGAACCCCGGCGGTCGTCCCCGCGGAAACCGCCACCGCGGGAACCCCCGCGCGCGTCATCCCCACGGTAGGACCCGCCCGAGGAACCGCGCGAGTCGTCGCGGCCGGAACCGCCGCTGAAGTCGTCTCTGCCGGAACCCCGGCGCTCGTCTCGCTGGGAACCGTCACGGGAGTCGTCGCGGCGCGTACGGCCGCGCGAATCGTCCGAGCGGAAGGCGGGACGCCCGCCGCGGCCGGAGCCGCCGGCGCGTCCTCGACCGCGTCCATCACCGGACGGGGTGCTTCGCCTGTTGATCACTTCGTCGTCTCCTCGATGTTCTCCACGTCGTCGGGGAGGAACGGCGCGAGCTCGGGAAGCTCACTGACGTCGTTCAGTCCCAGACGCTCAAGGAAGTATGAGCTTGTCCGGTAGAGCACGGCTTGGCTCTCCGGGTCGGTGCCGGCCTCCTCGACCAGCCCCCTCGCGACCAGCGTCCGCATGACGCCGTCGCTGCTGACGCCGCGCACCGCGGCCACCCGCGCCCGGCTCACCGGCTGCCGGTAGGCCACGACCGCGAGCGTCTCAAGCGCGGCCTGGGTCAGCCTCGCCTGCTGGCCGTCACGGACGAACCGCTCCACGAGCGGCGCGTACGCGGGGCGCGAATAGTATCGCCACCCTCCCGCGACCTGCCTCAGATCGAAACCCCGCGCGGAGGCTTCGTATTCCGCTGAGAGCTCACGCAGCGCCGCCGCCACCTCGTGGGTGGGCCGCTCCAGCACCTGGGCCAGGGTGACTTCCCGTACGGGCTCGTCGACGACCATGAGGATGGCCTCCAGCGCCGGCTTGAGCTCGGGACCCGGCGCCTCGTGCGGAGGTTTCTCGGTGACGGGCTCCTCGAAACGGGCGTCCTCAGGCTCTTCCTGCGGATCGACACGTTCGGGGGCCTCCGCGGCGTCCTGGAGGTCCTCGGGAGAGGACGGGATCAGGGAGCCGGGGAGGGTCATCCAGGCGGGCAGGTCCTTGCGCGGGCGGGAGTCGTCAGCCATCTGCGGGTTTCTCCGGGCTCTCCTCGTAGTCGTCTCCCACCGAGACGTCGCCGTCGTCGGTGCCCGTCCACGTGACGTGCAGGTCGCCGAGTGGCTCGACCTGCTCGAAGCTGACCGCGGACTCCCGGAACAGCTCCAGGACGGCCAGGAAGCGGGCGATGACCTCGTAGGTGCCCTCGCAGTCGGCGACCAGGGCCCTGAAAGTGGCTCTGCGCATGCGGCGCAGGCGCTCCACAAGGATAGCGGCCTGCTCGCGCACATTGGCGAGCGGTTGGTAGATGTGGCCGACGCCGACGGTCGGCGGGAGCTTGGGGGTGAAGGCGCGGGCGGCGATGCGGGCCAGCTCCTCGGGGCCGATGCCGAGCACCAGCTCCGGCAGCAGGCCGGCGAACTGCGGCTCCATGGGGACGCTGCGCGGGAAGCGGAGCGCCTCGTCGGCCATCCGCCCGGCGAAGATCTTGGCGACCTCCTTGTAGGCCTTGTACTGCAGGAGGCGGGCGAACAGCAGGTCGCGGGCCTCCAGCAGGGCGAGGTCCTCCTCGTCCTCGACCTCGCCCGACGGCAGCAGCCGGGCCGCCTTGAGGTCGAGCAGGGTGGCCGCGACCAGCAGGAAGTGGCTGGTCTGGTCGAGGTCCCACTCGGGGCCGCGGGAGCGGATGTAGGAGATGAACTCGTCGGTCACCTGCGAGAGGGAGACCTCGGTGATGTCGAGCTTGTGCTTGGAGATCAACCCGAGCAGCAGGTCGAAGGGCCCTTCGAAGACGTCCAGGTGGACCTGGAAGCCCTGGGGCTCGGCCTGCTGCTCTGTCACCTCGCCATTGTGGCAGGCTGCGGCCAGCGCGAGAGCACTTCCCGGGCCAGCTCGCGGTAGGCGTTGGCGCCGAGCGAGGACGGGTCGAAGGTAGTGATCGGCTCGCCGGCCACCGTGGCGTCGGGGAAGCGCACCGTACGGTTGATCACGGTGTGGAAGACCTTGTCGCCGAAAGCCTCCACGACGCGGGCGAGCACCTCGCGGCCGTGGAGCGTGCGCGCGTCGTACATGGTGGCGAGCAGGCCCTCGATCTCGAGGTCCTCGTTGAGCCGCTCCTGCACCTTGGTGATGGTGTCCATGAGCAGGGCGACGCCGCGCAGCGCGAAGAACTCGCACTCCAGCGGCACCATGACGCCGTGCGCGCAGGTGAGGGCGTTGATGGTGAGCAGGCCCAGCGACGGCTGGCAGTCGATGAGGCAGACGTCGTAGTGCGGCAGCAGCGGCTTGATGACGCGGCCGAGCACCTGCTCGCGGGCCACCTCGGTGACGAGCTGGACCTCGGCGGCGGACAGGTCGATGTTGCTGGGCAGCAGGTCGAGGCCCTCGACGCCGGTCTCCAGCAGCACGTCCTCGGCGCTGACGTTGCGCTCCATCAGCAGGTTGTAGACCGTGAGGTCGAGCTGCAGCGGGTTGATGCCGAGGCCGACGGAGAGCGCGCCCTGCGGGTCGAAGTCGACGAGCAGCACTTTGAGACCGCATTCGACGAGGGCGGCGCCGAGGTTGATGGTGGTGGTGGTCTTGCCGACCCCGCCCTTCTGGTTGACCATGGCGACCACGCGGGCCGGGCCGTGGACGTCGCGCGGCACCGGCTCCGGGAACACCGGGCGGGGCCGCTGCGTGGGGCCCAGGTTGACGCCCTTGGAAGGCGCGTTGGTCTTGGTGTCACCCCAGGGGTTGTCGGGGGTCCCCGGGGTCGAACCGTTGGTCTTCACAGTCACCAGCTCGAACCTCCCTGACGATCCCGAACCGGACCGTCCGGACGGACACTATGGCGTCACCACTTAACGCGGCAAGGCGGCACGCCGGAGTGCCGCACGACCCAAAAGACTATAGATCACTGACGGGCGCGGGGATGCGCCGCCGCGTACACCTCTCTGAGTTTGTCGACTGTGACCAGCGTGTAGACCTGGGTGGTCGTCACGGAGGCGTGGCCGAGCAACTCCTGCACCACCCTAACGTCGGCGCCGCCGTCGAGGAGGTGTGTTGCGAACGAATGGCGGAGAACATGGGGAGATATCCCGGCCAGTCCGGCCCGTTCGGCGGCGGCCTGCAGGACCTCCCACGCGCCCTGGCGGGTGAGCCGCCCGCCCCGGGCGTTGAGGAACACGGCGGGAGTGCCGCGGCCGTGGGCCAGCAGACCGGGCCTGGCCCGTACGAGGTAGGCGTCGAGCGCGGCGCGGGCGTAGCGGCCGAGCGGGACCACGCGGGTGCGGCCACCCTTGCCGCAGAGCCGCACCTGGTCGTCCTCCAGGTCGTCGACGGCCAGGCCGACGGCCTCGGAGATGCGGGCGCCGGTGCCGTAGAGGACCTCCAGCAGGGCGCGGTTGCGCAGGGTGAGTGGCGCGCCGTCGGGGCCCGAGGCGGCGATGAGCCGCTCGACCTGGTCGACGGAGACGGCCTTGGGAAGCCTGCGGAGCTGGCGTGGCGGGCGCACCTGGTGGGCGGGGTCGTGCACGGTGACGCCCTCGCGCAGCGCGAAGCGGTGCAGGCCGCGCACGGCGGACACGGCGCGTGCGGCCGAGCTGGCCACGAGCGCCGGGTGCTCACCGTCGCCCTCGCGCAGCGCGGCGAGGAAGGCGCGTACGTCGGACTCCGCCACCTGGTCGAGCTCGGCCCGGCCGCGTGAGCGCAGGTGCTCGGCGTAACGGCGCAGGTCGCGCCGGTAGGAGGCGAGCGTGTTGGCGGCCAGGCCGCGCTCCACCGCGAGGTGGGCGAGGTAGCTGGACAGCACCGCCTCCACGGGAATGGTCCTTTCCTTCATGCCTCCGGAGCGTCCGCCGGGCGCAGGCCGGCGAATCCGTCGGCCGCGGCCGCATATGCGGCGAGAATACCGGCCACGGCCGCAGAATTGTGGATCATCCCCGCGAGCACGCGGCGCACGGCGTCGTCGAGCGGCACCCATTCGACCGGCATGCCGATCTCCTCGTGGCGGTGCTCGAAGTGGTTCTCCTCGTCGGGGATCTTCTCCAGGCCGCGGGCCAGGAAGACGCGGATGCGCTCGTCGGAGCAGCCGGGCGAGGTGAGGATGTCGACGAGGGTGTGCCAGGTGGCGGCGCGGTAGCCGGCCTCCTCGGCCAGCTCGCGGGCGGCGCCCTCGACCAGCGGCTCGCCCTCCACGTCGCGGATCCCGGCGGGCAGCTCCCACAGCAGCCGCCGGGCGGGGTGGCGGTACTGCCTGATGAGCAGCACCCGCCGGTCGTCGTCGAGCGCGAGCACCCCGACCGAGCCGGGGTGGCGGACGTAGTCGCGGTCGGCGGTCTCGTCGCGCGGCATCCGCACGGTGTCGGTGACCACGTCGATCACGTAGCCCTCGAACCGCTTCCTGGTCTCGACGACGTCCCAGGACTCGGGCGTGTCTTGGATCATGTCCGCACCCGCTTCCGCCCCTCGCCGGTCACCCGAGCCGATCTTCACTTGGCCACCTTAGCCGCCACCCTGCTGTCGGCGTAGGCGAGCGAGGCGCCGATGAGCCCCTTGAACATCGGGTTGGCGCGGGTGGGCCGGGAGCGGAACTCGGGGTGGGCCTGGGTGCCGATGAAGAACGGGTGCACGTCGGCGGGCAGCTCGGTGTACTCGACCAGGCGGCCGTCGGGCGACACGCCGGAGAACACCAGGCCGACCTTCTCCAGCCGCTCGCGGTAGGCGTTGTTGACCTCGTAGCGGTGGCGGTGGCGCTCGGCGGCCTTGGCCTTGCCGTAGAGCTGGCGGGCGAGGGTGCCCTCGCCGAGCTTGGCGGTGTAGCTGCCGAGCCGCATGGTGCCGCCCATGTCGCGCTCGCCGGCGACGACGTCCTCCTGGTCGGCCATGGTGGAGATGACGGGGTGCTTGGTGTCGGGGTCGAACTCGGCGGAGTTCGCGTCCTCCAGGCCGGCCATGTCGCGGGCGGCCTCGATGACCATGCCCTGCATGCCGAGGCAGATGCCGAGCAGCGGGATCTTGTTCTCCCGGGCGTGGCGGATGGCGCCGATCTTGCCTTCGATGCCGCGTACGCCGAAGCCGCCGGGGATGAGCACGCCGTCGACGCCGTCGAGCTCGCGCTCGGCGCCTTCGGGGGTCTCGCAGTCGTCGCTCTTGACCCAGCGGATGTTGACCCTGGCGTCGTTGGCGAACCCGCCCGCGCGCAGCGCCTCGGTGACCGACAGGTAGGCGTCGGGCAGGTCGATGTACTTGCCGACCAGCGCGATCGTGACCTCCTTGGCCGGCCGGTGCACGCGGCGCAGGAGCTGGTCCCACTCCTTCCAGTCGACGTCGCGGAAGGGCAGGCCGAGCCGGCGCACCACGTACGCGTCGAGCCCCTCGGAGTGCAGGACGCGCGGGATGTCGTAGATGGAGGCGGCGTCGACGCAGCTGACCACGGCGTCCTCGTCCACGTCGCACATCAGGCTGATCTTGCGCTTGATCGCGACCTGGACGGGCCGGTCGGAGCGGAGCACGATGGCGTCGGGCTGGATGCCTATGCTGCGCAGCGCGGCCACGCTGTGCTGGGTGGGCTTGGTCTTGAGCTCGCCCGACGGGCCGATGTAGGGCAGCAGGGAGACGTGCAGGAAGAACACGTTGTCGCGGCCCACCTCGTGGCGGATCTGCCGCACGGCCTCCAGGAACGGCAGCGACTCGATGTCGCCGACCGTGCCGCCCACCTCGGTGATGACCACGTCGACGTCGGGGCCGGCCATGCCCCGGATGCGGTCCTTGATCTCGTTGGTGATGTGCGGGATGACCTGGACGGTGTCGCCGAGGTACTCGCCGCGCCGCTCCTTGGCGATGACGTTGGAGTAGACCTGGCCGGTGGTCACGTTGGCCGAGCCGTGCAGGTCGGTGTCGAGGAAGCGCTCGTAGTGGCCGACGTCGAGGTCGGTCTCGGCGCCGTCGTCGGTGACGAAGACCTCGCCGTGCTGGAACGGGTTCATCGTCCCGGGGTCGACGTTGAGGTAGGGGTCGAGCTTCTGCATCGTGACCCGGAGTCCGCGGCCCTTGAGCAGGCGGCCGAGGCTGGAGGCGGTGAGCCCCTTGCCGAGACTGGAGGCGACGCCGCCGGTGACGAACAGATGCTTGGTTTGCGTGGCGCTGCGCAAGGAGGCTCCCGTGGCTAGGTGTGGCTAGTGTCCACGGGCTCTCAGGATATCAAACAACGCCCCTCACATGCCCGAACGGTATGACCAAGCGGTAACTTTGGTCTTTATGTCACTTGTACGGCGGGCGATCGGCACGCTGATCCACCGTGCCTACGCGGCGGTCCGGGAGGCCGGCGCGATCACCCCGCGCACTCCCGCCGGCTACCGGTTCCGCCATCTGGGCGAGGGAGCGAAGATCGCCTTCCCCCCGGGGGCGATCTTCGGCGAGGAATGGATCGAGATCGGCGACCACACGCTGATCGGCGAGCGCGTGTCGCTGTCGTGCGGCATGTGGCCGGGCGCCGACCTGGGCCCGGACTCGATCCTGCGGATCGGCGAGAGCTGCTCGATCGGCCGCGGCACGCACGTGGTCGCGCACCAGTCGATCGACATCGGTGACGACGTCTTCACCGGCCCGTACGTCTACATCACCGACCAGAACCACGTCTACGACGACCCCGACGTGCCGATCGGCCGGCAGTGGCCGCGCAACAACCCGGTCTCGATCGGGTCGGGCTCGTGGCTGGGCGCGGGCGCGATCGTGCTGCCCGGCACCCGGCTGGGGCGGCAGTGCGTGGTGGCGGGCGGCGCGGTGGTGCGCGGCGAGTTCCCCGACCACAGCGTGGTGGCGGGGGTGCCGGCCAAGCTCGTGCGGGCGTACGACGCGGACTTAGGCTGGCACGCGCCGGGCGTCTCGCCGTTGGCCGCTTCCTGACCATCTGGACCGAACATGCTTCTGGCGGTTAGCGTCGGTGCATGCGGACCGCCATCAGCGAGCGTCTAGGCATCGAGTTCCCGCTGTTCGCCTTCAGCCACTGCCGTGACGTGGTGGCGGCGGTGACGAACGCGGGCGGGTTCGGTGTGCTGGGCGCGATCGCGTACACCCCCGAACAGCTCGACGTGGAGCTCACCTGGATCGACGAGCAGGTGGGCGGCAGGCCGTACGGCGTGGACGTGCTCGTCCCCGGCAAGGTGGACGCCGCCGCCCTCGGCGGCGTGCGCGTCGCCGAGCTGATCCCCGAGCGGCACCGCGACTTCGTCACGCACCTGATGGCCAAGTACGGCGTGGGCGGGCCCGGCCAGCAGCCGGTGGGCGCGGCGGCCGACGAGTTCGCCCGGCGGGTGTCGGCGGCGGGCGCGACCGGGCTGATCGACGTGGCGCTCAAGCACCCGATCGGGCTGATCGCCTCCGCGCTGGGCCCGCCGCCGCCGGAGATGGTGGCGCGGGCGCGCGAGGCGGGAGTGCCGGTTGCGGCGCTGGTCGGCACCGTGGAGCACGCGCGCCGGCAGGTGGCCGCGGGCGCTGACGTCATCGTCGCGCAGGGCACCGAGGCGGGCGGCCACACCGGCGAGATCTCCACCCTGGTGCTGACGCCGCAGGTGGTGGACGCGGTCGCGCCGGTGCCGGTGCTGGCCGCCGGCGGCATCGCCTCGGGCCGCCAGATGGCGGCGGCGATGGCGCTCGGCGCGCAGGGCGTCTGGTGCGGCTCGGTCTGGCTGACCACGGAGGAGGCGGAGACGCCCCAGGCGGTCAAGCGCAAGTTCCTGGCGGCCTCGTCGCTGGACACGGTCCGGTCCCGCTCGCGTACCGGCAAGCCGGCCCGCCAGCTCGCCACCGCGTGGACCGAGGAGTGGGACCACGGCCAGGAGAGCCCGGGCCCGCTGGGCATGCCGCTGCAGATGCTGGTGGCCGAGCACGCGATGGCCCGCATCACGGCGGCGGCCGAGCGGGGCGAGCCGGGCGCGCTGGAGCTGGCCGGCTACTTCGTCGGCCAGGTGGTGGGGCAGCTCAACCAGGTCAAGCCGGCCCGCGAGGTGGTGTACGAGATGATCAGCGAGTTCGGCGAGGCGCTGGATCGGCTCAACCGGCTGGCGGAGTGACGCTTCACCCGCTTTGGCGCTCAGCCCCCGAAGCGTGTCAATATGCGGTGTGGTCGGGACACCGCCTGAGCTGGAGCGGGGCACCGGCGTGCCCGCGCACGTGCAGATCGAACGGTGGCTGCTCGACTCGATAGAGCGGGGCGAGCTGGCGCCGGGTGACCGGCTGCCCGGGGAGCGGGAGCTGGCCGGGCGGCTCGGAGTGAGCCGGATGACGCTCCGGCAGGCCCTCGCGCGGCTGGAGTCCGACGGGGTGCTGATCAGGGTGCCCGGCCGGGCGGGCGGGGCGTTCGTGGCCGAGCCGCGCGTCGAGTGCGACCTGACGGGGCTGGCCGGGTTCACCGAGCAGATGCGCCGCGCTCACCTGCGGGCCGAGGCGCGCGTCCTGGTGGCGCGCACGGTGCCCGCGCCGGCCCCGGTGGCCGCCGCGCTGGAGCTCGCGGCGGGTGAGCCGGTGCACGAGGTGGCGCGGGTGCGCTCGGCGGGCCGCTCGCCGGTCGCGCTGGAGCGCTCGTTCTTCCCCGCGCTGCCCGGCTTCCTGGAGGAGGACCTGACGCGATCGCTGTACGCGCTGCTGGCAGAGCGCTACGACCTGGCGCCGCGCACCGCGCTGGAGCACCTCGACCCGGTGGTCGCGGGCCCGGCGGAGGCGGCGGAGCTCGGCATCGAGCCGGGCGCGCCGCTCATGCGGATCGAGCGCACCGCCTACGCCGGCGACGGCACGCCTGTCGAGCACGCCCGCGACCTGTTCCGGCCGGACCGGGTGCGGATCTCGGTGCGGTCCGGGGTCAGCGGACCCGCTCCCCCGCCGGGTCCCACAGCGGCTCCTTGACGACGGTGCCGGGCACCCACGTGCCCTCCACCTCGATCTCGACCTTGGTGCCCGGTTCGGCCTCCAGGTAGGCGTAGGCGATGGAGGACCCGACGGTGTAGCCGTAGCCGCCGGAGGTGACGCGGGCGGCCACCTCGCCGTCGACGCGCACCGGCTCGTTGCCGAGCGCGACGGCGCGCGGGTCGCCGAGGGTGACGCAGCGCAGCCTGCGCTTCGGCCGCGGGTCGAGGGCCTCCCGGCCGAGGAACTCCTTGTCCATCTTGACGCAGAAACCGAGCCCGGCCTCGTACGGGGTGGTCTCGGGGCCGATGTCGGCCCCCCACACCCGGTAGCCCTTCTCCAGGCGCAGGCTGTCGATGGCCTTGTAGCCGCCGGCGACCATGCCGTGCGGCTCACCGGCCCGCCACAGCGTCTCCCACAGGGCGAGCCCGTACTCGCTGGAGCAGTAGAGCTCCCAGCCCAGCTCGCCGACGAACGTCACCCGCAGCGCCAGCACGGGCACGTCGCCCACGGTCAGCTCGCGCGAGGTCATGAACGGGAAGCCGAGCGGGTCGGGGGTGAGCGCGCCGAGGATGTCGCGGGCGCGCGGCCCCCACAGCGCGAAGCAGGCGTACTGGCCGGTCACGTCGGCGATCCGCACGTCGGCGCCGCGCAGCCGGGCCTGCTTGCGCAGCCAGCCGAGGTCGTGCGAGCCGAACGCGGTGCCGGTGACGATGAGGAACTCCCGCTCGCCGCGCCGGGTGACGGTGAAGTCGCACTCGATCCCGCCGCGCCGGTTGAGCGCCTGCGTGTACGTGACCGCGCCGATCGCGCGGGCGACCCGGTTGTCGCAGACCCACTCCAGCAGCGCGGCGGCGTCCGGGCCGGTCACCTCGATCTTGGCGAACGAGCTCTCGTCGAACAGGCCGGCGGCCTCGCGCGTGGCGCGGTGCTCGGCGCCGATGGCGGGCGACCAGTTGCGCCCCGCCCAGCCGCGCGGCCGCTCGTCGCCGTCGCCGGCGTCGCTCCCGTAGTGGTTGACCCGCTCCCAGCCGGACTTCTCGCCGAACACGGCGCCGTGGCCGCGGTGCCAGGAGTACGCGGGAGAGACCCGCAGCGGCCGGCCCGCCCGCCGCTCGTCGCCCGGGTAGCGGATGTCGTAGTAGGTCTCGTAGTTCTCCACCGCGCGGGCGAGCGTGTAGGACGGCGAGCGGTACTGGGCGCCGAACCGGCGGACGTCCATGTGCCACAGGTCCATGGACGGCTCGCCCTCGGCGATCCACTCGGCCATCACCTTGCCGATGCCGCCCGCCCCCGCGATGCCGTGCGCGCAGAACCCGGCCGCCACGTAGAACCCGCCGACCTCGGTCTCGCCCAGGATGAACTCGTTGTCCGGGGTGAACGCCTCCGGCCCGTTGATCAGCTTGCGGATGCCGACGTCTGCCATGGCGGGCACGCGGAGCCGGGAGTTGTCGAAGATCTCCTCCAGTCGCGGCCAGTCCTCGGGCAGCAGCCGGCCGTTGAAGTCCGCGGGTATCGCGTCGTGGGAGGCGGCCGTGGCCGTCCAGGGGGCGCACTCGCGCTCGTACCCGCCCATGACCAGCCCGCTGACCTCCTGCCGGTAGTAGACGAGCCGGTCGGGGTCGCGCAGCGTGGGGAGGTTCCGGTGCTCGTGGAAGCCGTCGGTGACCACGTACTGGTGCGACATCGGCACGATCGGCACGCGCACGCCGGCCATGCGGCCGATCTCGGCGGCGAACATGCCGCCGCAGTTGACGACGACCTCGCAGGCGATGTCGCCCTGGTCGGTGCGCACCCCGGTCACGCGGCCGTCCGTGACGTCCAGGCCGAGCACCCTGGTGCGGGTACGGACGCGCGCCCCGCCCTCCCTGGCCCTGGCCGCCAGCGCGTAGCACAGCCGGGAGGGGTCGATCTGGCCGTCGGTGGGCAGGTAGGCGGCGCCGACCACGCCCTCGGTGCTCATCAGCGGGAACAGTTCGGCCGCCTCGGCGACGGAGATCTCCTCCAGCGGCAGGCCGAAGGTGCGCGCCCAGCCGATCTGGCGGCGGATCTCGGCCATCCGCTCGGGGGTGGAGGCCAGCTTGATGCCGCCGCACTCGGTCCAGCCCGCGTCCAGTGTCCGGTAGAGCTCCACGGAGTACTGGTTCATCCTGGTCAGCGTGGGGTCGGCGCGGAGCTGGCCGACCAGGCCCGCCGAGTGGAAGGTCGAGCCGCTGGTGAGCTCGTCGCGGTCCAGCAGGATCACGTCCCGCTCGCCGAGCAGGGTCAGATGGTAGGCGACGGAGGCGCCGCCGACGCCCCCTCCGATGATCACGATGCGCGCGGAGTCGCTCATGCGGCGAGGCTAACCTTCGGTGACTCTAAAGGTCTAGACCGTTTAACGCGCGTCGGCTTAGCATCGACCATGGCCGTGCTCGAGATCCTCGACCGCATCCCCCTCCTGTCCGGCGTGCCGCGTTCCGTGGAGGAGCTGCCCGGCGGGCTGACCAACCGCAACTTCAAGGTGACGACCGACGGCGGGACGTTCGTGGTGCGGGTGTTCGGCGGCGACGGCTCGCTGCTGTTCATCGACAGGGACGCCGAGCACCTGGCGACGCTGGCCGCCGCCGAGGCGGGGGTGGGCGCTCCGGTGCACGCCTATCTGCCGGGTGAGGGGCTGGTCGTGGGCTACATCCCCGGGCGTACGTTCACCGAGGCCGACGTGCGCGACCCGGCGAACCTGCCCCGGCTGGCCGAGGCGTGCCGGCGGCTGCACGCGGGGCCGCGCTTTCCCCGCGAGTTCGACATGTTCGACGTGCAGCGGCGGTATCTCGGGATCGTGCGGGATCGCGGGTTCCGGCTGCCGGCGCGATATCTGGAGTTCATGCCCCAGGTCGCTCAAATCCAGAAATGTCTGGAAGTGCGGCGGGAAGCGACGGTTCCGTGTAACAACGACCTGCTGGCCGGCAACATCATCGACGACGGGCAGCGCCTCTGGCTGATCGACTACGAGTACGCGGGCAACAACGACCCCTGCTTCGAGCTGGGCAACCTGTGGAGCGAGTCGGACCTCTCGCCCGGCCAGCTGGAGGAGCTGGTGACCGCCTACTACGGCCGCCGCCTGCGCCACAAGATCGCCCGCGCCCGGCTGCTGGGGCTGATGGCGAAGTACGGCTGGACCCTGTGGGCGTCGATCCAGGACGGCGCGGATCAGCCGATCGACTTCGACTTCTGGTCGTGGGGGATGGAGAAGTACGAGCGGGCGGTGGCCGAGTTCACCGGCGCGGAGCTTCCGTCCCTCATGGACGAGGCGGCGCGGGCAGACTAGAACCATGTTCGCCACTCTGACCGGACTCGGCCTGTCGACCGCCGCCGGGCTGAACGCCTACATCCCCCTGCTGGTCGTGGGCGTGCTCGCCAACGTCACCGACGCGGTGAAGCTGCCCGACGGGTACGCCTGGCTGTCGAACTGGGGCGTGCTCGGGGTGATCGCGGTGCTGCTGGCCGCCGAGTTCGTGCTGGACAAGGTGCCGGCCGTCGACACGGTGAACGACGTGATCCAGACGGCGGTCCGGCCTGCGTCCGGCGGCGTGGTGTTCAGCGCCACCACCGCGGCGGCCGAGCTGGACAGCTCGGCCTGGATGGCGGAGAACCCCTGGCTCGGCTGGGTGCTGGGCATCGTCATGGCGCTGGCCGTGCACCTGCTGAAGACCGCGGCCCGGCCGGTGGTCAACGCCACCACGGCGGGCGCCGGCGCCCCGGTGGCCAGCGTCGCCGAAGACAGCGGCGCCCTGGGCCTGAGCCTGGTGGCGGTGTTCGCGCCGGTCCTGGTGATCCTCGCCCTGATCCTGCTGGCGCTGATCGCCTGGTGGGTGATCAGGAAGGTCCGCCGCCGGCGCGCCCGCCGGAACCGGATCTGACCGGTAGCGCGGCACCGGTCACCGCGTCAACACCTGCCAGGCGGATGTGGCATGCCCGCTTCGTTCCGTACCGTCGGGTTCCGCGTCCGCCCCACGGCGGCCCGCCGGCCGTGCGGGCGCTCAGTGGCCCCCGCCCCGCGCCCGCATGACGAGAGGCCCGGCAGCGTTCACCCCGCTGCCGGGCCTTTCCCATCGCTGCGGGGGCACTATCCTCGAAACCAAGAGCCCCACACAGGAGGTGTCCCCGATCGGCGAGCTCCTCATGATCGTGCTGGTCATCCTGGCGTTCCTGCTGCTGATCGCCGGGGTCGGCGTCTACGTGCTGGTCAAGGTCGGCAAGAAGGCCGCGGTCAAGGCCAGGGAGGCCACCACCCGGCTGACCACGCACGTCAACGCCATGGGCGCCGGCGACGCCGCCGAGGTCGAGCGCCTCCGCCTCGACCTGCGCCGCGAGGTCTCGCTGACCCGCCAGGCGGTCGAGCAGGCCCAGCGCCAGGGCTGGGGCCTGGGCGACCTGCCCCGCCTGCTGTCCGACCTGACGGCCCAGGCCGACGTGCACGACGGCCAGCTCGGCATGTACGCGCAGCAGGCCCGCGTCTCGCGCTACGTCGACCACGCCACGCTGGGCACGCTGCGTGAGCACCAGGCGAAGCTGACGGCCATGTGCGCCCGCATCCGCGCCGATCTCCTCAGCGACCAGGTGCAACACTCGGCCACCGGCCTGGAGGACCTGCGCACCCGCACCGACCTGGAGATCGAGGCCCGCCGCCCGGCCCCCGACCCCCTCCAGGAGATCGACGACCTCTACCGCAGGACCATGCAGGACCGCAAAGAGCAGCCCTGACACCACCCACCGTGGCATCATGATTGCGAAGGGTCACATCTCCGAGGAGGCGTCGTCATGACCACAGCCTTTCCGGAATGGTTCTACCCCGGCCCTCCGGGCGGCTGGACCGCCGACATGCTCGATCACCTCCCCCCCGACGCGCCCCCGCACGTCGAACTGATCGATGGTGGGCTCATCATGTTGTCGCCCCAGACGATGTTCCACATGCTTGTTCTCAGGCTGCTGGAAAGGGAGCTCCGCCCGCCCGACCACCTCGTCGTCATCCGGGAGATGACCGTGACCCTGGGCCTGCGCCAGCGCCCCGAGCCGGACATCATGCTGGTGAAGACCGCTGCCGCCCAGCAGATCGGCCTCACCACTTTCAATCCGGCAGACGTTCATCTGGTCGTCGAGGTGGTCTCCGAGGAGTCCCGCGACAGAGACCGCACCACCAAGCCGAGCAAATACGCGAGCGCGGGCATCAAACACTTCTGGCGCGTCGAGCTGGAGGACGACCGCCCCGTCGCCTACACCTTCGAGCTGGAGCCCGCCGTCAAGGCCTATCTGCCCACCGGCATCCATCGCGGCCGGCTGCGCACCGACATCGGCTTCCCCGTCGACGTCGATCTCGACCTGGACAAGGTCAGGCGCTGAGGCGGCCCCGCTAACTCCACTCCTGATAGATGAAGGCCGCGTACTCCTCGGCCGATCCGCCCTTGTTGAGAACGGCCCGGGCCGCCTGCGCCTGCTCGATGGTCGGCAGATGTCCTTCCAGCAGGATCGGCAGCGACAGCCGCCGCGCCAGCAACTCCTTCTCGGAGATCCCGTACGGCCGCCGCACCACCGACACGTTCACCCGCAGCGCATGCTCGTTCCCCGGCACCACCCCCGGCCGATCCACCTCGACCGCCGCGTACCGGTAACCATGCGCCCGATCACACGTGGCGCACCCGGCGGCCCCCCGGCTGAGCGCTCCCCCGCACTCCCCGCAGACCAGCCGGTCATAGGCGGCGTCGACCACCCGCCAGAGATGCCGGTCGAGCTCGTCGATCACCATCTCGGCGACCCCCCGCTCCTCCTCAGCGGAGAGCCCTCCGAACTCCCCCCGCAGAAACTCCCGCCACCCCTCCTCGACGAGTCCGTCCACCACCCGGGCGCACTTCACACACCCCGGCGCCCCGGCCGGCTCCCACAACCCGCACCCCGCACACCGCCGCATCCCCGCACCCTAGCCGTTCCTCGGCGGCCGCCTCCTCGCAGTTTCCCGGGCCACTCGCCGGGCGATCCTCCAAAGGCTTCGGGTGCCCATGCCGGCTCGCGATGCGCCAGATTGGATCCATGAAGCCGCTCATCGCCGAAGAGCTCCTCCTGCTGGCCCTCCGCCCCGACGGCGTGGTCTCGGTCAACCAGGAGATGCTGGACTACACGCTGAGCGCCGCCGTGCTCACCGAACTCGTCGTCATGGACAGACTCGCCCTGGAGAACGGCCACCTACACGTACGCGACCCCGAGCCCACCGGCAACCCCGAACTGGACGAGACACTCCACCACCTGACAGCCCACAGCGGCCCACCCCCGGCCTTCACCGACTGGTGGGTCTCGATGTACACACCCGAGCGCCGCACCCGATTACTGGCCGCGCTCGTACGCCAAGGCCTGATCACCGCAGAAACCCGCCGCTACCTGCGCATCTTCAAAGAGGAGGTCTACCCTGAGACCAGCCCGGCGCCAAGAGCGGCACTCCACGACCGCTTGAGAGCCGTGCTGACCGGAGCCGAGCCCGACGCCCGCGTCTCGGCACTCGTCTCCCTGGCCCACGCGGGCAAGCTGCTCCCCAAGAACCTGCCGAAACCGGAACGCCGACGCGCCCAGGAGATGGCAGCCCAGAACCCCCTGGGCACCCTGGTCGCGCAATCGTTCGACCAGGCCGCCAAGGAGAGCATCGGCAGGATCGCAGGCGGCACGGCCACCTGACCAGACGGAGATCGGGGACGGGCCCACGTCGCAGGCGAACGGCGGGGCCCCAGCAACCGACCCCGGGCGGCTGGCCACCGTCGGTCACCCACCGCATCCCCGCCGAGGTCAAGGGTGAGGCACCACTCATCGAGCCGACCCGCGGACGCCCCGAGGACCAATCCGCCCTGGCCCACCTGACCAGCGGAACGGAGCCGCCGGCGGACAAGGTGACGGTGACCCTGTGCCCCCGCCCCGGCTCGTCCGTCACCCTGCGCTTCCCCCGGCTGGGAGTCGAGACCACGACCCCCGCCTCGGAGTCCCGCGCCATCACCGGAGGACACGAACAACGCGTGATCGACGTGAGCGGCCCAGACGCCTACGACGCCGGCGCCGTCACCGTGGACGTCCTGGCCATCAGCCTCCGCGAGCCGACGGTGGCGGCGATCGTGTCCTTCAGGCACACGGCCTGGCTCTGGCTCCTCCCGCTGGCGCTCCTCGGCCCCGGGTTCGACGTAATTCGCGGGTCCTGGAGGTCCTGCAGAGCTGAAACTGCAGGTCATCCAGCCGTGAGAGATGCAGACACCCGAAAGCCCCTAGAGACGCGATTTCAGAGATTCACCTACATCC
>NZ_JAHKRN010000064.1 GCF_019396385.1 Nonomuraea harbinensis | reverse complement strand
CATTCCGAACCCGGAAGTTAAGCTTCTCTGCGCCGATGGTACTGCACTCGGGAGGGTGTGGGAGAGTAGGTCACCGCCGGACAATTTTCATATGGGAAAGGCCCCGACAGTTTCTGTCGGGGCCTTTTTCGTGGGTGAGCCCCGAGGCTATGGCTTCGGGGCTTTTCTCGTTTTCTGGGGCCTCGGCGTGATCGCCGAGGCCCTCACTCGTTCACGTGCCTTCACCTGGGACAGGCGATCAGAGCGAAGCGGTGAGAGCGAGCGCAGAGGGCATGCCCTGCCTGCATCCGTTCGTGCAAGGCGCGCAGGGCGGACTCGTACCTCCGCACATCGAAGTCCGGCGCCTGCCACGGGACCACCCGCAGGAACTGGACGACCGCACCGATGTCGCGGAACCAGGCTGGAATGAACGACTCGGCCTGCCAGGTGACGGCGAAGCCGGCCTTCTCAAGGCCGGCGATCGCGCGCTCCAGATCCCAGTGACGGTGCGGGTGCGGTGGGGCGGCCAGGGCCTCGTTGAGCTCTGCCAGGTCGCAGCCGCCCACCTGCTGAGTGACAAGGGTGCCGTGCGGCGCCAGGACGCGGAGGACCTCATCGGGGTCGTAGGCGTGATGCCGACTGACGACGAGCTCGAAGGAGCCGTCCGGGAACGGCAGCGCGTTCCCGTCGACGGCTGCCACTTCGACACCGAGAGGCGTCAGGCGTTCCCTGGCGATGGCGACGTTCGGCGGGTGCCCTTCGGCGGCGGCGGTGCGTACCGGCAGCGGGGCGAGCGACGACAGGAACTCGCCGCCTCCCGTGCCGATGTCCAGCAGGGAGCGCACGCGGGGGAGGCGCTCCCGTACGACTTCCTCGTAACTCCATGGCGGGCTGCCCGTGACGTAGCGGCCGGCGAAGGCGCTGAAGTCCCAGCCGCCGATCGGGGCGGCGAGCGCTTCGGTTATGAGCGTGTCGTAGTCCACGGTCCCATCGTCGCGGACCTGCCCGCGGGCTCAGGCCGGTGTGCGGGGTTTGTGCGGGAGGTACGAGGAGGGCCGGGCACGCTCGTCGATATGAGTGCAGAGAACACGAAGAAGCCCGTCATCGCCATCACCCGATTCAAGGCCAAGCCGGAGGACTCCGAGGAGGTGCAGGACAGGCACGCCACTCTGGCGTCCACGGTGCGGTCCGCGGTTCCGGGGCTGGAGGAGGCGAGGCTGGGGCGGACCGAGGACGGGACCTGGGTTGGCGTCTGGCGGTGGGACTCCCAGGAGAGCCTGCGGAAGGCGCAGGAGCTGGCGCACTCCCTTCCGGAGGCGGAGAAGGCGTTCGCGCTGGCCTCCGACGTCACCGGAGACACCTTGGAGCTGCTCCAGGAGTCCTGATCCCCTAGTGAGCCCCCATCTCGCGTCATCGCGGGGTGGGGGCTTTTCGCGTGGGAGGCGGATACCGGGATGCGTCGCCGGGCGAGGGTGGGCGAGGATGGCGGGGTGATCGTGACCTGTTACGGCGGTCCCCGGGATCTGCGGGCCATGCAGGAGCTCACCGGCCGGATCTGGTCGCCGCGGGCGCGCTGGCACGCCGGCGACCTGGCCTGGGGACGGCTCCAGCACACCGGGCGGGAGCCGGAGTGGCCCACCATGCTGTGGCGGGCCGATCGGCGGACCCTGGCCTGGGGGTGGATCCACCTGCCCGGGTATCTCAACCTGGCGGTCGACCCCGACCGGGCCGAGCTGGCGCACGACGTGCTGCGCTGGTTCGAGGAGATCGTGCCGGCCGGGGAGCGGCAGGTCGAGGTGTCGAGCGGGGAGCCGCACCTGGTCGCCGCGCTGGAGGAGCGCGGCTACGCACGGGAGAAGGACGGGCCGTTCTTCGTGCAGATGGTACGAGACCTCGACGGCCTGCCCGAGCCGGAGCCGCCCGCGGGGTTCCGGCTCGAAGCGGTGCGTGACGTGCCCGGGCGGGTGGCGGCGCACCGCGCGGCCTTCCACCCGTCGCGCGTCACCGAGGAGAGCTACGCGGCCGTCCGCGCGGCCTGGCCGTACCGGGGAGACCTCGACTGGTGCGCGATCGGGCCCGACGGCGGCACGGCCGCGTACTGCCTGCTTTGGCTCGACGACCGCGACGTGGCGCTGATCGAGCCGGTCGGCACCGTGCCCGCGCACCGGGGCAAGGGCCTGGCCAAGGCGGTGTGCCTGGCGGCGCTGCGCGCGGCGCGGGCGGCGGGCGCCAAGCAGGCCGTGGTGGCGCCGCGCGGCGACGACGGGTATCCCGTACCTGCGCGTCTTTACAGCGGGCTCGGGTTCCGCGACACCGCGAGAAGCCTCCTGTTCATCCGCTGATATCAAATTGCAACTGGACGTCAGGTGAGAACTGCTGTTATACGGGCAGGCCAGTGATTCAGGAGGGAGGCTGGAGTTGCATGGTGCCCGAGACAACAGTGACCGCGTGGCCCGCGAGGTGCACGCGATCACCGGCGAGGGTCACCCGCACCAGCCCGCCCCGCTCCGACAACTGGGCGCCGGTCAGCGTCTCGCGGCCGAGCCTGGCAGACCAGTACGGCGACAGAGCGCAGTGGGCGGAGCCCGTCACCGGGTCCTCGGGCACGCCGACCTTCGGCGCGAAGAACCGGGAGACGAAGTCGGTCTCGGTGCCCCGGGCGGTGACGATCACTCCGCGTGCGTCGATCGCCGCGAGGGCGTCGATATCGGGCCGCAAGGTTCTCACCGTCTCCGCCGAATCCAGCTCGACCAGCAGGTCGAGGGCGCCCTTCGAAACATGCACGGGGGTGGCGCCGAGTGCCTTCTCCAGACCTTCGGGAACTGTGGTGGCAGTCACTTCCTTGACCGGAAAATCCATCGTGATCATTCCGTCCGGTTGGCGATTCACCGTGAGCGTTCCGCTCGCCGTGGCGAATTTCACCGGGCCATGCGCGACGCCCGTCGAATACAGGACGTGCGCCGTGGCGAGGGTGGCGTGCCCGCACAGCGTGACCTCCACCTTCGGCGTGAACCAGCGCAGCGAATCACCCAGCAGGAAGGCGGTCTCCGACAGCTTCAGCTCGGCCGCGAGCGACTGCATCCACACGTCGGGGACCCGATCTTCCAGCAGGCACACGCCTGCGGGATTACCCTGGAAAGCTGTGTCGGTGAAGGCGTCGACGATGAACAGGCGCATGAGCCGATGCTATAGGGGGCCAGATATCGGGGTGAAACCAGGACGCTAGCCGTACAAAATGGAATTAGTGCTGGGCGTGTCGCATGGCGAACGCGGAATCGTCGGTTACCGTCCAATGTGTCGGGACGTGCCGATTGCGGTGAGTTCCTGAGGAAAGGACAAGCCGATGGGGGCAGTGCGTAAGGTTGCGGGTTACCTGGGCCTGGGCGCGGTTGATCAGTATGACGAGGCTTATGACGACGACGGGCAGTACGAAGAGGAGTACATGCCTGCCACGGAGCGGGCGGCGCGCCGGTGGCGGGCCACCATCGAGTCGTCACGGATCGTGATGGTCCAGCCGCTGAAGTACAACGACGCACCGTTGATCGGCCAGTATTTCCGCGACGGCCAGACGGTGATCATGGATGTGACGGGCATGGCGATGCCGGAGGCGACGCGCATGGTCGACTTCGCCGCCGGTCTGGCCTATGGCTGCGAGGGGCGGATCGAGCGCATCGCCGACCGCGTCTTCCTGCTGGCGCCCGCGCACGTCGAGATCGAGACGACCTGACCCGCGCCAGGCCACGTGCCGGCGCGGGCGGGGAGTCGGCACGGCCTGCGCGGTCCGCCGCGGCCGAGGCTGTGGGCGGGACAGGCGATGATCGATCAGGCCGCGCGAGGGCCGCGGCGGATCAGGCGGGTGATGTCGGTCGCGTCTTCCGCGGCCTGCTTGGCGCGGCCTTCGGCCTCGCGGGCGTAGGCGTGCAGGGCCCACACCGCGCCGTCGGCCAGCTCCCTCAGCTCGCTCACCTGCGCCGCGACGTACGCGGCGTCTGACAGGACGCGCTCGCGGCGCTGCCAGAGCAGCCACCCGGCCAGCGCGAACAGCACGACCCCGGCGGCGGCCGTGACCGGGTGGGTGAGGAAGGCGGCGACCAGACAGGTGAGCCCGCCGAGCACCAGCAGCCCCGGCGCCCACGGAGCGCGGGGCGGGGCCGGCACGGCGGCGGAGATGGCCGCTTCGGCGACGGCCAGCGACTCCTCGTCGGGGCCCTCAGGGCGGAGCTCGACCCGGTGGCCGAGCAGCGACACGGTGACCGACGGCGGCGGCTCCAGCCTGCTGTCGGACTCCAGCTCCTCGGCGACACCGCGCAGGATGGGCGCCGCGACGTGCAGGGCGATCGCCGTCAGGTGGGGGTCGGAGCCGGGGCGCAGGTCGTCGAGCAGGTGGGAGTCGAGCGAGGCCTGCGGCCCGGGCGGCCCGCTCAGCCCGATCATGGCGCGGAGCACGGCCAGCGGCTCGTCCTCGGCCCAATTGGCGGCGGGCGTGGCGCCGGAGTTGGCGAGCGGCGCGGCCGAGCCCTGGTCGGACTGGCGGGCCGAGGTGATCTCCTCGCAGCGGGCCCGCAACCGGGTCAGCCGGGCGGCGGCCTGGGCCGGCCTGGCCAGCTCGGGGATCTCCGCCATCTCGGGGAAGTCGACGAGCGAGGCGGGCACCACCACGGACGGCTCGCCGGGCACGAGCGCCTGCACCCACTGGCGCGGGTCGGCCTGTTCCTGCACGGCGAGCGCGTCGAGCTTGCGCAGCACGAAGATCTTGCCGGCGGGGCCGTAGGCGCCGCGGGCGGCGGCCAGCCAGAGCGCCCGCTGGCCGTGGGAGACGGGCCGGTCGAGTGAGAGGTCGCCGAAGGCGGTGCCGAGCCAGGAGGCGTGGATGCGGCTGCCGTGGCCGGCGACGGCCAGTGCCAGGCAGAGGAAGACCGCGGTCTGCTGCTGGTCGCGCGAGGCGGCTCTGCTCAGCGGCTCCAGCGGGTCGTCGCCGGCGAGGATGGTGACCAGCGCCTCGACGGCGGGCGGCAGCCAGTGGCCGGGGATGTCGGTGAAGCCGGGTGGTGCGGGGGGCGCGCTGCCGTTCGCGGCCAGGTGCGCCAGCAACGCCTCGGCGTAGCGCCGTAGCTCGTTGGCTGCTTGGGGGCTCGCGGTCAGGTCCGTGCTCAAGGCAGAGAACTCCCCCAATTCGGCCTCAGTTCATGACCCCGTAAAGGGTAACCCGCGTGGCACGCCTCCGAGGCGGAGGCGCGCCACAGCGGAACGGGGACTTTGATCGAATCGCCTGTTACATGCGCTCGGGTACGGGGACGCCCAGAAGGTCGAGGCCCGTCTCCAGCACGCGCAGCGTCAGCGCGCAGAGCGCCAGCCGTCGCGCGCTGGTCTCCGGGTCGACGCCCTCCTTGGTGACCGGGCACTCCTCGTAGAAGGTGCTGAACAGGCTGGCCGCCTCGAACAGGAACGCGCACAGCCGGTGCGGCTCCGACTGGGCGGCCACCTGCTCCAGCGTCTCGCCGAAGCCGAGCAGGTGGAGGCCCAGCGCGCGCTCGGCGGGCTCGCCCAGCACGATCGGACCCGTGGTGTCGTCGGGGGAGCGGCCCGCCTTGCGGAAGATGGACCGGATCCGGGCGGTCGCGTACTGCATGTAGGGGCCGGTGTTGCCGGTGAAGCCCAGCATGCGGTCGAAGTCGAAGACGTACTCGCTGTCGTGGTTGACCGACAGGTCGGCGTACTTCACCGCGCCCATGCCGACCGCGTGGGTGATCTCCTCGCGGGTGGCCTGGTCGTAGCCGCGTTCGGCGATGGCCGCGGACGCCCGGTCGATCGCCTCCTGCAGCAGGTCCATCAGCTTGACGGACTCGCCCGAGCGGGTCTTGAACCGGCGGCCGTCCTTGCCCAGCATCATGCCGATCTGCACGTGCTCGGCGGAGACCGAGTCGGGCAGCCAGCCGGCCAGCTCGGCGGCGGCGAACACCATGCGGAAGTGGAGCGCCTGGTCGGCGCCCACGACGTAGAGGATGCGGTCGGCCTTGAGGTCGTGCACCCGGTAGCGGATGGCGGCCATGTCGGTGGAGGCGTAGCCGTAGCCGCCGTCGCTCTTCCTGACGATGAGCGGCAGCGGCTTGTCGTCGGAGCCGGTGAAGCCGGGCGGGAACACGCAGAGCGCGCCCTCGCTGATCGTGGCGACGCCGGCCGCCTCCAGATCCTGGCAGGTCTTCTCCAGCATCGGGTTGTACATGCTCTCGCCGGCGAGGTCAGCGTCGGTCAGGGTGACGCCGAGCATCGTGTAGACCTTGTTGAAGTAGCGCACGGTGGCGTCCATGAAGACGTGCCACAGCCGCATGGTCTCCGGGTCACCCGACTGGAGCGTGGTCACCCGTACGCGCGAGCGCTGTTTGAACGACTCGTCGCCGTCGAACTTGGCGCGGGCGGCCTGATAGTACTCAGTCCCCTGGCCGGCTTCGAGCTGGGCGACCGCGGCCTCCTCGCCGATGTCGAGGAGGTGCTCGATGAGCATGCCGAACGGGGTGCCCCAGTCGCCCAGGTGGTTCTGCCTGACGACGTGGTTGCCGAGGTGTTCGTGCACCCGGGCCAGGCAGTCGCCGACGATGGTCGTGCGCAGGTGGCCGACGTGCATCTCCTTGGCGGCGTTGGGCGCCGAGTAGTCGATGACGACGGTCTGCGCGGGGGCGACCGTGGCGACGCCGGAGCGCGGGTCCTTGAAGACGAGGGACGCCTGGGACTCGATCCACCCGTCGTCGAGCGTGATGTTGAGGAAGCCCGGGCCGCTGACCTCGACGGCGCCGGGGAAGTCGGACAGCTCGGCCCTGATCGACTCGGCGACCTCCCGCGGGGCTCGTCGCAGCCGCTTGGCCAGGCTCATCGCGACGTTCGCCTGGAAGTCGGCGAACTGGGAGGGCCGGATCAGCGGATCTGCGTCGGCGTACTCGGCGCCGAACGCGGACGCCAGCGCCTGCTGGACGCGCTCGGTGAGCACTTTCTGCGGGTCGGTCATGTCCTAAGAATACCGGCGACCTTGACCGCGATGCTGATGCCGGCGCAGGCCACGAGAGCGATGCCGACGGCGATCAGATCGTCGTGCGGACCGCCGGGGCGGAGTTCGAAGACCTCCCGTACGAACGGGCTCGCCAGGGCCAGCGCGAACAGCCCGGCCATGGCCGCGACCAGGGCCACCCGCCACCGGTCGAGCGGCCTGGCGACGAGGACGAGCACCCACCACGTGGTGAGGAAGAGCGCGAGCACGGCCGCGGTCCGCTGCTCCTCCAGCGTGCCCCCGGCCGCGGCGCGGAACGCCAGCAGGACCGCGAAGGCGCAGATCACCCCGGCGGGCACGGCGAACCTGAGCACCCGGGGCACGAACCCGGGCCTGGCCCGCTCCAGCGTGGGCGCGAGCGCCAGGAAGAGGGCCGGCAGGCCGATGGTGACGGCGTTCACCAGCGTGGAGTGGCGGGGCGTGAACGGGAACATCATCCCCGCGACCCCGGTCATCAGCGACAGCACGATCGCGTAGAAGGTCTTGGTGAGGAACAACCCGGAGACCCGCTCGATGTTGGCCAGCACCCGGCGGCCCTCGTTGACGACGTGCGGGAGGGCCGCGAACCGGTTGTCCAGCAGCACGACCTGGGCGACGGCCTTGGTGGCGGGGCTGCCCGCGCCCATCGCGATGCCGAGGTCGGCCTCCTTGAGCGCGAGCACGTCGTTGACGCCGTCGCCGGTCATGGCGACGGTGTGGCCGCGTTTGCGCAGGGCTGTGACGAAGAGTCGCTTCTGCTGGGGGCTGACCCGGCCGAAGACGGTGGCGGCGTCGAGCGCCTCGCCGAGCGCGTCCTCGTCGTCCGGCAGCGTGCGCGCGTCCACCGCGCGGTCGGCGCCGGGCACGTTGAGCCCGGCGGCGATCGCGGACACCGAGCGCGGGTCGTCGCCGGAGATGATCTTCACGCTGACGCCCTGCCGCTCGAAGTACTCCAGCGTCTCGTGGGCGTCGGGGCGGACGCGCTGCTTGAGCACGACGAGCGCCACCGGCTCGCCCTCCTCGACGCCGATCACGGACGGGTCCGTACGGGCGTCCCCAGGGAGGGCGTCCGCCGTGATCGGGTCCGTACGGTGGCTCGCGGAGTGTGCGTCCGCCGTGATCGGGTCCGTACGGGCGCTCGCCGGGGGACGGCTGCCGGCCGGGAGCCGGTTCGTACGGCATAAGGCCAGGACGCGGGCGCCGGTGGCGGCGAGTTCCGCCGCCTGGGCGCGCTCCGGGGCCGACGGGGCGAGCAGCACGTCGGGGGCGCCGAGCAGCCACACCCCGTGCGGGCCGAAGTCGGCGCCGCTCCACTTGCGCTCGGAGGAGAAGGGCACGGTGGCCAGCGGACGCCAGCGCGCGGCGGGGAAGCGGTCGCTGATCGCGCGGGCGGTGGCGTTCGGGTGGCCGTCGGCGGCGGTCAGCGCGGCGAGCGCGTCGCCTACCGGGCGGCCCTCGCGTAGCGGCAGGACGCGGTCGAGCGTCATGCCGCCGGCGGTGAGCGTGCCGGTCTTGTCCAGGCAGAGCACGTCCACTCGGGCCAGGCCCTCGATCGCGGGGAGCTCCTGGACCAGGCAGCGGCGGCGGCCGAGCCTGACCACGCCCACGGCGAAGGCGATGGAGGTCGTCAGCACCAGGCCCTCGGGGATCATGGTGACGATCCCGGCGACCGCGCCGGTGATGGCGGTGGCGAAGTCGGCCGAGTTGCTCAGCTGGCTGTAGGTGAGCAGCGCGCCGATGGGGATGACCAGCCAGGTGATGTAGCGGATGAACCGGGCGACGCCGTCACGCAGCTCGGAGTGCGCGAGGTGGAAGCGGCTCGCCTCCTCGGCCAGCCGGGCGGCGTACGCGTCGGTGCCGACGGCGGTGGCCCGGAACACGCCGGTTCCGGCGACGGCGAAGCTGCCCGACAGCACCGGGTCGCCGGGCTCCTTGCGCACCGGGTCGGCCTCGCCCGTGAGGAGCGACTCGTCTACCTCCAGCCCGGCGGAGACGATCATCTCGCCGTCGACCAGCAGCGCGTCGCCGGGGCCGAGCACGATCAGGTCGCCGAGCACCACCTGGTGCGGCGGGACGCGCCGGTCCGCGCCGTCGCGGCGGACCGTCACGGGGCTCTCGCCGACCACGGCCAGCCGGTCCAGCGTGCGCTTGGCGCGCAGCTCCTGGACGACGCCGATCAGCACGTTGGCCACCATGATCAGGCCGAACACGCTGTCCTGCCACGCGCCGAAGACGAGGATGAGCGCCCACAGGACGCCGATGACGAGGTTGAAGAGCGTGAAGACGTTCGCCCTGATGATGGCGGCGAGCGACCGGCTGGACCGGCGCGGCACCACGTTCGGTCTCGCCCGTGCGACCTGCGCCGACGTGAGCCCGTCCAGCGACATGACTCCGTCCACCGCGAACCCCCCCGACCTGCGGCAACGTCACTGAGCGGGTTTCCCCGCCGGCGTCGGTCCGCCTGATTCCCCTGATAGGCGGACGGGGATCACCCTACGGCTTTCAGCGTGATCTGTGGGCGCTTATCCGCTCGCCGATCCTGGACGTCAGCCCGCTCGCCGACAGGTCGGCGGCGAGCCGGCAGGCCGCGCTGACTCCTCTGGCGCTGGACGAGCCGTGCGCGACGACGACGGTGCCGTTGAGCCCGAGCAGCACCGCGCCGCCGTACGCCTCCGCGTCGAGCCGGCCGCTCAGCTCGCGCAGCCGGGAGCGCTGCATGAACGCGCCGAACTTGGCCATCCGGCTCTCGCTCACGGACCGCCGCAGCTCGTCGAAGGCGTAGCGGACGGCGCCCTCCATGGTCTTGAGCGCCACGTTGCCGGTGAACCCGTCGGTGACGATCACGTCGGCCCGCCCGGTCAGCAGGTCGTAGCCCTCGACGTTGCCGGCGAAGGTCAGCGCGGGGGCGGCGTCGAGCAGCTCGTGGGCGCGGCGGACGAGCTTGTTGCCCTTCTCCGCCTCGCTGCCGATCGTGAGCAGGCCCACCCGGGGCTCGGCGATGCCGAAGGCCAGCTCGGCGTAGGCGGCGCCGAGGTGGCCGAACTGGACCAGGATCTCCGGCTTGACCTCGGCGTTCGCGCCCGCGTCCAGGAGCAGCGTGGGGTGCGGCAGGGTGGGCAGCGCGACCGCGAGCGCCGGGCGGAGCACCCCCTGCTGGGTCTTGAGCCGCAGCTTGCCGGTGGCCACGATGCCCGCGGTCGAGCCGGCGGAGACCACGGCCGACACGTCGCCGCGGCGCAGCAGGTGGCAGGCGACCGCGATGCTGGAGCGGGGCCGGCGCAGGCTGGCCAGCGCGCCCTCGTCCATGGCGAGCGCCTCCTCGGCGCGCACGATAGGGATCTCGTGGGCCGCGTCGTGTTCGGCGAGTGACTCGTACAGCACGCGTGGCGAGCCGACCAGGACGACCGGCAGCCCGCGCTCACGCACGGCGTGCACGGCGCCCGCCACGATCTCGTGGGGCGCGCGGTCGCCGCCCATGGCGTCGACCGCGATCGGCCTGCTGTCTGGCAAAAGTCACCTCGTACGGCGTGTCGCTTGGCCGTCCGAATGGTAGGCGAGGCCGTCACCAGGCTAACCGGCGGGCAGGACTAGGCGTCGCCGCTCAGGTTCCAGTCGTGGACGGTGCGGGCCACGACGACCTTGCCGAAGGTGACCCGGCCGGTCACCCTGATCACCGGGCCGTCGCCGTCGGGGGTGTTGTCGCCCGAGACCTGGCGCTTGGCGAACATGGCGCCGACCTCGTCGATGACCTGGGCGTTCGGCGGCACCCGGATGATCAGCTTGGCCGCGAACGCGCTGACGGAAAGGGTGATCTCGCGGCCGGGGAGCACGGCCTCCGACAGGTCGACGATGAGCGCGCCGTACGTGGCCGACAGGCGGGTGTGGCGGGAGGCGATCCAGCGCCCGCGCTTGACGACCTTGCTGAAGACGGCGTTGACGGTCTGCTCCGTCGCGATGGGCGCGGCGGCCGTGGAGGACCGGACCTTGGGCAGGTCCACGATCAGGGGCTCCAGCTCGCCCATGGTGCGAGCTTGGTAGGTGGCCTCGAGACGGTCGGCGTGCTCGGGGCTCGTGAGTCGTCCACTGGCGTAGGCCTCGTTGAGCAGCGCGGCGACCTGGTCACGGTCGGCGTCGGAGGCCCGGAGGGCAGGGTCGTGGGTCACACCGCCAGTTTAGGTCAAATCAAGATATGTCGTGATTTCAATTCTCCCAAGAAACTTGGAGCACCCTCCGAACCATAGCCGCGGGCAGCCTACTCTCGGTATAAGAGCGAGAGACGCGCGACGGGGGCGTGAGGTTTACATCCGATCGAACAAAAAAGATGGGAAAGGCCTAGTGATCTTGAACCAGGCAGGTACGCGACGCTTCAAGGCGTACACGTCCAAGCACCTCGACGAGCTCCTGCGACGCGCCGGGCTCGATGACGGGGAGCGACTGAAGGTGCGGGCCGTGGCCACGGTGCTGCCCTTCCGGACGAACGCCTACGTCGTCGATGAACTCATAGATTGGTCGGCGGCGCCCGACGACCCCATGTACCGTCTCGTCTTCCCGCAGGCCGACATGCTGCCCGAGGCCGATGTGGCCCGGCTGGCCGACCTGCTCAAGGCCGAGGCGCCCAACGGGGAGATCCAGGCGGAGGCGAACAAGGTCAGAGCGCAGCTCAACCCGCACCCCGCCGGCCAGAAGGAGCTCAACGTGCCGCGCATCGGCGAGGAGCCGGTGCCCGGGATGCAGCACAAGTATCCGGAGACCGTGCTCTTCTTCCCGAAGCAAGGGCAGACCTGTCACGCCTACTGCACCTACTGCTTCCGGTGGGCGCAGTTCGTCGGCGACGCCGACCTCAAGTTCGCCTCCGACGACATCGACCAGATGGTCGCCTACCTCCGCCAGCATCGCGAGGTGACCAGCGTCCTGATCACCGGCGGCGACGCCATGATCATGGGTGAGCCGGTGATCAGGCGCTACATCGGGCCGCTGCTGGAGCTGGAGCAGCTCGAGTCCATCAGGATCGGCACGAAGGCGCTGGGCTACTGGCCGCAGCGCTTCGTCACCGACCCCGACGCCGACGCCACGCTCGGCCTGTTCGAGGAGGTCGTCAAGGCAGGCAAGAACCTCGCCTTCATGGCGCACTTCTCGCACCCGCGCGAGCTGGAGTCGCCGCTGGTCGAGTCCGCGGTGGAACGGATCCAGGGCAGCGGGGCGACGATCCGCACCCAGGCGCCGCTCATCAGGTCGATCAACGACGACCCGGCCGTCTGGGAGGCCATGTGGCGGCGCCAGCACCGCATGGGGATGATCCCGTACTACATGTTCGTCGAGCGTGACACCGGTCCGCAGGACTACTTCGCGGTGCCGCTCGGCCGCGCGTACGAGATCTTCAGGGACGCGTACGCGAGCGTCTCCGGGCTCTGCAGGACGGTCCGCGGGCCGTCCATGTCGGCGACGCCGGGGAAGGTGTGCGTCGACGGCGTCACCGAGATCGCCGGTCAGCGGGTGTTCGTGCTCCACCTCATCCAGGCGCGGGACCCCTCCTTGGTGGGGCGGCCGTTCTTCGCGCGGTACGACCCGTCGGCCGTCTGGCTGACGGACCTGCGGCCGGCCTTCGCCGACGCTTTCCCGTTCGAGGTCGCCGCCTCGCTCGGGGCCTGAGGCGGTCAAGGGCGGCCACCGCAAGCGGAAAATCTGCGCCCCCGGCCCGTGACATTCATTTTGTCGAGCTCCTGGCGCGGGCCGGGGAAAGCGCACTTATGGACGCCGGAAGCGTCCATGGAATATCCGAATTAGCCCCCCTCTATTTCCCGATTTGTCTCCCCCTGTGTGACCCCTTTCGGGCTCGGTAACTTACCCACAAAGCCCTTGTCACGCGGGCTTTTAGCGGCTCACCCGGGGTCGTGCGCGGTGATAGAACTGCATCCGTAGCTCAGCCGCGGACGGCGCGCTTCGTGCGGTGCCCATAGCGTGTACGCCACGGCATTCGGGGGTTATCGATTCGCAATTCAATGCTCTCCGAAGCGATCGATCACGAGCCGGGAAGGCAAATCATGAAACGTGTAATGAAGACGGCGGTCGCCGTAACGGCATTCGGGCTCGCGGCGGCACTCGCCGTGCCGGCGCAGGCCCAGGCCAGGGACCTCGGCGCCTCGCCCACGAAGCGCGACCAGGTCCGGAGCGACAGCGACGGCTCGCCGCTCGACGGCCTGGTGGGCGGGCTCGCCGGCGGCCTGCTGGACGGGCTGTTCGGCGCAGGCGCCAAGGCCTCCGCCAAGCCCGCGCAGAACCAGACCAGGCCGCAGGGACGCCCCAGCATCGACGGCCTGTCCAACACCCTGCCTCTGGACGGCCTCGCCGCCTCGCGCCCGGCCAAGCCGAAGCAGGAGGACACGTTCGAGGGCGCCTTCGCCCAGGTCGCCTACCTGTTCGAAGGCTCGCTCGGGGGCGCCACGGCGTCGCTGTCGACGACCCGGATGGTGCCCGGCGGACGCTACGGCTCCACCGAGGCGCTGGACGGCGCCACGTCGGCGCTGGACGGCGCCACGACAGGCGTGGCCCACCTGTCGCTGCAGGAAACGGTCGTCGGCATGTCGCGTGCCGCGAAGCAGGCGCTGCCGCGATCCAGCAACGGACGTCTGGCGCCGCTCGTCGGCCGCGTGGCGCCCGCCGAGACGGCGCCGCTGCTGGAGTCGCTGCCCGGCACCACTCAGGTCGCCTCCATCGATGAGATCGCCCCGCTCGTCGAGGACGCCTCCGCCCTGGTCTCCACCAACGGGACGAAGGCCACCAGCGCCTACACCGACACCGTCGCCGCGCTGGGCTGGACCACGGCCGCCCTCACCAGCATGGTCCGGGACCCCTGGCACTACCGCTGATCTTCTGGCGGACCCGAGCTCCGCACCCTCTGAAGCATCGCCGGGCCCCGCATCCTGCGGGAGCCCATCCCCGGGAGTGGCTTCCCGACCCCCGCCGCGCTCGCCGGCGCCGCCCAAGTCTGCAGGGTGGCGGCGCCGTGAGCCGCGGCCCCGCCGCCGGCCCGCACCAGGGTCGGCGGCGGTTCGCTTTCTATCCGGGCAGTCGCACGCCCGTGCGGCGGGCGATCTGGGCCTGCAGCCTCGCCATCTGCCAGTGCAGCTCCAGCAACTGCTCGGCGAGCTGCATCGTGGGTATCTCGGTCACATCCTCGGTGGCCAGGTGGTCGATAGCGGCCGAGAGCTCACCCATCGTGTCCCCCCACTCCATCACCGTTCCCAAGCTCGAACCGACGTTCGAATCCTAGCGAACGGTAGCCCCTCCTGTCAGTCCTACACGCGCAGCCCCGACTGACTTCTCGCACACCGTCTCGAAATCTACGGGGGCCTGGGCGTGCCAAAGGCCCACATCATGGCGGCCCGCCCGGGGTGTCCCGAGAAGGTTTCCGTTTCCCGCCGGCGGATCGTCACGGACGACCGGCCCGCCGTCGGGAAGGGCTCCGCGGAAAAGACCGGGCCCGACGCGACGCGTCCACGCGAAGCGGCGCGTCCACGCGCCACCGCCCGAGCGGCAGGGGAAGTGGCGCAGCCTGCCCGAGAGTCCCGACCGGGCGAGGCGGTGTCAGATGGTGGTCAGCCCTTGGTGTAGGCGGCGAGGACTTCCTTGGGGTCGCCGTCCATTTTGATCTTTCCCTTGTGGAGCCAGATCACCCGGTTGCACGTCTGCTGGATCACCCGCAGGTCGTGGGCCACCAGGAAGACCGTGCCCGCCGACTCCCTGATCTGGCGGATGCGCTGCTCGCTCTTCTTGCGGAACTCGCGGTCACCCGTGGCCAGGGCCTCGTCGATGAGCAGGACGTCGTGGGTCTTGGCCGAGGAGATGGCGAAGCGGAGCCGGGCGCCCATGCCGGAGGAGTAGGTGGACATCGGCAACTGGACGAACTCGTCGATGCCGGAGAAGTCGACGATCTCCTGGTATTTCTCCCTGACCTCCGCCGGGGTCATGCCCATGGCGTAGCAGCCGAGGATGATGTTGCGCTCGCCGGTCAGCTCGCGCATCAGGGCCGCGTTGACGCCCAGCAGCGACGGCTGCCCGTCGGTGTAGACGGCGCCGGAGTGGGGCGGCAGCAGGCCGGCGATGGCGCGCAGCAGCGTGGACTTGCCGGAGCCGTTGCGGCCGACGACGCCGATGGCGTCGCCGTGGTAGGCCACGAAGGAGACGCCTTTGACGGCGTGGACCTCCTTCATCTGCGGCCTGCCCTGGCGCTTCACGATGCGCATGAAGGCGTTGACCGCGTTGCCCTTCTCGGACTCCGACGCGGCGCCGTAGACGCGGTAGACGATGTGGAGATCGTCGACGATGACCGTCGGCGTGCCCGTGGGCACGTCCAAGGGGCCCTTAGCGGGCTCCGGGTCGGGATGCACCCGGACGTCCTTGCTTGGGACGGCGGGCTCCTCGCCCTTCACCTTTGCCAGCTCCTCGGTCAGGTCAGCCACGCCCGTACCTCTCCTCAGCCCGCCAGAAGTACCAGAAGCCGAAGCAGAGTGCGAACACTGCCCAGAATACGCAAGCCATCCACACCATCGGCGGGGGAGTGTGCTTGTAGATGAAGATGTCCCGCATCCACTCGATGTACGAGGCGGCTGGGTTGAGGTACATGGCGGTGGCGACCCACTGCGGCAGATCCGCGGTCTCCACCACCTTGTCCTGGATGGAGAAGAAGACACCGGAGGCGTAGAGCCAGGTGCGGGTGATGAACGGCAGCAGCTGGTTGAGGTCCCGCATGGAGGACCCGAGCCGTGCCATCACCAGCCCGGCGCCGACGTTGAACATGGTCTGCAGGATCAGCACGACCGGGATCATCAACCAGTACCACGTAGGCACCTCGGCGGTGATGAACACGATCAGCACCAGCACGCCCATGGAGATGGCGAGCTGCTGGAGCTCCTGGATGGTGTAGGCCAGGGGCAGCGCGGCGCGTGGGAAGTGGAGCGCACGGATCAGCGACAGATTGCCGGAGATCGACTTGGCGCCCGCGGTGACGCTGCGCTGCGTGTAGGTGAAGACGAAGATGCCGATCAGCAGGAAGGCCGGGTAGTTCTCGACGCCGTCGCGGCCGCCGAGGACTATGCCGAACATCACATAGTAGATGGCCGCGTTGAGCAGGGGGGTCAGGACCTGCCACAGCTGGCCGAGAGCGGAGCTGGAGTACTTCGAGACGTTGCGCGAGGTCGCGTACGTCAGGATGAAGTGTCGTCGCTCCGCGAGTTGGCGCACATAGACGAGAAACCTCGGCCGTGCGATGGCACGGCGAAGCCCGTATCTCTCGGCGAGCTTGGCCAGCGGCTCCTGCCCGCTTCGGCCGCCCGCCTGGGCGTCCGCGACAGCGGATTCCGGCTGGCTCATGGGATGGACTCTATTGGATCCGGGTTGCTCGGGATGCCTGCCGCGTGGCGCGCGGCCGACAGTTGGACGGTGTCTCGTGGCGCTCGGTTCCAAGCCACCGTCAAGACTCGCTCAACCGTAGCCCAGCGGGACGGACGATGGCGGCAACGGCACGAGCACCGTCTGGTAAGAGGTATTTTTCATCGACACTTCCCGTCCCCGCGAATGCCCGTCTGACTCGTTTATGCACTTCATCCCCTTGCGAGCTGTATGGGCGCGACGTGGGACAGGCGGACGTGTGACCGAACTGCAACGCGCCAGAGACGTGCTGGTGGCAAGTAGTAGGAGATAGTCGCGATCGACTGGCAGGGCGTCGGCTGGTTTGACCAGGTCAGCCAAACCCGGGGGATTACAAGGAACCCCCCGTCAGGCTGCTCACGATCATCGCAGCTCAGCGCTTACGCCCACCTTGGTAGAGGGAGGAATTTTTTCACCATGCGTGTTACTAGAGGCGCACGGATCGTCGCCGGTACCGCGCTGCTCGCTCTCGCGGTTGCCGCGTGCGGCGGCGGCGCCAGCCCGTCCGGTGACCCCGCGGCGGATGGCGGCGACACGCCGGTCCGCATGGAGCTGGGTGAGCCGCAGAACCTGCTGGTCCCCTCGAACACCACCGAGTCCGAGGGCTCCGAGCTCCTCGCGGCCGTCTTCGAGCCCCTGGTGAACTACGACGAGAACAAGCAGGTCGTAGAAGCCGCTGCCGAGTCGATCACCACGGAAGACAACATCACGTGGACGATCAAGCTCAAGTCGGGCTACACCTGGCACAACGGTGAGCCGCTCGTCGCACAGAACTACGTCGACGCGTGGAACTACGCCGCCAACCAGGACAACGCGCAGGGCGCCGGCTACTTCTTCGGCCGCGTCAAGGGCTACGACGCGCTGAACCCGGGTGAGGGCAAGGAAGTCACCACCAAGGAGATGGAAGGCCTGAAGGTCGTCGACGACTCGACCTTCACCGTCGAGCTGGCGGCGCCGTTCTCGCAGTTCAGGACGATGCTCGGCTACACCGCCTTCTACCCGCTGCCCAAGGCCGCCTTCGGCGCCGACGGCAAGGTGACCAACGAGTACGGCGAGAAGCCGATCGGCCAGGGCCTCTTCAAGCTCGACAAGCCGTACAAGAAGGGCACCGACCAGACGGTCGACCTCTCCGTGTACGACAAGTACCCGGCCAAGAAGCCCAACGGCTGGACCAAGCTCCAGTTCAAGCTCTACAACAGCTCCGAGACGGCCTACAACGACCTGCAGGCGAACAACGTGGACATCCACGACTCGCTGCCGGCCTCGGCCATCTCCAGCGCGAAGACGGCCCTGGGCGACCGCTACCAGGACCAGCCGGACGCCGGCATCGGCTACATCGGCTTCCCGCTGCAGTACAACGACGAGTACAAGGACGTCCGGATGCGGGAGGCCATCTCGATGGCCATCGACCGGAAGACCATCGCCGAGACGGTCTTCTCCGGCACCCGCGCCCCCGCCGACGACTTCATCAACCCGGCCATCGACGGCTACCGCCAGGGCGCCTGCGCGGCCTGCACCTACGACCCGGGCAAGGCGAAGGAGCAGTACGCGGCGGCCAACGGCCCGGCCAAGCTGGAGCTGGGCTACAACGCCGACGGCGGCCACAAGGAGTGGATCGAGGCCGTCGCCAACAACCTGCGGGCCAACCTCGGCGTCGAGGTCACCGTGCGGCCGTTCGAGAAGTTCGCGAACATCCTCGACGACCTGGACGCCAAGAAGTACAAGGGCATGTTCCGCATGGGCTGGGCGGTCGACTACCCGTCGGCGGAGAACTACCTGTCGCCGATCTTCTCGACCGGCGCCATCAAGACCGGCTCCAACTACGCGGGCTACTCCAGCAAGGAGTTCGACGAGCTGGTGGCCAAGGGCGACCAGGCGGAGAGCCCTGAAGAGGGCCTGAAGTTCTACCAGCAGGCCGACGATGTCCTGATCAAGGACCTCCCGTACGTTCCGGTGTACTTCTACCGGAACAACTCTGGGTACTCCACTCAGGTGAAGAACGTCAGAATCAATCTGCTCAACCAGGTTGAATGGGCTGACGTCGAGAAGGCCTGACGTTATATACGGGGGTGGGCGGGACGCCGTCCACCCCTCGTGAGCCCGCCACGAAGGCAGTCGCTTGGGCACGCGCCACCCAAGGTTCCCAGGGACTGCCTTCTGGCATGTACGGGAGGCTTGTATGGGCCGTTACATCATCAGGCGCCTGATCCAGGCGATACCAGTCCTGCTGGGCGCCACCCTGTTCATCTTCGCCATCGTGTTCGCGCTTCCTGGTGACCCCATCGAGGCGCTCGCCGGCGAGAAGCGCCAGGACCCGGCGATCACCGCCATCATCCGCGAGCAGTATCACCTGAACGATCCGCTGCTGGTCCAGTACTGGTACTACATCAGCGGCATCCTTTTCCACGGTGACTTCGGGAAGACCTTCGCCGGCGTCCCCGTCACCCAGCTGATGGCGGGCAAGTTCCAGGTCACGCTGAACCTCGCGTTCACCGCGCTGGTCATGGAGGCCATCATCGGCCTGCTGCTCGGCCTCTGGGCGGCGCTGCGCCGCGGCCGGGCCACCGACACCGCGATCCTGGCCTCGACGCTGCTGCTCATCTCGGTGCCGACCCTGGTCACCGGCTTCGTGCTGCAGCTGTGGCTGGGCGTCTGGCTCAAGCAGGTCACCGGGATCGAGTTCTTCCCCATCGCGGGAGTCGGCCAGGGCCTGCAGTCGTACCTGCTGCCGGGCTTCGTGCTGGCCGGCACGTCGATCGCGTACCTGACACGTCTGACCAGGACGAGTCTGGTCGAGACGCTGCGCTCCGACTACATCCGCACCGCCACCGCGAAGGGCCTGTCGAGACGGCGGGTCGTGGGCAGACACGGGTTGCGCAACGCGCTGATCCCGATGGTCACCTATCTCGGAGCCGACCTGGGCGTGCTCATGGGCGGCGCCATCATCACGGAGACCATCTTCAACCTGCCGGGCATCGGCTTGCAGTTGTATCAGGGCGTTTACCTACGTGAGCAACCCATCGTCGTAGGTATCGTGACAATCCTGGTGCTGGTGTACATCGTGGCGAACCTGATCGTCGACATGCTGTACGCCGTGCTCGATCCGAGGATCCGCTATGAGTGAGACACCGCAGCTGGGCCAGGTCGGGCCGGCGTTCCCCGAAACCCAGTCGCTGACGGAGAACCAGCCGTCCCCGCCGGTCAAGCAGCCCAAGAAGAAGGAAGCGAAGCCGGCGAGCCTCTGGCGAGACGCCTGGTACGACCTGCGCCGCAGGCCGATGTTCATCTTCTCGCTGGTCCTGATCGCGATCCTGCTGGTCATGTCGTTCTGGCCGTCGCTGTTCACCTCGATCAACCCGTTCGACGCGAAGACCTGCGAGCTTTCCACCGCTCGCCAGGGCCCGAGCGCCGGCCACATCTTCGGCCGCGACAACCTCGGCTGCGACGTGTACGCCAAGACCATCTACGGCGCCAAGAACTCGATCATCATCGGTGTCGCCACCACGGTGATCACGGCGCTGGTCGGCGGGCTGCTCGGCCTGCTGGCGGGCACCCGGGGCGGCTGGACCGACGTCCTGACGTCCCGCGTCACCGAGGTCTTCTTCGCCATCCCCTCCATCCTGGGCGCGCTGCTCATCACGGCGACGTTCCGGGACGCCGGGATCGGCATCTGGATCGTGGTGATCGCGCTCTCGGTGCTGGCGTGGCCGATGACCTTCCGCATCATGCGGGCGGCCGTCATCACCGCGAGAAGCCAGGACTTCGTGCTGGCGGCCAAGGCGCTGGGGGCCGGTCAGGCGCGCATCATGTTCCGGCACCTGCTGCCGAACGCGCTCGCGCCGGTGATCGTCGTCGCCACCATCAACCTGGGCGGTTTCATCGCGGCCGAGGCCGCGCTGTCCTTCCTGGGGGTCGGCGTGCAGTCGCCCGACATCTCCTGGGGCCTGATGATCGCCGACGCCCGGAACCGGTTCCTGGAGGCGCCGCTGCCGCTGGTGTTCCCGGCCCTGTTCCTGAGCATCACGGTGCTCGCGTTCATCATGCTGGGCGACGCCGTACGCGACGCGCTCGACCCGAAGCTCAGGTAGGAGGGGGGAAACATGAGCAAGACATCGCCGCACGCGTTGCCTGCCGAGGGAGGGCTGGGCAACGAGCCGCTGCTCGCGGTGGACGACCTGCACGTGGAGTTCGCCACGCGCGCCGGCCTGGTACGGGCGGTCAACGGAGTGAGCTACTCGCTCCAGGCGGGCGAGACCCTCGCCGTCCTGGGCGAGTCGGGTTCCGGCAAGTCCGTGACCGCGCAGGCGATCATGGGCATCCTCGACATGCCGCCGGCGCGCATCCCCAAGGGGGAGGTCCGCTTCAACGGCACCGACCTGCTCAGGCTCTCGGAGGAGGCGCGCACGCAGGTGCGCGGCCAGCGCATCGCGATGATTTTCCAGGACGCGCTCTCCGCGCTCAACCCGGTGTTCACCGTGGGCTGGCAGATCAGCGAGATGTTCCGGGTGCACCGCGGCATGGGCAAGCGCGACGCCGTGAAGAAGGCCGTCGAGCTGATGGACCGGGTCCGCATCCCGGGCGCCAAGCAGCGCGTCAACGACTATCCGCACCAGTTCTCCGGGGGCATGCGGCAGCGCATCATGATCGCCATGGCGATCGCGCTGGACCCCGAGGTGCTGATCGCCGACGAGCCGACCACCGCGCTCGACGTGACGGTCCAGGCCCAGGTCATGGAGCTGCTCGCGGAGCTGCAGCGCGAGAGCAACATGGGCATGATCCTGATCACCCACGACCTCGGCGTCGTCGCCGACGTCGCCGACAAGATCGCGGTCATGTACGGCGGGCGCATCGTGGAGAACGCTTCCGTGCACGACATCTACAAGGCCCCCGCCCACCCCTACACCAAGGGGCTGCTGGAGTCGATCCCCCGGGTCGACCTCAAGGGCCAGGACCTGTACGCCATCAAGGGCCTGCCGCCCAACCTGCTCGACATGCCGACCGGCTGCGCCTTCCACCCGCGCTGCCCGTACCGGCAGGACAACTGCGTGACCGACAGCCCCCCGCTCTACGAGATCAGCGGCACGCGCAACAGCGCCTGCCACTACTGGAGGGAGGTCCTCGATGGCGACCAAGGGTGAGACGATCCTCGAGGTCCGCGATCTGGTGAAGCATTTCCCCCTCAACCAGGGGATCATGTTCAAGAAGCAGATCGGGGCCATCAAGGCCGTCGACGGCGTCTCCTTCGACCTCGCCAGCGGCGAGACGCTCGGCGTCGTGGGCGAGTCCGGCTGCGGCAAGTCCACCCTCGCCAAGGTGCTGATGGCGCTGGAGCGGCCCACCTCCGGCTCCGTCAAGATCAACGGTCGTGACATCGCCAAGGCCAAGGGCGCCGAGCTCAAGCGGATGCGGCGCAACATCCAGATGGTGATGCAGGACCCGTACACCTCGCTCAACCCGCGGATGACCGTCGGCGACATCGTCGGCGAGCCGTTCGACATCCACACCGAGGTGGCGCCGAAGGGCGACCGCACCCGCAAGGTGCAGGAGCTGCTGGAGGTCGTCGGGCTCAACCCCGACCACATCAACCGCTACCCCCACCAGTTCTCGGGCGGTCAGCGCCAGCGCATCGGCATCGCCCGCGGGCTGGCGCTCCAGCCGGAGATCATCGTCTGTGACGAGCCGGTCTCGGCGCTGGACGTGTCGATCCAGGCCCAGGTGATCAACCTGCTGGAGCGGCTGCAGAACGAGTTCAACCTGGCGTACATCTTCATCGCCCACGACCTGTCGGTGGTCCGCCACATCTCCGACCGGGTCGCGGTGATGTACCTGGGCAAGGTCGTCGAGCTCGGCAAGGACGTCGAGATCTACGACAAGCCCGCGCACCCGTACAGCCAGGCGCTGCTGTCGGCGGTGCCGGTCCCCGACCCCGAGGGCCGCGACCAGCGCGAGCGGATCATCCTCCAGGGCGACCCGCCGTCGCCGGCCAACCCGCCGTCCGGCTGCCGCTTCCGCACGCGGTGCTGGAAGGCACAGGAGATCTGCGCGACGGAGGAGCCGCTGCTGCAGATCCGGCCGGGCACGTCCCACGAGAGCGCCTGCCATTTCGCCGAGACGCATGACGTGGTGCATGTGAACTAGCGGCGCATGTGGACAGCGCCGCCCCCGCACCCGTCCGGTGCGGGGGCGGTCGTGTGTCTCAGAAGCTGCGCTCGCCGTAGGTCCGTGGAACCGCTCGGCGCCGGTCGTGGCGGAGCAGGATGCGGGCCGACAGGGCCAGGGCCAGCGCCACCAGGCCCGCGATGACCAGGGCGCGGGAGCCCGGCGGGGGGCCGGACGGGTCCCCGCCGAAGTGCTCCGCGGGGAGCGGGGGCGGCTGGGTGGGGCCGGCCAGACGTTCGGCCACGCGCAGCGCCAGGGCGGCGTCGGCGACGCCGTGGCCGTAGCCGGTGCTGTAGCCGCCGCGCGGACGCTTCCTGGTGCCGAGCTCGATGGCCCGCCGCACGTGGTACGGCGACAGGTCCGGGTACGCGGATCTGATCAGTGCGGCGATGCCCGCGACCATGGCGGCGGCCGAGCTGGTGCCGTCGCCGACCACGTACCGGCGGGCGCCGTTGGCGGAGACGATGTCGACGCCGGGGGCGACGACCGAGAGGTAGTCCTGGCGGTTGGAGAACCCGGCGAGCCGGAAGTTCCGGTCGACCGCGCCCACGGCGATCACGCCGGGGTAGGCGGCGGGGAAGTTCTTCCTGTTGGTGCTCTCGCCGTCGTTGCCGGAGGAGGCGACCAGCACCGCGCCGTGGGCGACCGCGTACTGCACCGCCTCCTCCTCGGCGGCCGAGCCCTCCCATGAGCCGCTGCCGCCGCCGAGCGACATGCTGATGACCTGGGCGCCCCGGTCGACGGCGTAGCGGATGCCCTTGGCGAGCGCGTCGTGGCCACCGGCGCGCCGCTTGGCCCGCCGGGGATCGGAGTTCTCCAGCGTGACGCGTACCGACAGCACCTTGGCGGCGGGCGCGACGCCGAGCACGCCGCCGCCCTTGCCCTTGCCGTGGCCGTGGCCGGCGATGAGGCTGGCCATGGCGGTGCCGTGGTGACCCCACACCCCGCCGGCCCGGCCGGCTCCGGTCAGGTCGGGGCCGTGCACGACGGAGCCGCGCAGGTCCTGGTGGTCGCCGCGGACCCCGGTGTCGAGCACCGCGACCAGCATGTTCTCGCCCTGGGTGACCCGCCAGGCGTCGTGCAGCCGCAGCGTGCCGAGCTGCCACTGCTTGTCCCTGGCGAGGGCGCCCATCTCGTCGTCCGCGGCGGCGGGCGTGGCCAGGCCGAGCTGGGACGACAGGAACAGCAGGAACAGGGACAACAGCGCCGCCCGCAGGCGCGGCCGGCTCATCCGGTGAGGCCCCGGTGCAGCTCGGTGGCGAGCTGGCGGGCGAAACCACCGAGCCGGGGCACGGCCTGGTCACCCGGACGGAACGACCGTCCGTCCGCGTAACCGGCGGTGGTGGCGATCACGTACGGCGCGTGGGAGGCGATCAGGGTCCCGGTGAAGCACTGCCGCTCGCCGAAACGTTCGGCGGGGCCGCCGGGGAAGGCGACCGGCCGCACGGCGGGCACGCGCAGGGGCCCGGCCGCGCCCGGGGGCACGGGCCGGGCCAGGACCGCGATACCGGCGGTGGCGACGTAGGTGGCGGTGCTGTCGGCGTACGTGGCGCGCAGCGCGGTGACGCAGGCGGGCAGCGCGGGCTGGAAGGCGGCCGCGCAGGACGCCTCGGGCGCGACCCCGGCCAGCAGGTAGGTGACCTGCGCGCCGGACGGGCTGGTGCCGGGGACGGCGTACGGGAACACCCGCGTCACCGGCCAGGCACGCCAGCGCTCGGGCACCGGCGGCGCGGCGGGGGAACAGAACACGGACAGGAGGGCGAGCAGGAGCAGGGACAGCTGAAACACGTGAACCTCGAACGGGGGGAGGGGGCGCCCGATCTGCCGTGAATTCTGGCACGGGGTCAGGGCCTCAGTCCGACGGTTCAGTAAACAGTCCGATACGCCACGTAATTGGTGTTTGTTGGCTTTGCGTTATACGGAGGGTGACAACCGGACATGCGCCCCCGGAGGCAGGCCGAGGCGCTGCGCCGCGTCGCCGGAGTTCACCGCGAACGCGATCAGGCCCGCCGAGTCCGCGAACGCCACCAGCTCACCGGGCGGGACCGCCGCGTACGTCTCCCGGTAGGGCATCGACAGCCGCCGCCGGCCCAGCGACACGCCGAGCGTGTCGCCCACCCGCAGCCCCAGCGCCTCCAGGTCGCCGGCCGTGATCGACAACTGCGTGTTGCCGTAGCGGTCGACCGAGACGACCTCGCCCTCGGCCGCGCCCTCGCGCAGCACGGACGTCGGCGCGGGCAGCGACACCAGCCTCTCCACCGGCACCCGCGGGCCCAGCTCGCGCGGCCGCAGCCCGTTGCTCAGCCGCCCGGCCACCGGCGCGAACACGTCACGGCCGTGGAACGTGGGCGACACCGGGTGCAGGAAGTGCTCGGCGTTGCTCAGCTCGTACGCCGCCCGCGCGCCGCCGCTGGCGCGCACCGCCCACGACAGCAGCCCGTTGTCCGGCCCCACGAACACCCGGCCGCCGGCCTCGACCGCGATCGCGCGCCTGGCGCCGCCCGCGCCCGGGTCGACCGCCCCGACGTGCACGCCCACGGGCATGTACGGGATCGTCTGGGCCAGGATCGCCGCGCCGCGCCGCACGTCACCCGCCGGGACCAGGTGGCACACGTCGATCACCCGGACCTCGGGGGCGATCCCGGCGATCACCCCGTGGCAGGCGGCGACATAACCGTCTTCGAGCCCGTAATCCGTGAGAAGTGTGATGACAGAGGTCACACTTAGTGACTGTACGTCTCTCAATCCGCCGTGAACAGCCGCACTCGGCACATTACGATGGCGACGGGCCGCCTGCGCGCGAAGCCATCGTCGCGCCGCCCGTTCCTGAGGAGGACACCATGGACACTGCACCGTCAAACGGTGACAGTGCCGACCAGAGGGCCGACCAGAGGGCCGACCAGAGGGCAGAGGACAGGGCAGACCAGGACGACGCCCAGGAGCAGCCCGTCCACCGGCCCCTCACCGACCGCGAACTCGAGCTCCTCGCCTTCGAGCGCCACTGGTGGCGTTACGCGGGCGCGAAGGAGCAGGCCGTCAAGGAGACCTTCGGGTTCTCCGCCACCCGCTACTACCAGCTGATCGGCGAGTTGATCGACCGTCCCGAGGCGCTGGCGCACGACCCCATGCTGGTCAAGCGACTGCGCAGGCTGCGCGCCGCCCGCCGGCGCGAGCGCTCCGCCCGCCGGCTCGGCATGCGCCCCTGACCGGCTGGGTACGGCAGGCGGCGTGAGCGACATCCCTGGAATGGAAGCGATACTGAAGGATCCGGCCGGCGCCGTGATCGGACTCGACTTCGACGGCACCCTCTCGCCGATCGTGCCCGACCCCGACACCGCCGTCGTCCACCCCGGCGCGCCTCCGGTGCTGGCCGAGCTGGGCCGGCACGTGGGCGCCGTGGCCATCGTGACCGGACGGCCGCCGGCCAAGGTGCTGGAGCTGGGGCCCGCGCTCAAGGACGTGCCGGGCCTGGTCATCCTCGGCCACTACGGCTTCGAGCGGTGGGAGGACGGGCGGACCTCCGCGCCCCCGCCGCCGGCCGGGGTGCCGCGGGCCAAGGCGAAACTGCCGCTGCTGCTCGACTCGCTGGGCGTGACCGACGCGGCGATCGAGGACAAGGGCCGCGCGGTGGCCGTGCACACCCGCCGCTGCGCCGACCCCGAGGGCACGCTGGCCCGGCTGCGCGAGCCGCTGGCCGCGCTGGCGGCCGAGCACGGCCTGGTCGTCGAGCCCGGCCGGATGGTGCTGGAGGTGCGGCCGTCCGGCATGGACAAGGGGCACGCGCTCGGCGCGTTCCTGACCGAGCGCTCCGCCAGGTCGGTGCTCTTCGTGGGCGACGACCTGGGCGACCTGGCCGCCTTCGACGCGGTCCGCTCGTCGGGCCTGCCCGGCGTGACCGTGTGCAGCGGCTCCACCGAGGTCACGGCGCTGGCCGAGCGGGCCGACATCGTCGTCGACGGCCCCGAGGGCGTGGTGGCGCTGCTCCGCGAGTTGACGTCCGCTTTCAGCCGATAGTGACCAGTTTGCAAGTGGGCACCCCTATGGTCCGGGCATGAGCAAGAAGCACCTCGCCGCCGTGGCCGTGGCCGCGGCGGCGGTCCTCGTGGCCCCCGCCTCCGCGGCCGCCGCCTCCACGACAGCCGCCTCGACCACCGCCGGCCCCGCCCAGGAACTGAAGCTGCGCAAGGGCCTGACCCTCTACATCCCGCTCAAGTGGGTGGTCCACCGGGTCGGCGCCGACCGGATCAAGGTGGTCACCGGGCCCTGCGCCAACCCCAGGGGTGGCTTCTTCGCTCCCGGCTGCAAGAGCTTCTGGATCTTCGGCCCGAAGGCGATCAGGACGGGCGCCGAGGGCTTCGGCCCGTACGACGCCGGCAGGGGCGGCTACTACCCCGCCTCCGACGTGCAGAAGTGCCCGAAGAACGGCATGCTCCTGCGCGGCGAGCGGGTCGGCGCGCACAAGAAGGGCCTGCGCCAGGTCGGCCCCGGGCACAAGGCCCACTACCACGAGTTCACCACCCGCTGCCGCACCGGCAACGGGAAGAAGACCAGCGTCAGCTTCACCACCCGCGAGTGGTATCTGCCGAAGTCGCAGATCCTCGTGGTGGACGAGTGGAGCACCGGGAACCTCGCCGACACCCTGAAGTACGCCGACTGGAAGTGATCTAGGCGAGCGCGTCGAGCTGGGCGGCCAGCCACTTCTGCGGGGGCAGCGCGGTGGCGGCCGCCTCCAGCCGCTCCCTGCGGCGGGCGCGCTCCGCCTCCGGCATCACCAGCGCCGCGTGCAGCGCGGCGGCGGTGCCGCTGATGTCGTACGGGTTGACCACCAGCGCGTGCGCGCCCAGCTCCGCGCACGCGCCCGCCTCCCGCGACAGCACCAGCGCGCAGCGCGGCGACAGGATCGGGCCCTCCTTGGCCACCAGGTTCATGCCGTCGCGGATCGGGTTGACCAGCAGCACGTCGGCCAGCCGGTAGGCGGCCAGGGAGCGCGGGTAGTCGTCGTTGACGTTGAGGATCAGGGGGTTCCAGTCCTCGGTCGCGTACTCGTCCTCGATCTCCTGCGCGCAGCGCTGCACCGCCGCGGTGTATTCGCGGTATTCGGGCAGGTCGTGGCGGCTCGGGTAGGCGAAGGCCAGGTGGACGACGCGGCCGTGCCACTCGGGGTGGGCGTCGAGGAACTCCTTGTAGGCGAGCAGTCCGCGCACGATGTTCTTCGACAGCTCGGTGCGGTCGATGCGGACGATCAGCTTGCGGTCGCCGACCTCCTCCCTGATGGCCGCCATGTGCGACTCGACGTCGGGCTCGGCGGCGCGGGTCCACAGCGCCTTGCCGTCGACGCCCAGCGCATGCACGCCGACGCGGGTGGTGCGGCCCTCGTACGTGATCGTCGCGGCCCGCTGGTCGACCTCGGCGCCCAGCACGGTCTCGCAGCAGTCCATGAACGCGCCCGCCCAGCGGCGGGTGAGGAACCCGGCGTGGTCGGCGCCCAGGACGCCCTCCAGCACCTCGCGCGCCACCTCGTCGGGCAGCAGCGAGAAGTATTCGGGCGGGGCCCACGGCGTGTGGCTGAAGTGCGCGATGCGCAGGTCGGGCCGCTCGGCGCGGAGCATCGCCGGGGTCAGGGTCAGGTGGTAGTCCTGCACCATCACCCGGGCGCCGTGAGCGGCTCCCTCCGCCAGCGCGAGCGCGAAGGCGCCGTTGTAGTCGCGGTAGGACTCCCAGTCGCGCCGGAACCGGGTGCCGAAGTGCGGCGCGTTCGGGATGTCGTAGAGCAGGTGGTTGACGAACCACAGCGTGGAGTTGGCCACGGAGTTGTAGGCCCGGTGGAAGGTGGCGGGCGCGATGTCGAGCATGCGCAGCGGGCCCGTCTCGTAGCCGGCGTGGTCGAGCCGGCCGCCGGGGGCCTGGCGGACGGCGCTGCGGTCGCCGTCGGACAGAGCCGCGCACACCCACAGCACGCCCTCGTCCCTGGCCACGCCGGACAGCCCGGAGACGAGACCGCCGCCGCCGCGTCTCATGGTGAGGACGCCGTCGTCGGACACGGTGAACGACACAGGGCCTCTGTTCGAGGCGAGCAGGACGCTGTTCATTTACGCTCCCTCCGACCATAGGATCCCAGCTATGGCGCTAGATGAGCACACCGAGGAACTCGCCCATGCCGCAGCCAGAGGCGATCATCGCTCACTCGGCGAGCTCCTGCGACGGATCGAGCCCGACGTGCTGCGGCACTGCGCTCGTATCCTGCCGTATCACCATGACGCCGAGGAGGCGGCCCAGGACACCCTGCTCGCGGTGGCGCGCAACATCGCCAGGTTCGAGGGGCGGGCCAAGTTCAGCACCTGGCTCCACATCGTGACCGCCAACTGCGCGCGCACCACGTACCGCTCGCTGAAGCGCAGGTCGGCGGAGCAGAGCTCCGACGAGCTGCTGACGCAGAAGCCCGACGTGCGGCGGGTCAGCGTGATCGCGGGCTCGCGGCTCGACCTGCTCGACGCGATGGAGGCGCTGGAGGCCGACAAGCCCGACCTGGCGCAGGCGCTGGTGCTGCGCGACATCGTGCAGCTCGACTACAGCGAGGTGGCCGAGCAGCTCAAGATCCCGCTCGGCACCGCCAAGTCGCGCATCCACCAGGCGCGCAAGTACGTGCAGGGTGTGCTGGGCGACGACTACCGGTGAGATCGTTCATCTCGGAGAGTGAGACGACTGTCCATGTCACGTGGTTGATTGGGTAGAGTCCGAGTCAGCAGCACCACACAACTGAACATTGCTCATCCAGAGGGGTGGAGGGACCGGCCCTGCGAAGCCCCGGCAACCCTCCCGGCTTGTGACTCGCGACCTGGCGAGGCCGACCGGGACAGGGTGCCAATTCCGGTCCGCGGTCAGGGTGGCCGCGGACGAAGATGAGGGAAGGCCTCGCTTCATGTCGCTCGACTTCGGTCCCGCCACTGCTCTCTCCTGCCGCGAGTGCGGCGCCCGCTATCCGCTCGGCCCCAACTTCGCCTGCGTCGAGTGTTTCGGGCCGCTGGAGGCGGCCTACGACTTCGGCGACGTCAAGAGGTCCGACATCGAGTCGGGCCCGGCCAGCATCTGGCGCTACCGTTCCCTGCTGCCGGTGCCCGCCGACGTCGCGAGCAAGCCCAACATGAACCCCGGCTGGACGCCGCTCGTCAAGGCGGGCAACCTGGGCCGGGCGCTCGGTCTCAAGTCCCTGTACGTGAAGGACGACTCGGGCAACCCCACCCACTCCTTCAAGGACCGGGTGGTGGCCATCGCCGTCGAGGCGGCCCGCAACTTCGGCTTCCACACGCTCTCCTGCTCCTCGACCGGAAACCTGGCCGGGGCCGTGACGGCCGCCGCCGCCAGGGCGGGCCTGGACGCGTGCGTGTTCATCCCCGCCGGGCTGGAGCAGGCCAAGATCGCCATGGCCCGGGTGTTCGGCGGCAGGCTCATCGGCATCGAGGGCACCTACGACGAGGTCAACCGGTTCTGCTCGGAGCTGATCGGGGACCCGATGGGCGACAAGTGGGGGTTCGTCAACGTCAACCTGCGGCCCTACTACGCCGAGGGCTCCAAGACGCTCGCGTACGAGATCGCCGAGCAGCTCGGCTGGCGGCTGCCTGAGCAGATCGTCATCCCGATCGCGTCCGGCTCCCAGCTCACCAAGATCGACAAGGGCTTCAAGGAGCTGATCCGGCTCGGGCTGGTCGACGACGCGCCCTACAAGGTCTTCGGGGCGCAGGCGCTCGGCTGCTCGCCGGTGTCGGCCGCCTACAAGGCCGGCCACGACGTGGTCCAGCCGGTCAAGCCCGACACCATCGCCAAGTCGCTGGCCATCGGCAACCCCGCCGACGGCCCGTACGTGCTCGACATCGCCCGGCGCACGGGCGGCGCCGTCGAGGACGTGACGGACGCCGAGATCGTGGCCGCCATCAAGCTGCTGGCCTCCACCGAGGGCATCTTCGCCGAGACGGCGGGCGGTGTCACGGTGGGCGTGCTGAAGAAGCTCGTCGAGACCGGGCAGCTCGACCCGGAGGCCGAGACCGTGGTGCTCAACACCGGCGACGGGCTCAAGACGCTCGACGCCGTCGCGGCCGACGCGCAGCCCACGGCCGTGATCCGGCCCTCCCTCGACGCGTTCCGCGCGACTGTCTGACAATCAGGAAAGGCGAGACCATAACATGAGCGTTTCTGTGCGGATTCCTACCATCCTGCGCACGTACACCGGGGGCAACGCGGAAGTGAGTGGGGAGGGCGCGACTCTCCGTGACGTCCTGGCCAAGCTCGATTCCGACTACCCGGGGATCGGCGCCCGCATTCTGGATGAATCGGGCAAGATTCGGCGTTTTGTTAACGTCTACGTGGGGGAAGAGGACGTCCGATTCGCCCAGGGTCTGGACACTCCGGCCCCTGAGGGCACGCAGATCTCCATCATCCCGGCCGTCGCGGGCGGCTGAGCCCCCCGCTCGGCGGAGCGATCGTCTGGAAGGCGCCCCATGTGGGCGCCTTCTCCCTTTTGTGGGAAATTCAACCTTGAACTACTCAGCTAGGGGTGAAATAAGGCTTTTGCGGATTGACTCTGTTGCCGACCGCCATGCCACAGGTATGGTCGAGTGCGATCGTCAGACGATATCCCCATAAGTCATGGCGATTGTGGGTCTCGCAGACGAATGGGCGAGATCCCTGAGCCCAGTAAGAGGAGTCGGAAGTGGCGCAGGGCACCGTCAAGTGGTTCAACGCGGACAAGGGCTACGGCTTCATCGCGGTAGACGGTGGTAAGGATGTATTCGTCCATTACTCGGCAATCATGATGGACGGGTATCGCTCTCTCGAACAGGGACAACGGGTCGAGTTCGAGATCACGCAGGGCCAGAAGGGGCCGCAGGCGGAATCCGTCCGCGCTGTCGCCTAGCTGGTGCGACCGGCAGCTCGCACGCCAGCGCAGTGCGTGTGACTGCCACCTCACATTGGGGTACGGCGGGCCGCCCGGGGCCCGCCGTACGGACATACCTCCGACGGCGATCTGTTGACCTGGCCAGGTGTGGCGTCAGCTTGCACTCGACGGGGTAGAGTGCTAAACAGTCGTTGGCACTCTATGTTGATGAGTGCCAACGGGGATCGAGACGATGGGGCCTGCCGAACGGAGATGTGGGCCCACATGCCGTCGCGGGCGTCGGCTCGATCTCACCAGGACACCCTGCATCTGGGAGGTCTCGCCTTATGGCAGCCAAGATGATCGCGTTTGACGAGGACGCCCGGCGCGGTCTCGAGCGCGGGATGAACCAGCTCGCCGACGCGGTGAAGGTCACGCTGGGCCCGAAGGGCCGCAACGTCGTGCTGGAGAAGAAGTGGGGCGCCCCCACGATCACCAACGACGGTGTCTCGATCGCCAAGGAGATCGAGCTCGAGGACCCGTGGGAGAAGATCGGCGCCGAGCTGGTCAAGGAAGTCGCCAAGAAGACCGACGACGTCGCGGGCGACGGCACCACCACCGCTACCGTGCTCGCCCAGGCGCTCGTACGTGAGGGCCTGCGCAACGTCGCTGCCGGCGCCAACCCGATGGCCCTGAAGAAGGGCATCGAGGCGGCCGTGGAGCGCGTCAGCGAGGAGCTCTCCAAGCTGGCCAAGGACGTGGAGACCAAGGAGCAGATCGCCTCCACCGCCTCCATCTCCGCCGCCGACCCCGAGATCGGCTCGCTCATCGCCGAGGCGATGGACAAGGTCGGCAAGGAAGGCGTCATCACCGTCGAGGAGAGCAACACCTTCGGTCTGGAGCTGGAGCTCACCGAGGGCATGCGCTTCGACAAGGGCATGACGTCGATGTACTTCGTCACGGACTCCGACCGCATGGAGGCCGTGCTCGAGGACCCGTACATCCTGATCGTCAACTCGAAGATCTCGGCCAACAAGGACCTGCTGCCGCTGCTCGACAAGGTCGTGCAGTCCGGCAAGCCGCTCCTCATCATCGCCGAGGACATCGAGGGTGAGGCCCTGGCCACCCTGGTGGTCAACAAGATCCGCGGCCTCTTCCGCTCGGTCGCCGTCAAGGCCCCGGGCTTCGGCGACCGCCGCAAGGCCATGCTCGCCGACATTGCCATCCTCGCCGGCGGCCAGGTCATCGCCGAGGAGGTCGGTCTCAAGCTGGAGAACGCCACCCTCGACCTGCTGGGCCGCGCCCGCAAGGTCGTGGTGACCAAGGACGAGACCACGATCGTCGACGGCGCCGGTGACGCCGACGCGATCGCCGGCCGGGTCAACGAGATCCGCGCCGAGATCGACCGCACCGACTCCGACTACGACCGGGAGAAGCTCCAGGAGCGCCTGGCCAAGCTGGCCGGCGGCGTGGCCGTCATCAAGGCCGGCGCCGCCACCGAGGTCGAGCTGAAGGAGCGCAAGCACCGCATCGAGGACGCCGTGCGCAACGCCAAGGCGGCCGTCGAGGAGGGCATCGTGCCCGGCGGTGGCGTGGCGCTGCTGCAGGCCGGCGCCAAGGCGTTCGACAAGCTGGAGCTGCCGGGCGACGAGGCCACGGGTGCGGCCATCGTGCGCAAGGCGCTGGAGGAGCCGCTCAAGCAGATCGCGGTCAACGCCGGCCTTGAGGGCGGCGTCGTGGTCGAGCGCGTCCGCAACCTCACCCCGGGTGAGGGCCTCAACGCGGCCAGCGGCGACTACGTCAACATGTTCGAGGCGGGCATCATCGACCCGGCCAAGGTGACGCGTTCGGCGCTGCAGAACGCCGCCTCGATCGCGGCGCTGTTCCTGACCACCGAGGCTGTCATCGCCGAGAAGCCGGAGAAGACCCCGGCCGCTCCCGCCGGCATGCCCGGCGGCGGTGACATGGACTTCTGATCGAGGGTTCTCGACCCGAGGTTCTCGCGAGCGGCCCGCGCCGGTGTTTCCGGTTCGGGCCGCTTCGCTTTTCCGACCGCCCTTATCGGCGGTTTTTCGTGCGCCGCCACTATCCGTATATCGCTGATAACGTTCCGATATACCTGAGCCGGCGGAAAACGCCTCAGTTCCGTAGCCCTAAAGGGACTTGACCCATCGCGACCACTGCGGTTGGGGCGCATAACCGGCGGCGGTCCAGGCGTGGTGGGCGAGGGTGTTGTCATGAAGGACCATCGCGTCGGCCCGGAACGCGCCGAAGGCGGCGAAACGCGTCTCGGCGGCGGCCAGCAGGGCGGTGGCGATGCCCTGGCGACGGTGATCCGGATGGACGGCCAGGCGATAGAGATGGGCGCGCCACCCGTCCCAGCCCGCGATCAGCGTGCCGGCCAGCGCGCCGTCCAGCTCGGCCAGGAGCAGCGCCTGCGGGTCCCGCTCGACCAGCGCCCGCACCTTGCCGGCCGAGTCGTGACGGTCGGTGCCCTCGGCGGCGTGCAGCCAGAACTCCAGGACAGCTCCGACGTCCGCCAGGCCCCCCGGACGGATCGTTAGATCGCTCATGGGGGCGAAGCTACCAAGACGCGGCACCGCCCCCCGGAGGAGGCGGTGCGCTCGCGTGGTCAGATCCCGAAGTGCGGGACGATGTGGCCGCGCGCCAGGGTGTTGGCGGTGATGTTGAAGCCCACCACGGCCGGGCTGGTGTCGGTGTCGAGGCCGAGGGTGTCGACGCCGAGCGCGTGCACGGTGAACACGTAGCGGTGCGGGTCGCCGGGAGGCGGCGCGGCGCCGCCGTAGTCCTTGGAGCCGTAGTCGCTGCGGGCGTGCTTGGCGCCCTGCGGGAGACCCTTGAACTCGGGCGCGGTGCCGGCGCCCGTGGGCAGCTCGGTGACCGACGCCGGGATGTCGAACAGCACCCAGTGCCAGAAACCGCTGCCCGTGGGCGCGTCCGGGTCGAAACAGGTCACCGCGTAGCTGCGCGTCTCCGCCGGGGCGCCTGACCAGCGGAGGCTGGGGGAGAGGTTCTGGCCCGTCATGCCCCAGTCGTTGAAGACGTGGAGGTCGCTCAGCCTCTCCCCGTCCGTCATGTCGTCGCTGTGGACCGTGAGCGAGGGGACCGACGGCAGGTATTCGTGTGGCAGCGGTGCTGGCACGGCATCCTCCTTGGGTGAGAGCTCCTTGACGTCATCCTAGAAGTGATCCCCTACCCCGCCACCGTCCCTGTCACGGGGCGAGCTGGGGTGGCAAGGGCTTGCGGTGGAGGACCGTGAGCGAGGTGACGGCACGGGTGAGCACCACGTAGAGGCGGGCCAGGCCGCGGGGCTCGGCGTCGACGATGTCGGCCGGCTCCATCACGATGACGTGGTCGTACTCCAGGCCCTTGGCGAGCGTCGCCGGCACCACTAGGAGGCGGTGCTCCTGGGTGGAGTCGGGGTCGAGGACGGCGTGCGCGACGCCCGACAGCGACTCGGAGACGGCTGCGACGGCGGCGTCGGGGACGATGACGCCGATCGAGCCCTCGCGGGCCAGCGCGTCGCGGACCGCCTCGTGGAGGTCGCCGGCCGGCCGGATCGAGAGGGACCCGGCGCCGGGACGCAGGGACCGGGGCGGGGCGAGCCCGGGGGCGATCGACGGCAGCAGGCGGGCGGCGTAGTCGAGGACCTCGCGCGGCACGCGGAAGCCCAGCGTCAGCTCGGTGACCTCGCCGTCCTGCCCGAGATGCGTCAGGACCGACCGCCACGACGTGGTGGACCAGGGGGTGGTGCCCTGGGCCAGGTCGCCGAGCACGGTGGCGGAGCCGTTGCGGCAGCGGCGGCCGAGCGCCCGCAGTTGCATCTCCGACAGGTCCTGCGTCTCGTCCACGACGAGGTGGCCGAGCGAGGGCGTGCGCTCGATCAGGTCGCGCAGCTCGTCGAGGAGAGCCGCGTCGGCGGCGCTCCACTTGGCGGACTTCCATCCCCGGTACGGTTTCCGCCAGAGCAGCAGCTGCCGCTCCTCGGGCGACAGGTCGGACCTGGCGGCCCTGGCGAGGAACTCCTCGTCCGCCAGCAGCCGGTAGAGCACCTGCTCGGGCACCAGCTTCGGCCACACGGCGTCGACCAGCTGCTTGACCGGCCTGGACCGGGCCACCGCGTCCTGCACCCGGTCGTCGGGTGACTCGCCGCGCTGCTCCATCCGTACGAGCACGAGGTGCGCGAGCCGCTGGGCGAGCGCGGCGCGGCCGGGACCGTAGCGGGTGGTGCCGCGCAGCGAGGCGACGATCTCGCGCACCTCGTGGTCGGCCACCCGGAAGCGGTAGGCGCCCTTGGAGTAGACCAGGCCCTCTTCCGGCTTGACGATGTGGAGCCACAGGGCCCGCTTCAGCACGGCCGCCATCCGGGCGTCGCCCTTGACCGCGCCCACCGCGGGGTCCTCGGGGGCCGCGTGGTCGCCCAGCAGGCCGGCGACCGTGGTCTGGTCGACCTTGACCTCGCCCAGCGCGGGCAGCACCGAGGAGATGTAGGAGAGGAAGGCGCGGTTCGGCCCGACGATCATCACGCCCGCCCTGGCGAGCCGCTCGCGGTGGGTGAACAGCAGGTAGGCGGCCCGGTGGAGGCCGACCGCCGTCTTCCCGGTGCCCGGCGCGCCCTGCACGCAGACCGTACGGGTGAGCGCGGCGCGGACGATCTCGTCCTGGTCGGGCTGGATGGTGGCCACGATGTCGCGCATCGGGCCGGTGCGGGGGCGCTCGATCTCCTCGGTCAGGATGCGCGACGGGCCGATCTCGGTGCCCTGGTCGAGCCGTTCGTCCTCGTACGCGGTGAGCGCGCCGCCGTGGTAGCCGAACCGGCGCCGCAGCGTGACGTCCATCGGGTCGGCGGGGCTGGCCTGGTAGAAGGCGCGCGACACGGGGGCGCGCCAGTCGATGACCAGGGGACGGCTGTCGCCGTCGTGCACGTGGCGGCGGCCGACGTGGATCGTGGTGGGCAGGTCGTCGGCGGCCGAACGGTCGAGCCGGCCGAAGAACAGCGGCGTGTCGGGGTGGTCGGCCAGGGCGGCCACGCGCTGGTCGAGCAGCGACTGCAGGATCTGCTGCGACACCCAGTCGCCGGCCGCGTCGGCCGACAGCGACTGCGCGTGCGCGCGCATGGCCGCCAGCGCGGCCCTGGACTCGGCCAGATGGGCCTGCTCGGCGGCGAGGACGTCCGTGGGCAGGTCCGGAGGTATGTCGGGGGCCAGTTGGTCTGTGGGCATGCGAAAGTGCCTCCCGGCGCTCGGAGGTGGGTAACAAGGCAGCGAATCCGCCAGTTTAATGCGGCTGTCGGGGTGGCTTCAAAACATTTAGCCGTCGCCGGGGAGGGGTAAGAAGTCCGGCGTGGCGCGTGTGCGACTCGGCTTCTCCCCGATCCTTCCCACGATCGCGAGCTTCCTGCTGGCCACCCTCTGGGGGCTGTCGGTCTTCGCGGGCTGGGGGCTGGAGGCGTTCTGCGGCGGGTCGTCGCCGTCCTGCGTCCAGCGGCTCGCCGTGTTCTCCTCGGTCTCCGGGCTGTTCGCCGCGGTGGCCGCCTGCCTGACGGTGGCGGCCTGGGCGCTGCCGACGGCGCGGCAGGACGAGCGGACGTTCACCCGGTTCATGGGGCTGAGCGTGGCCTCGTGGATCGCCGCGGAGGGGCTGCTGTTCCTCGGCGGGCTGCTGGCGAAGTGAACACTCCTCGCAAACGGCGGACATATAACGAAATGCCGCAAAATCCGGGCATACCAGGTGGCATTGCCGGATCATCGGGTATGTCGCAGCCGGATTCGGTTGCGGTGGTGTGAGGACGCAGTGAGGGGGGTGGTTCGATTGTCGACGACCCGCGGAGTCTCTTGGACGTGAGACCGGGATGCCTGGCCGCTCGATGAGCGGCCGGGCTCACACCCCGCCCAGCACGTCGTCGGCGTCGATGATCGAGTAGGCGTAACCCTGTTCGGCCAGGAACCGCTGCCGGTGCGCGGCGAACTCCTGGTCGACCGTGTCGCGGCTGACCACGGTGTAGAAGCGCGCCCCGCCGCCGTCGGCCTTGGGCCGCAGCACCCTGCCGAGCCGCTGCGCCTCCTCCTGCCGGGACCCGAACGTGCCGGACACCTGGATCGCCACGCTCGCCTCGGGCAGGTCGATGGAGAAGTTGGCGACCTTGGACACCACCAGGACCTGGATCTCCTTGTCGCGGAAGGCCTGGTAGAGCCGCTCGCGCTCCTTGATCCTGGTCTCCCCCTTGATCACCGGCGCGTTCAGGTGTTCGCCCAGCTCGTCGAGCTGGTCGATGTACTGGCCGATCACCAGCACCTGGTCGCCCAGGTGACGGCGTACGAGCGCCTCGGTGACCTGGGTCTTGGACGGCGTGGTGGCGCAGAAGCGGTAGCGCTCCTCCGACTCGGCCATCGCGTACGCCAGCCGCTCCTCGTCGGTGAGCGTCACCCGCACCTCGACGCAGTCGGCCGGGGCGATCCAGCCCTGGTTCTCCATCTCCTTCCAGGGCGCGTCGTAGCGCTTGGGGCCGATCAGCGAGAACACGTCGCCCTCGCGGCCGTCCTCGCGCACCAGCGTCGCGGTCAGGCCGACGCGCCTGCGGGCCTGGAGGTCTGCCGTCATCCGGAAGATCGGCGCGGGCAGCAGGTGGACCTCGTCGTAGACGATGAGGCCCCAGTCGCGCGCGTCGAACAGCTCCAGGTGGCTGTAGACGCCCTTCCGCCTGGTGGTCATCACCTGGTAGGTGGCGATGGTGACCGGACGGATCTCCTTCTTGCTGCCGGAGTATTCGCCGATCTCGTCCTCGGTCAGCGAGGTGCGCTTGAGCAGCTCCTGCTTCCACTGGTGGGCGCTGACCGTGTTGGTGACCAGGATCAGCGTCGTCGCCTGGGCGTGCGCCATCGCGGCCGCGCCGACGATGGTCTTGCCGGCGCCGCAGGGCAGCACGATCACGCCGGAGCCGCCGTGCCAGAAGGAGTCGGCCGCCTCCTGCTGGTAGGGCCGGAGCGTCCAGCTCTCCTGGACCAGCTCGACCCGGTGGTGCTCGCCGTCGACGTAACCGGCCAGGTCCTCGGCCGGCCAGCCCAGCTTGAGCAGCGCCTGCTTGATGTTGCCGCGGTCGCTCGGATGGACGGCCACGGTGTCGTCGCCGACGCGCTCGCCCAGCATCGGCTGGATCTTCCTGGCGCGCAGCACCTCTTCGAGCACGGCCCGGTCGGTGGAGGTCAGCGTCAGCCCGTGGACCGGGTGCTTCTCCAGCCTGAGCCGGCCGTAGCGGGCCATGGTCTCGGCGACGTCGACGAGCAGGGCGTGCGGCACCGGATAGCGGCTGTAGCCGATCAGGGCGTCGACGACCTGCTCGGCGTCGTGGCCGGCGGCGCGGGCGTTCCACAGCGCGAGCGGCGTGACCCGGTAGGTGTGCACGTGTTCGGGCGCGCGCTCGAGCTCGGCGAACGGGGCGATGGCCTTGCGGCACTCGTCGGCCCTCTCGTGGTCGACCTCGAGCAGCAGCGTCTTGTCTGATTGGACGATGAGCGGGCCGTCGTTCACAGCCATCCCTTCAAACGGTTGACGCCTATCCAACACGCGCGACGGCCCAAACAGTCCCCCGGACTGGGAAATCAGTCGTCGAAGTGGCCGTTGACGCCCAGGTAGAAGAACAGGACGGCCATCATCAGGAAGCCGGCCACCAGCACCACCCAGCTCGCGACGGTGAGCGTGCGGGCCTTCTCGGGCGCCGTGCCGGAACGCAGGGACAGGCCGGCCAGGACGGCGCCGACGACGCCGAAGACGTTGCAGCAGGAGACGACGCTGAAGAGGTTGAGCGCGAGCGCGACGATGCCGCTGACGTTGGGCTCGCCGCGGGCGTGCCGCGGGGGCGGCGGGTAGCCGCCGTAACCGTAGGACGGGGGCGGCTGCTCCCCGTAGGGGGCGCCGTAGCGCTGGTACGGGTAATCGTCCTCGCTCATGCCACCTCCTGACGGGTCAAGAAATATCACGGATCGGGCAAGATCCTGACTCGGTCGCCGATCCTGCTAACCGGCGAACCGCGCCCGCAGCGCCTTGCGGTCGAGTTTGAGCACGCTGGTGACCGGGATCGAGTCGACGAACGTGACCTCGCGGGGATACCTGACGCGGCCCACGCGCTCCCTCGCCCAGGCGATCAGCTCCTCGGCGGCGACCTCCGCGCCGGCCGCGAGCTGCACGAACGCGACGACCTCCTCGCCCAGCCGGTCGTCGGGACGGCCGACCACGCCCGACATGACCACGCCGGGGTGCTGGTTCAGCACGTCCTCCACGTCGCGGGGGAACACGTTGAACCCGCCCCTGATGATCAGGTCCTTCTTCCTGTCGACCACGTACAGGTAGCCGTCGTCGTCGACGCAGCCGACGTCACCGGTGCGCAGCTCGCCGCCGACCAGCGCGGTGCCCTCGGGGTCGGGCTCGTGCTCGCCCCAGTAGCCCAGCATCAGCGACTCGCCGGACACGCAGATCTCGCCCACGTCGCCCTGCTCCACCGGCTCGCCGGACGAGTCGCGGATCGTGATCGTGTAGCCGGGCAGCGGCAGGCCCACGCTGCCGGCCTTGCGCCGCCCCGGCGGGTTGAACGTGGTCACCGCGCTGGTCTCGGTCAGCCCGTAACCCTCCAGGATCGTCACGCCGGGCATCCGCCGTTCGAACTCCGTCAGCACCTCCTTGCCCAGCGGGGCCGCGCCGCAGGTGAGGAAGGCCAGGTCGGGCAGCGGGTGCGACTCCAGCGGCTCGGCCAGCAGCATCTGCAGCATGGCCGGCACGACGGTGCCGTACTGGACGCGCTGCTCGGCCGCGAGCCGGAGGAACGCCCCGGGGTCGAACCAGCGCATCAGCACGGCCTGGGGCGGCTCGACGGCGTGCATCCCGGCCACGGTGACGATCAGGCCGTACGCGTGCGAGAGCGGCACCGGGACGATCGCCCGGTTGATCCCCTCCTGGTGGGACAGCTCGTAGGAGGCCTTCGCGACCTGCCACAGGCCCGCATGGCTGAGCATGACGCCCTTGGCCCTGCCGGTGGTGCCCCCGGTGTACATCAGCGCGGCCAGGTCGCCGGGGTCACGCGCCACCGGGCCGTGCTCGGCGGCCCGCTCCAGCTCGGCGGTGTCCACGTACACCGGCACGTCCACCCCGGCCGCCCGCACCGTGCCGGCCAGCTCCGGCGAGGTGACCACGGCGGCGGCGCCGCTGTCGAGCAGGATGTGGCGCAGCTCGGCGGCGCCCACCAGGAACACCACCGGCGTCACCACGGCGCCCGCAGCCCACAGCGCCTGGCAGACGAGCGGCACCTCGGGGGAGGTGGCCATCATCACGACCACGCGGTCGCCGGGCCGGATGCCGGCCTCGACGAAGCCGCCGCAGACGCGCCGGGCCCGCTCGGCGAGGCTGTGGCTGCGGTGCCAGACCCCTTCGTAGAACATCGCGTCGTAGTCGTCGAACCTGCTCCATGACTGCTCGGCCAGACTGCTCAGCGTGTGCTCGGTCACATGCCCTAACTTCCGCCGACTCGCGGCACGCAGTCAACCCCGCTCAGACGCCGGACACGCCGGTGATGCGGTGCAGGGCGAAGCGGTGGACGGCGGCCCTGGTCTCGTCGTAGGCGGTCAGGTAGCCGCCCTCCATCCGGGCCGGCTCCAGGATGCGGGAGGTGGCGTTGCCCTGCGAGTCGGTGTAGCCGATCCACACCCGCATCCCCTGCCTGATCGCGTCCTGCAGCTTCGAGATCGTGGCCGTCGCGGGGGTGCGGGGCACCTGGCCGCCCGGGGCGTCGACCGGCTCGCGCCGGGACAGGTGGGCCGCGTCGCCCGCGCGCAGCGCCCGCACGGCCGCCGCCGCCACGCCAGGATCGGGCTCGCCGGTCGGGGCCACCTGGCGGACCGGGGCGGGGCCCTCGGTGCGCCTGCTGTCGAGCTGGGAGATGATCACGTCGCCGTCGAGCGACTCGGGGACCGGCGCGTACCCCATCGCCCGCAGCGAGTCGACCAGCACCGCGCGCGACGAGCGCGAGGCGATGACCGTCGGCGCCAGCCTGCGCAGGCGCAGCGCCGCCGACCGCCGGTCGGCGGTGATCTGGTCGAGCAGCGCCGGGTCGTCGCC
>NZ_JAHKRN010000063.1 GCF_019396385.1 Nonomuraea harbinensis | reverse complement strand
CTGCCGTTGCCGCCGTAGCCGTGCACGAACAGGATCGGCCCGGTGTCCGCCCGCGCGGGCGGGGTGCCGGGGATCAGCACGGCCAGACACGTCAGCAGCGCTGCTGTCAGGGCGGTCCCGGCGCGAGCTACGGCGTCCATGGGCGACCTCCTCGGGGAGTCCGACGAATGCCACCTGATTGTGCGCGACGGAGAAGTTAATGGCAACAATTAAATTGCCTTCTCCGGCGGACGCCGAATGCTTGACCGGGTCGCCGTCTGCCCTCTATGCTCCGGCCGTCTAATGGTTACCCTTAACTATTCCGCGGGGATCGCCGCGAGCGTCTCCGTCGAGGCCGGGGCGGTCAGTCCGGCGACGAGCATGTCGAGCAGATTGCCGAAGAACAGCTTCCCCGTCACCGGCGGCTCGCCGGGAGCCGACTCGTCGAGGAGCTGGGCGCGCAGGCCGAACAGGCTGATGAGCTGGGACCGCAGCATGGCGAGCCGCTCCAGCCGGAGGGGGCGGGGGAGCGGTTCGAGCGTCGCGTGCAGCCATCGCACGACCGCGAGCCCCGCCGGCGCGTCCACGATCCGGAACGGCCGCCGATAGGCGAGCGAGGGATAGCTGAGCCTGGCCACGATGCGCAGGTGGGCCCGGCCCAGCTCGGTGCCGAGGTCCTCGTCCATGGGGGCGGCGAGCGCGTGGACCAGGGCCCGCGGGTCCGCGGTCAGGTCGTCGGCGGCGACGGCGGCGACCAGCGGCGCGCGGCGCGCCTCGACGGCCTCCAGATGCCCGCGCAGGATGGCCTCCACCAGGCCGTCCTTGCCGCCGAAGTGGTAATGCAGCGCCGACTCGTTACGCGCCCCGATGGCCTCGTGCAACTGACGGGTGGTCACGTCGGCGACCCCGTGCCGGGCGAACAGCAGTGCGCCCTGCCGGAGCAGGGCGTCACGGGTACTTGATCTGGACACTTCGCCATACTATCGTCCGACAGATATTAATGAGATCCATTACTCATGGAGGAGATCGAACGCATGGCGGACGCCCTGGAGGCCTGGAGGCGGTTCGTGCGCGCGCTGGACGAGGCGGGGGAGACCGTGGCCGGCCTGGCCGGGCCGGACGCGGGCGTCGACGTCGCGGAAGGCTTCCGCTATGTGCTCCACGTCCTGGCCGACCAGGTCGACCGGGCCGGCACCCGCGACTCCGGCCGCCCGCTGTTCCTGCCGGGCGTCACTCCGGTGCGCAAGCTGTTCTTCGACAACCCCGACACCGAGTACGACATCGCGCTCATCTCCAGCCGGCGCTCGTACCGCATCCGAGGAGACCGCGGCACCGTGCCGTACCTCGCCTTCTGCGTCTACGGCGCGAACACCGGCGACGGCCGGCCGACCCGCGTGACCAACCTCAACGACGAGCGGATCGCCTTCGGCCCCGACGGCTCGTTCGAGATCACGCTCTCCCCGGAGGCGCGGCCGGGCACCTGGATCCCGCTCGCGCCGGGAGCGCACACGGTCATCGCCCGCCAGTACTTCCTCGACCGCGCCCGCGACAGGCCCGCGCGGTTCACGATCGAGGCGCTCGACGATCCGGGGCCGGATCCGGTGTTCGACGACGCCCGCTTCGTCGCCTCCACCCGGTCCGCCGCCGCGTTCGTCACGGCCGCGACGCGCGTGGCACGGCAGCGCGCCGAGCAGGCCGAGGCCACGCCCAACCGGTTCGCCGAACACCGGGGCCACGGCCTGTACGGGACACCCGACGCCGGCTATGTCATCTGCTGGTACTCCCTCGAACCGGACCAGGCCCTGGTCGTCGAGGCCCGGCCGCCGCGATGCCGCTACTGGGGCGTCCATCTCGCCAACCGGTGGGGCCAGTCGCTCGACCATCGCAGCCGCACCACCGCGCTCAACGCCCGCAGCGCCACGCTCGCGCCCGACGGGACCCTGCGCGTCGTCGTCGCCCACGCCGACCCGGGCGAGCCCAACTGGCTCGACACCGCCGGTCACCCGCGCGGCTGGGTGCTGTTCCGATGGCTGCTCACCGACGACGTGGTGATCCCCGAAGCACGGGTGGTCCCGCACCCCGCACGACGCACCGGCCCTGGAGGACCGACATGAGCTCACCCGTCCGGCACGACGACCCGGCGGATCCCCGCGTCACGGCGGCCAAGAACGCCTTCCTCGCCGGCTTCCCCCTGGTGGCCACCGCGCGCATCATGCAGGGCATGGCGCAGCGGCTGGGCGTCAACACCATGTGGGCCTCACGGCGGCTGTCGGGCCCCGGCAGCCGGGCCGTCGTCGCGCCGAACCTGGACACCGTCTACGCGCTCGCCGTCCTGGACCTGCGGGCGGGCCCTCTGACGCTGACCCTCCCCGACATCCGCGACCGCTACCACAGCGTGCAGCTCCTCGACGCCTGGATGGGCGGCTTCGGGCTGCTCGGGACGCGGACCACCGGCGGCCGGGGCGGCTCCTGGGCCATCCTTCCCCCCGGCCACTCCGGCCCGATCCCCGACGGCCTCGAACCGATACCGTGCCCCACCGGTCACGCCTTCCTCCTCTGCCGGATCCGCGCCCTCGACGCCGCCGACGCCGCCGAGGCCGGCGCCCTCGCCGCCCGGATCGAGCTGCGCGCCCTCGCCGGAACTGCCGGAGGCACGACCCTGCCGCCCCCCGCCGGCCGCGCGCACGACACCGGACGCGACGGCATCGGCTTCTTCGACGAGCTCTGCGCCGCGCTGCCTGCCAACCCGCCCGTCACCGCCGAGCAGCGCCGGGCGCTCGACGCCGTGGCGGCCCTCGGCGTCGCCGCCGGCCGGCGCCCCGGCGCCGAACTGGACGAGTCCGGCAGAGCGGTCCTCGCCGCGGCCGTCGCGGCGGGCATGCGCGAGCTGGAGCCACCCGCCATCGCCCCCCGCACCGTCAACGGCTGGACCACCAACCTCGGCCTCGGCACGCAGGACACCCGCGGCGGGCTCCGCGAACGGGCGACGGTCGCCAGATACTTCTGGGGCCCCGTCCCGGCGGAGGAGGCGATCTACCCGCGGACCTCGACCAGCGCGGACGGTCTGCCCCTGGACGGCTCCAAGCGCTACCGCATCCGCTTCCCCGGGGGCGGCCTGCCCCCGGTCGACGCCTTCTGGTCCCTGACCGCGTACGGCCCGGACATGTTCCTCGTCCCCAACGAGTCCGGCCGCTACTCCATCAGCGGCGACGACCCGGGCCTCGTCACCGGCGCGGACGGCTCGCTCGACCTGCGCCTGTGCCACGAACCGCCGGCGGGCTCCGAGAGCAACTGGCTGCCGGTCCCGGCCGGTCGGTTCAACCTGATCCTGCGTCTCTACCTGCCCCGCCGGCCGGTCCTCGACGGCGCGTACGCGTACCCGCCCGTGACCGTGCTCCCGCCCGGTAGGTGAGGCTGATCCTGGCGGGCGGCGGTCGCCGTGCGCGGCGACCGGCGGGAGCGGGACGTCCGCGCCTCCAGTGGCGAGGCCAGGCGTCAGGAAGCCGGAACCGGAACGACCACATGTCAGGCGAATGTCCTGTCGCTGCCCTCGTCCGGTCCCTTCCTGGAGGCGAAGCTGCAGTCAGTCCGCTTTCGGGCCGCCAGAAGCGGACATGAGTCCGCGCCGCGCAGTCGGAAGTAGGAGACCATCATGCGTACGAGAATCATGCGGATCGGGCAGGTAGCCATCGCCGCGGCCGCGACGGCCCTGGCCATGACCGCCCCCGCGCAAGCCCACTCGTTCCGCGTGGGCAACGACTGGGGCTTCGCGGAGATCAACTCCAACCACACGAGGCTGAACGTCTGCCGGGTGCTCGGAAGCTGGCCCGATTCGGACGTCTGGGGCACGGTGCGGTACAGCGGCGGCACTCTCATCCGTTACGACGCGCCCATCAACAGCGGCGTGTATTACCCCCACACCCTGAGGTCCAACCCCACCGACGTCAGGTTCTGCTGGCGGCCTTCGGGGACCAACAACCAGTGCACGGGGTGGCGGGCCGTCTGATCCTCCCGCTGCTCCTCGCAGGCGGAACCCCGCGTCGCCATCCTGGCCGACCTGGTCAGCCACCTCGGGCGAGCTCTTCCGGAACGGCTGCCGTCACGCCTTCTCGGCCGGCGCCGGCCGACGGCGCCTCGCTTCTGGAGGGGGCGGTGTAGGTGAGAGCAGGTTGGAACACCGCGAGGATCTCGCCGATCTGATGGTCCTGTTCGAGAGGGTGCCGCAGCGGCAGGGTGGGGTTGAGCCGGTAGCGGTTGCGGCGGCCTTCCCGGCTGGCGGTGAGGTATCCCGCGGCGGTGAGGTCGGCCAGGATGCGTTGCGCGGCGCGCTCGGTGATCTGGACGCGGGCGGCCACATCGCGGATGCGCACGCCGGGGTCGCGGGCGATGCACAACAGCACGTGGGCGTGGTTGGTCAGGAAGGTCCAGTCCGGCACGTCCACCATTCTACGAGCACGATTTCGTTGTCATGAATCGAAAGTGACGAATCGCGAGTCAGGCGGGGAGAGCGGGTCACCCCTCCCGTGCCATCCGGCCGTCGGTGGCGGCGCCGGAGGCACGGGTGGCGATCAAGCTCCAGACGATCGAGACGGCGATGGCGACGAGGATGACGCCCAGCGTCAGCGGGATCGGCAGTTTGCCGACCGGGGTCTCCGAGAGGATCAGCTTGACGCCGGCGAAGGCCAGCAGCACGGCCAGGCCGTAGTGCAGGTGGACGAACCGGCGGAGCAGCCCGGCCAGGCAGAAGTACAGGCTGCGCAGCCCGAGAATCGCGAACGCGTTGGCGGTCCAGACGATGAAGGTGCTGGTGGTGATCGCCAGGATCGCGGCGACGGAGTCGATCGCGAAGACCAGGTCGGTCGCCTCGACGGCGATGAGCACCACGAGCAGCAGCGTGGCCACCCGCCGGCCACCGGTGCGGACGAAGAAGCGGCCACCGTGGTAGCGGGGGTCGGTGGGGATCACCCGGCGCACCAGGCGCACCACCGGGTTGCGGTCGGGCGGGGTCTGCTCGCCGTGCCGGAAGGCCATCTTGTAACCGGTGTAGACGAGGAACGCCCCGAACACGTACGCGGTCCAGAAGAACGTCTCCAGCAGTTCCACGCCGACGAAGATGAACGCGAGCCGGAAGACCAGCGCTCCGATGACCCCCCAGAACAGCACCTTGTGCTGGAGCGTGGCGGGAACCGCGAAGGCGGTGAAGATCAGCGCGAAGACGAACACGTTGTCGATCGACAGCGCCTTCTCGATCAGGTAGCCGGCGAAGTAGGTGCCCGCCACCTCCCCGCCCTGCCACCACCACAGGATCGCCCCGAACAGCACGCCGGCGGCGATCCAGACGCCGGACCAGACGGCAGCCTCGCGAAAGCCGATGACGTGGTTGTCGCGGTGCAGGAACAGATCGACGGCCAGCATCGCCGCGACCACCAGCATCACCGCGACCCACGCCCACCAGGAGACAGACACAACGGACCCCCTCGACCCGGCCGCCCGCGCGGGCGGCATCGGCTGGTCGACGGTCTCCCCAGGCCGCCTCGGCGGGCGACCGCACCACCGGGTCCCGGATCCACCGGGCCCGTACTGACGGCGATGCGTCGATCGTCGGGTACTCCCCCTCGAACTACGACCCAGTATTCATGACATAAAAGACGTGTGTCAAGTGTCGTGAATCAGGAGGGTTCGGCAGCGGGCTGACGGTCGGTCGTCGCCCGGACGTACTCGTGCCGAGTCAGGCGCCGCGAGTTCTGACGGACGTCTCTACTCGATCACCGGATGGAGGGCCGCTCGATCTGCCGGGCGGCGTGCGCTCCACGGCGACGGCGACCTCCGCCGTCCGCTCGTCCACCGGCTCGTAGCGGGCCACCGCGACCCCGCGTCCCGTGGCGGGATCGAAGCCGACGAGGACGAGCCGTCGCGCGTAAGTCGACGGCGGTCAGGTGCCGCAGCAGCCGATCGGTGACAGGCGGGGGAGAGCCGAGGAAACGGCGGCGCAGCGTCGCGGCGTCCGCCGCGCGGAGCGCCTCCGCCAGGGCCGGGGCGTCGCCGGGCACGATGGGACGCAGGAAGACGGCCCGGCCGTCCTGCAGCGTCACCGTGCGCTCCAGATCCCTCGGGTAACCCGGAGGAAGAGGGCTGTCGGCCATGGGGGCTCCCCGTCTCAGGTCTCGGGCCGGAGCGCGCTCACCTGACCACGATCACATCGCCGAGCTTCAACCAGGAAGCGCTCACGATCCAGTCCATCGCGGAAAGGCTCACCCTGACGCAGCCGTGCGAGGCGGGGTAGGGCGGGACCGAGCCGTAGCCGTGCACCGCGATGCCGCCGTTGAAGTAACGCGGCCGGTACAGCGAACCGAGCGGTCCGTTGTCCCAGCCGTTGACCTGACGCCGGACCCGGAAGGTGCCGCGCGGCGTGACCGCCCGTTTGACGACGCCGCCGACGCTGTAGGTCCTGCCGCTGCCCGTGGAGGTGTTGAACACCCGCTGCACCCGGCCGTCCCGCACGAGCAGGAGCACCTGTCGGCGCAGATCGACCTCGACGACCTTCCCCGATCGGGTGCCCGCGGCCGGCCGGACCCCCGCCGTCAGGGCCGCCCAGGTGGCGGGGCCCACGACGCCGTCACGCGCCAGCCCCGCGGACTTCTGCAGCGCGTACACCGCCTGAGCGGTCAGCGGGCCGAACGAGCCGTCCGCCGTTCCCGTCCAGTAGCCGAGCCCGGTGAGCCGCCGCTGCAAGTCCAGGACCGCGGCGCCTCTGCTGCCGTGTCGCAGGATCGGCTGCCATCCGGCCTGTTGTTCGACGCCGGTCGCCGGCCTCTCGTGCCGGACCGCGGTGGCGGCGGCAGGAGCCGTCAAGCCCGAGCACACGGCCAGCGCCGCCGCTCCCGCGCATGCCCATCGAGTCCACATGTGGCCCTCCCGTGCGTGGCGCCCGGAGCCCGCATGGACATCCGAGGCGATGCGGTCCACGCGGACTCCGCGATCTATAGGAAGCGGATCGGCGAGGTGATGGCCGCTCGAAGCGGGTCGGCCCTGTCTCGTCTGTCCGGGGCGTGCCCATCGTCCCACCTGGCCCTAAGCGCCCCGTAGGGTCCAAAGGCCTTCTCTTCTGCCCCGATGTCGCGGTGGCCGGGTCTCGCGTGGGTTCGCACTCCGGCGGGGGCAGGCGGGCCTCATAGGGTGAGGTCTCTGACGGTGAGCTCCCACGCCCGGCGGATGCGGCTGATCGCTCGCCAGGCGATGCGGGAGTCCGCGACGAAGGCCGCTCGCGCCGTCGCCAGCGCGTCGAAGCCGCCCTCCCACGCCGGCGTCCTGGTGCAACGTTCCAAACGAGCGTCGTCCAGTGACGAGCCGAACATGTCACCCACTGTCTGGCAGAAGTAGACGTAGGCCGCGTAATCCACTCGCAGCCGGGTCACCTCAGGGGGTTCGTCGTCCGCCCGGAGCAGGAGCGCGTCCAGCAAACGGGACGACGAGGTCGCCGGTCCGACGTGGTACAGGATGCTCTGCAGAACCGTGCCTCCGGCCGAGCTCGCGCCGGTCAACGCGTGGGTGAACGCGAGGGCCTTCCGGGAGATCTCCTCGTGGACGATGGCGGCGGATACGTCGGCCAGCCGGACGGGAACGGTGGATGTCTCCTCCTGCGTCCTCATCACGAACCGATCGGCCTCGAGGACGTCCTCCCATGGGGGCTCCGCGGAACGCCCCTGCGAGGTGCCGATCTGCACGACCCGTCGGGCGGCTCTGATCAGATCCCTGGCCACTCCTCCGGACAACACGTGACACAGCCCGACGTACGGCTCGCTCAGTCCGATGACCCGCCGGTACAGGAGCCTGCGGCTTTCCTGGTAGGTGATCCTGCCGACTCGTACGATCTCGTCGAAGGAACTGTCGAAGGCGTCCCGCACAGGGATGCCGCGCCGTTCGAAGGCGTCCAGCGCGTCGTCCGAGACCGACACCAGGAAGTACACGTGCGGGATGCCGAACACGCCTTTGAGCTCGTTGAGGAAGCGTTCGGCCTGTCCCGCCGAGCCGATCTTGTCGAGTTCGTCCACCCCGACGAACACGCGACCGCCGTGCGCGTGCACCAGGGCGGACACCCGCCGGGCGAACCCGCGGAACTCCTCCACCACCTCCGGATGGCTGAGTGGTTGTTCGGCTCGGGTGACGCCCCCTGAAAGCTGACCCTCCGCTGCCGCGGGCAGCCGCAGAGTCCCCGACCAGCCAGTGCTGTGCGACTGCAGGTGACGGACCCGGAACAGGTTCCTCTTCGCGTCCGCCGTCACCGATCGGGCGTGATGTCGCAGGGCCCGGCCGTCGGCGCCGGCCCGCTGGACGCGCCGGCTCACCCCGTACGCGCATCGGACGAGGCAGATCGTGCCGGTCAGCACGGCGACGCCCGCCGTCCAGGGGCTCGGCGCGACGAGCAGGAGGACGGCGACCGCGAGAACAGCCGTGACCACGCGGACGGCCGCTGCGGAGACGACCGGGACGATCGCGTGGGGCACGAGCAGCCAACGCTGCCAGGGGCGTGCCCGCGCGGCCGGGGCGAAGGCGGAGACGACGCGTCTGCAGAACGCGGCGAACAGGTGCAGGACGAAATCGCGGGCGGCGTAGTCGACCGGTGCCGACACCAGGCAACGCACGTCTCCGATCGAGGCCGTCGGCAGCCGCCCGTGCAGCAGGACATCCATGGTCCTGGGCGGCCGCGGCTCGCGGGAAGGCGTCCCGCAATGGTGACGGACGATGGTTGACTTGCCCGATCCGCGTGGACCCGCGATGCCCAAGCTGATGCCCGCCACGTTCATGATCAGGTTCTCCACTTCGAGGGCGGCTCGGGTGGGCACCTCATAGAGGCTGTCGTGGATCTCGCTCAGCCCGGGGCTGCTCGTCACGTTGAACGTCCGGTCGAAGCGGTACGCGCGCAGGGTGTTGATCCTCGTCCGTACCTCGCCCAGGAGTTCGTGGCGAGCGAGCCTCTTCATGAGCGCGTCGCGCGCGTTGTCGGCTTCTTGGGCCAGTTCCGCTTGGAAGAAGCGCCGCCCGAGCCGTGGTCGCCGCAGCCACAGCATGCCGAAGGCGGCGCCGGCGGCGATGAAGGTGGTGCCGGCGGCCCAGAACAGGATCCAGCCCCACGACCACCACCAGCCCGTGGCGAGGCCGGCGACCAGCAGTGCCGCGCCCCCCGCCAGGAGCGCCCCACCGGCCCATCGCACCCCCTCGAACGGATCGAAGCCGGCGTCGTCCGCCGTCGTTCTCCGTGCGACCTCGTAGGCCGCGAACTCCTCCGGCGCGAGGGCGAGCACCTGCCGCGCGTCGGAGACCAGCATGTGACGTACCCGGTTGGCGGAGATGCCGAGCTCGTCCAGCGCGCTGCGGATCTCCTCCTTGGCCAGGACCTCCGTCAGCGCGTGCATGTACATGTCCAGCAGCAGGGTGTCGTCGTGGAGGGGGTGGCGATCGGCGCACATGGGTGTCAGGCGGGTTTCGGTCGGGGGACGTCGATGTCATGAGAATGACCACCGCGATGAACGCGTGCAAGCCTTTGTGCCGCATATCCTCGGCGTTGCCGGTTCGGCGGTCACGGCGGAGAGAGCTCCAGGCGGAGATCGCTGGACGGGGTGATGTGGTTCTGACTGAGGAAGAACGGTCGAACACGGGAAACCCTCCGGCCCGGCTATCTGGTTGTCACGCGGGCTGCCTCGGACGGGCAGGTGGGCCGTCGAAGTCCGCTCTCCCCGGGTCCGAATGATCGATCACCTTGGTCTCCGGCCGGTCACGGCATGCCCTGGGGTCAGCACTGCGGACCCTGCAGCGTCTGCTCCCACCCGGACGTACGAGCCGGCTCGGACGAGCGGTGGGCGACCGTCACATCCGTGATCATGGATCTGGACGAGCGGACCGTCTGGCTCAGCGACGGCAACCCCTGCCTGCACCCGCACCGCCCGCTCACCTTCGACGGCCTCCTCGACAAGCCGTCGCCGCTGCTCGCGCCATAGGTCCATGGAGTCGCTCAGCGGGTCACGGCGGTCTCCCGCTCCACACGCGACAGCTTCTCGGGATTACGCACGTGGTAGGCGCCGGTGACGTAGCCGTTCTCCACGCGCACCGCCACCACCCCGTCGATCTCGCCGTCGACCCGTACGAGCAGCCCGGGCCCGCCATTGATCTGCACCAGCTCGACCGACCTCTCCGCGTCGCGTTCCACTCGCTTGACGGCCTGGAGCGCGGCTCGGGTCTCGGCCGGGGAGGCGATGCCGCGGGGCCGGCGGGCCGCGACGTGCGCCCGCGCCCGGTAGGCGATCTGGCGGACCGCGTTCGGGCTCTTGCCGACGGCTTCGGCGATCTCGTCGTAGTCCAGTTCGAACACCTCGCGCAGCACGAACACCGCCCGCTCGGTCGGCTGAAGCGTCTCCAGCACCAGCAGCATCGCCATCGAGACGCTCTCGGCGAGCTCGACGTCCACCCACCGCAGCCAGCTCTCCTGCAGGACGTCCTCGGCGTCCGCGGCCGAGCCGAGCATCTCGTGGACGACGGTGAACAGCAGGTTGCGATGGGCGACGAACGCCTCGGTGGCGGAGTCCACGCGGCCGGCCCTATCGAGCGGCCCGGCCGGGTCCGCCCTTCCTTCGCGCTCGCTCATGTCCGGCTCCTGCCCGGTCGTTCTCAGCACGGCCACACGCACAAGACGTCGCTCCCCGTCGCTGCGTAACAGCCACGGCAGGTGTCCTACGTCACAGAGCCGCGCTGTTACGGGGATCAGGGCGCCGGCGTCTCGTGATCCGTACGGCACCACGACGAGAAGGGAAGTCTTCCCCATGTCCACGCCCACGACCGGCCGGCGGTCGCGCTCGCCGGGCAGACCCTCGGCAGCACGTACTTCACCACCAGAGAGACCGGCAACCTGCGCAGGATCGGGGAACCGGAGGAGCGCATCACCGCCATGGCCACCTGGCACGACGCCACCTGCTTCACCGACGCCGAACGGGTCGCTCTGGAGCTCGTGGAGGCGGTCCTCACCCCGAACCCGTCCGGTGAGCGCGTCCCCGACGAGCTGTACGCCAGGGCGTCGGCGCACTACGACGACAAGGCGATGTGGTCGCTCATCATGGCGATCGCCCACATCGGCTTCTTCACCCCCGCCGCCCTCATCGCCAAGCCGATCCCCGGCATGCCCCCCGGCCAGAACTACAGCGAGTAAGAGAGGCGCCCGGCATGAGCATCACCACGTTCGCGGTGGCAGGGGCGACCGGGCGGCTGGGCCGCCACGTCGTCGACGTCCTCACGGAACGGGGGCACCAGGTCGTGCCGATGTCCCGCGCCACCGGCGTGGACGTCATCACCGGTCAGGGCCTGGCCGAGGCGCTCACCGGGGTGGACGTCATCATCGGCGCCGACCAGGCCACCGCCGGTTTCCTCGCCGCCAAGAAGGCGCACGAGGAACTGCTGCTGTCCGGCCCGCTCCCCGTCCGCATCCTGCGGGCCGCGCAGTTCCACGAGTTCATCGGCCAGTTGCTGGACTGGCAGGAGGGCGACGTCGCCCACATCCCGGCCCTGCCCACCCAGCTCGTCGCCTGCCGCACCGTGGCCGAGGAACTGGCCGACCTGGCCACCGCCCCCGACGCCCCGGGAACACCGATCCCCGAGATCGCCGGACCCCGCAAGGAGACCATGGCGGAGGCGGCCCGGCTCCTCGGCGCCCGCCGGGGCGTCAAGGTCGTCGGCGTCGACGGGTCCGGCATGCCCGATGCCGGGCTCGCCGCCGACGGCGCCTTCCTGCCCGGCCCGCACGCCGAACTGGCCGGGCCCACCTTCCAGGAGTGGCTCGACATCCAGCCCTGAGCCGACCTCGACCTTGTGACCCGGTCCCGGCTTCCCCGGGACCGGAGGCTCAGCTCGCGGAGCGGTCGCCGGGCGGGCGGCGGCGCAGCGCGGGGTCGGTCAGGGGCGCGGGACTCCAGAGAGCGACAGGGGGATAGACGTCGGTGCCGGGCGGCACGAGCTCGTCGATCCGGTCGAGCACGGTGTCGTCGAGCACCAGCGAGGCGCCCTTCAGCAAGCCCTCCAACTGCTCCATCGTGCGCGGGCCGAGGATGACCGAGGTGACCGCCGGGTGTGACACGACGAAGGCGACGGCCAGCTCCGGCAGGGTGCGGCCGAGCTCGTCCGCCAGTTTCACCAGCTCCTCGACGACCTCCAGCTTGGCCGCGTTGACCGGGATGGACGGGTCGAACCGTTCCGGCGCGCGAGCGGCGCGGCCCTGCGACAGGTCGACCTGTCCCTTGCGGTAACGGCCGGTCAGGAACCCCCAGCCCAGCGGGCTGTAGGTGAGCACGCCCATACCGAGCCGCTGCGCCGTGGGCAGGACGTCGCCCTCGATGCCGCGGGCCAGGATGTTGTACGGCGGCTGCTCGGTGCGGAACCGGTACAGGCCGCGCTGCCGGGCCACATGGTAGGCCTCGACCGTCTCGTGCGCCGGGAAGGCCGAGCTGCCGAAGGCGCGGATCTTGCCCTGCCGTACGAGATCGGTCAGCGCGGAGAGGGTCTCCTCGATGTCGGTCCGGTGGTCGGGGCGGTGGATCTGGTACAGGTCGATCCAGTCGGTGCGCAGCCGCTTGAGACTCGCCTCGACCGCGCGCGTGATCCAGCGCCGCGAGTTGCCGCTCCGGTTGGGCCCTTCCCCCATCGGGAAGTGCACCTTGGTCGACAGCACCACGTCGTCCCGCCGGCCCTGCAGCGCCTTGCCCACGATCTCCTCGGACTCGCCCGCCGAGTACATGTCGGCGGTGTCGATGAAGTTGATCCCCTGGTCGAGGGCGGCGTGGATGATGCGGATGCTGTCATCGTGGTCCGGGTTGCCGGCCGAGCCGAACATCATGGTGCCGAGGCAGTGGGTGCTGACCTCTATGCCGGTGCCGCCGAGGATGCGATATCTCATACGTCGGAACCGTAGAAGCTAGAGCCGACTCTAGGGCAAACTGAGCCGCATGTCGGGATTGAGCATCGGCCAGGTCGCCGAACGCACCGGGCTCAGCGTGCACACCCTCCGGTTCTACGAGCGAGAAGGGCTGCTGGCCCAGCCGGTACGGCGGGGAACCGCGGGACACCGGGTCTACGACGAGGGTGACGTCGACTGGCTGGGCGTGTGCGTCCGGCTGCGGGCCTCCGGCATGCCTTTGACCGACATCCGGCGCTACACCGAGCTTGTCAGGGCGGGCCAGGGCAACGAGGCGGAACGGCTGGAGGTGCTGCGCGGACATCGGGAACGGGTGCTCGCCCAGCTCCACGAACTCGACGAGTCACTCAAGCTGATAACCCACAAGGTGGCCATCTACGAGGGCCGGCTGGGCTTGCGGGACACCGTCCCCGACTGCGTGCCCTGAGGCTCAGACCAGCGCGCCGGCCAGCAGGAAGATCCCGGTTCCGTGGGCGAGGGCGGCTGCGGTCACGCCTGACCGCAGCCGCAGGAAGGCGCAGATCAGCCCCTCGTACAGGGTGAAGGCCAGCAGCGGCCAGCCGATGTCGGTCACGGTCGAGGCCAGGAAGACGTGGCAGGCGGCGAACAGCAGGGCCGACAGCAACCAGGGTCAGCACGGCGGCGGTCAGCACCACCGTACCCACGGCGAACAGCAGCAGGATGCCCGCCTCGTCGGTGAAACGCAGCCAGGGCGCCCCTCCCGCGACGCCGGGCCGCCAGAACCCGAGCGGTGTCATCGCATCCCTGATCAGCACGAAGCCGAGGACGAGGGTCACGATGCGCAGGAGCGGGTCCCGCTCGGCGCGCGCCAGCGCGAAGCACGCGCCGATCAGCAGCAGTCCGGGCAGGATCCGTACGCCGTAGGACAGAAGGTCGGACAGCACGAAGACGTCTCCGTTTCTCAGGGGGTCGTCGGCGAAGGCCCGTGCCCGCGCCAGGGAGAGGGCCGGGTCGGTCACGCCTTTTGGGAGCGGGCGTCGGCCGGCAGCCGCGACGTCGAGGTCTTCATGGTGCTGTCCGTGCCGCAGTTCGACGGCTGGGGCGGCTTGGTGGGAGCCAAGTGGAGGAGTCCTTCCCGGGCGGTGGACGACCCGGCCGGGACCCGCGGGGAGACTCGGCCAGGCATGACTGCGTGGCCGAAGGTCTCGCCCACCGGCCGGTGACCGGTCCCCGCCGCCGGAGAACGCGAGGTTCTCAGCGTGTCGACGTGCGGGCGTCGCGGGACAATGGAGAGGCCATGCCGACCTCCACACCGGGTTCACCCGGCGCCGAGCACCCGACCCCCGCGCAGCTGAGGGCGGCGGCCGAGACGTTCGCCCTGATGGCCAGCCCGGTCCGGCTGCACCTGATGTGGCTGATCACCCACGGTTCCTACGACGTCAGCACGCTGGCCACGCACGTGGGCATCGGCATCGCCACGGTCTCCCAGCACCTGGCCAAGCTCCGCCTGGCCGGCCTCATCACCGCACGCCGGGACGGCCGCCGGACGCTGTACGCGGTGGAGGACCCCCATGTGGTCACCCTGATCCGCCAGATCTTCGATCACATCGCCCCCGACGGGAGCCTGGCGCCCGACCCTCCCCGGTAGCCGCGATCCCGGACTCCGCGGCGGTGGCAGGCGAGGCCCGCCACCGCCGCGGATTGGAGACGACTGTCGGCCGGACTCCGGAACAGTCACTTCCGGCCGAGGATTTTCGCCCCGAACCTCACCGAATGCCCGACCCCGCCGCACGCCCGGCATTTGCCGAAAGCCCCCTTGAAAGTGGTCGAATGCGACTCTTTTGAGCGATTGCAGCGCGGACACTTCATATAGGGGTGGAAGTAGCAGGACCCCAGGTAGACGACGGCCATGACGATGGCGAACCACACCAGTAGTTGCATTCCGCCAGAGTGCACAGAAAGTGATGCTCCCGTCACAGGAATCCCAAGACGGGGTCATCACTTCATGCATCCGAAAGGTGACAGTACGCTCACTTCCGGCCGTACGGATACCGCCGGTTCAGCCGCCGTCGGCTCGCGCCCGCTCCGGCTCGACGTCCTGCTCGCCGGTCACCGTCGAGGGGCGGCTCACCCGTACCGACGGCAAGGCGCTCGGGCTCAAGCCGCTCGCGGTGACCCGGCGCCTGGTCCACGGGACGAAAGAGCCGATCGCCGGCGTGACGACGCGGAAGGACGGCACGTTCACGTTCGAGGACACGCCGCCGGACCTCGGCGAGGTCACCTACTGGGCGGCCAAGGCCCTCCATCACATCATGGTCGAGTGACCTGACGGCCGGTCGGCGCGTCGGCCTTCTGACCGGGTCAGACCCTGGTGTGGCGGGGGCAGCCTCGTCTGGAGCCCCCGCCACACCCTTCGCGGAACAGGCGGGGGAATCAGCTTCCGCAGGGGTCGGCGGCGTTGGGGGTCACGACGCCGTCCTTGACGGTGGAGGTGCCGGTGGCGAGGGTGTAGTCGTTGCCGTTGTTGTTGTCCCAGGTTCCGGCGCCGTTGTTGAACGCGGCCTTGAGGCTGGTGGCGTTGGCGAGGTTGATGGTCTTCTTCTTCCAGCCCGCGCAGGCCGTTTCCATGGGCAGGCCTGGGACGGTGGTCCAGGTGCCGTTGACGCTGTAGTGGATGTTGGCCGTGGCCCAGCCCGTCCTGTAGTAGACGGTGGCTTCCTTGTCACCCGGCTGGGGGGCCGAGCCGGTGTGGACGGCGACCGCGCTCTTGCCGGGCACGGTGACCGTCGCCCTGCCGCCGGAGTCGACCGTCACCGTGCCGCCGCCCGCCACGTTCGGATACGTTCCGGCGGGCAGGCCGGTGGTGAAGGTCCGGGTGATGGAGCCGCCCTCGTTGTTGATGGCGACCCAGCCCTTGTCGCCGCGGCTGAAGGCGATCAGGTTGTTCCCGTTGTCGGTCCAGTTGGCGACGCCGGTGCCCTTGACGGCGTTGTGGAAGCCCACCATGCCGGCGACCTGCCGGTTGAAGCAGGTCCATTGGCCGTTGGAGCAGTTGACGTCGGTGGCGTGGCCGCCGTTTGCCGAGGGCGGCCCGGCCTCGCTGTTGTTCCAGGTGTACGAGGCGTACACCTGGGGAGTGCCGAACGGCCAGGCCAGCATGAAGAGGTTGGCCAGCTTGTACGTGTCGCCGTTCTTGTAGGTGAGCGTGGAGCCGCCCCGCTCGGTGTCGTGGTTGTCGACGAACACCACGGCCTTGTCTCCGGGCACCGACAGGCCCCAGCTCTCGCCGAAGGTCCGGAGGTTCTTGATCTGGCCGGTGAACTGTTCCCGCAGCTTGCGGCCGTACACGAACTCGTCGACGTCGCCGACGCCGGTGTAGTGGCTCGGCTGGACGGCCTCCTGGTCGCCTTGGATGACCTCCTGGTGGATGTAGGGCGATCCGACGAGCCTGGACTTGATCGCCGACAGGTCGCCGGGGTGGATGTGCTTGGCGGCGTCGATGCGGAAGCCGGACACGCCGAGCGACGTCAGCTTGTTCAGGTAGTCCGCGATCTTGCCCCGGACGTACTCGGACCCGGTGTTCAGATCCGACAGGCTCACCAGCTCGCAGTTCTGGACGCGCCAGGCGTCGTTGCGGTAGTCGCCCTGGTTGATCTGGCAGGTGGGCTGGTGGAAGTCCTGGGAGGAGTAGAGCCCCGGGTAGTTGTACTTGCTGAAGCCGTAGCCGCCGTAGCTGGTGGCGCCCTGGCCGGTCATGTGGTTGATGACCGCGTCCACCTGGACCTTCACGCCGGCGCCGTTGCAGGCGTCGACCATGCGCCTGAACGCGGCCTCGTCACCGAACTTGCTGGTCAGCTCGTAGCGGGCGGGCTGGTAGATGTCCCACCAGACCGTGCCGCCCTTGGTCATCGAGTCGTGGGGCGGTGAGACCTGCACCGCGCCGTACCCGGCCGGGCCGAGCACCTCCGTGCACTCCCTGGCCACCGAGTTCCAGTTCCAGCTCCACAGGTTGGCGATGACGCCGACGCCGGAGGCGGCGTGGGCGGGGGCTTGGCCCAGCACGGGCACGGCGATGCTGCTCGCCGCCGCTAATGCGGTGGCGGCGATTGCTTTGTAGAGTTTCATGCGGGGATCTCCAGAAATGTGAGGATGGGGTTCCCGTCAACGGGCTGGGTGGGCCAACACCCGGCCCGTCTTGCTTCGAGGGCTGCTTTGTGGCGGACCGAGGGGCCCGGCGGTGCTCTGGCACGCCCATGGGGGAGAGGCACCATCAGAACCTCCGCGTTCGGGTTTCCTCGGTGTTGCCTGGAAGTTACTCGGCGGCCAAGGGCCTTGCAATAGTTTGCAGACTTTTCAAGAGTGACCCACCACTACGGCGAAGTGTCTGCAAGAGCTTGCAACACATTGCTGGCGGAAGCGCCCGCAGCCCCGGTCCTGGGAGGAGACGGAGAACGGTAAATTGGCTGCCATGACCATGCGCCTCGCCGACATCGCCGCCCAAGCGGGCGTGAGTGAGGCCACCGTGAGCCGGGTGCTCAACGACAAGCCGGGCGTGGCGCCCGGCACCAGGCAAGCCGTCCTCACCGCGCTCGACGTGCTCGGCTACGAGCGCCCGGCCAAGCTCCGGCAGATCCACACCGGCCTGATCGGCCTGATCCTCCCCGAGCTCAGCAATCCGATCTTTCCGGCGTTCGCGCAGGTCATCGAGAGCGCCCTGGTGCTGTCCGGCTACACCGCCGTGCTGTGCACGCAGACGCCGGGCGGCGTCACCGAGGACGACTACACCGCTCTGCTGCTGGAGCGCGGCGTCGCGGGCATCATCTTCGTCAACGGGCTGCACGCCGACTCCCGCTCCAACGCCGCGCGTTACGTGCATCTGACCGAGCTGGGCCTGCCCATGGTGCTGATCAACGGCTACCGCCCCGACATCCAGGCTCACTTCATCTCCAACGACGACGTCGCCGCGCTCGACATGGCCGTCGCCCACCTGGTCTCCCTCGGCCACCGGCGCATCGGCCTGGCGATCGGGCAGGAGCGTTTCGTGCCCACCATGCGTAAGACGGAGGGCTACCGCCGTGCCATGGCCAACTACGCCGGCGTCACCGACGTCTCCGACCTGGTCGTCAACACGCTCTACACCGTGGAGGGCGGCCAGTCCGCGGCCCAGCAACTGCTTGAGCGCGGGTGCACGGCCATCTGCTGCGGCAGCGACATCATGGCGATCGGCGCGATCAGGGGTGCCCGCAACCTGGGCCTGAGCGTGCCGGAGGAAGTGTCGGTGGTCGGCTTCGACGACACGCCGATGACGGCCTACCTCGACCCGCCGCTCACGACGATCCGGCAGCCCGTGCGCGAGATGGCGCTGAACGCGGTGAGCAGCCTGCTCGACGAGATCGGCGGCGTGCCCGCGCCCCGCGGCGAGCTGCTGCACCGCCCCGAGCTGGTCGTCCGCCGCTCGACGGCCCCCATCCGCACGCCCGTCGTCCCCACCTCCTGACTCCCGCGGCAGACCCTCCTCCGGCAGGTGCTCGGATCAGGAGACCTGCTGTCCAGGTGTCGTCGCCCAGAGTGACGACTGGCTGCCTCCTTGCAAAGATAACGAAAAAATGATCGTTCTTTGCAAAGTCTTTCAATCAGGCTTGCAGGCGCGTAACGTCCACCTCACTTCCGAGGACCCCGGCGGGCGAGGTCTCCCGCGGCGTGTCCCCCTTCGGCTTCCTACGAGGAGACAGAGATGCGGCAAGCCCTTTCGGCCGTGACGATGGTCGCGGCGCTCGCGCTCGCGGTCGGCGCGTGCGGCGGCGGCGACAGCACATCCTCCGCCGCGCCGACCGGCTCGGCCCCCGCCGACCCGAGCCAGATCAGCGGCGAGATCACGTGGTGGGACACCGTCCGCCCCGACAGCGAGGGCCCGACATTCCAGAAGCTGATCAAGGAGTTCGAGGCCAAGTACCCCAAGATCAAGATCAAGTACGTCAACGTCCCCTCCGACCAGGCGCAGAACCAGTTCCAGACAGCGGCCCAGGCCGGCACCGGCGCCCCTGACGTGATCCGCTCCGAGGTCGCCTGGACGTCCCAGTTCGCCGAACTCGGCTACCTCCAGCCGCTCGACGGCACCCGCGCCGTCGACGACGAGGCCGACTACCTCCCCGGCCCGCTGAGCAGCACCAAGTACAACGGCAAGACGTGGGCGGTCCCGCAGGTGACCGACACGCTCGCCCTGCTGTACAACAAGCGGCTGCTGAAGGAGGCCGGCCACGACAAGCCGCCCGCGACCGTACCCGAGCTCAAGCAGGCGGCCCTGGACGTCAAGTCCAAGACCGGCGCCAACGGCCTGGCGCTCAACGTGGACGGCTACTTCCTGCTGCCCTTCATCTACGGCGAGGGCGGCGACCTCCTCGACGTGCGGAACAAGCAGGTCGTCGTCAACTCCCCGCAGAACGTCAAGGCCATGGCCACCCTGCAGGACCTCATCACCTCGGGTGCGGCGGCCAAGCCCGCGCTGCAGGACAGCTACGCCAACGCGATGACCGCGCTCAAGGACGGCAAGACCGCGATGATCTACAACGGCCCCTGGTCGCTGTCGGAGGTCTATCAGGGCAAGGAGTTCGCGGACAAGGAGAACCTCGGCATCGCCCCGGTGCCCGCAGGCTCCGCCAAGGCGGGCGCCCCCACCGGCGGCTGGAACCTCGCGATCTACGCCGGATCCAAGAACATCGAGGCGTCGTACGAGTTCCTGCGCTTCATGAGCTCGTCCTCCTCGCTCGCCACCGTCTCCGCCGAACTGGGCCTGCTGCCCGCCCGCACCTCCAGCTTCGAGGACCCGAGGGTGAAGGCCAACACCGACGTGTCGATCTTCAAGCCGATCATGGAGACCGCGGTGCCGCGCCCGTGGATCCCCGAAGGCGGCCAGCTCTTCCAGCCGCTGCTGGAGAGCTACCAGGAACTGGTCGGCGGCGCCACGCCCGAGGAGACGCTGACCAAGGCCGAGGAGAAGTTCCAGACGATCATGAAGGCCTGGAGCTGACCGTGGCCGTTTCGACTGGACGTGCGAGGAGCACGACCAGGGACAGCGCCGACCGCGGCCGCCGCCGGGCCGGCCGCGACCAGGGCCCGCTGCGGCGGGCCCTGTCCCGGCACTGGTACGCCTGGGCGATGGTCGCACCGGTGATGATCGTCGTCACCGTGCTGATCGGCTGGCCGCTGCTGCGCGGCGTCTACCTGTCCCTGACGGATGCCACGGAGGCCAACGTCGGCCGGACGATCGGCGTCAACGTCATCCCGGCCAGCTACGAGTTCGTCGGCCTGGACAACTACGTCGGCATCCTCTCCAGCGGCCTGTTCTGGGAGAAGCTCACCTGGACGGCGATCTGGACGGTGTCCTGCGTCGTCCTGCACTACGGCATCGGCCTGGGCCTGGCCATGCTGCTGCACCGCCGGCTGCGGTTCCGCTCGCTCTACCGGGTGCTGCTGATCCTGCCGTGGGCGATCCCCGGGTTCGTGGCCGCCTTCATCTGGCGCTACCTGTTCAACAGCGACTTCGGCGTGATCAACGCGATGCTCAGGGCGGCCGGGCTCGGCGCGGTCGGCTGGCTGGACGACCCGGTCACGGCCAAGCTCGCGGTGATCGCGGTCAACGTCTGGGTCGGCGTGCCGTTCATGATGGTGGCCCTGCTGGGCGGCCTGCAGTCGATCCCGTCCGAGCTGTACGAGGCCGCCGCGGTCGACGGCGCGACACCCTTCCAGCGCTTCCGTCACATCACGCTGCCCATGCTCCGGTCGGTCTCGGCGACGGTCGTGCTGCTGGGCACCATCTGGACGTTCAACATGTTCCCCGTGATCTTCCTGATAACGCGGGGCGGCCCCGGCAGCGAGACGGAGATCCTCGTCACCTACGCCTTCAGGGAGGCGTTCACCGGGGTGCGCAACTACTCCGGCTCGGCGGCCTGGGGCGTGATCATCCTGGCCCTGCTCGTCGTACTCGCCACCGTTTACCGCCGCGCGCTGCGCAGACAAGGGGAGGTCTGGTGACCGCGAACACCCGCCCGGTCGCGCCGGGCGCCGCCAGGCGCAGCCCGGCCGCGTCGGTGCTGCTGCACGTGACCCTCGTCGCGGCCTGTGCCGTCTCGCTGTTCCCCGTCGTCTGGCTGGTGCTGACGTCGCTGAAGCCCCGCGACGGATGGCTGTCCGCCGAGCTGGAGATCTTCAACCAGCCGTCGCTGACCAACTACGCGCGGGTGCTCGGCGAGACCGAGTTCCTGACGTGGCTGGTGAACTCGGTGCTGGCGGCGGGCCTCACCACCGTCCTCGGCGTCTTCCTCGCCTCGACCACCGGGTACGCGCTCAGCCGCCATGCCTTCCCCGGCCGGCGCGGGATCATGTGGATGCTGCTGATCACCCAGATGTTCCCCGTCGCCATCCTCATCGTCCCGCTGTACAACCTGATGGCCGCGCTCGGACTGCTGAACCAGATCCCCGGGCTGATCATCGCCTACATGACGATCGCGGTGCCGTTCTGCGCCTGGATGATGAAGAGCTACTTCGACTCCATCCCGCGCGAGATCGACCAGGCCGGGCTGATCGACGGGCTCACGCCCTTCGGCGCGTTCTGGCGGGTGGTGCTGCCGCTGGCCCGGCCCAGCCTGGCCGTCACCGCGTTCTACTGCTTCATGACCGCATGGGGCGAGGTCGCGTACGCCACCGTGTTCATGTCCCAGGAGGAGAAGCGCACGCTCGCCGTGGGCCTGCAGCAGTTCGTCGGCCAGCACTGGTCCGACTGGGGACTGCTCACCGCCTCCGCCGTGCTGATCGCGGTGCCCGCCGCGGCGGTCTTCCTCGTCGTCCAGCGCCATCTGGTCGCCGGGCTGACCAGCGGCGCGACGAAGTCGTGAGCCGGCGTCGCACCGGCCTTCCGACTCTGACTGATCGGGGAAACAGATGACCGAACTCGCCGAGGGCGCCGCGCAGCCGGTGGCCGCCACCCGCTGGTGGCGGGACGCGGTGATCTACCAGGTCTACGTGCGCAGCTTCGCCGACGGGAACGCCGACGGCGTCGGCGACCTGCCGGGCGTGCGCCGGCGCCTGCCCTACCTGGCGGAACTGGGCGTGGACGCCGTCTGGCTGACGCCGTTCTACCCCTCGCCGATGGCCGACTTCGGCTACGACGTCGCCGACTACCGCGACGTGGACCCGCTGTTCGGCACGCTCGCCGACGCGCGGGCGATGATCGCCGACGCGCATGCCCTCGGCCTGCGCGTCATCGTCGACGTGGTGCCCAACCACACCTCCGACCGGCACCCATGGTTCGCCCGTGCCCTCAAGGGCGGGCCGGACCGGGAGCGCTACATCTTCCGCGACGGCCGCGGCGCACACGGCGAGCTGCCGCCGAACGACTGGGAATCCATCTTCGGCGGCCCCGCCTGGACCAGAGTGGCCGACGGTCAGTGGTATCTGCACCTGTTCGCCCAGGAGCAGCCCGACCTGAACTGGGAGCACCCCGAGGTGCACGCCGAGTTCGCCGGCGTGCTGCGCTTCTGGCTCGACCTGGGCGTGGACGGGTTCCGGGTGGACGTCGCGCACGGCATGGTCAAGGCGCCGGGGCTGCCCGACGTCGGCCGGACCGGCCAGGTCCGCATGATCGGCGCCGACGTGGTGCCGTACTTCGACCAGGACGGCGTGCACGAGATCCACCGGTCGTGGCGGCGCGTCCTCGACTCGTACCCGGGGGAGCGCATCGGCGTGGCCGAGGCGTGGGCGCCCACGGCCGAACGGCTGGCCCGCTACGTCCGGTCGGACGAGCTGCACCAGGCGTTCAACTTCCACTTCCTCAACACCCCGTGGCAGGCCGGGGCGCTGCGCGAGGTCATCGACGAGTCGCTGGCCACGGCCGGCTCGGTCGGCGCGCCGTCCACCTGGGTGCTGTCCAACCATGACGTCGAGCGGCCCGTCACCCGCTACGGCAGCCTGGCCAGGGCCCGCGCCGCCGCGCTGCTGACGCTCGCCCTGCCCGGCTCCGCGTACGTCTACCAGGGCGAGGAGCTGGGCCTGCCCGAGGTGCTCGACCTGCCGGAAGAGGTCCTGCGGGACCCGCAGCGGCTGCGCGACCCCGACAGCGGCCGCGACGGCTGCCGGGTGCCCATTCCCTGGACCCGCGAGACCGGCTGGAACGACCCGTGGCTCCCGATCCCCGGCACGTGGGCGGAGCTGAGCGTGGAAGCGCAGCGGGACGACCCCGGCTCGACGCTGGAGCTGTACCGGCAGGCGCTGCGGCTGCGCCGCGCACGCCCCGAGCTCGGCGACGGCGCGCTCACCTGGCTCGACTCGCCGTACGGGACGCTCGTCCTCACCCGCGGCGACGGCTTCACCTGCGCGGTGAACCTCAATGACCACGAGGTGGAGCTGCCGGTCTCGGGCGACCTGCTGCTGGCCAGCGCGCCCCTGGCAGGCGGTACGCTCCCGCCCGACTCGGCCGCCTGGTGGGGGCGGCCCCTGTGGTAGGGATGCCCGCGAACGGGATGCCCCGGCTGACCGACATCGCCGCGCTCGCGGGGGTGAGCGAGGCGACGGTCAGCCGGGTGCTGAACGGCCGGCCGGGAGTCTCGAAGCCGACCCGGCACTCCGTGCTGACCGCGCTCGACCTCATCGGTTACGAGAGGCCACCGCGTATCAGGCAACGCAGCCGCGGCCTCGTGGGCGTGGTGACACCCGAGCTGGACAACCCGATCTTCCCCGCCTTCGGCCAGGCGATCGAGAAGGCGCTCACCCAGCACGGCTACACGCCCGTCCTGTGCACGCAGCTGCCCGGCGGCGCGCCCGAGGACGAGTTCACCGAGCTGCTGCTCGAATGCGGGGTCAGCGCCATGATCTTCGTGTCAGGGCTGCACGCGGACACCACCGCGCGGGCCGGCCGCTACATCCGGCTGGTGACGCAGAAGGTGCCGATGGTCCTGCTGAACGGGTACGCCGCGGACGTCGAAGCGCCGTTCCTGTCCACCGACGACCGCCTCGCCGCCCGGCTCGCGGTTCAGCACCTGCACGCCCTCGGGCACGAGCGGATCGGCCTGGCCGTGGGCCAGGCCAGGTTCGTCCCCGTGATCAGGAAGATCGACGGCTACCGGCAGGCCATGGCCGACCTGTGCCCCGGCGAGGACCCCGGCGCGCTGATCGCCCACTCCCTCTTCTCCGTGGAGGGCGGGCAGGCCGCGGCGGCCCAGCTCCTGGATCGCGGCTGCACCGGGATCGTCTGCGCGAGCGACCTCATGGCGATCGGCGCCATCAGGGCGTGCCGAGACAGAGGGCTGGACGTCCCCGGCGCGGTGTCCGTGGTCGGATACGACGACTCGGTGCTCATCCCCTACACCGACCCGCCCCTGACCACGGTGCGCCAGCCGGTACAGGTCATCGCCGCGGCGGCGGTCGACACGCTCCTGGAGCTGGTCGCCGGGGCGCCGTCCCGCCACCAGGAGCTGATCTTCCGGCCGGAACTCATCGTCCGCGCCTCCACCGGCTCGGGCCCGAAGATCATCCGATGACGGAGGGTGGAGGCCCCGCGCGGGCTCAGACGAGCCTGCGGCAACGACGGCGGTACTCCTCGTTGGCGCCGGCGAGATCGTCCAGATCCTCGTCTACCGTGGCCAGCCACTCGCTGAGCACCGCGCTCTGACGATGGCCGAGGTCGCGGTAGATCGCCAGCGCCGCCCGCCAGTGCGCCCGGGCGGCCGGCAGGTCCTCCAGGAGCACGGTGGAGGCCAGCAGGTCGAGTGCCGCCGCCGTGCGCAGCGGGTCGCCGAGCTCCTCGGCGTGGGTCAACTGGGTCTCGGCGTGCCGCCTGGCCGTCTCCCGGTCTCCTCTGCGTAACGCGATCTCGGTGAGGTTGTGCAGGGAGAAGCAGATCTGTTGCACGTCATCGCAAGCGATCGCGTACCCGAGCGCCCGCCGCAGCGCCCCGTCCGCCTCCGGCAGGCTGCCCATCTCGATGAGGGCACAGCCCAGGTTGACGTGTCCCGCCGCGGCGTACTGCGGTACCTGTCCGTACTCGGGCACGGCCAGCGCGATCCGCAGATGCCGCATCCCTTCCTCGGGACGGCCCTGGGTGATGTACAGCCCGCCGAGGTTGGCGTGGGCGGAGCCGACCATGCGGTTACTACCCGCCGCGGTCGCCAGGTCGATCGCCCGCCGGTAGTGCTCGACGGCCTCGGCGTAGCGCCCGGTCTGCTTGCAGACGATGCCCGACGAGTTGCTCATGTACGTCATGCCCTCCAGGTCGCCGCACCGCGTCGCGGACGCGTGGCCGATCCGCAGTGCCGCCGACCACTCCCGCCAGCGTCGCCGGATGATGAAGTACGCCAGCAGGTCGGAGGTGAGCCGCCAGGCGCGGTGATGCCGGCCGTGCCGGGCGGCGAGCTCTACGACACCCACGAAGCTCTCGCGCTCCGCGTCGTGCCAGGCCAGAGCCTCGGCCCGATCGGCGAACCGCAGCCGCTCCACCGGCGGGTGTGTCAGCTGACGCTCGCCCGGAGGCCGGCGCGGCTGCAACAGGGGATAGGCGGCGAAGACCGCGTCGGCGTAGAAGTCGACCAACCTCAGGGCCGCCTCGGCCCGCCCCTCGTCCGGTTCGTCACTGGCCAGCATCCGGATGGCATAGCTGCGCAGCAGATCATGCATCGTGTACCGGCCCGCCCGATGCTCATCGATCATGTGCGCCGTAGACAGCTCCTCCAGGGGACGCCGTGCCCCGGCGAGGGTGACGCCGAGCAGCGCCGCGGCCGCCTCCGGCGCGAAGTCCTGGCCGGGCGCCAGGCTCAACAGCCGGAACAACCGCCGCGCGACGTCCCCGAGCGCGCGATAGGACAGCTCGAACGCGGAGTCGACCGGCCCCTTCAGGCCACCTTGGATGTCGAGCACCTCCAGCGCGTCATCGGTCGCGAGGCGCCTGGTGTACTCCACGATCGTCAGATGAGGACGGCAGATGAGCTGCGCCGCGGCCAGCCGCAGGGCCAGCGGCAGATACGCGCACCGCCGCGCCAGCTCGCGGATGGCCTGCTCGTCGTCGGCCGTCGAGCTCGTGATGACCCCGCGCAGCAGCTCGTCCGCCTCGATCGCCGTGAGCGGATCGAGCCGCAGCAGCCGCGCCCCCTCGTTGGCGATCAGGCCGCGGAGCTGGTTACGGCTGGTCACCAGGACGACGCAGCTCGCCGAACCGGGTAGCAGCGGCCGGATCTGTTCGGCGTCGCGCGCGTTGTCCAGCAGGATCAGCACACGTTGCCGGGAGAGCCGCGAGCGCAGCAGCGCCGCCGCCTCGTCCACCTCGTCGGGGACCGCGTCCACTCCGACAGAGCGCAGGAACCTGTGCAGCACCTCAAGGGGTTCCAAGGGATCACGGCCGGGATCGAAGCCGCGCAGGTTCACGTAGAGCTGCCCGTCGGGAAACCGGTCGCGATGTCCGTGCGCCCAGTGCACCGCCAGCGCGCTCTTGCCCACCCCGGCCGTGCCGACCACCAGCACCGCGGGAGGCGGGTCGGCCGCGCACGCCATCGCGGTCAGCGTTTCCAGCTCCCGGGCCCTTCCCGTGAAGCGGTGGACGTCATAGGGGAGCTGGGCGGGCCGCACCCAGGTCGCCGGAGCGAGGCTCAGGGATTGGTCCGCGGTGAGGATCGCCTGCTCAAGCCGGACGAACGCCTCTCCAGGGTCGAGCCCTTCCTCCTCGGCGAGCAGACCGCGCATCCGCCTGGCGGTCTCCAGCGCCTGAGAGCGAAGCCCCGCACGGTACTGCGCCAGCATCAGCCGGCACACCATCGGCTCACGCAGCGGGTGTGCCTCGACGAGGCCGCTCAGCTTGGGGATCAGCGCGTCGTGATCGCCGAGCGCCAGCCGGGCATCCGCGAGCGACTCCAGAGCGCTCAGCCGCTGCTCATGCAGCCGGTGGCGGGCCGCGTCCGCGTACGCCGCGGTGATGTCCGCCAGCGCCTGCCCTCGCCACAGCGCGGCGGCCGCGTCCAGTTCGCGGGCCGCCTCCTCGTGCGCGCCGCGTTCGAGCAGCCTGCGGCCCGCCTTGACGCGGCCGGCGAAGACGTCGGCGTCCAGCGCACCGTACGCCAGCTCCAGGCGGTAGCCCCCGGGACAGGTGACGATGACGTCGTCCAATCCGCGCTCACGCAGCGCCTTGCGCAGTCCCGAGATCGCCACGTGGACCTGTGTCCGCGCGGACGCCGGCTCCGCGCCGCCCCAGATGGCCTCGATCACCTGATCGGGCGTCACCACCCGGTTGGCGTGCAGCAACAGATACGCGAGGAAAGCCCGGTGCCTGGGCTGGGCGGCGGATACCGGCCCGCTGTCCGTGATGATCTCAACCGGTCCAAGAATGCCGAACAGCACCTGCGGCCCCCCTGATCGCTGATGGCGAGCGTAGGCACACTGCCGAAGTGCCGCAAGCAGGTAATAGCCGCCGACAAGCGGATGGATAGCCCCTCCTGCCTACGCTGTGCCGTAGATCAACGGCGTTCCAGCCGAGTCCTGTCACGGTGATAAGACCCTGTGAGGAGTGCAATGAAAAAGGTGACGAAGACGCTGCAGGTGGCCGCGCTCGGCGCATTGCTGGCGGCCGGCACAGTGGTCGCGTCGGCGGGGGCCGCACACGCGGCCCCCTCCAACTGTTCCGACACGTACACGACGTTCACCTACGAAGTGTTCTGCGGTAAGGGGGACGGGGAGTTCCAGGCCGTGGTCAGGTGCTACAGGATCGGCTCCAGCAACTACACGACCCGGTACGGACAGTGGAGGCGCCCCAACACCGTGAGGTCCGTGGCCAAGTGCACGACCAGCGAAGAGCCGGCGAGCGGCTACTGGCGCTTCCGCTGAGGGCCGATCGCCATCCCCGATCAAGGCATCGTGGGACCGACGGGACACAGGGTGCGGTGCCGGGGCGGCTGCCAGGTCCGGCAGAGTGATCAATCCGCCGTCGGCTCCGCTAGCATCGGTGACATGTCTGGCGCTTCGTGCGCGGCCGTCTGTGCCGCGGTGACAAGGACGCTCCGCTAAGCGGCGGGGCGTTCTTCTCACCATCCGCTGAACGTCCTGTCGCTTCGTGGTCCAACCGGAGCGGCACGTTCGTGCTGCCCGGAACCTCCTCTGGGCAACGGAGCACTCGATGCTTTCAGGCATTCTCCTTTCGCTCCGGGACGGATCGTCCCCGGTGCGTGCGTGGCTGGTGCTGTGCGGCATGGCCACGCTGCAGTTCTTCATCGCGCTTGACATGACCGTGGTCAATGTCGCGCTGCCCTCGATCGGCGCCGACTTCGGCGTCGACGATCACGCGCTGACCTGGGTCGTGGTCGGCTACACCATCACCGGCGGCGGACTGCTGATGCTCGGCGGCCGGCTGGGCGACGTGCTCGGCAGGCGCCGCATCCTCCTGCTCGGCACGACGCTCTTCGGCGCCGCGTCCGTGCTGGCCGGGCTCGCGCCGTCCTTCGCCCTGCTGGTGACAGCCCGGCTGCTGCAGGGCGCCGGTGAAGCGGTCGCGCTTCCGGCATCCATGGCGGTGATCGTGCTCATGTTCCCCGAGGGACCGCGCAGGTCGCGGGCGCTGAGCGTGTGGGCGGCCGTGGCGAGCTGTGGCCTCGTCGTCGGGTTCGTGGCCTCCGGGATCATCACCGAGCTGCTCGGCTGGTGGTGGATCTTCCTGGTGTCCGTACCCTTCATCCTGGTCGTGCTCGCCACGGTGGTCCTCCTCGTGCCGGGCGGACGGGCTGCCGAGCGCGCTCCGCTGGACCTTCCCGGTGCGCTCCTGCTGGTCGCGGCTCCGCTGCTGTTCACCCTCGGGGTCGTCGAGGCAGGAGGGGCGGACGGCACGCTGCCGTGGCTGCCGCCGGTGGCGCTGGCCGGCGCGGTGGTGGCCGGGGCGCTGTTCGTCAGGGTCGAGCGCCGCGCACGGAGACCGCTCGTGCCGCCGCGGTTCTTCCGCAACCGGCCGCGCGTCCTCGCCAACCTCGCCACCGCCCTGCTGAGCGCGGCGCTGTCCACCTCGTTCCTGCTGTTCACCTACTACCTGCAGGATCGGCTGGGCGCCGGCCCGCTCCAGGCCGGCCTGACGATGCTGCCCCTGGCGGTGTCCCTGATCGCGGCCTCGCTGCTGATTCCCCGGCTGTTCGGACGGTGGGGCGCCCGCGTCTGCGTCCTGGCCGGGATCGGCTGCACCATGCTGGCGATGGCCGCCATCGCGCTGGTCTCCCGTCTCGGGGCCACCGGTCCGGCGATGATTCCGGCCATGATGCTCGTCGCCGCCGGGATAGGGTTCGGGATCGTCGGACTGCAGTACGTGGCGGTGACCGGCGTGACCGAAGACGACGCCGGCATCGCCTCCGGCGTCCAGCGAGCCGCCGACCAGCTGGGCGGTGCCACCGGGGTCACCGTGTACGTCGGCATCGGGTTCGCTCCCGCCTTGGACGGCATCGACCCGTTTCTCACCAGTAGCCTTCTGGCCCTCGCCGGGCTCGCCGCGGCCGGGTTCGTCGCCTGGCGCATCGCCACGCCGCACCCGCACGGCCTTCGGCGGGACTGGGGAAGCCCCTAGGCCGTCCCCCGGGGCGCCAGGAGTCCGGCACGGCGACGCTTGGAGCCACGCGACCTAGGAGGGGACATGCCAGTGAACAGTCCGCTCGACCTGGGCCGGCTCCAGACGGAGCTGGAACAGGCCGAGCAGCCATGGAGCATGGCGTACACGTCCATGACGGGGCTCACCGAAGAGAGCAGGGTCCTGCGCCTCGGGGTTCCGCCGACCCCGGGCGTGAGCGTCGCCGAGCTCGACGACGACCTCGACGAGCGGACCGCGGCGGCCCCACGCGGCCGGCGCGGAGTCGGTGGGGGCCCCGGCCGCCACCGACCTGCGCGACCACGGCGGTGCCGACTACACCACACCGGTCAAGGACCAGGGGGACTGCGGGTCGTGCGCCGCCTTCGCGGTGATCTCGACGATGGAGCACGTCGTCCGCTTCACCAACCGGACGCCGGGCCTCACAGTGGACCTCTCCGAGGCCCACCTGTTCTACTGCCACGGCGGCCAGGATGGAGCGAGTCGCGCGGCGGGCTGGTGGCCGGCGCAGGCCCTGCCCTACTGCCGCGACGCGGGGGTCGCGTTCGAGGACTGCTTCCCTTACGTGGCCGGGGACCAGGACTGCTCCCGGCTGAACGCCGACTGGCCCAACCGCATGGCGAAGGTCGCGCGGTTCCAGGACATCAGCGGCGACGCCGCGGCCATGAAGGAGCACATCGCCGCGTACGGCGCCGTCTCCGCGTGCCTGGACGTCTACCAGGACTTCTTCAAGATCGCCTACGGCCAGTGCCGCATCGAGACCTACCAGACCTGCTCCGTCTCCGGGGTGACGCTGCGCAGCTGGCTGCCCGACCAGCGGATCCTGGGCCTGTGGAGCAACGAGGCCGACGGCAACGTGTGGGCCTACGGCAGCGCCCGCGGCTGGTTCAAGCTCGACGGCGCCGACGCGACCACCGGCGAGGCGATGCTGCTCGAACTGGCGGCCTCCAAGGCGCTCGGCACGCCCGTCGGCCTGTACGAGGACGGCGGAACCGTCCAGCAGATCTACGCGTGGTAGGGGGAGAGATGACGACGAAGGAGCACGACGAGATCATCGTTTCCCGGCCGGTGCTCATCCCGCCGTCCGTGCGGCCGGTGGCCGCCGATGGCCAGGGCTCCGCCAAGCCGGCCGGTGACGAGATGGTCGCCCGGTTCGCGCAGTTACCGGACGGCGAGATGCGGCCGACGCTGACCGTCTCCCCGGAAGCGCCCGAGGAGACCGTCGCGGAGAATGGCGGAGCCGGTGGGTGGATCTCCGGCGCCACCGTCACCGCCACCTGGTCGATCGCCCAGACCCGCAACGCCTGGATCCTGGTGCAGGGCGTCTGGAAGAAGATCTACAACGGCGGCGACGGGGCGTTCACGGCGCTGCTGACGCTCGCCACGCAGGCCAGGCAGACCGGGTCCCCGATCACCTATCAGGAGGAGCCGGACGGCCTGGTCCACGAGATCTACCTGTGGTGACGGCGTTTCCGGAAACGGCGCGGACTTTCGGCAGGCACGGTGCCGCACTGGCTCGGGTGAGAATCATGGGGAGGAACCGCCCCACCTCGAACGCCTCCGACGCGCCTGAATCCCATCGACGCGTGTCTCAGGTCCGGGTACGTGCGCGTATTCCGGCCGCCTGGCTGACCGTGGTGCGTGCCTCTTCTCCGCGGCCCAGGCGGTCGAGGATCTCGGCGAGCGTGTCCAGCATGATCACGAGGTTGGGTTCGTGCGTGGCGGGTTCGTCGCGGGCGAGCCGCTCCAGGATCCCGGTGGCCCGTTGCGCAGGTTCCAGAGCCTCGGCCGGGCTGGACCACTGCAGGTTGGACGCCAGGAGGTGCAGGGTCGCGGCGAGGGCGAGCTGGTCCGCGCCGGGGTCGTCCCGGGCGAGGAGGTCGTAGAGGTGGGCGGCCTCTCCCGCCGCGGCGGCAGCCTCTTCGTGGCGTCCGACACGTCCCAGCCTGTGTGCGTGGCGTTTCAGCGCGAGCGCGAGATGACCTCGGTGCTCGGCGGAACCGCCGCGGGCCAGCCGGCGGCGGATCTGGACGGCCTCGTCGCCGGCGGTCAGGGACTCCCACGGTTCGTCCTTGATCCACAGTGCTTCGGCCAGCGTCTTGAGCGTGACGGCCAAACCTTGGTCGCGCTCCTGGGCGTCGCCGTGGGAACGCCGCCGGTAGGCCGCCGCTATCTCGTTCAGCATGGCGACGTTCTCGTCCCGCGACTCGCGCTCGTAGGCGCCGGCGGGCTGCTCGTCCGGCGACTGGCCCACGCTGCCCGTGGTCATCGCCGTCAGCCCTCCGTGAATGGCGTACTCCAGCTCGGCGGCGGTGCCCTCCCGCAGGAGTTCCCGGGCGATCGCGCCGATCACGTCCAGGGTCTCGTCCCATCGCCCCAGCATCGCGAGAACGGCGCCGTGGGCGGCCAGCATGCCGAGCAGATCGGTCGCGTCGTCCCAGTGCCCGAGGAAGTCGATGGCGTCGCGCTGCCCGGCCAGGACGAGGTCCCATCGTTCCAGCCGGCGCAGCAGGAGGTCGAGTGAGAGGAAGGTGTGATAGAGCGCCACCCCGTCGGCGGTGGGGTTGGCCCGCGCCTCGTGGCGGAGCACCCGCGCGGCCGTTTCCAGGCCGGTCTCCACGTCGTCCTCGGTCCCTTGCACCCACACCAGGCCGAGCGCCCCGGCGAACGTGTCCTGCCAGGCGTCGCGGCCGTCCGAATCCTTCCGCCGGTCGAGGCGGCGACGGATCCGTACGGCCTCGTCGAGCACGGCGACGGCCGGTTCGGCGCGGCCCAGCCGCAGCAGCACCGCGGTCTGGAAGGCCAGCATTCCGTAGAGGCTGTCCTCGTGGGCGGGCTCGGCGGGGTTGTCGCGGGCAAGCCGGCGCAGGATCTCCATGGCCTCGTGGGCGAGCGCCGCGGCCTGCTCCGGTTCCGAGGCCACCAGGTTGCCCGCGAGGGCCATCAGCGCCGCCGCGACGTCGTCCGAGTAGTCCTTGCCCAGGTTCTCCTGGTCGCGCGCCAGCCGGCGGACCAGGTCGACGCCCTCGCGCGCGAGGGCCAGCGACTCCTCCGGCGCTCCCAGGTACGGCCCGCAGAGTGCGGCCACACAGATCACGGCGGCCAGGCGTTCCTGGTGTTCGGCGGGATCGTCGCGGGCGAGCCGGCGGAAGATCTCGACGGCCTCGCGGAACGCCGCCAGCGCCTCGTCCGGGCGGGCCAGGGCGGGCCGCAGCGCGTCACCGCCGGCGGAGAAGTAGGCCACCGCCGCCAGGTCGTCCGGCTGAGGTATGGCGCCCCCGAGTGCCAGGTCCATGGCGAGGTAGAACGCCGCCGCGGCGAGCTTGGGCTCGAACGTCCGGGGATCGGCGGCGGCCAGCGGCCGGTACAGCCGGGTGGCCTCGGTCAGCGCGGCGGCCGCCTTCTCCTCCTGGTGGGCCTGGTAGAGCCACCGGCCCAGGACGTCGTACAGCTCCGCGCGGGCGGCAGGATCGGTGAGCGTCGGCAGCCGGTGCCCGGCGAGGCGCTCGGTGAGGTCGGCCGCCGCGACGGCGAGGTCGCCGGCCGCGTCGTCCGGGTCCTCGGGGAGGAGACGCTCCAGCGTTTCCAGCGTGGGGATCAGATGGGGCCAGCGTTCGCAGGCCGCGGTGAGGAACATGATCGTCCGCGCGGCGTACGGCGGCAGCGTCCCGTCGCCGGACGGTGAGGCGAGCAGCGTCTCGGGGGCGGTGGCCGCCCACGCCTCCGGCTGGTGCTCGGGCAGGTCGTGGCCGGGCAGGCACAGGGCCAGGAAGTCCTCGGCGAGCCGGTCGGGGTAGAGGGGTTCCAGCACCGTACGGGGATCGGCGGGCGGGTAGCAGAAGGTGTGGTCGGTGAGCACCCGGTCGGTGTCATCGCCGACGCCGACGGCGTCCAGCACCGCCATGGCGTCCCGGAAGCCCAGGGGACCGGTGAGCACGGCGGTGAACACGGCCCGTCGCATCCGGATCGGGTCGGTGCCGAACGTCGTGCGCGCGCCCGTCAGGGGGTCGGCGGTGCCGTGCAGCGTGTGCCAGTGATGGCTCTCGCGCCCCAGCAGGTAGGCGGTCAGCGCCAGCATGCTCTCGCCGGGCGCGGGCCGGGGCGTGTCGCGGACGTGGCGGTCGACGGCGACCAGCGCGGCCATGTGCACCGCCAGGGTGAGGCCGAACTCCTCACGTTCCAGCCAGTCCGGCACGCCGATCGCCGATGCCCGCGTCAGTCCGTAGCAGCGGGCGAAGCAGTCGCGGGCGGCCCTGAACATGTCGCGGCGGGCGTCCCTCGTGCTCGGCAGGGGGCCCAAGGACCGGGCAGTGCAGGCCTCGGGTGGCCAGCCGGCCTGGGTGAGGGCATGGCGCAGGGCGGGCCAGATGTGCTCGTTGCGGGCGAGGAGCAGCACTCGTACCGGTACGTCCTGGTCGAGGATCTTGTTGCTGAACAGCCACGTCAGGTGGGCCAGGGGCCAGCGGTCGGCGTAGTCGACCAGCATGAGGATCCCGCGGGCGGTCCCGAGGCGCAGGTCGTGGCTGGTCTGGTCCTCGGCGTTGACCACCTGGGCCGGCGCGTGCTCGGCGACGATCACCTTCCATCCGTCGCCGGCCGCCGCCGCGGCGAGGTGGGCGGCGAGGCGGGTCTTACCCTGGCCGCCGGGGGCGTGCAGCCAGCGGACCGCGTGGCTGTCACCGCTGTCGCGCCACGTGGTCAGCTCCTCGACTTCACCGTCGCGGCCGGTGAAGTCCACCACGGCGTGGCGGGCGTTGAGGAGCTGGCTCGGCTGGGCCGGGAGCCCGAGAGCGTCCAGCGCGACTCTCAGCTGCGCCCGTCCGCTCGTCTCCTTGAGCAGGTACAGAGGTCTGCCGTCGCCGAAGACGTGCAGATCCGCGCCGATCACCCCGTAGGCGAAGCCGCTCTCGACCCGTACCTCCTGGTGGACGGTACGCCCCAGCTGGCCGAACCTGCCGTCCATGCCGGTCACATGGGGCTGTCGGCGCCGCGGTCCGGCTGCGCGGGGGAGGCGTAGTAGTTGATGTCGCCGTCCATCACGGAGAACTGCCGGGAGTTGTCGCGGGCGATGTTGTACTGGTGCTGCACCCGCTGCGCGTCGGGCAGAGCCTCACGTACGCGCGCGACGAGCTCTCGCAGCTCGGCCTCGACCTCGGGGTGCTCCTCCAGCAACTGGGCCAGCGCCATCTCCCAGACCGGCACCAGCTTCTGCCGCGCCTGACCGGGATCACCGGCCCGCTCCACCAGGACGACGTTGCCGTCGAGCTGGGCTTCGACGGCCGCCTGACGCTCGGGCCCCTGGCGGCTGAACAGCAGGGCCACACCGCTGCGGGTCGCCTGCCAGGCATCGGTGGCCATGGCTCCCACCAGAGCCGCCCCACCGCTGGCGGCCAACGCCACCAGGGATTCGGTCAGCATCGGCTCCTCCCTTCCTCGCGTATATCCGTTGCACGCCAATCCACCGAAAGTCAGATCAATACTGACGGCGCACGGCCGGACACGCCTCACGAACGACGAAGATTCCGCGATCGTCATAATTCCCCTACCGGCCTTCGTCTGAGGCGATCAAGGTGCCACTCTGGAGCCATGTCGAATGCGGCGAGAGGGCAGAAGCGAGCGCCGGGTACGTGAGTATGGCGGGCGGTGCGGAACACCGCGATCGTGGTGCTGGTGGTCTCGATGCTGGGGTTGCGCGCGCAACTGCGAAGCCGGCCCGCCGCCGACGACGCGTCCATCTCGGGGACACCGGAGCCCGCCCACGCCCGTGGCCCGCGACCTCGTACGATCCTGCTGATCGCGGCCGTGCCGGCCGTCGTGGTGACCACCCTGATCGTCCTGGCCGTCGTATCAGAGAGGCCGGTCCGTTACGAGGCCGAGGACGGTAATTACCACAATGCCAGGCGCCTTTACAATATCGACGGCGCGTCTTCTATGGGCTATTTGAACCACCCGGACAGCTGGGTCGAAATCAAGGTTTACGCGCCCAGGGCCGACACCTATACGGTGAACGTGCGGTACAGCGCCGCCGATGGCAACGCGCGTCAGTATCTGACGGTGAATGGCTCGCGCAAGGTCGTCCTGCATTACCCGGGTAGTCCCACCTGGACGTCCTGGTCGGACGCGCCGGTCAAGCTGAAGCTGGACCACGAATGGAACACACTGCGATTCCAGCACGACGACGGACCGTTCGCGGCCGAACTGGACTACGTCGAGATCTCCTGATGTGGCCGGTTCGGCGCGTTCCGAGAGGTCGTGCGGTGCTTCCGCCGCCGCCGGCGCGGATCCCTTGATCACGGTCCCACCTGACGGGGCCGTGATCAGGGAAGCGCGCTGACGGTCAGGCGCAGGTGTAACCGGACGGCAGGGCGGTGTCGCCGTTGGGCCTGCTCGCTTGGAAGCCGAAGCTGGTGGTGCCGGCTCCCGGCGCGAGCGTGCCGTTGTGGCTGACACTTCTGACCGTGACGGTCTGGCCGCTGGTGGTGACGGTGCCGTTCCACGAGCCGGTCAGGGTGTGCCCGGCCGGCAGGGTGAAGGTGACCGTCCAGCCGGTGATCGTCGAGGTGCTGGTGTTGGTGATGGTCAGCGGCTGGATCACATACCCGTTCCCCCACTGGGACTGCACGGTCGGGGTGGCCGAGCAGGCACCGGTCGTGCCTCCCTGAGTGGTGATCTGGACGGTGTTGGAGACCGGTGAGACGTTGCCGGCGGCATCGCGCGCCCGGACCTGGTAGCGGTAGGTGGTGCCCGCGGTCAGGCCCGTGTCGGTGAATGAGGTCGTGGCCGAGGTGCCGGCCTGGGCGAACGTGCCGCCCGACGCGCCGGGAGCGCGCAGGATCTCATAGCCGGTCACACCGGTGTCGTCGGTGGAAGCCGTCCAGCTCAGGCTGGTGCCGGTCGTGGTGGTGCCCGAGGCGGTGAGCCCGGCGGGGGCGGTCGGCGGCGTGGTGTCGCCTCCGGTGGCGGCCGTGGTGAAGGTGACCGTCGCGGAGTTGCCCGACAGGTTGCCCGCGCCGTCGCGCGCCCGTACGTACACCTGGTACTGGGTGCTGGCGCTCAGCCCGGTCAGGGTGATCGAGGTGGTGGTGGACTGGCCGAGCTGCGGGTCGGTGGCGCCCTGCTCCCGGTAGACGTTGTAGCCGGCCAGGCCGGAGCCGCCCTGGTCGGTGGACGCGGTCCAGGTCAGCGTGGCGCTGGTGGCGGTCACGTTGGACGCGACCGGGGCGCCTGGCGTGGTCGGCGGCGTGGTGTCGGTCTGGCTGGTGGTCAAGCCGAAGAACTCGACGGCGTAGCGGGCCATGCCGCTCTGCGGAAGAGCGTGCCCGGCGCCCTGGATGCTGTACGACTCCACCTGCACGATGCCGGACGGATCGGCGTACCGGCTGCGGTTCCAGTTTGCCTGAGGGGTGTCGGTGCTGGTCGGGGTCTGGCTCAGCCCGAACACGTTGGTCCACTGCTCGATCGACTCCCGCAGCAGCGAGTAGGGCACGAGGGTGTCGCTGGTGCCGTGCCACAGCTGCATGCGCGGGCGGGGGCCGGAATATCCCGGGTACGCCTGGCGGACCGCGTCACCCCACTGCTGGGGGGTTCGGTCCATGCTCCCGCCGGTGCACCTGCTGCTTCCCGGCGGGTAGTCGGAGGCGCCGGCGAAGCAGTTGAAGGGCACACCCATGAAGGAGGCCCCTGCCTTGAACACGTCCGGGTAGACGGCCAGCATGTGCTGGGTCATCATGCCGCCGGACGAGCTTCCCGTGGCGTAGACCCGGTTCGGGTCTCCCTGGTGGGTCCGCTCGACATAGTCGATCATCGAGAGGATCGAGACCGGGTCGCTGCCGCCGCCGCGCCGCTTGGCCGCGTCCGACCAGGTGTCGAAGCAGTTGCCGAACCCCGCCGACTGGGTGGCGGTCGGGTAGATGACGACGAAGCCGTATCGATCCGCCAGCGAGGCGAACTCACTGCCCTGGTAGAAGCCGGGACCGGACCCGCCGCAGCCGTGCATCGCCACCACGATCGCCGGCGAGGCCGGGCGCGAGTCCGGCACATAGACGTGCATCCGCATGTTGCCCGGGTTGCTGCCGAAACTGGTCACCTCCATCAGGGTGGCGGCGACGGCCGGCGATCCGAGTACCACGGTCATGACGGCAAAGAGCGCCGCGGCGCAGGCACCAGCCAGCACCGTGGTCAAGCGTCTCATTCGCGCTCCTCCTCTCCATGTCCGCGGCGCGCCGCGGATCGGTCCGCCGCGTAATGACGTCGGTTCGCTGGAAAATAGAAGGGCCACGATCCACCGTCAATGCACGCCCGCTGGGCGTCCCCGCCGGTTCACCTGGCGCAGAGCCGTTTCCCATGCTTATCAAGTAACTTGCTATCAATGACCTTGATAACGGGGTGAGAAACTTACATCGGAGCCCGTACTGACAGGGGCGCGATATCGTCTCCTGGTGACCGATCCGGGTGTCCCCGCGGACGCGCCGCCGCCCCGTGTGAGCTACCTCGTGTTCCGGCTGGAACGCCGCATCCGCGCCTGCCTGGACGATGCGCTCGCCCGGCACGGCATGACGACCACCGGATACATGGCGCTCAGCGAGCTGCGCCTGCGCGACGCCCCGTCCTCGGCCGACCTGGCCCGCATCGCCTTCGTCACCCCGCAGGCGATGAACCTGGTCATCCGCGATCTCGAACAACGCGGCCTGATCCGCCGCGACCCGCATCCCGACGGCGGCCGCGCTCTGCGCACCCGCCTCACCCCGAAAGGCCTGAGCACCCTCCGGCGATGCGACCGCTCCCTCGACAGCATCGAAGCCGTCATGCTCGCCGAGATCGACGGCCCGGACCGCACGACACTCGCGGAAACGCTCACCCTGTGCGCCCGAGCCCTCCACTCGGACACGCGGCCGTGACCTCAGTCCTTCGCTCGCAGCCACCTGAACGCAAGGGCGTCCTGGACCAGCACAGGGAGGATCTTCACCTGGGAAGACGGCTCAGAGCTGCCGCAGCCATACAAATCAACATCCGGCGTGCCGAGCGATATCAACCGAGGATTTTTCAGAATCGTGGGTCGTGGGTTCAAGTCATGTGCCGCCGTCTGCCGCGCTGTACCGCGTACACGCGAGCAACCACCTATTCTTGAACCATCGGCGTTATGCGTCATTGGTCCTGTTCGGGGCATGTGGCTCTCGGAGGCACGATGCAAGGTGCTCCGTGCTGAAGCCCTAGCTGCACGGCGGATCGCACACGCACGAGCAGCCATCGAGCAGTACCCAGCCGACGGTGTTCGTGCCGTGGAACGCAGCGGTGGGCCAGCTGTTGGACCAGCGTCTCCGCGACGACGTCTAGGGTGGGCTCCGCGTCGCAGATCCGGAGGCGCGGCTCCGCAGGGACTGCTGTTCGTGGCCAGCGCCCGGGCGCCGTCGCACGGTCCAACAGCACAGCCATGCAGTCCGCCTCGCAAGGTTCAACACTTTGCGTCGGAACTTCGGCAGGTGGACCGTCGCCCATGCCATTCCCATCAAGCGGCACGAGAACCCAAGATTCGTTCCCTCACCTCGGGCCTGGCGGGCCTCATGAAACAAAAATCGTCAAACAGTACTCTGTATCATCTGTGGTCGGCTCTGTTTCTCACTATAACCTGACAGATATTGACGGCCTTCCCATCGTGCTGGAGCCTCAGTGGAACCGGGCAGTGGCAGCCCGACAGGCGAGGGACGGCTGCTCACCGGTCATGAGGTTCGCCAACCGCACGGAGAACCAGCCATGACGGTGTACGTAGCAATTCTGAAGGGGCGTCAACCCTATCTTCAGGCACTGGCAGAAGCGAGCGATCAAGTTAAAAGCATCATCCGGCCCCTTATTGAAGTGTTCCCCCGACGAGGGGACACGGAAGTCAAGCGCCTCATCACGCGCCTGGCAGGGCAGATAAAGGCGCAAACGTTGGCTGACGTCGACATGTGCTTCGACACCCAGCCGCTGGCCTCCTACTTCGGCCCGTCAGGGCGCAGCGAAGCTCTGCGGCGTCTCACAGACGAGCTAGGCGTACATGCTTTCCGCCCGGTCGTTCACCTCGGCGACACGGGGGAAGATCTCGAGGAATTACGCGAAGTCATCGCTGACCAGCAGATGGGGCTCTGCCTGAGAATCCCCCTCTCGTTCGCCCACAACCTCGACTATCCTCGCGATTTGTTCGACCTTCTCGGCTTGGTCGGTGAGTCACCCGAACGGACCGACGTGATTCTCGAGTGCGGCCACTGCGAGGCACCGGCAGAGACCCATCGTCAACTTACGCAGCCAATGCGACGTCTGCTTGAGTATGAGTGGCACACCCTCACGATTGCTGCTGGATCGTTCCCATCTCCGAAAGACTTCAAGCCTCCGCCGGAACCTTGCATTACTCGGTTGCCGAGGGCGGAGTCGGAACTCTGGTGCAGAGTGAGCACCGCATGGCGCACCGTGGACTATGGCGACTATGGCATCGATCATGCCTCAGCTCCGCCTGCGGATGGGGAGCAGCCTGCTCCTAATCTGCGCTACGCCAGTGGCCAACAGTGGTGCCTGTACTACTGGCCGAAGGATTCGCGCGGCAGGCACAGCACTTTTTATCCGCTCTGCCGGGCATTGATGAGGTCTCCCGAGTGGCCGCGTTCCGGCCCTGCGTTCTCATGGGGTGATGAACAAATCGCCGCGGCCGCTCAGGAGGAACGCGGCCCTGGTGGCGGCGCTCAGTGGAAGGCGTTCGCCTTATCCCACTATCTGGCCCTCGTGACGAGCACGTTGCAGCAGGATGCCAGAGAAGAGGACGGCTACGTGTCGATGCCGTAGCGGGCGTGGATCGCTTCCATCCAGCTCACAGCTTGGGCGGCCAATTGAGTGACCTCTGCGTAGATACGCCGCTCCTGGGCGGCGCGCTCGGGGGCCGGCGCCGTCTCATACGCTTCAGCAGCAAGCTTGCCGAGCTGCGCCATCATGGCCACGACTCGGCCCCGGCCCAGCTCGTAGAGGTCAGCTCCGGCTGGATGGGCGCGAAGTCGCTCGCGCTCGTGCAGGACGTCGTCGAAGGCGCTGCTCAGCCTCAGCTGGGTGGCGTGGGCCTGCACCGCTTCGACGATGAACTCGGCGACCTGTCGCGGATACGCGGTATCGGCGATCTCGAAGTACAGGCTGTACTGTTCCCCATCGCCTGCGGTCACGGCCCAAGGACCGCGTTCGTCCTTATCGGGGTTCGACTGGCTGGGGACGACGGTCCACGAGGCTAAATCGACGGTGCTGATCTGCTCGGGTGTGGGCATCGGTGCCTGCATCGCTGTCTTCCTTTGAGTTCGGGTGTTGGAAGGTGGCGTGGTCGGGCGTCGAGGGTGGTGTCCCATCGTGGAGGTACACCCTGTCTGATCGCCATGGATTGCCGGTCGTTGTGACGTACACGTAAGGCGGCCGGTCAATGATCGCCGCTCCGGCTGATCGGCTGGTGTGTTGCCGGATCAGGTGCCTCGCCGCGGCGAGGACAAGGGGTCTCTCCATGGCTACCAGGATCGACGCCGAGACGCGGCCGACGCCCGGGGCGCAGGAGCAGGTGGTAGGCGAATTCGAGGCGGTCTGGTGACGGCGGGTGTGGTCCGCGCCTGCCGGAACGGGCTCGCGCAGTCAACTATTCAGGATGGGCCGGTATGCAGGCGGCAGCAGAGGCACCACGCCAATCGCGTGGGCCCCGCAGCGGATGACCTCGACCGGGCCTCGCCGCCCTCTGTCTTTGACTCGGCGCTCCGGGTAAGCATCGGCACGGCGAACCGCAGCTGCCTGTCGTGTGCGATCAAGCCCAGTACGGCCTGCTGCTGGTTCCGGCCGTACGCGAAGTGGGCCGCGCCGTTGACAAACGTTGCCATGCTGTCTCGGTGTGGACGGTCAGGAATTTCTCCAGGTGGGCGGCCAGCCTGATCCAGGCTGGCGGCCATGAAATCTGGCTCTGGCACAAAGATCGTGATGTGGTTACGTTGAGTAAGCTATGCGAGCAAGATTCGCTTGCGTAGCAGGTCCAGGTTGGCCCTGCCGAACATTTGGCGCTTGAGGGCTTTAAAAGTTACGTGGAATCTGGCCGTGGAGGTGATCATGTCTCCTCGGTCCTGACCACGGAACTGGGGAGATGGCTTGAGCGGCACGGTGGTGCTGGAGGAGAAGTGGCCGGTGCTGGGCCGGCATGCGCGGGCGGCCGAGTGGCTGCGGATCTGGGCGGATCTGGGAAGGGCGCCGCGGACGATCGATGCCTACGCGCGCGGGTTGGCCGAGTACCTGGAGGTGTGCGAGCGCGAGGGCGTCGACCCGGTGACGGCCAGCCGGGCGCACATCGGCGTGTTTGTGCGGGCGTTGACCGAGCGCCGCAGCCGTCGGGGGGCGAACGTCGTCGCGCTCGATTCGGGCTCCGGCTTGTCGAACGCCACCATCCAGCAGCGGATCGTGCCGGTCAGGCTGTTCTACGACCACCTCATGGAGGAGGGCCTGCGGGATTCCAACCCGGTCGGCAGGGGACGTTACACGCCGGGCCGGCGCTGGGGCGGGCATCAGCGTGGTCTGGTGCCCCGGTTGACGAAGCTGCCGTGGATCCCCACCGAGCAGCAGTGGAGGAACGTCCTGGCGGTTGCGGCCGACGAACCGATCCGCAACCGCGTCATGCTCGCCCTGGCGTACGACGCTGCGTTGCGGCGCGAAGAGCTGTGCTTGCTGCGCACCGACGACCTCGACCCTGCGCACCGCACCCTGCGGATCAGGGCGGAGACCACGAAGAACCGGCTGGAACATGTGGTGCCGTACTCGGTGGCGACCGGTGTGCTGCTGTCGAGGTATCTGGCGCACCGGATGAGGATCAGCAGGGCGCGCGGGCCGTTGTTCCTGTCGGAATCGCGGCGCAATCACGCCCAGCCGTTGAGTTTGTGGACCTGGTCGAAGGTTGTCCGCCGCATCGCGCTGGCCGCCGAGGTTCCGCAGTTCTCCACGCACACCCCCCGGCATCTATGCCTGACGGACCTGGCCCGGATGGGCTGGGAGTTGCACGCGATCGCGACCTTTGCCGGGCATCGCCATACCGACTCCACACTGCAGTACATCCACCTGTCCGGCCGCGACCTGGCCGACAAGCTCAGCCGCGGCATGGAGCACATCCATGCATGGCGCATCGCGATGCTCACCGGCATCGACACCCCCGCAGCGGCCACGACGACGGGAACATCGCGGTGACCGCCGCGCTGCCCGAGCCCGCCGAGGCTCCCCCGCCCCGCTGGTGCTCACCCCTTGCCGGCCACCGTTTCGACACAACGGTTGAGGTTCGCGCCGACGAGATGCGGGGCATCGCCGAACTCGGTGTCCGCAACCTGCGGCGTCTGCAGTATCACGACCGGTCTGCGCCCGGCTGGGCGGCGATCGGACGTCTGCAGCGTCCGCTGGAAGTCGTTAACGCCGGGCTGGACGGCCCGGTTACGCAGCATCGGCGACGCGCCATGCTGGATGTCGTCGCGCTCCTGCTGCTGCGCTGCGCCGAGGAGGGCCGGACCTTCTGGGGCCGGACCGAGGACGAATGGGTCCACCTGCTCGGCCGCGGAACCTGTCAAACCCAGTGAGACATCAGGCTACTTGCGCACTTTGTGGTGAGGTGTCAATCTCGGCGGCCACGGGTGGCTGGTTGATCCACACCTTGGTCGGTAGTGCCGGCGGGTAGGGTCGCC
>NZ_JAHKRN010000062.1 GCF_019396385.1 Nonomuraea harbinensis | reverse complement strand
GGATGTAGGTGAATCTCTGAAATCGCGTCTCTAGGGGCTTTCGGGTGTCTGCATCTCTCACGGCTGGATGACCTGCAGTTTCAGCTCTGCAGGACCTCCAGGACCCGCGAATTACGTCGAACCCGGGCTGTACGGAGGTCGGGCACCGGAGTCGATCCTTCGAATGGTGGGGCGGAGGGGTCCTTACGTGAAAAGGGCCGCCAGCCCCTTTTGGGGATGGCGGCCCTTTTCTTAGCCGAGGCCGTCGCCTACGTCGCCTGGGGGCTCGTCCTGGCTGGGGAAGCCGTCGTCGCCGTCGTCGGTCGGCACGTCGTCCGTCGGGAAGTCGTCGGTCGGGAAGTCGTCCGACGGCTGCTCGGTCGGGGTGGGGGCCGCCGGGCCTTGCGACACGACGATGGTGACCGTCATGTTGGGCTGGAGCTTGGCGCCCTCACCCGGGTTCTGCTGGATGACCGTGCCCTGGGCCTGGTCGCTCGGCTGGGTGACGACCTTGACCTTGAAGCCCGCTTCCTCCAAGGTGCGGCGGGCCTCCTCCTCGGTCATGCCCTGGACGCTCGGTACGGCCACGGCCTCCTTCGGGATGAAGAGGGTCACCGTGTCGCCCTTGGCGACCGAGGCGCCGGCCTTGGGATCGGTGCGGAAGACCTTGCCCTCCGGCTGGCTGGACGCGCGCGTCTTGATCGTGCTGCTGAGCCCCAGCTCGGTCAGCCTGGCGTTGGCCTCTTCGGTGGTCATGCCGATGAGGTCGGCGGGGACCTTCACCTTCTCCGCGCCCTTGGAGACCACGACCTTGACCGTGGCGCCCTTCTCCACCTCGGTGCCCTCGGCCGGATCGGTCTCGATGACCGTGTCCTTGTCGTACTCGGCGCTGAACTCCTCGGTGACCTCCGCCGTGAGGCCGAGCTGCTTCAACTGGCTCTCGGCGTATTCACGCGTCTTCGCCTCCAGCCCCGGCACCTTGACCGTGGTCGGGGCCGTCGGGCTGCCGCCGCCGCTGAACATGACGTAGCCCAAGGTGATGAAGGCGCCGATGACCAGCAGCGGGATGATGATCCACAGGGCGGTCTTGACCGCGTTGCCGCCGCCGTTGTTCGCCCGGCGGCGCCCGGCCCGGCCGCCGCCCTCGTCGTACTCGTAGGGCGGGACGGCGCTGGAGCGCTGGGTGGCCGGGCCGGTGGCGGCCTGGGTGGCCGTCATCATGCGGGTGCCCTGACCGTAGCCGTTCATCGCCATCGTCTGGGCGTCGACCGGCATGCCGGACATGGCGCGCTGGATGTCGGCCCGCATCTCGGCCGCGCTCTGGTAGCGGTGCGCCGGATCCTTGGCCATGGCCTTGAGCACGATCGCGTCGGCCCACTGGGGGATCTCCGGGTCGATCTGCGACGGCGGGATCGGCTCCTCGCGGACGTGCTGGTAGGCGATCGCGACGGGGGAGTCGCCGGTGAACGGCGGCTGGCCGGTGAGCAGCTCGTAGAGCACGCAACCGGTTGAGTAGATGTCGCTGCGGGCGTCGACGCGCTCACCGCGTGCCTGCTCCGGCGAGAGGTACTGGGCGGTGCCGATGACCTGGGCCGTCTGCGTCATCGTCGCGGCCGAGTCGGCCATCGCGCGGGCGATGCCGAAGTCCATCACCTTGACGTCGCCGGCCGTGGTGATCATCACGTTGGCCGGCTTGATGTCGCGGTGCACGATGCCGCCGCGGTGGCTGTAGTCGAGCGCGCGCAGGATGCCGTCGACCAGCTCGGTCGCGCGTTCCGGGATCAGCCGCCGGTCGGCGCGGAGCAGGTCGCGCAGCGTCCTGCCGTCGACGTACTCCATCACGATGTAGGGCACGGGGGCGCCGTCGGTGACGTCCTCGCCGGTGTCGTAGACCGCGACCACGGCCGGGTGGTTCAGCGACGCCGCAGACTGGGCCTCACGGCGGAAACGGGCCTGGAAGGTGTGATCACGGGCCAGGTCCGACCGAAGGGTCTTGATCGCGACGATCCGGTCCAGCCGGATGTCTCTGGCGCGATACACCTCGGCCATGCCGCCGCGCCCGACGACACCGTCGAGCTCGTAGCGACCTCCGAGAAGCCGAGGCTGAGTCATTTCCTGCACTGTCCCTTACCGTTCATCTTGGTGCCGGCCTGCTCGGGGGGCGGCCGCCGGTGTCCATCATCGACCCGTTGGCGCGTCACGTCTCCTCCTTCGGCGGGTTCGAGTCACCCGGGTCCGGCGAGGCGGAAGGTGTCGGGGTCGTCGGCGTCGTGGTGGGGGTCGGGGTCGGCGTGGGGGTCGGGGTACGGGTCGGGGTCGGGGTCGGGCTCGGCGTCGGCTGCGTCGTCGGCGTAGCCGACTTGCTTACCGTAGCCGACGGCGAGGCTACCGGCCTCGACGACTTGACCGTAACCACAGGAGGCCGACGGGTCTCGGTTTTGGTCCGTGAGGGCTTCTGCCGGGGCTTGTCGGAAGCAGGCAGCGGAGGCGTCGTCGTCTCCGGAACGACGAGCGGCGGAGTCTGAGGGGCGGGGGTGAGCGCCCACGCGCTGAAACCCACGGCCACGACGGTCCCGGCCGCCGCCGCCGTCGTCAGCACCCGCCCGAACCGGCGCCGCGGCGGCGTCTCCTGCAGCTCCGTGACCGGCTCGGCGCCCATGGCCGCGGGCCCGTCCGCCGTCCGGTCTTCCTGGCGGGGACGGATCGGGAAGCCCGAGGGGTCGGTCAGCGAGCCGAGGTCGGCGCCGCCGGCCGACAGCGACTCGCGCAGCACGTACGCGCGATCGGCCAGCTCCCGCGCGGAGCCGGGCCGATGCGCGGGATCCTTGGCCAGCAGCGCCGCCACGAGCTCGCGCACCGGGGCGGGCACGTCGACGCCCAGCGCCGGCGGCTGCTCGCCGAGGTGGCGCAGCGCGATCGCCACCGCGCTGTCGCCGTGGAACGGGGCCCGGCCCGACAGGCACTCGTAGGCCACCACGCCCAGGGAGTAGAGGTCGGTCGAGGGCGTGAGCTGCAGACCCTGGGCCTGCTCCGGGCTGACGTACTGGGCGGTGCCGAGCACGGTGCCGGTCTGCGTCACCGGAGCCGCCTCCATGGCCCTGGCGATGCCGAAGTCGGTCACCTTGATCGTGCCCTCGTGCGTCACCAGCAGGTTGCCCGGCTTGATGTCGCGGTGGATCACGCCGGAGGAGTGGGCGGCGTGCAGCGCCTTGGCCGTCTGGTGGAGCACGTCGAGGGTGACCTCGGCGCCGAGCGGGCCGTTGCGGACCAGGATGGTCGACAGCGGCTCGCCGTGCACCAGCTCCATCACCAGATAGGCCCGGTCGGCCTGCTCGCCGTAGTCGAAGATCTGCGCGATGCCGGGGTCGGCGAGGCCGGCGGTGATGCGCGCCTCGTTGCGGAACCGGCCGCGGAACGCGGGGTCGGCGTGGATGTGGCTGTGGAGCACCTTGACGGCCACCTCGCGCCCGAGCAGCTCGTCGCGGGCACGCCAAACCTCCCCCATGCCGCCGGCGGCGATGCGGGAGATCAGGAGATAGCGGTTACCGAGCCGCATGATTCAGCACGTTACCGTCCATTACTTCAGCACCGCCTCCATCACCGCTTTCGCGATGGGCGCGGCCGTTCCGCCACCCGTCGCCTCCCCGCCGCCGCGTACGGCGCCGGACTCGACCATCACCGCGATCGCGATCTTCGGGTCGTTCGCGGGGGCGAACGAGATGAACCAGGCGTGCGGCTGCTGGCCCTGAGCGGTCTCGGCGGTTCCGGTCTTCCCAGCTACTTGGACGCCGGGAATCTGCGCGCGGTTCGCGGTGCCGTTGGCCACGACGCTGATCATCATGTCGGTGAGCTCGCCCGCCGTCTCGGAGCTGACCGCCTCGCTGAACTCCTCGGGGTCGGCCTCGTCGATCGTGTCGCCGTTGGGGTCGGTGATCTTGTTGACGAGGTACGGCTTCATGACCACGCCTTCGTTGGCGATGCCGGCCGCGATCATCGCCATCTGGAGCGGCGTCATCTGGTTGCTGCGCTGGCCGATGGAGGCCTGGGCGACGGCCGCCGCGTCCTCCTTGGGGCCGAAATCGCTCTTGGCCACCGACATCGGGACGGCCAGCGGCTTGCCCGCGCCGAACTTCTCCAGCTGCTCGCCCATCGCCTCATGGCCGAGGTCGATGCCGATCTTGCCGAACGGCGTGTTGCAGGACCTCTCCAGCGCGAAGCGGAGCGTGACCTGGCCGGAGCCGCACGCCGCGCCGCCGTAGTTGGGCAGGTCGGCGGTGGTGTTGGGCAGGTCGAGCACCTGCGGGGCGTCCACGGTGGTGTCGGCGCCGCGGCTGGAGTCGTCCTCCAGGAAGGCGGCGGCGGTCACCACCTTGAACGTCGAGCCCGGCGGGTAGGTGTTCTCGATGGTGCGGTTGAGCAGCGGCTGGCTCTTGTCCTTGGCCAGCTCGTCGTAGCGGCCGAACACCTCGGACTTGTTGGTGCCCGACAGCTCGGCCGGGTCGTACGTGGGCAGCGAGACCATGGCGAGGATGCCGCCGGTCTTCGGCTCGATCGCCACCACGGCGCCGCGCTTGCCGCTCTCGCGCAGCGCGTCGTAGGCGGCCTTCTGCGCCTCGGGGTTGATCGTCAGGTCGACGTTGGCGCCCCTGGTCGGCTCGCCGGTGAACAGGTCGATGCCGCGCTGCAGCAGCAGGTCGGCGCTGGAGCCGTCGAGCAGGTCGTTCTCGCTGCGCTCGATGGCCGACTCGCTCTCGGGCGAGAAGAAGCCGGTCACGTGCGCGTACAGGCGGCCCTCGGGATACTCCCTGAGGAAGCGGAAGTCACCCTTGGTCTCCTTCGACTGGGCCACGATGACCTTGCCGCCCGCGGTGATGCGCCCGCGCTGCACGGCGTACCGCTCGTAGAAGTTGCGGGTGTTGCGGGCGTCGTCGCTCAGACTCTGCGCGCGGACGCCCTGGAGGACGTTCACGTTGATCATCAGGAGGCCGAACATGGCCAGGCAGGCCACGGCGGCGCGCTTGATAGTCCGGTTCATCGCTGGAACACCTGCGTCATTCCTTCGTTCTGGATCGCCTGGGGCGGCGGCCTGCGCGCCGCGTCGGACATGCGCACGAGCAGCGCGATGAGGATCCAGTTGGACAGCAGCGCCGAGCCACCCTGGGACATGAAGGGGGTGACCAGGCCGGTCAGGGGGATGAGGTTGGTGACACCGCCGACGATGATGAAGATCTGCCAGGCCAGCAGGAACGACAGGCCGACGGACAGCAGCTTGGTGAACGGGTCGCGGGCGGCGAGCGAGGTGCGCAGACCGCGCTGCACGATCAGCGCGTAGATCACGAGGATCGCCATCAGGCCCGTCAGGCCCAGTTCCTCGCCGGTGGCGGGGAAGATGAAGTCGGAGAAGGCCAGCGGGATCAGCTCGGGGTGGCCCTGGCCGAGCCCGGAGCCGAGGATGCCGCCGGAGCCCATCGCGAACAGGCCCTGCATGAGCTGCTCGCTGCCGCCGATCGCGTTGTAGATCTCGGGGTTGCCCGGGTCATTGAACGCCCGCCAGCGCATCTGCACGTGGTCGAAGAGCAGGCCGGCCATGATCGCGCCGCCCAGGAAGAGCAGGATGCCGATGATCACCCAGGAGATGCGCTGGGTGGCGATGTAGAGCATCGCGATGAACGTGCCGAACAGCAGCAGCGAGGAGCCCAGGTCCTTCTGCAGGACCAGGATGCCCAGGCTGACGCCCCAGGTGATGAGCACCGGGCCGAGGTCGCGGGCGCGCGGCAGGTCGATGAAGAGCAGCCGCCGCCCGGCCAGGGCGAGCACGTCGCGCTTGGCCACGAGGTAGCCGGCGAAGAAGACGACCAGCGCCAGCTTGGCGAACTCGGCGGGCTGGAGCTGGGCCACGCCCTCGATGCCGATCCAGATGCGGGCGCCGTTGATCTCCTGGCCGAGGAACGGGATCAGCGGTGAGACCAGCAGCAGCAGCCCCAGCGCACCGGCGGTGTAGGTGAGCCGCTGCAGGGCGCGCTGGTCACGCAGGAAGATCAGGGTGACGCTGAACAGCACGATGCCGATGAGCGTCCACAGGAGCTGGGTGTTGGGCGAGGCGAGCGTGGCCGACGGCAGCGTGGAGTCGGTCTCCGACAGCCGGAAGATCATCACCAGGCCGAGCCCGTTGACCAGCGTGACCAGCGGCAGGATCAGCGGGTCGGCCCACGGCGCGAACTTGGCGAGCACGAGGTAGGCGGCCAGCATCAGGCCGCCCAGGCTCAAGCCGTACGTCAGCATGCCCGAGGGGATCGCCCCGTCCATCGCCAGCCCGACGTTGGCGTAGGCGCCCATCGTGATCACGACCGCGAACGCGAGCATGACGAGCTGGGCCATGCGTCGCTTGGCGGGCATGGGCACGGGGGCTGCGGCCACTTCGCTCATCTATTGAGGTTTCGTCCTTGTGGGAGTGGGAGATGGCGACGCGCTCGCGGTGGGGGTGGGTTCCGCGAACTTCATCGTGTTGATCTTGGTGAGGCCCTCGGCCACGTCGCCGACCTCGATGCCGTCCTTGACCAGGGCCTGGTCGGGCGGCGAGAGCCGGGACAGGGCCTTGCCGGTGTGCTGGGCCACCTTGAAGAACTGAACGGGGCCCACCTCCTGCTGGATGCCCTGGAAGACGACCACTTCGTCGGCCCAGGCCCCGACGAAGAACTGGTCCTGCGTCCATTTCCAACCGAAATAGCCGCCGACGCCCGTGACGACGGCGGCCACGGACAGCACGGTGACCAGCACGGGCCACACCCGGCGACGCTTGCCCGACTTGCGGGACGCTCGCGCGACCGGCTCGTCGTAGTCGTCATCGGTGATGGCCGGCTGGGGAGCGGTCACCGCGCTCGCTCGCCCCGGCGCCGGCTCCTCGCCGCCGTGCAGCCGGGTCATGCCCGCGGCGCCGACGACGGAGGCCTCGACGGGCACCTGCTGGCCGTCGGTGATCTCCAGCACGTCGGCGATCACGCACGTGATGTTGTCGGGCCCGCCGCCGCGGTTGGCCAGGTCGATGAGCTGGCGTACGGCCTCTTCGGGATCGTCGAGATTGGTCAGCGTGGCGTGCAGCGTCTCCGCGCTCACCACCCCGGACAGCCCGTCGGAGCAGAGGAGGTAGCGGTCGCCCACCTGCGCCTCGCGCAGCGTCAGGTCGGGGTCGACCTCGCCGCTGCCGTCGAGCGCCCGCAGCAGGATCGAGCGCTGCGGATGCGTCGCGGCCTCCTCGGGCGTGATGCGCCCGTCGTCGACCAGCTGCTGGACCAGCGTGTGGTCATGGGTGATCTGGTAGAGCTCCCCGCGTCTGAGCAGGTAGGCGCGCGAGTCGCCGACGTGCACCAGCGCGACCTGGGTGCCGTTCCAGAGCATGGCGGTGAGCGTGGTGCCCATGCCTTTGAGGCTGGGATCCCGTCCCACCATCTCGTGCAGCTTGCGATTGGCGTCGCGTACGGCTGCCTCGATGGCGTTGAGCAGGTCACCCCCCTGCTGGGCCTCTTCGAGAGAGGCCATCGCGGCGATGGCGACGGAGCTCGCCACCTCGCCGTGTGCGTGCCCGCCCATGCCGTCGGCGACGGCGAGCAGGCGGCCGCTGGCGTACGCCGAGTCCTCGTTTCCTTCGCGGAGGAGGCCGACGTCCGAGCGGGCGGCGTAGCGGAGTGCGATGGTCATTTGCGCAATTCAATGACTGTCTTGCCGACACGGATCGGAACACCGAGCGGCACCGGGGTCGGGCGGGTGACTTTCGAGCGGTCGAGATACGTGCCGTTGGTAGAGCCGAGATCTTCCACGATCCACTGACCGTCCTGGGGAAAGAGCCGGGCGTGCCGGCTGGATGCGTAGTCGTCGCTGACTACCAGCGTGGCGTCGTTCGCCCGGCCAATGGTGATGGGCGTCTCCGTGAGATTAATGGTGGTGCCTTGCAGCGGGCCACCTGTCACGATGAGCTGGCGGGGTTCCCCCTTCCTGCTCTTGGGCTTGGGCGCGGGCTTGGCCGGTTTGGCCCCTTTGCCCGGGCCGGCGGGAGCCGTACGTGACCCGAACAAGTCAGTCCGGATCACGCCGACTGCGGCAATGACGAAAAACCACAGCACCGCCAGGAATGCGAGCCGGATCAGCAGCAGCGTGAGCTCGGACATGGACCGTCTGTCTACCTCTAATCGCGCCGGAACACCAGAGTCGTGCGCCCCAGCGTCACTCGCGTGCCGTTCTGGAGCTCGATTCTGCGTACCGGCTGGCCGTTGACGAAAGTGCCGTTGGTCGACCCGAGGTCGACCAGCACGACTTGCTGACCCTCGACGCGCAGCTCCGCGTGGTGGCGGGAGACGCCGGGGTCGACGAGACGAAGATCGCAGTCGGTGCCGCGCCCCAGCAAGGTCACCGGCGTGGTGAGCTCGTAGGAGCGGTCGCCCTGCGGATCGTCCTGGGTGCTGACGAGCAGCCGGGGCCGCCCGCCGAACGCGTTGGGACGTGACGGGGGCAGGTCGCTCGCCGGCTGGCGGATCTCGTCCTGCTCAACCGTCGCGCCCCGGATGACGCCGGACCTGATGCGGAACAAGCCCACCGCCAGGTCGCCCGCCGTCTCGAATCGGACCCGGACCGGTCCCACGAAGGAGTAGCCCTGTTCCTTGGCGTACTCCCTGGCGAGGTTGGCCAGCTCGTGGCTGATGCTGTCGGCGTAGACCTCTAGCCGCTCGGCGTCGGTCGTGGACAGCTCCACCACGAAGTCGTTCGGGACGAGGGTACGGCCCTGGGCGACGATCGCCGCCCGCTCGTCCATCTCCCGCTGCACCGCGCTGGCGACCTCGACCGGCTGAAGGTCAGATTTGAACGCCCGCGCAAAGGCCCCCTCAACCAAGCCTTCGAGCCGTCGCTCGAAGCGCTGAAGGACTCCCACCGGGTACCTCCCTTCCTCCGTGCATATGATCGCGGCCCCCCGGCGCGCGTGGCGCCCGGTCTCCGCTCGAACCACGAGGCGGCGGCCCCCGGCGCTCCTGAGGCACTCGCGCCCAGCTCCTCCGCTCCCGTGTCTTATGCGATCGTATCCGGGTTCAGTACCAGTGGCTGTTACGTGCTAGTGTTTCTCCGCACCCACAAGGGCGGGTGGCGGAACGGCAGACGCGCACGGTTCAGGTCCGTGTGTCCGAAAGGACGTGAGGGTTCAAATCCCTCCTCGCCCACCTCGGTAGGGTCGATGAAAATCGGCAGACCCACCCTGGCGAAGAAGAGCCCCGGTTCGCAAGAGCCGGGGCTTCATCTTTTCCTCGACATCCTGTCCGCTTGCGGCCTCCCGGCCGTACCGCCGGGCGAAAGGTACGCCCGGCCGGTTGCAGCTCGCTTTCAAACCGCTTCCGGCCGGGGCCCATTGTTTTCGCTCAGAGCGAAGCTGAGGTCAGGCCGCCAGTTTGCGCGTGTCCAGCAACTGCCCCAGCAGGTCGGTGAGGCTCACCATGCCGATGACCGCGCCGTCGCCCCCGGTGACCAGCGCCAGGTGCGCACGGGCCTCCTGGAGGGCCGCCACGGCCTCGGGGACCTGCGTGAGGCTCGGCAGCTTCGGCACCGGCCTGGCGAGCTCGCTCGCCGTACGTCCGGGCTCCAGCAGGGCGTCACGGGCGTGCAGGACCCCCGCCACCTCGCCGCCGTCGCTGACGAGCAGCCTGAGGTGGCCGCTGCCGGCCGCCACGCGCCGGATCTCGGCCGTGCCGGCCCGCGGGGGTACGGTGACCGCCCGGCCGATCGGCACCATGAGGCGCTCGATGCCCTCGGCCTCGAACCGCAGCGCCCGGGTCAGCAGGTCGTGCTCCTCCCGGTCGAGCAGCCCCATCCGGCCGGACTCGCCGACCAGCATGGCGAGCTGGCGCGGCGTCCTGGTGGTGGCCAGCTCGTTGCGCGGCTGCACCCCGAAGAGCCGCAGGCCGAGGTTGGTCAGGCCGTTGAGCGACGACAGCAGCGGCCGCATCACCGAGGTGAAGGCCCTGAACGGCAGGGTGAGCAGCAGCGCCGCCTGCTCGGGGTGGGTCAGCGCCCACGACTTGGGCGCCATCTCGCCCACCACCATGTGCAGGAACGTCACCAGGGCCAGCGAGAGCGTCAGCGCGATCGGCATGCGCAGCGGCTCTGCCACGCCGATGGCCGCGAACACCGGTTCGAGGTAGTGCTCGATGGCCGGCTCGGTCACGTACCCGAGGCCCAGCGTGCACAGCGTGATGCCGAGCTGGGCGCCGGCCAGCATCAGGGAGAGCTGGCGGCTGCCGCCCGCGGCCGACCTGGCCGCGATCCTGACGAGCCGGTTGCCGCCCGCCGCGATCTCCTCCAGGCGGTGCCGCCGGGAGGACACGAAGGCGAACTCGGCGGCGACGAACAGCGCGTTGAACGCCAGCAGCGCGACGCTGATCATGATCATCGTCATCGGGTCGCCTCCGCGGGCTGCTGGGCGGGCGCCAGCCGCACCCATTCGGGCACGCGCCGGTTGAGCGAGATCACGGTCAGCTCGGCCACGTGGCGGTCGCCGCCGGCGTCGTACTCGAACGGGTCGGCCTCGACGACGGTCGGCACCGTCACCGTGTCGCCAGGCTCGGGCATCCGGCCCAGCTCGGCCAGGATCAGGCCGCCGAGCGTGTCGTAGTCGTCGCTTTCGGGCAGCGCGATGCCGGTGGCCCGCTCGACCTCGTCGAGCCGCAGCCTGCCGGGCACCTCCCAGACGCCGCCGGGCTGCCGCACGGCGCCCACCGGGTCCGGGTCGTTCTCGTCGACGAGCTCGCCGACGAGCTCCTCAGCGAGGTCCTCGACGGTGATCACACCCGCCAGGCCGCCGTACTCGTCGATGACGCAGGCGATGTCGTCCTTGGCGACGCGCATGCGGTCGAGCACCGCGGGAAGCGGCAGCGAGTCGGGCACGAGCAGCGCCGGGCGGGTGATGTCGCGCACGGCGCCCTCCTCGATCCCGGAGGCGAGCAGCTCGCGCACGCCGGTCACGCCGGCCACGTCGCCGTCGTCGCCGAGCACCGGGTAGCGGCTGTGGCCGCACTGCCGCATGGTCTCCAGCAGCTCGGAGATCGGCTGGGCGGCGCGCATCGCCACCACCCGGGGCCGCGGCACCATGATCTCCTCGGCCGTGTGGTCGCCGAACTCCAGGGCGCGCTCCAGCAGCTCCGACAGTCGAGGCGGCAGCTCACCGGCCTCCGTGGACTCCTCGATGATCCGGGAGAGCTCCTCGGGGGTGGCGCCGTGCTCCACCTCCTCGACGGGCTCGATGCCCACCTTCCTGAGCAGCCCGGTCGCCGCCGAGTCGAAGAGGCGGATCACCGGCCCGACCACGGCCAGGTAGACGAGGGTCGATCCGGCCAGGAACTTCGCCACCTGCTCCGGCCTGGCGATGCCGAGGTTCTTCGGCGCTAGCTCGCCGAGCACCATCTGCACCACGGTGGCCACGCCCACGCCGATGGCGACGGAGAGCCCGGTGATGAGGGCGTCGGAGAGGCCGGCGTCCGTCAGCCAGGGCCGCACGATCACGGCGATGGCGGGCTCGGCCAGGAAGCCGACCAGCAGGGCGGTGACGGTGATGCCGAGCTGGGCGCCCGACAGCATGAACGAGAGGCGTGAGGTCACGCGGAGTGCCTTCTCGGCGGCCTGGTCACCGGCCGCGGCCTGCTCGCGCAGGACGGCCCGGTCGACGGCGACGAAGGCGAACTCCTGGGCGACGAAGTAGCCCGTCGCGGCTGTGAGCAGGAAGAGGGCCATCAGGCCCAGATAGGCGCTCACCGCTGCGAGCTCTCAGGGGAACCCGTGCATGTGCACGGGCGGCTACTCCATGGGTCCGCAGTGGACACGATCATCCCTTCTTTAGAGCTGGTCCATAAAACTAACGATGCGGATGGCCTCTGTGTTTCCGGTGGTCTTATCTGCCTGGTTCTACGTACTTTTCCGTGGCGGAACAATGGCCGGTGGACTGCACTGAGCGAAGTGTTGGACGTAGCTTCTATGTCAGGGCGACTATGTCAAGCAAGGGGAAGAAGGAGCCACGTGGCTGAGGACGACCGGACGCGGGCCATGCGCTCGCCGGGCGAGCGTCGCCCGCTGCCTTCCAGCAAGGACGGGCCGCGTGCGGCGGGGGCCCCGGCGCACCACTTCCCGCAGCCCCCGCAGCAGCCGGTCGCCGACGACGTGCCGCGGTCCAGCTCGCGGGTGTACGGCAAGCGCCGGTCGGGCAGCAGCCCTGTCAGGCCCATGCGGAGCACCTCCGACCGGCCGCCCCCGCCGCCCGGACAGCGGCCGCCGCGCCGGCGGATCAAGGGCGGCACCGTTCTCAAGATCCTCCTCGCGCTCCTGGTGGCGCTGGTGGTGACCGCCGCCGGCATGCTCTTCTGGATCGACGGGCGGCTGGGCGGGCTGCCCGCCGGGATCCTGGACGACTACGAGGGCCGCCCGGCCGACACCCCCGGCACCAACTGGCTCCTGGTCGGCTCCGACAGCCGCAAGGGCCTGTCGGCCCGCGAGCGCAGGAAGCTCGCCACCGGCAACAGCGAGGGCCAGCGCACCGACTCGATGATGCTGCTCCACCTGCCCGAGGGGAGCGACCGGCCGACGCTGGTCAGTCTGCCGCGCGACTCCGCCGTCACCGTCCCCGGCCAGGGCCGCAACAAGCTCAACGCCGCCTACGCGATCGGCGGGCCCAAGCTCCTGGTCCGCACCGTCGAGACGGTCACGGGCATCCGCGTCGACAACTACATGGAGATCGGCTTCGCCGGCTTCGTCGAGATCGTCGACGCCGTCGGCGGCGTCGAGATCAACGTGCGGGCCGCGGTCAACGACCCCAAGGCGGGCCTGAAGCTCAAGAAGGGCACCCAGACCCTCACCGGCGCCCAGGCGCTCGGCTACGTCCGCACCCGCAAGGGCGGGGCGCTGCCCGACTACGAGCGGACCAAGCGGCAGCGCCAGTTCCTCAGCGCGGTGGTGAAGAAGGCGGCCAGCCCCGGCACCCTGATCAACCCGTTCACCTCGATCCCGCTGGCGATGAGCGCCACCGACGCCGTGGCGGTCGACGAGGACACCGGCGTGTTCGACATGCTCTCGCTGGGCCTGGCCATGGGCGACAGCCCGGTGACCACGGTGGTGCCCTTCGGCGGCACCGAGAACGTCGCGGGCGGCGAGGCCGTCAAGTGGGACAGGGCCAAGGCGCTGGCCCTGTTCGAGGCGCTGGCCGCCGACCAGCCGGTGCCGAAGGAGATTCTCGACGCGGGTTAGCCCGTCGCGGTGATGGCGGCCGTGGTGACGGCGATCGAGATGCCCGCGTTGATCGCGGCGATCGTCTGCGCCACGGCCTCGGCCTCCCACGCGCCGGCCGCGATCTCCTTGACCCGGCCCTTGTCGGCGCCGGGGAACGCCTTGCGGTCGAGCTTGGCGGCGTGCATGACCGCGATGAGCACGGCGGTGCGCGGGTCGGGCTCGGCGCCGCCCAGCGCGCCCGCGACCCGCTCGCGTACCCGCGACTCGACGCTGCCGTCGAGCTCGGGCCAGCGGGTGGTGCGGAAGATGCCGAACACCCGGCCGCGCTCCTCGGCCAGCACGCCCGCGGCGGCGAGCCGGGTGAGCAGGCGGGTGCGGAGCTTGCCCGACTGCAGCTGCTGCACCCACCAGGCGGGCCTGCGCTCCTTCGGGCTGCCGGCGATGCGGGCGAGCGCGGCGTCGAGCTCGTCGTCGCCCAGCGGCGCGGGGTCCAGGACGGTCACCTTCTTGTCGCGCAGCGTGATGCGCTCGCTGATCGCCAGCTCGGCCAGGAGGGCGCCGGCCACGGCGGGGTCGAGCTGGATGGTGGAGAGCAACTGCCTGCCGTCGTCCTCGCCGAAGGCGAGAAGGAGGATCTCCTCCGCGATCGTCACGCTCATCCTCTGACACTAACGTGCGAGCATGACCATCTCGGAAAAATTGCACGCCGTCGGCCGTCCCCTGCTTGAGGCTCAGCTGGCCCATCCCACCGTTGCCGGGATCGGCCGGGGCGATCTGCCCGAGCCCGTGTTCCGGTCGTGGCTGGAGCAGGACTACCTCTACCTGCTCGACTACGTGCGGGTGTTCGCCAAGCTGGCCTGGCAGGCTCCTGACGCGCACGTCGGCGACCTGGTGGACCTGGCGCACTCGACCTACCACGAGGAGCTGGATCTGCACCGTTCGCTGTCGGCCGAGTTCGGGGCCGATCTGGAAGGGGCGGTGAAGGGGCCGGCCTGCGTCGCGTACACGTCCTTCCTGCTGGAGTCCGCGGGCTCGTACGGGGAAGGGCTGGCGGCGCTGTATCCGTGCATGTGGGGATATTCGACGCTGGGGCGGATCCTGGCGGAGAACCCGCCCGCCGAGCCGCGCTACCGGGCCTGGGTCGACACTTACGCCGACCCGGGGTTCGCCGCGCTGGCCGAGCGGATCGCCCAGATGATCGACGAGACGGACGTCGATCCCGACCGGGCGGAGGCGATGTTCACGGAGGGGATGGCGCACGAGCTGGCGTTCTGGGACGTGCCGTAGCGCCGCGTAGTCTGGAGAGCATGCCTGAACTTCCCGAGGTGGAGTCGCTCACCGCGTTCCTGGGCGAGCGGGCGGTCGGCCGCACGATCGCGGGCGTCGACGTGGTGGCCTTCCAGGCGCTCAAGACGTTCGACCCGCCGGTGACCGCGCTGGGCGGGCTGACCGTCACGGGCGTGTCCCGTCACGGCAAGTTCCTCGACCTCGACTGTGACGGGCTCCACCTGGTCATCCACCTGGCCCGGGCGGGCTGGCTGCGCTGGCGTGACGACCTGTCGGGCGCCAGGCCGGTCCGTCCGGGCAAGGGCCCGCTCGCCGTACGGGTGCGGCTCGCGCCCGACGCCGACGGGCTGGCGCCGGGGTTCGAGCTGACGGAGGCGGGCACGCAGAAGCGCCTGGCCGTCTATGTCGTGAGAAATCCGGATGAAGTGCCGGGTGTCGCCGCGCTCGGCCCCGACCCCCTCGACGAGTCCTTCGACGTCGCCGCGCTCAAACGCATCGTCGGCGGCAACCGCACCCAGATCAAGGGCCTGCTGCGCGACCAGAAGGTCGTCGCCGGCATCGGCAACGCCTACTCCGACGAGGTGCTGCACGCCGCGAAGATGTCCCCGTTCAAGGTCGCGGCGACGCTGACCGACGCGCAGATCGCCGACCTGCACGACGCCATCGTGACCACGCTGCGCGAGGCGGTCGAGCGGGCGCGCGGCCTGGCGGCCAAAGACCTCAAGGCGGAGAAGAAGTCGGGGCTGCGCGTGCACAACCGCGCGGGCCAGCCGTGCGACGTCTGCGGCGACACGATCCGCGAGGTGTCCTTCGCCGACTCCTCGCTGCAGTACTGTCCCACCTGCCAGACCGGCGGCAAGCCGCTGGCCGACCGCCGCATGTCCAAGCTGCTCAAGTAGCGTGCCGAGCACGACGCGCGGCAGGTAAGAATGGGCGCATGACGGTTTCCGAGGTCGAGGTCCGCGACGTGCCCGACGACGCCTACCTGCTCGACGTGCGCGAGGAGTACGAGTGGGTGGCGGGCCACGCCCCCGAGGCGGTCCACATCCCGATGACGCAGATCCAGGCACGGGTCGACGAGGTCCCCTCCGGCCGTCCGGTCTACGTCGTGTGCCGCGTCGGCGGCCGTTCGATGCAGGTGGCGGCCTGGCTCAACCGCCTGGGCCGCGAGGCGGTCAACGTGGGCGGCGGCATGCAGGCCTGGGAGCACGACAAGCGTCCCATGGTCAGCGAGACGGGCCGGCCGCCGATGGTCGCCTGACCCCGACTGGCCGAAACGGGACTAATAGTGCATCATGGGGGCGGCAGCCGGAGTTGATCTCCGGCTGTTGACGACCCACCGCGGGAGCTCGGGGCCAACCGGGCTGAGAGGGCAGCTACGCCGCTGCCGACCGCATGAACCTGTCCGGGTAATGCCGGCGTAGGGAGTGCGCGATGTCGCATGCCATCCATGGCGAGGAAGTTCCGCTGACCCTGGAGGGCGAGCCCCCCAAGACGCTCGGAGTGCTCGACCAGGGCGCGCTCTGGGCCAACCTGGCGGTCAGCCTGCTGGGCTTCTCCGGCGCCCTGTTCCTGATCGACCCGCTCGGCGGGGCGCCGCTGACCGTGACGGCCGCCCTGGTCGCGACCGTGGTCGGCAGCCTGATCGGCACCACCATGGTGGGCCTGGCGGCCATCCCCGGCACGCAGACCGGCAAGCCCGCGATGGTGCTGCTGCGCGGGCTGTTCGGGGCGCGGCTGTCGTACTTCCCCACCGTGCTCAACATCATCCAGATGATCGGCTGGGGCGCGTTCGAGCTCTGGGTGATCGCCCAGGGCGCCCTGGCCATCTTCGGCGACACGGTCCCGTACGCGGTGTGGGTGATCGTCGCCGGGGTGATCACCACGGTGCTGACCGTCTGGCCGCTGGGCGCGGTCCGGCTGATCAGGCGCTACATCACGGTTCTGGTGATCATCGCGATGATCTGGTTCGCGGTGCAGTTCCTGGGCGACGCGCAGCCGCGGACCGGAGGGTCCTGGGAGGCGTTCGCCCCGGCCGTCGACTACGTGATCGCGCTGTCGGTGTCGTGGGTGCCGCTGGCCGCCGACTTCGCCCGGCACTCCAGGTCCAGCCGGGCGGCCTTCACCGGCGTGGTCGGCGGCTACACGCTCGCCCAGGTCGCCTGCCTGGCCCTGGGCGTGTACGCGGTCGCGATCGCCGGGGCCGAGGCGGTGGCGGCCGACAGCACGGCGGTGTTCGGGCCGTTCGTGGCGGTGCCGCTGGGCGCGCTGTTCTTCGCGATCCTGGTGCTCCGCGAGGCCGACCAGTCGTTCGCGAACGTCTACTCGACGACCGTCTCGCTGCAGAACCTCATGCCGCGCGTCGACCGGCGGATCATCAGCACCCTCATCGGCCTGTTCACCGTCGCCATCGCGCTGGTCGTGGACGTGACCTCCTACGGCGCGTTCCTGGGCGTGATCGGCGCGGTGTTCGTGCCGATGTTCGCGGTGCTGGCCGTCGACTACTTCCTGCTCGGCGGCGCGGCCCGGTGGAACACCGACGCCGACGCCCCCGCCCGCTGGTCGATGCTGGTGCCGTGGGCGCTCGGCTTCGCGGCGTACTGGCTGACCACCTCCACCCCCACCGTCGCCCCGTGGGACGGCTTCTGGGCCGGGGTGCGCGAGGTCATCGGCTTCACCAGGGAGCCGTGGATGAACGGCGCGCTGGGCGCGGCCATCGTCGCGGCCCTGGCGACGCTGCTGATCGGGCTGGTCACGCGCCGCGTCGCTCGACGGTGAGCAGATGGCGCTTGGCGGCGGGGCCGCCCGCGTAGTCGCCGGGCTCGCCGTCGTCGCGCACCACGCGGTGACACGGAACGATCACGCACACGGGGTTGGCGCCGAGCGCGTTGCCGACCGCGCGCAGCGCGCGCGGCCTGCCGATGAGCTCGCCGATCCGGCCCATCGTCGTGGTCGTGCCGTACGGGACCGCCATCGTCTTCTGCAGGACCGTACGAGCGAACGGCGTGGCGAGGGTCAGGTCGACCCGGGTGGAGAAGGCGCGGAGCCGGCCGGAGAAGTAGGCGTCTAGCTCGCGGCGGACCGGGTCGAGCCGCCGGGCGTCGGTGCCGATGAGGCTGCCCACCTGGTTGGACACCCGCTCGAACACCACGTGCTCGTCCTCGTAGCTGCAGGCGACGAGGCCGCGCGCGGTGACCGCGAGCACCAACCTGCCGACCGCGCCGTCGTAGGTGCCGAGCGCGACGTCGAGCTGGCCGTCACCCCGATAAGTGTCGGACGTCACCCGCAGCAGGGCCTCGAGGTCGCCCGACACGCCTTCACCTCCACCCGCCATGAAAAAGCCGTGACCGCAGCGTATCGGACGGATCGCCCGACGCGAGCGCCACGCCGCGGGCACTATGGAGTCGTGGGGGACCCAAGGGGTGCGAGTGACGACGAGATGGTCCGCGCGGTGCTCGACAGCTCACCCAACGCCGTCGTCGCGATCGACCGGGACCAGACGGTCCTGGTCTGGAACGCGGCCGCCGAGGCGCTCTTCGGCTGGCCCGCGGCCGACGTGCTCGGGCGCAGGGCGCCGATCGTGCCGGAGGAACTGGCGGCCGAGCACCACGCGGCCCTGGAGCGGGTCCGCACCGGCGGGCAGGTGTCGCTGCGCACGAAGCGGGCGCGCGCCGACGGCGGCGTGCTGGACGTGCGGGCCGACATCAGCGCGCTGCGCGTGGGCTGCGCGACGGCGGGATACGTCTGCGTCTACCACCTGGTGCAGGCCGACCACGCGGCCAAGAGCCGCCTGGCGCGCCGCGCGAGGCTGGTGCGCAGGCTCACCGACGTGGTCGGCGACATCAACGCCGAGCTGGAGCTGCCCGCCGTGCTCGACCGCATCTCGGCCAGCCTCACCGAGCTGACCGGGGCCGACGCGGGCGGGTTCGTGCTCATCGAGGGCGACCGGCTGCGCCTGGTCAGCACCTACCGGCTGCCGGACTCGCTGAAGGACGCCACCACCGACCTGGACACCAGCCTGGTCGGCACGCTCCTGCGCACCGGCAGGACCGTGCTGCTGGAGTCCGCCGGGCTGGACCGGCTGGTGTGGGCGCGGCTGAAGGGTCTGCACACGATCGCGCTCGGCCTCGCCGCCGTCGGCGGTCGCCCGTACGGCGCGCTCTACGCGCTGTTCGCCAAGCGCAAGCCCGGCCACCTGGAGCTGGAGCTGCTGGAGCTGCTGGCCGGGCACGCCGGGATCGCGGTCGGCAACGCGGTCGCCTACCAGGAGGCGGTGCGGCAGCGCGCGCACGAGCGGGCCGTGTTCGACGCCAGCGCCGACGGCATCGCGGTGCTCGACGGCGACGGCCGGGTGCTGCGGTGGAACCCGGCCGCGGCCGAGCTCACCGCCGTCAGCGCCGAGGAGGTCATCGGCGGCCCGCCGCCGTTCCCGCTGCCCGGACCTGGGGAGAAGGTCACCCACCAGCTGCCCAGCGGGCGCTGGCTGGACGTGGTGTGCGCGCGCATCGAGGAGACCGGCGAGCTGGTCGTCGACTTCCGCGACGTCACCGCCGCCAAGGAGCTGGAGGAGGCCAAGGACCTGTTCCTGGCGACCACCAGCCACGAGCTGCGCACCCCGATCACGGTCGTCCGCGGCTTCGCCGGCACGCTCGACGCCCGCTGGGACAAGCTGAGCGACGCCGAGCGCCGCTCCGCCGTGCACACGATCGCCGAGCGGGCCAAGTCGCTCGGCAGCCTCATGGACCACCTGCTGCTCGGCGCCAGAGCGGGGGCGGAGGAGCAGGTGGTCGGCGACGAGCCGTTCGACCTGGCCGAGCGGCTGCACGCGGCCACGCTCGGCCTGCCGGTGCTGTCCGACAGGCACCGCATCGAGGTCGGCATCGCCGTGGGCCTGCCGTGGGTGATGGGCGATCCGCTGGCCACCGACATCGTGCTCGGCCAGCTCCTGGAGAACGCCTTCAAGTACTCGCCGCAGGGCGGGCTGATCAGCGTCGGCGCCTGGCGCGAGAACGGCGGGGTGGTCGTGGTGGTCGACGACGAGGGCGTGGGGATCGCGCCGGCCGACCGGGAGCGGATCTTCGAACGGTTCGTCCAGGTGGAGACCGGCGACCGCCGGAGGTTCGGCGGCGTCGGGCTCGGCCTCTACATCGTGCGGAGCCTGGCCAGGGCGCAGGGCGGCGAGGTGAGCGCGCATCCGCGCCCCGGTGGCGGCACCCGGATGAAGCTCCAGCTCAGGTCCGCTTCTACTATCGGATCCGACACACCGGTGCGGTAACGAGGTGGTCACGGTTGCGCTGATCTATCGTCCGATGTGTACAAGCTGTGATCGAGATGCGGTTTCTGGGATCGAGTAACGGGGCATTTCGGTCGTACCGGGGGTGCTTCCGCGGGGGGCACTGGGAGACGGGGAGGTGGGTGTGTCAAGCGTGGTGCTACTGCCGTACGCGCCGTCCAGCGTCGCCGTCGCCCGCCAGCGTCTCAGCAACGATCTTCAGGACTGCGGGGTCTTCGATCCCGCGATCGACGATGCCGTACTCGTGGTGAGCGAGCTGCTCAGCAACGCGCTACGGCACGCCCACCCGTTGCCTTCGGGGATGGTGAGGGTGTCCTGGCTGCGTAACGATGGTCACATCGAGGTGGCGGTCAGCGACGGGGGAGCGGCGACCGAGCCGAGGGCGGGCCGGCCGGCCCTGTCCTCGCTGGGCGGCCGCGGGCTGGGGATCGTCGAGTATGTGGCGGAGAGCTGGGGCGTGCGGCATGACGGCGACACGACAACGGTGTGGGCGATCCTGCCCGCACCTCAGAAGCAGATGAACGGGCAGGTTCACGCGCTCAAAGAGGCCGGGTAGCGAGCACGGCGCGCTCTCCCACGGTCCACGCCGTGGAAACCAGCAGATAGAGCCCGGCGGCCAGGGGGAGCACCGCCGCGGCCAGCACCGAGCCGAATGGCAGCAACGGTGTCACCCTTCGGATGAGCTCCGGCTGGTCGTCGGTCAGCGCCGACTTCACCGTACGGGAAGACAGCCATGCCACCGCGGCCATCAGCACGAGCACCAGAGCGAAGACCGAAAATGGGCCGCTGAACAGACCGTAATGTGCGAGCACGGCCGCGACCTGCTGACCGAGCGGAGCCCCGAACAGGTCGTGGCCCGCCAGCGCGGTCGGGTGGGTCGCCACCCGGAACATCAGCCACATGAACGGCAACTGGGCCAGCCCCGGCAGGATCCCCGCGAACGGCGAGCTGCCCTCCTTGGCGAACAGCGCGGACGTCTCCTTCGCCAGCCGCTCCGGGTCGCGCCCGAACCTCTTGCGCAGCTCGCGCAGCCTGGGCGCGAGGCGGTCCCTGACGCGGGCGCTGCGTGCCTGGCGGATGCCCAGCGGTAGCAGCAGGAGCCGTACGGCCAGGGTGAACAGCACGATGCCGAGGGCGGCGTGGCCCCCGGAGACGCCGATGACGAACGAGACAAGCGAATCGATCATGAGCCCTTCTCCCATGGAGACTTCCAGGGCTCGGGTCCGAGCCCCGCCTAACAGGAAGCGGGGCGCGGTGAAGGAGCTCGCGGTCTCGGTCTCCCGGCCGCGTCGGGATCGCGCTGGCGCTGGAAGGCCGTGCGCCGCGCGTACACCAGGGGGAACCCGGACGGCTCACCGCCGCAGGCCGGCAGCAGCCTGGCCGCCCACGAGACCAGCAGCAGGACCGCCACCATGGTGACGGCGATGAGCCAGGGATCGAACAGGAAGGCCGTCACTGCGGCGAGGACGACTTACCGACCAGCGTGACGACGACGAAGACCAGCAGAGCGATCACTCCGATGATCAGCGCGATCTTCAGCAGCCCCAGAACCATGGGGATGATGAAGGTGAACAGCACGAAGAGCGCCAGCGCGGCACCCGCCACGAGCATGATGACTCGACCCATGACGCCACCGTACGTCGTGCCGGTGCCGCGTGCGAGGCTTACGAAGCGATGACGTGATCGCCTCGCCCGCGCCGCAGCGCCGTACCGTGAGGGCGTGAACACCCGCATCCTGGTGGTCGACGACGACCCGAACGTGTCCGAGGTGGTCGCACGCTATCTGGAGCGCGACGGGCACGAGGTCGAGTGCGTGGGCGACGGCGCGGAGGCGCTGCGCCGCGCGCTGGCCAGGCCGCCCGACCTGATGGTGCTCGACCTGATGCTGCCCCAGCTCGACGGGCTGCAGGTGTGCAGGAAGCTCAGGGAGCGCTGGCCGGTGCCGGTGATCATGCTGACCGCGCTCGGGGAGGAGATCGACCGGGTGGTAGGCCTGGAGACGGGCGCCGACGACTACGTGGTCAAGCCGTTCAGCCCGCGCGAGCTGGCCCTGCGCGTGCGGTCGGTGCTGCGCCGCGCCCGCGGCGCGGCCGTCACCGGCGGCACCGGCGTGCTCCGCGACGCCGACCTGACGGTGGACGTGGGCGCCCACGAGGTACGGCTCGGCGGGGCGGAGATCATGCTGACCGCCCGCGAGTTCGACCTGCTGGCCTACCTGATGCGCAACCCCAGGCAGGCGTTCAGCCGGGCGGCGCTGCTCGACCAGGTGTGGGGATGGTCGTTCGGCGACTCCTCCACGGTGACCGTGCACGTCAGACGGCTGCGGGAGAAGATCGAGCCAGATCCGACCGATCCGCGCAGGATCGTCACGGTCTGGGGGGTCGGCTACCGGTACGAACCGCTGGAGGGCCCCGCGTGAGCCTCGGCATGATCGTCGTGGTCACCGCAGGGCTGGGCCTGCTGGTGGCGGCGGCGGGCCTGGCCGTCATGTGGTGGCTGCGCACCCGCTCCATCGGCGTGATGATGGCGATCGTCGTGGTCGTCGCGGTGGCCGCCACCCTGGCCGGCGTGGTGGCGATCACCATGCGGATGATCATCGAGGGCCCCGCCAGGGACGTCGTGCTCAGCGTGATCGCCGTCGGCGGCCTCGTCGGGCTCGGCGTGGCGTTCGTGGTGGCCAGGCGGGTCGTGGCGGAGAGCAGGCGGCTGGTGGCCGCGGTCGGCGAGCCGCCGTTCGTCGCGCCGCGGGGGCTGCCCGCCGAGCTCCAGGCCATCGCCGACGCGCTGCAGGAGGCGTACGCGCGCGAACGCGCGCTCGAAGGCGCCCGGCGCGAGCTCGTCGCCTGGGTCAGCCACGACCTGCGCACTCCGCTGGCCGGGATGCGCGCCATGGCCGAGGCGCTGGAGGACGGCGTCGTGGCCGACCCCGAGACGGTCGGCCGCTACCACCGCCAGATCAAGCTGGAGGTGGAGCGGCTGTCGGCGATGGTGGACGACCTGTTCGAGCTGTCGAGGATCCACGCCGGGGCGCTCCGGTTGTCGCGGGCCAGGATCGGGCTCGCCGACCTGGTCGCCGACACGCTGGCCGGGGCCGAGCCGCTGGCCAGGGCCAAGGGCGTGGTGCTCACCGCTGAGGCGGCGGCGTCGGTGCCGGTCGAGGCCGACGCGGGCGCGCTCGGGCGGGCCCTGCGCAATCTCGTGGTCAACGCCGTCAAGCACACGCCCTCGGACCTGCCGGTGGTGATGCGGGCCGGGGTGGAGTCGGGGATGGCCTGCCTGTCGGTCAGCGACTGCTGCGGCGGCATCCCGGAGGAGGAGTTGTCGCGGGTGTTCGAGGTGGCCTTCCGCGGAGAGGCGGCCCGGACCCCGACGGCGGACGGCGGGGCCGGGCTGGGGCTGGCGATCGCCCGGGGCATCGTGGAGGCGCACGACGGGGTGATCGGCGTGGTGAACGAGGGGCCGGGCTGCCGGTTCGAGATCCGCCTCCCTCTCGGATGACGGGGTGGATCAGGCGGTCTCCGGGAGGATGGACTCGCAGGTGGAGCCGAACGACTCCGACATGGCACGAAATGTCGGGCAGGGCCATCTCCACATGCAGCTCCGGCACCGCAGGATGGGGTGCGCGGCGTCGCTGGTGATGCCGCCCGCGTCACGCGGCTGGTGCAGGTCGAGCAGCCGCAACCCGAGCTCGGAGAACATCAGCAGCTCGTCGCGGGCCCCGGAGAGGAAGTCGAGGTCCTCCCCGGCCAGCTTGGTGCGTACGGGGACGTAACCCTCGTGGTTGACCAGCCCGCGCAGGCGGGCCGCCTCGTCGTGCCACGAGGTCGCCTTCTCGCTGCGGATGAGAATGGCTTCCAGCTGTTCGCGGATTCTCCGACGCTGAGGATCTTCCGGTTGGTCTGTGTTCATAGGTCATCGGGCCCGTGAGCTCGCCCAGCCTCCTCCTGTGAAGTGGTGACCGGATCCGGAGCTCAGGCCCGCCCCCTCTCCGGCCGCCATGGTGGCGCACCGTCAAGTTTCGCCTACTCTCCGTCTTCGTGGAGCCCAAATGGCCACTCTCGTCGCCACCCGGAATCCATGCCGTCATTCACGTATCGGCGTGACAACGTGACCCGGAGCCCTCACGCCGCTAGCCTGCCTCTGTGGAGCTCAAGGTCTCGACTCGATCACATGCCGGCCACGCACTTGTCGTGATTGCCGGTGAAATCGACCTCTATACGGCACCCCACCTGCAGTCGGAGTTCACCCGGCTGCTCCAGGAGGGGCCCGGCCGCGTGGTCATAGACATGTCCGCCGTGGATTTCTGCGACTCCACGGGGATGAACGTGCTGCTGTCGGCACTCAAGCGCATGAAGGAGCAGGGCGGCACCCTGGAGGTGGCCTCGCCGCGCCCCGCCGTGCAGAAGATCCTGCAGGTCACCGGGCTCGACTCGGTGTTCACCGTGCATGACGAGGTGCCGCAGGAGTTCCTTCTCTCCGAGAAGTCATGACGGCGGGCGACACCGCGGTCGTCATCCCGGCCAAGAACGAGGCCGATCGCATCGGTCTCACCGTCGCCTCGGCCCTCGGCCTGCCCGGCGTCGACCTCGTCGTCGTGGTCGACGACGGCTCGACCGACCAGACGGGCCGGGTCGCCCGCGCGGCGGGGGCCAAGGTCGTCCGCCACAGCCGCAACCGCGGCAAGGCGGCCGCCATGGAGACGGGCGCCGAGGCCGTGCGCCTTCTCGACGGCGACGCCCGCCATCTGCTCTTCCTGGACGCCGACCTGGCCGGCAGCGCCCAAGCCGCGGCCGCGTTAGCGGGGCCCGTGCGCGCCGGCGAGGCCGACATGACCATCGCCGCCTTCACCAACCGGGTCAAGCTCGCCGGCCACGGCATCGTCGTCCGGCTGTCGAGAGACGGCATCCGCCGCGCCACCGGCTTCGAGGCGACCCAGCCGCTCAACGGCCAGCGCTGCCTCACCAGGGAGGCGTTCGAGGCGGCCCGCCCGCTGGCCCACGGCTTCGGCGTGGAGACCGCCCTGACCATCGACCTGATCCGCAAGGGGTTCCGCGTGGTCGAGGTCGAGGTCGACATGGCGCACCGGGCGACCGGTTCCGACTGGCGCTCCCAGCTCCACCGGGCCAGGCAGCTCCGCGACGTCGCCCTGGCCCTGGCCACCCGCGAACCCCTCGTGGCCGACAACCTCGCGAAGCTCCGCCCCAGACGCTGACCCTTCCCGGGGTTGTCCACAGGCTGGGGACGGGCGGACGGAGCCCTGTGGCGGGTGTGCTGGAATTTGCGGGTGACTTCCGAGACGCGGGCCGGCTCCCCCCACCGGCTCATGTGGCCGGCCCTGGCCTGCATCGCCGCCTCGATCCTGCTGACGGCCCTCATCGGCGTGCTCGGCCCGTCCGCCATGGTCCCGGCCCTGTCGGGGCCCGGCTGGCAGCCGCCCTACTCGCTGGCCGCCGGTCCTCACCCCTATCTGGTGATCTCCCTGGCCGTGGCCGCCCTGGTGCTCGGCGGGCTCGGTCTCCTCGGCGCCCTGGCCGTGCCGCCCGCGTCCTTCCCCGCGCGCCTGCCGCGCACGCTCGTGCTGCTCGGCTGCCTGGCCGCCGTGCTGCTCGCGTTCCTGCCCCCGTCGGGCTCCGGCGACCATCTCAACTACGCCGGCTACGGCCGCCTGGCCTCGCTCGGCATCGACCCCTACACCCACGGCGCCGACGACCTTCCCGGTGATCCCGTCACCGACGCCGTCGAGGCGCCGTGGCGCGAGGAGCCCTCGGTCTACGGCCCGGTGGCCACGGCCACGCACGCCGCCGCGAGCTGGCTGGCCGGCGACTCCGTCCGCCTGACGATCTTCCTGCTGGCCCTGGTCAACGTCGCGGCGTTCATCGCCACCGGCCTCCTGATCGACCGCTTCGCCCGTGGCGAGCCCGCCGCGCGGCTGCGGGGCGCGCTGCTGTGGACGGCCAACCCGCTGCTGCTCTACCAGCTCGTCGCCGGCATGCACGTGGACACCCTGGCGGTCGCCTGCATGGTCGCCGCCCTCCTGGTCCGGTCGCGGCCCGTCGCCGGGGGCGCCCTGCTCGGGCTCGGGGTCGCCATCAAGCTCAACGCCGGCCTGGTCGCTCTCGGTCCCGCCTGGGAGCTGCGCAGAAACCCCCGCCGCCTGGCGCTGACGGCCGGGGTCGCCCTGGCGGTGGTGGCCGCGGGTTACGCCGCCGCCGGCCTCGACGCCCTGGCCCCGGTGGCCCGCACCAGCAAGTCCATCTCCAACGCCTCGTTCTGGAAGCTCGTCCAGGGCTGGCTCCAGTCGGTCGTCGGCATGGGCCACGCCTACCGCAGCGAGATCCAGGTGGGCTCCCTGCTCCTGCTCGCCCTCATCGCCTGGGCCCTCTTCCGCGCGATCCCGCGCTCCCTTCTCACGGCCTCCCCGGCGCCGGGGCGCGGGTGGTTCTCCGTCAAGGGCGAAGGCGGCCAGGCGGCCGTGGCCGTGGCGGCGGTGATGGTGGTCGCCTACCTGTTCGCCTCGCCGTACGTGCTGCCCTGGTACGACGGGCTCGCCTTCGGGGTGCTCGCGCTGGCCGCGGCGTCCGCCCTGGACCGGTTCATGGTGGCCCACCTGCTGGTGCTGTCGCTGGCCTACCTGCCCGCGCGGGTCGCCGGGCAGCCGCCCGAGCTCGGGTGGCTCACGACCGTCGTGCGGAGTCAGGTCGTTCCGTGGCTGCTGCTGGCGCTGACGGCTGCCCTGCTGTGGTGGGCGTGGCGAGCTGCAGAGCGCGTACGCACGACGCCAGCGTCAGGGGCACCGCCACCGTGAGCGCCATGGCCGGGATGGCGATGCCCGAGTCGTTCATCAGGAAGCCGATGAAGGCGCAGGTCAGCGCGCCGATCAGACCGGCGCGGAGTGCGGGCGCGTGCGCGTACGCCTGCCCGAGCGCCGACGCCCCCCAGCGTGACGGCCGCGCCAGCACCAGAAACAGGAACGCCAGCGCGACCAGCGAGAGCAGGGTGAGCGACCAGTTCCCCACGGTCACCCCGACCATCGCGCCGAACTTCCGGCTCACGACGGTCCACGCCTGGCCGTCGATGACCTGCTGCACGAACGTGCCGAGGTGCGTGCGCTGCCCGGCCGGGCGCGCCCAGTCGGCGACCGAGATGGCGCCGATGAGCACGGCCCCCACCAGGCCGACGACCAGGAGCTTCACGAACGACACCCGGCCGCCGGAGAGGAGGATGAGGAAGACCGACAGGCCCGCGACGAACGCCGGCACGCCGCCGAAGTCCGCCCCCCACGCGGGCGACCCGTCCGCGAACACCGCCAGTCCGCCGTACAGCACGCAGACCGTCATCACCGCCGCCCGGGGCGCGCCCTTGCCGCGCAGCCACTGGGCGATGCCCGCGAGGCCGAGGACGGTGCCGGTGGCGTAGATGGCGAAGGCGATGTTGCTGAAGCCGTAGAACCGTCCGCCCGTCACGGGCTCGTACCCGGAGACGGCGTTGACCTGGAGGTGGGAGCCGGTCATGACGTCCCCAAGCATCGCCACGGAGGTCACCAGCGCGACCACGGTGAGCGGGCCGAGCACGTGCGCGCGCCACGGACCGGCGAAGGCCAGGCCGGTGATCAGCCCGGCCATGGCGACGATCGTGACGATGAGCGCGGCCATCGGCGCGGGCAGGCTCCACCACGGCACGAGCTGCGCCAGGAACGTGGCGACGGCGATGCCGCCGCTCATCACGGAGACGACCTGCACGGTGACCAGCAACCGCGACGCCCCGGCCACGTCGATCCCCCCGGCGCCACCGGCCTCGGCGGCGGTGTCGCCGGCTCCGGCGCCACGCGCGTCCGGCGGGGCGGCCGATCTGCGGCGGCGCAGCGCCAGGGCCGCGAAGGCGTAGAAGAGGAGCTGGACCGCGACGAAGACGGCGAAGAAGGGGCCGCGGACCTCGCGCAGCACCTGGCTGGCCAGGTCGGCGTCCGCCAGCTCGGCGACCGTCTCCTGCGTGGAGCGGCCCGTCGCGCCGCCCGGCTGCCAGGGGCGGCCCACGACCTGCCGCGGGGGTTCGAGGCCGGTCAGGTGGATGGCGGTGGCCGTCAGGTCCTGGATCGCGACCAGCGCGTCCTGCCTGGTCGAGGTGGCGGTGAGGTGTCCGGCGGGGTAGCGCTCGCCGGTGGCCATGGCCACGTGGAGGTGGGCGCCGGGAGAGACGTCGGAGATCCCGGCGACCAGGACGGTGGTGTCCTTCGGGAGGACGGCCAGGAACTCGCCGACGCGCCGGTCGGCCGCCGCCGCCGCTTCCTGCCGGACGTCCTGCGGCATGCCGGTGGGGACTCCGTACTCGTCCCGTGGCTGGGCGGCCCAGGCGGTGGCCAGGTCCGGGACGTCCATGACGATCAGCGCGTACGAGGAGAGGTCGCCGAGCCGGGCCGGGGCGTCGGCGTACGTCTCGACGCGGCCGGCCTCGTCGGCGGCGGCCAGGGCGGCGCCGGGGCCGACGGCGGCGACCTTCCCGCCGCCGTCGATGACGGTCTGGGCGAGGGTGCCGAGCCGGGCGTCGTAGCCGGTGCCGGCCTGGTGAGCCACCAGCTCCGCCCAGCCGGGCACGGTGACGGAGTGTCCGGGGGCCCCGGGATCGCCGGTGGGCGCCGGGGCCGGGGTCCCGGTCGGCCGCGGGGTCGGGCCTTGCGAGGTGTCGGTGGGAGCAGGGCTTTCCGGGGTGGCGGTTCCGGGGTCCTCGGGGGAGCCCTGGTCGTCGGCGCGTTGCGGCGCCGGGGTCTCGGGGCAGCCTTCGCCGGGGGTGCCGGCGCGCTGACCCGCCGAGACGGTCAGCCAGCCGGCGACGGCGCAGGTGATGCCCCGGCCGGGGGGCGGGACGGCGCGGGTGGACAGGGAGGCGGTGCCGCCCTGCCCGGCGAGTTTCCACAGGTTGGGCGTACGCGTCTGGTCGATGTCGCTCCACTCGAGCCCCGGCACGCCGACGACCGCCACCCGTCCCTGGACGGCGGCGGAGGCCGGGACGGCGACCCCCATGACCGTGAGCAGCCCGACGACCACCAGCCGCAACAGGGAGCGGAACCTGTGCGGCATCGTGCTGAACCCCCTGAGTCGGCGCGCCCTTCGGTCAACCGCCACGGTAGCCTGCCACAGCGTGACGGGTGTCGAGACGCCGATGCGGCGGCGATGGTGGGCGTGGGCCCTGGCGGCGGTGGTCGTCGCCGCCGGGGTGTGGCCGCTGGTCGAGCACTGGCTGACCAACCCCGGCGACCAGCGTCTCGTCGATCTCGACGTCTACCGTACCGGCGGTCAGATGGTGCTCGACGGACGTCCGGTCTACGGGTTCTTCACGCCGGCGCCGCAGCTGCTGCCGTTCACCTACCCGCCGGTCGCGGCGCTGTTCGCGAGCGGGCTGGCGGCGATGTCGTGGGTGACCGCCCAGTGGGTGTGGACGGCGGGGATCTTCGCGGCGCTGGGCGTGGCGGTCGGGTTCGCGTTCCGGGAGTCGCTGGGGCGGCACGCGCCGTGGGTGTTCGCGTTCCTGATGGTGGCGTGCACGTTCCTGATGCCGATCCGCGACCAGGTGCGGTTCGGGCAGGTGGACATCCTGCTGGTGGCACTCTGCCTGGCCGACTGCGTGGCGCGGCGGCCGTGGTGGCCGCGCGGGTTCCTGATCGGGCTGGCCACGGCGGTCAAGCTGACGCCCGGGGTGTTCCTCATCTACCTGCTGGTGACGCGGCAGTGGCGGACGCTGTTCATGGCCTCGCTGGTGACGGCGCTGCTGACGCTGCTGCCGTTCGCGGTGATCCCGCAGGACGCGGTGGACTTCTGGTTCGGCGCGCTGCTGGACTCCGAGCGGCTGGGCGCCAACGCCGCCACCACCAACCAGTCGATGCGCGGCATGCTCATCCGCCTCTACCTGCCCGACCTGCTGACGACCGCGATCTGGCTGGCGGCGGTCGCGGCGGTCGGCTGGTACGGGTTCCGCGGCGCGCGCGACGCGTACCGGCGCGGCGACACGCTGACGGCGGTGGCGCTGGTGGGGCTGATGGCGGTGCTGCTGTCGCCGGTGGCCTGGATCCACCATCTGGCCTGGGTGGTCGTGGTGCTGGGGGCGATCGCGGGCGACGGGCGAGACCCGGTGCGGCTGCGGGTGGCCGCCGGGGTGTGGCTGTACTACGTGGTGCCGGTTCCCTGGTGGGGCGTGGCGATCAAGGCGGCGGAGATCCCGGTGGTCAGCCCGGTGCTCGGCAAGATCGTGCAGAACGGCTTCGGCCTCGGCGCGATCTTCCTCGTCTGGCTGCTGGCGCACTGGCTGCCGGGGCGACGTGCCGAGGAGTCCCGAATGCCCCACCTAGCACGTCAACCTGCGGATACCCTGTAGTCATGTCCAGAACCGCGTACCTCGGCCCTGAGGGCACCTTCACCGAAGAGGCCCTGACGCTCCTGGAGCCCGAAGCCGAGCGGCTGCCCTGCGCGACGGTCACCGCCGCGCTCAACGCCGTGCGCGCCGGCGAGGCCGACGCCGCGGTGGTCCCGCTGGAGAACTCGCTCGAGGGCGGCATCACGACGACGCTGGACGAGTTCGCCTGGGGCGAGCCGCTGCTGATCACCGCCGAGCTGCTGCTCCCGGTGCGGTTCTCGCTGCTGGCCCGGCCCGACACCGAGATCGTGCACGTCAAGCGGGTCTACACCCACCCGGCCGCGATCACGCAGTGCCGCGGTTTCCTCAACCGCGAGCTGGCCGACGCGGTCGTGGTGTCCGCCCCGTCGACGGCGGCGGCGGCCCAGGAGGTGTCGCTGCCCGGCTCCCCGTACGACGCCGCGATCGCCGCCCGCATCGCGGGCGAGCACTACGGCCTGGTCGAGCTGCGGGGCGACATCGGCGACCGGTCCGACACCGTGACGAGGTTCGTACGCGTGAGCAGGCCGGGCCCGCTGCCCGAGCCGACCGGCAGCGACCGCACCACCCTGGTCGTGTTCCTGGCCGACGACCACCCGGGCGCGCTGCTGGAGATGCTGACCGAGTTCTCGGTGCGCGGCGTCAACCTGAGCCGCATCGAGTCGCGGCCCACCGGCCAGGGCATCGGCCGCTACTTCTTCCACTTCGACTTCGAGGGCCACGTGGCCGACGCGCGGGTGGGCGAGGCCGTCGCGGGCCTCCACCGCATCTGCGGCGAGGTGCGCTTCCTGGGCAGCTATCCGCGCGCCGACGGGGTGGCTCCGCAGATCAAGCGCGGCACGGGCGACCCCGAGTTCGCCGGGGCGAAGGAGTGGCTCGCCAGGATCCGCGCCGGCCAGGTCTGATAATCGGGGAGCGGGTGCTCGCCGCGCGCCGGTAGCCTTTCCTTGTGATCGACCTGCGTACCCTTCGTGAGGACCCCGACCGGCTGCGGGCGTCGCAGCGTGCCCGCGGCGAGGACGACTCGGTCGTCGACTCGCTGCTCGACCTGGACGAGCGCCGCCGCTCCGCGCTGACCTCGTTCGAGTCCTCGCGCGCCGAGCAGAAGAGCCTCGGCAAGCAGGTCTCCAGGGCGCAGGGCGAGGAGAAGGCCGCGCTGCTCCAGCGGGCCAAGGACCTCGCCGCCCAGGTGCGGTCCGCCGAGGCGGAGGCGGAGAAGCTCGCCGCCGAGCTCGACGGGCTGCTCCAGACGGTGCCCAACATCGTCGAGGCCGACGCGCCCGCCGGCGGCGAGGACGACTACGTCGTGCTCGAGTCCCACGGCGAGCCGCGCACGTTCGACTTCGAGCCGAAGGACCACCTGGAGCTGGGCGAGCGGCTCGACGCGATCGACATGGAGCGCGGCGCCAAGGTGTCCGGCTCGCGGTTCTTCTTCCTCAAGGGCCAGGGCGCCCGGCTGCAGCTCGGCCTGCTCAACATGGCCATGCAGCAGGCCATCGAGACCGGCTTCGTGCCCATGATCACCCCGGTCCTGGTCAAGCCGGAGACCATGCAGGGCACCGGCTTCCACGTGGCGCACGACAAGGAGATCTACCGCCTGCCCGAGGACGACCTCTACCTGGTCGGCACCTCCGAGGTGTCGCTGGCCGGCTACCACGCGCAGGAGATCCTGCCCGCCGACCAGCTCCCGCTGCGCTACGCGGGCTGGTCGTCGTGCTTCCGCCGCGAGGCGGGCTCCTACGGCAAGGACACCCGGGGCATCATCAGGGTCCACCAGTTCGACAAGGTGGAGATGTTCTCCTTCGTCCGGCCCGAGGACGCGGCGGCCGAGCACCAGCGGCTGCTGGAGTACGAACGGCGGATGATGGCCAAGATCGAGGTGCCCTACCGCGTGATCGACACGGCGGCGGGCGACCTCGGCATGTCGGCGGCCCGCAAGTTCGACTGCGAGGCGTGGATCCCGACCCAGGGCCGCTACCGCGAGCTGACCTCGACCTCCAACTGCACCGAGTTCCAGGCCCGCCGGCTGGGCGTGCGCTTCCGCGACAAGGACGGCAGGCCGCAGTTCGCCGCCACGCTCAACGGCACGCTGGCCACCACCCGGTGGATCGTCGCCATCCTGGAGAACCACCAGCAGGCCGACGGCTCCGTGGTGGTCCCCCAGGCGCTCCGCCCCTACGTGGGGCTCGACGTGCTGGAGCCGGTCAAGTAGCCGCGGGGGCGCAGCGCCAGCGCCCCGAGGAGACACACGAGCGGCGCGGCGACCACGGCGACGGCCAGCGCCGCGCCGTGGTCGATCCAGCCCGTGCTCCACGCCTTGAACGGTCCCGCCACGCAGAGCCCGACCGCCACGCCGAGCGCCAGTGCGTCCACCGCGCCCCGCGACCCGACGCCGCCGTCCGAAACCAGCGAGCAGGCCACGACGACCACGCAGATCAGGAGGGCCGCGCCCAGCGCCGCGAGGAGCGGGGGCAGCGGGCTCCAGTCCGTCATGACGTTCTGGTGCGGGCCGAACACTCGCTCGTACGGCAACGGCGCGATCAGCAGCGCCCCGAGGCCGCCCAGCACGACGACGAGCCAGGGGCGGGCGCGGCGTGCCCGCACCGACTGAACGGCCAGGCCGAGCAGGGTCGCCCAGGTGGCGGCCAGCCCGGCGACCAGCATCTCCGCGTCGTCGTCGGCGGGCCGGTCGAGCGGGATCGCGGCCGACTCCAGCAGACGGCCGTCGGCGCTGAAGCCGAACCGCCGCCACGTCCCGTCGACGCCGCGCACGGCGACGCCGTCCCGTCCGTTGGCGACGACCACGACGTGCCCGCCCGGCCGGTCCTGGACCATGAGCGTCCTGGAGACGATGGGATCCTCGTCGGGCCGCCCGCCCACCAGCTCGCGTTCGAGCATGGTGACCCGGCCTGGAGGGATCCCCCACTCGGGCTCCCAGGTGCGGCCGCCGTCGCCGGAGCGCAGCACCTTCACGTGATGCCGGACGAGCCGGTAGCAGTGCTCGCGCAGGCAGGCGGCGCGCTGGCCGGGCCGATACTCGCGCTCCGATCCCGCGTAGGCGTCGGAGGCGACGTACGTCTCCCAGGTCGCGCCGCCGTCGTGCGACGCGTACCGGGAGTCGAGCACGAGGACGCCGTCCCTGAGGTCGACGACCTCGGCGCCGGGCATGCCGGGGTGGCCCGCGGTGGCGGTCACGGCGAGGACGGCCAGGGGGACGGCGGTGAGCACCCGCCACCGCGCGGCCACCGCCCGCCGGCTGCGCTGCCGCACCCACCAGGCCAGGAGGAGCACAGGAAGGGCCAGCAGGTCCCCAGGATCGGCCAGGACGCGCGAGGAGCCCGCCAGGCTGGTCCAGATCTGGGAGGCGGCCTCAGCGCCCGTCTCCGTCGTTTTCACGACCGTGAAGAGCGCACCGGTCAGGATGGTGGCCGCGAGATCGGCGCGGCGCAGCAGGAGGAGCGCCACCAGGGGCGGTGCGACGACGAGTCCGGCGAGGTCACTCAGCTTGCCCGTGACGAACCCGGGCCAGGCGTGCTTGAGGATGTGATCGTTGAGTAACAGGACGATCACGGAGGTCACTGTTACGGGGTGACATAACCAGGCGTACCTCATATATCGCTAGATGTGCGGAAAGGTGCCGGGGTTCGCCTGGCCTGTGAATCGAGTCACACCCGTGACAACGGCCGGTCAAGGCCATAACAAACGCGAAAGGCCGGGGTCCGCTGGAAGCGAACCCCGGCCTGTCTCGCTGCTACAGGTCAGATGGAGCGGACCTGGGAGGCCTGCGGCCCCTTCTGGCCCTGCGTGATCTCGAACTCGACCCGCTGGCCGTCTTCAAGGCTGCGGTAGCCGTTGCCGACGATCTCGGAGAAGTGCACGAACACGTCCGGCGCGCCGCCGTCCGGGGCGATGAAGCCGAAGCCCTTCTCGGCGTTGAACCACTTGACGGTTCCCTGAGCCATAAAAGCTCTCCCTCAGGATGTGAATCTATGGGACCCACACCTCGTGGATCCCGGTGTGTCGTACAGCAAGCACCCGGGGTGGCTCAGACAATGTCATGCTGGTTTTCACTACGGGATAGCTAATACAACGCCTCCACATCTAACACCATTCTGGCGCGTTGGTGTTCCCGTCGAACGAAGATTTCTGGCTGGGCGCATCAGCGGGCAAACTGGAACGTGTTATGCACAACCTACGCGCACCCCGCCTGGTGGCCACCGACCTGGACGGCACCGCCCTCCGTACGGACGGAACCGTGTCTCCCCGCACCGCCGCCGCCTTCGCCAGAGTCGAGGACGCAGGGGCCAAGCTGGTGTTCGTCACCGGCCGCCCGCCTCGGTGGATGCACCCGGTGGCGGGGGCGGTGAGGCACCGCGGCCTCGCCGTCTGCGCCAACGGGGCGCTGATCTACGACATGCACACCGAGCGGGTGGTGAAGTCTCACCTCATCGACCCGGAGGTGCTCGAAGAAGTCGTCTCTCAGCTTCGAGCGAACGTCCCCGATCTCTCGTTCTCGGTCGAGTACGAGGGAGGCCACGCGCACGAGTCGGACTTCCGCCTCGGCACCTGGGACGGCGCCACCACGGGCAGGGCCCGTCTGCGCGGCGAGTCGCTCACCTCGCGGGCCTGCGTCAAGCTGCTGGCCCTGCACCCCGAGCTGGGACCTGACGAGCTGCACGCGACCGTGCACGAGCTGGTCGGGCACCTGGTGACCGCCACCCACTCCAGCGGCCGCGGGCTCATCGAGATGAGCGCGATCGGCGTCACCAAGGCCACGGCCCTGGCCACGCTCGCCGAGCGGCACGACATCGAGCAGTCGCAGGTCGTGGCGTTCGGCGACATGCCGAACGACCTGCCCATGCTGACGTGGGCAGGCACCTCCTACGCGGTCGCCAACGCGCACCCCGGCGTGCTGGCCGCGGTCGATCACGTGACCGCGGCCAACGACGAGGACGGCGTCGCGCTGGTGCTCGAGGAGCTCTACAGGTAGGGCCCCGAGCCGCCCGGCGGGCGCGGGTGCTCCTCGGGCCGTCCACCGGGCAGCGCCCTGCGCATCTGCTCCAGCTGGGCGCGGGCCGCCATCTGCTGGGCGAACAGCGTCGTCTGGATGCCGTGGAACAGCCCTTCGAGCCAGCCCACCAGCTGGGCATGCGCCACCCGCAGCTCGGCGTCGCTGGGCGCGGTGCCGGTGTCCTCGGTGAAGGGCAGCGACAGCCGTTCCAGCTCCTCCACCAGCTCGGGCGCCAGGCCGTCCTCCAGCTCCTTGATCGAAGACTGGTGGATGTCCTTCAGCCGCTTGCGGCTGGCCTCGTCGAGCGGGGCGGCCCGCACCTCTTCGAGGAGTTGCCGGATCATGCTGCCGATGCGCATCACCTTGGCCGGCTGCTCGACCAGGTTGGCCACCGAGCGCTCGTCTTCGCCGTTATCGTCCTGACCCTGGAAGTCGGGGCCCACCACCACGATGTGAGGCGAGTTGTTGTCCTCAGCATTCATAAGTCTCACCGTACTAGGAGGATCTTCCCAACGTGGTCGCCGGAATCCACCATACGGTGAGCCTCGGCCGCGTCGGACATCGGCAGCTCGGCGAACACCACCGGCCGCACCGCCCCGGCGTCGACCAGCGGCCACACGTTCTCCACGACGCTCCGGACGATCGCGCCCTTCTCCTCGACCGGGCGGGCGCGCAGCGTGGTGCCGTGCACCGAGGCCCGCTTGGCCAGCAGCACGCCCAGGTCGAGCTCGGCCTTGCGGCCGCCCTGCATGCCGATGACCACCAGCCGCCCGCCGGTCTTCAGCGCCCGCACGTTGCCGGCCAGGTATTTGGCGCCCATGATGTCGAGGATCACATCTGCCTTGACCTGCTCGGCGAAGTCCTCCTCGCGGTAGTTCACGTACGCGTCGGCGCCCAGCTCCTTGACCCGCTCGCCCTTGCCGGACGAGCCGACCGTGACCACGACGTTCGCCCCGAACGCCTTGGCGAGCTGCACCGCGAACGTGCCGATGCCGCTCGCGCCGCCGTGCACCAGCAGGGTCTCGCCCTTGCGCAGCCGGCCCAGCATGAACACGTTGGACCAGACCGTGCAGGCCACCTCCGGCAGCCCGGCGGCCTCCTCCAGCCGGACGCCCCGCGGCACCGGCATCACCTGCTGCCACGGCACGGCCACCCGCTCGGCGTAGCCGCCGCCGGCCAGCAGCGCGCACACCTCGTCGCCCGCCTTGAAGTGCTCGACGTCCGCGCCGACCGCCGCGACCACGCCGGACACCTCCAGCCCCGGATAGGGCGAGGCGCCCTGCGGGGGTCGGTAGTTGCCCTGGCGCTGGAGGACGTCCGCCCGGTTGACCGCCGAGGCGGCCACGTCGATGAGCACGTCACCGCGTCCGGGCTCCGGGTCGGGGACCTCCCGCCACTCCAGCACCTCTGGCCCGCCGCTGCGGGTGATCTCGATGGCTCGCATGCGCACCACGGTAACGGGGCAGAGAAGTTGAGGGTTGCCGGCCTTCCCCGGAGCGCTTGGCGTTAATCTGCAAGATATTTACCACCCCTTTAGACCCGCCCGAGGGGGAAACACGGTGGCAAGACACGATCGAGAAGAATCTCTCGAGGAACAGCTCGCCTGGCTGGACGCCATCAAGGAGTCCGAGGAGGCGCCGGTCAAGGTGAGCGCCAAGACCGGCCCGGGCGTCCCGGCCGACGAGACCGTCGTCGTCTCGCCCTACCCCCAGGACCCGTGGGCGTCGGTGCCGCAGCACGACACGCCGACCCCGCCGCTCTTCCGCGCGGCGGTCGACTCGGTGTACGGGTCGGAGGCGGTGCCCGCCACCGAGAGCGAGGCGGGGGAGTGGCTGGACAAGGCGAGCCCGCGCGACAAGACCGACACAAAGGCCGACACGGGGGACGATCCGCCCGCCGATGACAGCGCCGACACCAAACCGGCGATCGACGACGCGTTCCTCGCCCCGCTCAAGCCGCTGCCCCGGCCGGACGACACCGACAGCTACGCGCTGGCGTCCTTCCCCGAGCCGGAGAAGGTGGAGGAGAAGACCGAGGAGAACCTCTCCTGGCCCGTTCCACCGGCCTGGGCCAGTGAGACGCCCGCCCCGCCCGAGCCCGCCGCCGAGCCGGCGCGCGAGGAGGCGACCCAGCACACCCCGGACGAAACGCTCCCGTCCCTCCCGTCGCTGCCGCCCCCGTCGCTCCCCGAGCCCACGCAGCACGCCTTCCCCGAGCCTCCGCAACGCACCTTCGACCAGCCGAGCCCGCCGTTCGCCGAGCCGTCCCAGCGCGCCTTCGACGAGCCCCGCACCGGCCGGGAGGCCCGCACGTTCGACGAGCACCTCAGGTTCCAGGAGCCGCGCCCGGCGGAGGAGGCGCCCCCGAGAGCAGAGGAGCCGCCGAGGCAGCCCGAGCCGCGCCACCGCCCGGCCCCGGTGCCCGTCTTCAACGCCCCGCCGAGGCCCCCGGCGACCGGCAGGCCCACCGCCGAGAGCCTGGACCCCGACACGCTGCTGCGCGGCCGCCGCAACGCCCCCTCCAAGGGCTGGCGCCGGATCGTCTACAAGGCGTCCGGCGGCTGGATCAAGCCCGGCGAGCCGCCGGAGGTCAGGCGCCGCCGCGCGCTGATGGCCAGGGCGCGCACGCCCGTCGCCACCGGCCACCACCGCGTCGCCGTGCTCAGCCTGAAGGGCGGTGTCGGCAAGACCACGACCACGGTCGGCCTGGGCGCCACGCTGGCCCAGATCCGCGGCGACCGCGTGATCGCGGTCGACGCCAACCCCGACCGTGGAACGCTCTCCGACAAGCTGAAGCTGGAGACCTCGGCCACCGTCCGCGACCTGCTCAACGAGGCCGACCAGGTCAAGAGGTACGTCGACATCAGGGCCTTCACCTCTCAGGCGCCGTCGCGGCTGGAGGTGCTGGCCTCCGACCGCGACCCGTCGGTGTCGGAGGCGTTCAGCGGCGCCGACTACCAGGCCGTCTCCCAGGTGCTGGAGAACTTCTACTCCATCTGCATCACCGACTGCGGCACCGGCCTGCTGCACTCCGCGATGGGCGGGGTGCTCGGCCTCGCCGACCAGATCGTGCTGGTCAGCTCCGCGTCGGTCGACGGCGCGCGGGCGGCCTCGGCCACGCTCGACTGGCTGGAGGCCCACCACTACGAGAATCTCGTACGCGACGCGACCGTGGTGCTGTGCAGCGTCAGGCCGAGGTCGAAGTCGGCCGTCGACATCAACAAGCTGGAGGGCCACTTCGCCGCCCGGTGCCGGGCCGTCGTCCGCGTGCCGTACGACCCGCATCTGGAGGAGGGCGCGGAGATCGACCTGGACCGGCTGCAGGAGGCGACCAGGGACGCCTACCTGCAGCTCGCCGCCAGCATCGGAGACGGTTTCGCCGGAGCCGGCCGGTAGACGGCACGAAACCCGCTCACCGGCCGGTGAGCGGGTTTCGTCGGGAAGCGGAGGGTGTGGGATTCGAACCCACGAGGCCATCGCTGACCTGGCCGCTTTCAAGGCGGCTGCACTCGTCCACTATGCGAACCCTCCAGTGCGACACCACGATAGCGGCTGCGGTGACGCCGGTGTACGTTCAGGTGGTGGCGGATCTCAAGATCGAGGTGGCACGGGCGGAGCGTTCGGCCACCGTGCGCCTGCGGGGTGACCTGGACAAGCTGACGGCTCCCGATTTCAAGAAGCGGCTCGACGCCCTCGCCGCCGAAGGACCGCTCGACGTGGTGATCGACGCCTCCGGGCTGGAGTTCTGCGACTCCAGCGGCCTGTGGGCACTGGTGGAGCACCAGCGCGCCGTCGGCGGGCGCGGCGGCACGCTCCGGCTCACCGGCGTGCACGGGGTCCTGCAGCGGGTGCTGGAGGTGACCGGGCTCAAGGCCGTCTTCGACGACGTGTTACCCGCGCAGCTGTGACAGCAGCCACTTGGGTCCCGCCGTCTCGGCCCCCAGCTCGGCGACGCGCTCCCGCAGCTCCCGGTCGGCGGTGACGACGAGCACCCGCTCCCACGGCTTGGCCCGGCGCACCACGTCCACGATCGCGTCGTCGCCGCTGCCGGCCGCCGCGACCACCTGCATCCCGGGAATGTCGGGCACCTCCCTGGCCGCGCCCTCGACCACCGCCACCATCCGCGGATACCACTGCGCCAGCACCGAATGCGACAGCCGCAGCCCCGACACCTCCTCCAGCAGCCGGGTGGCGGCCCCCAGCCGGTCGTTCCACCAGCCGCGCTCGGCCCGCGCGCCGACGATGTTGGCCACGTCGAGCACCAGGGTCTCCGGGCTGATCGCACCGCTGACCGTGCCCCACGTCTCGGCGAAGCCGGGGTGCAGCTCCCTGGCGGCCACCTCGCCCAGCGGCAGCCAGCGCAGCTCGTCGCTCTCGCCGTTCGCGCAGACCGCCGCCAGCCGCTCGGCCGACTCCGCGATCACCGTCTCGAACGCCCATCCGCCGTGGTCGTCGCGGTAGACCCCCTGCACCCGCAGCAGGTCGCCGGCCACCGCCGCCTCCTCGCGGGCCTCGCGCAGCGCGGAGGCCACCGCGTCCTCGTGGCTGTCGCGCGCCCCGCCGGGCAGCCCCCACGTGCCGCCGTGGTGGCTCCACGCCGAACGCTTCTGCATCAGCACGTGAGGCACCCCGAGCTCGTCGTGGTGCACGGCGAGCAGCCCCGAGGCGCCGTGCAGCCCCCAGTGGCGGTGTCCTCGCCCGCACTCGGTCCAGCCGTCGCCGTCCTTGTCAGCCATGTCTCGATTCTCTCAGCCGCCGCCCTTGCTGAAATGCTGGTAGTCCTTGGTGCCCGACCAGCTGCCGCCCCACTGCCATCCCACCTGCGCGAACGCCCGCACCACCTTGTCGCCGGGGTTGATCACGCCCTTGCCCTTCATCGGCCGCTTGGTGTACTTCCGGGCGTTGGAGTGGGCCGTCCTGCCGTCGGCGGTCACGTACGGGTTCTCGCGCGGGTTGATGTCGATCGCCTCGCCGTAGGCGTGCTTGGACCAGCTGCTCGACCCCGTGGCCTGGCGGCAGTTGAAGGCCGAGGTGTTGTCGGCGTCGATGGAGTCGTAGTCGTCGCCCTTGTAGACGTCGATCAGCTCCATCCGCCTGATCGGCCAGCGCCAGTCGTACAGCTTCTGGAAGACCTGCACGATGTCGTCGGTGACGGTCTTGCGCACGACCAGCTCACCGGTGTGCGGTTTGTCGTCGAAGCCCCAGTAGGTCATCCTGATCAGGCGCAGGTCGCGGTAGTGGACCGGGCAGCCTTCACGCCACGAATACCGCAACTGGTCGCGGGTCACCTGGCTCACCTCGGCGTCGAACGAGGGCGGCTCGGTGGCGGTGGGCGTCGTCGCGGTGGGCGTCGGCTCCGAGGTCGCCGGCTCCGTCTCGGAGGTCGTCGGCGGCGCCGGTCCGGTGGACGCGACCGGGCTCTGCCCGCCGCACGCCACGGAGGCGAGCACCACGAGCGCCAGGGTGGCAGCACGCTTCATCCCGCCACGATACGACACGTTCCAGCAGGTCAGCCGGTACGACGCAGCTTGCCGCGCCGGGTCGTCAGCTCGTGCAACAGGTCGGCCGCGTACCAGGCGAGGCCCAGGAACGACCCGCCGGCGAGCGCGCCGCCGATCCACAGGTCGTTCACGGTCGCGGCGGTGAGCGCGGTGCCCCTGGGCTGGTAGCCGACCACGAACGGGGCGGCGACGAGCCAGAGCCCGGCCAGGAACAGCAGCGCCAGCGCGGTCACGCCCAGCTTGGCCCTCATCGCTTGTCCTCCGACGCGACCAGGGTCGTGGATCCGTTCTGCCGCCGCTCGCGGTCTGTCGCGTCGAGGTCCTCGCGCAGGGCCTCGACCAGGGGCGCCAGCAGGGCGGCCAGCTCGGCGGACGAGGTCTGGGGGGCGGCGGGCTCCGGTTCCCGCTGGCGCTCGCGTACCGTCACCAGGCCCCGCGCGGCGAGCTCGGCGTGGATGGCGGCGGCGAAGGCGGCGGCGCCCGCGAGGCCGACGGCGGCGACGCCGAGGCCGGTGAAGAACTCCGTCGTGGTGGCGGAGTTCCAGGTCGCGCCCTCGGGTTGGGTGCCGAGTGCGAACGGCGCGACCATCAGCCAGAACCCGGCCATGGCCGCCAGCGCGGCCAGCACGGCGCCGACGAACTTGCGGATCACTGCGGGATCCCTCCTGTCACGAGATCTTTCGCGGGCGCCGGCGGCGCCTGCGCGATGAGCGCGCGCGAGGTGGGGCGCAGGACGTCACGCGCCACGGCCCTGGCACGTTCCTTCTCGGTACGGTCGTCCGGCGGCGCCATCTTGGCCACGGCCGTGAGCAGCGCCGACGGCCGGCCGTTCACGCGCTCGACGCGCTGGGCGACGAGTTCGAGCAGCAGGCCGGCCAGCACCAGGTCGTCCCTGCTGGGCGGCGGGGCGGCGGGCGGGGGAGTGGCGCCGCCGCGCAGCGGCAGCTCTTTCAGGAAGACCACGGCGAGGAAGCCGAGCAGGGCGATCGGGACGCCCACGAGGAAGACGGTCTCCAGGCCGCGGGTGAACGCCTCCAGCACGAGGTGCTTGACCGGCTCGGGCAGCGCCTGGATCTCGTCGGGGCTGCCGAGCGACGGCCTGGCGCTCCCCGCGGGCATCTCGGCGTAGAGCCGGTTGGTCAGGATCGCGCCGAACCCGGCCACGCCGATGGCGCCGCCGAGCGAGCGGAAGAACGAGACGCCGGAGGTCGTGGAGGCCATGTCGCGGACCTCGGCGCCGTTCTGCGCGGCCAGGATCAGCATCTGCATGGTCAGGCCGAGCCCGGTGCCGAGCACCGCCATGTCGAGGCCGATGACCCACGGGCTGGAGTCGACGTGCAGCCGCGACAGCAGGAACAGCCCGATGGTCACGAGCAGCATGCCGACGACCGGGAAGATCTTCCACCGCCCGGTCCTCGTGACGGTCTTGCCGGAGATGACGCCGGACAGGAACAGCGTGATCACCATGGGCAGCGTCATCAGGCCGGAGTCCGTCGGGCTCATGCCCTGGACGACCTGCAGGTACTGCGGCAGGTAGATCATCGCGCCGAACATCGCCACGCCGACGAAGAGCGATCCGAGGCTGGTCAGGATGAACGTGCGGTTGCGGAACAGCCGGGGCGGCAGGATCGGGTTGCCCGCGGTGCGCTCGGCGAGCACGGCGAGGGCCAGCGAGACGAGGCTGACGGCGGCCAGGGCGTAGGTCCACGGCGAGTTCCACGCGAACTGGGTGCCGCCCAGGGTGAGCAGCAGCATCAGCGAGGTCGCGCCGGCCGTGATGGTGGTGGCGCCCCAGATGTCGATGCGGGTGTCGCGCTTGACGTGCGGCAGCTTGAGCACCTTCTGCACGACGACCGCGGCGACCACGGCGAGCGGCACGCCCACGTAGAAGCACCAGCGCCAGCCGAGCATCTCGGCGTCGACCAGGAACCCGCCGAGCAGCGGCCCGGCGACGGTGGAGACGCCGAAGACGGCGCCCATGTAGCCGGAGTAGCGGCCCCGCTCGCGGGGGGAGACGATGTCGCCCAGGATGACCTGGGCCAGCGCGCCCAGGCCGCCCGCGCCCACGCCCTGCAGGGCGCGCCCGGCGATGAGCTGGCCCATGTTCTGCGAGAGCCCCGCGGCGAGCGACGCCCCGACGAACACCGCCAGCGCCACCTGGAAGAGCCGCTTGCGGCCGAACACGTCGGACAGCTTGCCCCACAGCGGTGTGGACACCGTCATCGTCAGGATGGTCGCCGAGGCCACCCACGAGTACTGGTCCTGGCCGCCGAGCTCCCCCACGATCGTCGGCAGCGCCGTGCCCACCACGGACGTCGACAGCATCGAGGTGAGCATGGCGAGCATGAGCCCGGCCATGACCTCGAGGACCTCGCGGTGGGTGTACTGCTTCTGGGGGCTTGCGGCCGCCGCTTGGCCCGCCAAGTCACCACATCCCCTCGTATTCCGCATGGAAGTATACGCCTGTTTACTAGTGTTTCGGCAAGCCGATATATTCCCGGGCATGAGAGCTGAGGCCCGCCCCCGGGACCGTGCGGCCACCCGTCTGCGGCTGCTCGACGCCGCCAGGGCGCTGTTCGCCGAGTATGGGTACGAGCGCGTGACCGTACGCATGATCGCCTCGGCGGCGGACGCCAACATCGCTCTGGTGGGGCGTTACTTCGGGTCGAAGGCGGGCCTGTTCGGCGAGGTCCTGCGGGACGAGCCGACGATCCGGGTCGTCCTCGAAGGCGACCGGGCGGGGCTGCCGCGCCGGCTCGCGGAGTTCGCCGCCCGCCGCATGCACGCCGACCCGAAGAGCCGCATCCTGCGCGCCCTGGCCCACTCCGCCGACGACCCGGAGATCCAGGAGCTCGTACGGGAGCGCCTGCGGACGGCCATCATCACCCCGCTCGCGGAGTTCCTGGGCGACGACCCCGACGCGATGGCCAGGGCGCGCACCGCGGCGGCGCTCCTCACCGGCATCACCAGAGTCCGCCGCGCCCTCGGCCCGGAGCCGCCCACTCCGGCGGACGTGGACCGGCTGACCGCAATGTTCACCGTGTGTCTAGATATTTCAGGACATGAACCATAAGACCGAAATACGGCCTTTTTGAGGACGTGTCGTTGCCAGCGCCAGCCGATAACTTGACAGCACCCCCCACCAAGGAGTGCGCATGTTGGGTAAACGCAGTGCGCTGGCAGGAGCCACCATCGTGGCCTGCCTGGCATTCCCCCTCGCCGTCCCCGCCATGGCCGACCCGGCCCCCATGGCGGACCCGGCGACCCCGCCGTCGGTGATCGACGCGCTCGAACGCGACCTCGGGCTCACCGAGCGGCAGGTCGTCACCCGGCTGGCCAACGAGCAACGCGCCGCCGCCACCGAGGCCACCCTCACCGCCTCGTTAGGCGACTCCTACGGCGGCTCCTGGCTGAACGCCGACGCCTCCAAGCTCATGGTCGCCACCACCGACGCCGCCGAGGCCCCGGCCATCGAGGCCAAGGGCGCCCAGCCGGTCGTCGTCGGCCGCACCCTGGCCCAGCTGACCTCCGTGAAGGACCAGCTCGACCTGGCCGCCCAGAAGGGCAAGACCGGCGCCTCCCTCTGGTACGTCGACGTGACCACCAACAGCGTCGTCATCCTGGCCGCCACCCAGGAAGCCGGCGAGGCGCTCGCCGCCGCGGCCGGCGTCGACAAGGGCGTGGTCAAGGTCGCCGTCTCCACCGAGAGCCCGCAGCCGTTCATGAACATCATCGGCGGCTCCGCGTTCTACATCGGCTCCAGCCGGTGCAGCGTCGGCTTCTCCGTCACCCGCGGCAGCACCCCCGGCTTCGTCACCGCCGGACACTGCGGCCGCGCCGGCTCGCGCACCACGAACCCGACCGGCACCTTCCAGGGCTCGTCCTTCCCCGGCAACGACTACGCCTGGGTCGCCGCTCCCGGCCACAACCCCACCCCGTACGTGCGCGGCTCCGGCGGCGCGCTCGTGACCGTCCGCGGCTCCACGCAGGCGTCGGTCGGCGCGTCCATCTGCCGCTCCGGCTCCACCACCGGCTGGCGCTGCGGCACCATCCAGCAGCACAACGCCAGCGTCCGCTACGCGCAGGGCACCGTCTCCGGCCTGACCCGCACCAGCGCGTGCGCCCAGCCGGGCGACTCCGGCGGCTCGTTCATCTCCGGCAGCCAGGCCCAGGGCGTCACCTCCGGCGGCTCCGGCAACTGCAGCATCGGCGGGACCACGTACCACCAGCCCGTCAACGAGATCCTGTCGGCCTACGGCCTCACCTTGAGAACCGGCTGATCTCCCACCCGAACCCAGCGTGCCCGGCCCACGTCGCCGGGCACGCTGTTTCGTACGAGTGGCCCGATACGCCCTCTTGGGTCCCACTTGGTGTGCCGGCTGCGGGGGCGAACCTACGCTGGAGGAGACAGCTTGCCTGGGGGAGGCAGTGATGGCGAAGTTCCTCGACATGCACCGCGGCATGGCGGGCATCACCGGTGACCAGCTCAAACGGGCACACTCCGCCGACGTCGAGATCCAGGACGAGGTGGAGTGACCTTCGAGCACGCCTGGGCGGACCCGGAGGAAGGAGTCATCTACTGCCTCTCGGAGGCGCCCACGGCGGACGCGGTCCTGCGCATCCACGAACGCGCCGGCCACCCGGCCGACGAGATCCACCACGTGCCGCTGAGCATCTGAGCCAAGTATGTGACGTAGTTCATACTCCCTTTCGCGAACTCGCGATGGTCGTACGGGCGAAAGCCGTCGAATCCACTGCGCAGCGAACGGGAGCACCGGGTGATCGCCGAAGAGTCTGGCACGGCCGACGCCGACCTCATACGGCGCTCGCGGCACGCCCCGGAGGTCTTCGCCGGACTCTTCGACCGGCATGCCCCCGCACTGCGGCGTTACGTCGCCCGGCGACTCGGCCCGTCCCTGGCCGACGACATCGTCTCCGACGTCTTCCTCACCGCCTTCCGTCGCCGCCACCGCTACGACATGAGCCACCCTGACGCGCGCCCGTGGCTGTACGGCATCGCCGCCCGGCTCGTCAGCCGGCCTGGGCATCTGGCGGGAAGGAGGCGGCGACGTCCGCCGGTACGACATCCTCGACCCGGACACCTACCGCTACCTGGGCACCGCGACGGTCTGGCTGCGCGACTCCCCCCTGCCCAAGGGCGCGGTGTGGCGCACGGCCCTGCTGTCGTCGGTGATCGTCGACCGCCCGGGCGAGCGAGGCTGAGCGCTTTCACCCCCCGGAGTACCGCCATCCCGACCAGCGGGTGACCTCCACGAGGATCACGGGCCCCGCCGGGCGACGCTCGCGGTACTGGTCGTACTTGGCCACGAGCGCGTCCAGTGCGGCGGCCCGCTCCGGGCCGTCCGGCGCGACGGCGGCGCGGCCGTCCGCCCGCACCCACCACAGGCGCGTCCAGTCGTCCTCGTAATGGTCGGCCAGCAGCGCGACATTCGGGTTGTCGCCGATGTCGCGCAGCCTCCGCAGGTCGGTGGTCCGCTTCGGCTTGTGGTCGACGGCCGTCACCACCCGGTCGCCGAGGACGGCGAACGTGACGGGGACGAGGCGTGGCCTGCCCTCGGCGCCCACCGTCGCCAGCCGGGCGACCCGCGCGCCCGCGAACATCCGCCGCGCCGTCTCGGAATCCATGCCCCCAGCATTCCCCGGCGGCCCGTGGTCCGGTGACCGTCACCGTCACGTAAGCGTCCGGGATCGTCACTGCGGGTACGAAGGCCCCATCTCTTAGGGCGAGGAGGAGCATCGCGATGACCCCCGGCTGCGGAAGCTGCGACTGCAACGACGTGATGTACGAGGGCACCCCGTCGCACTGGAAGACGTTGCGCACGGAGTGAACGAGCAGAAGCCCCGCCCCGGATCGGCGGGGCTTCCTCGTGTAGGGTCAGGATCATGCTTGAGAAGTTCATCCGTTCGCGCACTGCCTGAGACGGGTTTCCCATCGAGGCGATCTGATGGTGGCGTCGCGTTTCGCGAGCCGCCCGTCGCCCGTCCCGTCGGCTTCTCACACCCGGTGGTCGCCGCGCTCTCAGCGCCGCCACCGTGATCATCGGCGGCTCGGCGCGCCCGTACGACAGCGCGCGTCCGCCTCAGCTCAACGCGAACGGACTGAACATGTCATCGAACACCTTCGTGCTGGTCCACGGTTCCGGCTCCAACTCGTTCATGTGGACCTCCATCCAGCGCGAGCTCGCGCTGCTCGGCCACCGCAGCCTCGCCGTCGACCTGCCCGGCCACGGCCTCGACGCGCAGTACCCCGTCGCCTACCAGGCCCCGCAGGACCTCGACGCGTGGGCGGCCGAGCCGTCGACGCTGGCGGGCGTCACGCTCCAGGACAACGTCGACCTGGTCACCGACGTGGTGCGCCGCGCCGCCCAGCACGGGCCGGTGGTGCTGGTCGGCGCCAGCCTCGGCGGCGTCACCATCTCGGGGGTGGGCAACGCCATCCCCGAGCTGGTGGACCGGCTCGTCTACATCTCCGCCTGGTCGTGCGTCCGGCTGTCCAACCCCGTCGCGTACATGGGGGAGCCCGAGTTCGCGGACAACCTGATGGCGCCTCTCGCCGCGTTCAACGTCGGCGACCCGGCCGAGGTGGGCGCCGGCCGGGCCAACTACCGCACCGCCGACCCGAAGCTGCTCGCCGACCTCAAGGCCGCGACCCTGGCGGACGTCACCGACGAGCAGTTCCTGGCCTTCCTCAACATCCTGCAGCCGGACGAGTCGATCGCGGTGATGACGGCCGACGCCCGCGTCCAGGCCGGAACCTGGGGCACGATCGCCCGCTCCTACATCCGGCTCACCGGCGACCGGTCGATCCCCCTGGCCATGCAGGACAGGCTGATCGCCGAGGCGGACGCGCTGACGCCCGGCAACCCGTACGACGTGCACACCCTTGACACGTCACACGCGGGATTCGTGTTCAGGCCGGCGGAGGTGGCCGCCATCCTCGGCGGCCTGGCCCGCTGACCTCGGCGCGCAGGTGAGCCGGGCCCGGCTCACCTG
>NZ_JAHKRN010000061.1 GCF_019396385.1 Nonomuraea harbinensis | reverse complement strand
CCGATCTGAACGAGGTGCCGGATCGGCACCGGCACCTCGTTCGCGGACGATCTACCCCTCGCTCAGCTGCAGCCGCTGGTCGAGCCGCAGCCCTCGCAGACGTAGCAGCTGCCCGCCGGGCGCATCTTGGTGCCGCACGTCATGCAGAGCGGCGCGTCGGCGGTGAAGCGCTGGTGGCTCTCCAGCGTCAGCTCCTTACTGGGCTCCTGCTTCGGCTTCTCCTCGATCGGCGCCGACTGGGCCAGCGACTCCACCGTCTCCTGCAGCGCCGCCGGGTCCTCGCCGCGCTGCTGCGCCGCCCGCTCGGCCGCCGAGAAGATGCCGAGCGCCGCCCGCTCCTCGTAGGGCAGGTGGTCGAGCGCCAGCCGCCGGAAGATGTAGTCCATCACCGACGTCGCCATCCGGACATCCGGGTCGTCCGTCATGCCCGCCGGCTCGAAGCGCATGTTGACGAACTTGCTCATGTACGTCTCCAGCGGCACCCCGTACTGGAGCCCGATCGAGATCGCCACCGAGAAGGCGTCCATGACGCCCGCCAGCGTCGAGCCCTGCTTGGACATCTTCAGGAAGACCTCGCCCAGCCCGTCATCGGGGTAGGAGGAGGCGGTCATGTAGCCCTTGGCGCCGCCGACCGTGAACCGCGTCGTGGTGCTCGGCCGCTGGTTGGGCATGCGCCGCCTGGTCGGCCGCGCCACCTCCACGACCTTGACCTCCGGCTCGGCGGCCTTCGGCTCCTCCTTCTTGCTGCCGCCTGCCGACAGCGGCTGGCCCACCTTGCAGTTGTCGCGGTAGACCGCCAGCGCCTTCAGGCCGAGCTCCCAGCCCTCACGGTAGACCTGCTCGATGTCGTCGATCGTGGCCGACTCGGGCAGGTTGACCGTCTTGGAGATCGCGCCCGACAGGAAGGGCTGCGTCGCCGCCATCATCCGCACGTGACCCATCGGCGCGATCGCCCGCTCGCCCATCGCGCAGTCGAACACCTCGTAGTGCTCCTGCCGCAGGCCGGGGGCGTCGACCACGTGGCCGTGCTCGGCGATGTACTCGACGATCGCCTCGATCTGCTCCTGCTGGTAGCCGAGTTTCACCAGCGCCCGGGGCACCGTCTGGTTGACGATCTGCATCGACCCGCCGCCGACGAGCTTCTTGAACTTGACCAGCGCCAGGTCGGGCTCGATGCCGGTCGTGTCGCAGTCCATCATCAGGCCGATGGTGCCCGTGGGCGCGAGCAGGCTGGCCTGGGCGTTGCGGTAGCCGTTCCGCTCGCCCAGCTTGAGGCACTCGGCCCACTGCCGCGACGCCTCGGCGTGGATCTTGGAATCCATCGCGCCGATCGCGCGCAGGTTGTCGTTGGCCGCCGCGTGCTTGCGCATCACCCGCTTGTGCGGCTCGGCGTTGCGCGCGTAGCCGTCGTACGGGCCGACCACGCCGGCCAGCTCCGCGCTGCGGCGGTAGGACACGCCGGTCATCAGCGACGTGATCGCCCCGGCCACCGCCCGGCCGCCGTCGGAGTCGTAGGCGTGACCCGTCGCCATCAGCAGGGCGCCCAGGTTGGCGTAGCCGATGCCGAGCTGCCGGTAGGCGCGCGTCGTCTCACCGATCTTCTCCGTCGGGAAGTCGGCGAACGTGATCGAGACGTCCATCGCCGTGATGATCAGCTCGGTCAGCTTGACGAAGCCGGGCACGTCGAACGAGCCGTCGTCCTTGAGGAACTTCAGCAGGTTGATGCTGGCCAGGTTGCAGGACGAGTTGTCCAGGTGCACGTACTCGGAGCAGGGGTTGCTGGCCGTGATCCGCCCGGTCTCCGGGGTGGTGTGCCAGTCGTTGATCGTGTCGTCGTACTGCACGCCGGGGTCCGCGCACTCCCACGCGGCCTTCGCCATCTTGCGGAACAGGTCGCGGGCGTCGACGGTCTCGATGACCTCGCCGGTGAGCCGGGCGCGCAGCCCGAACTTCTCGCCCTTCTCCACCGCGCGCATGAACTCGTCGGAGACCCGCACCGAGTTGTTGGCGTTCTGGTACTGCACCGAGACGATGTCCTTGCCGCCGAGGTCCATGTCGAACCCGGCGTCACGCAGCGCGCGGACCTTGTCCTCCTCGCGCGCCTTGGTCTCGATGAACTCCTCGATGTCGGGGTGGTCGACGTCGAGCACGACCATCTTGGCGGCCCTGCGGGTCGCGCCACCGGACTTGATCGTGCCGGCGCTGGCGTCGGCGCCGCGCATGAACGACACGGGACCGCTGGCGGTGCCGCCGCTGGAGAGCAGCTCCTTGGACGAGCGGATGCGGGACAGGTTGACGCCCGACCCGGAGCCGCCCTTGAAGATCACACCCTCTTCCTTGTACCACTCCAGGATCGACTCCATCGTGTCGTCCACGGCGAGGATGAAGCAGTTGTGCACCCGGAGGTTGCCCGAGAGGTATTCGCCGCTCTCGGTCTGAATGTCGTAGACCTCCATCGGTCCGAGGTCCTCGACCCGGTCGATCTCCAGCCGCTTGGTCGCCTTCGACGGGTGTCCCGGCTTGTCGAAGCTCGTCTCGAGCTTGCCGGACTTGGTCTCGTCGACGAAGCCGATCTCGTCGGCGAAGGTGCGCCGGTCGCCGGCGGACTGGATGCGCAGCGTCCAGCAGCCCTTGCGGTCGTCGCGGGCGTCCTTCTTGAAGCCGACGCGGGCGTAGATGCCGAAGCGCAGCAGCAGGCGCTGCATGCCGCGGATCAGCTCCTCGGAGATCATGTCGACCTCGACGACGGTGGAGCTCTCCCTCGCGGAGACGAAGCCCTCGGCCTGGAAGACGCTGCGGAGATAGGCGGCCACCACCGGCAGCGGAGCGGTGAAGAGGCCGGCGGGGACGGACATGTCGACGCCGCGCCGACGCAGGTCCCACTTGTCCACGAAGCCTTCCAGCGACTTGCCGTAGAGGCGGGTGCGCCGGCAGTCGAGCGAGGTGTCCTGCGTCTCCACCGTGTGCTCCTTGCGGTGCACGCCGGGGAACACGACGTCGAGGGCTCGGGTCACCCAGGCGAGCTCGGCGTCGTTGACGGTCATCGCCTCGATGGTGAGGGACTTGTTGGTGCCTTCGTACTGTCCGACGAAGCCGCCGGACTGCAGCCAGCCGGCGAGGGCGGCCTCCGCCACCTCGGTGAAGTCGATCTCGCCTTCGCCGAACGCTTCGCGCCGGTGCCACTCGAGCTGGTCTCCGGGATTGAGCGTGGCGGCCTCCACGAAGTGGCCGGTGCCGTCGCCGGTGGCCTTCCACACCAGGTGGTCGCCGGTGACGTCAAGCGTGTAGCCCGCCTTGGTGTGCAGGCGCAGCACGTTCTTCACGCCGTTGGCCTTGGTGGCGATGACGCGGGTGAGGCCGTGGGCGTCGTAGACCTTGGCGCCGATCGCGTTGTCCTGGACGAGCTTGCCGATCGGGACGAGCCCGTCGGGCGTGCTCACCAGCGCGTCGTACGGCTGGCAGGCGCTCACCTGCTGGGGCGACTGGGTGCCGACGTTGAACCAGACCGGGGAGTTGAAGGCGAAGATCTGGTGGACCAGGGCGTACTTCAGCTCGTGGTCGAAGATCTCGGCGTCCTCGTCACTCGCGAAGTAGCCGTGGTCCAGGCCGGTCCGCGTGTAGACGCCGACGACCCGGTCGACGAGCTGCTTCAGGCTGTGCTCGCGCTGGGGTGTGCGGACCGCGCCGCGGAAGTATTTGGTGGTCACGATGTTGGTCGCGTTGATCGACCAGAAGTCGGGGAACTCGACGCCCCGCTGCTCGAAGTTGACCGAGCCGTCGCGCCAGTTGGTCATGACGACGTCGCGGCGCTCCCACGCGATCTCGTCGTACGGGTGCACGCCGGGCGTGGTGAAGATCCGCTTCATCTTCAGACCCTTGCGGGGACGCTTGCCTCCGCGCGCCACTGATCCGCTGGACGTCTCCGTCATGACTCCCCCTTCTCCGCCTTCAACTGTTTGATCTCGGCCTCGAAGTCCGCCAGGCTCTCGAAACCGCGGTAAACCGATGCGAACCGCAGGTAGGCCACCTCGTCGAGCTCGCGCAGCGGCCCGAGGATCGCCAGCCCCACTTCGTTGGAGGCGATCTCGGCCGCGCCCTTGGCCCTGATGGCCTCCTCCACCCTCTGCCCCAGCTGCGCCAGTGAGTCCTCGCTGACCGGTCTGCCCTGGCAGGCTCGCCGCACGCCCGCGACGACCTTGTCACGCGAGAACGGCTCGGTGACTCCGCTGCGCTTGCTGACCATGAGGAGCACGGTCTCCTGGGTGGTGAATCGCCGCCCGCATTCGGGGCAGGTGCGCCTGCGCCTGATCGCCGCGCCGTCCTCTGTGGAGCGGCTGTCGATGACCCTGGTGTCGGGGTGGCGGCAGAACGGACAATGCACGCTTACGCCTCCTCGTTTCAGGGGTCACCACAGGCACGGCATCCGCCTCTGGGGACGCTCGCGCACGCACCGGAGCTTCTGTCTGGTGCGGTCGCCGAAACACAAGGTGTGGTGAACTACATCGGTGTAACTACTAGATGTTGTGGTCCAACCGTAGAAGCGCGCGACCATGAACGCAAGTTGGCCGGGCCCGCCCGGCCGAAGTCGCTGATCAGCCCCCGCGTCCCCGCCCCGCCTCGGCGTGTCGTCCGGGACGTGTCACTTTTGTTGGTACGCGTCACGTACGTGATGTTTGTTCACAGGAGGCTCGCGGGCATCGCACGGTCACCTATTGTCCCTGGTGTAAAGGGGTGCCGACGCCATCGGGGCCGTGGAGGCGGGTGCCCGTCCGTCTGGGCGGACTCGTCAGCCCGTCGAACCGCTTGGCCTCGTCCGCGACGGCGCCTAGGTCCTCGCCGGGGTGGACGCCGGCGCCGCCCAGGTTGTCGACTTCACGCACCTGTGCCTACGACAGGCCGGCAACGCTCCTCAGGCTGTGGCCTTCACGCACCTGCGCCCACGGTAAGCCGGCGACGCTCCACAGGTTGTCACCTTCACGCACCTGCGCCCACGACAGGCCGACGGCGCTTCTCGGGCTGGCGCCTTCACGCACCTGTACCCACGGCGGGCCGGCGACGCCCCACAGGTCGTCACCTTCACGCACCTGCGCCCACGACAGGCCGACGGCGCCCGGCGAGCGCTCGACCCCTGCGTGGCCGGCCGTCCTGGTGCCGAGCCAGAACCCGCCCAGCGACAGCAGCGCCATGACCAGCACCAGCGCCGCGCGGCCCCGCCGCGTCAACCGCACCGGCGCGGTCTCGGCCGCGCCACCCCGCAGCCTCTTCCCCGCCCGCGCACGCCGTCCACTGTCGGCCCCCGCGGAGCGGCCCACCCTGCCGGCCCCCGCGGAGCGGCCCACCCCGTCGGCCTGCGTGGTGCCGCCGGTCCTGCCGACCTGCGTGGCGCGACCAGCCCTGTCGGCCTGTGTGGCGCGACCAGCCCTGTCAATCTGCGTAACGCGACCGGCCCTGTCGATCCGCGCGAACCTCGGGAACCAGCCCACCCTCGGCCGGCCGAGCTGCGCTGGAGTCCCGGGCACGACGACGCGGCGACGCGCCCGCACCGCGTCCGCTGCGTTCGCGCCGTCCCCCTTACGCGTCCGGCGCCTCGATTGCAGGTCCGCCGGGGCCCGCTCCCCCTGCGCTGCGCGCGCACTCCCCTTGGGTACCATCGACGCCCCGTCCCGCCGGAGCCCCCGCACTCGGGCCGGGGACACCGGCGACCTCTCAGCGCGACCGTCGCCGAGCCCGTCTTCGCCGGTGAGGCCGGAACGCCGCAGAGGGCCGTCGTCCGTCAGGCGCCTTTCCGGCGCACCCTGCCTCCGGCGCCGCTCCACGACCCGCCGCTCGCCCGCCGCCTGGCGCCCGCCGTTGACGACCTGACCGGCTCCGGGCGCTCGCTCTCGGACGGACCCGCCGTTGACGACCTGACCGTTTCCGGGGGCGTGCTCTCCCCCTCGGACGGGCCCGCCGTCGCTTCTCCCCCACCTGCCAGGGCCGGTGTCCGAGTCGGGGCGGGCTGGGGGGACGAGGTACAGGTGGGGGCGCTTGCCGTCGGCGGCCCATCGCGATCGAGGGCCCGCTCCGCCGTCGTTCTTCCGCCTGGGCGCTTCGGGGCGAGGGCGGCGCTCTTGAGGGCTCCCCTCCTGGGTGGCGTCGACGATGAGGGTGAGGCGCTTGCCGTGGTCGCCGGTCGGATCCGCCATCAGAGCATCCCGTGGATGCGGCCCGTGGGTGAGCCCGCTGCGCGGTGGCTCCGTCTGGTCGTTCGCATGATGGACCTCCCGCCGTCGTGGCCCCCGGAAACGGCCGTAGAAAGATCGGCAAATCGAACACGGTGTCGATCGAACTCCCGTACGATGTTCTACACCACACTGCCGACATTTTCGAGGAAGACTCGAACAACTGTTTGAAGATGATCTTCAACAGAGATACGGTCGCTGTGTGCGACATCAGGACCACGGACCGGGAGCCTCGCCCGCGGGGCGGGTTGCCGGGCGAGGAGGAGAGGCATGAGCGAGCGGGATGACGCCAATGGGGTCAGTGACCTCGCGGTGCGAAGGCGTGACTCACTGGGGCTGACCCCCAGGCAACGCAAGATCCTCGAGGTGATCCGCGACTCGGTGCAGCAGCGCGGCTATCCGCCGTCCATGCGCGAGATCGGCGAGGCCGTCCAGTTGACCAGCACGTCCAGCGTGTCGCACCAGTTGACGGCTTTGCAGCGCAAGGGCTATCTGCGGCGAGACCCCCACCGCCCGCGCGCGCTGGAGGTGCGGCTGCCGGGTGAGCCGGTGCTGTGGGTCGACCCCGACACCGCCACCGACGACGCCCCCGTCAACAGGCCCACCGCCGCCTACGTCCCGCTGGTCGGCCGCATCGCCGCCGGTGGCCCGATTCTGGCCGAGGAGAGCGTCGAGGACGTCTTCGCGCTTCCCAAGCAGCTGGTCGGCGAGGGCACGCTCTTCCTCCTGCAGGTCACCGGTGACTCGATGATCGACGCCGCGATCGCCGACGGCGACTGGGTCGTGGTCCGCCAGCAGCCGGTCGCCGAGAGCGGCGACATCGTGGCCGCGATGATCGAGGGCGAGGCCACGGTCAAGACCTTCAAGCGCAAGGACGGCCACGTCTGGCTGGTGCCGCACAACGACAACTACGAGCCCATCCCCGGCGACGAGGCCAGCGTCCTGGGCAAGGTCGTGGCGGTCCTGCGCCGCCTCTGACCCCTCGCCGCGTGAGACGCGGTGCGGCCGTGCCGCACCGCGCTCCTCACCGGCTCTCGCGCACCAGCCCGCCGATGGCCGCCGTCCTCCTCTCCACGTGCGTCCTGTCCGGCGGGCGCCTCTCCGGCTGCCTGGGTTCCATGGTTCCGTCGCACACGGCGCTTCTCCGGGCAAGTGCACCTACCTCCACCCTTGTCCGGTAACCAGCCGTATTCCGGCGGTTGATCGCAGTCCATAACCTCGGCGGCATGGAGAAGATCGAGACGAGGCCGAGTGCCGGGCGTCGGCTGGCCGGGGCCGGCCTGTGGGTGCTCCAGGTGGTCATGGCCGGCATGCTGCTGATGGCGGCGATGGGCAAGTTCACCGGAGCGGAGCCGTCGGTGTCCACGTTCGAGGCGATCGGGTGGGGCGACTGGTTCCGCTACCTGGTCGCGGTGCTGGAGGTCGCGGTGGCGGTGTGCCTGCTGGCGCCCCCGCTGGCCGGAACGGCCGCGCTGGCGGGCGCCGGGCTGATGGCCGGTGCCGTGCTGACCGAGGCGTTCGTGAGCGGCGGGCCTGTGGCGCTGCCGCTGGTCCTGCTCGTGGTGAGCGGGGTGATCGCGTGGGGGCGGCGTGATCGTACGGACCGGCTGTGGCGGTCGCTGGCCGGCGGCTGATCCGTACGAAGGCCGACATTCCTAGAATGTCTGGGTGAGCGACACATTCGTGGGTGAAGCGTTCAAAGCACGCAACGACGGGCTGAAGTGGGCGAAGGCTGACCCGGGGGTCATCCCCGCGTGGGTGGCCGACATGGACCTGCCGTCCGCTCCCGAGGTGGTCGAGGCGCTGCGCCGCCGGGCGGAAGGCGACCTCGGCTATCCCTCGTGGCTCGACAGCCCCCAGGGCGGGCCGCTCGCCGAGGCGTTCGCGGAGCGGATGGCCGCCCGATACGGGTGGGAGCCCGATCCGGGCCTGGTCCGCTCCTACTCCGACATCAACCAGGCCCTGCAGGTGCTGCTGCACGTGTGGACGGCTCCGGGAGACGGGGTGGCGCTGCACACCCCCGCCTATCACCCGTTCCTCGGCACGCTGGAGACCATGGACCGGCCGCTGCGGCCCATCCGGCTCGTGCCGGACGGCGACTCGTGGCGCGCCGAGATCCCCGACCTGTCCGGGTGCAAGGTGCTGCTGCTGGTCAACCCGCAGAACCCGACCGGCCGCGTCTTCACCCGGGCCGAGCTGGAGGAGCTCGCCGAGCTGGCCGAACGGCACGATCTGCTGGTCATCTCCGACGAGATCCACGCGGACCTGGTGTACGAGCCGAACCGGCACATCCCGTTCGGCACGATCCTGCCTGACCGGACGGTCACCCTGACCTCGGCCACCAAGGCGTTCAACCTGGGCGGGATCCGCTGCTCGGTGGCGCACCTCGGCTCCCCCGGGCTGCGCGGGGCGCTGGACGCCCAGCCGCCGTTCCTCTTCGGCTCGGCGAACGTGTTCGGCGTGGAGGCGACCGTCGCCGCCTGGCGGCACGGTGACGCCTGGCTGGCGGACACGGTCGCGCTGCTCGACCGGAACCGGCGCGCCATCGCCGAACACCTGCCCGCGGGCGTCACGTACCGCGTGCCGGAGGCCACCTACCTGGCATGGCTCGACTACGGCCGTCCCGGGGTGGCGGAGCAGCTGGAGCGGGAGGCGAAGGTCCTCCTCAGCGACGGCGCCGTGTTCGGGCCGGGCGGCGAGACGTTCGTCCGGCTGAACTTCGCCACCTCCGAGCCCGTTCTCGCCGAGATCCTGCGGAGGATCGCCACCGTGACGCCCTGATCGGGCGGGGACGGCTCTCCGGACGAGGAGCCGTCCCCCGGGGTCGTTACGGCAGGGGCGGGAGGTCGGGCGGGGTGGCGGCTGGGCACTCCTCCAGGGCGGAGAGTGCCAGCTCCACGGCCTTCTCCAGCTGGGGGTCGCGGCCGGCCGCGCGGTCCTGGGGTGTCATGACGACCTCGATGTCCGGGTCGACGCCGTGGTTCTCCACCCCCCAGCCGTGCCCTTCCAGCCAGAACGAGTAGCGCGGCTGGGTGACGACGGTGCCGTCGACCAGCGAGTAGCGCGAGTCGATGCCGATCACGCCGCCCCAGGTGCGGACGCCGACGAGGGGGCCGATGCCGCGGTTCTTGATGCCGGCGCTGACGATGTCGCCGTCGGAGCCGGCGAACTCGTCGGTCACCGTGACGACGGGCCCGCGCGGGGAGTCCTCGGGATAGCGCGTCGGCTGGTGGCCGCGGACCCGGATCCAGCCGGTGACCTTGCGCGACAGCTTCTCCAGGATGAGCTCGGACACGTGCCCGCCGCCGTTCTCGCGCACGTCCACGACGAGTCCCTCGTACGCCATCTCGGTACGCAGGTCGCGGTGGAACTGCGCCCACCCGGACGCCACCATGTCGGGCACGTGCAGGTAGCCGAGCCGCCCGCCGGACGCCTCGCGGACGAACGCGCGCCGGCCCTCGACCCAGTCGTGGTAGCGCAGCCGGGTCTCGTCGGCGATCGGGGTGACCACGACCTTGCGGGTCTCGCCGCCGGCGGCCGGGCGGACGGTCAGCTGGATCGGCTGGTTCGCGGTGCCCGCCAGGAGCGGGAGCGGCCCGCGTACCGGATCGACGGGACGGCCGTTGACGGCGACGAGGGCGTCGCCCTGGCGGACCGCGACGCCGGGCGCGAGCAGCGGCGAGCGCGCGTCGTGGTCGGACGACTCGCCCGCGATGACGCGCTCGACCCGCCAGGTGCCGTCCTCGTCGCGGGCCAGGTCGGCGCCGAGCAGGCCCTGGCGGCGGCGCGGGTCGACCGTGGGGCCGTTGCCGATGGCGTACGCGTGGGAGGTGCCGAGCTCGCCCTGCACTTCCCAGAGCAGGTCGATCAGCTCCGAGTAGGCACCGATGCGCTCGGCGAGGGGCGCGTAGCGGTCGAGGACGCCCTGCCAGTCGACGCCGTTCATGTCGGCGCGCCAGAAGTGGTCGCGCATGAGCCGGCCGGCCTCGCGGTAGCCCTGCCGCCATTCGGCGACGGGGTCGAGCTGGACGGCGACCCGGTCGAGCTCGATGGTGACGACCTCGTCGCCCTCGCTCGCGGAGCGGGTCTGCAGGCCGTTCTTGCCGTTGAGCACCAGCCGGGTGCCGTCGCCGCTCACCTCGAAGGCGCGGAACTCCTTGCCCAGCTCGCTCTTGGCGCGCTTCTTCAGGTCGTAGCGTTCCAGCGTGATCTCGCCGGCGGGTTCGGTGCCGTCGCCGAGCCGGCCGGCGAGCGGGTGCCGCAGCCACAGCAGCGCGTCCTTGGCGGTGCGCAGGTTGACGTAACGGCCGGCGGGCACCGGGACCGGCACCACGCGGGAGGCGAGCCCTTCGGGGTCGACCTCGGTGCGCGGCGGCGCGTCGTCCTTCTTCTTCTCCTCCGCCTGCGGGTGGTCGTCCTCGCCGTTGAAGCCCCGTCCCTGCAGGCTGGGGTCGAACGGGGAGGGGGTGGTGGCGCGCAGCGGCACCAGGTACGGGCGGCAGCCGACGGGGAACGACAGGTCGAACACGTGCGCGTCGTACACCGGGTCGAACGTGCGCACCGACAGGAACGCCAGGTGCTTGCCGTCGCGGGTGAAGACCGGGTCGTAGTCGGCGAAGCGCAGCGGCGTCACCTCGATGGTGGAGGTGCCGTCGACGCGGCCCATCTTGATCTGCGACAGCGGCTCCTGGTGCGGGTGCACCCAGGCCAGCCAGGCGGAGTCGGGAGAGAACGTGAGCCCGCTGATGTCGCCGTGGCCGGTGCGGTCGAGCTCGCGGTGCGCGCCGGTCTCGACGTCGACGACCAGGAGCCGGCCGTCGTGGGTGGCGACGGCGGCGTGCTTGCCGTCGGGCGAGGCGGCCAGGTCGAGCACGCGGCCGAGCTCGCCGGCGGCGAGGGTGCGGATCTCACCGCCGGGGGTGCCGATCTCCAGGCCGTCCTCGCCGGTGGCGTCGGACACCCAGAGGGCGCGGCCGTCCGAGTCGAGCACGCGCGGCAGCCGTACCCGGACGCCCGGCTCGGCGCGGAGCGTGCCGGCGGGGCCGTCGCGGTGGGTCACCCAGTGGGCGGTGCCGCGGATCTCGACCGCGCTGGCGCGGCCGGTCGCGTCCGGGGAGAACCCGCCGGCGCGGGCGGGCGCGGGCCGCCTGGCGCGGGCCGGGCGCGGCCCGCCGAGCTTGATGTCGAGCCGGTACGGTTCGGCGTCGAGGCTCTCCAGCAGCCACAGGTCACCGGCGTGGCTGTAGACGATCCGCTCGCCGTCGGTGGTGGCGTGGCGGGCGTAGAACTCCTCGTGGCCGGTGTGCCTGCGCGGGTCGGAGCCGTCGGGCAGGGTCGAGTAGAGGTTGCCGATGCCGTCGGTGTCGGCGAGGAAGGCGATCCTGTCGCCGATCCACATGGCGGCCCAGTGCTGGGCGGGGTTGTCGGCGAACAGGCGGGTGAACTCTCCGGAGCCTTCGGCGTCGATCCAGATCTTGCCGGCGGTGCCGCCGCGGTAGCGCTTCCACTGGGACGGCTCGCGCCACATGGGCGAGACGGTCACCACCCGGTCGCGGCTGACGGCGACTTCGCTCACCCACCCGTACGGCAGGCGGGTGGCCGGGCCGCCGTCGAGCGGGACGGCGTGGGCCCACGTCCTGGTGCGGCCGCCCTGCCCGGCGGCGCTGACGACGTGCACCTGCCCGTCGGCGCTCCATCCGCGCACCTGGGTCGACGGGCTCCCCCAGTGGGTGAGCCGCTCGCCTTCCGGCCCGTCGAGCTCGGCGGCGAACGCCTCGGGCGCGCCCTCGCGGGTGCTGGTCCAGGCGATGCGGGCGCCATCGGGTGAGAGACGGGGGTTCGACACGGGGGTGCGGTCGGCGGTGAACCGCCATGCGCGCCCGCCGGCGATCGGGGCGAGCCAGACGTCGTCGTCGGCGACGAAGGTGACCAGGTCACCGCACAGGTGGGGGAATCTCAGGTATGCGCCAGTTGTCACAGGTAGACACTAGTGCGCGCTCCGCCGAGGGGATGACACGATTTCGCGCCGAGGGCTGCGAGGAATGAAGACACGGTCAAAACCGGACAGACTCCCGGATGTCGTGAAAAATCACGGGAAGGGGGTGTTGCGACGCATAGTCGGGAGGCATGCATGCGTATCTTCGCCCGTCCTCACCAGATCCCGCCCCGCGTGGCGGCGGGGGCGTTCATCCTGAACTCCGGCCTGAGCAAGGCCGGCGCCGACGAGGGGACCGCCGCCGGCACCCATGGGATGGCCGTCGGCGTCTACCCCTTCCTGGAGAAGCACGAGCCGCAGGAGTTCACCAGGCTGCTGGCCAAGAGCGAGATCGCGCTCGGCGCCGCGCTGCTGCTGCCGATGGTGCCTTCGCTGCTGGCCGGGGCGGCATTGACCGCCTTCGCCGGAGGGCTGCTCGGCCTCTATCTCAAGACTCCCGGCATGCGTCAGGAAGGCAGCCTCAAGCCCACGCCCGAGGGCATCGGTCTGGCCAAGGACGTCTGGATGCTCGGCATCGGACTCGGGCTGGTGCTGGAGGAGCTGGGCGACCGGATGGCGTCCCCGTACGCCGGAAAGTAGGGCCACCATGGCAGAGTTCGGCTACACCCTGATGTGCGAGCAGACGCCCGCACGGCAGCTCGTGGACTTCGCCGCCAGGTCCGAGCAGGCCGGCTTCGACTACGCGGTCATCTCCGATCACTACTTCCCCTGGCTGGAGGAGATGGGTCACTCACCGTACGCCTGGTCGGTGCTCGGCGCCGCCGCGCAGGCGACCGAACGCCTGCCTCTGATGACGTACGTGACCTGTCCGCTGATGCGTTACCACCCGGCGGTGGTGGCGCAGAAGGCCGCCACGATGGCGGTGCTGAGCGAGGGCCGGTTCTCACTCGGGCTCGGCGCGGGCGAGAACCTGAACGAGCACGTCGTCGGCGAGGGCTGGCCGTCCGCCGACGTCCGCCACCGCATGCTCCGCGAGGCGGTGCGGATCATCAGGGAGCTGCTCGGCGGTGGTTACGTCACCTTCCAGGGCGAGTTCTACGACGTCGACTCGGCCAAGCTCTACGACCTGCCGGACGATCCGGTCCCCATCGGCATCGCCGCCTCCGGCGACGCCTCGGCGCGGCTCGCGGCCGAGTACGGGGACGTCCTGGTCGTCAACGAGCCGATGCCGGACGTGGTGCGGAGTTTCCAGAACGACGGCGGCTCCGGCAAGCCGGTGTACGGGCAGCTCGCGATCGCCTACGACACCGACGCGGAGGCGGCGAAGGAGCGGGCCCACCGGCTGTGGCGCTGGTCCGCGGTCGGCGGCTGGAAGGTGATGGCCGAGCTGCCCGGCCCGGTGAACTTCCGGGCCGCGGCCGGCACGGTCAGGCCCGACGACGTGGCGGGGAGCGTCCCGTGCGGCGCCGACGTGGACGCGGTCGTCGAGGCTGTCCGCGCCTATCTAGAGGCCGGCCACACGCACGTCGCCCTGGTCCAGATCGGCGCCGACCAGCAGGAACCGTTCTTCCAGTGGGCGGAGAAGGAGCTCCTGCCCGCTCTGCGCCGCCTCTGAGCTCACTCCGCGTCGCGGGGTTCGTCCGTGGGCTCCGGCTCCGGCCGGCAGTCCTGGGAGCACCCGCCGAACCGGGCGGAGTCGATCGGGGTGAACCGCTGAGGCGGCGAGCCGGCCAGCGCGCCGATCATCGTCTCCTTCCAGATGGGACCCGGCAGGGCGGCCCCGTCGACGGCGCCGTAGTACCTCCCGCCGATCGTCACCCCGGCCAGCTTGTGGGCCTGGGAGCCGCGCGGGTCGCCGATGCTCACCGCCGCCGCCAGGTCGGGGGTGAAGCCGGCGAACCAGGCGGTCGCGTAGCCGTCGGTGGTGCCGGTCTTGCCCGCCGCGTCGCGGCCGATGCCGCCGACGCCGCGCATCGTGCCGTCGGTGAACACGCCGGACAGCACGTCGGCGGTCGCGTCAGCGACGGCGGGCTCCAGCGCCTGACGGCACTTCGGCCGGTAGGCGGTGGCCTCGCCGTCGCGGCCGGTGATCCGGGTGATCGCCATCGGCGCGCAGTAGCGGCCGCGTGCCGCGATGCCCGCGTACGCGCCGGCCACCGTCACCGGGTCCATCTCGTCGATGCCGAGCGTGAACGTCTCGTACTCGCTCAGCGGGCGGCCGTCGGCCCGGCGGATGCCCAGGTCCTCGGCCGTGGTGACCGTCTCGCACAGGCCCACGCGCCGCTCCAGCTCCATGAAGAACGTGTTGACCGAGCTCCAGGTGCCGGTGCGCAGCGTCTTCCATCCCGGCGAGCCCTCGTCGTTGGTGACCGTGTGGCCGGGGTCGCCGACGTTCTCGCCCGCGCAGTTCCTGAACGCCGCGGGACCCGGCGCCCGGTAGCCCGCCCCCGCGCTCAGTCCGTCGCCGGTCTTCATGCCCTGCTTCAGCGCGGTGATCAAGGTGAAGGTCTTGAACGTGGAGCCCGCCTGGAACCCGGCGCCGCCGCCGTGCCCGGCGTCCGCGACGACGTTGTACGAGATCTCGTTCCTGGCCTTGCTCCGCCCGTACGGCCTGCTCGCCGCCATGGCCCTGATCGCTCCGGTGCCGGGCTCGACGAGGGCTTCGGCGGCGACGGGGTGGTCCGAGGCGTGCACGTACCTCTTGACGGCCCGGTCGGCGGCGGCCTGCATGGCCGGGTCGAGCGTGGTCCTGATGGTCAGGCCGCCGCCGTTGAGCATGCGCAGGCGCGCCCTGGCGGTCTTGCCGAAGGCGGGGTTGTTGGCGATCTCCTGGCGGACATATATACAGAAGTACGGATATTTGCTGGCTTCGCAGCCACCGGGGAGCTTCTTGCCTTTGTAGCCCAGTTTGGTGGCCTTCGCCTTGGCCGCCTCCGCCGGGGTGATCGCGCCCAGTTCGGCCATCCGGTTCAGCACGACGTCGCGGCGCTTCAGCAGCCGCGCGCGGTGCTTCTCGCCGAGGTTCGGGTCCGTGGCGTTGGGGTCCTGCACGGCGCCGGCCAGGGTGGCCGCCTGCGGCAGCGTGAGCCGGCTCGCCCGGACGCCGAAGAACCGCTTGGCCGCCGCCTCGACGCCGTAGGCGCCGGCACCGAAGTACGCGATGTTCAGATATTTCTCGAGGATCTGGTCCTTGGTGTACTTCTCCTCCACGCCCATGGCGTACCTGAGCTCTCTCAGCTTGCGCGCGTAGCTGGACTCCAGGGCGGCGTTCCGCTCCTCCTCGGTGCCGGCGGCGTTGAGCAGCACCTGCTTGACGTACTGCTGGGTGATGCTCGACCCGCCCTGGCTCACCCGGCCCGCCTGCAGGTTCTTGGCCAGCGCCCGGATCGTGCCTTCGAGGTCGATCGCGCCGTGCTCGTAGAAGCGGTAGTCCTCGATGGCGACGATCGCCGTCCGCATGACCTCCGCGACCCGGTCGAGGCCGACGACCTCGCGGTACTCCTCGTAGAAGCGGGCGATCTCCTTGCCCCGTACGTCCAGCACGACCGAGACCTCGGGCAGCGGCGGCTCGGCCAGTTCGACCGGCCGCAGGTCGGCCACCGCCGCGGCCGACATGAACCCGAGACCCGCGCCGCCCACGGTCGGCGCCGCGAGCCCCGCCACGAGCACGCCCGCCGCCGCCCCTGCGGCGGTGAGCCGTACGATCTTCGTCCCCCGACGTGCCATCAGTGCCCTTTGTCCTTCTGTCGCCCGGCAGTGGGCAGGAGCAAAGCAGACCTGATCGGATGGCGTCCAATAGCGATATGGGAAAGCAGGTGATATCGGTGTGCATATCACCGCTGGTCAGCCCGTACACGACGAAGGCCGCCGCGCCCCCGGGGGTGCGGCGGCCTCGCGATTCGCGTCAGGGGACGATGTTGACCAGCTTCGGCGCGCGCACGATCACCCGCCGGGGCTCGCCCCGCAGGTGGGCCCGCACCTTCTCCGAAGCCAGCGCGATCGACCGCAGCTCGTCCTCGGCGATCTCCGGCGAGACCTCCAGCCGGTCGCGCACCTTGCCCGCCACCTGGACCACGCAGGTCACCAGGTCGCGCACCAGCAGCGCGGGCTCGGCGCTCGGCCAGCCCGCCTTGGAGACGGTGCCGCCCTGGTGGCCGAGGCGCTCCCAGCCCTCCTCGGCGGTGTAGGGGGCCACCAGCGACAGCATGACGGCCAGCGTCTCGGCCGCCTCGCGGACGGCCGGGTCGGCGGCGCCGGGCCCGGAGTCGATCGCCCGCCGGGCGGCGGTGGTCAGCTCCATCATGCGGGCCACCGCGACGTTGAAGCGGTGGGAGTCGACCAGCTTGGTGACCTCGTCGATCGTGCGGTGGGTGACCTTGCGCAGCTCGACGTCGCCGCCCTCGAACGGGGCGCCGGGCTCGCTGGTCACCTCCGACATCACGCGCAGCGCGCGGGCCAGGAACTTCTGCGACGCGGCGGGCGAGACGTCGGCCCAGTCGATGTCGTCCTCGGGCGGGCCGGCGAAGACCATGGTCAGGCGCACCGCGTCGACGCCGAAGTCGTCGATCTGCTTGCCCAGGTCGACGCCGTTGCCCAGCGACTTGGACATCGCCTTGCCGCCGTTGATGACCTGGCCCTGGTTGAGCAGGCGCAGGAACGGCTCGGTGAAGCCGACCATGCCCATGTCGTACAGGACCTTGGTGAAGAACCGCGAGTAGAGCAGGTGGAGCACGGCGTGCTCGACCCCGCCGACGTACTGGTCGATCGGGCCCCACCTGCGCACCTGCTCGACGTCGAACGGGCCGTCGGTGTAGCCCGGCGAGCAGTAACGCAGGAAGTACCACGACGAGTCGACGAAGGTGTCCATCGTGTCGGTGTCGCGCTGGGCGCGGCCGCCGCACTTGGGGCAGTCGACGTTGACCCAGTCGGTCGCGCTGGCCAGCGGGCTGACGCCCTTCGGCGCCAGCGCCTCGCCGCGCAGGTCGGGCAGGGTGACGGGGAGCTGCTCGTCGGGGACGGGCACCTCGCCGCAGTCGGGGCAGTGGATGATCGGGATCGGCGTGCCCCAGTAGCGCTGGCGGGACAGCAGCCAGTCGCGCAGCCGGAAGTTGACCGCGCCGCGGCCCCTGCCCTCGGCCTCCAGGACCTGGATGATCTCGGCGATGGCCTCGGCCTTGCCCAGCCCGTCGAGCGGCCCGGAGTTGACCATCTCGCCCTCGCCCGAGGTGGCGACGCCGGTCTCGCCGGGGTCGGCCAGCCCGGTGTGGACCACCACCCGCACCGGCAGGCCGAACTTCCTGGCGAAGTCGAGGTCGCGCTGGTCGTGGGCGGGCACCGCCATGATGGCGCCGTGGCCGTAGTCGGACAGCACGTAGTCGGCCGCCCAGACGGGGATGCGCTCGCCGTTGACCGGGTTGATCGCGTGGCGGCCCAGGAAGACGCCCGTCTTCTCCTTCTCGGTGGACAGCCGCTCGATGTCGCTCAGCTTGGCGACCTCGGCGCGGTAGGCCTCGAAGGCCGGGCGGTGCTCGTCGGTGACGATCTCGTCGGCCAGCGCCGCGTCGACGGCGACCACGAAGAACGTGGCGCCGAACAGGGTGTCGGGCCGGGTGGTGAAGACGTGCACCGGCTCGTCGCGGCCCTCGATCTCGAAGACCACGTCGGCGCCCTCGGAGCGGCCGATCCAGTTGCGCTGCATGGTCATCACGCGCTCGGGCCAGCCGCCCTCCAGCTGGTCCATGTCGTCGAGCAGGCGCTGCGCGTAGTCGGTGATCTTGAAGTACCACTGCGTGAGCTCGCGCCTGATGACGTCGGCGCCGCACCGCTCGCACTTGCCGGCCACGACCTGCTCGTTGGCCAGCACGGTCTGGTCGTTGGGGCACCAGTTGACCAGGCCGCCCTTGCGGTAGGCGAGGCCGCGCTCGAAGAAGCGGTTGAACAGCCACTGGTTCCAGTGGAAGTAGTCGGGGTCGCTCGTGTGCAGGCGGCGCGACCAGTCGAAGGAGATGCCGTAGCGCTTGAACGAGTTGGCCTGCGTCTCGATGTTGCGGTAGGTCCACTCCGCGGGGTGGGCGTCGCGCTTGATCGCGGCGTTCTCGGCGGGCAGGCCGAAGGAGTCCCAGCCGATGGGGTGCAGGACGTTGTAGCCGCGCTGGAACCAGTAGCGCGCGATGACGTCCGCCAGGGCGAAGACCTCGCCGTGGCCCATGTGGAGGTCACCCGACGGGTAGGGGAACATGTCGAGCAGGTAGCGCCGCTCACGGGGATCGGCGGCGTCCTCGCTCGCCCGGAACGGGTCCATCTCCTCCCAGCGCGGCTGCCACTTGGCCTGCAGCGCCTGCGGGTCGTACTCACTCACGGCGGTTGTCCTTCTGATTGACTCGGACTCGGACCCATAAGAAAACCCCCCGTGACCAGGACGAGGGGCAGCCGCGACGGCGAGGAACTCAGAACCGTCGCGGCCCGGTAAGGAGCAGGGTCGCGGAACGCATACGTCAAGCCTAGCGCACGTCTTCGGCTGAATGCGGGCGGCCGATCGAGGTACGAGGGCACAATGGGCCCTTCAGGCTCGCGAGACCTGATGGTGATCTATCCGTTGTGACCTCATATGTCCCATTAGAATACGCTCGTCACCGTGGTGCACTCAGCTGGACCGGAACGTTCGGAGGCCGACCTGCCGATGCAGGATCCGCCGACCGATCCGCATGGCTTCGCCCGTTTCGCTGCGGAGTCGGCTGACTCTCTTGGAAAATCCCATGAGATCATGCACGGTACGTCGAGTCCGGACAAGCGCTCAGGAGGGCCGGAACCCATGGCATCGGAGAATTCCGGAGCGTCGCACCGGCCACCCTCCTGGCCCGAAGTTCCGCGGCAGGACGTGCCCACCGCGTGGCCCGAGGCGCCAGGCTCTCAGCCCTCGTGGCCGGAGCCGCCCCGCGACGACATTCCCACCGCGTGGCCGGACGCCCGGCAGGGCGGCGCTCCCACGTCCCGGCCGCCCGGCCCGTCCTGGCCCGAGACGCCGCCGTCCGCCCCCGCCTGGCCCGACGCGGGCTCGCAGGGCCCGTCGTCCCCGCCCGCGTCGTGGCCGGACGCCCCGTCCGCCTCGCGGGGCGCCTCCTGGCCCGAGGCGCCGCCCGCCGCCCAGCCCTCGTGGCCGGAGCCGCCGCCGGTCAAGGACCCGGTGCCCGCCTGGTCCGAGCCGCCGGCCTCGTCCTACTCCGACGCCTGGTCCAACCTGAACTCCCCCGCCCCCTGGCCGCAGCAGGCCGACACCTCCCGCCCCGGCGACCCGCTGGACGGGACGATGACCATGAACCGGGTGCCCGACCTGCAGCCCGCCCCGGTGGACCCGGACGCCGCGATCCTCGGCTCGTACGGTCCTGGCGGGCTCGACGACCACCCGGGACGCGCGCGCAGCTCCGCCGCCGCCGCCGACGAGCACACGATGATGTACGGACGAGCGAGCCTCACCGGTTCCGGCGCCAACCCCGTACCCAGCCACTCGGACACCTACGGCGGTCCTGGACGCTCCGACAGGTACGGCGGCGCGGACGGCCACGCCGGTTCCGGCGGCATGGACGGATACGGCAGCCCCGGTGGCGGCGGTTCCGGGCGCTCGGACGCTTACGGCTCCGGCGGCTCCGGCGGCATGGACGGATACGGCGCCAACCGGTACGGCAACCCCGGGGGTTCCGACGGGTACGGCGGGCAGGGTGTCGCCGACCCCGGCGCGCGGAACGGCTACCCCGGCGCGGGCGGCCCGGAGGGCTACGCCGGCCCCGGCGCACGGGCCGCGCACGCCGGAGCGGGCGTGGAAGCCCCGGCCGGTCCAGGCGGAGGCGGTCCCGGTGGCCCTGGCGGCCCAGGCGGCCCAGGCGGTCCCGGTGGTCTTGGCGGCTCCGGTGGTTCCGGTAGTCACGGTGGTTCCGGGGGGCCTGGCGGCGTGCCCGGTGGACCGTACGGCCCCGGCGGGTCCGGCGGCTCCCATGGGCCGGGCGGCCCCGGAGGGCCGGGCCACGGCGGACGAGGCGGAGCCGACGGCCCTTACGGTCCCAGCGGGCCCGACGGGCCCTACGGCCCTGGCGGTCACGGCGGAGCCGACGGCCCTTACGGTCCTGGCGGGCCCGGTGGAGCTGACGGTCCCTACGGACCTGGGGGTCAAGGCGGAGCTGACGGTCCGTACGGCGGAGCCGACGGCCCGTACGGACCTGGCGGGCCCGGCGGTCACGGCGGGGCCGACGGCCCGTACGGTCCGGGTGGACCTGGCGGGCCTGCTGGGCATGGTCATGGTGGGCCCGGGACCGAGCAGGGCAGGCCCGGGGCGAACCTCAGCCGCGACCCCTCCGACCCTGACCGCCCGTTCGTGACGGCCGGTCAGATCAGCGGCTCCCGCACCCCTCCCCCCGAGCGCCAGCAGGAGCTCTGGAACACCGTCTTCGGCGACAACTACCAGGCGATGGGCGAGCCGGAGTCGCTGGACGAGCCCGGCAAGCCGCTGTGGATCTACGCCCTGGCCAGCTCGGCGGCCGTAGCCCTGGTGATCGCGCTGCTGTGGGCGTTCATCGCCGGCCCGCTGGCGAGCGAGGACCCGGGCAAGTCCGCGGCGCAGGCCACCCCGTCCCAGTCGGCCCCCGCCACCCCGAGGAAGACGTCCGTCACGATCGGCAGGCTGCCCGCGTACAAGGGCCAGGCGTCTCCGGTGACCGGGACCGTCCAGGACCCGCAGGCGGGCATCCAGGTCCCCCGGCTCGGCGGCACCTGGCGGCTCGACGAGCGGCCGACGGTCAAGGGCACCTATGGGTACGACACGCGCCAGTACGCCATGGTCGGCGACGACCTGGCCGCCCAGGTGCTGACCGGCCCGCTGCCCGCCAAGCTGGCGGGCAGGTACACCTCTCCGGACGACCTGGAGCCGGTGATCAAGGCGGTCGTGGTCGACGCGCGCAAGCGGCTCTACGCGGACGGCAACAAGGTACGCAAGATCGCCCAGCAGTCGCTGAAGGTGGGCGACAGCACGGGCAGGCTGATCGCCTACTCGCTCACCTCGCCCACCGAGAAGGCCACGGTCGTCGCCGCCGCGATCAACACGGGCGGCGACGTGCCGGCGATCGTCTTCATGTCGGTGCCCGCGGAGGGCAAGGCGCTGCTGCCGGACGTCAACACCGTCGTCAAGCGGCTGCGCCTGATCTCCCAGGGGTGACCGTCAGAACCTGCACTCCATGTGCTTGATCCCGTTGATGAAGCTGGAGTGCAGCCGGTCCGGGTTGTGACCCTCGATGCCGGGGACGCGCCGCAGCAGCTCGCGGAACATCACCGTGATCTCGCGGCGCGCCAGGTGGGCGCCGAGGCAGAAGTGCGGCCCCGGCCCGCCGAAGCCGACGTGCGGGTTGGGGTGGCGGGTGATGTCGAAGCGCTCGGGGTCGTCGAACACCTCGGGGTCGCGGTTGGCGGCCCAGTAGTAGAGCACGACCTTCTCGCCCGCGCGGTACGGGTTGCCGTTCATGACGTGGTCGCGGGTGACCTTGCGGCGCATGAAGTTGACCGGTGACGCGAGGCGGACGATCTCCTCGACCGCGGTCGGCGCGTGCTTGTCGAAGTCCTGGCTCCAGAGCTCGCGCTGCTCGGGGTTCTTGGTGAGCAGGCGCAGTCCGTACGAGATGGCGTTGCGGGTGGTCTCGTTGCCCGCCACGACGAGCAGGATGAAGAACGAGCCGAGCTCCTGCATGGTCAGCCGCTCGCCGTCGATGTTGGCGTTGACCAGCGAGGAGGTGAGGTCACTCGTCGGGTTGTCGGCGCGGTGGGCGGCCAGGTCCTGGACGAGCTGCTGGAGCTCCATGCCGGCGGTGAGCAGGCGCTCGGCGATGCCCTCGACGTCGGTGCCGACGTACTCGGGGTCGAAGCCGCCGAGGATCATGTTGGAGCGCTCGAAGACGAACTGGTAGTCGCGCTCCGGGATGCCCATCATGTCGCAGATGATCTTCAGGGGCAGACGGGCGGCGACCTCGGTGACGAAGTCGCAGCCGGGGCCGTTGGCGAGGAGGTCGTCGACGATCTTCGCGGCGGCGGTGTCGACGTCCGACTCGAACTGCTTGATCATCTTGGGCGTGAAGGCCCGGGAGACGATGCGACGCAGGCGGGCGTGGCGCGGGTCGTCCATGTTGATCATGGAGCCGAAGTACTCGGTGAACTCCGCCGGCATGTCGGGGATGTTCGTCGCGCCGCCGTCGCCGGAGCAGAAGACCTCCGGGTTGCGGCTGGCTTCGAGGATGTCGGCATGCTTGACCAGGGCGTGGTAGCCGGGACCCCTGGGCGCGAAGGAGATCTCCGGCTCCGCGAAGAAGGCCGGCGCCGCACGCCGGCGCAGCAGGTCGAAGGCCTGCCTCCGCTCCGACATGGGCCTGGCCCAGAAGTGGGTGTCCGACAGGTCGAAGTCGAGGACGCTCATGGTGCCCATCATTCGAGCATGGGCGGTTCCGCGTCAACACTTTGCACGTACACCGTACGTACCTTTCATCCGGAGTCACGTATACACCGGGTATATACCTCCGGTGTATAGTCGTCCGCCATGACAGTCCCCCTGGCCCTCCTGGGCCTGCTGGATCGCGAGCCCAGCTACGGATACGACCTGAAGCGCGCCTACGACACCTACTTCGGCCGGGGCAAGCCGCTCCCCTTCGGGCAGGTCTACTCCACGCTCGGCCGCCTGGCCAGGGACGGCAAGGTCACGGCCGGTCAGAGCGAGCCCGGCGAGGGCCCCGACCGCAAGCGCTACGCCATCACCCCGGTCGGCAGGCAGGAGGTGGAGGCGTGGCTGGCCGAGCCGGTGGCCGCGGAGCCGCTGCTGCAGACGGTCCTGTTCACGAAGGTCGTGCTGGCGCTGATGCTGGGCCACGACGCGCACGGCTATCTCGACGCGCAGCGCGCCACCCACATGCGGCGCATGCGTGAGCTGTCGGAGATCAAACGCTCCGGCGCCCTGGTCGACGCCCTGCTCGCCGACCACGCCCTGTTCCACCTGGAGGCCGACCTGCGCTGGATCGACGTGACCACGGCCCGCCTGGGCGCGCTGGCGGAGACGGTGCGGCAGTCATGACCGTCGACGGCCTTCCTGTGCCCGGACCGTTGCTGGAGGCCCGCTCCGTCGACCGCTCCCACGGCCGTACGCGGGCGCTGCGCGAGGCGAACCTCTCCGTGACGGCGGGAGAGATCCTGGCGATCATGGGCCCGAGCGGCTCCGGCAAGTCCACGCTGCTCCACTGCCTGGCCGGCGTCTTCACCCCCGACGCGGGCGAGGTCTGGTTCGGCGGGCGGCGGCTGGACACCCTGAGCGACGCCAGGCGGTCCGAGCTGCGCCGCACCGCGTTCGGCTTCGTCTTCCAGTTCGGCCAGCTGGTGCCGGAGCTCACGGTGGCCGACAACGTCGCCCTGCCGCTGTTGCTCGGCAGGGCCGGGCGCAAGCAGGCCTACCATCGGGCGCGCGGCTGGCTGCGGCGGCTGGAGCTGGACGACCTGGGCGAGCGGCGCACCGGCGAGCTGTCCGGAGGGCAGGCGCAGCGGGTGGCGATCGCCAGGGCGCTGGTGACGCGGCCCCAGGTGATCTTCGCGGACGAGCCCACCGGCGCGCTCGACTCGCTCGCCGGCGAGAAGGTCATGGAACTGCTCGTCGGCCTGGCCCGCCAGGAGGGCGTGACCGTGATCGTGGTGACCCACGACGCCCGCGTCGCCGCCTGCGCCGACCGGGAGGTCATGGTGCGTGACGGCAAGGTCACCGACCCCTACGCCGGCGGAGCCGTCCGATGACGCTCTGGCTGGGCCTGCGGCTGTCGCTGCGCGGCGGCCGGGAGGCGGCCGTCCGGCTGGCGCTCGTCACCGCCTCCGTCGCGATGGGGGTGACGGTGCTGCTGTCCACGGTGGCGCTGTTCAACGCCTTCCAGGTGACCGCTGACCGCCCGTGCTGGGAGTGCACGACCGGCTCCGCGCCGGGCGGCTGGGCCCTGGGCGCCACCCCGGGCGCCGTGCTGTGGAACCACCGCCAGGACTCCTACGCGGGCCGCCCGATCAAGTGGCTCGACGTCGCCGTCCTCGACGGAACGCCCACGCCGGCCGTGCCCGGCGTCCCCGAGCTGCCCGGCGCGGGGCGCCACTACGTCTCGCCCGCGCTCGCCGAGCTGATGGACGCCGTGCCACGCGAACAGCTCGCCGGCCGCTTTCCCGGCGACCGCGCCGGGCTGATCGGACGGGCGGCGCTGTCCGGCCCTGATGACCTGGTCGTCGTCGTCGGCCGGACCCCCGGCGAGCTGGCCGCCATGGCCGGCACCGTGGCCGTCGACGCCGTCACCACCACCCCGCGCGCGGACGACACCGCGGCCCTCTACGAGCACGGCTTCGGCATCGCCGCCATCGGCCTGATCTTCCCGCTGCTCGTCCTCGTCGGCACGGCCACCCGGCTGGCCTCCGCCCGCCGCGAGGCGCGCTTCGCGGCGATCAGGCTGGCGGGCGCCACCGCGCGGCAGATCAACGTGATCGCGTCGGTGGACGCGGCGCTCGGCGCGCTGCTGGGCGCGCTCGCCGGCGTCGCGGCCTTCCAGGCGGTGCGGCCCGCCCTGGCCGGCGTCGCCGTCACCGGCTCCCGCTTCTTCCCCGACGTGGTCGCGCCGACCGCGCTCCAGTACGGCGCCGTGGTCGCGGGCGTGCCGCTCGCCGCCGCCGGCGCCGCGCTGTGGTCGCTGCGCCGGGTGCGGATCACACCGCTCGGCGCGGCGCGTAAGGTGCGGGCCGCCGCCCCGGGATGGTGGCGGGTGCTCCCGCTGCTGGCGGGGCTGGGGCTGTTCGCGGGCCCGGTGTTCGCGGGCGGCGAGGACCCGGACGCGCTGCTCGTCGACGCCGGCCTGGCGCTGATCATGGTCGGTCTCGTGGTGGCCGGGCCGTGGCTGACGATGCTGGCCGCGCGGCTGGCCGCCCGTGTCACGCGCGGCGCGGCGACGTTGCTGGCCGCGCGGCGGCTGGCGGCCGACCCGAAGGGGGCCTTCCGGTCGGTGAACGGGATCGTGCTGGCGGTCTTCATCGGCACGGCCGTCGCCGGGATCGTCCCCGCCGTCGTCTCGGGCCAGGAGGCGGCGGGCGGCGGCACGCTGAACGAGGTCATGCGGGCGCCGTTCGGGTACGCCGACGCCGCCGAGGGTCAGCCTCTGCCGCCCGCCACGGCGGCCGAGCTGCTCGCCAAGTTACGCGCCCATCCCGGCGTCACCGTGCTGCCGATCTACCGCAGGGCCGATACGCCTGCCTTGCCCGACGGCCCTCCGCCGTGCGACCCGGGCCCCGGCTGCAGGCTCGACTTCCTGCTCGGGCACGTGGTCGAATGCGACGCCCTGGCCGCCTTCCCGGCGCTCGGCCGGTGCGCCCCGGGCGTCCACGCGGTGACGGCCGACTTCAACCGGCTGCTGACCAGCGACAACATGCTCTCCGTCGACCGAAACCTGCCGGTCGTGGACGCGGGCAACAAGGCCGACACGGCCACCGCCGACCGGCCCCTGGCCGCGGTGCTGATCCACTCGGCCGACCCGGTCATCCGTGAGCGGATCCGTACGCTGCTCAACCCGTACGTCGCCCTCTCCGGCAGCGCCGAGACACCGCAGACGTTCGCCGAGGTCGCCCGGGCCCGCGCGGTGCTGCTGGACCAGGTGGAACGCGTCGCGCTGGCCATCGTCGCGCTGACCCTGCTGGTGGCGGGCTGCGGCCTGCTGGTGGCGGTCGCCGGCGGCGTGGTGGAGCGCAGGCAGCCGTTCACGCTGCTGCGGCTGTGCGGCACGCCGACACGGACGCTTTCCAGGGTGATGCTGCTGGAGACGGCCGTCCCGGTGGTGCTGGCCGCCCTGGTGGCGGCGGGCGCGGGCTTCGGCGTGGCCGGGCCGGTGATCAACCAGCTGGCGATCAAGAGCGCCCCGGCGACGATGCCGGGCCCCGCCTACTTCCTGACCGTCGGCGGCGGGCTGCTGGCCGCCCTGCTGATCGCCCTCGCCGGTCTGCCGCTGCTCAAGCGCGTGACCACCCCCGACAACGCCCGCTTCGAATAGGACCGCCGATGATCAAGACATGTGTCCGGCGGCTGGCCGCGCCGCTCGCGACCGCACTGGCCGCCTCCCTCCTCGTGGCGGCGCCCGCGCCGGCGGGGGCCGCCGAAGGCCGCTACGCCGCCGACATCAGGCGCACCGAGTACGGCATTCCGCACATCTCCGCGAAGGACCACGGCGGCCTCGGCTACGGCTACGGTTACGCCTTCGCGGAGGACAACCTGTGCGTCATGGCCTCGTGGGCGCTCACCCTGCGCGGCGAGCGGTCGCGCCACTTCGGCGCGGAGGCGATGTCGGACGACGCCGTCGACCCGGTCTCCAACCTGGCCAGCGACGTGTACTACAAGAGCGTCCACGCGTCGGGCGTGCTGCGCCGGGTGCTCGCCCGCCCGGCGCCCCACGGCCCCGGTGCCGAGGTGCGGGCGCTCGTGGACGGCTACGTGGCCGGGTTCAACCGCTACCTGAGCGAGACGGGGGTGGCGGGGTTGCCCGACCCGGCCTGCCGGGGCAAGGACTGGGTCGGCCCCATCACCGCCACGGACGTCTGGATGAACCTGCTCGACCTCGGCCGCCTGGCCGGAAGCTCCTCGTTCAAGGAGGCCATCGCCGCCTCCGGGCAGGAGGAAGAGGAGGCGAAGCAGCCGGACAGGAAGAAGAAGGTGAGCGCCCCCGGCAGCAACGCCTACGCCCTCGGGCGCGAGGCCACCCGCAGCGGCCACGGCATGCTGCTGGCCGACCCCCACTTCCCGTGGAACGGGAGCCGCCGTTTCTACCAGGTCCACCTGACCATCCCGGGCGTGCTCGACGTGTCGGGCGGCAGCCTGTACGGCACCCCCATGGTCCAGATCGGCCACAACGCGAGCGTGGCCTGGACGCACACCGTCTCCCACGCCCAGCGCTTCACCCTGTACCGGCTCAAGCTGGTGCCGGGCCGGCGCACCACGTACCTGGTGGACGGCCGGCCCGAGCCGATGGGCCGGCAGGAGGTGTCGGTCACCGTCCGGGACGCCGGGGGCGCGACCCGCGCCGTCACCACCACCCTGTACACCTCCCGGTACGGCCCGGTGCTGGCCACCGGCTGGACGGAGGGGACGGCGATCGCCCTGGCCGACGTCAACGCCGCCAATCTGCGCTTCGCCGACGAGTGGCTGGCCATGGGCACCGCCCGCGACCTGGCCGGGCTGCGCCGCGCGCAGGACACCTACCAGGGGATGCCCTTCGTCTACACGCTCGCCGCGGACGCCGGCGGCGAGACGTACTTCGCCGACGCCTCGGTGGTCCCGCACGTCACCGACGAGCAGGCGGATCGCTGCCGCGCCGGGGACGACCCGGAGATGCTCATCCTGGACGGGTCCACGTCGGCCTGCCTGTGGGGCGAGGACGCGGACGCGATCGAGCCGGGCGTCTTCGGCCCCGCCGCCCAGCCCCGGCTGGCCCGCGCCGACTACGTGACCAACGCCAACGCCGACCCCTGGCTGACCAACCCGGAGGCCCCGCTCACCGACTATCCGCGCATCTTCGGCGACACCCGCACGCAACGGGACCTGCGCACCCGGGTCGGCCTCGACATGATCGCCCAGCGGCTGTCGGGCGACGACGGGCTCGGCGCCCCCGGCTTCACGCTGGACACTCTCCGGCGGACGGCGACGGGCAAGCGCAACCTGAGTGCCGAGCTGCTCCGCCCGGATCTGCGCGCGCTGTGCCGGGCCAGGCCGGTGATGACGGCGAGCGACGGCGAGAAGGTCGACGTCCGCCGGGCCTGCGCCACGCTGACGGCCTGGGACGGGCGGGCCCGCCTGGACAGCCGTGGCGCGATCCTGTGGCGCGAGTTCTTCCTGGGCCTGCACCGCCCGCAGAGACGGCCCGACGGCGGGGTCATCCCGCCGAGGAGCTGGTGGAAGGTGCCGTTCGACCCCGAGCACCCGCTCACCACACCGCGCGGGCTCGACCTCGCCAACCCGGCGGTGCCGGCCGCGCTGGCCGACGCCGTGCGGCTCTTCAGGGCCAACGACCTCCCGCTGACGCTGACGCCGGGGCAGGCCCAGTGGTACGGCGCCGTCCCGGTGCCGGGCTGCACCGAGGCGGAGGGCTGCTTCGACCGGATCCGCGCCCGCGGCGCGCTCGGCGAGGAAGGCCGCTATGCGGACGTCGACACCGGCTCCAGCTTCCTGATGGCCGTGGAGCTGACGCCGTCCGGGCCGCGCGCCCGCACCGTGCTGACGTACTCCCTGTCGGCCAACTCGACCTCGCCGCACCACGCCGACCAGACCGAGCTGTTCTCGCGCGGCCGGTGGGTGACCGGGCGGTTCACCGAGGCCGAGATCAGGGCGTATCCGGGGCTCACGACGGTGTCACTGCGTTGACGCGGGCCTGGCGGAAAACCCGTGGTGGTCGCCGGCGGGTGATCGCTAAGGTGGCCGCGTGACGTTCTTCTACCTGCGTTAGCGACCCGCCGGCGGGTCGCGGACGACCCACCGCCGGCGATGCGGGACGGCCTGCCGCCGTCCCGGGTCGCGACGTGGGAGAAGACAGGTGCGAGATTCGCAACCTGCGGAGGGACGCCGGGCGCGTTCTTCCGCGCACACTCTTGCCGTGGCACGGTCGGTTCGTGGCATCGAACCGCTGGTCGCCGCGGAGATCCGGAATTCACGGCTGGGCCGGGTGAGCGGGCTGCGCCATCGTGAGGTGTGGTTCGAGCCCTCGGGCTCCTGGGCCGGGCTGACAGGGCTGCGGACGGCCGACGACGTGCTGCTGGTGGCGGCCGTCGTGGACGGTGTCGGGCCCGCCCGCGCGGCCCTGCGCCGCCTGGCCGCCGCCGCCCGTACGATCACGTACCCCGGCGTCCCCGCGCAGCCGGGGATCGAGGTTTCCGCGTCGTTCGTGGGGCGGCGCAACTACACGCGGTTCGAGATCGAGGACGCCGTCGGGGCGGAGCTGGCGCGGCGGCTGGGTTCGCCGTACCACTCGCGCTCGGGCGGCGCGGCGCCGCCCGGCGGGTGCCTCGCGTGGCGGGTCACGATCGAGGGCGACCGGGCGGTGATCGCGGTACGGATCGCGGGCCGGCCGCTGCACCGCAGGCCGTACAAGACGGCCTCGATCCGGGGCACCCTGCACCCGCCGCTGGCCGCCGCCATGGCCGGTCTGGCCCGGCTCGCCGGGGCGCGCACGGTCCTGGACCCGTGCTGCGGCGCGGGCACCACCCTCATCGAGGCCGCCGCGCTCGCGCCGCAGGCCCTCCTCCTGGGCCTCGACCACGACCCGGCCGCCATCGCGGCCGCCCGCGAGAACGCCCGCCACGCCGAGAACGGCACGGACGGCGCACCCCGCCGCACGGCTGACCTCCGCGGCCCGGCCGGCGGGATCCGCACGGGCAGGGGCACGAGGTTCCGGTGGGGGGTTGCTGACGCCGGGCGGGTGCCGGTGGCCGGGGGCAGTGTCGACCGGGTGCTGGTGAATCCGCCGTGGGGGCGTCAGGTGCCGCCCGCCGGGGAGCTCGCCCGGGAGCCGGACCGGCTGTGGCGGGAGATCCGCCGCGTGCTGGCCCGCGACGGGCTGGTGGTGGCGTTGTCGTACGACGAAGGCGGGGACCCGCCGGAGTTCGAGACCGTGGAGCGGGTGGAGGTCAGCCTGTCGGGGCGGCACCCCGTACTGGCCGTGCTGCGGCTCAGGGAACGGCGGCGAGCCAGTCGAGGACGAGCCGGTTGACCACGTCCGGCCGCTCCAGGTGCAGGAAGTGGCCCGCGCCGGGCACCAGCTCGGCGCGGGAGCCCGGCGGCAGGTGCGGCAGTGCCTGCTTGACCACGTCGGGCGTGAGGCAGCCGTCGCGGTCGCCGTGCAGGTAGAGGATGGGCGTCGACTCCGCCCTGCCCGGGTCCGGGTAGCGCCCGGAGGGCGGGGTGGTGCCCATCATGGCCCGGTAGTAGCCGATGGCCGCCGCCAGGTTGGCCGGCTCCCCGATGCTGCGGCGCACGAAGGCGAGGTCGTCGGAGGCGTCGTAGCCGGGCGACCAGTCCTGCCAGAGCCGGTCCAGGAACCCCGGGGTGGCGGCGGCCGACTCGGCCAGCGGCGTCTGGAAGAGGAACACGTAGAACGACCGCTTGAGCTGGTCATAGTCCATCAGCCCGGCGAGCAGCGCGGCGGGCGGCGGGACCGCCATGGTCACGGCCGCCCGGAACCGGTCGGCGACCGCGTACGCGGGGAACGCCCCCCAGTCGTGCCCGACGAGCACCGCGCGCTCGTCGCCGCCGAGCTCCTCGTGCAGGGCGAGCACGTCGGCGGCGAGCGCGGCGCCCTCGTAGGCGGCGTCGGCGGGGATCTCGGTCGGCGCGTAGCCGCGGGTGAAGGGCGCGACCGCGCGGTAGCCGCGCCCGGCGAGCTCAGGCAGCAGGTGACGCCAGGTGTGCGCGGTGTCGGGGAAGCCGTGCAGGCACAGCGCCAGCGGCCCGTCCCCCACGGTCAGATACGAGAACTCCACCCCGTTGGCGTGGACGGTTCTGATCTCCATGACTGCGCAACCTAACATTCCGGACGCCCGTGCGGGGGCGTCCGGGGCCGATCAGCTTTCGGCGATCAGGTCGGCCGCCTTCTCACCGATCATCACCGCCGGGGCGTGGGTGTGGCCCCGGTTGAGCGTCGGCATGACGGAGGCGTCCGCCACCCGCAGCCCCGCCACGCCGCGCACGCGCAGCGACGGGTCCACGACCGACGCCTCGTCCACGCCCATCCGGCAGGTGCCGACGGGGTGGTAGAGGGTCTCGCCGCGTTCCCTGATCCACTGGGCGATCTCCTCGTCGCTCTCCGGCATGGTGTACGGGGGCATCGGCCCGCCCGCGTACGGCTTCATCGCGTTGGTGGCGAACACCTGCTTGGCCGTCTTGAGCCCGGCCGTCAGCCGTTCGACGTCGACGCCGGCGCTCAGGTAGGCGGGGTCGACCACCACCTCGCGGCCGTTCAGGCCGATCCTGCCCCGGCTCTCGGGCTGCAGCAGCACGACGCCGACGGTCAGCCCGTGGCCGGTGGGCGGGGTGAGGCCGTGGTCCTTGAACGGCACGGGGGCGTAGATCAGCTCGATGTCGGGGGCCGGCTCCTCCGGGGAGGTCCTGATGAAGGCGACCGCCTCGCCCACGTTCGAGGTGAGCATGCCGGAGCGGAACACCAGGTAGCGCAGCAGGTTGGCGACGGACTCCGCCCTGGTGAGCGTGACGGGCTTGGTGCAGGAGACGAAGGCGCCGGTGGACAGGTGGTCCTGGAGGTTCTTGCCGACCTCGGGGAGGTCGCGCACGACCGGCACGCCGGCGTCGCGCAGTTCGTCGCCGGCTCCGACGCCGGAGCGCATGAGCAGGTAGGGGGAGCCGATGGCGCCCGCCGACAGGATGACCTCGCGCCTGGCCCTGATCTGGGCGCCGCCGCTGTGCTCGATGCCGGTGGCGCGCCCGTCCTCGATCGTGATCCGGTCCACGGGGGCCTCGGTGATCACGGTGAGGTTCGGCCGGGGCAGCGCGGGGCGCAGGTACGCGTCCGCGGCGCTCCAGCGGCGGCCCCGGTCCTGGGTGACGGGGGTGGGGCTGTAGCCCTCGTTGGACGGGCCGTTGAGCTCGTCCAGGCGGCGTAACCCGAGCTCCTCGCAGGCCTTGAGGAACGCGGCGGTGGTGACGTTGGGGCTGCGCAGCTCGGAGATGAGCAGCGGGCCGGTGGTCCCGTAGACGCCGCCGTGGTTGCTGCCGACGCGGCGCTCGGCCCGGTGGAAGTACGGCAGCACGTCCTCGTACCCCCAGCCGGGGATCCGCCACTGGTCGTAGTCCAGGGCGCAGCCGCGCACCCACATCTGGGCGTTGAGCGAGGAGGAGCCGCCGAGGACCCGCCCGCGCGGCCAGTAGAGCTCGCGCCCGGCCATCTCGCCCTGCTTCGCGGTGGTGAAGTCCCAGTCGTACGGGGTCTTGAAGAGTTTGGGGAACCCGAGGGGCATGCGGATCTCGAGCTTGTCGTCCTGGCCGCCGGCCTCGACGAGCGCCACGGACACCGCGGGGTCGGCCGAGAGCCTCGCCGCCAGCACGCACCCCGCCGAACCGGCTCCGACGATCACGTAGTCGTACTCCATGGACCCCTCCCAGGGGCGAGTAACTTGTTACTTGCTTACTCCAGCGGCGGCATCGCGTCCATATGCATCTGTAACCTGAGTTACCTACCGGTTGGTATGCCCCCGCTGCGAAGATGTGGCCGAAGGCCCAACAAGGAGGGAAGGCGTCATGCTCAACCTGTCGATCGTCCTGGAAGACAGTGCCAGGAACACTCCGGAGAACACGGCCGTCGTCTTCGGCGACATGCGGCTGCCGTACTCCATGATCGACACCGTGGCCAACCAGGTCGCGAACCTGCTGGTCTCGCGGGGCATCGGCAAGGGCGACAAGGTCGCGATCGCCTGTCCCAACCTGCCGTACTTCCCGTTCGTCTACTTCGGCATCCTCAAGGCCGGGGCGACCGTGGTGCCGCTCAACGTGCTGCTGCAGTCCAGGGAGATCACCTACCACCTGGACGACAGCGACGCCAAGGCGCTGTTCTGCTTCGAGGGCACGCCCGAGCTGCCGCTGGGCGAGCGCGGCCGGGCGGGCTTCGAGGGGGCCGAGCGCTGCGACCACTTCTTCGTGCTGCCGGCCACGCCGCTGGCGACCGAGTCGGAGTACGGTGAATCGGTCTGGGCGGCGCTGAACGGCATGTCCGGCGAGTTCGAGACCGTGCAGACCTCGGCCGACGACACCGCCGTCATCCTCTACACCTCGGGCACCACCGGCCAGCCCAAGGGCGCCGAGCTGAGCCACCAGAACATGCTGATGAACGTCATGGTCAACGACAAGATGTTCCCGCGCTCGGAGAACGGCGACACCTACATGGGCGTGCTGCCGCTGTTCCACTCCTTCGGGCAGACGGTGGTCATGAACACCGGGTTCATGCGCGGCGCCAAGCTGGTGCTCATGCCGCGCTTCGAGCCCGGCGAGGCGCTGGAGCTGATGCGCCGCGAGGAGGCGACGTTCTTCGCGGGCGTGCCGACCATGTACTGGGCCATGCTCACCAAGATCCACGCCGAGGGCGCTGAGCCCCCGGCCACGCTGCAGGTCGCGGTGGCGGGCGGCTCCGCCTCCCCCGTCGAGGTGCTCAAGGACTTCGAGCAGACCTTCGGCATCGGCATCCTGGAGGGCTACGGCCTGTCCGAGACCGCCCCGGTGGCCAGCTTCAACCAGCCGGGCCGCCCGGCCAAGCCCGGCACGATCGGCACCCCGATCTGGGGCGTGGAGATGAAGCTGATCGACAACGACTGGAAGACGGTCGAGGGCGAGGGCCCCGGCGAGATCGCGATCCGCGGCCACAACATCATGAAGGGCTACTACGGCCGGCCCGAGGCGAGCGCCGAGGTGATGCGCGACGGCTGGTTCCGCACCGGTGACATCGCCACCCGCGACGCCGACGGCTACTACTCGATCATCGACAGGGCCAAGGACATGATCATCCGCGGCGGGTTCAACGTCTACCCGCGCGAGGTGGAAGAGATCCTCATGACGCACGAGGCGGTCTCGCTCGCGGCGGTGGTGGGCGTGCCGCACGACTCCCACGGCGAGGAGGTCAAGGCGTACGTCATCCTCGACGCGGGCGCGAGCCTCACCGAGGACGAGCTCGTCGCCTGGGCCAGGGACAACATGGCGGCCTACAAGTACCCGAGGATCGTGGAGTTCCGCGACGCGCTGCCGATGACGGCCACCGGCAAGATCCTCAAGCGCGAGCTGCGCTGAGCCCCGCAGGCCCCCTTCCGGAGGGAGGGGGCCCAGGAGCGAAACGCTTCCCCCCGCGTCCGCGATCTGTTCGTGTACGGCTCACGAACATCGGAGGATCGCATGGAAGCTGGCACGCTCGCCGTTCCCGGCGCCGAGCTGTACTACGAGCTGCGCGGGTCCGGCCCGGTCCTGCTGCTGGTGAACGGCGGCGAGGGGGACGCGGGCGCGTTCGCGCCGCTGGCCGCACTGCTCGCCGACCACTACACCGTGATCACCTACGATCCGCGCGGCAACTCGCGGAGCCGGCTGACCTCCCCGATCGGCGAGCAGCGCATCCCCCAGCACGCCCGCGACGCGCACCTGCTGCTGCGCGCGCTCTGCCGGGAGCCCGCCTACCTCTTCGGCACCAGCTACGGCGGCATGGTCGTGATGGACCTGCTGGCCGCCCGTCCCGAGCAGGTGCGCGCGGCGGTCGCGCACGAGCCGCTCCTCATCGAGCTGCTGCCCGACGCCGACCGCTGGCACGCCGCCTTCCAGGAGGTGTACGAGACGTACGAGCGGGAGGGCGCACCGGCGGCGGTCCGGGCGCTGAGCGCCCTGCTCGGCGTCGCCGCGCCGCCGGAGGCGTCGGCCGGGCTGCCGCCTCCGGTCGCCGACATGCTGGCGCGGGTCCAGGCCAACATGTCCTTCTGCGTGGCGTACGAGCTGCGGTCGTTCGTCCGTTACGTGCCCGACCTGGAGGCGTTGCGGGGCGGCAAGTTCACGCTGGCCACCGGCGGCGAGACGGGGTCCACCGTCGGCCACCGCACCGCCCTCGCCCTCGCCGAGGAGCTCGGGCTGGACATCGCCGGCTTCCCCGGCGGGCACGTGGGTTTCCTCACGCACCCGGCCGAGTTCGCCAAGACGTTGTACGAGGTGCTGGAGAGCTGATCAGGGCCAGTCGCGGGACGGGCGCAGCGGCATGCCGGAGCGCCCCTGGTCATCCAGCTTGACGCCGAGCACCTGGTGGAGCTGGATCTTGTTGCGCTCGAAGCCGACGATGCAGCCCGCCATGTAGAGGGCCCAGACGCGGGCGGTGCCCATGCCGACCTCCTGGACCGCGTCCTCCCAGTTGGCGTCCAGGTTGTCGCACCAGTGGCTCAGCGTCTTGGCGTAGTGCTCGCGCAGGTTCTCCTCGTGGCGGATCTCGAAGCCGTTGTCCTCCATCTGCCTGATCAGGTAGCCGACCGACTCCAGCTCGCCGTCGGGGAAGACGTAGCGGTTGATGAAGCCGCCCTTGTTGAACGTCTTCTCCTTGCCGGTGGGCCGGGTGATGCAGTGGTTGAGCAGCCGGCCGCCGGGCCTGAGCTTGCCGTTGAGGAACCCGAAGTAGGCGGGCAGGTTGTCCTTGCCGATGTGCTCGGTCAGACCGATCGAGCTGACGGCGTCGAAGTCGCTCTCGGTCACGTCGCGGTAGTCCATGTGGCGGACCTCGGCGAGGTCCTGCAGCCCGGCCTCGGCGATGGCCTTCTGCGCGTACTCGGCCTGCTGGCGGCTGAGCGTCACGCCGAGCGCCTTGACGCCGTAGTGCTGGGCGGCGTGGATGACCATGCCGCCCCAGCCGCAGCCGACGTCGAGCAGCCGCATGCCCTCCCGGAGCCCGAGCTTGCGGGCCACCAGGTCGAACTTGGCGAACTGGGCCTCCTCCAGCGTGGCGTCCTCGGAGGGGAAGGTGGCGCAGGTGTAGGCCATGGACGGGCCGAGCACCCACGAGTAGAACCGGTTGGACACGTCGTAGTGGTGGTGGATGGCCTCGGCGTCGCGCTGCTTGGCGTGGCGCGAGCCCAGCCTGGCCAGCGCGCTGGTGCGCACCTCCTGCGGCGGCACCGGGACGCGCATGAGCAGCGGCTTGAGCCCCAGCGAGCGGACCGCGGCGACCTTCTCGGCCGGGGTCAGGTCGTTGGTCGTGATGTTCCACATCCGGTCGAGCAGGGTGTAGAGGTCGCCGTGCACGTCGATGTGGCCCGACACGTACGCCCGGGCCAGCCCCAGTTCCCCGGGAGCCTGCGCCAGGTAGGCCACCGCGATGGGCGACTTCACCTCAAGGGTGACGTCGGCGCCGTCGGGGCCCGCCTTGCTGCCGTCATACGCCATGAACGCGATGCCGGCGTCCGTGCCGACGATCTTCTCGAAGATGGACGCGAGAGCCATCACATCACCTTCCCCGCACACACTTGTCGTACAGATCAAGCAGGCGCCCGCTCGGATCGTATTCCCGCTTGACCGGCCAGTAGGCGTCGCCGTTGTACAGCCGCCAGAACTCGTCGCGGCCGTAGAAGGACGTCGAGTAGAGCGACTTGTGCCCGTCGAGCTCGTGCACGGCGTTCTCGATGAGCCGGTTGTGGTGGCCGTCGAACCGCCCCCGCGGCAGCGGCACCATGCCCCAGAAACCGAAGTTCACGTACAGCTTCCCGGGCTCCAGGGGGTAGAGCGGCCAGCGGGAGCTCGCCCGCAGCGGGCACATCCAGACCGGCGTCATGCCGACCTGGCCGTGGAAGAACTCCAGGAACTCCGCGCCCCGCTCGACCGGCACCTCGACGTCCTGGATGACCGACTCCTGCACCGGCCGGCCGCGCCAGCGGTCGATGCGGGCGGTGACGCCGTGCTTGCGGTCGAGGGCCACGAGCCTGCGGTAGACGTCGGAGCGCATCCAGCGGCGCGGCATGAACGTGCGGACCATCGGCTGCTGCACGCCGAACGCGCGCGAGCACCAGAACCAGTCGGTGTCCCAGCGCCACAGGTAGTCGCGCACGGTCAGCCAGTCGCGGCCGCGCTGCCGGATCGACTGGTAGTAGATGCGCATGCCGGTGTAGTCGGAGGTGTAGGGCGCCCGGTCGGCGAAGCGGCCGACGGTGAGGTAGAGCTCCTGCGGGCCGAAGAAGACCCCGTCGACGAAGTCGACCGGCTCGCCGTCGTGCTCCATGCTCTCGCAGATCTCCTGCATGGCCAGCATGCACTTGTCGGCGTCGGTGAACCTGACGTGGGTGAGCCGCACGTACGGATGGACCTTGCGCAGCTTGATGCGCAGGCGCAGCGCGTAGCCGAGGGTGCCGTAGGAGTTGGGGAAGGCCCTGAACAGGTCGTGGTGCTCGTTGTCGTCACGGGCGACGATGACGCGGCCGTCGCCGGTGAGGATCTCCAGCTCCTCGACCGACTCGTGGGGCAGGCCGTCGCGGAAGCTGGTCGACTCGATGCCGAGCCCGGTCACGGCCCCGCCCAGGGTGATGGTCTTGAGCTGCGGGACGACGTACGGCATCAACCCGTGGCGGAGCGTGGCGTCCACGAGGTGCTCGTAGGTGGTCATGCCCTGGACCTCGGCGGTCATCGTCTCGGGGTCGACGCTGATGACCTCGTCGAGATCCCTGGCGGAAAGCCCGGCCGTCTTGCCGGAGTCGCGGAACCTGAAGAGGTTGGACGTGGCCTTGGCCAGGCGCGGCGCGGCGTCGCCGGGAATCTCGGCGTAGGAGCGCCGGATGTGCTCCACTGCCCGTCGGTGTGTCGACATCGTCGTCTTCACGCAAGCACCCCCTGGAGCCGGCAGAGATCGTCGACAGAACGTTATCTCTCCGGGACAACATGGAACAGACCGGGGGCGTTAAAGACACGAAAACTGTTCATCGTGCCAGCTACAAGCCTAAGAAGCCGGTGAATCCGCGTATTTCCGCGTAATCGGCTGACAAACGCCATTCACCACGTTGACGACTTCGCGGCCCTCCACGGCCGCGGCCAGGTTGTCCAGCGTGACGGTCATCAGGCGGCCGGTGGCCTCCTGGGTCACGCCGGCGACGTGCGGTGACAGCAGCACTCCGGGCAGCTCGCGCAGCGGGTCGCCGGGAGGCAGCGGCTCGGCGTCGAACACGTCCAGCGCCGCGCCCCCGAGATGCCCCGAGCGCAGCGCCGCCACCAGCCCGTCCTGGTCCACGACCCCGCCCCTGGCGGCGTTGACCAGCACGGCGCCCCGCTTGAGCCGGCGCGGGTCGATCAGGCCGCGGGTCTCCTCCGACAGCGCGATCACCACGACCACCACGTCACTGGTCTCCAGCAGGTCCTCCAGCGCGGTGTAGCGGGGGTCCTCCCGGGGCGTGCGCGTCCAGTAGGAGACCCGGCCGCCGAACGCCCCGAACAGGCGGGCGCACGCCTCCCCGATCGGGCCGTAGCCGACCACGCCCACCCGGGCGGCCCCCAGCTCCCGTGGCTGGAGCGCCTGCTGCGGCCACTCCCCCGCGCGCACGGCCGCGTCGGCCGCGGCCAGCTTGCGGGTCACCGCCAGGGCGGCGGCCACGCACCACTCGGCCACCGCGCCCGCGCTGACGCCCGCCGTGTTGGCCACCGGCACGCCGGCGGCGGCCAGCGCGGCCAGGTCGTGGCCGTCGACGCCGACCGAGGGCTGCTGCAGGAACGCCAGCCGGGGCGCGGCGGCCACGGCCGCGGCGTCCAGCGTGAGCTCGCCCGTCCAGTCGCCCAGCACGATCTCCGCCTCGGGCAGCGCGGCCAGCAGCGCCGCGCGGTCGCGCGTGGCGGGCGCGCGCACGCTCACCCGGTCGCCGAGCGGGGCGAGCAGCCGGCGGATCAGGTCCACGGGGAGCGGCGGGAGCGCCAGCAGGTTCCAGGGCGTCATGCGCCCACCGTAAAGCTCTCCATCACCTGGCGCATCAGGCCGGTGTTGCGCTGCCACTGCGCCTCGGTGAAGGTCCAGGACAGGATGTAGGCGGTCTCGCCGATCGTCACGGCCCGGCGCACCTCGTGGTACTTCATGCCGGGCGCGGCCCACGGCGTGCCGCCGCCCGCCTCGGCCACCCAGGTGAACTCCCACTCCACGGCCTTGGCGCCGTTGTGGCTGACCTTCCTGCGGCCGGCGTCGCGCAGGACGCCGACGCCCCCGGCGGACTTGAACGCCTCCTCCTCGTCGCGCAGGAGCTGGTGCGGGTCGAGGCTGGCGTAGACGGCCTCGACGGCCAGGTGACCCATCCGGTGCGGGTGCGTCCACTCGGCGTGGTGCTCGCCGCGTGAGCCCTTCCAGCCGGCCGGCCGCTCGATCGACCAGCCGGCGGGCGAGGTCCAGGGCCGCACCACGGGCCTCGTCCTGGTCGGGACGGGCGTCGGCGCGAGCGTGGAGCTGGCCGTCGGCGTCGGCGTGGCGGACGGCGGGGCGCTCGGCATCGGGCTGGTCGCCGCGGCCCGCTGGGCGAGCTGCGCGGTGCCCTCCGCCGGTCCGGCGGACCTGAAGTACGCGACGGCGCCCGCCGCCACGACCACGACGGCGGCCGCGGCGGCCGCCACGACGGCGCGGCCGAGCCCGCGCGACACGCGGGGGCCGGGCGCGTCCCGGTCGGCGGCGGCCGGCCTGGCCTGGAGGACGGCGTCGAGCAGCTCGTCCGCCTCCTGGGCGGTCACCCGCTCGGCCGGGTCCTTGCGCAGCAGCCCCTGGAGCACCGGGTGCATGATCGGCGGGATGCGCCGGTAGTCGGGCTCCTCGTCGAGGATGGCCTTGAGCGTGTCCATGGGCTCGCCGCGTTCGAACGGCGAGCGGCCGACCAGCGTGGCGTAGAGGGTGGCGCCCAGCGACCACAGGTCGGAGGCCGGGCCCGCCTCGGTGCCGCGCACCCGCTCGGGGGCCAGGAATCCGGGCGAGCCGGTCACCATGCCGGTCTTGGTGAGCGAGGACTCGCCCTCGGCCGTGGCGATGCCGAAGTCGGTGAGCACCGCCCGGCCGTCGTCGGTGAGCAGCACGTTGCTCGGCTTCACATCGCGGTGCAGGATGCCCTGCCCGTGCGCGGCGACGAGCGCGGACAGCACCTGGCGCCCGACGTCGGCGGCCTGCCGCACCGGCAGCGCGCCCATGGTCGCCACGACCTCTTCGACGGACGGGGCGCGCACCAGCTCCATGATGATCCAGGGCCGCCCGTCCTCCTCCACCACGTCGTACACCGCGACCACGGACGGGTGGTTGAACTGGGCGGCGGTGCGGGCCTCCCGCGCGGTGCGGACGAGCTGACGCTCCTGGTCGGCGTCGGGCAGGCCCGCGGGCAGCACCACTTCTTTGACCGCGCACTGCCGGTCGAGCAGCGTGTCGTGGCCTTCCCAGACCACGCCCATCCCACCGCGGCCAAGCGCGCGTACTAACTCGTAGCGCTTGGCGATCAGCCGGCCGCTATCCGCATCCATGTCCTACCCCTGTTGACCACCCGAATAGTGGGCAAGTTTCCCATACCTCACCTGCCTCTGAGGGGTGGTCAGGAAGGCGTCTTGCCAGAGTGCACCGAATATTGTTCTACTTGGGTGACTGTTCGCCTGCCGGTCATGAGAAGGAGACGCCGATGTCGAACGCTCGTCAGGGTCCGCTGTCCGGGGTTCGGGTGCTGGAGCTGGCGGGGCTGGCACCAGGTCCTTTCGCCGGGATGATGCTCGCCGACCACGGCGCCGAGGTGCTGCGGGTCGACCGGGTGAAGGCGGTCTCCGACCGGCCGCGCACCGACGTGATGGACCGCGGCAAGCGCTCGGTCGGGCTGGATCTGAAGTCCCCCGAGGGCGTGGCCGCGTTCAAGGAACTGGCCCGGCACGCCGACGTGGTGATCGAGGTGTTCCGGCCGGGCGTGGCCGAACGGCTCGGCATCGGGCCCGACGACCTGCACGCGGTCAACGAGCGGCTGGTCTACGGCCGGATGACCGGATGGGGCCAGGACGGCCCGCTGGCGCCCACGGCGGGGCACGACATCGACTACATCGCGGTCTCCGGCGTGCTGTCGATGCTGGGCCGCGAGGGCGGCAAGCCGACCCCGCCGATCAACATCCTGGGCGACTTCGCCGGCGGCGGCCTCATGCTCGCGTACGGGGTGCTGCTGGCGCTGTTCGAGCGGGAGCGCACCGGCCTGGGACGGGTGATCGACGCCGCCATGGTCGACGGGGCGGCGATCCTGTTCGCGATGTTCTACCAGGGCGTGAGCAGCGGCATGTGGGGGCCGCGCGGCACCAACCTGCTCGACACCGGCGCCCCCATGTACGACACGTACGAGACGGCCGACGGCGGCTACCTGGCGGTGGGATCGCTGGAGCCGCAGTTCTGGGAGGCGATGGTGTCCCTGATGGGCCTGTCGGACCTGCCGGACCGCAACGACCAGGCGCAGTGGCCGGCGCTGCGGGCGCGGCTGGCGGAGGAGTTCCGCAAGCGGACCAGGGCCGAGTGGGAGGCGGTGTTCGAGGGCTCCGACGCGTGCGTGTCGCCGGTGCTGTCGATGGACGAGGCCCCCGCGCACCCGCACAACGCGGCCCGGCGCAGCTTCGTCGAGGTCGGCGGGCTGAGCCAGCCGATGCCCGCGCCCCGGCTGCTCGGCGTGCCCGACCCCGACCTGGCACCGGCCACCCGGCTGGACGACCTGTCCGCCTGGGGCATCCCGGCGGAGGCGGCGGAGAAGCTGCGCGCCCAGGGCGTGCTCGGCTGAGCGCGGTCCGCGCGCGCGAGCCGGTCGTCGAAGCGGCGTGGGCGCGGCACCGCTCCCCGGGTCGCGCTTGGTCAGGCGCGGGCCGTGCCGCGTGCCGTCTCGTACGGTGAGTAGTCCTTGAGGGTGACGGCGTCGTGCAGGCGCGCGCTCCTGCCGCCGAGCCGGCCGGCCGCCCTGATGACCGCGTCCGGGACGTGGTCGAGCACGCGGGCCGCCTGGACGAGCGCCCACAGGTCGAACCGGCCGCCGGGGACGAGCCGTTTCGCCATGCCGAGCGCCAGGTCGCGGCTGCCGCGCACGTACGCGCCGAGTTCGGCCTCGTACGCGGGGAACGCCCGCGCGGGGTCGCCGCCCGCCGCGGCGAGCTCGCCCGCCAGCACGTACGCGCCCACCACCGCCAGGCTGGTGCTGCCGCCGACGGCGGGCCCCGGGCAGTAGCCGGCGTCGCCGACGAGGGTGACGCGCCCGCGCGACCAGGTGTCCATGCGCAGCTGCGTGATGCTGTCGAAGTAGAACGCGGGCGTGGTGTCCAGCTCGGCCAGCAGCCGGGGCACCTCCCAGCCGAGGCCGGCGAAGTGCTCGCGCAGCAGCTCCTTCTGCCTGGGCACGTCCCTGTAGTGGTAGTCGAGGGGCTCGCGGGTGCGGAAGAGGAAGACGGCCCGCGCGTCCGGCAGGTGCGCCGCCGAGTACAGGCCGATGATCCGGTCGACGGCCGAGACGCCTTCCATGCGTCCTTCGAGGCCCAGGTAGTTCGGCACGGACGCCACCGCCAGGTAGGCGCCGATCCAGGTGGCGAAGCGCTCCTCGGGGCCGAACACCAGGCGGCGCACGTTGGAGTGCAGCCCGTCCGCGCCGACCACCAGGTCGAACCGGCGCGACGGCCCGCGCTCGAAGGCCACCTCGCCGTCCTCGCCGATGGCCGTGATGGAGTCGTCGAAGACGTACTCGACGTCGTCGCGGCCGGCGTCGTAGAAGATCTCGCCCAGGTCGTCGCGCATGATCTCCACGTGCCGCTCCGAGACCGCGGCGATGAGCTTCCCGGTGCTCATCCGCACCGGGCGGGACCGGCCGGGTACGTGGAAGGTCAGCAGCTCGGTGCCGGTCTTCCTGGCCCTGATCCGGTCGAGCACGCCCATCTTGGCGGCGATGTCGACGGCGGGCCGGAACAGGTCGACCGCGTGGCCGCCGGTCTTGCGCAGCGCGGGGGCGCGTTCGACGACCGTGACGGTGAACCCGTAGCGGGTGAGCCAGTAGGCGAGGACGGGGCCGGCGACGCTGGCGCCGGAGATGAGGACGCGCATGGACATCCCTCCTTACTTACCGGATGGTAAAACACCTCCGGCGGCCGCCACAAGGGCTTACTTAACGATAGGTAAGGATTAGGGTTGATCCATGGCCAGGCCGAGTGACACCAGGGCGCGCATCCAGGCGGTGGCGCGCGAGCTGTTCGCGCGCCAGGGCGTGCAGAACACCAGCCTGCGCCAGATCTCCGACCGGCTCGGCATCACCAAACCGGCCCTCTACTACCACTTCGCCTCACGCGACGACCTGGTGCGCAGCATCGTCCAGCCGTTCGTCGACGACATGGAGCGGTTCGTGTCCGGCCGGGAGCCCGGCGGCGATCCGCGCGAGCTGCTCGACGACTACTTCGACATGATCTGGCGGCACCGCGAGGTGATCGTCATGGTGGTGCGCGAGCTGTCCGTGCTGTCCTACCTCGACCTGGGCAAGCGCATGATCGAATGGCGGCAGCGGCTCGTCGCCCTGCTGCTCGGCGACGACCTCACCACCACCCAGCGCATCCGGGCCACGATCGCGCTGGGCGGCCTCGCCGACTGCTCGGTCGAGTACGCCCACCTGCCCGTCGAGGAGGTCAAGCCGACGGCGGTCGAGGCCGCGGCCGCCGCGCTCGGTTTCTAGACCGCGACGTAGAGGTCGACGCCCCCCGGGTGGTGCACCTCCACGTCGGTGGTGAACGCCCTGGCCGGCGTGCCGCCCGACTCGGTGTGCTTCCACACCTGCTGCCAGGCCTCGACCAGCGCCTGCGGCATCGGGCCGCGCGCCTCCACCTTGAGCGTCCTGGCGGCCGGCACCCGCACCGCCACCATGCCCTCAGGCAGCCGCGGCACCGTGCGCACGGCCGTGCCGACGATCTGCGTGTAGGCGCCGTGATGATCGCTCTCGTAGTCGGTCAGCACCGCGTAGAGGTTCTCCCCCACGCGGTTGGGCACGTGGGCGAAGGCCCCCGGAGCACCGGCCCGCCGCCACAGGACCGGCAGTTTCGCCCGCGCCTGGTCCATTTCGTCGGCGTTCGTGGTGCGTACTGCGAAGCCGACGACGATCATCTCGTCCCGATCGGTGACGTCCACACGCCCTCCATCCCCCATTGAGCATCCCGGCCGATCATAAGCCCCCGAGAAAGGGGGAAATGTTTGGTAGAAGCAGTCACCTCATAAGATGGATGAACGTGAAATTTCTCAACGGCATGGCGCCGCCGTACGACCTGACCTACAGCGACGTCTTCATGACGCCGTCCCGCTCCTCCGTCGGGTCCCGGCTCGAAGTCGACCTGTCCACGCACGACGGCACCGGCACCACGATCCCGCTCGTCGTGGCCAACATGACCGCGGTCGCCGGACGGCGCATGGCCGAGACCGTCGCCCGCCGCGGCGGCATCGTGGTGATCCCCCAGGACATCCCGTTCGACGTCGTCGCGGACGTGGTCGACTGGGTGAAGAAGCGCGACCTCGTCCACGACACCCCGCTCGTGCTCACCCCGCACGACACCGTCGGCGAAGCGCTGCAACTGCTGCCCAAGCGCGCGCACGGCGCCGTCATCGTCGTCGACTGGGAGAACCGCCCCGTCGGCGTGGTGACCGAGGCCGACTGCCAGGGCGTCGACATGTACACCCAGCTCGCCCAGGTGATGTCCAGCGAGCTGCTCACGCTGCCCGCCGGGCTCGCCCCGCGCGAGGCGTTCGACCGGCTGCACGACGGGCGCCACCGCCTGGCCCCCATCGTCGACGAGTCGGGCCGCCTGGTCGGCATCCTCACCCGTACCGGCGCGCTGCGCGCCACCCTCTACCAGCCGGCCGTGGACTCCCGCGGCAGGCTGCGCGTCGCCGCCGCCGTCGGGGTCAACGGCGACGTGGCGGCCAAGGCCAAGGAACTGCTCGAAGCCGGCGTCGACTGCCTGGTCGTCGACACGGCCCACGGGCACCAGGACAAGATGGCCACCGCGCTGCGTGCGGTGCGCGCGCTGGGGCCGCACGTGCCCGTCGCGGCCGGCAACGTGGTCACCGCCGCCGGCGTGCGCGACCTGGTCGACGCGGGCGCCGACATCGTCAAGGTCGGCGTCGGGCCGGGCGCCATGTGCACCACCAGGATGATGACCGGGGTGGGCCGGCCGCAGTTCTCCGCCGTGCTGGAGTGCGCCGCCGAGGCGCGCAGGCTCGGCCGCCACGTGTGGGCCGACGGCGGCGTCCGCCACCCCCGCGACGTGGCGCTGGCCCTGGCGGCGGGGGCGGCCAACGTGATGGTCGGCTCGTGGTTCGCCGGCACGTACGAGTCGCCGGGCGACGCCCACACCGACGCCGACGGGCGTAAGTACAAGGAGAACTACGGGATGGCGTCCGCGCGCGCCGTCCGGCTGCGCACCGCCGACGACAGCCCGTTCGACCGGGCCAGGAAGGCGCTGTTCGAGGAGGGGATCTCCACCTCGCGCATGTACCTGGACCCGCGCCGGCCCAGCGTGGAGGACCAGATCGACGCGATCGTGGCCGGGCTGCGCTCCGCGTGCACGTACGCGGGGGCGACCACGCTGGAGGAGTTCCACGAGCGCGCCGTCGTCGGCGTCCAGAGCTCCTCGGGCTACTCGGAGGGCATGCCGGTCCACATCAGCTGGTGACCCTCGTCGTCACCCGCACGGTCGTGCCGGTGACCGATCTGGCGAGGTCGCCGGCCAGGAAGACGGCCGCGCCGGCCGCCTCCTCCGCGGGCCGCTTCCCTCCGGGAGGCGGCCCGCCGAGCGCGATCGCGTTGACCCGGATCCCGCGCGGCGCCAGCTCCACGGCCAGCGTCGCGGTGAGGCTCTCCAAAGCCGCCCTCATCGCCCCGTACACCGCCGCCCGCCGGGCCTCGCCCGAGCTCACGTTGATGATCGCGCCGCCCGCGCGCATGAGCGGCAGCATCCGCCGGATCAGCTCCGTGACCTGGCCGAAGTGCTCCTCGAACACCGCCCGCTCGTCGCGCGCGGCCGGCTCGTCGAAGCCGCCGGCGCTCGTCACCAGCACGTCCACCCGGCCCCACCGGTCGGCCACCGCCCGCGCGAACACCTCCGCCGCCATCGCGTCGCCGGGCCTCACCGTCATCGCCAGATCACCCAGCGGCCGGTCACGGTCGCACGCCGCCACCCGCGCCCCGAACGCCGCCAGCGCCTCGGCGATCGCCCGCCCCGCCCCGCGCGCCGCCCCCGCGACCACGGCCACGCGCCCGTCGAGCAGGATCGCGTCGGGTGTCGGGGCGGTCATGGAAGCCGACGATATCCCGACCGCGTAGAGTCGTCGGGTTCATTGCCATCGTCAACAGGAGCACTTCGTGGCACTCTCGAAGCCGGAGATCGACTTCCCGGGCGGCAACCCGCCCGCCGACCTGGAGATCGAGGACATCGTCGTCGGGGACGGTCCCGAGGCCAAGCCCGGCCATCAGGTCAGCGTCCACTACGTCGGCGTCGCCTTCTCCACCGGCGAGGAGTTCGACGCGTCCTGGAACCGCGGCCAGGCGTTCCAGTTCCCGCTGGGCGGCGGGCGCGTGATCGCGGGCTGGGACCAGGGCGTCGCCGGCATGAAGGTGGGCGGCCGCCGCAAGCTCGTCATCCCGCCGCACCTCGGCTACGGGAACGCGGGCGCGGGCGCCCGCATCAAGCCCGGCGAGACCCTCATCTTCGTCGTGGACCTCCTCGGCGTCAGCTGACCCGCCGACCCCTCGGCTCCCGGCCCATCCGCCGGGAGCCTACGTCCTCCACCCGAAGCTTCACGACATCACCCGCCGGGCTATTCACCACGTCCCGGGCACGACCGCCGCGGTCCTCCGGCCACCGCGCACGTCCCCGGCCCCCGCGTCCGGTGATGCCACTCGCCACCTCGGAGCCTTCTCCCCCGAGTCCACCACATCCGCCCGAGGTCCCGACTCCGGGTACGTTCGCCGGGGTTCTTCCCGGGTCGGTGATGTGCTTCTTTCTTTCTCGTACGGGATTCGCGCGCCCTTCCGGGGGGCCGAATCGAAGGGGGATTGCGGAAATGTCGTGGTGGTGAGGCACGATAGCGGTGTGCTACTGATCGACGTGGTCCGGGTGTCCGAGGCGGTGGCGCGCACGCCCGCGCGGCTGGGGAAGATCGGCCATCTGGCCGAGCTGCTCGGCCGGGTCGGCCCGGGTGAGGCGGAGATCGCCATCGCCTACCTGTCGGGTGAGCTGCCGCAGCGCCAGATCGGCGTGGGCTGGCGCTCCCTCCAGGACCTGCCCGGCCCGAAGCTGGCCGCGACCGCCACGCTGACCGACGTCGACGCCCTGCTCACCAAGATCAAGTCGGTGTCCGGCCAGGGCTCACAGGCCGCGCGCAAGGCGCTGGTGCACGAGCTGTTCGCCGGCCTGACCAGCCAGGAGCAGGCCTTCATGCTCAAGCTGCTCGGCGGCGAGCTGCGGCAGGGCGCGCTCGACGGCGTGATGATCGAGGCGGTCGCCAAGGCATCCGGGGCGCCCTCGGCCGACGTGCGCCGCGCGCTCACGCTCCGCGGCTGGTTGCCGGCGGTCGGGGCGGCGGCGCTGGCGGGCGGCGTGCCGCGCCTGAAGGAGTTCCGGCTGGAGGTGGGCCGCCCGGTCTCGCCGATGCTCGCCGGCAGCGCCCCCGGCGTCGCCGCCGCCCTGGCGAAGGCGGGCGCCCCCGCCGCGCTGGAGTGGAAGCTCGACGGCATCCGCGTCCAGGCCCACCGCTCGGGCTCGGAGGTCAGGGTCTTCACCCGTACCCTCGACGACCTCACCTCGCGGGTCCCCGAGCTGGTGGAGGCCGTGCTGGCGCTCCCCGTGGAAGACGCGGTGCTCGACGGCGAGGTGATCGCGCTCCGCCCCGACGGCCGCCCGCACCCCTTCCAGGTGACGGCCGCCCGCACCGGCAGCAAGATCGATGTGGATCGCCTGCGCGCGGAGACGCCGCTGAGCGTCTTCTTCTTCGACGCGCTCCGGGTCGAGGGCGCCGACCTGCTCGATCTTCCGTACGCGGCCCGCCAGGAGAGGCTCGCGGCCACCGTTCCCCCGCCGTTGCTCACCCCGCGCCTCGTCACCGACGACGTGGCGGAGGCGGAGCGGTTCTTCGCCGAGGTGGTGAAGGCCGGTCACGAGGGGCTGGTGGTCAAGGCGCTGTCGTCCCCCTACGCGGCCGGCCGGCGCGGCGCGGGCTGGATCAAGGTCAAGCCCCGCCACACGCTCGACCTGGTGGTCCTGGCCGCCGAGTGGGGCCACGGCCGCCGCGAGGGCAGGCTGTCCAACCTCCATCTCGGCGCCCGCGACCCGGAGACGGGCGGGTTCGTCATGCTCGGCAAGACCTTCAAGGGCCTGACCGACGAGCTGCTCGCCTGGCAGACGGAGCGTTTCCTGGCGCTCGCCGACGGCCCCACCACGGAGTGGACGGTCCACGTCCGTCCCGAGCTGGTGGTGGAGGTCGCCTTCGACGGCGTGCAGCGGTCGCCCCGCTATCCGGGCGGCATGGCCCTCCGTTTCGCCAGGGTCCTGCGCTACCGCCCCGACAAGCGCGCCGAGGACGCCGACACGGTCGGGACGGTCCGCGCCCTCATGATCTAGTACGCAGCCGTACGGGCCCGAAGAGGCCGCTGACGCGCTGGCCGGCGAAGACGAAGTGGGTGGGGCTGACCTCGTCGAGATAGGGCCCCAGCGTGCCGAGGACGAGGATCTCCACCACGTTGTCGCCGTCGTCCAGGTCGACGTCGAAGGCGTACGGCGAGCACACCCTGATCCCGCACGGACGCCCGTTCACCGTCACCTCCGCCGTGCCCCTGACCCTGCCGAGGTCGAGCACGCCCGGCCCGGAACGCGCCGTGACGGTTGTGCGGTAGCGGACACCGCCGCTGTATCCGGCGAGGCCGCGTTCCTCCCAGTCGCCCAGCCGCATCCGGCCCGGTCCGCAGGTGAACCGCACCGGGCCGGTGAAGGCGGCTCCGCCCTGGGCTCCCGGAGCCGTGACGGCGTGCAGCTCGACCGCGAGGTGTTCGAGCTGGACGCCTCCGTCGACGACGACCTGGCGTGGGCGGCCCGGGTGTCCGTCGGCCTGGACCGGCTGGTCGAGGACTTCGAGCTGGACAGCCTCGCCTACTACCACCGCGGCCTCGACGGCGAGATCCACGAACGGCTCGGCGCGGGCATGATCCTCGGCTCGTCGCTGCTCACCGCCCGCGGCATCCCGGCCGCCGGCGAGTACGAGCTGCGCACCAGCCTGGCGATGCTCATCATGGACCGGCTCGGCGCCGGCGGCTCGTTCACGGAGTTGCAGGCGCTCGACTTCCACCGCGGCCACGTCGAGATGGGCCACGACGGCCCGGCCCACCTGGCGATCAGCGCCCGCAAGCCGCTGCTGCGCGGGCTCGGCGTCTACCACGGCAAGCGCGGCTGGGGCGTGTCGGTCGAGTTCGACGTCAAGCACGGGCCGGTCACCGTGTTCGGGCTGCGCCAGGCGCGTGACGGCGGCTACGGGTTCGTCGTCTCGGAGGGCGAGGTCGTGGACGGGCCGCTGCTGCGGATCGGCAACACCACCTCCCGGGTGGACTTCGGCTGCGACCCCGGCGAGTGGACCGACGAGTGGAGCGCCACCGGCATCTCCCATCACTGGGCCCTGGGCACCGGCCACCGGGCCGCGGACCTCCGCGCCACGGCCGACCTCCTGGGCGCGGACCTGGTCCACGTCCAGCCTTGACCCGCCCTCGGTGTCCGGCGGGCGGCCCGCCCGCCGGACACCGGCCCCTCAGTC
>NZ_JAHKRN010000060.1 GCF_019396385.1 Nonomuraea harbinensis | reverse complement strand
CACGACGCTCTTCCGACCGTCACGTGAAATTTTCACGTGACGGTGCGGCGCCGTGATCTCTTCCTGGACGGAACCGCAGGCCGGGAAGCGTCCAGGCGACGACGCCCACGCGGCGGGGATCGCCTCCGTTGACGCCCGCCGGGCCATCGGATGTACTCCGCGACGACGCAGCCCACGATTTGATGTTAGCGCTAACACTCCACGAAGCCGCCCCGAAAGGACCCCATGAGACCCGCGCGATCACGCCGCCTGGCCTGGATCATGAGCGTGCTCTGCATCATGTCCCTGCTGCCCGCGACACCGGCCATGGCCGACAACCCCATCGTCCAGACGATCTACACCGCCGACCCCGCGCCGCTCGTCCACAACGGCCGCGTCTACCTCTACACCGGCCACGACGAGGACGGCTCCACGTACTTCACGATGCGCGACTGGCGCGTCTACTCCTCGACCGACATGGCCAACTGGACCGACCACGGCTCTCCCATGAGCCTGGCCACCTTCGCCTGGGCCGACGCCAACGCCTGGGCCGGCCACGTCGCCTACCGCAACGGCAGGTTCTACTGGTACGTCCCCGTACGGAACCGGAGGACCGGCGGCATGGCCATCGGCGTCGCGGTCGGCGACAGCCCGACCGGGCCGTTCCGTGACGCGCTGGGCCGCCCGCTGGTCGAGAACAACGAGATCGACCCCAACGTCCTCATCGACGACGACGGCCAGGCCTACCTGTACTGGGGCAACCCCCGGCTCGCGTACGTACGCCTGAACAACGACATGATCTCCTACTCCGGCGGCATCACCTACATCCAGCTGACCGGCGCGGGATTCGGCACGCGCAACGGCAACCCCAGCCGCCCCACGCTCTACGAAGAAGGGCCCTGGGTCTACAAGCGCAACGGCCTCTACTACAACGTGTTCGCCGCGGAATGCTGCTCGGAGTTCATCGCCTACTCGACGGCCCCCAGCGCCACCGGGCCGTGGACGTACCGGGGGACGATCATGCCCCGGCAGGGCAGCAGCTTCACCAACCACGCCGGGATCATCGACTACGCCGGAGGATCGTACTTCTTCTACCACAACGGCGCCCTGCCGGGCGGCGGCGGTTTCACCAGGTCAGTGGCCGTGGAAAAGTTCACCTACAACGCCGACGGCAGCATCCCGACGATCAACATGACCACCGCCGGTCCGCCTCAGGTCGGCACCCTCAACCCGTTCGTCCGGCAGGAGGCCGAGACCGTCGCCTGGGCGTCCGGGGTGGAGACCGAACCCTCCAGCGAGGGCGGCATGAACGTCGGCTACATCGAGAACGGCGACTACCTGAAGGTCAAGGGCGTCGCCTTCGGCAACGGCGCCGCCGCTTTCACCGCCCGCGTCGCCTCGGCCACCAGCGGCGGCCGGATCGAGCTGCGGCTCGGCAGCGCCACCGGCACCCTCGTGGGCACCTGCGCCGTCAACGGCACCGGCGGCTGGCAGAACTGGACCACGGTCACGTGCCCGGTGTCCGGCGCGACCGGCACCCGTGACCTCTACCTGCGTTTCGCGGGCGGCGGCGGCTACCTGTTCAACGTCAACTGGTGGCAGTTCACCGGCAGTGCCCTCCCTTCGACCCCCTGAGGAGCGATCTCCATGAACGGGAAACGAACCCGCGCGCTGCTGACCGCAGTGGCCCTGGTCGTGGCGCTCACCCCCGCCACCCAGGCGCAGGCGCTGGAGAACGGCGTGGGCCGCACCCCGCCGATGGGGTGGAACACCTGGAACACCTTCGGCTGCAACATCAACGAGACGCTGATCCGCCAGACCGCCGACGCGATGGTCTCCTCCGGCATGCGCGACCTCGGATATCAGTACGTCGTCGTCGACGACTGCTGGTTCGACCCGGCCCGCGACTCCGCCGGAAACCTGCGGGCCAACCCGTCGAGATTCCCGAGCGGCATGAAGGCGCTCGGCGACTACCTGCACGCCCGGGGCCTGAAGTTCGGCCTCTACCAGGTACCCCTGGACCGCACCTGCGCCCAGTACTTCGGCGCCTACCCGGGCGCCACCGGCAGCCTGAACCACGAGGTCCAGGACGCCCAGCAGTTCGCCGCCTGGGGCGTCGACTATCTCAAGTACGACTGGTGCTCCCCCACCGGCACCATCGACGACCAGGTCCGCACCTTCGCGAAGATGCGCGACGCCCTGGCGGCCACCGGCCGGCCGATCCTCTACAGCATCAACCCCAACAGCATCCACGAGAAGACCGGCCCGCAGCGGAACTGGGGTGACGTCGCCAACATCTGGCGTACGACCGAGGACATCACCAACGTGTGGAACTCCGGTCAGACCAACGGCTACCCGATGGGCATCCAGAACATCGTCAACGTCAACGCGCCCCTGTCGGGCTACGCCAGGCCGGGACAGTTCAACGACCCCGACATGATGGTGGTCGGCCGGGGCGGCATGACGGACACCGAGATGCGCAGCCACTTCGCCCTCTGGGCGATCATGGCCGCACCGCTGATCGCGGGCAACGACATGCGGAACATGGACTCCGCGACCGCCACGATCATGAAGAACCAGAACCTGATCGCCATCAACCAGGACCCGCTCGGCCTCCAGGCCACCCAGATCAGCAACGACGGCACCCGCCGTGTCCTGGCCAAACGGCTGAGCAACGGCGACGTCGCGGTCGCGCTGTTCAACCAGGGCGGCGGCACGACGACGATCAGCACCACCACCTCGGCGATCGGCCTGTCCGGCAGCTCCTTCAGCATGCGTGAGGCCTGGACGAACGCCGTCACCTCGACGACCGGGGCCATCTCGGCGAGCGTGCCGTCCCACGGCACCGTCGTGTTCCGGGTCAGCGGCGGGACGCCCAACCCGGTGTCCCGGATCCAGGGCGTGGGGTCGGGCAGATGCCTCGACGTCACCGGAGCTTCCCAGGCCAACGGGACCCGGGTGGCGATCTGGGACTGCCATGGTCAGGTCAACCAGCAGTGGACCTCCACGGCAGCCGGCGAACTGCGGGTCTACGGGAACAAGTGCCTCGACGTGAACAACAACGGCACCGCCGACGGCACCAGCGTGATCATCTGGGACTGCAACGGCCAGAACAACCAGAAGTGGCGCTTCAACACCGACGGAAGCATCACCGCGCTCGGTGCGAACAAGTGCCTGGACGTGCCGGGCAACGCCACCGCCAACGGCGTCTACCTGCAGATCTGGACGTGCAACGGCGCCGCCAACCAACGGTGGACCCGCCTCTGAGCCATGACCCGGGTCTGGGCGGTCCTCAAGGGACCGCCCAGACCGGGTGCGTCACGCGGCGCCCAGGTCCCACCGCTGGTTGGCGCCGCCCCAGCACGAGTAGAGCTGGAGGCGGGCGCCGTTGGCCGTCCCGGCGGCGTCCAGGCACAGCCCCGACTGCACGCCGACGATCGTCCCGTCAGCGTTGACGCGCCACTTCTGGTTGGCGCCGCCCCAGCAGGAGTAGAGCTGGACGCCCGCTCCGTTGCCCGTCCCGGCGGCGTCGAGGCATTTGCCGCCGAGACCCCGCAGCTCCTGGGACGAGGTGAGGGCCCACCGCTGGTTGGCGCCGCCGTGGCAGTCCCAGAGCTGGAGCCGCGTGCCGTCGGCGGTGCTCGAGTTCGGCACGTCCACGCAGCGCCCGGAGGCGACGCCCCTGATCTGGCCGTCGCCGCCAGGGGTCGGCGTCGGCGTGGGGCCGGCGCCGTCGAGGCCGAAGAACCGGATCGCGTGCACGGCCATCCCGGGATGCGGCAGATTGTGCCCCGCTCCGCTGATGGTGTAAGCCTCGACCTGGCCGGTCCCGAAGACTCTGCGCGTCCACCCCGATTGCGGGTTCGTGGTCGAGGTGGGCGTCCGGCTCACCCCGTGCACGTCGGTCCACTGGTCGACCTCCTTCTGCAACATGCTGAAGTTCAGCACGTCGTCCGCGGTGCCGTGCCAGGCCATCAGCCGGGGCCGGGGACCGGTGTAACCGGGGTAGGCGCCGCGGACCAGGTCGCCCCACTGCTGCGGAGTCCGGTCGCCGCAACCGGGCGGGCCGAGACAGCCGAAGGGCACACCGGCGAAGGGAGCGCCGGCCTTGAACACATCGGGATAGGTGGCGAGCAGGTTGACGGTCTCCATCGCCCCGGAGGAGAAGCCGGTGGCGAACACCTTCTCGGGGTCACCGTTGTGGCGCTGCACGACGTAGTTCACCATCGACACGATCGACACGGGGTCGCTGCCGCCGCCGTGCCGGAGTGCTTCGTCCGACCACACGTCGAAGCAGTTCGACAGGCCGTTGGCGCTCTTGTTGGCCTGCGGGTAGATGACGACGAAGCCGTGGCGGTCGGCCAGGGACGCGAACTCCGTCTGCTGGTGGAAGTCGGTCGCCCGGCCGTTGCAGCCGTGCATCGCCACCAGGATGCCGGGACGCGCGGCCACGTTGTCAGGGACGTAGAGGTGCATCTGGATGTTGCCGGGGTTCGCCCCGAAGTCGCCGATCCTGGTCAGCGTCGCCGCACTCGCCTGGGGCGCCATGGCGACGCAACCGGCCAGGACGGTGATCACCGCGGTGACCACGGCGGCGATCACCGTCCCTGACCCGATCGGCACCTGCTGGTGCCGTCTCATGATCTGACCTCCTAGCCCCGGTTCCAGGACCACTTCTGGTTGTCGCCGCCCCAGCAGGAGTAGATCTGGAGCTGGGTCCCGTTACCGGTGCCGTTGTTCACGGCGTCGAGGCACAGATTCGACTGGACTCCGACGATGGAGCCGTCCGAGTTGACGCGCCACTTCTGGTTGTTGCCGCCCCAGCAGGAGTAGATCTGCACCCTGGCGCCGTTGCCGCTGCCGGCGGCGTCCAGGCACTTGTTGCCGTAGACGCGGATCTCCTGCGCGGAGGTGTAGGACCACTGCTGGTTGGAGTTGGAGTGGCAGTCCCACAGCTGGAGCTGCGTGCCGTCGGCCGTCGAGGCGTTCGGCACGTCCACACACCGCCCGGACGCCACACCCCGGATCTGTCCCACGGTGCCGGGGGTCTGCGTGGGCGTCGTGGTCGGGTCCGGGTCGGGGTCCGGGTCCGCGTTGTTGAGCGCGTTCAGGACGGAGTTGTACGCGGCCTTCTTGTTGCCGTTGCCGTCGAAGAGCAGCGCGCTGGCGCCGGAGCCGAGCCAGGAGTCGGTGTCGCGGACCCCCCAGACCGTGACGCCGGTGCAGCGCGGCACCGCCAGGCAGTCGTTGACGACGTTGGCGTACGTGGTGGCCGAGCCGCCCTGGATGTCCAGCTCGGTGATCTGCACGTCGACGCCCAGGGCGGCGAAGCTCTGGATGGTCGTGCGGTAGTTGCTGTTGTAGGGGCTGTTGCTGTTGAAGTGCGACTGCAGGCCGACGCAGTCGATCGGTACGCCGCGCTGCTTGAAGTCGCGGACCATGTTGTAGACGCCCTGCGTCTTGGCCCAGCTCCAGTTGTCGATGTTGTAGTCGTTGTAGCAGAGCTTGGCGGACGGGTCGGCGGCCCGCGCGGTGCGGAAGGCCACCTCGATCCAGTCGTTGCCGGTCCGCTGGAGGTTGGAGTCGCGCCGGCCACCGGAGTTGCCGTCGGCGTAGGCCTCGTTGACGACGTCCCAGGCGTAGATCTTGCCTCGGTAGTGCCCCATCACGCCGTTGATGTGGTCGATCATCGCCTGGCGGAGGTTGCCGCCGGAGAGCGACTGCATCCAGCCCGGCTGCTGGTTGTGCCAGGCGAGGGTGTGGCCGCGTACCCGCTTGCCGTTCTGGACCGCCCAGTTGTAGATCCGGTCGCCGGCGCTGAAGTTGAACTGCCCCCGGTTGGGTTCGGTGGCGTCGATCTTCATCTCGTTCTCGGCGGTGATCATGTCGAACTCGCGGTTCGCGATCGTCGTGTACGCCTGGTCGCCCAGCTTGCCCGCGGCGATGGCCGTGCCGAAGTACCGGCCGCTCTGCTGGGCGGCGGCGGCGAGCGTGCTCTCCGCCGCGTCCGCGGGAACGGACACCATCAGCGCCGCGCCTACGATCCCCAGGGCGCCGACGGCGCCCACGATGCCGCGGAGGACACCGAAACGTTCGTACGCGGACGAAGGTAAAGCCTTCAAGCCCATGCCTGACTCCATACTGAAGTTACGGAACGAGGGATGTGCGGGAACCCCGGCGGACGACGCCGCACCCCAGGCCGGAGGCGCACACCACGATGGCGTCATGACCGGCGGCCCTGGCCGATCACCACATCAGGCAGGACCGACCGCCTCGGAGATCAGTGTGGGAACGTAACCGAAACATGTCAACGTTTTCACGAAAATTTCGGAACGCCCGACGCGGGGTCGCTGCCTGACCGCGGATGCCACGGAGCCACGGACACCAGGAGCGATATCGTACGAGCACCCCGCGACGGCGGAGATGAAACTTTCACCCATCCCCGCAACTTACGGACCCGCAGACCTGCCCCGACACCCACCTGACACGTCGCGCACCAGACCACCACCCCTTGACGACACCCGGCGCGTTGTATTTACTCGCCGCCATCACCACCGGAAGACGCCGGAGTGCGAAGGAGGACCGCAGCGCGGAATGTGAGCGCTAACAACACTGGGCGGCACCACACGCCCAGACCATTCGGCGCCCGCCGGTCCGCCTTACTCATGGAAGGCAGACCGGCCGGGCGAATTCGCGGCCTGACCCGAAGCCGACAGCTCAGATGTGGCACTCTGGGGTCCACCTGACTTCGAAGGAACATCTGACGGCGATGGGAATGCTCGGATGAGCCAGACTCGACAAGATGGCGACCAGGCAGACCCTTCAGGCCACTACTACGGCGATCCCAGTCAGCAGCCATCGAGAAAATGGACCAAGGAGACAGTCCTCGCGGTCCTGTCGTTAGCCCTCGCGGTGACCGTCCTGTTCTTCGGTGACGGATGGTTCCGCGGCGAGGACGACCCACCGCCGGCGGCCGCGACCACCAGCCCCTCGGCTCACCCCTCCAGCACGGCCCCGAGCAGCTCGGCTCCGACGCCGAGCCAGACCCCGTCACCAGAACCGTCGGCAGCGCCTTCCGTCCGGTGGACCGGAGTCGTGCGCCTGGGCGCCGGTGTCGACCTCGACCAGCTCCCGCCGACCATTCGCACATCCGACGAGAACGCGGACATCACTGAATCCTCGTCCTTTTTCGTAAGTTCGATCAAAGCGCACGAACAGTCCCTCGCCCCGTGGAGCGACTCCACCGCACCCACCCGGCAGCAGTGCGTCGAGGCGCTCTCGACCCAGGGCACGACGGAATGGGGCGAATCAGGCAAGGAAGAGGTGGAGACCGGAGCGATCTTCTGCCTGCGGACCTCCGAAGGGCGCATCGCGGCGATGAAGATGAAGGACGACTCGTACCACAACATGCGGGCGACCGTGAAGGTCTGGGACCCGGCCGACTCGCTCTAGCCACGGTCCGCTCGGGGGTCGGGTTCGCCTCGTCGTACGGCTCCCGGGGCCCGGCGGAGGGGCCGGCGGGTCAGGCGGCGGGTGAGACGGCGGGAGGACGGCAGCTGCCAGAGGACGCTGATGATCACGACCCCCGGGATGAGCATGAGCCGGCTCCTGAGCCACAGCGTGGTCCGGTTGTGCAGCAGGCTCTCCCACCATCGTCCGACGCTGTACTCGGGGATGACGACGTAGATCACGTCACGCGGGCTCTTCCGTACGAGGGAGCGGACGTAGGCCGTGATCGGGCGGGTGAGCTCGCGGTACGGCGAGTCCAGGACCTTCAGCGGGACGTTGATGCCCGAGGTGTCCCACCGCCTCAGCAGGTCCTGGGCGTCCTCGCGGTCGATGGCCACCGTGACCGCCTCCACGTGGTCGGCCCGGAGCGCACGGGCGTAGCCCAGGGCGCGCATGGTCGCCGCGTCCATCCGGGGAACCACGACCATGGTGAAGACCCGCGCGGGGGCGACGGACTCCTCGATCGGGTCGGTGACGGCGAGTTCGGTGGCGAGCACGCCGTCTGCTCGTTCCGGTTCGACGAGGGCGATCTCCTGCTGCTCTACACCGACGGCGTCACCGAGGCGCGCGACGCCGCCGGCGTCTTCTACCCGCTGGCCGACCGGATCGGCGCCTGGACGCAGGAAGCCCCGGAAGGGCCGTTGAAACGGGTGTGCGACGACCTCCTCAGCTATACCGGCGGACGTCTGGGCGACGACGCCGCCATGATCGCGATACGCCGCATGCCGGTCGCGGACAGCGGCGGCGCGTACGGACCGGCCGCCACGAGCGGCGCGCGCGCGTTCTGAGGCCCCGCGCGGGTAACCTTGTTGATCGTCAAGGTGGCGGGTCCGACTCCCGTCCGCCCGCGCCGACCAGGGAGCTTCGATAGACATCGACGAGGTGCTGGCTCAGGCCCGCACGGGGCTGCGCCGCCTGAGCCCACCCCAGGCATGGTCGGCGGCGGGCCGGACCGACAGCTTCATCGTCGACACCCGGCCCGCTTTCCAGCGCTGCGCGGGAGAGGTCCCGGGCGCCATCGTCATCGAGCGCAACCAGCTGGAGTGGCGGCTGGACCCCCGGTGCGAGGCCCGCATTCCCGAGGCCGAACACGCCCGCATCCAGTGGATCATCCTGTGCGACGAGGGATACTCCTCCAGCCTCGCCGCCCGTTCGCTCCAGGACCTCGGCCTCCACCGCAGCACCGACGTGATCGGCGGCTTCCAGGCATGGCACGCCGCGGGGATGCCGATCGTCCTCCGCGAGCCGCCGACGCCTCCCCGGCGCCCGGGCGAAGGCCCGTCGGCCATGGAGACGGCCGCCGCCGAGAAGGCCCTGCCACAAGGCGCCTGACAGATCCTCAACGGATCCCCACCGGCGCTGACCGAGGGCCGGACTCCCCGGCGGGACTCCGGCCCTCTGGTCTCAGCCGGTGACGCGGAAGGTGGCGTCGGCCCTGGCGGTCGTGGTGCTGACCGGGTCGATCCGGAGCAGGTAGTCGGCGTGCCGCAGGTAGCGGTCCGGGAAGTTGTACGACTGGAACGACGCCGCCGACGAGTCGGCCAGCCCGCTCACCCGCCGGAACGTCGCGTCGGCCCGGAACGTCGCGCTGCCGTCGTTCCGCGCCAGCACGAGGTCGTAGTTGTAGTGCCGCAGGTAGTAGCCGGGCAGGTTCGCCGCCTCGAACGACACGTACGCGCCACCCGTGTCGGCCAGCCCCGGCACCATCCGCCACTGCGCGTCCGCCGCCGGGCTCACGTTCGGGTCGATCCGTACGTCGTAGTCGGCATGCCGTACGTACCGGTCCGGGAAGTTGTACGACTGCAGCCGATTCGCGGCGATGGTCGGGGTGCCGACCCCGGCGCTCGTCTGCGTCACCCGGCGGATCGTGCCGTCGGCGTTGTAGGACAGGTACTCGAGCGCGATCGACCGCTTGTAGTTGCCACCGCCGGCGCGGGCGTTGCGGTGGTAGGCGATGTACCACTGGCCGTTGTACTCGGCCATCGAATGGTGGTTGGTGTTGACGTTGACGCCTTCGAGGATGACGCCCCGGTAGGTGAACGGGCCCAGCGGGCTGCTCGCCGTGGCGTAGGCGATCTGACCCGGCCAGCCCGTGGAGTACGAGTAGTAGTAGACGCCGTTCCTCTTGTGCATGAAGCCGGCCTCGGCGAAGCCGCTGCCGCCGCTGATCGTCACGTTCTGGATGGCGCCCGTGGTGGAGATCATGTCCGGGTTCAGGCGGACCACCTTCGGCGCGCGGGCGCCGCCGAAGTACAGGTACGCCTGCCCGTTGTCGTCCACGAACACCGCCGGGTCGATGGGCTCCTCACCGGTGTTGGCGTCCCGCCCCTTCTCGATCAGCGGGGTGCCGCGGGGGTCGCTGAACCCGCCGGTGGGCGACGTGCTCCTGGCCACGCCGATCCTGGTCCGGTCGGTCGGCAGGTACAGGTAGTAGTACCCGTTGCGCTGGGTCGCCGAGGGCGCCCACGCGTACCGCGTCGCCCACCCGAACCCGCCGACCGAGAACGGCGCGCCGTGGTCGGTCCAGTTCACCAGGTCGGCCGACGAGTACACCCGCCAGGCGTTCGAGTCCCAGTACGTGCCGCTGTTGCTCTCGTCGTCCGTGGTGTAGACGTACACGCGGTTGTTGTAGACGTGCATCGACGCATCGGCGGCGAACCGGTTCACGATCGGGTTCGACGCCTGGGCAGGCGCGGCGGGTCCGGCGACCAACGTGGCCGCCACCAGTGAACACACCGCGAGCAGGTGCGCGAGTCTTCTCATGGCATGGCTTCCTCGTGGAGCTGGCGGGGTGATCAGGATTGGGTACGGGACCACTGCTGGTTGGTGCCGCTGCCGCACGCATACTGCTGGATGTCCGCGCCGTCAGCCGTGGACGCGTTGACGACGTCCAGGCACTTGCCGCTGTGACGGGCCCTGAGCTGGAAGTAGCCGCCGGTGGCCACCCACTGCCACTGCTGGTTGGAGCCGCCGCCACAGGTGTACTGGATGATGTTCGCCCCGTCGGCGGTCGAAGCGCCGGCCACGTCCAGGCACTTGCCGCTGTTCTGGTTGACCAGCCGGTGGTAGCCGCCGCCGATGTCCTGGAACTGCCATTTCTGGTTCCCGCCGCCGTTCCACGGATACTGCTTCACCTCGGCGTTGTTCGCCGTCGACGAGCTGACGACGTCCATCACCTTTCCGCTGGCGCGCCCGGTGATCCGGTAGTACGGGGAGGTGCCGCCGCCGGAGACGACGCCGGTGGCGGCGTCGATGGTGATCTGGGGATACCAGGTCAGGCTCATGCTGGTGGCGGACGGGAACGTGATCGGCAGCCAGACGTACTGGGAATCGTTCACCGGCCCGCCCCAGGCCCCGGCCCAGCGATCCCCCATGTACAGGTAGCTGGTGGTCGACGAGCCCTGGATCGGCAGCACGTACGTCGGCTGGGAGCTGAACGTCGTGCCGTCGCCGACGTTGGTCCACCCGGTCCATGGACCGGAGATGCTCGACGCGGTCGCGTATCGCGCCTGGTTCGGACTCCACCCGGTCGCCCCTGAGGTCAGCAGGAAATAGACGCTTCCTCGTTTGAACATGGCCGGGGCTTCCCGGTGGGCGTCGTTCCAGAAATTGCCCACCAGCGTGCTGACGTTCAGATAGTCCGTCGTGAGCCGGTAGATGTGCAGGTCGTAGTTCTCGTCCGCGGCCGAGATCATGTAGGCGGTGCCGTTGTCGTTGAAGAGCGTGATGTCCCTCGACATGTGCCCGAGCGGACGGAAGCTGCCGTGGTAGGTGTACGCGCCGTCCACGGTGGCGGAGGAGGCGACGGCGGCGCGGGCCTCGCTGTAGTCGGAGCCGTTCTCCTTGTGCATCCACATGACGAATCTGCCGGTGGAGCTGTTGTAGATGACCTTCGGTCGCTCGATGTTCGCGACGTTGAGCTCGGGGTGTGACGACCGGGTGAGGACGTCGTTGCGGAACTCCCAGTTCCGCAGGTCCGTGGACCTGTAGACCGAGACCGCCCGGAAGGTGTTGTCAGGATTGCGGTTCTCCCCGAACCAGTAGTAATAGCCGCCTTCCCGCAGTACGCCGCCGCCATGGGCGTGCAGCGCGTTGCCGCTGGTGTCCAGGAACTGGGTGCCGTTGGTGATGGTCACCGGAGCCGCGCCGGCCGGGGCCGCGGTCGCGGCATGGCCGACGACGGCACCGGCGAGCAGGAGGATGGCCGCGAGCGAGCGGCGTAAGCTCACGAGTCGGTTCATGCTGATCACTTCCCTCTGTTCCGGCGGTTGGCGTGGCGACCGGGTGTTCCACGGGGGCACGATGTTTGCGTTAACATCACCACCGGCCCGAGGGTCACATGCATGTTTACGGTGTGTTTCCCACATGGAAAAGGCTGACAGCCAAGTTGTCAATACCTCGCCACGAGACGATTCCGCCTGCGGTCAACCGCCCGCGAGTGAACGGGGTATTGACCGGCTCGACATGAGCGAACACACTGATGTAACGCCGACGTAACGACCGCACCCCCGCGCACGCTTGGCGCACCGACCACCATTCGACTGCCTTCGTGAATGGATCAGCATGATGTTAGCGCTAACAATTTATGGCGAGAAAATTCACCCGTGAACAGACGATTGAAGGTCAGACGCTGGTTGGCCCGGCTCTGCCTCGTGGCGCTCACCGCCGCCGCCGGGGCGTCGGTCGCCTCACCCGCACAGGCCGCGCCCGGCTACGTCTACACCACGTTCAAGGGAGACGCCGCCGCCGACCAGGAGCTCTGGGTCTACTCGTCGGCCAACGGCACGAACTTCGGCGTGCTGGCCGACACGAACTACCGCGGCCCGTCCGGCGTGCTGCGCGACCCCAGCATCATCCAGCACAACGGGCTCTACTACATCGCCCACACCGTCGAGTCATGGACCACGAACTCCACCCACTTCAACATCGCCTCCAGCCCCGACCTGATCAACTGGACCCACGTGACCAGCGTCAACTCCGGCGTCGCCAACACGCGCTTCACCTGGGCGCCCGAGTTCTACGTCGAGGGCGGCACCGTCCGGATCATCGTGAGCATCGCCCAGACGACGTGCTCCAACTGCTTCCGTCCGTACATATTCACCGCCCAGAACGCGTCGCTCACCTCCTGGAGCGGACCGGCGCAGATGGGCGGGCTCGGCTACAACTACATCGACACGTACGTGGTGAAGTCGGGTAGCACCTACCACGCCTTCACCAAGAACGAGACCTCCAAGTACATCGAGCACTGGACCAGCACGAGCCTCACCAGCGGGTGGAGCAACCAGGGCCAGCTGTGGAGCTCGGGCTACGAGGGACCGGCCGTGTTGCGGATGAGCGACGGCTCCTGGCGCATCTGGATCGACAAGTACACCAACGGCGGCATCTGGACGGCCACCAGCTCGAACCTGAACTCCTGGTCGGGCCTGAGCCAGATCACCTGCCCCGGTTGCCGCCACGGCACGATCCTGCCGGTGGCCGACGTGCCCGCCCCCGCGCCGGCCTACCGCGTGACCAACCGCAACAGCGGCAAGGTGATGGACGTCGTGTCGGCCTCCACCGCGAACAACGCCGAGATCAAACAGTGGACCTGGAACGGCGGCGGCAACCAGAAGTGGGAGTTCCAGGACGCCGGCGGCGGCTACTTCCGCGTCGTCAACCAGAACAGCGGCAAGTGCCTGGACGTGGCCAGTGCGTCGACCGCCGACGGGGCGAACGTCATCCAGTACACCTGCGGCGGCGGCACCAACCAGCAATGGCAGTGGCAGGCCACCGGGAGCTACTTCCGGATCGTCGCACGGCACAGCGGCAAGTGCCTCGACGTCGTCGGCTCCGGCACCGGCGACGGCGCCGACATCCAGCAGTACGCCTGCGGCAGCGGCACCAACCAGCAGTGGAGCCGCACCCAGGTCTGAAAACTTCAGGTCTAGTGATTGGGCATGCCATGAGACTGATCAGCTGCTTATCCTCGGGAAACACCCGGTCGTCACGCCGGTCGCTGATCGCCCTCGTGGTGACGGCGCTCACCGCGGCGGCGAGCCTCGTCATCCCCGCGTCGCCGGCCGCTGCCGCCACCAGCCAGTTCAGGGGCATGAACTGGGCCGTGCTGGGTGACAACTTCAGCACCGGCACGCTCGTCCTGCACGGCCTGAGCCAGTCCGACAGCAACGCGACAGTACGGGCGAAAGCCAACGCCCTCTACGACGACATGGCCTCCACCATGGGCGTCAACACGGTCCGGCTGCCCATCAACACCCACACCGTGGCCAACACGACCTGGTGGAACGCCTACCGCGGCGCCATCGACGCCGCCACCGCCCGCGGATTCAAGGTCATCCTCGCGTACTGGGAGGACGGCGCCGCCTCCGGCGGCAGAATCACCGACATGGCCGCGTGGAACACGATGTGGTCCAGCGTGACCAACACGTACGGCTCGAACGGCAACGTCTACTTCGAGCCGATGAACGAGCCGCACGGCTACACCTCGGCGGAGTGGCGCGACGTCGCGGCGAACTGGCTCGGCTACCACACCTCGGCGGTGCCCGGCCGGGTGCTCATCGGCGGCACCGGCTACAGCCAGGACCTGCGGGACGTCTGCAACGACAGCCGCTTCAACGCGACGCTGCTGTCCTTCCACCACTACGCCTTCTTCTACAGCGCGATGACCTACGACGCCTTCCGCGGCCACATCCAGACGCGTCTGGGCAACTGCGCCTCCCGCGCTGTCGCGACCGAGTTCGGCGCGCCGATGGCCACCGGCCTCGACTACGGCGACGCGAACAGCACCGACAACTTCGTGCGCCACATCCGCGCCATGGCCCAGGTCATGCGGGACAACCAGATGGGCGGCACCTACTGGCCCGCCCTCGGCGGCAAACCGACCGGAACCAGCGGCTACGACCACTACTCGATGTACGGCCTGACCGGCAGCGGCACCGATCTCGGCCTGACCGTCCGCAACCCCTCCGGCGCCGACCGGATCCGGTACGCCTGGGGCGACGCCGTCGGCCCCACTCCCCCGCCGACGTACTACCGGATCGACGTGCGTCACAGCGGCAAGGCCATGGACGTCCAGCAGCCGAACACCGACAACGGCGCGCGCGTCGGCCAGTACACGTACGGCGGCAACGCCTGGCAGCAGTGGCAGTTCCAGGACGCCGGCAGCGGCTACTGGCGCGTCATCAGCCGCCACAGCGGAAAATGCCTCGACGTGGTGAGCGCGTCGACCGCCGACGGCGCCGAACTCATCCAGTACACCTGTGGCACCGGCACCAACCAGCAGTTCCAGATGGTCGCCAACGGCAGCTACTTCCAGCTCCGGGCACGACACAGCGGCAAATGCGTGGACGTACCGGCCGCGTCGACCGCGGACGGCGTGATCCTCAAGCAGTATCCCTGCAACACCGGCACCAACCAGCAGTGGTCACGCACCACCGTCTGACGCACGGCAAGCGCGGACGAACCGGCACGTGCAGCTCTCGAACGACCTACGGCACGGCCGAGGGCCGGAGTCCTCCAACGGGCTCCGGCCCTCTAGTCTCTCGCCCGAATCGTTGACGGCGGCCGTGAGATGCGCGGACGGCTCATCGGCAGGCGGCGACGCACCGAGACGAACCTCTACCGCGCCTACATCCGCAGCGGTGTGCACCCGGCCGAGATCCCCGGCCGCCAGGTCGAGGACGGGATCAACACCCTGGCCGTCAACCGGCCGCTGGCCCAGGCGTTGATGAAGCTCAGCCGGTCCGACCGCGACGTGCTGCTGCTCGTCGCCTGGGCCGAACTGCTACCAGGAGGTCGCCGACGCGCTCGCCATCCCGCTGGCACCGTCGCGTCGCCCCTCAATCGAGCCCGCTTCCAGATCCGTCGAGCCCTCGACCAAGAACAAGGAGAATGACATTGGACGCACTCAAGGCCATGTGGGCGACCGTCCCGCCGGCCACCCCAGATGATCTCGCCGGAGCACGACGACGGGTGCTGGACGGGATGCACACCCGGCGGCGCATCGTCACCGTGCCCCGGGTGCTGGTCGCGGTCGCCGCCACAGCGGCGGTCGCTCTCGCACCGCAGGTGATCGGCACGGGGACCGCAGCGTACGCGGTGGCCGAAAACCAGGACGGCACGCTCACGGTGACGCTCAAGGAACTGCGCGACCTCAAGGGCTGGAGTCCGACCTGGCCGCCGCCGGTGTCAAGGCCGACGTGACGTTCCTGGCCCCGGCTACACGATGCGAGGTCCCCAGATTCGTCGGCGCGGACGACTCCTACGGCGGGCCGCCTGCCGGCAACCCGGAGGAGTTGCGTGAGCTCGTGAGCAAGGCGCGTTCGTACAAGGCCATCCAGGCAAGCTCGGGTACATTCCACATTTTCCCTGAGTACATCAGGCCGAGCGAGACGCTCGTGCTGGAGTTCAGCGACGAGCGGAGCGCACAGGCGCGCTGGCGAATGGGCTCCTGGCTGGCCAAGGCGGGCTCACCGGTGAAGCCGTGCAACCCCGTCCCCCGCACCGGCTGAGGTTTTGTCGTCAACCGCTGAGAGCTGTTTCTCGGATCCACTGACCAGCCGTGGCCGGACCGTCGTGATCGGCGCATGGGTCGTAGTGACCTGACGGAGCGGAGCGGCTCTCGACGGCGGAGCTTGGAACCGAGACGGTCACGATCACGCTGCTCGACAGCGTCCCTGCACCCGCGCTGCCGCTGAAAGCCGGGGGTCGATCAGGCGGCGGGGGGTATCCCGAAGACGTGGCTTCCGGGCGCCGCAGGGTCGTCGCCCACCCAGAACTCTCTCCAGTGGCGGACGAACTCCGTACGGGAGACGGTGCCGTCACCATCGGCGTCGAGTCGGACGAACACGGCGGTGGTGTCGGTGGGGCTGCCGTTCCACGCCTCGATCATGCGTTGGTACTCGGCCGGCGAGATCCGGCCGTCGCCGTCCTCGTCGATGGCCTCGAACATGGCCTCGGCGGTGGCGTCCACGGCGTCCGGCGTCCGGCCGAGCAGATCCACGACGGTGAGGACGTCGTCGAGCGTGACCGACTCGGGGTCGCGGGAGCGCTCGGCGAGCGTTCCCCACCAGCCATGCATGATCGCCATGAGGTGCTCCTCATCACCGGCCGCGCGGATGGACGCCCAGCGCCCCGCTAGGGCATCGAAATCGCTCTCGCGCAGCACGCCGTCACCGTCGACGTCCATCGCACCGAAAACGAGTTGCACCTTGCCCCGCTGAAATGTGCTCGCCATGCCCCGATCGTCCCCGGCCTCACGCCGGGCAACTCCTGTCGCAACGGTTCCCTCCCCTTCTCCACGCGGTGACGGAATCATCACTATAAGTAACTGTCGCACGGGTCGGCGACCTGTTCTCGCAGCTTGCCCATCAGACGAGCCTTCCGCGGATCCGCCCGCACGACCTCCGGCACCGCACGGCCGGCGCCGAGTTCCCGGGCCCGCACACCCACTACCTGCGACATAATAATATCCGAAACGAAAAGAGGACCCGTCGACATTTGTCGGTGCACTAATAATGAATAACAATTACTGGGAGCAGACGGTTTATACCGTGTCGCCGCTTCGGGGACTGGAGCGGCGCGATTCGTCAGCTATCTTCGACTGGCTCAGCCTGCGCTTCCCGACCTGTGGAAGCAAGATTGCCTGGGACCGTGTGCAGGACAGGCATCTGCACTGGAACATCACGGACGACAATCAGCTGGCGGCGTTGGCATCCAAAGAGGTGTGCCGACGCATTGCCCCTGGTTCCGTGGTCGAACACGTCGGAGACGGACTCTCGCCTTACGCGGTGTGTTTCACCGACACCAATGCCCCTTCGATCGTGGCCGCGCTGCTCGAGATACCGGAACACCACTATTTCGTCGCCGAAGACCGATCATGGCTTGCGGTGATCACCACAGAGGGAGACCTCGATATTGTCGATCAACTCAATTTCGAGTCGAGGTAGGGCGCCGTTCTTTCGGGCGACCCCTGGCCCCAGGCATAGCAGACGCGTTATGACGTGACAGCCCTTTCATTGTGCCCCCCGCCGGAGGCATGCTTTGCCTTGGGCTACTGAGGGCTTGGACGCCACGCTCGTCGCGTGCGATCATCCTGGCCATGCCATCGATCAGAAAGGGCCATGCCGCGTAGGCGCCCTTCCCAGGTCCGTACGCGAGGAACGGCGTGTGGGACCCACAGAGCTGTGATCCATCATGTTCCCGGCCTCGGCCGTGGTCCCATGGCCGCGATGATCGCCCTTGAACACACCCGGATGTGGCCAGGTGCGGTGGCGGCTGCCCTGACGGCTTGGCAGCAGGCGGCCATGGTCGGGACCGCTGATTACCTCTTCCGCAGATGCGAGTGCGATGAGTGCACTGGAGACGCGCCTCGCCGGCGACTTCAACAGGCTCTCATCGCCTTACCTTCGTGGGCCGGACCGCATCTGTATGCCCTGGTCCTGCCCATCGACGTCTATTACCTCCGTCGAACCTCACCAGGACCGCCTACGTCCCCCGACTCGGATTGGGCATGGTGGCAACGACGTCGCCGACCGCCTTTCGGCTAGTACGCCGGGACGGGCATGCGGCGCCGGCCGAGTCATCTTGGATGGCCGAGACCCTTCTGCCATCCGAGGTGCATGCAGAACCGGACGTTCACATTCTGTCGGCCAGGATCTGGGCGAACAGGTCCGGTCGCTGCAGGGGTATGCCATGGCCGCATTCCGGCACGGAGGTCATCTGGCTGCCCGGAAGGGCGTCGTGGATGTTCCGTGCGGAGTCGTGCATGAGCTTCCGCTCGTGCTCGCCCACCATCACCAATGCCGGGTTCTTGAAGTCGGCCCAGCCGGCAGGGAGGGTGAAGCGGATGTTCTCGCCGACGCTGGCGAGAAGAGTCTCACGGCTTATGCGAGCGCTGTCGCGAAGGTAGTCCGTCAGGAGTTCGTCCGGGATGAACAGTTGCTTCGCCTGGAGCTTCGCGAACCACCGTTGCCGCGCGAGCGGTGCGGTCGCGCCGAGGAGCCCCAGGGTCGCCTGCGGGAACGGAAGAGGCTCCGCCTGCGCGCTCACGACGACGGCACTCATGACGAGATCGGGCCGGGTCGCGGCGAGGAGGATCGTGAGCTGCGCACCCAACGAGAACCCCGCGACCATCGCGCCGTCCGGTGCGCGTTCCTCCAGGACCCTGGCCACGGCCTGGGCGGTCATCTCATGTGACCGATACGCTTCCTCAGAACTGCGTCCGTGACCGGGCAGATCGGGAAGGATCACTCGGGCTTTCGCTCCGAGCCCCTCCAGCGTCGGTCGCCACATCCATCCCGCGACGCCGCCACCGTGCAGTAACAGGATAGGAGGAGCGTGTGCGTCACCGGCCTCACGGACATACATGCCCCCATCCTCCCACTGCCGACCAAACCGGACGGGTGTAGCTCTTCCGCAGTGACTGATCGATCAAGCCGTGAGGGAGTATCCGTCCTGGTAGCAGCTCCGGTGGACCCGTTCGTGTTGCCGGGCGAGGTGAAAACGCCAGTATCCGTCGAGATCACCATGGGCGATCAGAGCGCGGGGCTTCAGGCGCGACGGCTGTGGCGGCCTGCGCAGCGTGGTGATGACCTGGCCGGTATGCCCGGGCCGGCAGTGCCAGGGCGTGCCCGGTGTTCTTCCTGTCGCAGATCGGTCAGGCGGTAGCGCTTGTCCTCCCTGTGGAAAACGCGCTCAAAGTGTTCGCCCTTGTCGCTGCCAAGGGAGTCATCGTCGACACCCGGGCGATTCTTCGTGGCTCGATGTCCATAGGATGGCGTCGGCAAACCGCGAAGAGCCTTGCTCTTTATCGAGTGTCGTTCACTTCCTGGCTGGTCCTGCTTTCGGCCGTCTTGGGGATAGCGCCGTCGCGGTCAGGCGCGGTCTACGGCCTGTTCTTCGCCGTTCCGCTTATCATTTCGGTTACCGCCGGTGATGTTTCAGCTCTCGGCAAGAGAGCGATGGACCGCTGGTGGCACTGCGTTCGTTACGCACAGGCGCTCGGCGTGCTCGTCATGGTCGCAATATCGGGATGGATGGCTTCCGCATGGCTGCTGTGAACTACCGAACCGCTACCGCCATAACGCTCATGTCATGCGGAATCATTGCTGCGTTGAGCCTGACGGCCTGTTCGCAAGGAGGGGCGCGCACGGAGGCCACGGATGCCGCCACGGCACCATGTGATGACACGGTGCGCGATCGCGTGGACATTCCCGGGAGCGATGGCCAGTCAGGGGTAGGCGCAACCGACATCTGGTTCGTCGCTCCTGTGTCAGGAGGTTGGAGTTCCTCGGTCGTGCGGGTCCCGGAGGGCTATCAGATCAAGCGTCCACTATGGACGACCGGCACGAGGCTTCCCACGGTTACCGTTGAAGAAGTGGCGGGTGACAACGTGGGCTCGGCTCACCTGATGCCTACGGCGGACGGCTTGCCGGGCCCCATACCGGCGTCGTTGCAGTTCCCTTCACCAGGTTGCTGGCGTGTGGTGGCGAAAACGGAGCGTGGAGAAGCTCGCATCTTCATCAGGGTGCAAGAGGGAGACCGGTCCTGAAGGACGTTCGATTCGGTGAACGGTTTCGTGTTCTGAGCTGCCATTTATTGAGGTAATCCCAGCAGGCGCAACGGGCGTTTCGGCCCTGATCTCTCACGATCGCGACCGAGCCCTCTTGGGGTCGAGTTGATCAAAGTGTCGGGTGCCGGCTTCGGGGCGGGACTCTGCTTCCCCGGTGATGGCGGGTGTGGAAGGGTGGCTCATGGCCTGGCTCCTGGAATGGTCACAAAAACAGCACTCCGATGATCTTGGGCAGCATGTCGCTGTAACGATGGGTGAGCGGTGCGTGGGGGACTCCCAGCGGTCCGGCAAGAGATCAGCAGCATCAACAATGCCGGTGCCATCAAGCTGATGAGGCCCATTTCATCAACGAGCGTGTCGAAGGCGTTGCGCATGGCCTCACCGCGGTTGTCCGCCACGATGGCCGCTTCGACGTAGTTGACGGCCGAGATGCGACACACGTTTGCGGCGATGGTGTGAGCGAATGGGATGGCCTCTGGCTCACCGTTGATGACGGCAATGATGGCGCTGGAGTCGATGATCACGCGGGAAGACCGGTGTCCGGGTCGTACAGATCTTCAACGGACAGTCGGTCCCGACCGAGGTGGGTCCGCATGCCGGCGGCAACGCTCAAAATGCGTTCGGCCCTGCCGGCGGCTTCGGAGCGGTGTTCCAGCGCATCCAGGCGGCGTTCGAGCACTTGAGCGGCATGCTGGCGTTCCTCGGCCAGCCGGATGACCCGGCGGGCTGCGTCGCAGCGACGGGTCGAGCCCGGTCGTCGGAGGTGCGGCACTCCACCGCAGCATACGATGCTCCCTCCGAGAATCGGGCGGTGACCGCTAAGGGCCCCCGAAGAATAACTTGCTGGTTCGCAACCGTATGACCTGGAGATACGTCGCCGAAACCGACGATTTATTGATCGACGGGCCCTATGGCGGCGCGGAGCCCAGGTCGGCGATCAGCTTGGGGAGGACGAGTTCCTCCTCCACCCGTACGCCGCGTCGTGCCATCGCCGAGGCCAGTTCCGGATCCCACGGTGACGGGCACGGGCGGCCGGTGAGCGGCGCAGCCGAAGGCACCGCCGCGTAGGAGGCGGCATCGAAGCGCCACGGCGCGAAGCCCACACGCTCGTGAACGGCGGCGGCGATGGCGAGCCCGCCCCAGTCGAAGTCCCCGTGGTAGGCGAACTCCGCGCCGCCACGGGCCAGGAGCTCCAGGAGCCGCCACACCGCGGCCGAGGGCCTGCCGCCGCCGCAGACCAGGGGTGGGCAGGCGGGCCCGAGCTCGTCGGCGGCCGCGGCGACCACCACGGGGTTCTCACAGATCCTGACCAGGCCGGCTGGGATCGGCCGCTCGTGGCGGCGGAGCTGGCGCAGGGTCAGCACGCACGGTTCGCCGGCCGCCTTGGCGGCGCTGAGCAGGCGCCCGGTGGGGGTGCGGCCGTCGCCTGACAGGCCCAGGCAGAGCACGAGGGAGGACAGGTCGTCGAGGTGGACGCCGACCGCGGCCCACACCGCCCGGCGGGCGTCCGCGCCGCCCTCGCCCGCGTACGGCAGCCCGGCCAGCGCGCGGGCGGCAGACAGGGCCAGGGTCGCCAGCGGCCGTCCCTCGTCCAGGGCATGCGCGTCGCCGCAGGTTTCGGCTGCGAGCCGACCCAGGGGCAGGCCTGGCGAGGGTAGCCGGGCCAGAACGGCGGCCAGCCGGTCGAGCGACGTTCGCGCCTCGTCGGCCGTGGCAGTGAGCCTTCGCACCACCCCGGTGCTCTCCAGCCAGGAGCGCCATCCGGCCAGCTCGGAACGGTCGGCGACGAGGGCGTCGAGCCGCGCGAAGGCACGCTTCCAGGCCGCCGTCTGCGCCGCGTTCTCACCGGCCAGGTCGCGGATCGGGCCGCGCAGTCGTACGACGGCCTCGCGCAGCCCGCCGTCGGTCACGCCGCTGTCGCGCAGCATCCGGTCCACGTCGTCCAGGGACACCGACAGGGACGCGCCCGCTCCCGCCCGGCGGCCGAGCAGCACCTCGATCGCGCGGCGCTGACCGGGGGTCGCGGTGGCGAGCGTCACCGTGCCGGTGGGCGGCCGGCCCTGTTCCAGGCGACGGTGTACCCGGTCGACCAGCCAGGCGGTCTCCTCGCCGCCCAGCAGCCGCCGCAGCCGTTCCTCTGCCCCGCTCATTCGAACAGGCCGTCCTGCCGGGTGGCGGCCGGGGCGCCAGGCACGGGCACCGCGACGGCCGGGCGCTCGGCCCGCCGCCGCTCGCGCCCGTCCCACCGCCAGGGCGTGACCAGCACCGCGTCGATGCCGTCGCGCCGCGAGAGCTGGCAGATCGCCAGCCCGGGCACCTGCGGGTAACAACCCCACTCGCGCTCGCTGGTCATCACCACGTCCATGTCGAAGGTGGCCAGCAGGCCCAGGCACTTGGCCCGGGAGTCGTCGTCCACCCCGGCGAACGCCTCGTCCAGGGCGACCAGCCGGGGCGCGTACGGGTTGCCCGCCGACTTGTAGTGGGCCGAGGCCGCGGCGAACAGCGGCACCGAAGCGGCCAGCACCCGCTCGCCGCCCGAGGCGGGACCGGTCGCGGCCCGCCACTGCCCGTCCTGCTGCCGCTGGATCGCGAACTCGTGCCAGGCCCGGTAGTCCAGAGCCTTGGTCAGCGCCTCGGTCCAGCCCGCGGCCGGGTTGTCGGCGTGCTCGCGGGCGATCCGCTCCTGCAGGAACGCGCCCACCGTGGACCGGTCGGCGACGGACCAGGCGTCCACGGTCTGCCGGAGTTTGTCCCTGACCCGGTCCAGCCCTTCCGGGGCGTTCCTGCCCGTCTTCCAGAGCAGGCGCAGGCGCATGCCGGTGGACGTGGGGCGGGACTCCAGCTCGGAGTTCATCTCCCGAACCTCGGACTCGGCTGCGGCGATCAGCTCGTGCAGCGTTCCGGCGACCTCGTTGAGCAGGTGGTTCTCCAGGATCTCGCGTTCCTTGGCCGACAACAGCCTGGCCCGGTGCCCGGTCTCCTCCGCCAGCGCTGCGGCCAACCCGGGAACGTCCCTGCTGCGTCCCTGGAAGACCACGTCCACGATCATCACTCCGTCGTGCAGGGTCAGCCCGACGGAGTGTCCGTGCCTGGCCATGGCGTCGGACAGGAGTTTGTGCTCCTCGGCCACCTTTTTCTGGACCCGGTCCCAAGGGCCGTCGCCGTCGTCGACGGCGTCGAGTTCGGCATTGACCGTGCGGGCCAGGAGCACGGCGGGCGTGGCGGCCCACTCGCCCTCGGCGTCGGGTACCTCCAGGTCGGCGAGCGCGACGTTCAACAGGCCCGTGGCGGCGAACGCCCGGAACTCGCCCACGGCGGCCTCGCGCGTCCCGGACGCCTCCTGGATCTGCTCGCGCAGGTTGCCGAGCTCGCCCTGGGCCTTGCCGCGTTCCTGCAGGGCGCCCTGCTCGCGGCGGCGGACGGCCCGCTCGGTGCTCTCGCGCTCGCGCAGTTCCTGCTCCACCTGGTTGAGCCGCCGGAACAGCTCGTCGACGGCGGCACCGGCGGTCTCGGCCAGCGCCCGGTACGTCTCGGCGGCGGCGTCGGCCTCGGCCCGCGCCGTCGCCGCCAGCTCGGCGGCGGCCTCAAGCTGCTGCAGGGTACGGCCGAGATCCTCCTCGGCCTCCGCGACCGCCTCCTGCGCGTTCCGGAACGCCTGCGCCGCGGGCCACAACCGGGCCAGCGCCAGCCGGTAGTCGGCGATCGCGGCCTTGACCTCGCCGAGCGCGGCAGGCTCGGCGGGCAGGCCGACGTCGGCGGCGAACTCCCCGGCCCGATCGGCCGCGGCCCGCACTTCGTCCTGCCGCTCCCGCAGCACCTGGGCCGCGGCGGCGTGGTCGGAGTCCAGGTGGCGGCGCCGTTCGTGTTCGGCGGCGAGCTTGACGTACGCCTCGCGCAGCGGCAGATCCGGCGGCAGCGCCCGATGTTCGGCGGCGAGCCTGTCCCGCCGCGCGCCGAGCGCGGCGAGATCGGCGCGCAGGCCGTCGATCCGCCGCTTGACCTGGTCCAGCTCGGCGCGCAGGGCCGCCAGCCGGGCACGCCGGGCAGCCTCTCTGGCGCCCTCGCCGATGTGATGGGCCTCGTCCTTGCGCCAAGATCCGGCCAGCACGCCATTGGCCCACCGGCCGTCCACGGCCACCCATGCCCCGTCGCCGGCTCCGAGCCCGATGCCTTCGAGGACGGTCTGGACGGCGGCGTCGGACAGCGCCGCGGCCTGGGGATCGGCGCGGTCCACGGCCGGACGCAGCACGGCCGAGCAGGACGGTCCGGCCGAGGGCGGGGCGGCCACGATGACGCTGTCGTCCGCGGCGAGCAGCGACCCGTCCGGCCGTACCCAGGAGTCCAGGATGCCCGCGGCCTCCAGCGCGGCCTCCAGCCCGGCCCGATGATCGGCGGGCACCTCGTCGGCGAAGTCGACCACCTTCCACAGCGGGGCGCCGGGACGGCCGAGGCGGGCGGCGAGGTCGCGGGTGTGCGGGGCTGGGGGCGCGTCGTGCTCGCCGGCCTCCAGCCGCGCGATCTCCTCCGCCAGGCTCGTAGCGGTCTGCCCGGCCGCGCGCAGTTCGGCGTCCAGCTCGGCTCCCAACCGGCCCAGGGCGTCGGTGGCCGCCCTGCCCGCCTCGTTCACGGCGGCCGCGGCCGGGTTGGGGCCCTCGGCCGAGACCGCCCAGGTCTCCAGCGCGGCGAGCACGTCGTCGGGGTCGTCCAGCCGCAACTCGCTCAGCTCGGCCAGGTAGAGGGTGTAGTCCTGGATCAGCGCGGCGCCCGCCGTGCCCGCCGCCCGCTCCGCGTCGCCGATCCGCTGGGCGGCGGCCTGCTGCTCCCCGGTCAGCCGGTCCACCTCGGAGCGTGCCGCCGTCAGCCGGGTTCGGGTCGCCTCCACGGCGCCGATCAGCCGTTCCAGCTCGCCGATCGCCCGCTCCTGGCGTTCGGCGAGGGCCTCGGCCGCGCGCCGCGGCTGCTCGGGCCGCTCCGGGAGGTCCTGCCAGTTCGCGACGGCGAGATGATCGCGCTCGCACCGTGCCGCGCGGGCGGCCTTGACGGCCGCCTGCCTGGTCTCGTCGAGGTCGCGGCCCGCCGCGCCGGCCTTGCCACGGGCGGCCTCGGCCCGTTGCCCGCGGCGCCGGGTCTCCCCGGCCAGGCGCTCGCGTTCCCGCTCGTAGCGCTGCGCGTCATCGGCCCGCCGCCGGGCCTCCTCGCCGGTCTGCTTGAGCCGTTCGGCGTCACGCATCTCGGGGCTCTGCCGCAGCGCCTCCCTGCGGGCTTCCAGCAGGTTGCGCCGCTTCTCCAGCTCCTCCAGCAGGTCTTGGGCGGCGGCCAGCTCCGCCTCGGCCGCCGCGTGGCGGCCCTCGGCCTCGCTCAGGTTACGCCCCAGGTGCTCGTAGCGGCTGTGCGCCACACGCAGGACGGCGGCCTTGCGCTTGGCCGCGATCGCCGCGTACCTGCGGTAATGGACGAGGAAGTCGCCCGCGGCCCGGTGCGCCTCCTGCAGCCCGCGCAGCGCGTCGCGCTCCTCGTCCAGGCCGCGGAACGCGTCGGCGACCGTGGCGATCAGCGCGGGGCTGAGCGGCGGCAGCGCCTCGGTGAGGGCGCGCGAAAGCAGCTTCTCGTCCGGTTTCTTCGACAACTGCGGCTGGCGCAACTGGATGAGGAGGTTCACCAGCGCCTCGTACCGGTGCTCGCCGAGCCCGAACAGCGCCTCGTCCACGGCCCTGCGATAGTCGGAGGCCCGGTCGTAGACCATGCCGTGGCCCTCGACGGCTTCGCGCAGCTTCTCCCTGGTGAACACCACTCCGGTGGGAGAGAGCAGGTGGAGCTCCGCGCCGACGCGCCGCGGGGTGAGGAAGAACCAGTGCCGGACGATGCCGCGGTCCTTGACCGCCTTCAACCCGCAGCCGATCGTCCGGAACTCCTCGGTGCCGTCGGCACCCCGGCGGCCGAACTCCATCCACGCGTAGCCCAGCCGCTCGGGATGCGGGTGCCTTCCGCCCAGCAGCAGGTTCCACTCCATCCGCTTCTGCCGGTCGCCGTCGGGCTCGACCCGGTGCGGAGCGAGCTCGCCGTCGAGCAGGAACGGCAGCGTCAGGGCCAGCACCTTGGACTTGCCGGTGCCGTTGTTGCCGCGCAGCAGGAGCCGGCCGTCGTGGAAGTGGAACTCCTCCACGTCGTAGTAGAAGAGGTCCACGAGTCCGGCACGCAGCGGCTTCCAGCGCTCGGAGGTCGGGGAAGGCAGCATCACTGTCCTTTGATGACGGGTTCGTCCAGTGCGTAACGGGCGATGGCGGGAAGTCCCACGGCCGACCCCTCCTCCAGGCGGACCAGCCGCAGCGCGGTGAGCTTGGCCAGCGCCGTCGACAGCAGCCCGTCCTCGGCGCCCGGCTCGGTCACGCCCCTGCGCCAGAAGGAGGCGTGCGCGCGGGCGGTCTCCTGGACGAACGCCCTCAGCTCCTCCAGCGGCACCTCCCCGCGGGTGGCCAGGTGCTCGGCGACCAGCAGCGTCACATGCCCGTCGGTACGCTGCTCGGGCATGCGAACGTCGGTCAGCTCGTCGTCGGGGTCCACCATCGCGATGCCCTCCGCGCGTACTTCGGCCACCAGCCCGGTCGCCTCCTCGATCCGCCGGACGACGGCGTGCCGCTGCGAGGCCAGGTAGGCGCGCTCGGCCTCGTCCAGGTCGGCGTAGTAGATCACCGGATCCTCCAGCAGCTTGCGGGTCAGCCCGCGCCGCAGCGCCTGGTTACGCAGGTCGTCGGTGTCGGCGACCGGCTCCGCGATCAGCTCGGCCAGCCGTTCCTCGAACGAGTCCGCGGTGATCGTGGAGGGCCCCCGCGTGCCGGTGAGCAGCGCGGCCAGCACCGGCCTGCGCACGTCGTACAGCACGTCGCCGGTGGCGCTCAGGTACGCTTCCTCGTCGCCCGCGACCCTGCGCAGCACGCCCCAGTCGAGCAGCATGCGCACCACCGCCACCAGGTCGGCCCGCTCGGCCCGGCTGTCCAGGGTGAAGACGAAGTCCAGCTCCGGCTCGGCCGCGGCAGCCAGCACCTCCTCGGCCAGCCGGCCCAGCGTGGTCTGCGCGTCGGCCCGCTCCAGCATGGCCAGTGCCAGGCAGAGCAGTACGTAGCGGCGTCGGCCGTACGGTTCTCCCGCCTTGCCCCGCGCCGGGTGCGTCCCGTCCCGAGGGTCGGAGGCGGTCTTGAACAGCCGGGCCGCCCCCGCGTCCACCAGCAGCCGCCAGCCGGTCTCGCGCGTCAGCCAGCTACGCAACTCGGTCAGATGGCGGCGGACCAGCACCAGCGCCTCGGCGTCGCGCTCGGCCGTCAGCAGGGGCCTGGCCAGCAGCGCGCGCAGCGCCGCCCGCCGCTGAGCCCGCTCCTCCTCCGGGGTCACGGCGCCACCGCCATCAGATCGACGATCTCCACCACGTGCTCCGGCCCGGTGAGCACACCGTCCTCGGTGCGGATCTCCACCTCGCCCCCGTCGGGGACGAGAGCCAGCCGGACTTCCATAGAGCCGTCAGCGGTCACTGTCTTCACCTCCGTCTCCCCGGGGCGCCGGGCCGCCAGCGCGTCCCCCAGCAGTCCTAGGAACAGCCGGAACGCCCGCGGATCGAGCACGTCCAGCTCCGAGAGCAGCATCGGGCCGTCGGTGCGCAGCGCCGCACGGGCCGCGGCCGTCTCGGCCGCCTCCCGCTCGGCCTGCTCCAGCAGCAGCCTCCGGGCCTGGCTGCGGTCGGCCACTCGGTTGGGCTTGCCGCGCCGCTCATAGGATCCGGTACGCCGGAGCTGCGGCGAGATTCTGATCGGCGGCGCCGCCTGCCACGAGGTCCCCGCCGTCACCTCCCGCCACTCCTCCAAGGTCGCCGCCGTGACCGTCAGGTGCCGCGCGGAGGCCAGCCCGAACGCCGCCCGCCACAGCCGGTGCGTCGCCTCCTCGTCGGGAGCCTCGGCGAACCAGCGGGCCAGGGCCCGGAAGTCGGCCGACCGATCCGACCGTCCGGACCGCCGCTCGTTGAGCAGCCCGACCGCGTCGATGAGCTGCTTGATCGCCGTGATCGCCGCCTGGCGCAGCAGCCGCGCCTGCGACGGCCGCTCCACTCCGGCGGAGATGAACCAGTCCTGCAGGCCGCGCCAGCGGTTCAGCCACGACTCGAACGCGTGCCTCTCAGCCCTCCCGTACGCCTCCGCCGCGTCCTCCCCGTCGGGCACCGCGTCAGCCGCCTCCCGGCGCGCGGCCAGCCGCAGCAGACCCTCATGTCCGCACCGCTCCAGCTCCGACAGCAGCCTGGCGATCCGCGCCCCGGAGTTGGCCAGGTCGGCGATGAAGCGGTTGATGTACTCGATCAACCGCTCCTTGTAAGCGACGAACCCCTCCACGTCGCCGTCGGAGAAGTCGATCGCGCGACGCAGCGAGGCCATGAACGCCTGGGCGTTGTCGGCCAGCGATGAGAACCGCTCGGTCAGCGAGAGCAGCAGCAGGTGGACCCTGGCCGGGTCGGGATCCGCATCCCGCGCCAGGACCGTCAGCGACTGCAGATGCTCGGCGATGTCGCCCAGTGCCACCGACTGCAGCGCTCCGCGCTGCCCGATCGCCTCCTCGTAGAACGCGATCGCCTGCTCGGCCGCCTGCCCCGCCGGGGTGAGCTGGAACAGGAACCGCTTGCGGTGGAAGTCCTCCACGGACGTGACCCTGCCGGTGTCGGCGTCAGCCCGCAGGTTTCCCCACTCCCGCAGCTTGTCCAGCGCCTGCGAGAGTGCGTCGTCGTTGTCCCTCCGCAACTCGGCGGCCACGTCCTCGGGCCGCAGGTGCACGATGAAACGTTCCTTCGCGCGCGCGAAAGCGCGCAGGACCTCCCGGTACAGGGCCGCGTTGGGAGCGCTCAGGTGCGCGAACGGCTGGTGCTCCTGAGACGGGAACGTCATATCGACAAGTCTCCATGTTCGTCAGGGGTGCTGCGTCCAACTCCCTCGTAAGGACCCATGACGTGCAACAGAATGTCTCCGTGCAGTGACGTACAGGTACATGTCTCAGATGCCCGGCAGCGGCACGATCAACGAAGGACGAAATTAGTTCATTCGGTCAGTGTAACTTCTGTAGCCATTCGGATACGTCTTGCCATTCGCTGGAATGGCAAGACGTGATTAGCGGCCAAGTCGCAATCCGGCGGCCGTCAGCTTCGACAGCGGAGCCGCCATGCGCGGGCATCGCCGACAGGTGGCGGATCCACTGCCTAGCTGGACACCGCGCGGCGGCGCACGACCAACACATGCAGGGAGGATCACCGCCCCCCGCAGATCAGGGCGAGGATCACCAGCGCGGTGCGCCAGCTGTAGCGGTCGAGCAGGACGCTGAGCGAAAGGAAGATCGAGGAGGCGAACCCGGCGACGATGGTCAGCGCCAAGAGCCCGTTCACCCGGCTGCGCCCGTGCCGGTCGCGCGACGGAACGCCGCCCTCGATGTCAGGGACGGCGCGACCGGCCGTGGCGCTCACGCGCGCTCGCTAGAGCAGAAGATGAGCCCCCGCCCGCTGGCGGTCGTCGCCCACGCGCCGCTGAGGCGCAGCGCTGCTCTGGAATGTCAGGACATACGACGGAGAAGCTGCCGGGTGGTTGAGTCAGCGGTCCAGTCGGTGACCGCGCCGAGGGCATCGCCGAGTTGGACGGTCAAATCGTATTTCCACCCTAATGTCTCCAATTCAGGGCTCGTCATCGAAGGTGTCGTCGTCTTCGTCTGCTGACATGTGGTGGACGTTGACGCCGGCTCGACAGCGGGCATCGTCGATCATGTTGTGCAGACGGGTGAACAGGTCGGGGCGGATAAGTAGATCCGCTCCTTCGACTGCAGGCAGAAGCGGTTCGTAGTTACCGTCGTGGACGAGGTGGCCGTGCCACTGGCGGCAGACGAGTGCTTCGCCTGAGGCGTCGCTGAGGCTGAAACCGCAGATGCCCTGAGTGGGTTCGAGACCGAGGGCTGCCACGATGGTGAGGGCGGGCGCGAGTACGTAGGGGGGCAGGCCGAGACCGCTCAGGGTTAGGCGAGTGGCGCCAGCGTCAGTGAGAGCTATCAGGACGTGGTCTGTGGTTCTGAGGTGCTCGGCCGCTGACTCGGTTGTAAGGCCGAGTGCTAGGCGTTGCCACGGGCTGGTCCACAGCTGCCAGGGGGCCTGGGAAACAGGCAGCGTGCCCTGCGGCGGATCCCCGTCGAGGGCCTCCAGCCCGACGACGAGCAGCAGTTGTCGAGTGGGCTGATCCGGGTATCGGCGTGCAGGAGTGCGCTGCCGTTCGAACAAGCCGATCTGCACCCAGCCAGCATGAGGGCCATTGCTCACACGGGCAAACGCCATGGCGCCGTCCGGTAGGGACCGCAGGCCCGCGACCGTAGCGAAGCCCGAAGGCGGCCAAGGCTTGTCCGCTTGATGGCTTTCGCTCAACCACGGGGCTGGATCGAGTGACCACTGCAGCATGTCGGGACGAGTCAGAGGGCGGGGAATGCGGGCGAGTTCGGCACGCAGGGCCGCCCGGGGGTCGTCGCGCAGCCGCACGGCCGCACCACGTTCGAAGTTGTGTGGATTGCCGAGGTGTCCCGCTTGGGCGAACGCAGCACGCAGGCCTGCGGCCGCGCGCTGCAGCGAGTCTTCGACGGCGGCCTGGTGGGCGAGGTAGGCGTCGGGAAACTGGGAGCGGCGTCCATTGGTCAGCAGGTCCAACTGCGCGCCCATCAGCGTCTCGACGTCGGGAAGAGCGTCGATCACGAGGTCGATGGCGGCCTCGCGGAGCCCGGCCGGGCTGCCTGCGGCGTCGAGGCGAGGGCCCAGGTAGTGGTCGACGAGGTGGGTTGCGAACTCGCGAGCGTCGTTCATGCGCTGTCCTCGGCCTGGAAGACAGCGGTGGCGATGGCGCGTGTGAGTGTCGGATGCGCTGGCGTTGCCACAGGGGAGGGCGGTTGATGCCCAGCGGCGGCCAGGATGGCGGACGCTTCGGCACGGACGGACAGCATGTCACTGCCGCACAGTGCTCCTAGTTGTTCGAGGAGAGCGGCATCCAAGGGACCGTCGGGCAAGTGGTTATGGAGGACGGTCAAGAGCCAGGTCAGGGGCCGGAGCCGAGGTTGAAGGAGAGGACATGCGCCAGAGCTGCCTGTGCCTGGCTGGGACGGCCCGCAAGTAGAACCGTTGCCGCGAGCAGGGCACGGCGCTTGTCGCCGCGTTCAGGCAGGGCAATCGTGGCCAACGCCAGCTTGCACAGAGCAGTGTCGATGTCGTGCTGGGTCGCTGGCTCGGGCGCCGGGTGATAGGCACCGTAGCCGAGGTGGGCACGGCCCGGCAGGCGGTGGGTGATGACATCGCACGCTGCGTCCCAGCAGGAGAAGGCGCTGACAGTCGACGGTGACGCATGCGGGGGACGAACGGAGAATGCCGATACTAGGGCTTGGCTGACACCGATGGTGCTGTTGTAGGACGCCTCGGTGACGGCAAAGGCCACCTGTTCTGCCAGGTTGTGGGCCGCAGTGGCGGGGTCCGCGGAGTTCGCCTGCTGCCACAGATCTAGTCCGTCTTTGCCTGCGAAGGAGCGCCATCCGCCGCTGCCCCGTGCCTTGGCGTAGGCGAGCGTACTCGCGGTGGCGGCGAGCGGACCGAGAAGATCAGGGGCGATGTCCTGGCGGAGGTGGAGCCCGGCAGCGAGGTCAGCGAGTAGCTCAAGCTGGTGGAAGGCGTCTATCTCGTCGGCGATCCTGTGCAGGAGCCGGGTCGCTGCTTCTGCACCCTGAGTATCAAGGGCCTCCAGGAGCCGCCAGCCGACCGCATTGGCCAGGGCTTCCCTCGACCATCGTGGGCCTGGAGGGGCGTCATATGCCTTGCTCTTGTAATCGCGGACCGCGGCAAGCGCGCCCGCAGCCCCTTCTGGCAATGCCGGACGCTGCTGAGCATGTAGATAGGACTCTGTGGTCGCGTGCGTTTTGGGGCCGTACCAGTCACGCGAGGTGTTGTTGGGTGCAGGATGTGGCGCCCAGGACGGGCCGCCCTCGCCGCCACAGCGCTGTGCTGCCGCCCGCATCCTGTTCATCAGCGAGGCCACGGTCAAGAGCCACGTGCTGCACATCTACGCGAAACTCGGCGTGAACGACCGAGCAGCGGCCGTCGCCGTGGCCTTCCGGCGCGGCCTGCTCACCGTGGAGAGCGACTGACCCGGCTCGCAGGCGGGGAACGGCGTCACAGGCGGGCGAATCAAACGAGGTGAGCGAGACCGTGGCCCCCTGGAAGCGGGCCTTCTCGGTGAAGATGTCGGGCAGGGTCAACCGCTTCACGAGGTAGAGGAGAACCACCGAGGTCGAGTCCCCGGCAGACCCGAGGCGGCGTGGTGGCCGAGGTTGGCGTCGCAGACCGCTACGTTTCGGCCGGGTCGAGGCAGAAGACCGGGTGGTCGGCCGGGTCGGGCAGATCGGTGAAGAAGCTCTGGACCCGCCAGCGATCCAGGTAGGCGGTGATGACGGATGCCCGCTCGTCCCCGGAGAGTTCCACCGCTGCGTACGTGCGCCGTCGCCCCCGTTCCCGGAGGACGCAGCGCCCAGCGGCGCGGAGGTTGCGCACCCAGTGGGCCTGGCCGCGCATGGAGACCAGATAGCGGTGGCCCGCGAGGTCGAGCACGTTGACCGGCACCCGCTGAAGGGTGCCGGTCTTGCGCCGTACGACCTCCAGCGTGGCGGCCGCGCCCAGCCGGCTGAGCAGGGGATTGAGCACGTGTACGGTGAAGCGCCCCGGACGCCGGTACTTTCCCGTCATCGGGCTCACCACGACACCGGACCGGCGTCGTTGAAAAGGCCGCCGGTGGGACCGTCGGGTCCGAGGGTCGCCAGTTTCACGGCGATGGCCGCGCCCTGGGTGGCGGTGCGGTGGACGGGGAGGCCGGTCGGCCTGGTGAGGTCAGTGTCGCAGCCGCCGGGGTCGGCGGCGTTGACCAGGATGCCGTCCTTGCGTAGGGCCTTGGCGTACTGCACGGTCAGGGCGTTGAGCGCGGTCTTGGAGAGTGCGTACGCGGTCGCCACGGGGAGCCGGGCCATCGGCCCGCCGGGGGCGTGGGCGGCCAGCGAGCCGACCGTGCTGGACAGGTTGACGATCCGCGGCGCGGAGGACCGTACGAGCAGGGGCAGCAGGGCGTCGATCACCGTGATCACGCCGAAGACATTGGTGTCGAACACGGCCCGCACCGTGTCCAGGTCGACGGCGCCGGGAGACTGCCCGGTGAGACTCCCGGAGATCCCGGCATTGTTGATCAGGATGTCGAGCCGGCCGAACCGCCGCTCGATCTCGGTGGCGGCGGCCGCGGCGGCGGCCGGGAGGGTGACGTCAAGCGTGATCGGGCGAACGTCGCCGACGGCGGCCCGCAGCGTCGCGGCCGCCTCCCGGCCTCGATCCGGATCCCGGGCCGCGAGCAGGACCGTCATGCCCAGCCCGGCGAGTCGCGCGGCGATCTCGTACCCGATGCCTTTGTTTGCACCGGTGACCAAACTGATCTTCAGGGGTGTGTCTGTCATGGCCAAAGCTCACCACGGGCGGCCGCATAGAACCACGATCGTCTCGGTCGCGAGCGATACCCTGGCGGTATGGACGGGATAGAAGCCCGCGAACTGGCCTATTTCGTGGCCGTTGCCGAGGAGCTGAACTTCACCCGGGCGGCCGAACGCCTCTGCATCGCCCAACCGCCCCTGTCTCGAGCCGTCAAGCAGCTCGAACGCCGCCTCGGGGTCACGCTGCTGGAGCGGAGCAGCAGGAGGGTCGCGCTCACCCCGGCGGGACAGGTGCTGCTCGACGAGGGCAGAAGGGCGCTGGAAGGGCTGTCAGCGGCTGTCCGCCGCACCCGGCGCGCGGGGCGTCAGGAACCCCGGCTCACCCTGGTGATGAAGGCCGTCGGCGACGGCGGCATGCTGCCGGACATCCTGGCCGCGTACGAGAAGGAACCGGACGCGGTGCCGGTGGAGGTGCTGTTCTGCGGCTTCGGCGAGCACGCGGCCCTGCTGCGCGGCGGTTTCGCCGACGTCGGGCTGCTGCACGGCCGGCCGGACCTGACCGGGCTCGACCACGAGGAGCTCTTGGTCGAAGAGCAGATCGTGGTGCTGCGGCTGGGGCACCGGCTGGCCGGACGGGCTGCGGTCACCCTGGCGGACCTGAAGGACGAGGTCATGCCGCGCTGGGCGGGCCTGCCCGGCGACCGCGGCGATGGCCCGGAGGTGCGGGATGCCGGACAGCTGCTGCAGCTGATCGCCCTGGGGCACGCCGTCGCCGTCCTGCCGGAGTCCGCCCGTGCTTACCTGGGCGGCGACGTGGTCGCCGTCCCCGTGCTCGACGTGCCGCCGACCACGATGATGGTCGCCTGGCCGGAGTGGAGCCGTTCCCCGGCCCTGGCCGCCTTCGTCCGCACGGCCACCGAGACAGCCGGCCGGACCTGAGCCGACGACTGGCAGGCCGAACGCTGTACTGGCATCCGGCTGACACCTGAGCAGGCACGCGGCCCGTTGCCCTATGCAGCCTCCGTCGCGCACCTTTATGAGGTCCGGGACAGGCAGCCTCCCGCACTGGCCTGCTGAAATGACACCAATCTGCGGCTTCAGGGCGCACTCGTCGCTGGCAGTCGGACGAAGCGAAACTCTCGGACGAACCCCTCGCCGCAGAGGCCTCCGCCGAGGCAGCTCTGCATGGCCCGGACGAGGTATGCCACGCGGGTCGGTGTCAGGCAAGTTCCGGCGCGCCACCATGCTCAGGCGCATAGTAGTGCGCGATGGACGCATACGAGGGCATCGACTGCAGGTGCCGAGGTTCCAGCCGGACACCGGTACGGTGCTCGGCAAGGGCGAGTGCGGCCTGGAGGTGGCGGCCGATAAGGTGGCATGCCAGTTGACGTTGCGCTTGACGCTGGCGATGACCGTACCAGCCGACAGATCGCGAACGACGTCTCGCATGATGCCCGCGTAGCCACCCCATTCGATCATGATGGATCCCCCCGATGCAGTGCCCACCTCGATGCCGCCCGGGCCGATGTAGCCGGGGTCGTCCACGGCCCGCAGGCGGCGCAGCACGTCGTGTGGATCAAGCGCCTTGGCGAAGGTGAAGCAGAGGCCGGAGTCGAAGCGGTAGTCGAACTCCTCCAACCAGCGATAGTCATTGGCCGTCACGCTGTTCATAGCCGTCTCCTTTGGGTGTAGCTCTTCCTCAGTGACCGGAGCGATCAAGCCGTGAGGGAGTATCCGTCCCGGTAGTCGTGCTGGTGGACACGTTCGTTGCCGGGCGCGGTGAAACGCCAGTATTCGTCGAGATGACCGTTGGCGATCAGGGCGCGAAGTTTCAGGACCGCTTCTGCTCCGGCCAGGACCCAGCGTCCCCCGGCGAGGTCCAATCTGTCGGTGATCAGATGGCGGCAGGCGCCTTCGATCACGCCGGTCGCGATCGCCCATCCCGCCTCCAGCACCTGGTCGTAGCGCAGTTACTCAAGGCTGTTGGTGAGGTAGCGGACGCTGTCGATGCCGTCGCGGCGGTGCACGGCCGTAGTGGCGGCCTGGCAGGATAGCGCGGTGACGAAGTGAACGGTGTGCCTGGCTAGCAGGGCCAGAGCATGACTGGCCACCCAATCCTCGGCCGCCGGTGCCACGGGAGGATGCACGCTGCAGGCGGGGGTGTTCACGAATGGTCTCTAGCTGCGACGTGACGCAGGTGGAGGAGATCGCTTCCCGCCTTGGGATTGATCGTTTCCCGGGACGACCCGTTCAGAAGATCAGCGCGACCTTCCCGTTCAGGCTCCCCCGCTGGAAATGCTCGTGCGCGGCTTTCACGTTCTGCATGGCGTATTGCGCGTCGACCCGGATCTTCAGTCGCCCGCCGTCCACGGCTGCGGCAAGTTCGGCGAGCCCGCGGCCATCTTCGCGTACCTGGTTGACCGTGGTGCGCACCCGACGATGCGACAGGTCGGGTACGGGCCCGGCTTGAGTGGCGATCGAGGCGTACCTGCCGCCATCGGCCACGGCGTCGGTGACGAAGGCGCCGAAAGTGTCGAAGATGGCGTCGTAGCCGCCCACCGGCAGGGTGGTCCGGTCGGTGGTGATGTGGTCGGCTCCCAGCTCCCGTACCACCTCAATTTGCACTTGTCTGGACACCAGCGCGTCCACCTGCGCTCCGCGAGCACACGCGAGTTGCACTGCCAGTCCGCCGACGGCTCCTGCCGCGCCTGCCACCAGCAACTTGTCTCCCTGGCCGACCCCCAGCCAGTCCATGGTCTGCAACGCGGTCAGTCCCGGCAGGGGCAGGGTCGCCGCCTCGACCAGGCTGACCGACGTGGGCGCCTGGGCGATGGAGGCAGCCGGGATGGCGACGAGGTCGGCCCACGACCCGCGCCCGGTCGCCAGCTGATGCGACATGCCGAACACCCGCTCGCCGACGGACAGCCCGCTCGTGCCCGGGTCGACGACGATCCCTGCCAGTTCCCAGCCCAGCGTCATCGGCAACGGTGGCGTGCCCTCACCGATGGCCCCTTCCCTCGTCTTGTCGTCAACCGGGTTGATGGCCGAGGCGATGACCCGCACCAGTACCTCGCCATCGGCCGGTTGCGGTTCCGGTACGTTGACCAGCTCCAGCACATCAAGATCTCCAAAGTGGCCGATCTGAAGAGCACGCATGCCTGGCTCCCGAACTGTCCGATGAACGTCCAACATTAACGGTGGCCCCATTGTGTGCCGGTGGCCGACCGGCGCCCTGCGTGGTGACGGCTCCGGGTTCGCCGCCGTTCGACGGCGGCGGCGATGTACCGGACAAGGTGCCGGAGTCGCGCATCGCCCCGGCGGAGGGTTGTCCTGGTCGCCGCGCGGCCATGATCGCGCGTGTACGTGAGAATTGACCGCTGTCACGTACATCTCCCGGGATGGCGCGGGCCGGGAAGAGGTCACCGAAGGAGCCACCGGAGATGGTGGATGTCATCCCCGAACATCAGCCGGATACCCGGCCTACGCGAGTTCCAGGCCGCCGTCAATCGTGAGAATCTGGCCGGTCAGCCAGGTCGCGGCGGGGTCGGCCAGGCGCAGGATCCAGGTGGCGACCTCTTCAGGGTTGCCGCGGCGGCCGAGCGGGATGCGAGCGGCCTCGTCGCGTTTGATCTGCTCGACCACCTGCTCGGGCAGCCCGGCGGCGGCCAGGGCCTGGCTCTCGGTGGGGCCGGGGGCCAGGGCGTTGACGCGGACTCTGTCGGCGGCCAGTTCCAGGGCCCAGCTGCGGGTGAGCTGTTCGAGGGCGGCTTTGGAGGCGGCGTAATGGGCGCCGCCGGGCAGTGGCCGGTGGCCGTAAGTGCTGGAGACGTTGACGATGGAGCCTTCTGTGCTGCGCAAATGGGGCAGGGCGGCAGCGGCGAGCAGGCTGGGCGCGGTGACGTTGAGGGCGAACAGGCCGGCGATGCCGTCGGCGGTGGTCTCGCCCAGGGGCATCACCTTCGTGGCACCGGCGTTGTTGACCAGTACGTCCACACGCCCCCACAGTCCGGTGGCGGTATCGATGACCTGCTGGGGTGTGTGCGGGTCGCGCAGATCGGCGGCGTGGACGGCGATCCGCGCGTGGTCGGCGGCGGTCTCCTCCAGCGTCTGCACGCGGCGGGCGACGCCGAGCACGCGCGCTCCGGCCCGGGCGAAGGCTCGGGCCACAGCGCGTCCGATGCCTGATCCGGCGCCGGTCACGATGACCACCTTGCCGGCGAAGTCGCCCTGAGCCTGATCGTTCATCACCACTCCTTGTTCGTTGTTCGTGAAATGTCGAACAAGGTAGCATGGTGTTCGTGAAGCAGGCACAACATCCCGAGCTCGAGGAGATGACCCTCGTCGCCGTGATGGGCGCCTTCAGCGACCCGATCCGCGTCGGGCTGGTGCGCGTGCTGGCCGACGGCCGTGAGCGGGGCTGGGGCGAGCTTCGCGTCCCCGTGGCCAAGTCGACGCTCAGCCACCATCTACGCGTGCTGCGCGACGCGGGCATCACCCGGACCCGCCAGGAAGGCACCCGCTGCTACGTCAAGCTGCGCCGCGACGATCTGGACGCCCGGTTTCCCGGGCTGCTGGACGTGGTGCTCGATGCGGCCTGCGGCGACGACGTGGGCGCTCACGTCGGAGTGGACCACGCCCCGCCCCATGCGTGACGCGGCCAAGCATGGGACGCCGACCTGCAGCAGACCTGAATCCGATACGGGTGCGGCTCGTCTTCAGTGAGTGCGGGCGCGCTGGGGCCTGGCCGGGGCCGAAGCGGTGTTGAAACTCCGCGCGCTGGTGGCCAACGGTCATCTCGAGCAGTACTGGCGTTACCACCTCGCCCGGCAACACGAGCGTGTCCATCAGACCGGCTACGTACCAGGACGGATATGCCCTCACGGCTTGATCTCTCCAGTCACTGAGAACGAGCCGCCATGCTGTCGGCTGTGACGAGGTAGCGGCCGTAGCCGGGGGTGCCACCGGAATACGGCGGAAACGGGCCGCGGGCTTGATCGCTGATCGTTAAGGTCTTTGCGTTCCGGCTGCTTAGCGATGGTTCCTGGAGGTTGGATGGCGTCGATCGACCGGACACGTGTACCCGAGGCTCACCCGGGCGGTTACGCGCAGGTCAGGCCTCACTTCGCTGGATTCATGGCTGAAACTACGAGGACCCCGGTTCGCGACACACCTGCGGGCCGGCCGGACATGACCTAGGTATGAACGTCACCGACACCGGGCCGCCGCGCAGCCAGCGCTTCGCCCACCTCTACGAGCAGACGTATGCCGCGTTGCTGCGGTTCGTCGAGCGTCGCGTCCACCCCTCCCACGCCGAGGACGTAGTCGCCGACGTGTTCCTCGTCGCCTGGCGGCGCCTGGACGACGTGCCGCGTGCGGCGGACGAGGCGCGCGCCTGGCTGTTCGGCGTGGCGCACCGCACTCTCCGCAACGGGCTGCGGGCCGACCAGCGGCGGCAGGCGCTCACCGTCCGCATCGCCGACAGCCAGCTGACCGGTGCCGCGGCGGCCGGGCTGGACCCCGAGCTGGTGGCACGCCGGCTCGACCTCGTCCAGGCGTGGCGGCGGCTCAGCCCGCGCCACCAGGAGACGCTCGCCTTGGCCGTGTGGGATGGGCTCACAGCCCCACAGGCCGCGCGGGTGCTCGGCATCTCCCCCGTCGCGTTCCGGCTCAGGCTCGCCCGTGCCCGGCGTGCCCTGCGCCACCACGCCGACGCCGCCCCCGCCACTACGACCCAGCCCGTGGCGACCGCCACCGTGGACTCCCGGAGCATGCGATGAACGACACCCTCGACCACGCCCTGCGCGGCCTCGACCCGGCCGTCACCCCCGCTGACCTGGACACCAGCATCGACCCCAAGGCTCGGGCCCTGCTGGCCCGGGTGATGGCCACCAACCCCATGAGGGCGCCCGCACCGACGACCAGCAGCCCTCGCGTACTCACCGCCAGGCGTCTCACCATTGCCAGCGGAGGGGTGGCCGCCGGCATCGCGGCAGCGCTGCTGATGCCCGGCGTGTTCGGCGGCGGCTCAGCGATGGCAGCGTGGACCGCGACGCCGCACACGGTGAGCGGTGACCGGGCCATCGACGCCCAGGAGAAGTGCCTCGACAATGCCCAGGACACCGCCAAGCGCACAACCGGGCGCGACCTCGGCTTCCGGCCCGTGGTGACCGAGGGCCGGGGGCCATGGACGCTCGTCTACGTCAACGACGGCAGCAGCCACCTGGCCGAGATCACCTGCCTGCTCCGCGACGGCGACCTCGTCGGCGCGCATGGCAGCACGCCGGGGCCCGGCGCACAACCGCTTCCACCGGTTCCTGCGGGGTCGGCGCGGGCCATCCTCGGCTCGGTCCTGAGCACGAGTGAGGAGAGCGTGCGTACCGTGACCGGCAGAGTCGGTGCCGACGTGGTGGGCCTGGAGCTCTCCACGGAGGCGAAAGGCGACGTGACCGCGACCGTCACCGGCGGCTACTTCGCGGCCTGGTGGCCGGACGCACCGACGACAGAGGAACGCGAGAACGCCTCACTTCGTGGCGGCGTCAAGAGCGTCACGGCGATCCTCCAGGACGGGTCGCGGCACAGCGTCTCCCTCGAGGAGCTCACCGGCTTGACGAGCACGCAGCTGAACACACCGGCCACGGGCGGCTCCGCGCGCAACTGACCTGATCACCCGCGGCGGCGCTGGGCCTCACGGTCCGGCGCCGCGAAGCCACTGGCGCTGTGCTGCCCGGCAAGGGGAAGACCAGCCGGCCACGCGTCATAGGCCCCGCCGAACTGGCCACACTGCGTCGCCTGGTCGACGACGGCGTCTCGGTCAGCGAGGCCGCCCGCACCCTCAAATCGGTCGCTCCGCCGCCTACGCAGCCCTCGCGCAACGCTGACCAGCGGCTATCTCACCTGGGTGCGGCTCGTTCTCAGTGACTGGGGAGATCAAGCCGTGAGGGCATATCCGTCCTGGTAGCCGACCTAATGGACGCGCTCGTGTTGCCGGGCGAGATGGAAAGTCCAGTACTCCTCCAGATGACCGTTGGCGACCAGCGCGCGGAGCTTCAGCACCGCTTCGGCTCCGGCCAGGCCCCACCGCGCCCCAGCGAGATCGAACCTGTCGGCGATCAGATGACGGCATGCGCCCTCGATCACCCCGGTCGCGATCGGCCATCCCGCCTCCAGCGCCTGGTCATAACACAGATGCTCGGCGTTGTTGGACAGGTAGCGGATGCACGCGTCGATGCCGTCACGGTGCTGGACGCCCGCTGCGGTGGCCCGCGCGGCCAACGCAGCGATCACCCGGCCGGTGTGCCCGGCCAGCAGAGCCAGGGCGTGGCCGGCGACCCAGTCCTCCGCAGCCGGATCCGCAGGCGGATGCAGATTCCACGCGGCAGCCCATAACTTCTCCAGCACGTGCACGAAATCTATGACGATGTGGACGCGGATGCCGCGCCGAGCCGCTTCGGACCTGATCAGATCGAGTTGGTGCCGGGCCCCGTCGACGAGCACGACCCAGGGACGGACACGTCCGGGGTCGCGGGCCTCGGCCTGGTCGAAGACCTTGGCGATCACATCGCCGGGGCCGACGATGACCGAGCCGCACAACCACTTGCGCAACGCGCGCGGCCGGGCTCGCGGCCTGCGCCGGCCGGCTCGACCGCCCGGGACGGCGATCACATCATGCGGCCGCCGCGGCGCCGGTTCAGCGTCATAAACCACCCCCAACGTCGCCATCCGCTTGCGCGCCGGTTTCTCCCCGGACGCCAGCCGCGTCCGGAACGTGGCCCGAGCGCGGGCGGCGGCGTTCGCCGTCGCCGGCCGCAGCCCCTCGGGACGCATCGCGATCCCCTTGCCGTCCACGCTGAGCACCAGCACCGTGGACGCCGTGCACGGCACCGGGAGCCGCGCGGCGTAGAACGCATCGACATCGGCCGCGGCCCGTGCCACCAACTGCTCGATCTGCCGCTTGCCGACCACCTGGCCGCAGCGCGCCGTGAGCGCCGCCAGAGCGGCGTCGAACGAGCCGCGCACCGTCTCCACGACCGCCAGCTTCGCCAGCCCGGCCGAGTGCCGCACCGCCGGCAACGAACGGTCACCGTCCCGACGACCGTGGCCAGCAGACGGAGATGCCCGATCTCCAGCCGCCGCCGCGGCACCCCGTCGGCCCCGATCACCCCCGCGGCCGCCCCGTCCTGGCGGGCGAGGTGCACCTGCTGCCGCTCGCGCAGCGCTCGCAGGTCAAGGTGCGCCTGCAGCAGCAGGCGTTGCAGCTCACGCCCCCGCTCGACGATCGTCTCCTCCACCCGGTCATGGGTGAGTGTCCCGGTCGCCGCATCGGTGAGGTGTCCGATGAGACAGTTGAAGGTGTTCTTCGCCTCCGCAAAGACGTCAGCGGTGACCTCGGTGTCGTACGGTGCCTGCACAGGGCTCTTCCTTCGTCGGGGTCGGTTGGGTGGCACCTTCGAACCTGACGGCGGGAGAGCCCCGCCACAATCACCCGCCCGGTGACGACGCGGATGACGGCGCGATGCCGTCCCGTGACCCTGCGCCATCCTGCCGGGCCACCTCGCGGGCCACCGGCTCGGTCACCGTGAACAACCCCGGTCCCTCTTCCCGCGCCCAGCCGCGTTCCACCAGCCGCTTCGGCTTCGAGCGCAGCCCTTCCCGCTTGGCGGCCTCATCCGGCAGCCCCATCGCCACCGCGATCTGCCCGGCCCGTATCGCCCGGCCGGCATCGGCCATGATCTCCACCGCGTCCCGGTACGCGCGCGGCAGCACCGCCGCGTTCATGCCGGGCTGCCATGGCGGCACCGTCACCACACCGAGCACCGGCGGCCGTGGCGGCGCCGCGTTGACGGTGCCGGCCGTATCGGCGACCTCTGCCTCCCCTTCGGGCTCATCGAGCAGCCGTGCCGCCTCGCCCAGGATCTCCTCGACGGTCTCCCGCGTGATCGTCAGCCGAGACAACCGGTCCTGCTCGTCCTCCAGCTGTGACGCCAGCACGGCGATCTCTTCGCGGATCTCGTCTATCCGCCGGCGGGCCACAGCCTCACGCCGTGCCAGTTCCTCGAGCAACGAGCCCACCGTCACCACCGCCTCACACCTCTGCACTCACAGTAGAAGGCGGTTCCCGGATCAAACAGTTACGTCTGCAAAAGCCCAGCTCAGGCACTCACTGAAGGAGAGCTGCACCCATACTCTTTTCTCGCCCCAGCGTGACCGCCTGACGCGCGAGGGGCACCAGATCGACGAAGACAGGCACGAGGACGTGGGACGGCGGGTGCGCTATCAGGTTGGCGGGTAGCACGCGTCATTAGGACGGCGGACGCTCTGACGCCCGCCGTCCCATCTTGGCACGGTCGCCGGATCTCCCGCCGGGATGTTGCTGCTGTGACCCCTGACGTGCGTACCACGTGGGAGGACCCGGTACGGGTGCCGTTCGAGACCCCCTGGCCGGCGATCGTGGCCGTCGTCGCCGGCCTTCCCCTCCTCGCCCACGAGCAGTCGTCCCCTTCCCCGAGGCATCCTCGGATATTCGGGCGTACAAAGCAGAACGCGCCCCATCAGGAAGCGCCTCCACCCCATACTGATCAGGGGCGAGATCATCTCGACATCAACGATCCAAGGGGGCCCGTTGCCCGACAGTCGCCACAAGTACCTCTACGAGCGCCTCGGGGACCATGACTTGGCCTGTCGTTAAGGAAGCTGTCACCAAGTACACGCGGGCGTGTTAAGCCTGGTCAGTGGGTACGGCGAGGCGGTGCCAGGACCTCGGTGACCTTGGCGATGGCCTCAGCTCCGGGTTTGACGTAGCGCATGGCGGTCCGGGGGTTCTTGTGGCGGGTCTTGCCCATGATGAGCTGGAGCGGGACCTCGGCGTCGCCGAGGTGGGTGGCGGCGGAGTGGCGTAGCTGGTGCAGGTCGAGTCCGGCGTGCTTGTCCAGCAGAACGCGGGCGCGGTCGTAGCCGAGGCGGGCGCGGCCGGTGTGCGGGCAGATGTCGGCGGCGGCCGGTCGGCGGGCGGGGACGGGGCGGCGTTCGGACAGGAACAGCGGGCCGCGGGTGCGTGTGCTGCCATCGGGCAGCCGGAGCAGGCGGGGCAGCAGGTGGGCGGTGCCCGTCTCCCAGTACACCCACTCGGTGGCGCCGCCCTTGGAGCGGACGGGGGCACGGCGGTGCTCCAGGTCAAGGTCCTCGACGTTGAGCGCGAGGATCTCCGCGGCCCGGGCCGCCGTCTCGTACAGCATCCGCCACAGCGTCTTCTCGCGCAGCGGGATGTCGCGGCGCGACAGCAGCCGGTGGATGGTGGTCTTGGCCACGGCGCGGGTCTCGTCGGCGCTTTCCTTGCGGCGTTCGGCGTCGGCCGGGACCGACGGGGCGGCCCAGTGCTTCTTGGTCTGGCACCAGGCGAGCCAGGAGGTGACGGCGGCGCGGTTGCGGTTCCAGGTCGCCGGCGCGCATCGGCCCCACACCTCGGTGAGCGCGGCGCCGATCTCGGTGTCGGTGACGTCGGCGAGGGGCCGGTCGCGGCCGAGCCGCTCGATGGTGCGGTCGATGGCCGAGGCGTAGGCGCGGTGGGTGTTGGGGTTGACGGTGCGCGGGGTGGCGAGGAAGGCGTCGGCGGCCGCCGCAAGCGTGACGTGCCCGCCGCGAAGGGCTGTGATCTTCGGCGCGGCGCTCATGCCGCCCGCCAGACGACGCCTTCGGCGATGTACCGGATAACGTGCCGGAGTCGCGCACCGCCCCGGCAAGACGTTCGCCTGGTCGGCGCGCCGCCATGATCGCTCATGTACGTGATAATAGGTCATTATCCCGTACATGATCTTGTCGCGATCAACGACTTCTCAGGCTGTATCCACGCCAGTGCGATGGGGCGGCTTGAGGAGTCGGGCGGTCAGGCTGCGACCACACCAGTGCCTCGGCCTGCTGGGCACCGGGTGATGCCGAGCATCACGTGACCGGCACGATCGCCCCAACGTCAGCCCCTGAACCCGTAGGGCTGATGGCCAGGTGAAGATCCCGCCGAGAGGCGCTCTACCTCTGTCTGGCCTCGCGGAACGCCGGCGCCCGGCCGCCCGCACGGGCATGCTCGCCCAGCAGGGGCAGCACGCGCGGCGCCACCACCGTGGACAGGATCACGACGCTTGTCGAGCGCGCGACGTGGGGGGATCGATTCACTTCCAGGAGCGCTTCCTGGAGATCGCCTTTGCTGCGGGCGGCCATGCGGCAGACCACGTCGCTGGTTCCGGTGGTGGCGTACGCCTCCACGATCGCCGGATGGCGTTTGAGCTCGTCGCGGACTTCGTCCAGTGCGCCCTGTGTGATTTCCAGGGTGACGAAGGCCTGGACGGTGAAGCCCGCGGCATCCAGATCGATGTCCGGGCCATAGCCCGTGAGCACGCCCGCGCCCTCCAACTTCTCGATCCGGGACTGGACGGTCGCCCGCGCCACACCGGTCAATCGGGACAGTTCCAGCGCTCCGGCGCGGGGGTGATCGCGCAGTGCCTGGAGGAGCGCGACGTCCAACCTGTCCACCGGTTCACCTCCGAAGCCCATCAGGCGTGCTAGGCGGATTGCCTAGCAGAGACTCGTTTTCCCCAGCTTAGTGACACATATATACCAGCAGTTTCTAGGCAGCTTGTGCATCTTATCGCGATTGGGATGACATATGCGTACAGCACGGGTTTTCGTCCCTCTCTGGAGGAGCACTGTGAGCATCGAGCAGATCTTGACCGATCAGGAGCGCCTGGCCGACCTCCGTTTCGAGGAGCTGAAGCAGCTCGTTGGACTGGTCTCTTACGACGATTCCACCGATCCTTTCCCGGTGACTGGCTGGGACGCGGTCGAGTGGGTGGTGGGCAACGCCACGCAGTCGGCGCACTTCTTCCAGTCCGCCTTCGGCATGGAACTGGTGGCCTACTCCGGCCCGGAGACCGGCAACCGCGACCACCACGCTTACGTGCTGCGCAGCGGCGCGGTGCGTTTCGTCGTCAAGGGCGGTGTGACTCCGGACAGTCCGTTGCATGACCACCACCGCAGGCATGGCGACGGGATCGTCGACATCGCGCTCGAGGTGCCCGATGTGGACCGCTGCGTCGAGCACGCCCGCCGCCAGGGCGCCACTGTGGTGGAGGAGCCGCACGACGTCACCGACGAGCACGGCACGATCCGCGTCGCGGCCCTCGCCACCTACGGCGAGACCCGTCACAGCCTGGTCGATCGGTCCCGCTACACCGGGCCGTACCGGCCGGGCTACGTGGCGCGCACCTCGACCTACACCAAGCGTCCCGGCGCGCCCAAGCGGCTGTTCCAGGCCCTCGACCACGTGGTGGGCAACGTGGAGCTGGGCCGGATGGACGAGTGGGTGGACTTCTACGGCCGGGTGATGGGCTTCACCAACATGGCCGAGTTCATCGGCGACGACATCGCGACCGAATACTCGGCCCTGATGTCGAAGGTCGTGGCCAACGGCAACCACCGGGTGAAGTTCCCCTTGAACGAGCCGGCCATCGCCAAGAAGAAGAGCCAGATCGACGAGTACCTGGAGTTCTACCAGGGGCCGGGCGCTCAGCACCTCGCGCTGGCCACCAACGACATCCTGCGTACGGTGGACTGCCTGCGCGAGGAGGGCGTCGAGTTTCTCGACACTCCCGACTCCTACTACGAGGACCCGCAGCTGCGGGCGCGTATCGGTGAGGTCCGCGTCCCCATCGAAGAGTTGCACAGGCGTGGCATTCTGGTGGACCGCGACGAGGACGGCTACCTCCTGCAGATCTTCACCAAGCCGATCGGCGATCGGCCCACGGTCTTCTTCGAGTTCATCGAGCGGCACGGCTCGCTCGGCTTCGGCAAGGGCAACTTCCAGGCCCTGTTCGAAGCACTGGAACGGGAGCAGGAGCGGCGAGGCAACCTCTGAGCACGGGCGGCGAATCATGGCCTACTACCAGCGCAGCGGGTTCGTCCCGCCCAAGCGGCACACTCAGCACCGCTCCCCCTCCGGGGAGCTGTACTACGAGGAGCTGGTCGGCGAGGAGGGCTTCTCCTCCGACTCCTCCCTGCTCTACCACGTCGGCATCCCTTCGGCAGTGACCGATGTGCGCGACTGGGACCTTCCGGATCAGTCCACCGCCCCCAACCAGCCACTCGCTCCACGGCACTTGCGCCTGCACGACCTCTTCACGCAGGACGCGTGGACGTCCAGCGACGCGGTGAGGAACCGGCGGCTCATCCTCGGCAACGCCGACGTGCGGCTCGGTTACGTCGCGGCCGGGCAGCCCTCCCCGCTCTACCGCAACGCCGTCGGCGACGAGTGCGTGTACGTCGAGTCCGGCACCGGCACGGTGGAGACCGTCTTCGGCGACCTGCAGGTGCGGCAGGGCGACTACGTCATCCTGCCGCGGGCGACCGTCCATCGATGGGTTCCGCAGGGCGAGGAGCCGCTGCGCCTGTACGTGATCGAAGCCAACAGCCACATCACCCCGCCCAAGCGCTTCCTGTCACGCTTCGGGCAGTTCCTGGAGCACGCGCCCTACTGCGAACGCGATCTACGGGCGCCTTCCGCCCCTCGTGTCCTGGACGGGCAGGACGTCGAGGTCTACATCAAGCACCGGGGCCAGGGCCCCGGGGGGATCGCGGGCACCGTCCATGTCATGGCGCGCCATCCCTTCGACGTGGTGGGCTGGGACGGCTGCCTGTACCCATACGCGTTCAACATCGCCGACTACGAGCCCCTCACCGGCCGGGTCCACCAGCCGCCGCCCGCTCATCAGGTGTTCGAGGGACACAACTTCGTCGTCTGCAACTTCGTGCCGCGCCAGGTGGACTACCATCCGCTGGCCGTCCCGGTCCCGTACTACCACTCCAACGTCGACTCCGACGAGGTGATGTTCTACTGCGGCGGGGACTACGAGGCGCGCAGGGGCTCCGGCATCGGGCAGGGCTCGATCTCCCTGCACCCGGCCGGTCACGCGCACGGCCCGCAGCCGGGCGCGGTCGAACGCAGCCTCGGGGTCCGCTTCTTCGACGAACTGGCGGTGATGGTGGACACCTTCCGCCCGCTGGAGCTCGGCGAGGGTGGCCGAGCCACGGATGACGGGCAGTACGTGTGGACCTGGTCCGGGCGAAGGAACTCGCCGTGAGAGCGCCCGGCGCTTTCACGGCGTTTTTCGACGACGCCGCGCTCTTCCCTCCGGGGGATGCGCCGATGGCCGAGGCGGTGCCCCGCCACCAGGAGCATCGCGCCGCCTGGTACGGCGATTCGGTGGGGCCGTTCGTCTGCCCGCACGGCCGGCTGAGCGAGTTGCACCACCTGCCCGGCGGGGACGGCCCGGCGCTCGACATCGCCTTGACGGTGCCGCAGGGCGCGGCGGCGCTCGCCGGCGCGGTCGCCGAGGCCACCGCGCATCCGCGGGTGCGGCTGCGCGCCGTGGAACTGCCCGTTGCCGCAAGCACCGGCGACCTGTCGAGCCTCATCGCCGCGGCCGTGCCGCGCGACGTGATCGTGTACGCCGAGGTGGCGGTCGATCCGGACGCGGTCTCGGCACTGGCGGGGAGCGGTCTGCGCCTGAAGTTGCGGACCGGAGGCCTGCGAGCCGAGGACTTCCCCGACGAAGCCGCGCTCGCCGCGGCCGTGGTGCGCGCGGTGCGCTGCGGCATCCCGTTCAAGCTCACCGCCGGCCTGCACCGCGCGATCCGGCACACCGACCCTGTCACCGGATTCGAGCATCACGGGTTCCTCAACGTGCTCGCCGCGACCGTGGCGGCCTGGCAGGGCGCGACCGAGGTCACTGTCGCCGCCGTCCTGGCCTGCCGCGACGCGCGGACCGTCGCCGCCGCCTGCACCCCCGAGCAGGTTTCCGCCGCCCGGCGCAGCTTCACGTCCTTCGGCACCTGCAGCATCGGTGAGCCTGTGGCCGATCTTTCCGCGTTGCGACTGTTGGGAGGAGCCTGACATGACGGCGCACCGCGTTGCGCGCTCCTGGGTCCCCATGCCGGAGGATCACCCCTTCGGTCTGCAGACCCTGCCTTTCGGCTCGTTCGCCGGCCCGGGGGGACGGCCCCGGGTGGGCGTCGCGATCGGCGACCAGGTCCTCGATGTGTCCGCGGCCTGGCCCGCGCTGGCCGGCTGTGACGAGGGCTTGTTCGCCACCGGCAGGCTGGAGCGCCTCCTGGCCGCCGGACCGGCGTGCTGGGCCCGGACCAGGCAGTTGCTGACCCGCTGGCTGAGCGAGGCCGGCGAACGCGAACGCGTCGCCGCCTACCTGTCGCCGGCCTCGGCCCACACCATGCTGCTGCCGTTCGAGGTCGCCGACTACGTCGACTTCTACGCCTCGGAGCATCACGCGGCCAACCTGGGCAGCATGTTCCGCCCCGGTTCCGAGCCGCTGACGCCCAACTGGAAGCACATGCCCATCGGCTACCACGGCCGGGCCGGCACCATCGTGGTGTCGGGCACGCCGATCGTCCGGCCCGCCGGCCAGCGGCGTGCGGCCGACGGCGCCGTGCAGGTCGGCCCGAGCACGCGGCTCGACATCGAGGCCGAGCTCGGATTCGTGGTGGGCGTCCCCAGCGGCATGGGCGCCCCGGTGCCGCTGGACCGGTTCGACCAGCACGTCTTCGGCGTGTGCCTGGTCAACGACTGGTCCGCCCGTGACATCCAGTCATGGGAGTACGTCCCGCTGGGGCCGTTCCTCGGCAAATCGTTCGCGACGTCGATCTCACCGTGGATCGTCCCCCTGGCCGCGCTCGAACACGCCAGGGTCACGCCGCCGCCGCGCACCCCTCGGCCGCCCGCCTACCTGAACGACGCGCACCAGGCCCGCTGGGGGCTGGACGTCCGGCTGGAAGTACGCCTCAACGGCACCAAGATCAGCGAACCATGTTTCGCCGACATGTACTGGACGGCCGCCCAGCAACTGGCCCACATGACCGTCAACGGTGCAGGCCTGCGAACGGGCGACCTGTTCGCCTCCGGCACCATCAGCGGCCCCACTCCCCGGAGCCGGGGCTCTCTCATCGAGCTGACCTGGAACGGCGCGCATCCGCTACAGGTCGCCGGCGGCGAGGAGCGTACCTTCCTGGAGGACGGCGATGAGGTGATCATCACCGCGACCGCTCCCGGCCCCGCCGCAACCACGGTCGGCCTCGGCGAGGTCACCGGGCGAGTGGTCCCCGCCGAGGCCGCCGTCCGCTGACCGCCCGTGCCCTCAGCCGCCAAAAGCGCGGCTCCGGAAACCAGATAGGGAGAGAGCGGGGGGGGGGGGGAG
>NZ_JAHKRN010000006.1 GCF_019396385.1 Nonomuraea harbinensis | reverse complement strand
ACAACGCGGGCTTCATGGTGCTCGACGAGCTGGCCGCCCGCGCGGGCGGGCGGTTCAAGGCGCACAAGAGCCGGGCCGAGGCGCTGGAGACGCGGGCCGCCGTCCTGGCCAAGCCGCTGACGTACATGAACCTTTCCGGCGGGCCGGTCAAGGCGCTCGCCGACTTCTACAAGATCGGGCCCGACCGGCTCATCGTGGTGCACGACGAGCTCGACGTGCCGTACGGCGCGCTCCGCGCCAAGCTGGGCGGCGGCGACAACGGCCACAACGGGCTCAAGTCCATCACCAAGAGCCTCGGCACCCGCGACTACCTGCGGGTCCGGTTCGGCATCGGGCGCCCGCCCGGCCGTATGGACCCCGCCGCCTTCGTGCTGAAGGACTTCGCCACCGCCGAGCGCAAGGACCTGCCCTTCCTCGTCGACCGGGCGGCCGACGTGGCCGAGTCGCTGATGGAACGCGGGCTCGAAGCCACCCAGAACGACTTCCACCGGTCAGATCTCAAGATTTCCGGCCCTCCTCGCTGATCCCCGCATAGAGACGTTCGCGGGCGGCGCCCCTCACCCACCGCTACGATCTGGTGACTGTGTGTCAACTATCGGTCACGGGGAGGGCGCGTGCGTGAGGGATCTCGTGGCGAAGGGCTGGCCGTCGTCGAAGCCGGCCCTTCCCTCGCCTGGCCTGCGGGGCCCAGGCGGCCCACCTGGGTGCGCGGCTACCAGATCCGCGCCATGGCCGCCGACCTGCTCGCCGCCTGCCTCGCCGCCACCGCCGCCTTCTGCTGCAGGTTCGGCGACGTCACCGCCTACGCGCTGCCGTACCTTCTGCTCAGCGCGGTGCTGCCGGCGGTGTGGGTGTGCGCGGTCGCGCTCAACAGGGCGTACGAGCCGCGCATGATCGGCATCGGCTCCGAGGAGTTCCAGAGAATCGTGCGGTGCGGCGTCGGGCTCACCGCGGCCCTCGCCGTCGGCTCGTACCTCACCAAGGCCGACGTCGCCCGCGGCTACGTGGTGCTCGCGCTGCCGCTGGTCACCCTGCTGACGCTCGGGTTCCGGTACGCGCTGCGCCGGAGTCTGCACCGGCGCAGGGCCGGAGGCGCCTGCATGCGCAGGGTCCTGGCCGTGGGCCACGGGCCGTCGATCGACGAGCTGGTGCGGCTGTTCCGGCTGGAACGCCACCACGGGCTGGACGTGGTGGCGGCCTGCCTGCCCGACGGCGCGTCGCCCGGTGGCGTGACCCAGGTGCCCGTGGCCGGCCACTTCAGCGACGTGCCGCTCGTCGTCGACCAGGTGCAGGCCGACACCGTGGCCGTGCTCGCCTGCCCCGAGATGGACGGCGTGGCGCTGCGCCGGCTGGCTTGGCGGCTGGAGGCGACCCACACGGAGCTGGTGGTGGCCCCGGCGCTGATGGACGTCGCCGGGCCGCGCACCACGATCAGGCCCGCGGCCGGGCTGCCGCTGCTGCACGTCGAGCACCCGCAACTGGCCGGCGCCCGCCAGCTCGTCAAGAACGTGTTCGACCGCCTGGTGGCCGCCTCGCTGCTGGTGCTGCTTTCCCCGCTGCTGGCCGGGCTGGCGATCGCGGTGCGCGCGACCAGCCCGGGGCGGGCCCTGTTCCGCCAGACGCGGGTGGGGCGCGACGGCAGGCTCTTCACCATCCTGAAGTTCCGCACCATGCGGCGCGGGTCGGAGCGGCAGAAGCTCACGCTGGTCAGCGACGGCGACGGCCCGCTGTTCAAGGTCCGCCACGACCCCCGGGTGACCCCGCTCGGCGTCTACCTGCGCCGCTACTCGCTCGACGAGCTGCCCCAGCTCATCAACGTGCTGCTCGGCCACATGTCGCTGGTCGGGCCGCGTCCGCCGCTGCCCGAGGAGGTGGCGCGCTACGGTGACGACGTGCGCAGGAGGCTGCTCGTCCGCCCGGGGCTGACGGGGCTCTGGCAGGTGAAGGGCCGGTCCGACCTGTCCTGGGAGGAATCCGTCCGACTGGACCTGCGTTACGTGGAGAACTGGTCGCTCACGCTTGATCTCCAGATCCTGTGGAAGACTTGGTCGGCCGTCGCACGTGGGCAAGGAGCATATTGATGACGAATCGCGACGACCACACCGTCGCAGCCGATCTGGCGACCGAGGCGGGAGCTCTCCTGCTGGCGGTCCGCGAGCGCGAGGGGTTCGGCGACCCCGGCGCGCTGCGCGCGAAGGGCGACAGGGCCGCCCACGAGTTCCTGATGGAGGCGCTGGCCCGGCTCAGGCCCGACGACAGCGTCCTGTCGGAGGAGGCCACCCGTGAGGAGCGGCTCGACCCGCGCAGGCTGAGCGCCGACCGGGTGTGGATCGTCGACCCGCTCGACGGCACCCGCGAGTTCTCCGAGGAGGGCCGCGCCGACTGGGCCGTGCACGTCGCGCTGTGGGAGCGGGGCCGGCTGGCGGCCGGCGCCGTCGCCCTGCCCGCCCAGGGCCGCACGCTGACCACGGCCGAGCCGCCCAAGCTGCCCGCCGCCCCCGAGGGCCGCTTCCGCATCGCGGTGAGCCGCACCCGCCCGCCGGAGTTCGTGCGGCGGCTGGCCGACCACGTCGGCGCCGACCTGGTGCCCATCGGGTCGGCGGGCGCGAAGATCTCCGCCGTGCTGACCGGAGAGGTCGAGGCCTACGTGCACGCCGGCGGCCAGTACGAGTGGGACTCCGCCGCGCCGGTGGCCGTCGCGCTCGCCGCCGGGGCGCACGCCAGCCGCATCGACGGCACGCCCCCGGTCTATAACCAAGCCGACCCCTCACTACCCGATATCCTGGTTTCCCTACCCGACTTGGCGCGATCACTGCTCGCCGGGATTCGGGACCTGCACCGCTGAACCGCCGGAGGAAGACCCTCATGCTCCAGCGCGACTACACGACGTCGCAGCTCGACGTACTCGAAGCCGAGGCCATGCACATCATGCGCGAGGTGGCGGCCGAATTCGAGCGACCCTGTCTGCTCTTCTCCGGCGGTAAAGACTCGATCGTCATGCTACGCATCGCCGAGAAGGCGTTCTGGCCCGCGCCCATCCCGTTCCCGCTGATGCACGTCGACACGGGCCACAACTTCGAGGAAGTGATCGAGTTCCGCGACCGGCGGGCCGCCGAGCTCGGCGCCCGCCTCGTCGTGGCGAGCGTCCAGGACGCCATCGACAGCGGGCGGGTCACCGAGGACACCGGCAGGCGGGCCTCCCGCAACCGGATCCAGACCGTCCCCCTGCTCGACGCCATCGAGGAGCACGAGTTCGACGCCGTCTTCGGCGGCGCCCGGCGCGACGAGGAGAAGGCCAGGGCCAAGGAGCGGGTGTTCTCCTTCCGCGACGACTTCGGCCAGTGGGACCCGAAGAGCCAGCGCCCCGAGCTGTGGAACCTCTACAACGCCCGCATCCGCAGGGGCGAGCACATCCGGGTCTTCCCGCTGTCCAACTGGACCGAGCTCGACGTCTGGGACTACATCCGGCGTGAGGGCATCGAGATCCCCTCCATCTACTTCGCCCACACGCGCAAGGTCTTCGAGCGCGACGGCATGCTGCTGCCCGACAGCGACGTGGTCCAGCGCGGCGACGACGAGCCGCTCTTCGAGGCCGTCGTACGCTACCGCACCGTAGGCGACATGACCTGCACGGGCGCCGTGCAGTCGAAGGCCGCCACGGTCGAGGAGATCATCGAGGAGATCGCGGTCACCCGGATCACCGAGCGCGGGGCCACCAGGGCCGACGACCGCGCCTCGGAGGCCGCCATGGAGGACCGCAAGCGGGAGGGCTACTTCTAATGGACATTCTTCGCTTTGCCACTGCGGGGAGCGTCGACGACGGCAAGTCCACCCTGATCGGGCGGCTCCTGTTCGACTCCAAGGCGATCTTCGAGGACCAGCTCGAAGCCGTCGAGCGCACCTCCCGCGACCGCGGCACCGAATACACCGACCTGTCGCTGCTCACCGACGGCCTGCGCGCCGAGCGGGAACAGGGCATCACCATCGACGTGGCCTACCGTTACTTCGCCACGCCGCGCCGCAAGTTCATCATCGCCGACACCCCGGGTCACATCCAGTACACCCGCAACATGGTGACCGGCGCCTCCACCGCCGACCTGGCGATCATCCTGATCGACGCCCGCAAGGGCCTGCTGGAGCAGTCGCGCCGCCACGCCTTCCTGGCCTCGCTGCTGCGGGTGCCCCACCTGGTCCTCGCGGTCAACAAGATGGACCTCGTCGGCTACTCCGAGGACCGCTTCGAGGAGATCCGCGAGGAGTTCACCGCCTTCGCCTCGAAGCTCAACGTGGGCGACCTGACGTTCATCCCCATCTCGGCGCTGCACGGCGACAACGTGGTGTCCCGCTCCGAGAACATGCCCTGGTACCAGGGCTCCTCGCTGCTCCACCACCTGGAGAACGTGCACATCGCCTCCGACCGCAACCTGGTCGACGTGCGCTTCCCGGTGCAGTACGTGATCCGTCCGCAGAAGGCCACCGACCACGCCTTCCACGACTACCGCGGCTATGCCGGCCAGGTGGCCGGCGGCGTGCTCAAGCCCGGCGACGAGGTCGTCCACCTGCCGTCCGGGCTCACCACCCGGATCGCCGCCATCGACACCTTCGACGGGCCGGTGGAGGAGGCGTTCCCGCCCATGTCGGTGACGCTGCGCTTCGAGGACGACCTCGACATCTCGCGCGGCGACATGATCGCCCGGCCCAACAACCAGCCACAGGTCGCCCAGGACCTGGAGGCGATGATCTGCTGGATGGGCGACGGGGCGAAGCTGGCGCCGCGCTCCAAGTTCGCCATCAAGCACACCACCCGCACCGCCCGCGCGCTGGTGCGCGACCTGCAGTACCGCCTCGACGTCAACACGCTCCACCGCGACGAGGAGGCCACCTCGCTGGGCCTCAACGAGATCGGCCGCGTCACGCTGCGGGTCACCCAGCCGCTGTTCGTCGACGACTACGGGCGCAACCGCCTCACCGGCGGCTTCATCCTGATCGACGAGTCCACCAACGGCACGGTCGGCGCCGGCATGATCATCGACTCCCGCTGACCTTCACGTCGCACCGACAGAGCGGCCCGGGCCTTCCGCCGAAGGCCCGGGCTTTCTGTCGCGGTGGGTAGATCCTTTTTACGTTTCGCGATCGTACGATTACTCTCCGCGCTAGAGTCTCCACGTTCCGTGTCCGCGAGGTGGAGCTCCGTCCGTGACCCCACGTGTGATCTTCCTGGGCGGCCTCGGCCGCAGTGGCACCACCCTGCTCGAACGCCTGCTCGGCGAGCTGCCCGGGGTGGCGCCGCTCGGTGAGGTGGTGCACCTGTGGGAGCGGGGTGTGCTGGCCGGCGAGCCGTGCGGATGCGGGCGGGCGTTCCCGGCCTGCCCGTTCTGGCGGCAGGTGGGGGAGAGGGCCTTCGGGGGGTGGACTCCCGGGCTGGCCGGGCGGGTGATGGCGCTGCGCCGCCGGGTCGACCGCACGCGCCGGCTCGGCCGCGCCCACGCCGACCTCCCCGAGTACGTCCGGGCCTACCGCCTGCTCTACGAGGCCGCGGCCGGTGTCGCGGGAGCCGGTCTGGTGGTCGACTCCAGCAAGCATGCCTCGCTCGCGTACTGCCTGCTCGAAGGCGGGCTGGACCCGCACATCGTGCAGGTCGTGCGCGAGCCGCGCGCCGTCGCCCACTCCTGGGGCAGGACGGTCGAGCGCCCGGAGAACGGCAGGCCGATGACCCGCTGGGGTCCCGTGCGCACCGCCGTCCACTGGACGGCCCAGAACCTCGCCCTGGAGCTGCTCGCCCGCCGTGGCGCCCGCGTCACCCGGGTCCGCTACGAGGACCTGGTGGCGGCGCCCGGCGACACGCTCGGGGCGCTGGCCGGCGAGCTGGGGCTGCCGCCGTCCCGGCTGCCCTTCCTGCACGGCACCACCGCCCACCTGACCACCGCCCACACGGCGTCCGGCAACCCGATGCGGTTCGGGGCGGGGCCGATCGAGCTCTCCCGCGACGACACCTGGCGCCACGGGCTGCCGCGCCGCCGCCAGAGCCTGGTCGCCGCCCTCACCTGGCCGCTCAGAGCCCGCTACGGGTACGGGAGCGCGACATGACAGCTTCACCGGGCGGTCCTTCGCGGGGTGGCTCCGCCCCGTCGGTCGGTGTGGTGATCTGCACCCGGGGCGACCGGAGCGAGTGGTTGCGGGAGGCCGTCCAGGGGGTGCTGGCGCAGGACTACGCGGGGGCGTGCGAGGTGGTGGTGGTCGCGGACGGGGTCGACGTCCGCGTGGTGGAGGACCAGGTGGCGGGGCTGCCGGTGCGCGTCCTGCCCAACCGGCTCAGCCCCGGGCTGCCCGGGGCGCGCAACACCGGGATCGCCGCGTGCGGCAGCGACCTGGTCGCCTTCTGCGACGACGACGACGTGTGGCTGCCGGGCAAGCTGACCGCCCAGGTGGCGGCGATGGACGCCGGGGCGTGGTTCGCGAGCTGCGGGATCGAGGTCGAGTACGGCGGGCGGGTGGTGCCCAGGCGGGCCGGGACCGAGACGGTGACGGCGGCCGACCTGGTGAGGTCGCGGATGGTGATGGTGCACTCCTCGACGTTCCTCTTCAGGCGCGGGGTGATCTGGGTGGACGAGAGCGCGCCCGGCGGCCAGAACGAGGACTGGGACCTCGCCCTGCGTGCCGCCAAGAGCCGCCCGATCGCCTGCGCCGACCGGCCGCTGGTCCGCGTCCGCTGGGGCGGCTCCCACTACGCCTCCCGCTGGTCCGACCGGATCGCCGGGCTGGAGTGGATGCTGGCCCGCCATCCCGAGCTGACCGGCGACTCCCGAGGCGCCGCCCGGATCTACGGCCAGTTGGCCTTCGCCCACGCCGCGCTGCGCCGCCGCCGCGCCGCCGCCCGGTGGGCCGCCCGCACCTGGGCCGCCCGCCCCGCCGAACCCCGCGCCCTGCTGGCCCTGGCCGTCGCCGCCGGTCTCCTGCCGGCCTCCGCGGTCCTCTCCCTCCTTCACCAGCGAGGACGTGGCATTTGACCGCCCAGACCCGGTCCCGTACGCAGGAGACCCTGAAGACCCGTGCCCCGAGGGTGGTCGTGGGCGGGGTGGGGATCGACCCCGTCGGCGAGGAAGAGGTCGTCGCGTGGGTGGCCGGCGAGCTGGCGGCGGGGCGCGGAGGGCGGATCGTGACGCCCAACGTGGACATCTGCCGGGCCGTGCGACGGGATCCGGGGCTCGCCGAGCTCGTGGCGGGGGCCGACATGGTGGTGGCCGACGGGATGCCGCTGGTGTGGGCGGCCCGGCTGCGGGGGACGCCGCTGCCGGGGCGGGTGACGGGAGCGGATCTGATCTGGTCGTTGAGCGCGATGGCGGCGCGCGCCGGCTGGCCGGTCTATCTGCTGGGCGGGCCGCCGGGAGTGGCCGAGGCGGCGGCCGGGGAACTGGCGCGGCGCTGTCCCGGCCTGGAGGTGCGCGGGGTGGACGCGCCGCCGTACGGGTTCGACCGGACGGCGGAGGGACGGGAGCGGGTGCGGCGGAAGGTCGTGGCGGCGCGGCCGGCGATCGTGTTCGCCGGCTTCGGGTTCCCCCGGCAGGACCTGCTGATCGCCGAGCTGCGGCGCGACCTGCCCGAGGCGTGGTTCCTGGGGTGCGGGGCCGCCATCGGGTTCGCGGCCGGGACGGTGTCGCGCGCGCCCGCCTGGATGCGCCGCCGAGGGCTGGAGTGGCTGCACCGGCTCATGACCGAGCCCCGGCGGCTGGCCAGGCGCTACCTGGTGGACGACCTGCCCTTCGCCGCGCGCCTGCTCGCCACGAGCGCGCTGCGCCGCTGCCTGCCGCGCGGACGGCGCGCGTAGCGGCCGGGGCGGCTCAAGCTCGGACGGTGGTCGTCTCCGGGCCGGTCAGCTCCCGGACGCGGGCGATCTCCGCCTCGGTGAGGCCGCGGGAGCCGGAGCGGGCGGCGAGGCGGGAGTCCATGGGACGGTACGCCGTGCGCGAGAGACCCGACCAGGCGAAGCCGCCGGCGGGCGGGCCGCCGCCGGTGCACGCCTGGACGATCCGGCGTTCGGCGGCGGGGCTCCAGCGCAGGCCGGCGTACCCGTACAGGTCGCGGAAGCCCGGCACCGGGTCGGCGGCCAGGTCGTCGTAGGAGGTCACCAGGATGCCGGGGACGCGCGACAGGATCGTGCGCGTCACCCGCCACAGCGCCGCCGCCTTGGCCACCCGGTCCTGAGAGCCGACCAGGGCGCGCAGGCGCAGCACCTCGGGGTGGTCGCGGACGAGCAGCGGTTGTTCGAGCAGCTCGTGGAAGTAGATCGTCCAGCCGAGCCGCTGCCAGCTCGCCACGAACGCCACCGGGTCGCGGACCAGGGCGATCACCCGGCACCCCAGCCGCTCGGCGAACCAGGCCGACGACAGCACCGCGAACGGGTCGTCCAGCAGCGCCCGCCGCCCCGTCAGCTGCCCGAGGGTGAACGCGGCACCGTACCGGACCATGCGCGCCAGATCGTACGGCGTGCGGTTGACCCGGAGTTCGGCGGCCCAGCCGTAGCGCAGGGCCACGGTGGCGCGGAAGGCGGGCAGCCAGGCGGCGGAGTTGTCGTCGCAGATGTACTGGAAGCGGTGCGAGACCCGGGCGCGCAGGACTCCGGGGCAGCGGCCGGGCGGGTGCTGCGGGTTGAGCGGCTCGTTCACGTAGACCAGCTCACCACCGGCCGCCAGCATCTTGCCCGTCCAGCTCGTCCCGCTCCTGGGCAGCCCGGTGACCAGCACGGGCGGGCCGCTCATGCCGCCGCCCAGGTGCGCGGGCGGAGCGCGGCCAGGCTGTGGCGGCCGAACGGGCGCAGGCCGTAGCGGTGGTGGAGCTGCCAGAGCGGCAGCGCGTTCTTGACCAGCACGCCGCCCGCCCAGCCGATCGCCGCCCCCAGCGCGCCGTGAGAGGGGATCAGCGCCAGGTCCAGCGCGAGTGTGCAGGTGACGGCGGCGGTGAGGTTGAGCAGGCTGGCGGTGGTGTGGCCGGCCGCGGTGAGCACCACGTCGACCATGCCGCACCCCGTCGCCGCCATCATCGTGGCCGCCAGCACCAGCGCCACCGGCACCGCCGAGGCGTAGCCCGGACCGAAGACGCGCAGCAGCCACGGCGCCAGCACGGCGTACCCGAGCCAGATCGGCCAGGTCGCCAGCACCAGCCACATGGTCGTCACCTGGTAGAGCTCCCTGACCCTGGACAGGTCGCCGTCGGCCAGCGCCTTCACCAGGCGGGGCTGGGCGGCCTGGGCGAGGCCCTGGCCGGCGAGCTGGCCGACGACCTTGAACCGGGTGGCGGCGGTGTAGACGGCGGCCTGGACCGGGCCGCCGAGCGCGGCCACGATCACGATGTCGAGCCGCTGGAACACCGCCTGGATCGCGCCCGCCGCCGACCGGGGCGCGGTGTGCCGCCACAGGTCGCGTGCCGTTCCCGGCAGGTAGGGGGTGCGCGGCGTCCGGCCGCGCAGGGCGAGCGCCGCCAGCGCCACGACGGGCAGGTACGGGAGCGCCCAGGCGAGGGGGAGCGAGGCGCCGGAGAGCCCGGCCATGGCCGCGGCCGCGACCAGGGCGAGCTGGGAGAGCGGCAGCAGCACCCCGTCCAGCAGCACCGTCGGGCGCATCGAGCCGAAGCCCCGGCAGGCGGCGAGCAGCACGTCGGCCACGGCGATGGCGGGCGGCACGAGCGCGAGCACGCCGAGCACCGGCCACAGCAGGAGGCCGGTGGCGGTCGCGACGACCGCCACCGGCACCAAAGCCGCCCTGACATATCCCGAAACGCCGTGATATCCGTAGGTCTCGGCGCGGGCGATGAAGAACACCAGCCCGTTCCCCGCGTCCAGCTTCGCCACCCCGGCCACCATCAGCGCCAGCGCGATCGAGGTGAAGAACGCCCCGGCGACCTCCACCGGATAGGCCCTGGTCACCACCACGACCAGGAGGAACTGCGCCAGCGCCCCCACCGCCGCCCCGGTGACCCCGGCCAGCCCGCCCCGGGCGACCCGTCTCAGCGCCGCCACGACGGCTCACCGCCCAGCCAGCGGACCAACCTCCGGTCGTGCTCCTCGAACCCGTCCATGAGCTCCCGCCGCAGCGAGTCGGGCAGCTGCTTGGGCCGCGGCCGCCAGTTGTGCCGGGAGAAGCCCGGGTAACCGAACCGCGCCACGCCGAGGAAACGCAGCAGCCGGTCGTAGACGGGCTCGGGCTCGGCGAAGAACCGGTGGCTGTCGATCACCATGATCCGCTCCCGCCCGAACAGCGGCTCCAGCCGTTCGAGCTGGTCGGCGTAGCGGCCGCGGGCCAGGTAGGCGAGGTGGCGGTGGGCGTGGTGCACGGCGTGCGGGCCGGTCCGCAGCAGCTCCTCGGCCCCGGCCACCCGCTCCTCCTCCAGCTCCAGCGCCCGCTCGAAGCTCTCCTCGGTCTCGAACCCGCGGGCCAGTTCGTGCGCGTGCGCCGAGCAGGCCCGCTCGACCGGGTCGCGCACCAGCACGATCAGCTTCACCCCCGGCAGATCGGCGGCGATGCGCTCGGCCGCCAGCGGGTGGAACAGGTAGTAGGGCGACGACTCGAACGCCTGCGGAAGCCCGCCGAACCGGCGGGTGAGCAGCGCCGTGCCGACCTTCAGCGGGAAGTGCGCCCGGTACCACTGCAGCCCGCGCCAGTAGTCGGTGTCGAAGTAGTGCACGCCCTTGCGCAGCACCGGCTTGTAGAGCAGCGGATGCTGCGCGAGCGCCCGGTACATCGAGGTCGTGCCGCACCGCTGGGCGCCCATGATGAGGAACGACGGCAGGATCCGCGCGGCGGAGGTCATCCGCCCGGTGGTCCTGGACACGGACAGCGCCGTCTGCTTCGCGGTCTTCACAGCAGGGCCTCCTGATAGTCGACGAGGGGGTTCAGCCAGTCGCCCGGCGGGCCGAGCGGCTCGTGGCCGTCGGCGGCGTGCCGGTCGGCCAGCGCGATCAGGTAGCGCAGCGCCGTCTGCCTGGCCTGTGCCGCCGACAGACCGAGCGGGGCCAGCGTCCGCCCCGACCGGGCCAGGCAGGCACGCGCCGCCGTGGCCGGGTCCATGCGCCGCAGCGCCCGCTGGAAGAGGTGGTGCAGGGCGTCGAACCCGTACGGGACGCCGGTCTCGTACCGTTCCCAGTCCCACACGAGCAGCCGCCCGTCACCGGAGGGCGCGAGGTTCCACGGTGAGAGGTCGCCGTGCCAGGCGTGCCCGCCGGCGTCGCCGGTGGCCGCGATCTCCTCGACCGCGCGGGTCAGCAGCGAGACGGGCACCCGCCCCCGGCGCACCGGCAGCGGCGACAGCGCCAGCACGGTGAGACCGTGCCAGCTCCCGTGGTGGAGCACCGAGGGCACGACGACGGTCTTCAGCGCCCGGCCGGCGAGCCGGTCCAGCGCGGCGGCCTCGTTGGCGACCAGGGCGCGGCTCCGCGCGGTGTCGCCGATCTTCACGTACGCGATCCGCTCGCCCCCGCGGTACGCCTCCAGCACCGGCTTGCGGTTGGCCCGGCGCGCGGGCCGTACGTGCACCACGGTCTCCACCGGGGCGCCGAACACCTCGCCCAGGTGCTCGGCGATCGACCCGTGCGTGGGCAGCGCGAGCGGCCGGCCCGGATGCCACCAGCGGCGCGGCGCCAGCCGGCGCGGCAGCCGGGCGTGGGGCAGCAGGGTGTAGGCGCGCTGCCCGCCGGGACCGGGGTAGAGCAGGTCGATCGTGCCGGCCAGGTAGATCAGCCGGATCCGGGCGTCGTTCATGAGGTGTTCCTCCACAGCAGCGCGAACGAGATCGCGTAGAGGCTCAGCGGCGTGACCAGGCCGTCGTAGACGAGCATGTAGAAGAGGACCAGGCACATCACCAGCACCCCGGCCAGCCCGATCGGCGAGCGGTCGGCCCAGTGGCGGCGGATCGCCCCGGCGAAGAACGCCACGTAGAGCACCGCCCCGGTGAGCCCCTGCGAGATCAGCAGCAGCCAGAGCTGACCGTCGCTGCCCAGCGGCGGGTGACCGCAGCCGGGGCACCACGAGGTCTTGCCGGTGGTGATCGAACGATGGCTGCCCATGGCGCGCCGGGTGTTGCCGTAGCCGATGACGGGGGAGTGGCCCGTCGCCGCGACGGTGGCCGAGACGGTGAAGGCCCGGATGTCGTTGGAGTGCGGGCTGTCCAGCCGCTTCGCCACCAAAGGAGCGAGCGGGCTGAGCACGAACGCCAGCGCCGCGGCGGCCGTCACCGCGCAGAGCGCCATCCGGGTCCGGCCGCCCACGCGGAGGGCGAGATAGAGCACGGCCAGCCCGAGCGCGATCCACAGCCCCCGGTTGAGCGAGTACACGATCGGCACGGCCGCCACCGCCACCAGCGCCACGGCCAGCATCCGGCGGCGGCGCGAGCCGTACACCCACCAGCCGACCACGAACCAGATGAGCAGCACCGACAGATTGCCGCCCCAGGCGTTGGCCCACTCGAAGGGCGCCTCCGGCCGGGGCAGCGCGTGGCCGAGCACCTTCTGCGTCTGCCCGGCGGTCGGATGGACGAGGTTCTGCACGAACGGGTGCTCGGAGATCCAGTCGGGCAGCACCAGCTCCAGCGGGGAGGTGAAGGAGAGGCCGGGCACGAACACGCCGAGCAGCCCGCCCGCCACCGCCGTGAGGAACAGCACCCCGAGCATCCGCACCAGCCGCAGCTGCGGCAGCTCCCGCTCGGTGAGGTTGCCCAGGTAGACCACCAGGATCAGGGCCGCCACGTACAGCGCCAGGCGCATCCCGTAGCCGATCAGCCGGCCCGCGCCGAGCTCGCCGTAGGTGCCGGGCGGCATCTCGTCCAGCATCAGGCCGCTCAGCAGGTAGCCGGCGATCAGCAGCATCCACAGCCCGAAGCCGGGCGGCACCCTGACCGGCCTGCGCCGCCACAGGATGACCGCCATGGGCACGGCCAGCACGACCACCGACAGCCCGCCGAACCCCAGCGCCCACCAGAGCGGGTAGCCGAGCAGCAGCGCCGCGACGGGCCATGCGGGTCCTCTCACGTCGCCGAGCCGGGGGGCCGCCGCATCGGGTGCATGGGCGCGGTGGTCCTGGCGCCGATGCCCGTCTCGATCTCGCCGCTGGCGACGAGCTTGCCGAGCGAGGTGTGCTGGCCGCGCGGCGCCCGGACAGGCTCGGGCGTCAGGTCGGTCGTGGTGACCGCGCCGATGATGGGCACGCTCTGCCTGCTGAGCAGCCGTACGACGGAGGCCACGTCGGAGGCGTCGGCCCCGTCGAGGCCGATCAGCAGGAGCGCCGCGTCCGCTCTGGCCAGGTCGCCCACGTCGGTGCCGTCGAGCACGGCCAGCGGCACGTTCGCGGCCAGGGGCACGGCCACCGGCGTGCCGCCGAGCGCCGGGGGGACCGCCTTGACCAGCAGCCGCTTGCCGGGGCACGAGGCGAGCACGGCCGAAGACAGCTCGTGCAGCGCGCCGTGGTCGAGCGGGCGGGTCACGTCGGCCAGCACGGGCAGCCCGGTCAGCCGTTCGACGTCGGCCGCCGTGCGCAGCCGGGTGTCGAGCCGGTCGCGCGCCTGCGCGGCCGCCGCCCCGATCAGCAGCCCGGCCATGAGGCCCGACCCGAGGTGCAGCGGCAGGCTGGGCGAGCTGGGGTCCTGGGGAGGGGTGGCGGCGCTGATGACCTCTCCGGGCGTCACCGTGACCGTCTTGAGCGCGTCGTACTTCTGGGTCAGCACGGCGACCTGCCGGGAGAGCACGGTCTGCCGGAGCGCCGCACGGGTGTGCTCGGGGCCTCCTCTGGGCAGCGCGGGCAGCTCGCCTATGACCGTGGACAGGGCCGCGTTCGCCTGCCGCAGCTTGACGGCCACCAGCTGCTGCTGCGCCGCGATCTCCGCGCGCGCGCTGTCGGCGCGGTGTTCCAGGTAGGCCTGCGCGTACGCCCGTGACTGCAGCGCGGCGTCGCCGGGCTCGGCGGCGGTGACCGAGATCGTCAGCACCGACGAGTTGGGCGGGACGGACACCTCGACGGGTTCGAGGTCGGCGGTGCCCGCCTGCGCGGCGGCCCTGGTGGCGACCACCGCCGACTGGGCGATCTGCGCCTCGGTGTCGAGGTTGAGCTGCTCGCGCTGCCGGCTGGTCACCTGGTTGCCGGGCTCCGGGACGCCCACCGAGGTGACCAGCACGTAGGTGGTGGCCGTGTAGGCGGGCGGGGTGACGCGCATGATCGCCAGCCCCACGGTGCCGCCCGCGAGGAAGCATCCCAGGAACAGCAGCCAGCGCCGGCGGAGCAGGGCGAGATGGTCTCCCAGATCGGCGCCGGAACGGTGAACCGGACGGTCCGGCGGCAGGCTCATGAGGCGAGTCTCCCTGAAGTGTGTGCGGATAGTCGCTTACTGACGACTCTGCGTCACGCGCCGTGGTGTGCGCCCACTATAGGGGCGCGGGTTATCGGTCACGCGAGATCCGCAAGATTTTCTCTCGTACGGGCGCGGAATCGTACCTTTATAAAGCGATTTTTCGGCGTTTGTCGGGGCGGTCGGCGGGTGGGGTGAGCTGGGAGGAGTTCGGCTCTGGCTGAAGTTCCGGGAATGGCGTGGCAAGGTTCAGGTTTGATAGGGCGGGGGTCCTGGGAAAAAGGGGGCGACGATTGTGGCTCGACGGGTATTTCCGTATAGAGCAGCTTTCTCCGGATTGGCGGTGGGGCTGGCCGCCGTGCTCGCCGCCTGCTCGGCGGGGCCGGGCGGCGCCGTTCAGAAACCCGCCCGCGCCGGCAACCCCCCGCTCGTCGCCGACTCGCCCGACTGCGCGGTCACCGGCCGGCTGATCCCGTCATGCGGCGCCTGGTGGGGCATCGCCCCGGAGATCTTCACCGGGCTCGACGTGGTGGAGGCGGTGGCGAGCGCCGAGCGGCGGATGGCCGCGCCCGCCGACATCGTGCACGTCTACCACCGGGGCAAGGAGCTGTTCCCGAACGAGAAGGAGATCCGGCTCGCCCGCGATCCCGAGCACCCGCGGCTGCTGCTGATCAACTGGAAGCCGTCGCTCACCCACACCTGGGCCGAGGTCGCCGGGGGCGCCGTCGACGGCCGGATCGACCGGCTGGCCGACCACCTCAGGCGGACGTTCCCCGAGCGGTTCTTCCTCACCATCCACCACGAGCCGGAGAACGACGTCGGCTCCGCGGCGGGCTCCGGCATGCGGGCCAAGGACTACGCGGCGATGTTCCGCCACGTGGTGCTCCGGCTGCGCCACAAGGGCGTCAAGAACGCGGTCACCGTCATGACCTACATGGGCGCCCCCAACTGGGCGGTCAAACCCTGGTTCGAGGAGCTCTACCCGGGCGACGACGTGGTCGACTGGGTGGCCATGGACCCCTACGCCGACCACCGGGTGCAGGACTTCGGCTCCCTGGTGAACAAGACGCGCGCCGACTTCGACGAGTGGCCCGGCTTCTACCGGTGGATGCAGTGGCGCTTCCCCGGCAAACCGGTCATGATCGCCGAGTGGGGGGTGTTCGAGCGGCCCGACGACCCGGCCTTCAAGCGGGCGTTCTTCGAGTCGGTGCGCCTCCAGATCCGCCGCTACCCGCAGATCAAGGCCATGGTCTACTTCGACTCGCCGCACGCGCCGCGGGGCGACACCAGGTTCGACACCGCCGAGACGGCCGGCAAGGCGTTCACCGAGCTCGCGAGAGATCCGCACTTCCGCGCGACGCGCGTGCCGCGGCCCTGACCCGCAGGCGCCAGCCGACCACGATCACCACGGTGGCGACCGCCAGGGCGACCAGCGTGATCATGTTGTCCACGTTCAGCAGCTTGAGCGCCGAGGCCAGCAGCACGATCGCCAGCATCGCCCTGATCAGGCCGCCCGGCGCGCGGGACGAGATCCGCGCGCCGAGATAGACGCCCGGGATCGAGCCGATCAGCAGCGAGACGGTCAGGTCGAACTGGAAGTCACCGAAGAGCAGGTGGCCGAGCGCGGCCGAGACGACCAGCGGCACGGCCTGGACGAGGTCGGTGCCGACCAGCTGGTTGGCCTTCAGCGCCGGGTAGAGGGCCATGAGCGCCACGATGATCAGCGAACCGGAGCCCACGGAGGAGACTCCCACGATTAATCCGCCTACCATACCGACCAGTACGGTCGGGATGGGGCGCACGCGGATCTCGTTCGCGCCCGCCGTGCCTCCCCTGTCGCCCATCAGCGTCTTGGCGGCCAGCCCCGCGACGGCCAGCAGCAGCGCCACCCCGAGCGCGTACTTGACCCCGTCGCCCACCGCCCACGCCCGTGCCAGGAACACCCCGCAGAACGCCGTCGGCACCGACCCCGCGCACAGCCACCAGACCAGCCGCAGGTTGACGGTGCCGTGACGGAGGTGGACGAAGCTGCCCACCGGCTTCATCACGGCCGAGGCCACCAGGTCGCTGGAGACCGCGGCCAGCGGCGGCACGTTGAAGAACAGCATCATCATCGGCGTCATGAGCGCGCCGCCGCCCATGCCGGTGAGCCCCACCACGATCGCGACCAGGAAGGACCCGACGATCAGCGGAAAGTCGATCATCGCACCCACCCTCCGGCGCGCAGCGTGCCCAGCACCCGCTCGACCGCGGCCTCGACCGAGACGTGCGTGGTGTCGACCACCAGCTCGGCGTCGTCGGGTTCCTCGTAGGGATCGGAGATGCCGGTGAACTCGGGGATCAGCCCGGCCCGCGCCTTGGCGTACAGGCCCTTGCGGTCGCGCCGCTCGCACTCCTCCAGCGGCGTGGCCACGTGCACGAGCAGGAAGTCGGCGCCGACCGACTCCACCATCTCCCGCACCTCGGCCCGGGTCGCCGCGTACGGGGCGATCGGGGCGCAGATGGCCAGGCCGCCGTGGCGGGCGGCCTCGGCGGCCACGAACCCGATGCGGCGGATGTTGAGGTCGCGGTCCTCCTTGGAGAACGACAGCCCCTTCGACAGCAGCCGCCGCACCACGTCGCCGTCGAGGTAGGTGACGGTCCGGGTGCCCAGCTCCAGCAGGGCGTCGCGGAGCCCGCGGGCGATCGTCGACTTGCCCGACCCGGACAGGCCGGTGAAGAACACCACCAGCCCGCGCCGGTGCGGCGGGCCGGGGATGCGCACCGGCTCGGGCCCCGCCAGGTGCTCGGCCGCGCCGTAGGCGGACGCGACGTGCTCGCGCAGCTCCAGGTCGATCTCGGGCTCCCCGCGCGGCGCCAGCGGCACCGGGACGACGAGCGTGCCCGCCGGCAGCCGGTCCCTGGCCCGCAGCGCCGCCCTGACCACGCCGGGGCCGTCCTCCCCGTACGAGAGAGGCAGCAGCACGATCACCGCGCCGAGCTCCTTGGCGGTGGCCGCCACCTCGTCCAGGTCGTCCAGCGGGCCGCGCATCGTGACGGCCAGCGCGGGGCGCCCGCCCAGCTCGTCGCGTACCTGGGCGGGGGTGCGGTGCAGGCGGGCGAACGGGCCGTGCTCGGGCGCGCCCAGCCCCTTGACCGGCCCCGCGGCCAGCCCGTCGGGCCCGTGCTCGGTCACGGTGAGCGTGGCCAGCGGGACGCCCTCGGGGTCGAGCAGCGTCACCTCGCCGCCCGCGTCCTCGGGCAGGTGGAGCGTCACCGGCGCGGGCCAGGGGGTGCCGTCGGCGAGGGTGCCGCGCTCGTGCACCGCGTGCACGTCGTCATGGCCCAGGAACCCGGTCAGCGGCTGGAACGCCCCCGACAGCAGCAGTTCGAGATCGGCCAGCTCGCGCGGCTCCGGAGTCCACTCCACGGTGATTGATCCCAACTATCCCGACTGCAATGGTAGGCAACCCTACCCGCTGGCGCCGGGGAGATACTAGATGAGACGGGCGAAGTGGTAGTGCGGCTTCCTGATCACCATGGTGATCTCGTCGTGACTGGCGGGATAGCGGCCCCGCGTGAGCTGCGCCGTCACCGCCACCGCCGCCGACCCCACCCGGCCCATCGCCGGCCCGCTCGTCGCCCGCTCCTCGTCGGTGACCATCAGGCCCCGGGCGAGGCAGTACGCGTGCATCCCGTCGGCCGAAGCCAGCGTCCCGTACCTGGCCGGCAGCGGGCCCGGGGTGCCCTCCGCGACCAGCCGCCGCCACAGCAGCCGCCGCACCCACGACGGGGTCAGCCGGTCGAGCAGTCCGTAGGCCGACTCGCGGTCACGCATCCGCAGCAGCACCAGCCCGCCCGGCCGCAACGCGTGCAGCAGCCGGTCGAACACCAGCTCCGCGTGCTGGATCCGCTCCAGGAGGAACGACAACTGGATCACGTCGTACGAGCGCGGCGGCAACGGCGCCGACCGCAGATCGCCCAGCGACCACGTCACCAGGTCGGCCCGCTCCTCCACCACCCGCCGGATCTCCGGCAGGTCCTCGTCGACCCCGGACACCCGGGTCTCGATCCGGTCCAGCACCAGCGGCTCGTCGTGCGCGCACCCGGCGACCAGCACGTCCAGCCGCCGGCCGAGCTGCCCCGCCCACTGCTCGCGGATCCGCTGACTGAACAGACCCCCACCCCGGGCCACCGCCCGTACCTCAGACATGTGACCCACAGTAATCACAGGAACGCCAATAGTGGCGCATCTTCAGGAGTCAGAGGCGGGATCTAGGGGGTCCAGGCCGGATCCCTGCCGGTGACGCCGAGCAGGCGGTCGAGCGGCGAGGCGTCGTCCGGCACCGCCACCGCAGGCCCGAAGACGCCGCCCTGCCTGCCCTTCTCCGCCATCTGCTCGGTGAAGCTCAGCGCCCGCGCGACCGTCTCGGGGTCCGGTGCGTACTCCTGGCCGGTGGCCCTGGCCAGGTCCCAGCCGTGCGCCACCATGTCGACGAGATACATGTGCGCCAGCGTGGTCATCGGCATGCCCATGCCCTGGCTGACGCCCTCCCACGCCTCCGGCCGCGACCAGGCGGCGAGCGTGCGCTCCGCCCGCTCAGGGAAGTCGCCCGCGTACGGCCCCTGCTCGGCGGGCGCCTCGTGGCGAGCCAGCGACGCGAACATCTCCGCCACCCATTCGAGGTGGTTGACCAGATCCTTCACGTCGTACTTCTCGCACGGGGTCGGGAGCCCGAGCTGCTCCTGCCGCACCGCCCGGACCAGGCTCGCGGTCTGTTCGGTGGCACGCGTCATCAGCGGCATCATGTCTTCCATGGCAGCGATGATGCCGGACCGGCCCGCCGCGGGGCTTGTAAAAACACGACTGCGAGGCTGGGTCGACCCGTACGCCGGGCTCGCCGCCTTCGACTTCGCCCGGCACGCGCCGTCCCCCGCGCTCGCTCCCTACGTCGACCACTTCTGGGTCGTCACCTGGACCGACCTCGCCGAACCGTACGAGCAGCGCATCGTCTCCCACCCGACGGTGAACATGACGATCACCCATGACTTCCACCGGATCGCCGGGGTGATCAGGGGCGGGTTCTCGTACACCATGCGGGGCAGCGGGCGCGTCCTCGGCATCCGCTTCGCCCCCGGCGGCTTCCGGCCGTTCCTCGGCGGTCCCGTGCACCGGCTGACCGGCCGCTTCCACGAGATCGGCGAGATGTACGGCGCCGCGGGCTCGTCGATGGTGGAGCGCGTCCTGGCCGAACCTCGTATTCCGGCCGCCATCGCGATCGTCGAGACGTTCCTGCTGGGCCTGCGGCCGGAGCGGGACCCGCTCGCCGAAGAGGTCGCGGCGCTGGTCGTGATGGCGGAGAACGACGTCACCGTGACCAGGGTCGACCAGCTGGCCGCCCGGTCGGGGCGATCGGTGCGCTCGCTGCAGCGGCTGTTCAGGGACTACGTCGGCATCGGCCCCAAATGGGTGATCCGCCGCTTCCGGCTGCACGAAGCCGCGGAGCGCGTCTACCAGGGCCTCGACCTCGCCACCCTGGCCGCCGAACTCGGCTACACCGACCAGGCCCACCTGACCCGCGACTTCACCGCCGTGGTGGGCATGCCTCCAGCCGCCTACGCCCGACTCGGCCCGGCGCGTTGACGGGGCGCCTTTCCCGTTCCGCTCGAAGGCACCCTCCGTAAGGCTCACCGGACGGCGACTTCCGCAAAGCTCACCCGCTTTCTAAACGCTCGATTGAAGGCGCCGGACGCTCACCCAACGGCATGGCCCTCGCCGCCCAGGGCGCTCCGCGCCGATCGGCTCGGACTGTGCTCAGCGGGGAGCCGAGCTCCCCGCACCCCTGGCCGGGGGCCTCCCGGCCCCCTGGACCCCCGTGTGTGGAGCGGTGTTTCCAATGATCGCGAGGCCGGTTGACGCGGCATGTCGATGATTGGCGCAGAACAGGGAAGTCGCCATGTCACGACCGGAGCGTTCAGTCCGCATGCGTTGGCCGCTCATGACCATGTTCCTTTGGCCGCCATCCAGTTGCGGAGGGTGACCTCGCCGGCGAGGAGCGGATCTGCGAAGGCGCACACCAGATCAATGGCATAAGCGAACCGCCCAGGGTAACCGCTGGCGGCGCTGCCTTGACGTCGGCGCCAAGCGGCGTAGGAGGACTGGCGCCGTTCGGCCAGATCTGTGATGGACGTACTGAGCGGCTTCAGGCTGATACCACGGTGATCTGCGGTGGCGTTGAGCGCTGCGGTCAGGTCACCGCCATGCAGATCATGGAGTGAGATCAGCCGAAAAAGATCCGCGTAGTCACGATCACGCGTGTTGAGGTCACCAAGGGCAACTGCGGTGGAGAGTTTCTCGGCTATGACAGTAGCCAGAGGGTAGCCGAAGATCTGGAAGCTCTCCGTGGAGAGGTGCTGTGGGTAGGAATTGGGCGAGCAGGAGGCCGCCTTTGAGGATGAGATGCCGACCGCCGAGCGGGGAGACCGCCACACGATAGAGGAAGCGCCCGAGAACGTACTCGATCATGAGCTCGTCGGTCGATCGCCTGCTGCGTTTGGCCAGGTTGCGGAGGTCGTTGTAGATGCGCCCGGCAGTGGTGATGCGAGTGGGGTTGGGCATCAGGCGAGCACCGCCTCGATGACGGGACGGATGAGCTTCAGCGCGCCCAGCTTGCCGGCGATGCGCTGGAGTTCGCCGAGTTGGGCGGGGGTGGCGCCGCGGACGTAGCGGCCGAGCGCGGAGAGCGCGAGGGTCTCACCGATGCGTCCGCGATGACGCATGGCGTCTACGACACTCCGGGCGGCGCTGTAGACGGGCACGGTTTCCCCCGGCGCGGCCTCGAACCACGCGATGCCCAGCGTGAAAACGGCGGGGGAGTACTGGGCGACCACGACAGGCGGGTAGGAGATCGACGGGCGATGTCGTCCCCGTGGCACCGCGATGTGGACGGCCGACGGGATGTCATCGATGAGCTCATGAACGGCGAGGGCGGACTCCTCGCATACGACTGCATGCGGGACACGGGTGCACACAGCCAAGAGGTCGAGATGTGCTGTCTCCGGCGCTGATGCCTGCCGGTAGACCCCACGGGAGAGCTCATAGATCTCTCCATCCGCGACCAGGGAGCCCAAGTCGCGGGAGGTGAGTGCGGCCAGACGAGCTTGCCCCGCGGTGAAGGTGGGGGAGAGACCGGCGAGTCTTGTCTGGAGTCTAGATGTCTCCGCAGGATCCATGCATCAAATCCTACCCATCGTCGGCCCAGAGGGGGTGGATTTGATGCAGTCTTCTGTCGGCCGCGTCGACACCGCGGGCCTCGCGCCAGTCCGCTGGTACCCGTCATCGAGGAAGTGGTGTGGTCGCGGCGCTTTCGTCCTCAGGCCGCCGTGGGCAGGCTCCTATGAGTGCTAGCGTCCTCGGGCGTGGACGAGAGGGCACACGCCGATTCCCCGGTGGAGGATGACCGAGTGTACGTCGGTAACGCCGACGTGGACGGGCCGCTGGACGGCGGGTGGCTGCTCGGCCACTTCAAACCCCGGGGCGACGTGCGGCACAGCGAGGCCGTCGAGATCAAATGGGGCCTCCACAAGCCCGGCGACGAGCGCGCCCGATGGGTCACCGGCGAGAACCGCACCGCCCTGCTCATCCTGATCAGCGGCCGGTTCCGCGTCGAACTCCCGGGGCGCAGCGTGCTGCTGGCCGAGCGGGGCGACTACGTGGTCTGGGGCGAGGGCGTCGACCATTCGTGGCGGGCGGAGGAGGAGTCGGTGGTCCTCACCGTCAGATGGCCCAGCGTGCCCGGCCACAAGGTCACTTGAGAGCTTTCGGGGACGACGTCAATGAACAGCGTCACATGGTGCTCCGCCAAGTCCGTTACAAATGATTTGTTCCGAATCGAGCTCGGCTCCCCGCTGGGCGCAGCCCGAGCCGATGGCGCGGAGCGCCGTCCGTGAGGCCCGTGGTTGGACGGGGCGGGGGCGCGAGCAGGGGGCGGGTGGGAAGTAGGCTGGATGTCATCACCCCCGCGCTCCGCTTGGCCGGGGGTAGTCGTGTTGCCATCGTGGGGCTAACTGATGAGTCTTTCCGGACTACTTGACCTTGTCGTCGCCGACCCCGAGCTGACCGCCGCCCTCGACAGGGGCGGTGACGTCGCGCTGGTGGCGCCCGCCGCGCTGCGGCCGTTCGGCGTGGCCGCGCTGGCCGGGCACGATCAGCGCACCGTGCTGGCCGTCACCGCGACGGGGCGGGAGGCGGAGGATCTGGCGGCGGCGCTGAGCAGCCTCATCGACCCCGGGTCCGTGGCGGTGTTCCCGGCCTGGGAGACGCTCCCGCACGAGCGGCTGTCGCCGCGGTCCGACACGGTGGGGCAGCGGCTGGCGGTGCTGCGGAGGCTGGCGCACCCGGTGAAGGGCGACAGCGCGGCGGGCCCGCTGAATGTGGTCGTGGCGCCCATCAGGGCGCTGCTGCAGCCGATCGTCAAAGGGCTGGGCGAGCTGGAGCCGATCCGGCTGAGGGCGGGCGACGACGCCGACCTGGACGAGGTGGTGACGCGCCTGGTGGAGAACGGCTACCACCGGGTCGACATGGTGGAGCGGCGCGGCGAGGTCGCGGTGCGCGGCGGGCTGCTGGACGTGTTCCCGCCGACGGAGGAGCACCCGCTGCGGCTGGAGTTCTGGGGCGACACGGTCGAGGAGATCCGCTGGTTCAAGGTGGCCGACCAGCGCTCGCTGGAGGCGGCGGAGGAGGGGCTGTTCGCGCCGCCGTGCCGGGAGCTGCTGCTGACCGCGGAGGTGCGGGAGCGGGCGCGGGAGCTGGCGGAGCGCTATCCGGCGCTGGCCGAGGTGCTCGACCAGCTCGCGGAGGGCACGCCGGTGGAGGGCATGGAGGCGTTCGCGCCCGCGCTCGCCGGTGAGATGGACCTGCTGGTCGACCATCTGCCGGTCAGGTCGGCGGTGTTCGTCTGCGATCCTGAGCGGATCAGGAGCCGGGCCGAGGAGCTCGTGCGCACGTCGCAGGAGTTCCTGGAGGCGTCCTGGATCAACGCGGCGGCGGGCGGCGAGGCGCCGATCGACCTGGACGCGGCGGCGTTCCGCACGCTCGACGAGATCCGTGGGCACGCCGAGGTGCTGGGCCAGCCGTGGTGGACGATGGCGCCGTTCGGCGGCGGCGTGGAGCTGGCCGCGCACGACTCGGAGGCGTACCGCGGCGACACCCGCAAGGCGCTCGACGACATCAAGGGCTGGCTGGCCGAGGACAAGGCGGTCGTGCTCATCAGCGAGGGCCACGGGTCCGCCGAGCGCATGGTGGAGCTGCTCAAGGGCGTCGACGTGCCGGCCCGCCTGCAGCGGTTCGTCGACAAGGCGCCGGAGCCGAAGGTCGTGCACGTCACCACCGGGCTGCTGGAGCACGGGTTCGTCACGCCGGGCCTGGCCGTGCTCACCCATCTCGACCTGGTGGGCCAGAAGGCGTCCACGAAGGACATGCGCCGCCTGCCGTCGCGCCGCCGCAACATGGTCGACCCGCTGCAGCTCAAGGTGGGCGACCACGTGGTGCACGAGCAGCACGGCGTGGGCCGCTACATCGAGATGGTGCGCCGCACGGTCCAGGGCGCCACGCGCGAGTATTTGGTGATCGAGTACGCCAAGGGCGACCGGCTGTACGTGCCGACCGACCAGCTCGACGAGGTCACCCGCTACGTCGGCGGCGAGTCGCCGACGCTCAACCGGATGGGCGGCGCCGACTGGGCCAAGGCCAAGTCGCGGGCGAAGAAGGCGGTCAAGGAAATCGCCGGAGAGCTGATCCGGCTCTACTCGGCCCGCATGGCCTCGCCCGGCCACCCGTTCGCGCAGGACTCGCCGTGGCAGCGCGAGATGGAGGACGCGTTCCCGTACGCGGAGACCGCCGACCAGCTGGAGGCCATCGACGAGGTCAAGCGCGACATGGAGCGCGGCGTCCCGATGGACCGGCTGATCTGCGGCGACGTCGGCTACGGCAAGACCGAGATCGCGGTGCGCGCGGTGTTCAAGGCCGTGCAGGACGGCAAGCAGGTGGCGGTGCTGGTGCCGACGACGCTGCTGGTGCAGCAGCACATGTCGACGTTCACCGAGCGGTTCTCCAGCTTCCCCGTCACCATCAAGCCGATCTCCCGCTTCCAGAACGACGCCGAGGTCAAGGGCACGCTCGACGGGCTGCGCTCCGGCGCGGTCGACGTGGTGATCGGCACCCACCGGCTGCTCAGCCCGGAGGTGAGGTTCAAGGACCTCGGGCTGATCATCATCGACGAGGAGCAGCGGTTCGGCGTCGAGCACAAGGAGGCCATGAAGCACCTGCGCACGCAGGTGGACGTGCTGGCCATGTCGGCGACGCCGATCCCGCGCACGCTGGAGATGGGCCTGACCGGCATCCGCGAGATGTCGACCATCCTCACCCCGCCGGAGGAACGCCACCCGATCCTCACGTTCGTGGGCCCGTACGAGGAGAAGCAGATCGGGGCGGCGATCCGGCGCGAGCTGATGCGCGACGGCCAGGTGTTCTTCGTGCACAACCGGGTGGCGTCGATCAACCGGGTGGCCGCGCGGCTGCGCGAGCTGGTGCCGGAGGCGCGGATCGCGGTGGCGCACGGGCAGATGAACGAGCACCAGCTTGAGAAGATCATGGTCGGGTTCTGGGAGCGCGAGTACGACCTGCTGGTCTCGACCACGATCGTGGAGTCCGGGCTGGACGTGCCCAACGCCAACACGCTCATCGTGGACCGGGCGGACAACTACGGCCTGTCGCAGCTCCACCAGCTGCGCGGGCGGGTCGGGCGGGGCAGGGAGCGCGGTTACGCCTACTTCCTCTACCCGCCGGAGAAGCCGCTGACCGAGACCGCGCACGAGCGGCTGGCCACGATCGCCCAGCACACCGAGATGGGCGCGGGCATGTACGTGGCGATGAAGGACCTGGAGATCCGCGGCGCCGGCAACGTGCTGGGCGCCGAGCAGTCGGGCTTCATCGCGGGCGTGGGCTTCGACCTGTACGTCCGGCTGATGGCCGAGGCGGTGCAGGAGCAGAAGGCCAAGCTCGAAGGCGTGGCGGCGGCCCCCGAGCAGCACGACGTCAAGGTCGAGCTGCCGATCAACGCGCACATCCCGCACGACTACGTCACCTCGGAACGGCTGCGGCTGGAGGCCTACAAGCGGATCGCGGCCATCGCCGAGCCGGCGCACATCGACGAGGTGCGCGACGAGCTGACCGACCGCTACGGCAAGCCGCCGGTCGAGGTGGAGAACCTCCTGGAGGTCGCCGCGTTCCGGCTCAGGGCGCGCAAGGCCGGGCTGACGGACGTCACGCTGCAGGGGCAGTACATCAAGTTCGGTCCGGCGCGGCTGCGGGAGTCGCAGCAGATCCGGCTCGACCGGCTGTACAAGAAGTCGGTCTACAAGCAGGCCGCGGAGACGCTGCTGGTGCCGGTGCCCAAGACGAAGCCGCTGGGTGGGCAGCCGTTGCGCGACATGGATCTGCTCAAATGGTGCGGCGACCTGATCGAGGCGATGTTCCTCGAACTCGCGCCGGTAAGCTGACTGGGGTTTTTGTCGGAAAGGGACACACGTGAAGTCGATACGAGTGGCTGTGGCCGCCGCGGCAGCCGGGGTGAGCTTCCTCGGCCTGGCCGCCTGCTCTACCCCTGTCGAGGCCGGAGCGGCGGCGATCGTCGGTGATCAGCGCATCTCCTCCAGCGACCTGAACGCGAACGTGAAGAGCTACCAGGCCGCGCTGGAGAGGGCGAACATCGGGCCCGACCAGCTCACGGCGCCCGTCGCGCAGTTCGTCCTCTTCAGCATGACCAACCAGCTCCGCTACCAGCAGCTGGCCGACAAGCATGGCGTCACGGTCAGCGAGACGGAGATCGACACCGCGCTCAAGGACCCGGGCCAGTTCCAGGACCCCGAGATGAACCTGCTGTCCAAGGGCGTCTCGCCGGCTGACGCGCGCGACTACGTCAAGGCCGAGGTGGGCATCCGCAAGGTCATGGACAAGTTCGGCGGCGCGGGCAATCAGCAGGCCGCCGCCAAGGTGCAGCAGGAGTTCAACTCGATCAAGACGGTCTTCAGCCCCCGTTACGGCACCCTCCAGCAGGGTCAGGGCTTCGTCGACCCGGGCCGCTTCGGTAAGCCGGCCCAGACCGCGCAGCAGCCGCAGGGCTGACATGCCGCTCGTCGTCGTCACCACCTCGCCGCGCGTCGCGCCTGGGCTGCTCAGCCACCAGGCGTGGCAGGCGTTCCGGTCCGGCCCGGTGCTGACGGGCTCGCCGGACCATCCGCAGCTGCCGTACCTCGCCGAGGCGGGGGTGGAGGTCGCGGTCGTCACCCCCGACCCGGCAGGGCTGGTCGCGCGGGCGGCGGGGGAGACGGTGGTCTGGCTCGCCGCCGACGGCGACGAGGACTTCATGCGCGCCCTCGGCCACGCCGCGATCGCGCTCGACGACCCGCCGCTGATCGAGGTGGTGCCCGGTTCGTACGACCTGCCGGGCGCGCGCGTGCTCGATCTCGTACGGGTGATGGACCGGCTGCGCACCGAGTGTCCGTGGGACCGCAAGCAGACGCACGAGTCGCTGGTGCCCTACCTGCTCGAAGAGGCTTACGAGGTGCTGGAGACGATCGAGGAGGGCGACCACGACGCGCTCCGCGAGGAGCTCGGCGACCTGCTGCTCCAGGTGGTCTTCCACGCCCGCGTGGCGGAGGGCTTCGACGTCGACGACGTGGCCGACGGCATCGTCGGCAAGCTGGTGCGGCGCCACCCCCACGTGTTCGGCTCGGTCAAGGCGGAGAGCGCCGACGAGGTGAACGACAACTGGGAGGCGATCAAGGCCGCCGAGCGGGCTTCCCGGGGCGACGAGTCGCTGCTCGACGGGGTGCCGATGGGCCAGCCGGCGCTGTCGCTGGCGGCCCAGCTGCTGCGCCGCGCCGAGCGGTCGGGCGTGCCTGACGGCCTGTCCGCGGCGGTCGGCCAGGGGGTCGCCCGCGAGCTGTTCGACCTGGTGAAGCGGGCGCGCTCGGCGGGCGTCGACCCGGAGGCGGAGCTGCGGGCCGCGGCGCGGACGTATCGCGACCGGGTGCGCGCGTGGGAGTCGCGCCGGTCGTGATGCCCTCTACCGATAGGCTCTGAACGCATATTGCCTATCGATTCAGGAGCGCATCCCGTGGCTACCATCGAGGTCGTTTACGCTCGCGAGATCCTCGACTCCAGGGGCAACCCGACGGTCGAGGTCGACGTGGTCCTCGACGACGGCAGCACCGGCCGGGCGGCGGTGCCCAGCGGCGCGTCCACCGGCCAGTTCGAGGCCGTCGAGCTGCGTGACGGCGACGACCGCTACGGCGGCAAGGGCGTACGCAAGGCCGTGCTGGCCGTGACCGACGAGATCTTCGACGAGATCCACGGCATCGAGGCCGAGGACCAGCGCATCGTCGACCAGATCATGATCGATCTGGACCGTACGCCCAACAAGGCCAAGCTGGGCGCCAACGCGATCCTGGGCGTCTCGCTGGCCGTGGCCAAGGCCGCCGCCGACAGCGCCGAGCTGCCGCTCTTCCGCTACCTCGGCGGCCCCAACGCCCACGTGCTGCCGGTGCCGATGATGAACATCCTCAACGGCGGCGCGCACGCCGACACCAACGTCGACATCCAGGAGTTCATGATCGCGCCGATCGGCGCCGAGTCGTTCGGCGAGGCCGTGCGCATGGGCACCGAGGTCTACCACGCGCTCAAGAAGGTGCTCCAGGAGAAGGGCTACGCCACCGGTCTCGGCGACGAGGGCGGGTTCGCGCCCAACCTGCCGTCCAACCGCGACGCGCTCGACCTGATCCTGGTGGCCATCGAGCGGGCCGGCTTCACCCCCGGCGCCGACGTGGCGCTGGCGCTCGACGTGGCCGCCACCGAGTTCCACAAGGACGGCGTCTACACCATCGACGGCAAGGGCCTGTCCGCCCAGGAGCTGATCGCCTTCTACGCCGACCTGGTCGACAACTACCCGCTGGTGTCCATCGAGGACCCGCTCGACGAGGAGGACTGGGAGGGCTGGAAGGCCATCACCGAGGCACTCGGCGACCGGGTCCAGCTCGTCGGCGACGACCTGTTCGTGACCAACCCCGAGCGGCTGGCGCGCGGCATCGGGTCGGGCACCGCCAACGCCCTGCTGGTCAAGGTCAACCAGATCGGCACGCTGACCGAGACGTTCGACGCGGTCGACCTGGCCCACCGCAGCGGCTACCGGTGCATGATGAGCCACCGCTCCGGCGAGACCGAGGACACCACGATCGCCGACCTGGCGGTGGCGACCAACTGCGGCCAGATCAAGACGGGCGCCCCGGCCCGCTCCGACCGGGTGGCCAAGTACAACCAGCTGCTGCGCATCGAGGAGATCCTCGACGACGCCGCCCGTTACGCGGGTCGCGCGGCCTTTCCGCGTTTCCAGCAGTAATTTCGGGTAGCTGCCCGCGGCGGTCCGATGGCGCCGCGGGCGGTTCGTACGGGGAGGTGGATGCCGGAGGTGGCGAGGAAACCGCAGTTGACGGGGCGGGCCGCGATCCTCGCGGTGGTGGTATGCGCGATCGCCATGAGCCTTGCGTACCCCGTCCGCACCTACATCGCCCAGCGGCGCGACATCGCCGAGCTCCGCGAGGAGAAGGCCAAGGTGGAGGCCGAGCGGCAGCGGCTGCTGGCCGAGAGCCGCCAGGTCGGCGACCCCAACTGGGTCAGGCGCACGGCCAAGGAGCGCCTCCACTACTGCGGCCAGGGCGAGAGGTGCTTCGTGGTGATGGACCCCGACCCGGGCAAGGGGCAGGCGGCGGCCCAGCGGCCGGCGCAGCAGCCGCCGTGGTACCAGACGCTGTGGGAGTCGGTCCAGGCGGCCGACGACGGCACGGGCCGGCGCGCGACCGAGCAGTCGCCCGGCCAATCGGCAGGGCAACCGACCGGACAGCCGGCAGAGCAGCCCACCGGGCAGCCGGAGAAGCAGCCGGAGAAGCAGAAGGAGAGCGTTGGACAGTAAGGACGCCGAGGCCGTCGAGAAGCAGCTCGGGCGGCCGCCCCGGTCGCTGCGCCGGGTGGCGCACCGCTGCCCGTGCGGCAATCCCGACGTGGTGGAGACCGCGCCCAGGCTGGCCGACGGCAGCCCGTTCCCCACGCTCTACTACCTGACCTGCCCGAAGGCGGCCTCGGCCATCGGCACGCTGGAGGGCTCGGGGCTGATGCGCGAGATGCAGGACAGGCTGGCCGGCGACCCGGAGCTGGCGTCCGCCTACCATGCCGCGCACGACGCCTACCTGGCCAGGCGCGACGAGGTCGCCGCGGAGGAAGGGCTGGAGCCGCTGGCGCCCGGCATGCAGAGCGCCGGAGGCATGCCGCTGCGGGTCAAGTGCCTGCACGCGCTCGTCGCGCACGAGCTCGCGGCGCCGGGGAGCAACCCGTTCGGCAGGGAGGCGCTGGAGGCCCTCCCCGAGTGGTGGAGTGACGGACCATGCGTGTAGCCGCCATCGACTGCGGCACCAACTCGGTGCGCCTGCTCGTGGCCGACGCCGGCGAGGCCGCGCTGGCCGACGTCGAGCGGCGGATGGAGATCGTACGACTGGGCCAGGGCGTCGACCGGACCGGGCGGCTGGCTCCGGAGGCGCTGGAGCGCACGTTCGGCGCGATGCGCGCCTACCGCAAGCTGATCGACCAGCACGGCGCGAGCGCCACCCGCGTGGTCGCGACCAGCGCGACCCGCGACGCGGCGAACCGTCAGGAGTTCACCGACGGGGTGCGCGAGATCTTCGGCGTGGAGCCGGAGGTGATCTCGGGGTCCGAGGAGGCCGAGCTGTCGTTCACCGGCGCCACCAGGGGGCTGGTGCGGCTGTCGCCGGAGACCGAGGTGCCGCAGGGGCCGCTGCCGCCTTACCTGGTGGTCGACATCGGGGGCGGCTCGACGGAGTTCGTGGTGGGTTCGGAGCACGCCGAGTCGGCGATCTCGGTCGACATCGGCTGCGTGCGGCTGACCGAGCGTCACCTGCGCGACGCCGGTGACCCGCCGTCCGCGGCGGCGCTGGAGGCGGTGGTGGCCGACGTCGAGGCCGCGCTCGCCCGCGTCGAGGACGAGGTTCCGGTACGCGACGCGCGCACGCTCGTGGGGCTGGCCGGTTCGGTGACGACGGTGGCGGGCGTCGCGCTCGACCTGCCCGCCTACCTGCCGGAGCGGATCCACCACGCGCGTCTCTCCAGCGAGCAGGTGCACGACGTGACCCGGCGGCTGCTGGCGATGACCCACGACGAGCGGGCGGCGCTGCCGGTGATGCACCCGGGCCGGGTGGACGTCATCGTGGCAGGGGCGCTCATCCTCGACCGGATCGTCCGGAGGTTCGGATTCGAGCAGGTCGTCGTGAGCGAACACGACATCCTTGACGGAATTGCCTGGTCTCTCGTCCGTTAAGTCGCCAAATCTACACATATAACCGGCGTGTTCGTATTGAATGCGCAATGCCCTTGTGCTTTAGTGATCGTTGCAGTAACGGGGGCTTTGCCATATGGCCGGGCAGAGATGAATGTCGGCGTGGCAACCGTCTCCGTGTGCGTTCTTACTCTCACGGAATGGAGTCACTCTCCTATGAAGTCCTCTGCCTTAGTACGGAAGGTGGCCGCGGTCGCGTCCACCGCCGTGCTGGCCGGTCTGGTCGCCGGTCTGGCTGCTTCCCCCGCGCAGGCTGCCGCCAAGCCGCGGGTCAAGCCGAAGGTGTCGGTCTCGACGCCGAAGGCCTCCGACCGCGACTACCAGGGGTCGTGCCCGGCGAACATCACGTTCTCGGCCACGGTCAAGGTCAAGCTCAAGGGCAAGACCACGGTCGCCTACCGCTGGCTCCACGGCGACGGCTCCAAGAGCAAGGTCAAGACCGTCAAGGTCTCGGCCAAGGGCACCAAGTCGATCAAGCTCTCGGAGAAGGCCACCTTCAAGGGCGACGTCAAGGGCTGGCAGCGGCTCGAGGTACTGAGCCCGCGCAAGGTCGTCTCCAAGAAGGGCTACTTCTCGGTCGACTGCGTGCAGGCCAAGGACGTCACGCGCACCCACCTCGACAAGCGGGTGTCGGCGAAGGCATGGGCGAGCCCGTCCACGTACGTGGGCTACTGCAACCCCGGCTCGAAGATCGACTTTGTCGGCCGGATCAGCGTGGAGCGCCCGTCCTGGGTGCGCTACCGCTGGGTAGTCAACGGCAAGACCGTCGACTACGGCAAGGTCAAGGTGCGGGACTCGCGTAAGGTCGGCGTCGGCTTCTCGCCGCGCCACAGCCACAAGGGCTCGGCGGTGCTCGAGGTCCTCAGCCCGGACCGCGCGGTCTCCAACCGTGCCTACTACAAGGTCCACTGCAAGGACTACACCCCGGCGCCCGCTCCGCGGGTGAAGGTCGACGCCTCCAACCTGGTGACGGCGACCAACCACGACGGGTGCAAGGTGAGCGCGCACGCCAGGGTCAGCGCCAGCGGCTCCGACCGCGTCCGCTGGGTGTGGTCGGTGAACGGCAGCACCGTCGACTCGGGCTCCACCACCTTCCACCGGGGCGGCGCGAAGACCGTCACCCTGTCCGACACCGCGCTCTCGGGTGCGGCGAAGAACGGCGGCACCGTCCGCCTGTCGGTGTTCGGCTCCAACGACCGCGACAGCATTGCGCAGTCGTACGCCGCCTGCCAGGCTCCGAAGCCCTCGGTCTCCGTCTCCAGCGTCTCGGTGGCCGGTCAGCGCAACGAGATGTGCGCCGACAACCGGGGCCCCGGGGTCGACTTCAAGGCGACCCTGACCAGCACCGGCCCGGCGACCGTCCAGTACTACTGGGTGGTCGACGGCAAGCGTGACCACAACACGCTCGAGCGCCAGGTCAACGGCAGCCTCGACGTGACGTGGGGCGTCGGCGGCACGCGTGGCGCCTCGGTGACCGCGGGCTCTGTCGAGCTCGTCGTCGTCAGCCCCAACGCGACCTCCTCCGGCACGTCGCAGTTCAGCGCGACCTGCCCGCCCAAGGAGGCCCCGCAGACTGAGAAGCCTGCCTGATCAGTCGAGCTGAACCGGGCGGTGTCCACGTGACGCCGCCCGGTTCTTCGTTGTCCGGCCTGGTTCGTGGCGGTCCCGGACATCCGGCACCATCGATGTCATGAGCTTCGTACCTCCCGGCACCGGGTGGCCGGACGACCCGGCCACCGCCGACACCCCGGTCGCCCGAGACCCCGGCGGCGTGCGCCGCCTCGCGGAGAGCAGCGCCACGCTGGCGGAGCTCACCGCCAGGCAGTCGGTCTGCCGGGCCTGCCCGCGCCTGGTCGCCTGGCGCGAGGAGGTCGCCGAGGTCAAGCGGCGGGCCTTCGCGGACGAGACCTACTGGGGGCGCCCCGTCCCCGGGTGGGGCGACGAGCGTCCGCGCGTGCTCATCGTCGGGCTGGCCCCCGCCGCGCACGGAGGCAACAGGACCGGCCGGATCTTCACCGGCGACCGCAGCGGCGACTGGCTGTTCGCCTCCCTCCACCGCACCGGCCTGGCCGCGAAGCCGACCAGCACGCACGCCGGCGACGGGCAGGAACTGATCGGCGCAAGGGTGGCGGCCTCGGTCCGCTGCGCGCCCCCCGCGAACAAGCCGCTGCCCGAGGAGAAGGCCGCCTGCTTCCCGTGGCTGGCCCGTGAGCTCGCGCTGGTGGCGCCGGACGTCCGGGTCGTGGTCGCGCTCGGCGGCTACGCCTGGCAGGCCATGTGGCCCGCGCTCAAGGAGGCCGGCTACGCCCTGCCGCGCAGCCGCCCGCCGTTCGGCCACGGCGTCGAGCTGGCGGTCTCGTACGGGGACGCGCCCGTCACGCTGCTCGGCTGCTACCACCCGAGCCAGCAGAACACGTTCACCGGCAGGGTCACCGCCGAGATGCTCGACGCGGTCTTCATACGGGCGGGCGAGCTGTCGGTGTGACGCATCCCATCACGCGGAGATTGGCGTCCGGGGAGAGGCGGACGTAGGCTTGTGAATGCTTTCACAAGCACTCCACGAGGGATGGGGCTTCAGGATGAACAAGCACATCTTGATCGTCGGCGGTGGGTACGTCGGCCTCTACACGGCACTGCGCCTGCAGCGCGGCCTGCGCCGGGAGCTGCGCGACGGCTCCGTCAGCATCACGATCATCGATCCCCAGTCCTACATGACCTACCAGCCGTTCCTGCCGGAGGCCGCGGCGGGCAACCTCTCACCCCGGCACATGGTGGCCCCGCTCCGGCGGGTGCTGCCCAAGGTGCGGATACTCAACGGACGGGTGACCAAGGTCAACCACGCGGCCAGGACCGTCACCTTCCAGCCGCCCGAGGGCGACGCGCGCGACCTCGCCTACGACGTGGTCGTCATGGCGGCGGGCTCGATCTCCCGTACGCTGCCGATCCCCGGGCTCACCGACATCGGCATCGGATTCAAGACCGTCGGCGAGGCCATCGCGCTCCGCAACAGGGTGCTCCACCTGCTCGACGTGGCCGAGTCGACCGACGACCCCGAGGTGCGCCGCAGGGCGCTGACCTTCGTGGTCGTGGGCGCGGGCTTCGCCGGCGTGGAGGCGCTGGCCGAGCTGGAGGACATGGCCAAGGACTCCACCCGCTACTACCGCAACATCAAGCCGTCGGACGTCCGCTGGGTGCTCGTCGAGGCGACGAACCGGGTGCTGCCCGAGGTCGGCCCCGAAATGGGCAGGTGGACGCTGGAGCAGCTGCGCGAGCGCGGCATCGACGTCAGGCTGGAGACCCGGCTGGAGTCCTGCGCGGGCGGCCACGTGGTGCTGTCGGACGGCACCGAGTTCGACGCCGAGACGCTCGTGTGGACGGCCGGCGTCAAGCCCAGCCCGGTCGTCAGCTCCAGCGACCTGCCGCTCGACGAGCGCGGCCGGATCAGGACCCTGGCCACCCTCGCCGTCGAGGACACCCCCGGCGCCTTCGCGGCGGGCGACCTGGCGGCGGTGCCCGACCTGACGAACCCGGGTGAGTTCTGCGCGCCCAACGCCCAGCACGCCGTCCGCCAGGCCAAGGTGCTCGGCGACAACATCGTCCGCTACCTCCGCGGGCAGGAACTGGCCGAATACAGCCACAAGTACGTCGGATCGGTCGCCGGCCTGGGCCTGCATCAGGGCGTGGCCAACGTCTATGGCATCAAGCTTCGCGGATTCCCTGCATGGTTCATGCACCGCACCTACCATCTGTCGCGGGTGCCGACGCTGAACCGCAAGGTCCGCGTCGTCGTCGACTGGACCCTGGCCCTGTTCTTCAAGCGGGAGACCATCTCCCTGGGTGAGATGGAACACCCGCGCGAGGGCTTCAGGGCCGCGGTCGCGACGATGCGCCGCTGAGCCCGGATCGGCGACGCGCCCCGGTGAGCGCCGGGGCGTGCCGGCGCCCACCGGCCGATCGGAGGGGGATCGCGGGTGGGGCTGTCAGCGGTGACCGTGCTGGGCGTGGACCGGCCGGGAGTGATCGCCGCGGTCACCGGGGCGCTGGCCGGATGCGGGGCCAACATCCAGGACTCCACGATGACGTTGCTGGGCGGGCACGTCGCCATGATGCTGCTGGTCAACGGCGAGCTGAGCGCCGACGAGCTGACCAAGCACCTCACGGCGCCGGACCTGGTGGTGACCGCCGCCGCCGTCGCGGCCCGCCGCGACTTCCGCCGCCGGGAGAACGGCCTCGGCTACGTGCTCACCGTGCACGGTCCCGACCGGCCGGGCATCATCTCCGGGATCAGCACCGTGCTCGCCGCCGACGGCGGCAACATCACCGGGATGAGCACCCGGCTCACCGGCCGCCTGTACGTGCTCATCGCCGACGTCGAGCTGCCGGAGAAGGTGGACGTGGCCGACCTGATGCGGCGGCTGGCCGCCGTCGGAGCCGGGCTCGACTCCGAGATCACCTTCCGCCCCGTCGAACCCGATCTGCTGTGACGGGCTCCGGGGCGCCCGGGGCGCAGACCTCCGCCGTGACGGGGACGGCGCGGCCGGTGCTGCCCGCCCCCCATCCCGTCCTGTCGTCGCCGGCCGAGGAGGTCGACCCCACCGCGCCGGCGGTCGTGTCCGCCGCGGCCGACCTCCTCGCCACCCTCCGCCGCGAGCCCGCCACCGGGCTGTCGGCGCCGCAGATCGGCCTGAGCTGGCGCCTGATCGCCTTCGACGCCCGCAGCCACCCCCGGACCCGGTCCTGGGCGGGAGAGCTCGTGGTGGTCAATCCTCGCCTCGCGGAGGCCGCCCGCTGGGACTCGGGGCGCGAGGGCTGCGCCTCCGTCGCGGACCTCACCGCCGATGTCCGGCGGGCCACACATATCACCGTACGTGGGCGTTTGCCAGGAAGCGGAGAGCCCGTCACCATCGAAGCTGACGCATTCGAAGCCAGGTGTATTCAGCACCAACTGGACCATCTGGACGGCATACTCTTCCTGGACAGAGTGTCCGGAGCCCTATCACTTCACCGCAGACTTCACAGATGTGGCGGGTGATGCGAAGTTGTGCCCACCGGAAGCATGGTCCGTTTCGTATGATTGCGGCGCCCCCGTAGCCCAATGGCAGAGGCAAACCCCTTAAAAGGGTTGCGGTGCGGGTTCGAATCCCGCCGGGGGCACCGGCTCTCTACCACGGGAAATGCAGCGAATTTCGGCTTTACCTCGTCGGGAACTTCCGGAGCGTCACGTACGTTGACCTCCCTGCTGAAGTCTCGAAGCTACATAGATCTGAGCGCTAGTTGACCTAGGTGCCGCCCGGTCCCATAGGCTCGGCGCAGGAGGCAGCGATGCAGAGCAAGAACCCCGTATTCAGTAGGTCACAGTCGGCAGGCTGGGGCAGCCAGGCGACCCCGACCCCACAGCAGTTGCAGAACATGTACGACTCTCCGTCGTACGCCCCCCCGGCGCAGCCCGCCTACCGCACGATGACCATCGACGACGTGGTGGTCCGCGGCTTCATGACGCTGGGCACGCTCGTCGTGGCGGCGGCCGCCTCGTGGTATCTCGACGTCCCCCTGGCCGTGGCCATCGGCTCCGCCATCGTGGCCCTGGTCCTCGGCCTGATCGCCTCGTTCACGATGAGCACCAACCCGGCGCTCATCCTGGGCTACGCCGCCTTCCAGGGCGTCTTCCTCGGCGCCGTGAGCAGTGTGTTCGACTCGCAGATCAACGGCATCGTGGTCCAGGCGGTGCTCGCCACCGCCATGGCGTTCGCCGGCACACTCGCCGTCTACACGCTGCGCATCATCCGCGTCACCCCCAAGCTGGTCAAGTACGTCGTCGCGGCGGCGGTCGCGGCGCTCGGCCTGATCCTGGTCAACCTGATCGCCGGCTTCTTCGTCGAGGGCGGCCTGGGCCTGCGTGACGGCGGCCCGCTGGCCATCGTCTTCAGCGTCGCGATGATCCTGCTCGGCTGCTTCTTCCTGCTCCTCGACTTCGACTCGGTCGAGCAGGGCGTCAAGCAGGGCGCCCCGGAGAAGTTCGCCTGGCAGTGCGCCTTCGGCCTCACGCTGAGCCTGGTGTGGATCTACATCGAGATGCTCCGCCTCATCAGCTACTTCACCAGTAGCGACTGACACCGTCAGCACCAGAGGGCCTCGCCGTTCGGCGGGGCCCTCTCTTTGTGCGACCGGAAATCCACCTGCCGTAACAAAAGGATCGCGAACTGGGGTCTTGCCTTTCCGCAAGTGGTGTTGCAGTGTCAAGCAAAGGACCTTAATCCGTGGAGGTGCCCATGTCCTTGAACCACTCACCGGAGACGCAGACGAAGCTGATCGCCAGAGTCCCTGCCATCACGGGACGCGAACTCCCAGAGTGGTTCCAAGCCATCGACAACGGCCCGTCTTTCCTGAGGTGCGCCGAGCGGGCCAACTGGCTCGCCGACGAGCACGGGCTGACCCACGGCTACGCCGCCGCGATCGTTCACGAGCACGAGCGGTTCCGCCGTAACCGCATGGGCTTCATCTAGAGCCCCCACCGCCTACCCTGCGCCCGTGCCGCGGCACGGGCGCAGGCATGCCCCCTCGGGACATCACGACGGGATCACGACGGGATCACGACGGCACGGCGACCTCCTCCACGACGCCGCTCCGTACGATGATCCCCATGGATCTGCAGACAGCGCGAGAGTTCCTCGCCAGCAACCACAGGGCCGTCCTGCTGACCCGGCACGCCGACGGACGGCCGCAGATGTCACCGGTCGTCCTCGGCGTCGACGCCGAGGGCCGCATCGTCGTCAGCTCCAGGGAGACGGCCGTCAAGACCCGCAACGCGCGCAGGGACCCCCACGTGGCCATCTGCGCCTTCACCGACGCCTTCTACGGCCAGTGGATCCAGGTCGAGGGCACTGCGGAGATCATCTCCCTGCCCGAGGCCATGGACCACCTGGTGTCCTACTACCGCGACATCTCCGGCGAGCACCCCGACTGGGACGACTACCGCGCGGCCATGGTCCGCGAACGGCGGGTGGTCCTCCGCATCACGCCGGAGCGGGCCGGGCCCGACTTCCACGGCTGAGCCCGGCCCTCACTCGCGGTCGTCAGCTCAGGCGCTCAAGGAGCAGCGCCATGCCCTGGCCGCCGCCCACGCACATGGTCTCCAGGCCGATCGTCTTGTCGTGGTGCTGGAGGCTGTTGATCAGCGTCGAGGTGATGCGGGCGCCCGTCATGCCGAACGGGTGCCCGACCGCGATCGCGCCGCCGTTCACGTTGAGGCGGTCGACGTCGATGCCGAGCTCGCGGTAGGACGGGATGACCTGGGCGGCGAACGCCTCGTTGATCTCCACCAGGTCGACGTCCTCGATCGCCATGCCGGCCCTGGCGAGGGCCTGCTTGCTGGCCTCCACCGGGCCCAGGCCCATGATCTCCGGCGACAGGCCGGAGACGCCCGTCGAGACGATCCTGGCCAGCGGGGTGATGCCGAGCTCCGCGGCCTTCGTGTCGCTCATCACGACCACCGCGGCCGCGCCGTCGTTGAGCGCGCAGCAGTTGCCCGCCGTGATCGTGCCGTCCGGACGGAAGACCGGCTGCAGGGTCGAGACCTTCTCGTAGGTGGTGCCGGCGCGCGGGCCGTCGTCCTTGCTGACCACGGTGCCGTCGGGCAGCGTCAGCGGCGTGATGTCCTTCTGCCAGAACCCGTCGGCCAGCGCCTTCTCCGCGAGGTTCTGCGAGCGCACGCCGAACTCGTCCTGCTCCTGGCGGCTGACGGACTTGAGCTGGGCGACGTTCTCGGCCGTCTGGCCCATCGCGATGTAGACGTCGGGCACCTGGTCGTCCTCGCGCGGGTCATGCCAGGTCTTGCCGCCGGCGGCGTATGACTTGGTCCGCTCACCGGCCTCGCCGAAGATCGGGTTCATGGTGTCGGGCAGGGAGTCGGAGTTGCCCTTGGCGAACCGGGAGACCGCCTCGACCCCGGCGGAGACGAACACGTCGCCCTCACCGGCCTTGATCGCGTGGAACGCCATCCGGGTCGTCTGGAGCGACGACGAGCAGTAGCGGGTGACGGTGGTGCCGGGCACGTCGTCCAGGCCCAGCATCACCGCGACCACGCGGCCCATGTTGTAGCCCTGCTCCCCGCCGGGCAGGCCGCAGCCCAGCATGATGTCGTCGATGGAGTGCGGGTCGAGCTGGGGCACCTTGGCCAGGGCCGCCTGGATCATCTGAACGGTCATGTCGTCGGGGCGCATATCCTTCAGCGACCCCTTGAAGGCCCGCCCGATGGGCGAGCGGGCGGTGGCTACGATGACGGCCTCGGGCATGGCCCCTCCTTTGTCGGCACAGTATTAGAACTATATTCCAATACCATTTCCCCGACATCAGGGCCCCTGCCTTATCGCGTGATCGAGGCGTGGGGCGTCCAGGAAGGTCAGCCGTACATCCCCGGAGTGGGCGCGGTGCCGTCGTGGACGGCGTGCATGGCGCCCTTCTCGTCGCGCCACAGCCGCCAGCCCTGCTGGCTGCCGGTGAACCAGGACGGCGGGGCGGACGCGTCGGCGATCCGCTTGCCCGACGCCAGGTCGAACTCGCACACGGCGGCGATGGAGTAGAAGCCGGGCGCCTGCCCGCGCAGGGGCAGCGGCTTGGGGTCGGTCACGCAGAAGGACCACCCGCGCTGGTCCTCGACGGCCACCGGCTTCCCGCTGACCAGGTCGAACGCGGTGCCCTTGTGGCCGTGCTTGAGGAACCCGAGCTTGTCCATGTGGTTGGGGAACGCCAGCCACCAGCCCGAGCCCGGCACGTCGGCGGCCGTGATCTGGCCGATGACGCGCCCGTTGCCGGCGTCGAGCCTGGCGAACCCGCCGTAGGCGCCGCGCTGGTCGACCGGCCGCACCACGGGGGCGTAGCCGGGGCTGCCGCTGGGGTAGACGCGCACCACCGAGGGCCGCATCCAGTTGATCGTGCCGTCGCTGATCTTCGCCGAGAACAGCCCGAACGCCGAGGTCTTCTTCGTCTGCGGGTTGGTGTAGGGGGCGACGTAGCCGATCAGGTCGTCGCCGCTGGCGCCGAACGCCCAGCCGCCCGACAGGTCGATGCCCGGCCCGAGCGCCTGCTCGATCGGCTGCTGCCACCGCAGCTTGCCGGTCTTGAGTTCGTACGACTCGAGCGTCGGGTTGGCGGCCAGCCGGAGCATCACGACCTGCTGGGAGTCGGACCACTCGACCTCGGCGATGCCGGGCAGCTTCCACAGCTGCTTGCCGGTGGCCGGGTCGAGGACCACCACGCGGGCCGAGGACAGCGCGGTGTGCTCGGACATGCACAGGTAGGGGCCGCAGCGCTGCGGGCCGAACGTGGAGTGGACCGGGCGGGTCCATCTCTGCTCGCCGGTGCGGGCGTCGCGGACGATGAGCGTCGCCTTCCAGCGGCCCTTCTTCGCCGGGTCGAGGGCCGCGACGATCGCCTGGCCGCCCGTCGTCTCGACGATGGCGGGGGCGGAGACGCCCATGCCGGGCAGGCGGCCCGCCATGGTCGCGGGGTGGGCCCAGAGCTTCTTGCCGTCGGACAGGCCGAGGGCGACGGTCTCCAGCGTGCCGTCGGACTTCATGGAGGTGGTGGTCACCACCCCGCCGGCCGTGGCCATCCGGCTGACCGCGTTGACGGCGGGGTTGTGCCAGGTCGGGAAGTCGGCGGTGGCGGCGTCGCTGCCGGAGCAGCCGGCCAGGGCCAGGGTGCCGGCGAGGGCGAGAGCGGAAGGCCGGAGCACGGGCAAATCCCTCCAAAGGGACACCGAGTGACGGCTCCGGCTCGGAGAGTGACCGGATCTAGGCGTCGTTGAGCTGCCCCCCGAGCCGACGGCGGCGGAACAACGTCGCCCACCTGCCGTGGGTGCCGGTCGTCCGCCCGTCGACCTGGGTTGCCGAAACCTCGGTGCCGGGCTCCTCCGCGGCCGTCGCCGCCGCGATGTAGATCGGTTGCAGTCCTTCGCCGGGCTCGGGTCGCGGCTCGGGCCACAACCCCAGCGCGGCGCATACAGAAGGTAGCACCGCGTAAGCAGCCTGTGCATAACCTCGGTCAGATGGATGGAAACGATCCGGTCCGAACATCTCGCCCGGATTTGCGTGGAATTCCTTGCCCAGGAGACCGGCGAACGCCACCGTACGCCCGCCCGCCTCGACCACCGCGACCGTCTGCGCGGCGGCGATCTGGCGGCTCCAGCGGCGCGCCACCCAGCGCAGCGGCTGTGCGATCGGCCGGACCGTGCCCAGGTCGGGACAGGTGCCGACGATCACCTCGGCGCCCGACTCGCGCAACCGCCGCACCGCCTTGATCAGGTGGCGGACGGCGGTGGCCGGCGGCGTCTTGGTGATGACGTCGTTCGCGCCCACGAAGATCACGGCGACGTCGGGCCGCATCGGCAGCACCGCGTCCACCTGCTCGCCCAGCTCGGCGGAGGGAGCCCCGGACTTGCCGACGACCCGCAGCTCCACCGGCCGCTCGGCGACGGCCGCGAGCCCGCAGGCGATCAGGACGCCGGGCGTCTTGCCCGGATCGGTCATGCCCAGCCCGACGGAGGTGGAGTCGCCGAGCATGGCCATCTTGAGCGGCGGGCCCGGATAGTCGCCGTAGACGCCGTCGGACGACGGGCCGTACAGGCCGTGCGGGGTGCCGATCGTGCGGCGGGCCAGCAGGCCCTCGGCGATCAGCAACGCGTACGCGGTCGCGCCGAGAGCCGTGAGCCCGCCGCCCCCGAGCGCCGCCGCGGCCGCGATCCTGCGCGCGGCCCGCGCCGCGCCCGCTGCCCACACCACGTGCGTTTTCCCCTCCACCCCAGCTCGGCGGTAGCGTTTGGTTGAAACTAGCTGAGTGCCCGCCACCCTCACGGGTTCCCGGCCACGAATCGGCTGACCAAGCTTCGGCAAAGAAGGTGAACACCTCGGTGCGCGTACATGATTCCCTGGTCGAGCTCATAGGCAACACGCCGCTCGTCCGCCTGCACAAGGTCTCGTCGGGGCTGCCCGCTCAGGTGCTCGCCAAGGTCGAGTACTTCAACCCGGGCGGCTCGGTGAAGGACCGCATCGCGGTCCGCATGATCGAGGCCGCCGAGGCCTCCGGCGCACTCCGGCCCGGAGGCGTCATCGTCGAGCCGACGTCCGGCAACACCGGCGTGGGCCTGGCCATCGTGGCCCAGCAGAAGGGCTACCGGTGCCTGTTCGTGGTGCCCGACAAGGTGGCCCACGACAAGATCGCGGTGCTGCGCGCGTACGGGGCCGAGGTGGTGGTCTGCCCGACCGCGGTCGCGCCCGACCACCCCGAGTCCTACTACTCGGTGTCCGACCGGCTGGCCGCGGAGATCCCGAACGCCTGGAAGCCCGACCAGTACTCCAACGTCGACAACCCGGAGTCCCACTACCACTCCACCGGCCCCGAGATCTGGGAGCAGACCGAGGGCCGGATCACCCACTTCGTGGCCGGCATCGGCACCGGCGGCACGATCAGCGGCACCGGGCGCTACCTCAAGGAGGTCTCCGGCGGCCGGGTCAAGATCATCGGCGCCGACCCCGAGGGTTCGGTCTACTCGGGCGGCTCCGGCAGGCCCTACCTGGTGGAGGGCGTGGGCGAGGACATCTGGCCCGACACCTACGACACCGGCATCTGCGACGAGATCATCGCGGTGTCCGACAAGGACTCGTTCAACATGACCCGCAGGCTCGCCCGCGAGGAAGGGCTGCTCGTCGGCGGCTCGTGCGGGATGGCCGTGGTGGCGGCGCTCCAGGTGGCCGCCAAGGCCGCGCCGGACGACGTGATCGTGGTGCTGCTGCCCGACGGCGGCCGCGGCTACCTCTCCAAGATCTTCAACGACGACTGGATGGCCGACTACGGCTTCCTCACCACCTCCTCGGAGGAGGAGCTGGTGGGCGACGTGCTGGCCCGCAAGGGCGAGGGGCTGCCCAAGTTCGTGCACGCCCACCCGCACGAGTCGGTCGGCACCGCGATCTCCATCATGCGCGAATACTCGGTCTCCCAGCTCCCGGTCATGAAGGAGGAGCCGCCGGTCATGGCGGCTGAGGTGGTCGGCTCCATCGTGGAGCGCGACCTGCTGGAGGCGCTCTACCGCGGCAAGCTCTCCTCCGACGACCCGATCGCCGACCACATGTCGTCGCCGCTGCCCATGATCGGCAGTGGCGAGCCGGTGTCGCGGGCGGTCGAGGCGCTGGAGAAGGCCGACGCCGCGGTGGTGCTGGAGGAGGGCAAGCCCGCCGGGCTCCTCACCCGGCAGGACCTGCTCGCCTTCCTGGCCAACCACTAGTCACCGGGGAACCCGCTCATGGAGCTGAGCGGGTTCCCTTCACCCCGGCTTCCTGATCGACTCGACCACGGCGGTGATGCCCTCGTGGCCGTGTCCCTCGGCGTCGGCGCGGGCGAACAGCCTGTGCAGGGCCTCCGGCACCGTGGTCTCCAGCCCGGCGGCGCGCAGCGTCTCCACCACGTGGCCCATGCCGACGGCCTGCATGTGCAGGCTGTTCTCGTCGCCCGGATAGACGCCCGACTCCAGCTCCTCGCTCAGGATCTTGATGTAGCCCATGGGGCCGTCGGCGGCCAGCTCGCCGTGGAGCCCCTGGGCGAGGGGCGCGAACGCCGTCGGCCGCACCCCCGCCGTCCCCACCAGCGCGGCCGCGTACATGAAGCTCGTCAGCGACGACCAGAACATCAGCAGCTGGGCCTGGTAGTACATCATCGCCAGCCCTGGGTCCTCGCCCACGTACGTCACCTCGGACAGCGCCTCCAGGGTGCCCGCGTACCGGTCGAGCGCCTCCTTCGGCCCGCTGTAGAACGTGTACGCGCCAGGTTGGCCGATCCCCGGCGGCGGCACCATGATGCCCGCCGTGACCAGCGTGCCGCCCCGCTCCGCCACCCACCCGGCCGCCTCCCGTAGTTCGTCGGGGGTGCCGGAGCTCAGGTTGACCAGCGTCTTCCCGTCCAGCCTCGCCTCGCCGAGACTCTCGTACATCGCCTGGTAGGCGGTCTGGCTGATCACCAGCAACTCGCCCGTCGCGGGTCCGGCCGCCCGCGTGGCGCCCTTGGCCACCAGCGGGTCCGCCTTGCTCGCGGTACGGTTCCACACGGTCACCTCGTGGCCCGCCGCCAGGAACGTCTCGGCCATGGCCGATCCCATCGGCCCCAGGCCGATCACTGTCACTTCACTCATGGGTCCAGACTGTCGCCGGCCCCTTCGGAAATCCTTACGGCCTGCCACGGGTTGACCATGACGTGGTGCGCATCGGAGTGCTGGGGCCGCTGGAGGCGTGGTCGGACGCCGGCGCGCCGCTGCGGGTGCCCGATCGCAAGGTACGCGTGCTGCTGGCGGCCCTGGTGGCGCGCGGGGGCGGCCCGGTTCCGGCGGACCGCCTGATCGACGACCTCTGGGGCGACCGGCCGCCGCGCGATCCCGCGGGCACCCTCCAGGCCCGCGTCTCCCAGCTCCGCCGCGCCCTGGGCTCGCCGTCGCTGGTGCGCCACGGCCCTTCCGGGTACCGCCTCGACGGAGTGACGGTGGACGCGGCCCTCTTCCGTACCCTGCTCACCTCTCGCGTCCCCGCCTCTCCTGGGGGAGGGGCGCCGGAGCGCGCTGCGGTCGTCGAGGAGGCCCTCGCGCTGTGGCGCGGGCCCGCGTACGCCGACTTCGCCGACGAGGGCTTCGCCGCTCCGGAGATCGCCCGCCTCGGCGAGCAGCGGTTGACGGCGCTGGAGGAGCTGTCGGAGATCCGGCTGACCCTCGGCGAGCCCGTCGACCTGGGCACGCTGGTGGCGGAGCAGCCGCTGCGCGAGCGCCTCACCGCCCTCCACATGCGGGCCCTGTACCGGGACGGCCGCCAGAGCGAGGCCCTGGCGGCCTTCGCCGCCTTGCGCGCCCGGCTCGCCGAGGAACTGGGCGTCGACCCCGCCCCCGAGGTGAGGGACCTGCACCAGGCCATCCTCCGCCAGGACCCGTCCCTGCCGACCCGCCGCACCACCCCGTCTCATGCCGCCCTGCTCCAACCCGGCTCGTCTCAGGTCGGCGCTTCTCGTCCGGTGGACGGTTCTCCGGGCGCGCGCACCAATCTGCCCGCACCCGTCACTGATCTGATCGGCCGGGACGGTGACGTGGCCGAGGTGCGCGCCCTGCTCGGGGAGAGGCGGCTGGTGACGCTCGCCGGGCCCGGCGGGGTGGGCAAGACCCGGCTGGCCGTGGCGGCGGCGGGCGGGCTGACCTCGCCGGAGGTGTACCCCGGCGGCGTGTGGCTGGTCGAGCTGATCGGCGCGGGGGACGTGGCCGAGGCGATCGCGGGAGCGATCGGGGTGCGGGACGACGCGTCAGGGCCGCTGCTGCCCCGGCTGGCGCGCGTGCTGGCGGCCCGGCGCACGCTGCTGGTCGTCGACAACTGCGAGCACCTGGTCGAGCAGGCGGCCGAGGTGGTCTCCGCGCTGCTCAAGGCCGCGCCCGGACTGGACGTGCTGGTCACCGGGCAGGAGCCGCTCGGCGTCACGGGCGAGCACGTCAGGGTGGTGGCGCCCCTTTCCGGGGACGCGGCGGTGCGCCTGTTCACCGATCGCGCGGGGATCGAGCCCGGTCCGGCCGTGGCCGCCATCTGCGAGCGGCTCGACGGCATCCCGCTGGCGCTGGAGCTGGCGGCCACCCGGGTACGGGCGCTCGGCGTCGAGGCACTGGCCGCCCGGCTCGACGACCGGTTCCGGCTGCTGAACTCCGGCATGCGGGACGCGCCCGCCCGGCAGCGGACGCTCCGGGCGATGATCGACTGGAGCTGGGAGCTGCTGTCCGGGCCCGAGCGGATCGTGCTGCGGCGGCTGGCCGCGCACGCCGACGGGTGCACGCTGGAGGCGGCCGAGGAGGTCTGCGCGGAGCCCGGCGTGGACGTGGTGGACGTGCTGGTACGGCTGGTCCAGCGGTCCCTGGTCACCCCGGGACCGCGTTACCGGCTGCTGGAGTCGGTGTCGGCGTACTGCGTGGAGCGGTTGCGGGAGGCGGGCGAGGACGACCTGATCAGGGAACGGCACGCGCGCCACTACACCCGGCTCGCCGAGCGGGCCGAGCTGCGCGGGCGGCGGCAACGCGAGTGGCTGACCCGGTTGGACCAGGAGAGCGCCAACTTCCGGCGCGCCCTCGCCGGGCCGGACCCGCTGCCACTGGTGAACGCCCTCGCCTGGTACTGGTTCCTGCGGGGCAGGCTGGGCGAGGCCCGCCGCTCCCTGGCGGCGGCCCTCGCCTCCACCGGCCCGGAGGCGGCCGTGGGCAGACAGGAGCGGGCGCGGGCGGCCGTGTGGCTGGCCGGGGTGACCATGGCGACCGGGGAGACCGCGACGCCCGTCCCGTACGAGGATCTGGACCTGGGAGGCCGGGCGCTGGCCGGTTGGTTCCTCAGCCATGTGCGGTGGGCGTACGGGGACCTCGCCGCGCACGAGGAGGCGGCGGGGCGGGCGCTGCGGGCGTACGAGGAACTGGGCGACCGGTGGGGCGTGGCCGCGGTGCTGGCACTCAGGTCCAAGCTGGCCGAGCGGCGCGGTGACCTGCCGAGGATGCGCCGCGACGCCGAGCGCAGCCTGGCGATCTTCCGCGAACTCGGTGACGGGTGGGGGCAGATCGAGGCGATGGACAGCCTCGACCGGCTGGCCGAGAAGCGCGGCGACTACGCCGAGGCCGAGCGGCTGCGGCACGAGGAGCTGAAGCTGGCCGAGGAGCTGGGCTCCGAGGTCTCGTTCAGGCTGTCGGCCGTCGGGCGGATCGCGCTGCTGGCCGGGGACCACGCCCGCGCCGACGACTACCACGAGCGGGCCCGCCGCCTGGCCGTCGAGCAGTCGTACAAGTCGGCGGAGGAGCATGCCGAGCTGGGCCTGGCCATGAGCGCCCGGCGGCAGGGGCGGTACGAGCGTGCCGAGGAACTGCTGGTGCGATGGCTGGGCTGGCTGCGCGAGGTGGGGGGCACGCCGGGCCTGGCGTTCTTCCTGGCGGAGCTCGGCTTCGCCGCAGAGCAGCGGGGCGACGCGGAGACGGCCCTGGCCCTGCACCGGGAGGGGTACGACGCCGCCCTCGGCGAGCCCAGGGCCGAGGCGCTCGCTCTGGAAGGGCTGGCGGGAGCGTACTCGCTGGCGGGCGACCCCGGCCGCGCCGCGACGCTCCTGGGCCGTGCGGCGGCGCTCCGTGAGGCCGTGGGCACCCCGCTCGCCCACGGCGAGCGCCACGACGTCGACCGGATCACCGCCAGAACCCTCGCGGCCCTGGGCGAGGAGCGGTTCCACCAGGCGTACGGGTCAGGCTCCTGACCAGGAGAGCGGGAACTCGGCGGTGACCTGCCAGGCGCCTTCGGGGGTGGGGCCGGCGTGCAGGCGGCCGCCGAGGGCTTCGACGCGTTCGGCCATGCCCACCAGGCCGAAGCCGCCGCCCAGGCGGGCCAGGCGGGGGTTGGCGGCCGAGCCGTGGTTGCGTACGCGCAGCACCACCGCCGTGTCGTGGCGTCGCAGGTCGGCCTCGACCCACGCGGTCTGCTGGGCGTGCTTGCGGATGTTGGTGAGCGCCTCCTGGAGCACCCGGTGCAAGGTGGTGAGGACCTCGGGCGGCAGGGTCCGGTCGTCGATCCCGGAGCCGATCTCGAACGCCACCTTGGGCCCCTCCGCCGAGAACCGCTCGGTGAGCAGCCGCAGGTCCGCCAGTGAGCTGCCGGGCGTGCGGGCCGCCTCCTCGGCGCGGAGCACGGTCACCATCCGGCGCATGGAGGTCAGCGCGTCGCCGCCCGCCGCGGCGATGGCGTCCAGCGCGGGCAGGACCGCCTCCGGCTTGGCCTGGGCGACGGTGCGCGCCGCCTGGGCCTGGACGACGATGCCGGTGATGTGGTGGGCCACCAGGTCGTGCAGTTCCCTGGCCAGCTCCAGCCGTTCGGCGCGCCGTACGGAGTGCACGGCCTCCTTGCGGCGCTCCTGCTGGAAGCGGAGATAGCCGCCGACGCCCGCGATCGTGGACCAGCCGGCGAACAGCACGAACGAGTAGGCCAGCGACTCGCCGGAGGAGGCCCGGCCGATGGACTCGGCCATGAGCACGATCAGCCCGGCGACGGTGAGCATCGCCGCGTCCCTGACCGGCTCGACGTGGCGGAGCACGCCCAGCATCAGGACGAGCAGCGCGCCCGTCTCAGCCGCCCCCGGCACGCCGGAGGTCCCGGTCACCCCCATGAGCACCGACACGGCGAACGACAGGCACAGCATGATCCCGTACGTCTCGACGCGGTGGCGGCGGCGGAGGATCACGGCGGCGATGCCCCCGTTGCCGGCGACGAACACGAGCCACTGCAGGCCGCCGCCGAGGCCGCCGGCGGCGACCGCGAGGTCGGCCATGAGCATCAGGCCCAGCCAGCCGAGCATGGCGATCTCGCTCAGCCGGCGGACCCAGTACACGACGCGTTTGGAGTCCCCCACGCCCTTGAGAGTAAGTCGCAAGTCGGATAAGTCGTATCAGTCATTCGGCTGACCCCCCGCCGCGCGGACCGGCACTTCAGCCGAGGCGCCACAGCCCTCCATTGCCCGATTCTGGATATGTCCGAGAAGGGGGCAAGAAATGGTGACGATCGGCTTCGTTCTGCTGGGTGCCGGGCTCCTCGTCGGGGTGCTGCTGGCGCTGACCGACCCCGTGCTGCTCTCCCGCATCAACGGCGAGCCCGCCGAGGGGGCGAGCGGCCGTTACATCGACCAGGACCGCGTGGTGCCGCTGCCGCGCCGCGAGACCCGCCTGGCGGAGGAGCACACGGCGGCCTGAGAGACGGGCTCGCGCCTTCGCAGGGGCCGCGAGCGTCCATGGCGCCGTCGGGGAACGGCGCCGGGGCCCGGCCCGCGATCCGCAGGGGACCGGATCGCGGGCCGGGTCCGTTACCGTGGCGGTATGACCAATGGTTTCGAAACTTTGGCGATCCACGCAGGTCAGGACCCGGACCCCGTGACCGGCGCGGTGGTGCCGCCCATATACGCCACGTCCACCTACAAGCAGGACGGCGTGGGCGGCCTGCGCAACGGCTACGAATACAGCCGCTCGGCCAACCCCACCAGGACCGCGCTGGAGGAGGCGCTGGCCGCGGTGGAGGGCGGGACGCGCGGGCTGGCGTTCGCCTCCGGCCTGGCCGCCGAGGACGCGCTGCTCCGCGCGGTGTGCAAACCGCAGGACCATGTGATCATCCCGAACGACGCGTACGGCGGCACCTACCGGCTGTTCGCGAAGGTCTACGAGCGCTGGGACCTGCACTTCGACCCGGTGCCGCTCGGCGACCTCGACGCGGTGGCGGCGGCGATGACCCAGAAGACGAAGATCGTCTGGGTGGAGACGCCGACCAACCCGCTGCTCGGCGTCAACGACATCGCGGCGCTGGCCCAGCTCGCCCACGACAACGGCGCGCTGCTGGTCGTCGACAACACCTTCGCCTCGCCGTACCTCCAGCAGCCGCTGGCGCTCGGCGCCGACGTGGTCGTGCACTCCACGACGAAGTACATCGGCGGCCACTCCGACGTGGTCGGCGGCGCGCTGGTGTCCGCCGACCGGGAGCTGGGCGAGGAACTGGCCTACCACCAGAACGCGATGGGCGCGGTGGCCGGGCCGTTCGACGCGTGGCTGACGCTGCGCGGGCTCAAGACGCTCGGCGTGCGCATGGACCGTCACTGCGACAACGCCGAGCGGGTCGTCGACCTGCTGCTGGCGCACCCGAAGGTGACCGAGGTGCTCTACCCCGGGCTCGCCGAGCACCCCGGCCACGAGACCGCGGCCAAGCAGATGCGGCGCTTCGGTGGCATGGTGTCGTTCAGGGTGGCCGGCGGCGCGCAGGAGGCCGTCGACGTGTGCGGTCGCACCGAGCTGTTCACGCTGGGCGAGTCGCTCGGCGGGGTCGAGTCGCTCATCGAGCACCCGGGCAGGATGACGCACGCCTCGGCGGCCGGCTCCCCGCTGGAGGTGCCGGACGACCTGGTGCGCCTGTCGGTGGGCATCGAGACGGTCGACGACCTGCTCGCCGACCTCACCCGGGCCCTCGCCTGATCATTCAGGCACGATCATCAGGACCAGGATCACCAGCCAGATCAGCGCCAGCAGGCCGCCGATCGCGGCGATCCGGCCGTTCTGGACCTGCGCGTCGTCACCGGTGTCCTCGCTGGCGAGGGCCTTCGTGGCGGCGCGCAGGTCGCGGTCGATGAGGAACAGCAGCACGATCCCGACGATGAACAGCGTCATCGAGGCGCTCATGTTCCACCGGCCGAGCACACCGCCGCCCATGACGATGCCGAGGACCAGGCCGAACACGAACACGCCAAGCGACGCGAAACCGTAGATCCGGGTCGTGCGCTCGATGTTGCGCAGCACGGGCACGTTCTTGCCCCTGATGGCACGCGGCGCGGCCATCAGGGCCGCGGTCAGCGGGCCGAGGGTGAAGATCGCGAATCCGACGTGCAGCAGAAGAAACAGGGTCGACATGCGGGAGAGACTAGTCCCCGACGATCTCGAAGGGAGACTCGACACTCTCTTTGCCCCCGGGGGAGCTGCGCATGATCAACTCCATGGCTGTGACGGCGACGACCATCAGCACGATCAAAACAATCATGGCGAACATAGGTGCTCCCTCCTTCCCCGTAAACGAAGCGAATATCGCCCGTAATGACTAGATGCGCGGGCGACGGCATCCGTTCATCGCGGGTAGGGTTATTGACCGCTGCTTTTTCCTTACTCTTAGGGCACAAGGGGGTGCCGTCCGTGGCCATCAGGCATGTCGAGCCGTACTCGGACGAGTGGCTTCACCAGCCGAGCCGCTACGTGAGCCGGGTCGTCGAGGAGCTCGGGGCCGAGGCCGGCGGATGGTGGGAAGGCCCGTGCGAGCCGCGCGAGGCGACGATCCGCCTCGCCGACGGCGCCGCGCTGGTGTGGGACGAGGAGAGCGGGTGGCGGCTGGGCCGTCTCGTCGCGGGCGAGGCCGGCGGCCGCACCGAGCTGACCGGCGTCCGCTATCTCGGCGGTGGGCTGGTGCCCCGGCCGGAGCGGGTGCCGGAGGCGCTCCGCGACGCTCGCGCCGGTCTCGGCTCCAGCACCGCCTGGCGCCCCTGCTACCGCTCCCACCGCAACTGCCGCGACGGCTTCGACGTGGCGCTCGACTACTACACCGCTAGCGCCAGCGCGCCCGGCGCACTCTCAGGAAGTCGCTGACCACATACTCGCCCAGCCGGTCGGCGCTGGGGGAGAAGACGCGTCCGCCGTTGCGGCGGGCCACCTCGTCGACGAAGTCCTTGAGCCGGTCGTCGCCCGCCAGCATGAACACGTTGATCGTGGCCCGGCGGCGGGTCATCTTGTCGACCTCGGCCAGAGTCAGCTCCAGCGTCTCCGGCGACGGCGGCCACTCGAAGGCGGAGTGGCCGTTGCGCAGCAGGTGGGCGGTCGGCTCGCCGTCGGTCACCACGAGCACCACCGGCTCGAAGTCGGGGTGGCGGTCCAGGTGGCGGCCGGCGATCAGCAGCGCGTGGTGCAGGTTCGTGCCCTGGACCATGTCCCAGTCGAGGCCCGCCAGCTCGTCCGGCTGCAGCACCCTCGCGTAGTTGGAGAAGCCGATGATCTGCACGGCGTCCTGCGGGAACTTGGACGACACCAGCGCCTGAAGGGCCAGCGCGGTCTGCTTGGCCGCGGCCCAGGTGCCGCGCAGCGCCATCGAGTACGACAGGTCGACCAGCAGGCAGACGGCCGCGGCGGTGCGCCGCTCGGTCTCGGCCACCTCGAAGTCGTCCACCGACAGCCTGACGGACGGGCCGTCGCCGGTGGTGCGCAGGCCGCCCGCGCGCACGCCGTTGACCAGGGTCCGCACCACGTCGAGCGGCTGCTCGTCGCCGAACCGCCAGGGCCGTGACGAGCCGGTCAGCTCGCCGGCCGAGCCGGCGTCGTGCTGGTCGTGGTCGCCGCGCCGGCCGGCGTCGAGCGAGGAGAACACCCGGCGCAGCGCGGTCTCGCCGAGCCGCCGCACCGCCTTGGGCGTCAGCTCCAGCTTGCCGCGGCGGCGCAGGAGATAGCCCTGCTCCTCCAGCTCGCGTTCGATGCGCTTGAGCGCCTCCAGGTCGTCCACCGCGGAGCGGCCCAGGGCGCGGCGGACCGCGGTCTCGTCGATGTCGTCCAGCCGCGCGCCCGGATAGTCCTGGCGCAGCGCCGACTCCAGGCGGCTCAGGTCGGCCAGCTCCTCCAGGGCGGTGACGGCGTCGCCCATGCCCAGCGGCTCGTCGCCGGTCATCCGCTCGCTGGAGTCCCACGCCAGGTCGGGGCGGCGGGCGTGCAGCGCCTCGCCGAGGCGGCGCATCTGCTCGGACAGGCCGGCCTGGTCGAGGGTCTGGTTGATCAGGTTGCCGAGCTCCTCGCGCTGGCGCGGGGTCATGGAGGCGAGCATGCGCTGGGTGGCCGCGGCGCGGCGGGCCAGGACGTCGACCAGCTCGCCGAGGTCGCGCGGCTTCTCCGGGAACATGTCGCCGTATTTGGCCATGAAGGCGTCGAAGTCCGCCTGGGTGTGCTCGCCCCTGGCGTCCTTGTCCAGCATGTCGTTCAGGTCCGTCATCATCTGCCGGACCCGCTCCATCGCCTCCGGGTCCGGGTTGGCCAGCGCGTCGCGCATCCCGCGGAACTGGCTGTCGAGCACCTCACGCCGCAGCAGGTCGCGCAGCTCCTCGAAGGTCCGCCGGGCCGCCTCCGAGCGCCATTCGTACGAGCTCAGCTGCTGGATGGCGCTGGCCGTGTCCTCCGGCAGCGAGTCGAGCTCGGCCTCGCGCATCCTGGCGTCGTCGGCCGGGTCGGGGAACAGCTCGGCCCGCTCCTGGCCGACGGCCTTGTCGAGCAGCGCCCTGGCCCGTTCGAGCGTGCCGTCGAGCCGGCCGCCCTCGCGCAGCTCGCGCCGCCGCCGCCGCACCTCGCGCAGCATGTCGTCCAGGCCGCGGCGGTCGCGGGCCCCGGGCAGGCCGCGCTTGAGCAGGTCGCGCAGCGCGTGCACCGGGGTCGAGCCGGACAGGATGGCGTCGCCCATCTCGTCCAGCGCCGCCCGCACGTCGTAGGGCGGAGCGAGGGGATCCGGGCCGTCGTGGTACTCGCCGTAGCGGTAGGCCATCACGAACCCACGCTAACCCGAGCCGGGATGCCCGTCATGTCCGGTAGACCGTGACCCCGTCGAGGTCGTCCTTCGACAGCCGGCGCATCAGGTAGAGGCCCTCCAGCGTGAACTCCAGGGCGGCGGCCGCGTGACCGGGCGACTCGTCACCGGCGCCCATGCCCAGCCTGGACATGATCTTGGCCAGCCCCTGGACCGGGCCGATGCGGCGGAGCAGCTCTCCGGCCGGCACCAGCTCACCCGACTCCACCTGGTTGCCCTCGGCGAACTTGTCGGTCAGCGGCGACAGGTCCATGCCCCCCAGCCGGCTCCTGAACGTCTCGGCGACGGCCCGGCGCAGCAGGTGGGCGAGGATCTCGGTCTCCCTGCCCTCCTCGCTGACCTCGAACTCCACCTTGCCGCGCAGGCTGTGGACGCCGGGCCCGAGGTCGCACACCCGCGCCACCGGCTGCTCCTCGCCGGCCAGCGCGGCCCGGCGCACGGCCGAGGCGGCGGCGGTCTCGGCGGCCGCGATCGAGAACCGGGCCGACACGCCCGACCGGGCGTCGACGGCGGTGGACTCGCGCACCAGGCGGGTGAAGCGGGCGATGGCCTCGACGAGGTGCTCGGGGACGTCCGCCCCGATGTCGGGCACGGACTCCTGGCGGATGAGCGTCAGCTCGTCCTCGACCGACGTCGGGTAGTGGGTGCGGATCTCGGCGCCGAAGCGGTCCTTCAGCGGGGTGATGATCCGGCCCCTGTTGGTGTAGTCCTCGGGGTTGGCGCTGGCGATGAGCAGGATGTCGAGCGGCAGCCGCAGGTTGTAGCCGCGGACCTGGATGTCGCGCTCCTCCAGCACGTTGAGCAGCGACACCTGGATGCGCTCGGCCAGGTCGGGCAGCTCGTTGACGGAGAACACGCCGCGGTTGGTGCGCGGCACCAGGCCGTAGTGGACGGTCTCCGGGTCGCCGAGCCGCCGGCCCTCCGCGATCTTGATGGGGTCGATGTCGCCGATCAGGTCGCCGACCGAGGTGTCGGGCGTGGCGAGCTTCTCGCCGTAGCGCTCGTCGCGGTGCTTCCAGGCCACGGGCAGCTCGTCGCCCAGCTCGGCGGCCAGGGCCTGGCAGCGTCCGCAGACCGGCGCGTACGGATGGTCGTTGATCTCGCAGCCCTCGACGACGGGCGTCCACTCGTCGAGGAGGCCGGCGACGGTGCGGATGAGCCGGGTCTTGCCCTGGCCGCGCTCACCGAGCAGGACCAGATCGTGACCGGCGAGCAGCGCCCGTTCGAGATGAGGCAGGACAGTGTCGTCGAAGCCCACGATGCCGGGAAAGCGGGGCTCGCCCGCCCGGAGCTTGGCCAGCAGGTTTTCGCGGACCTCGGCTTTTACGGTGCGATGAACGTGGCCGCTCTCTCGCAACTCGCGCAGAATACGAGGCTGATGCACGGGATCGAGACTACGTCCCCCGGACGCGATGCGGCAGGGAGTTTCGCATCTGGTGGAGATATCAGGATCTCGGCTATTCCGTCACGGTTCGTATGCGTGCTCGGTCCGTTAGTGGGGAGAATCGGGCCTAGGGTACTTGGACCAGCAGAGGGAGGCGAGACGCGTGGCAGTGATGACAAGCCGCTTCGCCGACGGCCTCGCCGTGGACTCCGACCTGGTGGGAGCCGCGGAGAGGGCCGTGAACCAGGCCCTGTCGCGACTCAGCGGCCAGGCTGACCTGGTCTGCTTCTTCGTGTGCGGCGACGACCCCGACGACGTGGCCAGAGCGGGCGAGCGCGCGATGCGGATGGCGCCCGACGCGCACGTGATCGGCTGCAGCGCCACCGGCGTGATCGGCGGCGACACCGGGGTGGAGCTGACGCCCTCCGTGAGCGCCTGGGCGGCCACCCTGGAAGGGGCCGAGCTGACCACGTTCGCGCTGGAGACGCTCACGGCCGAGGACCGGTTCGTGGTGGTCGGGCTGCCCGAGCGCAGCCCCGACGACCACGTGGCGATCCTGCTGGCCGACCCGTACTCGTTCCCGGCCGACGCCTTCGTCGAGCGCTCCATGGACGTGCTCGGCGACCTGCCGCTGGTCGGCGGGCTGGCCAACGGGGTGCAGGGGCGCGGCTCCGTGCGGCTGTTCGCCGACGGCGAGATGTACACCGAGGGCGCCATCGGCGTCCTGATCAGCGGGTCCGTCAACGTGACCACCGTGGTCAGCCAGGGCTGCCGGCCGATCGGGCCCAACATGGTCGTCACCCGCGCCGAGGAGAACCTGCTGCTGGAGCTGGCCGGGCAGCCCGCGCTGTCCCGGCTGGAAGACATCGTCACCGACCTGGACGAGGACGACCGCGAGCTGGTCGCCGCCGGGCTGCAGATCGGGCTCGCCATGGACGAGTACGCCGAGCGCCACGAGCGCGGCGACTTCCTGATCCGCGGCGTGATCGGCATCGACCCGGAGCGCGAGGCGGTGGCCATCGGCGACATCGTGGAGATCGGCCGTACGGTGCGCTTCCAGGTGCGCGACGCGGCCACCGCCGACGAGGACCTGTACGACATGCTCGACGCGCACCGGCAGGAGCTGGGCCGGGTCGACGGGGCGCTGCTGTTCTCGTGCAACGGGCGCGGGTCGGCGATGTTCGGCACCGCCGACCACGACCCGCTGGCGCTGCGCGACACGTTGGGGCCGATCGGCGTGGCGGGCTTCTTCGCGGCCGGCGAGGTGGGGCCGGTGGGCGGGCACAACCACGTGCACGGGTTCACGGCGTCGGTCCTGGTGTTCTCCTCGGCGGGCGGAGAGTGATCCTGGCGGTCGACGTCGGCGGGACCAAGCTGGCGGCCGCCCGGGTGTCCCCCGAGGGCGCGATCGTGGAGATCAGGCGTGCGGCGACCCCGCAGGACGCGGACGCCGAGACGCTCTGGCGGGCCCTGCGCGAGGTGATCGGCCCGCTCTCCGACGGGGTCGCGGGCGTGGGCGTCGGCTGCGGCGGGCCGATGGAGTGGCCGTCCGGCGTGGTCTCACCTCTCAACATCCCCGGCTGGCGGGGCTTCCCGTTGCGTGCCCGGCTCTCCGGGCTGTTCCCCGGGGTTCCGGTACGGGTCCACAACGACGCCATCTGCCTGGCGGTGGCCGAACACTGGCGCGGCGCCGGGCGGGGCGTGGCGGACATGCTGGGCATGGTGGTCTCGACCGGTGTCGGCGGCGGGCTCGTCCTCGGCGGGCGGCTGGTCGACGGCGGCACCGGCAACGCTGGGCACATCGGGCACGTGGTGGTGGAGCCGGACGGCGGGCCGCCGTGCGGCTGCGGCGGCCACGGCTGCCTGGAAGCGGTCGCCCGCGGCCCCGCCCTGACCGCCTGGGCGCTCGGCCGCGGCTGGACCCCGGGCGATCCCGCGGCTCAGGGGGACTACCGGGAGGAGCGGGCCGTCACCGCCCGGATGCTGGCGGCGGACGCGCGGGCGGGTGACGAGGTGGCCGTGGCCGCCATGCGCAGGGCGGGCCGGGCGCTCGGGATCGCCATCGCCTCCGCCACCCACCTGTGCGACCTGGACCTGGTCACCATCGGCGGCGGCCTGTCACAGGCCGGGGAGCCGCTGTTCGGCCCGCTGGAGGAGGCGCTGCGGGAGCACGCCCGGATGGAGTTCGCCCGCCGCCTGCGGGTGGTGCCCGCGTCGCTCGGCCAGGACGCGGGCCTGATCGGCGCCGCCGCCCTGATCCTCGCGAGCGACACGTACTGACCGGTTACCGCTCGCGGCCGTCGTCTGCCACCCTGGTCGGATGCCCGCCGCTCTGCTGATCACCGGGACCGTGGGGGCCGGCAAGACGTCGGTCGCGGACGCGGCCGGTGATCTCCTCGCCGCCGCCGGGATCCCGCACGCGGTCATCGACCTCGACTGGCTCCGCCGGTCCTGGCCCGCCCCGGCGGACGACCCGTTCAATCTCGAACTCACCCTGCGCAACCTGCGCGACGTCGCGCGCAACCACCTGGAGGCCGGAGCGCGACGGCTCGTGCTGGCCGGTGTCGTCGAGTCACGGGACGAGCGCCGGCGCCACCAGGAGGCCGTCGGCGTAAACCTCACGGTGTGCCGGTTGCGGGTCCCGATCCCCGTCGTCCGCCAGCGCCTCGCGCGACGCCACGAGGGTGACGAGGCGGGGTTGCGCTGGCATCTCGACCGCTCCGGCGCGCTCGATGACATCCTCGTGGCGGCCCGGGTCGAGGACGTGGTGGTGGACGCGGGAGAGCGCTCGGTGACCAGCGCGGCCGCGGCCGTCATGAGGGCCGTCGGCTGGTGCTGAGCGCGGCGGCGGCGGTCGCCGTGCCGACGCTGATCGGCACCGCGAGCGCGGCCTGCGCGGTGAGCGAGAACACCGACGGCACCGATTCACGAGCTGCGGGACGCGGGCAAGCCCGGCGAGTGGTCAGGCCGCCGGGCGGCGGGGCTGGAAGAGCCAGGCGTCGAAAAGGGAGTCGAGCTGCTTGCCGGACAGCCGCTCGGCCAGCGCCGTGAACTCCTCCGTCGTCACGCTGCCGTGCTCGTGCTCCGCCGTCCAGGTCTTGAGCAGCCGGAAGAACGTGTCGTCGCCGATCTTCTCGCGCAGGGCGTGCAGCGTCATCGCGCCACGGAGGTAGACGGACTCGTTGAACAGGTCGTCGGGCCGGGCGTCGCCCGGCGGGTAGGACCAGATCGGGTCGCCCGCCGGCCGGTCGTGGCCGGCCCGGAAGCGCTCGTCGGCCGTGTCGCCGCCGGTGTGCTCGGTCCACAGCCACTCGGCGTAGGTGGCGAACCCCTCGTTGAGCCAGAGGTCCTCCCAGCGCTCGATGCTGAGGCTGTTGCCGAACCACTGGTGGGCCAGCTCGTGCGCGATGATCGACTGGTCGGGCCTGAAACCGCCGTACATGGGCTTGGTCTGGTTCTCCAGCGCGTAGCCCGCCGAGAAGTCGTCGACCACGCCGCCGGTGGACGAGAACGGGTAGGGGCCGAAGACCGTCACCCAGTGGTCGGTGATCTGGCCCGACCTCGTGTAGAGGTCGCCGAGCTCGCCGGCGAAGCGCGGGTCGACCGCCGCCAGGTTGCGGATGCCGCCCGGGGTTCTGCCCTCGCGGAGCTGGAACTCGCCCATGGTGGCCGTGGCCAGGTAGGTGACCATCGGGTGGGACTCGCGCCAGGTGAACGTGGTGCCGCCGCCGGCGGCCGGCTCGCGGCTCACCAGCTCGCCGTTGGCCAGCACGGTCACCCCGGCGGGCACCGTGATCTCGAAGTCGAAGGTGGCCTTGTCGGCCGGGTGGTCGTTGGCCGGGAACCAGGTCCTGGCGCCGTTGGGCTCGCACGCGACGAACGCGCCGTCCCCGGTCGGGATGAACCCGTAGGAGCCGAGGTTGGACGAGCCGCGCACCGGCTGCGGCACCCCGGAGTAGGTCACCTTCACCGCGAAGGCGGCCCCGCGCGCCAGCGGCCGGGCGGGAGTGACGGACAGCTCGTCGCCCTCGCGGGAGAACGTGGCGGCGGCGCCGTCGACGGACACCCCGCTCACCTCGAACCCGCGCAGGTCGAGGTTGAAGCGCGACAGCGACTGGGTGGCCGTCGCCCGGACCGTCGCCTCGCCGTCGAGGTGTTTGCTCTCCGGCACGTAGCCGATCTTCAGCGCGTAGTGGGCGACGTCATAGCCGCCGTTGCCGTCGAGCGGGAAGTCGGGGTCGCCGATGCCGGGCGCGCCCCGCGTCGGCCCGGCCGGCGCGGCGGTCCGCGGGGAGCCCGAGTCGGCACCGGTCGCCCCTTCGGACGGCCGGTCCGTCGCGCCGCACGCCAGCAGGCTCAGCGTGGCCAGCAGCGCGGCGGCCCGCTGTGTCATCGACCCCATGAGCGGGAGCGCCCCCTTCCGATCAGTGATCAGAAGAGTACGCTCGGTCAACCTCTGATCGCCACCCGCTCACGGGAACCCGGTTCAGAGGTTGCCCCTGCGCTCCTGCTCACGCTCGATCGCCTCGAACAGGGCCTTGAAGTTGCCCTTGCCGAAACCCAGCGAGCCGTGGCGCTCGATGAGCTCGAAGAACACCGTGGGCCGGTCCTGCACCGGCTTGGTGAAGATCTGCAGCAGATAGCCGTCCTCGTCCCGGTCGACCAGGATCTTGCGCTTCTTCAGCTCCTCGATGGGCGCGCGCACGGTGCCGATGCGGGCGCGCAGCTCGGGGTCCTCGTAGTACGAGTCAGGCGTGTCGAGGAACTCGACCCCGGCCGCCCGCATGTGGTCGACCGTGGTGAGGATGTCGTTGGTCGCCAGCGCCACGTGCTGGACGCCCGGCCCGCCGTAGAACTCCAGATACTCGTCGATCTGCGACTTCTTGCGGCTGACGGCCGGCTCGTTGAGCGGGAACTTGACCTTGCGCGAGCCGTCGGCCACGACCTTCGACATCAGCGCCGAGTACTCGGTGGCGATGTCGTCGCCGACGAACTCGGCCATGTTCGTGAAGCCCATCACCTCGCGGTAGAACGCCACCCACTCGTCCATCTTGCCGAGCTCCACGTTGCCGACGCAGTGGTCGACGGCCTGGAACAGCCGCCCCGACTTGGTGGCGGGCGGGGCCACGAGGGGCCGCGCGGGCGCATAACCAGGCAGGTAGGGGCCGGTGTAGTTGGACCGGTCGACCAGCGTGTGGCGGGTCTGGCCGTACGTGGCGATGGCGGCGACCACCACCTTGCCGTGCTCGTCCTCCAGCACGTGCGGCTCGGCCAGCCCGCGGGCGCCGTGGGAGACGGCGTGCCGGTAGGCGGCCTCCACGTCGGGCACGTCGAGCGCGAGGTCGATCACCCCGTCGCCGTGCTCGGCCACGTGTCCGGCCAGGTCCGTGCCCGGTCGGAGGGAGGCACGGAACTCGAAGGTGGCGCCGCCGGAGCTGAGCACGTAGGCCGCCTCGTCGCGGCTGCCGTTCTCCGGCCCGCGGTAGGCCACCAGCCTCATGCCGAACGCGGTCGAGTAGTAGTGGGCGGACTGCTTGGCGTTGCCGACAGCGAAGACCACGGCGTGCATACCGTTCACCGGAAAGACATCACTCATACCGACAACTCTCGATATACCTGGACGAGTTGCGCAAGAGTTGCTTGAATGAGTGGACAATCTGCCTAGTCGCCCGGCCCGTACCGCGGAGAATCTGTACATCATGACGATCGACGAACTGGACGCCCGGCTCATCGCGCTGCTGAGCGCGGAGCCGAGGCTCGGCGTGCTGGAGTGCTCGCGCCGGCTCGGCGTGGCCAGGGGGACCGTCCAGGCGCGGCTGGACCGGCTCATGTCCAGGGGCGTCATCACGGGGTTCGGGCCGGACATATCGGCCGTGGCGCTCGGCTACGACGTGACCGCGTTCGTGCTGCTGGAGATCCGGCAGGTCTCCGGCCACGACCCGGTGGCGCACCGGCTGGCGCACATCCCCGAGGTGCTGGAGGTCCACACGGTCACCGGCGGGAGCGACCTCATGTGCCGGGTGGTGGCGCGGACGAACGCCGATCTCCAGCGCGTCATCGACGAGATCGTCGAGGTCCGGGGCGTGCTCAGGACCTCCTCGATCGTCGCCCTGGACACTCCCGTGCCCTACCGGGTGCTGCCGTTGGTCGCCGATGTCCCACGCCGGGCGATGCGCGAGCCGTAGCATCACCCGAAGGGACGAGGCACCGTTATCGAGCGCTTACCCTTGACGTTCGCCCAGATGACGGGGGGTCGGGGAGGCGTGACCGGGTGGTGAAGACGGCGATGCGAAAACGGCGAGTGCTCCGTTGGCTGCTGATCGTGGTCGCGGCGGGGGTCCTGGTGCTGGCGGCGCTGTTCGGCGTCGCGTGGGCGCTGACGCCCATCCCCGACAGCACGCAGGAGGACGCGACGGCCCAGGGTTCGGTCATCTACTACCGCGACGGCAAGACCGTCATCGCCCGGCAGGGCATCGACCGCAGGAACGTCGAGCTGGCCAAGGTGCCCCGGCACGTGCGCGACGCCGTCATCGCCGCCGAGAACCGCTCCTTCTACGAAGACAGCGGCGTCTCGGTCAAGGGCACCGCGCGAGCCCTGTGGTCCACCGTCACCGGGCAGCAGCTCCAGGGCGGCTCCACCATCACCCAGCAGCTCGTGCGCAACTACTACAGCGGCCTGAGCCAGGAACGCTCGGTGGTCCGCAAGGCCAAAGAGATCATGATCTCGATCAAGGTCGACCAGTCCCAGTCCAAGGACTGGGTGCTGGAGCAGTACCTCAACACGATCTACTTCGGCCGGGGCGCCAACGGCGTGCAGGCAGCCGCCCAGGCCTACTTCGGCAAGGGCGTCGACGATCTCGACGTGGCCCAGGGCGCCTACCTGGCCTCGGTGATCCAGCAGCCGTCCCGGTTCGCCGACCCGGAGGGCGCCGACCTCGACGCGGCGAAGGCCCGCTGGCAGTCGGTGATCAGGGCCATGACCGAGACCGGCGCGCTCGGCGCCGACGAGGCGGCCGCGCAGCGCTTCCCCGAGCTCAAGGAGCCGAAGAAGCCGTTCCAGCTCAAGGGCCAGGCTCAGTACATGCTCCAGCAGGTCACCGACGAGCTCAACCGGCGCGGCTACAGCGACGAGGACATCAACGGCGGCGGGCTGAAGATCGTCACCACGTTCGACAAGAAGCTCATGGAGGCGGCCGAGCGGGCGGTGAAGGGCACGCTGCCGCAGGCCACGCCGAAGAAGGTGCGCACCGGGCTGGCGGCCGTCGCCCCCGACACGGGCGAGGTGGTCGCCTTCTACGGCGGCAACCCCGACAAGTCCCAGTACGACAACGCGTTCTCGGCCAAGGTCATGGCCGGGTCCACCTTCAAGCCCTACACGCTGGCGGCGGCGCTGGACAACGGGCTGAGCCTGTCGACCAGGGTCGACGGCAACTCGCCGATGCGCGTGGCGGCCGATCCGGACCATCCCATCCCCAACGACGGCGGCCGCTCCTACGGCCAGATCGACCTGGTGAGCGCCATCCGCAACTCGGTCAACACCGCGTTCGTGGACCTGGCCCAGAAGGTCGGGCCGCGCAAGGTGGCCGCCACCGCCGAGGCCATGGGCATCCCGGCCGAGCAGCTCGAACAGCACGTGGACGCCGCCTCGTTCCCGCTCGGCGTGGCCTCGGTCAGCGCCGTGCAGAACGCCGCCGGTTTCGGGACCCTCGCCAACGCCGGCGTCCACATGGAGACCCACGTGATCAAGTCGGTCACCGACGCCGACGGGGTGAAGGACGTCGTCAAGCCCGCCGCCTCCCAGGCGATCGGCAAGGGGGCCGCCGCCGACGCCGTCTACGCCATGCGGCAGGTCGTCGAGTACGGCACCGGCACCGCCGCCCGCCTCTACGACCGTCCCGTGGCGGGGAAGACGGGCACCACCGACGACTCCAAGGCCGTGTGGTTCAACGGGTTCACGCCGCAGCTCGCGACCGCCGTCAACATGTTCCGCGACGACAACGAGACCGTGGACATCCCCGGCTACGGGGTCCAGTTCGGCGGCCAGCTGCCCGCCCAGGTGTGGCGGGCGTTCATGGCCGAGGCCATGGACGGCGAGCCGGTCGAGCAGTTCCCCGAGCCGCAGGGCGTGGGCCACGCGCGCGGCTACGACCAGCCGCGCGACCAGGATCGCGGCTGGCGCGACGACACGCGGTCCCGCGAGCCGGAGCAGTGGGACGAGGGGCCCACGGCCGAGCCGACCCAGCCGCCGTTCACGGACGAGGAGCCGCCCGCCGACCTGGAACCTGAGGACGACGCCCGCCGGTCAGAAACGTTCGACCAGGACTTCGGGCCGCCGTCCGTCGAGGAGTCCGTCCCCGAGCCGACGGCCGCCACCGACGGCGACGGCGACGGCGGCCCGCGTTTCGACTGAGACCCGCCCTCACCGGCTCAGCTGGGCGCGCAGCTCCTCCGCGGTCGTCACCGGCAGCTCACAGGTGAACCCCCGGCACACGTACGCCGCCGGCGCCCCGCCGATGAGGTCGCGCCCCAGCAGCAGCGGCACGGCGTCGTCCGGGCCGGGCCCGGGAGCGACCACCAGGCCGGGGGAGCCGGACAGGTAGGCCTCGCGGTGCAGGGCACGGGTGCGCGGATCGCCGGGCGGGCCCACGACCGCCACCTCGACGGGCCCGTCGAGCGCCGCCCTGGCCACCGCCAGCCCCCATCCGGCGAACCTGGCGTGCTTCCCGGCCAGCACCGACACCGTGCCGAGCGCGGCGTGCGCCGCCTCCCGGTGGCGGGCGGACCCGGTCAGCGCCGCGTACGACAGCAGCGCCCCAGCGGCCGCGTACTGGCCGGAGGGCGTGGCGTTGTCCGTGGGGTCCTGCGGGCGCTGGAACAGCCGCTCGGCGTCGTCGGCGGTGTCGTAGAACCCGCCGGTGCCGTCGGCGAACCGGTCGAGCACGGTGTCGAGGAGCGTGCCCGCCAGCCGGAACCAGCGCGTCTCCCCGGTCACCCCGTAGAGCGCGATGAGCCCTTCGGCCAGGTTGGCGTAGTCCTCCAGCACGCCGGCGTTGCGCCCCGCCCGCCCGTCACGCGAGGTGCGCAGCAGCCTGCCGCCGTCGACGTGCACCTCGTCCAGCAGCACCGCCGCGGCCGTGGCCGCCTCCACCAGATCGGGCCGGTCGAACACCACGCCGGTCTCGGCCAGGGCCGCGATGGTCAGCCCGGTCCAGCTCGCCACCACTTTGTCGTCGCGTTCGGGACGTACCCGCAGCTCCCGCGCGGCGAGCAGCCGCTCGCGCACCCGCGCCAGCCGCTCGGGGTCGTCGGGCTCCTCCGGGAGCTGCAGCACCGACGTGCCGTGCTCGAACGTGCCGGTCACCTGGAAGACCCGCACCGCCCAGTCGCCGTCGTCGGGCCCCAGCACCTCGCGCAGCTGCTCGGGAGTCCAGACGTAGAACCTGCCCTCCTCGCCCTCGCTGTCGGCGTCCAGCGCGGAGGCGAAGCCGCCCTCGGGGGTGCGCAGCTCGCGCAGCAGCCAGCCGGCGGTCTCCAGCGCGACCCGGCGGGCCAGCGGCTCGCCCGTCGCGGTCCACCAGTGGGTGTAGACCCGCAGCAGCAGCGCGTTGTCGTAGAGCATCTTCTCGAAGTGCGGCACCACCCAGCCGGCGTCCACGCTGTAGCGGGCGAACCCGCCCGCGAGCTGGTCGTAGATGCCGCCGCGGGCCATCGACTCCAGGGTCCTGCCGGACATCTCGCGCTCGCCCGAGCGCAGCAGGAACTCCAGCACCATCGACGGCGGGAACTTCGGCGCCCCGCCGAACCCGCCGCGCACCGGGTCGAACGACTCGCGCAGGTTGGCGAGGGCCTGCTCCAGCGTCTCGGCCGTGGGCAGCGGGCCGTTGGGCAGGGCGGTGCCGGAGTTGAGCACCTCCACCACCTTGGCGCCCTGCTTCAGCACGTTGTCGCGGTCGGTGGTCCAGGCGTTGTGCAGCCCCGTCAGCAGCCGCTGGAACTGCGGGCGGGGGAAGTAGGTGCCGCAGTAGAACGGGTGGCCTTCCGGGGTGGCGAACACCGTCATCGGCCAGCCGCCCTGCTGGGTCATCGCCTGGGTGGCGCTCATGTAGACGGCGTCGACGTCGGGCCGCTCCTCGCGGTCGACCTTGACGTTGACGAAGTGCTCGTTCATCAGCCGGGCGGTCGCGGGGTCCTCGAAGCTCTCGTGAGCCATGACGTGACACCAGTGGCAGGACGAGTAGCCCACACTGACCAGCAGGGGCACGTCACGCCGCTTGGCCTCCCGCATCGCCTCCTCGCCCCAGGGCCACCAGTGGACCGGATTCCCCGCGTGCTGAAGGAGGTAGGGAGACGTCTCACTACCGAGCCTGTTCATGAGTTCAGGCTCTCACACGGTCCTCCGGGGACGGGTCAGCGGACCTTCGCCGCGGCCTGCGGGCTGACGCGGACGACCCCGGCCAGGTTGCGGGTGCTGACCGGGACGATCTTCACCACGTCGCCGGTGCGCGGGGCGTGCAGCATCTTGCCGTCGCCCCAGTAGATCGCCACGTGGGAGATGTAGCCGGGATTGGTCGGGTCGTGCCGCCAGAACAGCAGGTCGCCCGGGTGCGCCTGCGAGAGCGGCACCTGCGGGCCGGTGACCCACTGCTGGTGCGTCACCCGCGGCATCCTGATGCCGGCCTGGGCGAAGGCCCACTGCACGAGCCCGGAGCAGTCGAAGCTGTCAGGCCCTTCGGCGCCCCACACGTACGGCCTGCCCAGCTTGGAGGCGGCGGCCCGCAGCGCCACGGTGAGCTGGTCTCCGGTCATGAACGCCCCGGTGGGCCAGTCGCGGGCCTTGACCTGCGGCTGCGGCCGCACGGGGTTGACCAGGGCCGCCTGGGTGCCCTTGGGCAGCAGCTTGAGCACCCGGTCGCGGAGCCTCGCCGAGTCGGCCTTGGGCGCGCTGATGATCAGCGCGTTGTCGCGGGGCAGCCCGAGCTCGCGGCCGGTGTCCTTGGACACGACCGCGTCCACCGCGCCGAAGCCGGTGGTGGCGTAGGCGCCGATGCGCAGCGGCCCGGACGGGCCGTTGATCTTGCGGTGCAGGCTGAGGCCGCCGTCGTTGCCGAGCACGAACGAGACCGCGACGTCACCCGCGGCCACGTTGTTCCACAACGGGTCGGAGGTGGCCGTCACCTTCGGCGTGTAGGCGCGGAAGGTCGACGGCTCGACGGCCAGCGTCTGCACCCGCTTCCCGTCGAGCATGACGCTGGCCGCGTCGGCCAGCTCCATGGCGCGGATCCCGGACAGGCGGGCGATCTTCTGTAACTGCTTCTGGCTGAACGGCTTGCGCGTGACCACGAACACGTGCGGCTTGTGGAGCTTGCCGACCGGCGCCACCGGCCGCACGGTGTGGGCGTCGGCCATCAGGCTCTGCTGGGGCGTCTGGCGGGCACGTACGGGCTCGGCGGCGGCCGGTTCGTCGGCGGCCTCACGGTTCTCCGTGAGCAGCAGCACGTCGGCCGTGAGCACCGCGACCAGCGTCACCACGATGAACGGGATCAGACGGCGGTGGTCACGGCGTCTGCGGGACCTCAGCAGGAAGCCGAGGTCCTGACGGATGCCGGAGCCACCGCGCGTGAGATCCGCCGGGCCTGGGTGGGCCCGGCGGTGCCGTTCGGGGTGCATCAGTTGCCGATGTAGGGCACGGCCTCGAGGATCTCGACGGTGTTCTGGCGGCCGTTGGGCAGGCTGTAGGTCGCCTTGTCACCGATCCTCTTGCCGTTGATCGCGGCGCCGAGCGGTGACTTGGGGGAGTAGACGTCGATCGGCGCGCCGCTCTCCTCACGCGAGGCGAGCAGGAAGGTGACCTCGTCGTCGTCGCCGACGAACCGGATGGTCACGGTCATGCCCGGCTCGACTATGCCGTCGGCCGCGGGCGGCTTGCCGGCGCGCGCGTTGTCGAGGATCTGGCGCAGATGGAAGATCCGCGCTTCCATCTTGCCCTGCTCGTCCTTGGCGGCGTGGTAGCCGCCGTTCTCGCGCAGGTCGCCCTCTTCCCGGGCGGCCTCGATCTTCTTGGCGATATCGACGCGCCCGGGCCCCGAGAGATATTCGTACTCGGCCTTCAGGCGGTCGTACGCCTCCTGCGTCAGCCATGTGACGTTCTCATCGCGAGAGTCGGCCACGGGTTCTCCTTGCTTGCCTAGGGGGCCCTGAGATCACTGAAGGTTACGTACGGTTGAATTGCGAAAGGCTAACAAGTCAGTCGCACGAACGCTTCCCCAAATGTCTCACTATACGAGATTGCAGTACTGGATGTGGACGGAAGTCGCCTCGGCGCTGGTGCCCAGGCGTTCCTTGACCTGCTTCGTACCCTCACCAGGCCGGATTCTTACTTCTTTGCTGCCCACTTCCACGTGGTGGACGTCCATCGCACGGATGCGGCACACCGCCTCGCGGTCGTCGGGCTTGCTCACCGTGAACGCGATCTCGGCCTCTGACGGCCCCCGCACGCGGAATGAGACTACCTGGGCGATCGCCCCGTTGGCGCTGCCGTTCATCGACCACATGACGTAGCCCCAGCCTCCGGCGATGATGGCCACGAGCACGCCGATGACGACGTGCACGACGATCCGGCCGCCTCGCTCGGGACGGTCCGGGAAGTCGTCGGGTGTGCCGAGAACTGGGCCGTTCCCGGCATCTCTGGTGGCCATGGTGGAATCTCCCTGCACTCCCTCGGCGTTATCCGAGACAATTGTCGCCCGCGGGGGTCATGCCCTCGCGACCGCCCAGCAGAAACTAGCCTCTGTGGGCGACTGATCGGTCCATGTGTCTGAGGAGACGTCGAGCCCGTGAGTGCACCGCTGAGGTTGATGGCCGTCCATGCCCACCCCGACGACGAGTCGAGCAAGGGCGCCGCGACGATGGCGCGCTATGTCCGCGAAGGCGTTGACGTCTTGGTTTGCACCCTCACGGGTGGTGAACGCGGCTCCGTGCTCAACCCCAAGATGGACCGGCCCGAGATCGTGGCCGACATCGCCCGGGTGCGCAAGGCCGAGATGGACCGGGCGCGCGAGATCCTCGGCGTGCGGCAGCGGTTCATGGGCTTCGTGGACTCGGGGCTGCCGGAGAGCGAGGAGGAGGAGCTGCCCGAGGGCTGCTTCGGGCTGCAGAAGCTCGAAGTCGCGGCGGCCCCGCTGGTGGCGGCCGTGCGGGAGTTCAGGCCGCACGTGATCCTCACCTACGACGACGACGGCGGCTACCCGCACCCCGACCACATCATGACCAACAGGGTGTCGGTGGAGGCGTTCGAGGCGGCCGGCGACCCCGACCGCTACCCCGGCACCGGCGACCCGTGGCAGCCGCTCAAGCTCTACTACCACATGGGCTTCCACCGGGCCCGGTTCGAGGCGCTGCACGAGGCCATGCAGGAGCGCGACATGGGTTCCCCCTACGGCGACTGGATCGCCCGCTGGGAGGACCGCCCCGCCAAGTGGGAGGTCACGACCCGGGTGCCCTGCGGCGACTACTTCCAGATCCGCGACGAGGCGCTCATGGCGCACGCCACCCAGGTCGACCCCGACGGCTGGTGGTTCGTCTGCCCGCGCGAGCTGCAGCAGGAGATCTGGCCGACGGAGGACTACCACCTGGCCCGCTCGCTCGTCGACACCGGTCTGCCCGAGGACGACCTGTTCTCCGGCATCCACGCCGAGGAGACGTCCCCGGCCTGCCACTGATCCGGAGGTCCGGGCACGACCCCCGGGTGGCAGACTGGAAGGGTGATGGTTCTAGCAGCAGGTGAAGTCAGCCCGGGCCTGCTCGGCTTCGTCGTGGTAGCCCTTCTCGGGTTCGCTCTCTACTTCCTGGTCAAGTCCATGAACAAGCAGATGGGCAAGATCGAGGTGCCCCACGAGCGCGACCTCGCGGACGAGGAGCGCGAGCTCGAGAAGAAGGCCGAGTAGATGTCTGAAGAGGTCGTCGACAACCCGGAGAAGAGCCGCTTCGAGATCCGCGTGGACGGGAAGGTCGCCGGGTTCGCCGACTACCTGCTGCTGCCCACCAAGGTCGTCTTCACCCACACCGAGGTGCTGCCCGAGTACGGCGGGCAGGGGCTCGCGGGCCGGCTGGTCGCGCACGCGCTCGACCTCACCCGCGACACCGGCCTGAAGGTCGTGCCCCGGTGCGAGTACGTCGCCGGCTACATCGAGCGCAACCCCGCCTACAAGGACCTGCTCGATCCCTCAGTCACCGGCTGACCAGGCGCGCTCCAGCGCCTTGGGCAGGCCCCACCAGCCGAGCGGCGTGAGCACGTCGTCCTCGTCCACGATGCCGAGCTGGGCCCAGAGCGCGACCACCGGCCTGAAGAGGCTCTCGGTCGAGGCCAGGTCGTCGGAGTCCTGCTCGTCGGCGTCGATGTCCTCCGACTCGGCGATCAGGCGGGCGATGCGCTCCGGCGAGGCGAGCGCGCCGGGCCCCATCCGGGCCAGCGCCGTCACGGCGGCGAGCCAGTCGGCGTGCTGGATGGCGCAGATGTGGGCCATCATCTCGTCCTCCAGGCTGACCTCGCCGTTCAGGTCGGCGAACTCCTCCAGCAGGTCGCCCTCCTCCGGCAGGTCCGAGACCGGCCCGGCGACGCCGGCGGCCACGGTCAGCCACAGCTCCACGTCGTCGTCAGGCATCGGCTCGCCCTCGAAGCCCGCGCAGGCCCGCAGCACGTTGCCCGGATAGCCCGCGACCGCCAGCAGCTCGCGCAGGCGGGTGACGGCGCGGTCGAGCTCGGCGATCGGCAGCTCGGGCTGCTTGACCAGCTCGCCCAGGATGCGCCGCAGCTCCGACAGCGCGAACTCCTCCTCCTCGTCCCAGGCCGCGAACAGCTCCTCGTCCTGCTCGTCGCTCACCGAGAACCCCGGCACCCGCCCATCGGGCAGCGGCGTGGCCAGCCAGCTCTCCTGCAGTTCCTCGTACGCCCTGCGGGCTTGAAGATCGCCGGACGCGAGCGCGTCCGGGTCGATCTCGCCCGCGCGCACCCGCTCCTCCAGGTGGGCCACGAGCCGGTCGTGCATCTCGTGGGCCACCGGCCCGCGTTCGTTCTCCTCCGGCCAGACGAAGTAGCTCGGCGTCATCAGGATGGGTTCGGTGCCCGTCGACTCGACCCAGCGTTGGACGTCACCCACCGTGGCCGCGCCGGACTCGATGGCGGCGAGCGTGGTCCTGGCCGACTCCCAGAACGGGCGGGACAGCGGGTTGCCCGCGGCCATCATGGCCCTGCGCAGGTCGGGCAGCGCCACCAGCGCCACGCCCGAGGGCACGGCCAGCAGCGCCCTGGCCAGATCTCTGCGGGTCAGCGCGGCGGCCGGGCGGCCCGCGTGGCGGCTGACGAATTCCAGGTCCACGCTCCGTAAACTACGCCCCCACCCCCGGCCCCCGCACCTGCCAGGACGGTGCGGGGAAGGGGTGCTTTTTCCTCGCAACTGTGTAATGGTGATTACATGGCAAGCGACGATGGCACCGCGCAGGTGCGCGGATGGTTCGCCGGGCGGCTCCCCGAGGGCTGGTTCACCGGCGCGCCCGAGATCATCAGGGACCGCGAGGAGATCGCGGTTCTCGGCACGCTGCCCGACCCGCCCGGCGAGATGGACGAGGGCGAGCGGGCCGCGCTCATCGACGGCCTGATCGGGCGCTTCCGCGAGGAGACCAGGGAGCGGCGCGTCGAGATCGCCAAGGAGGCCGAGCGGAGGTTCCGCCAGAAGGTCTCCTGGGGCGTCACCTGCGGCGGCCAGGCTGTGATGTTCACCACACTGTCCGTGCCCGTCATGACGAGGCTGCGGCAGCCGGAGCGTCAGGTTCTCGACACGCTGGTGGCCGCCGGCGTGGCGCGCAGCCGCAGCGACGCCCTCGCCTGGTGCGTCCGGCTCGTCGGCCAGAACGCCGACACCTGGCTGGCCGAACTGCGCGACGCGCTGCAACATGTCGACCGGGTGCGGTCCGAAGGGCCCGACGTGAATTCCCGGAGAATGGACTAAACCATTTGCGGAATTGGTTTAGACCAGCCGCATTGGTATATACCAGTGGGCTGGCGAGTTCTTTTTAAACCCTGTCGCGATGGGTAGGGTCCCCCAGTCGTCAAGGCCGCTGCCTGCGGCGACGCCCGAGGCCAAGAGGTCTACGCCAATTGGCTTCCGGGTGTCCTCGTCGTTAATGATGAGCGAGCCCTGAGAGAGTGGAGGAGCCGCTGTCGTGTCTGTAACCGTGGAAGTTCCCGCCCCGACCAGCAACGTCGAATTGGTCACCTGGGTCAATCAGATAGCCGCGCTTACCCAACCGGACCGGATCGAATGGTGTGACGGTTCGGAGGAGGAGTGGACGCGCCTGACCAACCTCCTCGTCGACCAGGGCACGTTCACGCGTCTCGCGAAGCGGCCCAACAGCTTCTACGCCGCCTCCGACCCGAGCGACGTCGCCCGGGTGGAGGACCGTACCTTCATCTGCTCGGAGCGCGAGCAGGACGCCGGCCCGACGAACAACTGGATCGCGCCCGCCGAGATGCGCGAGACCTTCGGCAAGCTCTTCAAGGGCTGCATGCGCGGCCGCACCATGTACGTGGTGCCGTTCTGCATGGGGCCGCTCGGCGGAGAGATCTCCCAGGTCGGCGTCGAGATCACCGACTCGCCGTACGTCGCGGTGTCCATGCGGATCATGACCCGCATGGGCGACAGGGCGCTGCGGCTCATCGAGGAGCGCGGAGCGGCGCGAAAGGCCGGAGAGAGCGAGGAACGAGCCAACGGAGGCCGCAGCAAGCGCGACCATGAGCACAGCAGCTTCGTCAAGGCCGTGCACAGCGTCGGCGCGCCGCTGGAGCCGGGCCAGGAGGACGTGCCCTGGCCGTGCAGCACGACCAAGTACATCAGCCACTTCCCGGAGACCCGCGAGATCTGGTCGTACGGGTCCGGCTACGGCGGCAACGCGCTGCTCGGCAAGAAGTGCTACGCGCTGCGGATCGCCAGCGTCATGGCCCGTGACCAGGGCTGGCTGGCCGAGCACATGCTCATTCTCAAGCTGACCCCGCCGTCGGGCGAGGTCCGCTACATCGCCGCCGCCTTCCCGAGCGCCTGCGGCAAGACCAACCTGGCCATGCTCCAGCCCACCATTCCCGGCTGGAAGGTGGAGACCATCGGCGACGACATCGCCTGGATGCGCTTCGGCGACGACGGGCGGCTGTACGCCATCAACCCGGAGGCCGGGTTCTTCGGCGTCGCGCCCGGCACCGGCGAGGTCACCAACGCCAACGCGATCAGGACGCTCTGGGGCAACAGCATCTTCACCAACGTCGCGCTGACCGACGACGGCGACGTGTGGTGGGAGGGGCTGACCGAGGAGCCGCCCGCTCACCTGACCGACTGGAAGGGCCGGTCCTGGACGCCGGACAGCGGCGAGCCCGCGGCCCATCCGAACGCCCGCTTCACCACCCCGGCCTCCCAGTGCCCGACCATCGCACCGGAATGGCAGGACCCCAAGGGCGTGCCGATCTCGGCGATCCTGTTCGGCGGGCGCCGCGCCACCGCGGTGCCGCTGGTCACCGAATCGCTGAGCTGGCAGCACGGCGTCTTCCTCGGAGCCAACGTCGCCTCCGAGAAGACCGCCGCCGCCGAAGGCAAGGTCGGCGAGCTGCGCCACGACCCGTTCGCCATGCTGCCGTTCTGCGGCTACAACATGGGCGACTACTTCGGCCACTGGCTGAAGCTGGGCCGGCGCGAGGACGTCGTGCTGCCGCGCATCTACTACGTCAACTGGTTCCGCAAGGACGCCGACGGCAGGTTCATCTGGCCCGGCTTCGGCGAGAACAGCCGCGTGCTCAAGTGGATCGTCGACCGGCTCAACGGCGAGGCGAAGGCCGTCCCGACGCCGATCGGGCTGGTGCCCGAGACGCTCGACACCGACGGGCTCGACCTGTCCGAGGAGGACCTGCGCACGCTGCTCGGCGTCGACCGCGAGGTCTGGCGCGAGGAGGCCGCGCTGATCCCGGCCCACTTCGAGAAGTTCGGCGCCCAGCTGCCCAAGGAGCTGTGGGAGGAGCACCAGGCGCTGCTCGACCGCCTCGGCTGATCGATCATCGCGGCGCCGGTCGTCCCCGTGACGGCCGGCGCCGTCGCGTTTCCGCTTCGCCGGGAACTCCTCCCGACCGGTGGTCCGTCTATCCGGTACACGGGAGATTCTTTATGGGGGCTTTACACTTCGTGCTGGCACTCGCCGGATGCGCGGTGATGTGCGGGGGCGTCTGGCTGACGGTCAAGTCCATCCGGCTCGACGCCCGCCGCGCCGGGCCCGGCCCCGCTCCGTCCGCCGACCTGGACGCGTACGAGCTGGCCTTCCTGGCCGGCGGGCCGTCGCGGGTCGCCGAGACCGCCGCCGCCGTGCTCATCACGGCCGAGGCGCTGCGCCTCGACAGGAGAGGCGACCTGCACGCCGTGGCGGGGGCCGCGGAGCCGGCCGCCGACGTCGAGCGCGCCCTGTTCACCGCCGTACGGGCCCGTCCCGGCGGCATGGACGCGGGCCGCGCCCTGCGGACCGTCGCCCGGGGGCCCGAGGTGGCCGGGCTGCGGCGGCGGCTCGTGAGCACGGGGCTGGTGCACCGGCCGTCCGGCATCGGCCCGGTACGCGCCAAGCTCGCTCTCCTGCTGGCCGTCCCCGTACTGGCCTGGGGCATGGCGGCGGTGGGGGCCGTCGCGTCCGTGCTCGCGCCCGACGGGTTCACCGGCCTGAGCACGCTCGCCATGGCGGCGACCGGCGTCGTCGGCTTCACCCGCCACGCCGGCGAGCGCCGCGCGCTGCGCGACGCGCCCACGTGGGCGGGCCGCCAGGTGCTGGAGCGGTACGGGCGAGAGACGCTGACGGCTTCCCAGGAGCGGCTCGGCATCGCGATCCCGGTGGCGCTGCACGGTCTGGACGGGCGGGACGAGCCGCGGTTCACTGAGCTGGCCAGGTCGTCCCGGCGGCAGAAGGCGCCCGTGTCGAGCGGCGCCGCCGCGTGCGGCTCCCACGGCGACTCCGGCGGCGGGGACGGCGGCGGCTCGGGTTGCGGAGGAGGTGGCTGCGGAGGCGGCGGGTGCGGGGGATGCGGTGGGTGACTCTTGCCGGGGGTGGTGCAGACATCCTAGGTTTTCCCTGTGATCGTGGACGCGCACCAGCACTTCTGGAACCTGGAGACCGTCGAGTACCCCTGGCTGACCCCCGCCTCCGGCGTGCTCTACCGCACCTACGCTCCCGAGCACCTGATCCCTGAGCTGCGTGCCACCGGGGTGGATCGGACGGTGCTGGTGCAGGCCGCCGACTCCCGCGCCGAGACGGACGCGATGCTCGCGCACGCCGACGCGCACCCGTTCATCGCCGGAGTCGTCGGATGGATCGACCTGACCGACCCGGGCGAGGCGGCGAAGGCCCTCGACCGCTACCGGCCGCACCCGAAGTTCGTCGGCGTCCGCCACCTGATCCACGACGAGCCCGACCCCGACTGGCTGGTCCGCGACGGGGTGCTGGAGTCGCTGGGGCTGCTGGCCGCGGCCGGGCTCGCGTTCGACGTGGTGTCGCTGCTGCCCAGGCACCTGGATCACGTGGTCACGGTGGCCGGGCGCCATCCTGGGCTGAAGCTGGTCGTCGACCACCTGTCGAAGCCGCGGATCAGGGACCGCGCGTGGGAGCCGTGGGCCACGAAGATCGCCGCCGCGGCCGCGTACCCGAATGTCTTCGCCAAGGTGTCGGGCCTGGTCACCGAGGCCGACCACGAGCGGTGGTCGGTGGAGGACCTGCGGCCGTACGTGGAGCACGCGGTCGCGTGTTTCGGGCCTGAGCGGCTGATGTTCGGCAGCGACTGGCCGGTCGCCCTGCTGGCGGCCGACTACCGGACGGTCCTGGAGGCGGCCCGCGCGCTGCTCGGCGGCGCTGGCGCCGAGCAGGTCTTCGGCGCGACCGCCACCCGCGTCTATGGCCTTGACCAGGAGATTCACCCGCCTTCGTGAGGGAAGGGAACCGGCGTGGTGGGACTACGCTGCGCCGACGGCTCCTTTCTCTCCGTGACACCGGTGCTCTGCAACGACAGCGCGGGCATGCCGTACGAGGTCACGCTGGAGCTGTCCCGCGACGGCGTCCCGTACGGGACCGTCGGCGAGCGGTGCGCGTGGCGGCTCGCGCGCCTGGCGCGCGGCGTGGAGGCGGCCCGGCGCGATCACGGGCAGGCCGGTCGGTGGCCGGATCCCGACGACCGCTTCCCGCCGGAAGAGGGCGGGGCCGAACTCTTCTCGTTCCGGTACCGCAGCAGGTGGGGCGGCGTCGCCGGCGGCGAGCTGCGCTGTCAGCTGCGCACGATCCCCCTCTGGACACCCCGGCCGGAGCAGCGCGGCGAGTGGCGGCTGACCCGCAGGGCCTTCGTGGAGGCGTGGGGCGTGGGCGGCCTGGGCACGCGGGCGATCCTCACCTCCGGTGAGCTGGCGGGGTTCGTGCGTGCTCTGGTGGACGAGGCCGAGGGCTGCCTGGGCAATACGGACCCGGGCAAGGTCCGCGTTCAGGGCACGGGCACGGGCGAAACACGGTGATAATGGCCTGTCGGGTCTTCCGACCTGTACATGGCAGCGCTGGGGAGGGACTCCGTGAGCCTGCGCGACCTGGTCTACCGGCTGTACGAGCGCCGGCTGGAGGCCAAGCTGTCCAAGGACAGCATCCCCCGGCACGTCGGGGTGATCATCGATGGCAACCGCCGCTGGGCGCGTGCCATGGGCATGACCGATGTCGCCAAAGGGCATCGCAAGGGCGCCGACAAGATCTCCGAGCTGCTCACGTGGTGCCGCGAGACCGGGGTCGAGGTCGTCACCGTCTGGATGCTGTCCAACGACAATCTCAACCGGCCGCCCAACGAGCTGGAGCCGCTGCTGCGCATCATCGAGGACGTCGTCCAGGAGCTGGTCGACCAGGGCTGGCGGATCAGCCCTGTGGGGGCGCTGGACCTGCTGCCGGACCGCACGGCCAATGTCCTGAAGAACGCAAAAGAAGTGACATCGCACCGTCCCGGCCTGATTGTGAACGTTGCAGTTGGGTATGGAGGAAGGCGTGAGATTGCCGATGCGGTGCGCTCACTCCTGCAGGAGCAAGCGAGCAGGGGCGCGAGCATCGAGGACCTCGTGGAGGGTCTCGATGTCGAACACATCGCTGAGCATCTCTACACTCGCGGCCAGCCCGACCCGGACCTCCTCATCCGGACCTCGGGCGAGCAGCGCCTGTCGGGCTTCATGTTGTGGCAGAGCGCTCACTCTGAGTTCTACTTCCACGAGGCCTACTGGCCGGATTTCCGCAGGGTGGACTTCCTGCGAGCCCTGCGGGATTACGCCGCGAGACACCGGCGTTACGGTTCATAACGGGACATCCCGGCACTTGGGACGTAACGTTGGAAGTGTCCGGTCAAAGGCCGGACATTCCGGAAAGGGCCCGCCTTTGCGCCGATTCGAGCCGAGGGGGCCGGAATCCGGCGCCGGCGGCACGTCGCGGTCGGGGGCACGGGTCCGGTCCGAATCCCGCCTCGTCTGCAGGGTGCCCGTCCGCACGGGCGCCCGGGGGAGAACGTGTGGCAGTGTCCTCGAGCAACCCTACGACCAGTCCCGCCAAGCGCACCTACGTGCTGGACACCTCGGTCCTGCTGGCCGACCCGGCGGCGATGACCCGCTTCGCGGAGCACGATGTCGTCCTGCCGATCGTCGTCATCACGGAGCTTGAGGGGAAGCGGCATCACCCGGAGCTGGGCTACTTCGCGAGAAAGGCCCTGCGTTACCTGGATGAGCTGCGGGTCGAGCACGGCCGGCTGGACGAGCCGATGCCCACAGGGGAAGGCACGATCAGGGTCGAGCTCAACCACAGCGATCCGTCCATCCTGCCCGTCGGCTTCCGCCTGGGCGACAACGACACCCGCATCCTCACCGTGGCCCGCTCGCTGGCCGCCGAGGGCCAGGACGTCGTGCTCGTCTCCAAGGACCTGCCGATGCGGGTCAAGGCGGCCTCGATCGGCCTGGCGGCCGAGGAGTACCGCGCCGGGCTGGTCATCGAGTCCGGCTGGACGGGGATGGCCGAGATGCAGGTGACGGCGGAGGACGTCGAGTCGCTCTTCGACTCCGGCACCGCCGACCTTGAGGAGGCCAGAGAACTGCCGACCCACACCGGCCTGCGACTGCTGTCGGCCAACGGCTCGGCGCTCGGCCGGGTCCAGCCCGACAAGTCGGTGCGGCTGGTGCGCGGCGACCGCGAGGTGTTCGGCCTGCACGGCCGCTCCGCCGAGCAGCGCATCGCGCTGGAGCTGCTGATGGACCCGGAGATCGGCATCGTGTCGCTCGGCGGCCGGGCCGGCACCGGCAAGTCGGCGCTCGCCCTCTGCGCGGGCCTGGAGGCCGTCCTGGAGCGCCGCCAGCACCGCAAGGTGGTCGTCTTCCGCCCGCTGTACGCGGTCGGCGGCCAGGAGCTGGGCTACCTGCCGGGCACCGAGGGCGAGAAGATGGGCCCCTGGGCGCAGGCGGTCTTCGACACGCTGAGCGCCGTCACCTCGCCCGAGGTGATCGAGGAGGTGCTCGACCGCGGCATGCTGGAGGTGCTGCCGCTCACGCACATCCGCGGGCGGTCGCTGCACGACGCTTTCGTGATCGTGGACGAGGCCCAGTCGCTGGAGCGCGGGGTGCTGCTGACCGTGCTCAGCCGCATCGGCGCCAACTCCCGCGTGGTGCTCACGCACGACATCGCCCAGCGCGACAACCTGCGCGTCGGGCGGCACGACGGCGTGGTGGCGGTGGTGGAGAAGCTCAAGGGCCACCCGCTGTTCGCGCACGTCACGCTGACCAGGTCGGAGCGCTCGCCGATCGCGGCGCTGGTGACGGAGATGCTGGAGGACATCACCATCTAGTCGTCCGGCGGGCTCACCGGAGCTCGCCGCACGTGAGACCGCTCTCCGTCACCGGAGGGCGGTCTCCGAACTTCTGCACGATCTTCACGCCCTCGATGGCCGTGTCCTGCTGGGCCGTGCAGACGATCTGGGCCATCGCCGTCTTGCTCAGCGTGCCGTCGCCCCTCACGTACACGGTCAGGGTGGAGGTCCTGGGCAGCTTGACCTCGTCGCGCTGGATGGGGTTGAGCGAGTCCTCGATGCCGTCGAAGACGAACCCGTGCAGGGCGGTGTCCAGCTTGCCCAGCGGCTGGGCGGAGGCGGCGAAGAGCGCGCGCAGGAGGCTCTCCACCGAGGCCGAGCTCACGTCGGCGGGCTCCATGGTCAGCTCGCCGTCCTTGAGCAGGTAGATGGTCTTGGACGGGGGCGGGACCTCTATGACGGGCGCCGCGGCCCGCTCGATCACGTCGGTGGGCGGGATGCCGCAGGCGGCGACGCCGACCACCAGCGCCGCCGCGCCCAGGAGCTCGCGTGCCGCCCTCATGCGTGCGGGAGCCAGACCGTGAACAGGGTGCCGGGGTTCTGCGCGCGTACGGAGATCGTGCCGCCGTGCAGGTGCACGTTGGCGCGCGCGATGGACAGGCCCAGGCCGCTGCCCTGGCTGCGGCTGCGGCCCGCGCCCGCCTTGAAGAAGCGGTCGAAGACGTGCGGCATCGCCTCGGGAGGGATGCCCTTGCCGTGGTCGCGCACCTTCACCTCCAGGCCGTTCTCCGTGCCCCTGGCGTTGACCAGCACCGGCGGGGCGCCGTGCTTGAGCGCGTTGCCGACCAGGTTGGCCACGATGACGTCGAACCTGCTCGGGTCCAGGTTGACGACGAGGCTGCGGGAGGCGTTGACCCGCACCTGCTCGGTCCAGCCGCGCACCTCCAGGCAGTCCTGGATCGTGTCGGCCACGTTCACCGGCTCCAGGCTGAGCGTCGCGGTGCCGGCGTCGAACCGGCTCACCTCGATGAGGTGCTCGACCAGCTCGCGCAGGCGCTCGATCTCGTGCAGCACCAGCCGTACGGCCTCCGCCGGGGCGTCGGGCAGCCGGTTCGCCTCCTCGTACAGCATGTCGGCCACGGCGGTCATCGCGGTGAGCGGGGTGCGCAGCTCGTGCGAGACGTCGGCGACGAACCGGCGCGACATGGCCTCCAGCGAGCGCAGCTCCGACACGCTGAGCTCCAGGGCGGCGGCGGCGTCGTTGAACCGGGCGGTCAGCTCGGCCAGCTCGTCCTGGCCGTGCACGGGCAGGCGGGTGTCCAGGCGGCCCTGGCCGAGCGCCTGCGCTGCCGCGCTGAGCCGCCCGACGGGCCGCAGCACCTGCCGCGCCGACGCCAGCGCCACCACCAGGGCGATGAGCACGATGGCCCCGCCGCCCTGGGCCATCGTGGTGCGCAGGGTGACGAGCTGGCTCTGCTCGTCGCGCATCGGGAAGAAGACGAACGCGCGCAGGCCGGTGGCCTCGGGCTCCTGGCCGTTGTCGCGGTAGACGGCGGAGCCGACGATGAGCCACAGCTCGTTGCGCACCACCTTGCGCTGGGTGACGACGAACCGCTTGGCCCGGCCGTGCAGCTCGTTGGGCACGTCGTTCAGCGTCATCGGGCCGTCGGAGTGGATCAGGTCGCCGTACTCGATGACGACGCTGCGCCCCGGCCCGTCGAGCGCGTCCGCGAGATCGGCCAGCTCGCTCATGCCGGGCGCTGCCTCGCCCTGCCTGAGCCTGCCGATGGGGAACGTTATCCGGTTGAGCTCCCTGGTCACGAGGTCGATGGCGGTGTCCTCGGCGCGCTTCACCAGCGCGGACTTGGCCAGCTCGAACCCGATGGTGGCCACCAGGACGGAGGCGGTGATGGCGACCAGGGTGAAGGTGAAGACGAGCCGGGCGCGGAACCCGGTGGGGAGCCTGATCACGAGCCGGTCACGGAGGGCTGAACCGGTAGCCGAAGCCGCGCACGGTGTGGATGAACACCGGCTCGGCGGGCCTCGGCTCGATCTTGGCCCGCACCCGCTGCACGCACGCGTCGACCAGCCGGGAGTCGGCGACGTGCGTGTGGTCCCAGACCGAGCGCAGCAGGTAGCGCCGGTTGAGCACCTGCCCGGGGTGGCGCACCAGCTCCAGCAGCAGGCGCAACTCGGTGGGCGTCAGGTGGATCTCCTTGCCGGCCAGCGTCACCTTGAGCGCGCCCCGGTCGATGACCAGGTCGCCGAAGGTGATGCGGTCGGAGGCGGCGGACTCGGCCCTGCGCAGGATGGCCCTGATGCGGGCGTCCAGGACGCGCGGCTCGACCGGCTTGACCACGTAGTCGTCGGCGCCCGCCTCCAGGCCGACCACGATGTCCAGGTCGTCGCCGCGCGCGGTGAGCAGGATCACGGGGAGCTGGTCGAGTTTGCGGATGCGCCGGCACACCTCGACGCCGTCGATCCCGGGCAGCATGACGTCCAGGATGGCGATCTCGGGACGGCGCGCCCTGATGTGGTCGAGGGCCTCCTCGCCTGTGGTGTACGAGGTGACGGAGTGCCCTTGGCGGGACAGCGCGAGTTCGAGCGCCGTGCGCACCGAGGGATCGTCTTCGACGAGGAGAATGCCAGCCACGGCCACATTATTGTGCTATGTCGGGTATGCCCGCGTTCTGTAACTAAACTGTGACGTGCCGCGCATGCCATGAACAACTGGCTGACCGACCCTGAATACCGGCCTTCCCTCCGGAATCGGGTGCCCGGAGGGCAGGCCGCCCTGTGTGACCAAAATCACACAGGGGAGAAAGTCGGGCCTACCTGCTGGTTGGCCAAGGGAGTGCCAAGCGAATTGACCGATTCGGTTGCGGAGCACCCCCCAAGTCAGGGCAAGCTCATGGACCGTGAGTCCAGGTCCGACTTTGAGCGAACGTCCCACGCGCCAGGCCGCCCGGGCGGCGCGCAAGCGTTCGCGGCTGAGCCCCAAGCGGGTGATGATCATCGGCCTGTCCGCCGTGGTCGTGTTCGGCGGCGGCGGTTTCGTCGTCCACCGCGCCATCGAGAACGCCAACAGGCCACCGGTCGAGGGGCCCACGCTGGAGGAGTTCGCCCGCATCGCCAGCGGCGACCTGTCGGGCGCCGACCCCAAGACCGACCAGCTCAAGGCCGCCGCCGTGCAGGCGCACAAGGCCGACAGGCTGAAGCAGTCGCGCCAGGGCAACGACCCGCTCGACACCATCATCATCAAGAAGAAGGCGCCCGGCGGCGACGGCTTCCCGCCCGCCAACTTCCCGCCCGGCAGCACCCCCTCGCCCGGCTCCAACAAGGCCGTCGCCAAGGAGATGCTCGGCTCGTTCGGCTTCGGCACCGACCAGTGGGGCTGCCTGGAGAGCCTCTGGCAGAAGGAGAGCGGCTGGAACGAGCGGGCGATGAACCGCTACTCCGGCGCCTACGGCATCCCGCAGTCGCTGCCCGGCACCAAGATGGCCAGCGCCGGCGCCGACTGGCAGACCAACCCCGCCACCCAGATCAAGTGGGGTCTCGGTTACATCAAGGGCCGCTACGGCACTCCCTGTGGAGCCTGGGGGCACTCCCAGGCCAGGGGATGGTATTAACAAGGCATCTTTCCCCCTGTAATCGGCAAGCCGTCACGCCCGTGCGGGAAGGACCGCGCACGCTGGCCGCATGGGTGTGAAGGTCAGTGTGATCGTCAATGTCCACAATCCGGGTGACTCAGCCGATCCGTGCATCCGGTCGACGCTGGAACAGACCCTCCCAGCGGACGCGTACGAAGTGATCTTCGTGGACGACGGGTCCACGGACGGGATAGCCGAGCGGCTCGACACCATCGCCGCGGTCCGCAGGAACGTGCGCGTGCTGCACCTGCCGCACACGGGCTCCCCCATGCGCGGCCGGAACGTCGGCGTGGCCGCCGCCAAGGGCGACTACGTCTTCATGCTCGGCCAGCAGGACCGGCTGGCGCGCGACGGCCTGGAACGCATGCACGAGCGGGCCGTGGAGGCCGACGCCGACGTGCTCGTGGGGCGTCTGGTGCGCGACGGCGGGCCGCCCATGACCGCCTTCGACCGCAGCAAGGCCCGCGCCGACATCCTCCGCGACCGCCTGCTCACCCTGCTCACCCCGCACAAGCTCTACCGCCGCGCCTTCCTGGAGGAGCACGAGCTCGGCTTCGCCGTGCCCGGCGGAGTGATCGCCGAGCAGGCGTTCGTGGTCCGCGCCTACCTGCGCGCCAAGATCATCGCGGTGCTCGCCGACCAGGTCTGCTGCCACCTGGGCGCGCGCGAGGTCGCCGCCGAGGAGCCGCGCACCGCCGTGCGCGAGCTCCGGTCCCTGCTCGGCGACATCGACGGGTACGTGGGCGAGGGCCGCCAGCGTGACCGGATGTACGCGTACTGGTTCCGCTCGGCGGTGCTGCGGCCGTTCCTGACGACCGCGTTCGCCGGTTCCTCGATCGACCGGGGCGCCTACTTCCGCATGGTCCAGGAGCTCGTCGAAGAGCGCTTCCCCGAGCGGCTCGACCGCTACCTGCCCGTCCAGCTCAGGGCCGTGGCCGCGCTCATCAGGGCCGGACGGCTGGACCAGCTCGTCCTGCTGGCCAACTCCGGGCGGCGGGCCGGGCTGCGCGCCGACCTGACCGAGGTCCGCTGGGACGCGCACGTGCTGGCGCTCGGGCTGAGCGTGGAGGTGCTGAGCGGCGAGGGCAGGCCCGAGCGGTTCCTGACGGACGGCGACCGGCTGTTCTGGAAGCCGCCGCGCGCCGTCGACGCCAGGCTGCTGCCGGAGAGCGTCACCGACGTCACCGGCGCCGTCGAGCGCGCCCGCATCGAGGTGTACGTGCGCCATGCCGAGACCGGTGACGTGCACTTCCTGCCCGTCGCGTACCAGGTGGACAAGGTCCAGGACGGGCGCAGGCACGCCCGCGTGCGCATCCTCGGCGAGGCCAGGGTGGACGTGACGACGGCCGCGCACGGCGAACCGCTCAGGCCCGGCCAGTGGGAGGTGCACGTGCGCATGTTCGGCGGCGCCCACCAGGCCAGGAGCCGGGTGCGGCGGCCGGACGGGCCGCTCAACTGCCTCGGCGTGCTCGCCCAGCGGCCCAGGACGCGGCTGGTGGTGCCGTGCTGGACGGACACGGGGGAACTGGGGCTGGCTGTCGAGCCGCGCTCGTTCACCGAGTCGATCGCGCTGGTCTCGCCCGGCGTGAACGTCAAGCTGCTCGGCGAGCATCTGTGGGTGGTGCTGCCCGTGCCGTACGTGCCGCCGAGCGGCGGGCCGCCGCTGGAACTGGTGCTGCGCACGGGCGGACGGCGCGAGCGCGAGCTGTCGGCTCCCGCGCTGGTGGAGGCGGGCGTGCCCGGCAGGCTGGCCGGCCAGCTCGTGGCCAAGGTCCCGATCAAGCGGCGGATGCCCGGCAGGGACAACCTGGGGCCCGGCGTCTGGCTGGCGTCGCTGCGCGGCGCCGAGGAGGAGCTCGGGCTGCGGTTCGCGGTGGAGCTGCGGCACGGCAGGGCGGTGGTGCGGCCGGCCACGGCCGTCACCCCGGAACGGCGCTTCCCGCTGGCCCGCGACACCGCCTGGCTGCGGCTGGCCCGCCGCCTGCCCGGCGCGCGCCGGCTCATCCGGCTGGCGCGCGCGGGCAAGCACCGCTACCTCAGGGACTGAGAGGGGTCAAAATCGGGCCTCCCTCAGGTGTCCGGCCAGCAGGCGGACGAACGCCTCCGGGTGCTCCAGCTGCGGGCTGTGGCCGCAGTCGGCCAGCACCGCCTCCCGGTAACGGCCGTAGCGGTCCAGGACGGCCCTGGTCTGCGTGACCATCGGCTGGGCCGGGGTGCCGGGCGAGCCGGGCACCAGGCCCAGCGCGCCCAGGTGGGCGAGGTCGTACATCGAGGTGTCGGAGACGATCTGGTCGTCGGCGCCCCTGATCCACAGGATCGGCGGCTTCGGGTCGATCTCGTGCAGGTCGTCCAGCCGGAAGCGGGTCGGGGCCATCGCGTTGAGGACGCCCGTCTTGCCGGGCGCGACGTGCGGCCAGGCTTCCGAGGTGGCCGCGTCGCCCGGGTAGTTGCCCTCGCCGGTGCGGGTGGTGAGCATGGCGCGGACGTAGAAGTCCTCATCGGGGACCGGGTTCTTGACGTACGTGGCGCGGAAGACCGAGCGCGGCGAGGTCATCGCCTCGTCCGACAGGTCACCCGCCGCCAGCCTGGCCACGAAGTCGGGGTTCACGCCGCCCGCCCCCGAGCCGGCGCCGTCGGGGTGGGTGAGCCGGCCGCCGGCGCCCTCGGTGCCGCCGAACCCGTACGGCGAGACCGGGTTGACCAGGGTGACGCTCCGGACGGCGGCCGGGCGGTCGCGCAGCAGGCTGAGCACCACGCCGCCGCCCATGCTCCAGCCCACCAGGTGCACCGGGGCCAGGTCCAGCGCCTCGACCAGCTCGGCCAGGTCGTCGGAGAAGTCGCGCGCGCCGCGGGTGGCGTCGACCGGGAGGGAGTCGGTCTCGCCGAACCCGCGCAAATCCACCGCGAGCGGCCGGAAGCCGCCGGGCAGCGCGGCCATGGTGTCGCGCCAGAACGCGCCGGAGGAGACGTTGCCGTGCACGAACAGCACCGGCTCGCCGGTCCTGCCGTCGACGGTCCTGACGTGCTGGGTGAGCCTCGGCGTGGTGACCTTCACGCGCGTATCCTCTCGGCCAGGTCGCGTCCCTGCGTCTCCTTGGCGGCGTAGACCGCGACCAGCGTGATGACCGCCGCGGCCGCCAGGTAGATGGAGATCGGCAGGCTGCTGCCGAAGTCGCGGAGCAGCGCCACCGCGATCACCGGCGCCAGCGCACCGGCCACGATCGCCGACAGCTGGGCGCCGATCGAGACTCCTGTGTACCTCATCCTGGTCCCGAAGAGCTCGGAGAAGAAGGCCGCCTGCGGGCCGTACATCATGCCGTGGAACAGCAGACCCACCGTGACCGCGAGCGTGATCGCCAGGAAGTTGCCGGTGTCGATCAGCGGGAAGAACGCGAAGATCCACACTCCGACACCGGCCGCCCCGGCGAGGTAGGTCGGGCGGCGGCCGATCCGGTCCGACAGCGCGCCCCACATCGGGATCGTGACGAAGTGGATGGCCGAGGCGAGCAGCACCGCGTTGAGCACGGTCGAGTTCGACACCCCTGTGCTCTTCGCGTAGGTGATGACGAAGACGGTGAGCAGGTAGAAGGAGATGTTCTCCGCCATCCGCGCGCCGATCGCGATGACGACGTCCTTGGAGTGGTGCCGCAGCACGCCGACGATCGGCGGCGCCTTCTCCGGCTCGGCCTGCTGGAAGACCGGCGACTCGGTGATCGTCAGCCGGATCCAGAGCCCGACCAGCACCAGCACGCCCGACAGCAGGAACGGGATCCGCCAGCCCCAGGCGAGGAACTGCTCCTCCGGCTGCCAGGCGGCGAGCGCGGCCAGCACGCCGGTCGCCAGCAGGTTGCCGCCGGGCGCGCCCGCCTGCGGCCAGGACGCCCAGAAGCCGCGGCGCTTCGCGTCCCCGTGCTCGGAGACGATCAGCACCGCGCCGCCCCACTCGCCGCCCAGCGCGAAGCCCTGCACCAGGCGGAGCGTCGTGAGCAGCAGCGGCGCCGCCGCGCCGATCGCGGCGTGCGTGGGCAGGAGGCCCATGAGGAACGTCGCGCCGCCCATCATCAGCAGGCTGACGACGAGCAGCGTCTTGCGGCCGAACCGGTCGCCGTAGTGGCCGAACACCAGCCCGCCGAGCGGGCGGGCGACGAAGCCGACGGCGTAGGTGAGGAACGCCAGCAGCGTCCCGGTGAGCGGATCGGACTCGGGGAAGAACAGCTTGTTGAACACGAGTGCGGCTGCCGAGCCGTACAGGAAGAAGTCGTACCACTCGATGGTGGTGCCGATCAGACTCGCGCCGACGATCTTCTTGATGGATGTGGTGGCCATGCCGTCACGCTAGGGAGTGACCGGCGTCACTCATATGGGCTGAGAACCCACACTGTCGCCGGTGTCTGTGTGGCCGAGCCGGTGCAGGCGGAGGGCGAGCTGGATCTCCAGCGCCCGGTCCGGCTCCTGCCAGCCGTCGCCGAGCAGCTTGCCGATCCGGTCCAGCCGCTGGGTGACGGTGTTCACGTGGATGTGCATGGTCTCGGCCGTGCGCGAGGGGGAGCCTCCGGCGGCGAAGTACGCCGCGAGCGTGGCGGCCAGCGCGGTGCCGCGGCGCGTGTCGTACTCGATCACCGGGCCGAGCGCGGACATGACGAAGCCGGGCACGTCGCGGCCCTCGCCGATGAGCAGCCCGACGAACCCCAGCTCGGCGGTGCTCGCGCCGTCGCCCGCCCGGCCGAGCGCGACCAGCGCGTCCGCGCAGCGCCGCGCCTCGCGGTAGGCGCCCGCGACGTCTCCGGCCCGGGCCGCGCCGGCCGTCGCGGGGGCGTGCAGCGAGACGCTCAGTTCCGCAGCCACGCGCCGGGCGAGCGGGCCCGCGTCCGTGCCGGGCAGCAGCAGCACCACCTCGTCGCCGCGCCCCGCGGCCAGGCCGTGCCGGAGCGCCGCCTCCGCCGACGCCCAGAACGCGGCCCGCTCACGCTGCCCGTCGTGCCGGGCCACGACCACGACGTGTGGCGCCGACAGGTCGACGCCCAGCCGCAGGGCGCGGTCGCGCAGACCGGGCGAGCCGGGCCGGGAGATCAAATCGTCCAGCAGCTCGCCCCGTACGCGCCCCTCGGCCTCCGCCACGCTCCTGCGGAACAGCAGCAGCAGCGCGCACACCAGCGCGGCCCGCTCCAGGATGCGTTCGTCGGCGTCGTCGCTGCGCAGCACCAGCGTGCAGAGCGGCGCGCCGCCGACGTCCACCGACGCGATGCGCAGGTCGCCCCTGCGCACGGTACGGCCGAGCGCGCGCGAGGCCTGGGCCGCCTCGAACACGCCGGCGTCGAGCCCGGCCGCGTCGCCCGCGAGCGGCCTGCCCAGGTCGTCCAGCACGGCCAGCTCGCCGCCGAGCACGTCCGTCACCACGGCGGCCACGTCCTCGATGCCGCCGCCGCGCAGCACCAGCGAGGTCATCCGGTCGTGCGCCGTCGCCGCCCGCTCCACCGCCTCGGCGTGCTCCCTGGCGACGCGGTGCGCCTGCGACAGCTCCTCCAGCGCGTTCCTGGTCTCCTGCAGCAGCCGGGCGTTGTCGATCGCCACCGCGGCGTGCGCCGCCAGGCTGCCCAGCAGCGAGACCTCCTCCTGGTGGAACGGCCGGGCGCTGCGGTTGGCCGCGAACAGCACGCCGATCACCCGCTGGCCCAGCCGCAGCGGCACCCCCAGGATCGCGACCAGGCCCTCCTCGGTGACGGCCTCGTCGATGTCGTGCTTGTGGCGGAATCGGGCGTCGGCGAAGTAGTCGGCGGTCGCGTACGGGACCGCGGTCTGCGCCACCAGCCCGCCCAGCCCCGACCCCATGGCCAGCCGCAGCGATCGGAACTTGGCCGAGATCGAGCCGTCGGTGACCCGCATGTAGGTGTCGCCGCGGGCCGGGTCGTGCAGCGTCAGGTAGGCGGTGTCGGTCGCCAGGAGCTGCCTGGCGCGGTGCACGATCGCCTCCAGCACCGCGTCCAGGTCGCGCAGCGCCGACAGGTCGCCCGCCGTGTCGTACAGCGCCGACAGCTCGGCCTCGCGCCTGGCCCTGCGCCGCAGCAGCGCCCGCACCTTGAGCGCCTCGACCTTGGCCCGCTCCAGCTCCTCGACGGCGGCCGGGTCGGCGCCCGCGGCCCTGGCCTCGATCACCGGCCCCTCGAACTCGACCGCCGAGGCCTCCCTGGCGAGGAGCTCCAGGAAACGCTTGGTCATCGCCGCCGCCCCGGCCGTCGTGAGGGCACTACCGCGCCGTCCAGCCGCCGTCGACCGGCAGGGACACGCCGGTGATGAACGAACCGGCCGGCCCGCAGAGGTAGGCGGCCAGCTCGGCCACCTCCTCGGGCTCGATCAGCCGCTTGATCGCGGCGGGCCGCAGCATGATCTCCTCCACGACCTGGTCGGGGCCGACGCCGTGGACCCTGGCCTGGCCGGCGATCTGGCCCTCGACCAGCGGGGTGCGCACGTACGCGGGGCAGACGCAGGTGGAGGTCACGCCGTGCGGCGCCCCTTCGAGCGCCAGCGTCTTGGAGAACCCCTCCAGCGCGTGCTTCGCCGTCGTGTAAGCCGACTTGTACGGTGAAGCGCGCAGTCCGTGCACCGAGGAGATGTTGACGAAACGTCCCCACCCTCTCTCGTACATGCCCGGCAGCACCCGCCGCGCGATCAGGAACGGCGCCTCGACCATCACCTTGAGTATCGCCGAGAACACCTCGGGCGGGAACTCCTCGATCGCGGCCACGTGCTGGAACCCGGCGTTGTTCACCACGATGTCGACCGGCTCGTCCGGCAGCGCGGCGACGAACCCCGGGTCCGTCAGGTCGGCCACCACCGCCACGCCGCCGACCTCCGCGGCGACCTCGGCGGCCGGCTCGGCCAGCCGGTCCACGACCAGCACCCGCGCCCCGTCGATGGCCAGCCGCCTGGCGCACGCCGCGCCGATCCCGCTCCCGGCTCCCGTCACCAGCGCAGTCCGCCCAGTCAGCTCCTTCGCCATGGATCCGACCCTAAGCGTCGCCCCTCGGGCCACGGCATGGGTGCTCACGACATAGATCGGTGCAGCCCTATGTGTGGGCGCTCTCCTGATACTCTTGCGCTCATGACCGCGTACCCGATGCTGTGGTGGCCCGCCTTCTAGGCGGTCCTGCAGCGCGCGTACGCACCCCGGCCGCCTCGACGAGGCGGCCACCCGGCAAGGGGCGCCCCCCGTCGAGCATTCGAGACGAGAAAGGGCGTCATCCATGACCGGCACCACCACCTGGCCCGCACTGCTCACCACGCTCCTCGACGGTGAGCCGCTCAGCTCGGCCCAGACCTCCTGGGCCATGTCGGAGATCATGTCGGGCGGGGCCACGGACGCCCAGATCGCCGCCTTCGCCGTCGCGCTGCGGGCCAAGGGCGAGACCGTCGCGGAGCTCTCCGGCCTGGCCGACGGCCTGCTCGCCGGGACGTCCGCGATCAGGATCCCCGGTGAGACCGTCGACCTGGTCGGCACGGGCGGCGACCGGGCCAACACGGTCAACGTCTCCACCATGGCCGCCGTCGTCGCCGCGGCCGCGGGGGCCAAGGTGGTCAAGCACGGCGGCCGGGCCGCCTCCTCCAGCACCGGCGCCGCCGACGTCCTGGAGGAGCTGGGCGTCGTCGTCGACCTGCCGCCTGCCGCCGTCGTGGAGGTGGCGGAGAAGGTGGGCATCACGTTCTGCTTCGCCCCCGTCTTCCACCCCGCGCTCAAGCACGCCTCACGCCCGCGCCGCGAGCTGGGGGTCCCCACGGTCTTCAACTTCCTGGCCCCGCTCACCAATCCGGCCCTGCCCACCGCCTCCGCCATCGGCGTCTACCATCCGACGATGGCCGAGACCATCGCCGGGGTGCTGGCCGAGCGCGGCGCCTCCAGCCTGGTCTTCCGCGGCGACGACGGCCTGGACGAGCTCACCACCTCAGGCCCCTCCACCATCTACGTGGTACGCAAGGGCACCGTCAGCCGCACCCGCTTCGACCCCGCCGACCTCGGCATCCCGCGCTGCGATCCCGGCGACCTGCGCGGCGGCCCGCCGGCCCGCAACGCCGAGGTGGCCCGCGACACGCTGTCGGGCGTGCGCGGGCCCGTCCGCGACATCATGCTGCTGAACGCAGCCGCCGCCCTGGTCGCCGCCGAGGGCGCGCCGGGAGCCGACGACCTCACGCCCGCGCTGGAGAAGGCGTACGAGCGAGCCAGGACGGCGGTCGACAGCGGAGCCGCCACCGACCTCCTCGAACGGTGGGCCGCCGCCACCCAGCGGCAGACCGCCCGTTAGGACGGGCGGGTCATCGACAGCACGTCGAGGGCGGCGTCCAGCTGGGCTTCCGTCAGGGTGCCGTCAGCGACGTGACCGCGCTCGATGACCACCTCGCGGATCGTCCTGCGCTCCGCGAGGGCCTGCTTGGCGATCTTGGCGGCTTCCTCGTAACCGACGTACCGGTTGAGCGGGGTGACGATCGACGGGGAGGACTCGGCGTACTCGCGCATGCGGTCGACGTTGGCCGTGATGCCGGCCACGCAGCGGTCGGCCAGCAGGCGGGAGATGCCGGCCAGCAGGCGCACGGACTCCAGGATGTTGCGGGCGATGACCGGGAGCTGGACGTTCAGCTCGAAGGAACCGGAGGCGCCCGCGAAGGTGATGGCGGCGTCGTTGCCGATGACCTGGGCGGCGACCATGGCCGTGGCCTCGGGGATGACGGGGTTGACCTTGCCCGGCATGATGGACGAGCCCGGCTGCAGGTCGGGCAGGTTGATCTCGCCGAGGCCCGCGCGGGGGCCGGAGCCCATCCACCGCAGGTCGTTGGCGATCTTGTTGAGCGAGACGGCCACGACCTTGAGCTGGCCTGACAACTCCACGATGGAGTCCTGCGTGCTCTGGGCCTCGAAACGGTCGGCCGCCTCGCGGAAGTCGATGCCCGTGGCCTCGCGGAGCTTGGCGATCGCCTTCTCGGCGAAGCCCGGCGGGGTGTTGATGCCGGTGCCGACCGCGGTGCCGCCCAGCGGGAGCTCCAGCACGTGGCCGAGAGCCCTCCGCACCCGGACCACGCCGTGCTCGATCTGGGTGGCGTAGCCGCCGAACTCCTGGCCCAGCGTCACCGGCGTGGCGTCCATCAGGTGGGTCCGCCCGGCCTTCACCACGTCGCCGAACTGCAGCTCCTTGGTCCGCAGCGCGACCGCCAGATGCTCCAGCGAGGGCAGCAGGTGGAACGAGACCTCCGTCGCCGCCGCCACGCGGATCGACGTCGGGAACACGTCGTTGGACGACTGCGAGGCGTTGACGTGGTCGTTCGGGTGGACTGGACGGCCCAGCCGCTCCTCGGCCAGCGTCGCGACGACCTCGTTGACGTTCATGTTGGAGGAGGTGCCGGAGCCGGTCTGGAAGACGTCGACGGGGAAGTGGGCGTCATGCTCGTTCTCCGCCACGTCGGCGGCTGCCTGGGCGATCGCCTCGGCCAGGTCCTTGTCGATCACCCCGAGCTCGCCGTTGACCTCGGCGGCCACCGCCTTGATCAGGCCGAGGGCGGCGATGTGGGACGGCTCCAGGGCACGACCGGAAACGGGGAAGTTCTCCACCGCCCGCTGGGTCTGCGCGCGCCACTTGGCGCTGACGGGGACGTGCACCTCGCCCATCGAGTCGTGTTCAACGCGATACTCGGTCATGCCTCCCAGTCTTACCCACAGCGGGCGGATCAGTTCGTCAGCAGTGCCACGACGAGGATGGCGATCACCACGGCGGCCGCGGCGGCCACCCCCATGAGCACCAGCATGCCGGTGCGGTTGCTGGGGCGTTGCTCGGGGCCGACGATCGAGAACAGGTCGGTGCCGAGACCGGGCGCGTCGTCCGGCTCCGGCGGCAGGGCCGGCGGGAACTGCTGCTGCTGCCGACGCGGCGGCATCTGCTGAGGGCCCGACGGGTGCGGCATCTGCTGCGGGCCCTGGCCGGGCGGCTGCTGCTGCGGGGCGGGCGGGTAGACCTGGAGGCCGGGGGAGTTCGGCTGGGGGCGGGGGAGACGGGTCGTGGTGAAGGCGCCCTCGTCGGAGTGCGGCCCGCGCTGCGGGGGCGGGCCCTGCGGGCTCGGCGTCTGGGGGAGCGGGGTCTTCGGACGCATCATGCTCACGGTGCGCTCCGAGTCCTGCGGACGCTCCTGCGCGGGCGGGCGGCTGAACGCGTCACGTCCGGCGCCGTACGGGTTCCCCCCACCCGATCCCGCGCCGTACGGGTCGGAACCGCTGGGTCCCGTGCCGTGGGGGTCAGGACCGCTCGGTCCTGTGCCGTACGGGTCGGAACCGCTGGGTCCCGTGCCGTGGGGGTCGGACCTGCTCGGTCCTGGGCGGCCGTGCGGGTCGGTGCCGGCGTAGGGGTTGGCTCCGGCGGGGCGGGGGGCGCCCGCATCGGGGGAGGGGGGCGTCTGCGCGGCCGGAGCCTGCGGGTACGGGCGGTCGCCAGGAGCGGGACCGGAGCCGAAGTGGCTGGGCCCGCCCGCCGGGCCGGGGAAACCGGTGGGTACGGGGCCGGCGCCCGGAGGGACCGGGCCGGCCTGGGGCGAGGCGCCGGGACGGGGGGCTTGGGGCAAGGAGGGCTCCTGGTCGGCGAGTGACTCGGCCGTGATCACCGGCATCTCGCTGGTCGGCGTGTCTGCGACCATCCGCAGCATGGTCTCCGCCTGGGCGGCGTTCAGCCGGCGCTGATGGTCCTTGTTGAGCAGACCGTCGAGCACGGGCCGCAGCGGGCCCGCCTGGGTGGGCGGGTCGGCGCTCTCACTGAGCAGCGCCGCCAGCGTCTCGGCGATCGTCGCCCGCTCGTACGCGGGACGGCCCTCGACGGCGAAGTAGAGCGTCGCCCCGAGTGACCAGAGGTCGGACTCGGGGCCGGTGTAGTCGCCTCTGGCACGTTCCGGCGCGGTGTAGCCGGGCGAGCCGATGACCATGCCGGTCCTGGTCAGTTTGGAGTCGCCCTCGGCCTTGGCGATGCCGAAGTCGGTGAGCACCACGCGCCCGGTCTCGGTGATGAGCACGTTGCCGGGCTTGACGTCGCGGTGGGTGATGCCCTGGGCGTGCGCGGCGCGCAGCGCGCCCAGCAGGTCGACGCCGATCTCCGCCACCAGCCGGGGCGGGAGCGGGCCCTCCTCGTCGATCACCTGTTCCATGGAGCGGCCCTCGACGAGCTCCATGATGATCCACGGCCGGTTGGCGTGCACGATGACGTCGTGGATGGCCGCGACCGCCGGATGGCTGATGCGGGCGGCGAGGCGCCCTTCGCGGACCATGCGTTCGCGCAGCTCGGCGCGCTGCTCCTCGGTCAGCCCCGAGTCCTGGCGGATCTCCTTGACCGCGACCTCGCGGCCGAGCGCGCGGTCACGGGCCCGCCACACGGTGCCCATGGTGCCGCGGCCGAGCGGCGCGAGGAGCTCGTAGCGCTCCGCGAGCAGGTGCGTCTGCTGTTCCGGCATGAGAAGAAGATATCGATTCTCGCTTGGGAAGTGCTTTACCCTCGCTTGCGAAGTTCTCTAGGCCAGAACCGCCGAGGAAGGAACAACTTTATCACCGTAGCCATGAAACGGGCATAAGTGGATGGCATTGGACGGGATTCGACCCGCCTGCGGTGGACACCCTCACCCGGCCGGCGTTCCTGACGCTGCGGGGGAACACTCAACGGGGGTGTGGTGACGTCGGCCCGGTGGAGGCCGCGGTGGGTGGGCCGGCGTGCGAAAGCGGGCGCGCTCGGCACCATCGCGGGACGCGGGAGCCTGCGCGGGGTCAGCGGCTCCTCGGCCGAGCCGCCCCCCGCGACGCGGGTCAGCATCAGCGAGGCGCGCACGGAGTCGAGGCGGGTGTGGGGGTCGATGCGGAGCAGCGCGTCCAGGACCGGCGCGAGCGGCCCCGCCTTGCTCATCGGGATCGGCTCGCCACTGGTCAGCGCCGCGAGCGCGGCGGCCGCCGTACGCCGTCCGTGGAGGCCGCGGCCCTCGACGGCGGTGTAGAGGGTCGCGCCGAGCGACCACAGGTCGGCGGCGGGGCTGGCCTTGGAGCCGAGCACGCGCTCCGGCGCGATGTAGCCGGCCGAGCCGAGGACGATGCCCGCCTGGGTGATGGAGACGTCGCCTTCGAGCGCGGCCAGGCCGAAGTCGGTGAGCACCGCGCGGTCCTCGGTCACCAGCACGTTGCTGGGCTTCACGTCGCGGTGAAGGATGCCCTTGGCGTGGACGGCGCGGAGCGCGCCGAGGATCTGGCGGCCGATCTCGGCCACCCTGCGCGGCTCCAGCGGCCCCCGCTCCTGGATGAGCTGCTCAAGGGACCTGGCGCGGAGCAGCTCCATGACGATCCACGGCCGGTCGTCCTCGGTGACCACGTCGAAGACCGTGATCACGGACGGGTGCGCCACCATCGCGGTCGCCCGGCCCTCGCGCTCGGTGCGCGCGCACAACTCGGCACGCAACTCCTCGTCGAGGACTTTGGGCAGGCGGACCTCCTTGACCGCCACTTCACGATTGAGCAGCTCGTCATGTGCCCGCCACACGGTGCCCATGCCGCCGCGTCCGACCGGCTCCACGAGCCGGTAGCGCGCGGCGAGGAGGTAACCGGAGGGCGCACGCATGCCTGGCAGCTTACCTATTCGTGTAAACCGACCAGTAGAGGCCGGGCCGATTATTTGTTGCGAATCCAAGTCAACTCGCCTGACTGGTCGGGTCAGTGACATGTCATGGCGCTTTCCCCCGCGAGTGGTCCGCAGCCCTTCTGAAAGGCGCGCACACGACACCGTCAGCAGGTTGTAAGGCTGTGGTAAGGGCGCGGGGGCATCGTGGGCGCAACGGGCAGGGATCCTCAGAGGAGGCCGGAAACTGTCGGTGCCGGTCGTCAGAATGAAGGCATCCGCCCGAAGGTCGACCGACGAAGACCAGAGGACGTGAGGAAGATGCGCCAGATCCGGGTTCGGCGCCGGCCCCGCAGGCCGAGCGCGACCTCGCTGGACCTCCGCACGCCGTCGGGGCGCAAGCTGCCCTACTGAGACCAGGACAACCAGGAGCGCCACCTGAGAGGTGCGAGATGTGCAGTCACTTCCCCGAATGTCCCAGCGCCGGCTCCTTGGACCGTGAGGCCGCTCACGTGCTCAAGGCCCACCCCGACCAGGGCTGGAGCCTGCTCTGCAACGGTGTGGTGCTGTTCGAGGACACCGGCCTGCTGCTCCCCGACGGCTCGGTCGTCGCCCCCCACCGCACGCTGCTCGCCGCCTGAGCGGCCGGTGCCGGGTGTCACCCGGCACCGGCCACGGGTCAGCGCCGCCGGCCGATCGACAGCACCGGCCCGGTGGTGTCGGTGAAGAAGTCGTTGCCCTTGTCGTCGACCACGACGAAGGCCGGGAAGTCGACCACCTCGATCTTCCAGATCGCCTCCATCCCCAGCTCCGGATACTCCAGCACCTCGACCTTCTTGATGCAGTCCTGCGCCAGCCGGGCTGCGGGGCCGCCGATGGAGCCCAGGTAGAAGCCGCCGTACTGCCCGCAGGCCTCGGTCACCTGCTGTGACCTGTTGCCCTTGGCCAGCATCACCATCGAGCCGCCGGCGGCCTGGAAGCGCTCCACGTACGAGTCCATCCGGCCCGCGGTGGTCGGCCCGAACGAGCCGGACGCGTACCCTTCCGGGGTCTTGGCCGGGCCCGCGTAGTAGACCGCGTGGTCCTTCAGGTACTGCGGCATCTCGCCGCCCCCGTCGAGCAGCTCCGCGATCTTGGCGTGCGCGATGTCGCGGGCCACGACGAGCGGCCCGGTGAGCGACAGCCGGGTCTTGACCGGATACTTCGACAGCTCGGCCAGGATCTCCGGCATCGGCCGGTTGAGGTCGATCGGGACGACGTCGCCGGACAGGTGCTCGTCGGTGGTGTCGGGCAGGAACCGCGCCGGGTCCGTCTCCAGCCGCTCCAGGAACACGCCCTCGGGAGTGATCTTGGCGAGCGCCTGCCGGTCGGCCGAGCAGGAGACGGCGATGGCCACCGGGCAGGAGGCGCCGTGGCGCGGCAGCCGGATCACCCGCACGTCGTGGCAGAAGTACTTGCCGCCGAACTGCGCGCCGATGCCGAGCTTCTGCGTCAGCTCGAAGACCTTGGCCTCCATCTCCAGGTCGCGGAAGCCGTGGCCGGACTCGGAGCCCTCGGTGGGGATCGAGTCGAGGTAGCGGGCGCTGGCGTACTTGGCGGTCTTGAGCGCGTACTCGGCGGACGTGCCGCCCACCACCACGGCCAGGTGGTAGGGCGGGCAGGCGGCGGTGCCGAGGGAGCGGATCTTCTCCTCCAGGAAGGCCATCATCCGCTTCTCGTTGAGCACGGCCTTGGTCTCCTGGTAGAGGAACGACTTGTTGGCCGATCCGCCGCCCTTGGCCATGAACAGCAGTTTGTACTCGTCGGGGTGGCCGTGCGGGTCCTCGGCGTAGAGCTCGATCTGGGCGGGCAGGTTGCTGCCGGTGTTCTTCTCGTCCCACATGGACAGCGGGGTCATCTGGGAGTAGCGCAGGTTGAGCTTGGTGTACGCGTCGTACACGCCGCGGGAGATGGCCTCGGCGTCGCGGCCGTCGGTGAGGACGTGGCGGCCGCGCTTGCCCATGACGATCGCGGTGCCGGTGTCCTGGCACATGGGGAGCACGCCGCCGGCCGAGATGGAGGCGTTCTTCAGCAGGTCGAGCGCCACGAACCGGTCGTTGCCGCTGGACTCGGGGTCATCGACGATCTTGCGGAGCTGGGCCAGGTGGGACGGGCGCAGGAAGTGGGAGATGTCGTGGATGGCGGCCTCGGTGAGCTGCCGCAGCGCCTCGGGGTCCACTTCGAGGAACGTGCGCCCCGCCGCCTCGACCGTCCGCACCCCTTCCGATGTGATCAGCCGGTATTCGGTGTCGTCGGCACCCAGCGGGAGAAGGTCGGTGTAGTCGAAGTCGGCCATGTCCATCCTTTCGATCCGCTAGAAGGGTACGCCTTTGCCGGTCACCGTCCGTCCCTTGGGTGGCGCGGGGGTCGCCTCGGAGGTACGGGAGCGCGCCCCGCTCAGCCCGACCAGGATGCCCGCGATCACCAGCCCCGCCCCGGCCAGGTCGTAGGCGGACGGCGTGGCGACGCCGAGCACCAGCCCGGTGACGATCGCGCCGACCGGGATGAGCCCGGCGAACAGCCCCGCCCTGCCCGGCCCCAGTCTGGGCAGCGAGCTGTACCAGAGCAGGAACGCCACCACGGTCACCACCACGGCCAGGTAGCCGAAGCCCAGCGCCTCGGCCGTGGTCGGCACCCGGAGCATGCCCGGCCCCTCGCGCACCACCCCGATCGCCGCCAGCATCGGCACGGCCAGCACCGTGGAGTACGTCGACACCCGGATCGCGCCGAGCTTCGGCAGCAGCGGCAGCGCCAGCACGGAGAAGCACACCTCGCCCGCCAGCGCGCCCAGCGCCCACAGCAGGCCGGGCAGGTTGCCGCTGCCGAGCCCGGTGGCGAGCGTCGCGCCCGCCACGACCACGGTGGCCCCGGCGAGCAGGCGCGGCGCCGGTCGGCCGCCGGCGAACGCCAGCCAGAGCGGCACGGTGCCGAGGACGGTGCCGACGAGCGCCGGCCCGGCGGCGCGGGCGGACTCGACCACGAACACGTTGAACAGCGCGAGCCCGGTCAGGGCCAGCGCGCCGAGCAGCAGCCACTCCCGGGGCGTCAGGCGGACGAACCGCAGCCCCATCACCCGGGTGATCGCCACCAGGATGACGGCCGCGACCAGGTAGCGCACGGCCTGCCCGCCGTACACGGGATAGTCCCCGACCAGGTCGGACACTCCGGCCAGGGTGCCCACACAGAACATGGCCGCGGTGGCACCGGCGACTCCGCTTCTCATGGCTGCCAGGCTAGGGACACAATGGTCCGCGTAAACAGTCCAATCCAGCGCTGCGACAGAGGACCAATGTGGCCGACCTCCATGTGCCAATAAATCGGGAAAAAGGGGGGATCGCCGGGCAGATCGCCTCCCATCTGCGCGACTCCGTCCGTCATGGCCGCCTCGCCCCCGGCACCCGCCTGCCCGCCACCCGCGACCTCGCCGCCGACCTGAGCGTCTCCCGCGGCGTCGTGGTCGAGGCGTACGAGCAGCTCGTCGCCGAGGGGTTCCTCGTCTCCCGCGTCGGCGCCGGCACCCAGGTCGCCGCGACCGCCGCGCACCGCGCCGAGCCCTCGCCGGTCCAGGAGGGCGCCCCCTACTACGGGCACCGCCCCACCTCGCCCGACCTCGGCTTCTTCCCGAGGGAACGCTGGCTGGCCGCGATCCGCCACGTCCTCGCCACCATGCCCGGCGACGCGCTCGACTACGGCGACCCCGGCGGCGTCCCCGAGCTGCGCGAGGAGCTGGCCGGCTATCTGAGGCGGGTGCGGGCCGCCGACGTGCGCCCGGACAACCTGGTCGTGGTCGGCGGCGTGGCCCAGGGGCTGAGCCTGGTCCTGCGCGTCCTCGCGGGGGCCGGCCGGCTCCGGCTCGCGGTGGAGGACCCGGGCAGCCACCGCCAGCTCCCGCTGCTGCGCCGCGCGGGCGCGGACCCGGTGCCGGTCCCGGTCGACGGTGAAGGGCTGGACGTGACGGCGCTGCGGGACCGCGCGGACGCGGCGCTGGTCACGCCGGCGCACCAGTTCCCCACGGGCGTGGTGCTCTCGCCCGCGCGGCGGGCCGCGCTCATGGAGTGGGCCCGCGACGGCGACCGGGTCATCCTGGAGGACGACTACGACGCCGAGTTCCGCTTCGACCGCGACCCGGTCGGCTGCCTCCAGGGGCTCGCGCCCGACCGGGTGATCCTGTCCGGCAGCGTGAGCAAGGCGCTGGCGCCCGGCCTGCGGCTGGGCTGGGTCGTCGCCCCGGCCCGCCTGGCCGAGGCGGTCCGCCGCGCCCGGGGCGAGCTGGACCTGGGCTCCCCGGTGATCGAGCAGTACGCGCTGGCTCACTTCCTGCGCACCGGCGGCTACGACAGGCACCTGCGGCGGATGCGCAGGGAGTACCGCCGCCGCCGGGACGCCCTGGTCGAGTCGCTGGCCCGCGAGCTGCCCGAGGTCCGGGTCCTGGGCATCGAGGCGGGCCTGCACGTCTACCTGGAGCTGCCGCGGGGCTGGGACGAGGACCGGATGGCCGCGGCGGCCCGGAAGCTGGGCCTGGTCGCCGAGCCGGTCGGCCGGATGCGCTTCGGCGCCGGCCCGCCGGCGGTGGTGGCCGGGTTCGCCCGGTTGCCCGCGCGCCGCGCTGCGGAGACGATACAAGGGCTTAAAGTCCTTATGTCTGGACAAATAGAGATCTGAGGGTTACAAAGAAGGCCGATCCCAACGGGAGGTGCCATGCGCGTGGGTTTGCTGGGGCTGGGACGGATCGGCGCGTTCCACGCCGCGACGCTGGCCGCGCACCCGCTGGTCGACGACCTGATCGTGGCCGACCCCGTACGGACCTCGCCGCACGGCAGGCCCGGAGACCCCTTCGAGGCCGACGCGGTGGTCATCGCCACCCCCACGAGCACCCACGCCGAGCTGCTGCTTGAGGCGTGCCGCCGGGGCGTCCCGGCCTTCTGCGAGAAGCCGGTGGCCGGCGACGTCAAGGGCACGCTGGAGGTGCTGGAGGCGGCCGGGGGCAACCGGGTGGTGATCGGGTTCCAGCGCCGGTTCGACGCCGGGTACGCGGCCGCGGCGGCCGCGCTGCGCCGGGGCGAGCTCGGCGACCTGCACCGGGTGCACCTGATCACCGCGGACCCCGCGCCGCCGCCCGCCGGGTACATCCCGCTGTCCGGCGGCATCTACCGCGACTGCCACATCCACGACTTCGACATCCTGCGCTGGGTGACCGGCCGCGAGGTCGTCTCGGTGTACGCGACGGGGGCGAACCGGGGGGCCGCCTTCTTCGCCGAGGCGGGTGACGTCGACACCAGCGCCGCGCTCCTCACCCTGGACGACGGCACGCTCGCCACCGTCCAGGGCTCGCGTTACAACGGCGCGGGGTACGACGTCCGCATGGAACTGGCCGGCACCAGGGGCACGAGGGCCGTCGGCCTGAGCCCGCGCGCCCCGCTCACCTCGGCCGAGGGGCTGACGCCGGAGGGCGAGCCGTGGCCCGACTTCGTCGCCCGGTTCGCCGACGCCTACCGGGCCGAGCTCGACGGGTTCCTGCGCGGCGCGGACGGCCTGTGCACGGTCGAGGACGCGCTGGCGGCGCTCTTCGTGGCGGAGGCGGCCGAGCTGTCCCGGCGCGAGCGCAGGCCGGTCGAGGTGGCCGAGGTCAGGCCGAGCTCACCGCGGTGAGGTGACCGCCTTCGGCTCGAACCCCCTCGCCAGGACCACGATCGCGGCGGCCAGCACCAGCGGCGCGGCGAAGCCCACGCGCATGCCGGCCGCGTCCGCGAGCCCGCCCACCAGGGCCGAGCCCACGATGAAGCCGACGTAGTTGAACAGGTTGACCCGGGCGATCGCCACCCCGGTGCCCGACGGGTCCAGCCGCCCGGCGGCCGAGAACGACTGCGGCGCCACCACCGAGAGCCCCACCCCGGTCAGCCCGAACGCCACGATGGCCAGCGGCTGGCCGGGCGCGAGCACGATCCCCAGGAAGCCCAGCGTGGCGATCGCCCCGCCCAGCCTGACGACGGCTGCGGGACCGTACCTTCTGACCACCACGTCCCCGGCCAGCCGAACCAGCAGCGTGGTCGCCTGGTAGGCGGCGTAGGCCAGCGGGATCACCCGGGCGTCGGCGGACAACTCGTCCTGCATGAAGACCGTGCTGAAGTTCGAGACCGCCGCGTCGCCCACGTACAGGAAGCCCATGGCCAGGCAGAGCGGGATGATCGGCCCCCACGGGAACCGGGTCCCGGCGGCGCGCTCCACGGTGCCGGCCCGCTCCTCGTCCGGCGCGTACAGCCGGGGACCGGCGTAGAGCGACCCCGCGACGGCGAGCACCATGGGGATCGCCATGACCGCCTCCAGGGGCAGCCCGTCGCCCGCCGCCGACACCCACAGCGCGCCCGCCAGGCTGAACACGCTCCACAGGCAGTGGAAGCCGTTCAGCACCGCCCGGCCGTACCTGCGCTCGACCGCCACGCCCTGCATGTTCATGCCCGCGTCCACCGCGCCGACCGCCACGCCGAACAGCAGCAGCACCGGCACGAGCAGCGTCACGCTGGGAGCCAGGCCGGCGAGCACGACGGCCACCGCGACCGCGGGCTGGGCCAGGCGCAGCAGGAGCCGGCTGCCCAGACGGGCGGCGAACGCGCCCGCCGCCACGCTGCCCACCCCCGCGAACACCGGCACGATGAGCAGCAGCGCGGTCAGCGCCCCGGTGCTCAGCCCGTGTTTGTCCTGGAGGTGTGCGACCTGGGTGAGCAGGGTGGCGAAGGACAGGCCCTGCACCGCGTACACGGCGAAGGTGGCGAAGCGGGCCTGGCGATCACGCGGAGACGGCACGGCGGCCTCCTGAGTGGGGGGAAATCAAACGTGAGGCTGGGTCAGGTTAATCGCTGGGAACGCCGCTCCACCAGCACTCAGGCGAGGTTCTTCGGCCGGCTTTCCACCGCGCCCGCCACGGCGTGCTCCGCCGACAGCTTCTTCCCCGCCGCCCAGAAGCCGAGCGCCGCCACCGCAGCCACCTCCACGGCCGCCAGCCCGCGCTCCACCAGGCCGAGCGGCACGACCTGCCACCACCGCAGCCCGTCCTGCGCACCGAGCAGCACCAGCACGCCCAGCCCCGCCACGTACAGCAGCGAGCACACCCCGAGCCCGAACGCCACCAGCGACGCGGGGCGCCGCACGCCGCGCCGCCACGGCCTGGCGATGATCAGCGCGGCCAGGGGCAGGCACAGGAAGGCCACCAGGCTGCCCGCCCGGTGGATGCTGCCGCTCAGGCTCGGCCCCACCGACCAGTCGTGCTTGGGGAAGTAGGCCGCCACCAGCAGCCCGGCGCTCCACGCCAGCAGCGCGAGAGTGCCGACCGCCCCCGCCAGCCTGGCCCGCGCCAGCGACACCCCGATGGCCGCCGACCCCACGGCCAGCAGCGTCACGCCGAGCCCGAACAGCCAGCCCAGCTCGGTCAGGCCGTGCTCGCTGATCGTGCGCCGCAGCGGGTCGATCTCGCCCAGGGCGGCCAGGTCCAGCCCGAGGACGACCACGACACCGGCGCCCACCGCGCCCAGTCCCCAGCGTGCCGGCCGTCGCACCGCGCCTCCAGTGTCGATCTCTCCGGGTGCAACGGCTCGCGGACGCCGGGGATTCCGATCGGGCAAAGCTCGTGTTCGCCGGATATCGTGTTAGGCGTGAACGAACGCCCCGGATCCTGGCTCCCCCGCCTGCAGGAGGCCGGTGAACGGCTGGCCGAGGAGTGGGTGTCGGCCCGCCGCGCACCCAAGGACAAGCTCCCGCAGCCCGCCGAGCTGCGCGCGTCCGACGCCGACCGCGAGCGCATCGCCCAGGTGCTGCAGGATGCGCACGCCGACGGGCGGATCACGCTTGAGGAGCTGGAGGAGCGGCTCGGCGTCCTCTACTCGGCCCGCACGCTCGGCGAGCTGGCCAAGCTGACCGAGGACCTGCTGCCCGCCGACGAGCAGCCGCTCAACCTCGACGGCAGGCCGGTCTCCGCGTTCTTCCGCCAGCAGCAGCGGGGCGGGCGCTGGGTGGTGCCGGCGGAGCTGGACGTCACCGCCATGTTCGGCACCACCAAGCTCGACTTCCGCGACGCGATCCTGCAGAACAGCCGCGTCGTCATCAACGCCACCCTGGTCTTCGGCGGGCTGGAGATCCAGGTGCCGGAAGGACTCGAGGTCATCCGGGTCACCAAGGACAAGACCGCACGGCTCACCAAGGGGCCCGAGGAGCCGGGCGCGCCCGTCGTCGAGGTGCGCACCACCAACTTCGTAGGTGACGTCTCGGTCAAGCAGCCCAAGCGCAGGCGCCGCCGCTGATCAGCCCGCGGTGTCGAAGTTGATCGCGCTGTAGGCGCGCAGCTTCCACAGCTGGTGCTCGCTCTCGATCTTGCGGATCGTGCCGGAACGCCCGCGCATCACCAGCGACTGGGTCATCGCCACGCCGCCGCGGTAGCGTACGCCGTCCATCAGCTCGCCCTGGGTGATGCCCGACGCCGCGAAGAACACGTCGTCGGACTTGACCAGGTCGTTCGTGGTCAGTACCTGGCCGAGGTCGAGCCCGGCGTCCAGCGCCTTGCGGCGCTCCGCCTCGTCGCGCGGCCACAGCTTGCCCTGGATGACGCCGCCCAGGCACTTGAGCGCGCACGCGGCCACGATGCCCTCCGGCGTGCCGCCGATGCCCAGCATCAGGTCGATGGCGGAGCCGCCGCGGGCCGCCATGATCGCGCCCGCCACGTCGCCGTCGGTGATGAACTTGATCCGCGCCCCGGTCTCCCTGATCTCCTTGACGAGCTGCTCGTGCCGGGGCCGGTCGAGCACCACCACGGTGACGTCGGCGGGCGAGCAGTGCTTGGCCCTGGCCACCGCCCTGATGTTGTCGCCCACCGGCCGCTCGATGTCGACCACGTCGGCCGCCTCCGGGCCGGTCACCAGCTTCTCCATGTAGAACACGGCCGACGGGTCGTACATCGAGCCGCGCTCGCTCACCGCGATCACCGAGACCGCGTCCGGCATGCCCAGGGCGGTCAGCCGGGTCCCGTCGATCGGGTCGACGGCCACGTCGCACTCTGGACCGCTGCCGTCACCCACCTGTTCGCCGTTGAACAGCATCGGGGCATGATCCTTCTCGCCCTCGCCGATGACCACCACACCGTTCATCGACACCGTGTTGATCAACTGGCGCATGGCGTTCACCGCGGCGCCGTCGGCGCCGTTCTTGTCACCCCTGCCCACCCAGCGGGCCGCGGCCATCGCCGCCGCCTCTGTAACGCGGACGAGCTCCAGAGCGAGGTTACGATCGGGGGCATGCTCGCCCGTGGCCAACGGCTCGGGCACCGAGGTCTGATCCGACATGATGTGTGAGGCCTCCTCGTGACGACTATCCCGATGGTAGTTGTCCCTGTATCCCCGGTCAGCGGAGGATAATGTGCCAACCATGAGCAGCGAAGCGCAACCGCCTGTGACAGGCCGCACATCCGAGCGTGGTGCGGCCACGCGCTCCGCGCTGCTGCGCGCCGCCAGAGACGTCTTCGTCTCCAAGGGCTTCGCCGAGGCGGGCGTGACCGACGTGGTGGCCAAGGCCGAGGCCAGCGTCGGCAGCCTCTACCACCACTTCGCCGGCAAGGCCGACCTCTACCTCACGCTGTTCGAGGAGTTCCAGACCCGGCAGGCGCAGCGCACCAAGCAGGCCGCGCGCGCCGCCCGCGAGGCCGGCGAGACCGACCCGATGCGGGTGTTCGTCAGCGCCGCCCGCGCCTATCTCGACGGCTGCCTGGCCGAGCGCGAGCTGGCCGCGCTGTTCCTGCGCGGCGACGGGCCGCCCGGCTTCGAGGTCGTCATGCGCGACCGGCTCCGCACGTGGGCGCGCCGCAACGCCGCGCTCTTCGACGACGACGAGAACGCGCTGGTGGTGGTCCTGACCGGCGCGCTGGCCGGCGCCGTCAGCGAGATCGTCCAGTCGGGCGACAGGAAGCTGGCCGAGAACGTCCTGGAGATCATCGGCCGGCTCCGACCCGCCGGGTCCGCGACCGGCCCCGCCCGCGGGTAACCTCGCTAACTGTGCGACGGTTCACCGAAGGTCTCCACGGCTACGTCGTGGCCGTGCTCGTCTGCCTGGCGGCGGTCGGGCTGTTCCTGCTGGTCACACCGAGAGGCCAGGCGGAGCACATCCCCAAGCGCGACTACTCCATCACGGTCGCCAACTTCTCCCGTACGGTCCCGTACACGGTGTGGGAGCCCGCCTCGGATCCCGAGGGGTGGATCTCCAACAGCAACCGGATCGCCGAGGGCGAGAACGGCGCCCAGGTCCTCCACATCGGCTACGCCACGGCCGCGCGCGAGCACGCGATGTTCATCCAGAGCGACGAGAAGCCCGCGGCGGAGTTCGCCAACCGCATGGCCAACTCCGACAAGGCCGTCGGCACCCAGCAGGTCGGCGGCGAGACGTGGGAGCGGCGCTTCCGCGAGGACAAGAAACAGCGCTCCCTGATCCGCGTGCTGCCCGACGTGACGCTGGTCGTGACCGGCACCGCCGACTGGCCGGAGCTCGGCCAGCTCGCGTCCGCGCTGCGAGAACGTCCCCAATCGGCCACCTGACCCGCCCCGGACGCTGCTAGCATCAGCGTCCGCGTGGAAGGACGCGCCTTGACGGGTGCCGGTTCTGCTGTCAACCACGTGCGAAGGCCCCCGCCCGAGGCGGGGGCCTTCCCTTTGGCGCGGCATTAGGGTGGGGAGCGTGGCTGACGAGAAGACGCCCTCGTACGAGCAGGCGCGCGAGGAGCTGACCGACGTGGTGCGCCGCCTGGAGGCCGGCGGGCTCACGCTGGAGCAGTCGATCGAGCTCTGGGAGCGCGGCGAGAAGCTGGCCGCCGTCTGCGAGGAGTGGCTGCAGGGCGCCCGGGTCAAGCTGGCCGCCGCCATGGCCCGCCGGGCCGAGCCGGGCACCCAGGACGACACGCCCTTCTGAACGCGGGCCCCGTCGGGGATGACCGGCCCGCCGTGTTCCCCTTCCCGGCCCGCGGTCAGCTGAGCCGGTCTGACGGGGGTGGTTCGCTCCCCGCACCCTTCTTTTTTCGGCCTGTGGTCAGCTGAGCCGGTTGAGGGTGATGACGGGGATGACGCGGGTGGTCTTGGTCTCGTAGTCGGCGAAGCCGGGTGCCTTCTCCACCATGCGGGCGTAGAGCCGGTCGCGCTCCTGGCGGTCCACGACGGAGGCCTCGGCCTGGAACTCCTCGGTGCCGATCTCGACCTTCACCTCGGGGTTGGCGCGGAGGTTGTGGAACCACGCCGGGTTGTCGTCGGCCCCGGCCTTGGAGGCGATCACGACGAGCCGGCCGCCGTCCTCCAGGTACATCACCGGGCTGGTCACCTGCCTGCCCGACCTGGCACCCGTGGTGGTCAGCAGGAGCAGGTCGGCGCCCTCGAAGTAGCCGCCCACCTTTCCGCCGTTCGCCCGGAACTCCTCGATGACTTGCTGGTTGAAGTCGCTCATGGTTCCTCCTGTCAAGCGGAGAGCTCTCCGTATTGTGTCAACCGCGGAGCCTAACCGGAGATTCCTCCGGTTGCAACGCGCGTATGCTCGGATCCGTGTGCGGACGTCGCCAGCTGCCGGTGGTGGGGCAGCCCCAGCCGGAGCGCGCCGACGCGGCGCGCAACCGGCAGAAGATCATCGATGTCGCGGCCCGCATGATCGAGAGCCGGGGCGCCGACCAGCTCTCCCTGGACGAGGTCGCCAAAGAGGCCTGCGTCGGCGTCGGCACGGTCTACCGGCGCTTCGGCGACCGGGCCGGGCTGGTGTGGGCGCTCATCGACGAGCGGGAGCGCCGCTTCCAGGAGGCGTTCATGAGCGGCCCGCCGCCGCTGGGGCCGGGAGCGGCGCCGGCCGAGCGGGTCGGGGCCTTCCTCGCCGGTCTCGTGGACCGCGTCGTGTCGCAGCTCGATCTGTTTCTGCTGGTGGAGCTGGGCTCACCCAAGTCCAGGTTCGGCGGGCCCTATCGGGTCCACCATACCCACCTGGCCACGCTGCTGGCCGAGGCCAGGCCCGACGCCGACCCGCACTTCCTGGCCGACGCCCTGCTGGCCCCGCTCAACGCCCACCTGATCTCCTACCAGCGCGACGAGCGCGGCCTGACGGTCGAGGAGATCAAGGCGGGGGTCGCCTCCATCGCCGCAGCGGTCACGGCTCGGCCCGCACCGTGAGGCGGTCGTCGGGCAGCCGTACGGTGAGCTCGTCGCCCGGCGCGACCTCCTCGGCCCGGCGCACCACCTCGCCCGTCGGGCGCTGCACGATCGCGTAGCCGCGCTCCAGCGTGGCCGCCGGCGACAGCGCCACCAGACGGGCCCGCACGTGGCCGAGGTCGTCTCCGGCCCGGTCCAGCGAGCCCGACAGCGCGCGCCTGGCGCGCTCGCGCAGCGCGTCGGCCTGCTCGGCGTGCCGCTCCAGCTCGCGCACCGGATCCGCGAGCGAGGGACGCGAGCGCACGGCCGCCAGCCAGGACATCTCCCGGTCGAGCCAGCCGCTCACCACCCTGCGGCCGCGGTCGCGCAGCTGGCGCACCAGCGAGAGCTGCTCGCCCACGTCGGGGACGACCTTCTTGGCGGCGTCGGTGGGGGTGGAGGCGCGTACGTCGGCCACCAGGTCGAGCAGCGGGCTGTCCTGCTCGTGGCCGATCGCGCTGACGACCGGGGTGCGGCACGCGGCCACCGCGCGCACCAGCGTCTCGTCGGAGAACGGCAGCAGGTCCTCCAGCGACCCGCCGCCCCTGGCGATGACGATCACGTCTACGCCGGAGTCGGCGTCGAGCCGGCCCAGCGCCTCGGTCACCTCGCCCACCGCGTACGGGCCCTGGACCGCGACCTCCTCCACCTTGAACCGCACGGCGGGCCAGCGGCGCCGCGCGTTCTCCAGCACGTCGCGCTCGGCCGCCGAGTCGCGGCCGCAGATCAGCCCGACCGTGCCGGGCAGGAAGGGCAGCCGCCGCTTGCGCTCCGCGCCGAACAGCCCTTCGGCCGCCAGCAACTGGCGCAGCCGCTCCAGACGGGCCAGCAGCTCGCCCACGCCGACCGGGCGGATCTCCAGCGCGGTGAAGGCGAACGAGCCGCGGTTGACCCAGAAGTCCGGCTTGACGTGGACCACGACCCTGGCGCCGTCGGCGGGCCTGGGCATCGCGGCCTCGTACACCCCTCGCGGGGCCGTGACCCGGGCGGACACGTTGGCCACCGGGTCGCGCAGCGTCAGGAAGACCGTGCCGCCGCGCGCGCTCAGATCGGTGATCTGACCCTCGACCCAGACCGTGCCCAGCTTGCCGATCCAGCCGCCCACCATCTGCAGGACCGTGCGGACCGGCAACGGCGCCTCGGGCGTGGTCTTGGACGTCATTCGCCCGCGCGCAGCTTGGCCAGGCGGTTCTCGTACATGCGGATCACCTCGGGCCGACCCGAGGTGGCCTGCTCGTACGCGAGGTACTCGGCGATCTGCTCGCCGGTCTTGCCGCGCATGCGGGCGCGCAGCGAGGCCACCGACAGCGAGGCGAAGCCGGGCAGCGGCTCGGTCAGCTCGCCCGCGCCCAGGGTCGGCTCGTGCTCGGCGACGGCGGCGGGGACGGTCTCGGCGGCCTCGGCCAGCTTCGCGGTCTCCGGCGCCTTGGCGGGCGCGGCCTTGGCCTTCTTGGCCTTCGGCTTCTCCTCGGCCTGCTCGGGCTCCGGCTCGGTGACGGTCACCGGCTGGGCGACGGCCGGCTCATGGGCGAGCGTCGGCTCGGAAGCGGGCTCCGGCGCGGCGGCGGGCTTGTCCTCCGGCTTGGGCGGCGCCTCGGTCTTGGCTTCGGGCTTGGTCTCGGTCTTGAGCTTGGCCTCGGGCTCGGGCTTCGGCTTGGTCTCCGGCTCGGGCTTGGTCTCGGCCTCCGGCTTGGTGTCCGTCTTGGCGGCCGGGCTGAAGATGACAGGGTCCGGCTTGGTCTTGGCGGTGCCGTTGGGCTCGGCCGCCTCCGGCCTGGGGGCGAAGATGACCGGCTCCTTGCGGGCCGGCTTCGCCTCCTCCTCGACGGCGGCCGGCTTCTCGGCCGCCGCGGGACGGGATTCGAGGTCGTCCTTCTTCTCCTCGTCCTTGCCGCCCCTGAGCGAGTTCTTCACCCGGTCGACCAGCATGAGCGTCTGACCGGCGGCGCTGAGCGTGGTCTGGACGACGAAGAGCGGCAGCTCGCGGGCCTTCTCCTTGAGCCTGTCCTTGTCGGTTACGGTCTTGGCGATGTTGCGTATCACGTCGCTGAGGGACATGTACGTCTCCCTGGGAGGTCAGTGTGGAACGGCCAGTCTGGCAAAACGCGGGCACACGCGCACGCGCGGGCCGGTCGGCCGCTCCACGTAGCATATGGACTATGGAGCTCCACACCCCTACTTCCCGCCGCGTGCTCGTGGCCAGGCCGCGCGGTTACTGCGCCGGAGTCGATCGTGCCGTCGTGGCGGTCGAGAAGGCGCTGGAGCAGTACGGCGCGCCCATCTACGTGCGTAAGCAGATCGTCCACAACACCCACGTGGTCAAGACGCTCGAAGCCAAGGGCGCGATCTTCGTCGAGGAGACCGAGGAAGTGCCCGAGGGGGAGATCGTGGTGTTCTCCGCCCACGGCGTCTCTCCCGCCGTGCACGCCGAGGCCGAGCAGCGCGCGTTGCGCACCATCGACGCCACCTGCCCGCTGGTCACGAAGGTCCACAACGAAGCCAAGAGATTCGCCGGTCAGGACTATGACATCCTGCTCATCGGTCACGAAGGGCACGAGGAGGTCGAGGGCACGAGCGGCGAGGCGCCCGACCACGTCAAACTCGTCGACGGCCTCGACGCGGTCGACCAGGTCGAGGTGCGCGACCCCGGCAAGCTGGTGTGGCTGTCGCAGACCACGCTGTCGGTCGACGAGACCAACGAGACCGTCGCCCGGCTCAAGCAGCGCTTCCCGGCCCTGATCGACCCGCCCAGCGACGACATCTGCTACGCCACCCAGAACCGGCAGGTCGCGGTCAAGGAGATCGCCGCGGAGTCCGAGCTGGTGATCGTGGTCGGCTCCGACAACTCCTCCAACTCCAAGCGCCTGGTCGAGGTGGCCAAGGAACACGGCGCCGCGGCCGCCTACCTCGTCGACAACGCCACGTTCATCCATGACGAGTGGCTCGACGGCGTCACCACGGTCGGCGTCACCAGCGGCGCGTCGGTGCCCGATGAGCTGGTGGAGGAGGTGCTGGCGCGGCTGGCGGGCCACGGCTTCGACGATGTGACCGAGGTCGAGTCGGTGCAGGAGAAGGTGCGCTTCGCGCTGCCCCACGAGCTGCGCAAGGATCTGCGCGTCTCCTAGTCCTCGCCCCGGGGCGTGCCGTAGACCCGGGGCTCGAAGTAACCTTCGGGCTCCGGCACGTACGGCTGCGGCTGGCGCGGGCGCGGCACCTCCGCGCCCGCCCGGAGCTCGTCGCGGAGCTCCCGCACGTTGTCGCGCAGCCCGCGCGCCCACGCCACGCCGAGCACGATCGCCGAGCCGGCGAACAGCCAGGGCGCGCCGCGCGACAGCGAGCCGTAGAGGCCGAGCGCGAGCGACTGCAGGATGCCCACGGAGACGAGCGCCCGGCCCAGCTCGACGAAGAGGGTCGCGACGAAGAACACCAGCGGCGGCGTCACCACCAGCGACAGCAGCTCGCGCGGGTTGACCAGCACCACGCCGAGCACGCACGCGGCCACGAACGCCAGGCCGACCAGCAGCTGCATGTCGAGCAGGGCGGCCAGCACGTAACCGCCGAGCGTGGAGACGAGCGTGAGCGCGATGGCGCCGCGGGCGGTCAGCCTGACGGCGGAACGCTTGCCTGTGCCGGTCACCGGCCCCACCCCCCTTATTGCGACCCGTTGGCCAACTTACCGTTCGTGTGTGTGATGAGAGACGTGGTTTCGAGCAGTTCGGGGGATGCCAGGGGTCGCGGCACGCCCTCGACCATCTCGGGGGAGTCGAGCTCGCCGTCGACGACGCCCAGATCGTGCAGTTTGCGTGCGGTGACCAGGACCCGGCTCTCCAGCGACCCGACGGTCTTGTTGTACATCTCCACGGTACGGGCCAGCGACCTGCCGAGCGACTCCACGTTCCGGCCCATCGAGGACAGTCTTTCGTACAGCTCCTTGCCCAGCTCGAACACCGCGCGCGCGTTCTCGCTCAGCGCGGCCTGCTGCCAGGCGTAGTGAGCGGTGCGGAGCATCGTGATCAGCGTGGTCGGGGTGGCGATGTGCACCCGGCGGGCCATCGCGTAATCCAGCAGGGCGGGGTCGCGCTCCAGCGCGGGCGCCAGGAACGCCTCGCCGGGGATGAACAGCACCACGAACTCCGGCGTGGGAGCGAACGCCTGCCAATAGGACTTGGCGGCCAGCCGGTCGACGTGCTCGCGCACGTGCCGGGCGTGCGCGTCGAGCCGGACCGTGGCCAGCGACTCGTCGCCCGCCTCCGCGGCCTCCAGGTAGGCGGCCAGCGACACCTTGGCGTCTACCACGATGTTCTTGCCGCCGGCCAGCCGGACCACCATGTCAGGACGTACCGGACCCTCGGCGACCTGCTCGTCGAAGTCGCAGTGGCGCTGCATGCCGGCGATCTCGGCGACCCGGCGCAGCTGCATCTCGCCCCATCGGCCGCGCGCCTCCGGTCGCTGCAGCGCCCGCACCAGCGCCATGGTCTGGGAGCGGAGCTGCTCGTGGCTGTGGCGGACGAACTCCATCTCCTTGGCCAGCTCCGCCCGGGCCGCGCGCTGGCCGGACTCGGTGTCGCGCAACTGCGTCTCGACCCGCGCCAGCGCGTCGCGCAGCGGCTCGACCAGGTGCTCGACGGCCTGCCTGCGCTGCTCCAGATCGCCCGCCGCCTCCGCCCTGGTGGCGGCGAGACGGGTCTCGGCCAGCTCCAGGAAACGCACGTTGTTGACGTCGAGCGCACGGGTGGACAGGGCCTGGAAGCGCTCGGCGAGCTGCTCCTCGACGTAGACGAGCTTCTCGCCGGCGGACTTGGCGCGCGCGTCGGCCTCGGCCACCCGCACCGCCGCCCTCGTCCTGGCCACGAGGAACCCGACGGCGGCGCCGATGAGCAGGCCGAGGAGAAGCGAGACGACATCCATCTGATCGATGATTGCAGCCCGTCCCGCCCGGATCGGCCCCCGACACGCCTGGCCGCCTTCGGGGAGCAAGTAAACTCGCTGGGCGTGAGCCTCTCCATCGGCATCGTCGGCCTGCCCAACGTCGGTAAGTCCACGCTGTTCAACGCGCTGACCAAGACCGGCAACGCCCTCGCCGCCAACTACCCGTTCGCCACCATCGAGCCCAACGTGGGCATCGTGGGCGTGCCGGACGAGCGCCTGCCCAAGCTGGCCGAGATCTTCGGCTCCGCCCGCATCCTGCCCGCCAAGGTGGAGTTCGTCGACATCGCGGGCCTGGTCAAGGGCGCGTCGGAGGGGCAGGGGAGGGGCAACCAGTTCCTCGCCAACATCCGCGACACCGACGCCATCTGCCAGGTGATCCGGGTCTTCGACGATCCCGACGTCACCCACGTCGACGGCGACATCTCCCCCAAGCGCGACATCGAGACGATCAACACCGAGTTGATCATGGCCGACCTGCAGACGGTCGAGAAGGCCATCCCGCGTCTGGAGAAGGAGTCTCGCCACAACAAGGACAAGAAGCCCGCGCTGGAGGCGGCTCAGGCCGCGCTCGCGGTCCTGGAGACCGGCAAGACCATCTTCGAGAGCGGGCTCGGCGGCCCCGACCTGCGCGAGCTCCACCTGCTGACGGCCAAGCCGTTCCTCTACGTGTTCAACGTCGACTCCGACGAGCTGGTCGACGACGCGCTGAAGGCCCAGATGTCGGCCCTGGTCGCGCCGGCCGAGGCGGTGTTCCTCGACGCCAAGCTGGAGTCCGAGCTGGCCGAGCTCGACGAGGAGGAGGCCATGGAGCTGCTGGAGTCCGTCGGCCAGCACGAGTCCGGGCTGAGCAAGCTCGCCCGGGTCGGCTTCGAGACCCTCGGCCTGCAGACCTACCTGACCGCCGGGCCCAAGGAGTCGCGCGCCTGGACCATCCCCAAGGGCGCCACCGCGCCGGAGGCGGCCGGGGTCATCCACACCGACTTCCAGCGCGGCTTCATCAAGGCCGAGGTGGTCTCGTTCGACGACCTCGTGGAGGTCGGCTCGATCGCGGCCGCCCGCGCGGCCGGCAAGGCCCGCGTCGAAGGCAAGGACTACGTCATGCAGGACGGCGACGTGGTGGAGTTCCGCTTCAACGTGTAGCCGCGGTGGCCCTCCCGTCTCCGGAAAACGGGTTGTACGGGTCGATAGCGTCATTTCATGCCTGATCCGCACTACGCCGAGCCTCGGCTCGCCCGGATCTACGACGCGATCGACGCCGACCGGAGCGATCTCGTCGCGTACGCCGCGATGGTGACGGAGTTCGGCGCGCGGCGGGTGCTCGACGTGGGCTGCGGCACCGGCGTGTTCGCCTGCCTGCTCGCGGAGCGCGGCGTCGAGGTGGTCGGCGTGGACCCCGCCGAGGCGTCGCTGGCGGTCGCCCGCGCCAAGCCGGGCGCCGATCGGGTGCGCTGGATCCTCGGCGACGCCACCGTATTGCCGCCGATCCGGGCCGACCTCGCCACCATGACGGGCAACGTGGCCCAGGTCTTCCTCACCGACGACGACTGGCTCGCCACCCTGCGCGGCGTGCGCGCGGCGCTGCGGCCGGGCGGCGTGCTCGCCTTCGAGACCCGCGACCCCGCCCGCCGCGCCTGGGAGGAGTGGAACCCGGCCCGCACGCACGCCGTCACCGAGATCCCGGAGGTGGGCCCGGTCGAGTCGTGGAGCGACGTCCTGGACGTCTCGAGTCCGCTGGTGACCTTCCGCCAGACGTACGTGTTCGCGGCCGACGGCGCGGTGCTCACCTCGGACTCGACACTGCGCTTCCGGGAGAGGGAGGAGGTCGGGCGCTCGCTGCGGGAGGCCGGCTTCCGCGTCGAGGACGTCAGGGACGCTCCGGATCGGCCGGGTCGCGAGTTCGTGTTCGTGGCCCGTGCCGCTGATGTGTGATCTGTCACAATTACCCGGAAGCTAAACATCTGATTGCGGGATCTCTTCCGCGTCAACCACTTGGGCCTCCCGCGCGTCGAACGGTCACGGCGGCCACGCTGACTCGGGAGGGCCCATGCTCCGTCGCATCATCAGGAACCGGCGTCCGGCGCCCAGACTCACCGGCATCAGCCTGGAGGAGGAGCTCGCGCTCCTGCGGGTCGAGCTGATGTACGGCCTGCGCGTCGACCGCGACGACTACCTCCGCATGAAGGCGGGCGAGCGCGAGGAGGTGGTGGCCCGGCTGCGCGGCCGCGACGCCGCCACGAGCGTGCTGGCGGAGCTGCGCGGCTCGCTGGAGCGCGCCGTCCACCCGGCAGGGCTCCGCGACCACCGCCCCGGCGAACCGGCCTGACACCCCCGCGGCCGGGCAGTCCGGGGGCGGGAGCCCCGGCGTCCCGCGTCGCCGAACAGCCGGATCTCCGCCGGCCGTGCCCCGATGGCAGACCGAGCGGGTATCGGAGTCCGAGGAAATCGCAGGTCAAAGCCATTGCTCCGCCATGAGGACAGGTATTCGTGGCGGTCGGGTTATGCGTTCTTAGGTCTCTGGCCTGGTCGAATGCCCTTTCGGCAGGGAACACACACAAATCGGCGCGCCGGGTGCGTCCTATGCGGACTCGGTTTGCCCCTGGACGGCGATGCTTGCAGCATGGGCGTGGCTTTCCTGGAACAATGGCGGAGACCGGATAAGGTGACTGCTTCACCGCGGATGATGGGGATCGGCAACGGACGACACCGCGCCAGCCGGGGCGATTGGCGCGAGCGGAGGCGTGATGGCTCGTAGGTCAACCGTCCAGCACGGTCCTCGGACCACTGGCGGGCCCGAGCTTTCAGCACACCCCGACACCGGATACGACGCGCCGCCGCCGCGCAGGCCGCGGCGCGGCGGTTGGTCGGGTGGCGGCGGGCGGTGGCTCGTCTGGACGGGCCGCATAGTCCTGTGGGCGCTTATCGTAGTAATCGTGGTAAATGGGATCCGTGCCCCATTCGAGCGGTTTACCGGGCAAAACGCCGCCGCTCCGAATGAGTCTGCGCAAGTGGGCAGCGGTTTTCCCGACGACCAGGCCATGGCGTTCGCCGCCCAGTTCGCCGGCGTCTACCTGAATTTCAGCCCGGAAGACGCCGTGAGCAGGTCCAGCAAGCTGGCCGCCTTCGTCGCCGAGGGCATGGACCAGCAACTCGGCTGGGACGGCAACGGCAAGCTGGGCGCCGTCGCCATCCAGCCGTACGACATCGAGGTCGCCGACGACGCCAACGCCGTCGTCACGGTGGCCTTCCAGTCCGGCCCGCGCAGGCTCCACCTGTCGGTGCCGGTCTACTACTCGGGTGGCGACGACGGCCGGCGGTTCGTCGTCTCGGGCTGGCCCGCGATCCTGCCCGCGCCCGCCCCCGCCCAGCTGCCCCAGGTGGCCGGGCCGGAGACCGACGACGCGGCGACCGCCGAGCTCAAGCCGCAGCTGGAGGGCTTCTTCCGCAACTACGCCTCTGGCAACACCGCCGAACTTCAGCGTTACGTCACCGCCGGCACGAGCCTGCCGAGCTTCGCCGGCGCCTTCAGCTTCGCCGAGCTCAAAAGCGTCGTGGTGCCTGTGGGGGGTGCCACAAGAGAGATCGAGGCGGTCGTGGTCTGGGTCGTGCCCGGCAGCGCGCCCGCGTCCACCGACCCCGACGTCACCGCCGAACCCGGCGTGACGGACGGCCGCCTCCAGCAGGCATACCGCCTCACAGTCGAGAAACAGGGCGACAAATGGTACGTCGACGACATCCGTGGCGCCGGTCGTGTCGTCGGATAACAGCGTCCTGCTGATCGGCACCCCCCGGGAGGACAAGAAGTGATCGTGAAAACCCTATTGCTCAACCTGATCGAGATGACGCCGACACCCGCACCCACCGGCGTCAACACAGAAGGGCTCGCCGAGTTCCTGCGCGCGTTCTTCGCCCCGCTCTTCCTCGTCGTCGTGTCCGTGGTCGCGCTGTTCTTCCTCTTCACGCGCGAGATCACGCGGTTCGTGCAGTTCCTCATCCTGGCCGTGGCCATCGGAGTGATCTTCTACGTACCCAACATCATCGAGGTGACGGCCAAGGCGATCGCGGGTGCCCTCGGCATCCAGTAAGGGTTGAGACCACTCTCCTGTGGTCATGAACGAGCGGGTGGAGAGGAGGACCGCGTGGACCTGCCCACGTACACGAACATCTGGCGTATCGAGAAGCGGCTCTACAAGCTGTACGACCTACGGCTGCCCATGCCGCTCCCGATCGTCTGGATCGGCGTGTTCGTCGGCGTCTTCGTCCCGTGGTCGCTCCTGCTCTGGGTCATCGGCGTGCCGGTGGCGATGCCCTGGCACGTGCTCTTCCTGGTGCCGCCGGGCATCGTGACATGGCTGTCCACCCGGCCGGTCATCGAGGGCAAGCGGCTCACCGAGCTGCTGGAGTCCCAGCTGCGCTACCTGGGGGAGCCGAAGGCGTGGTACCGCCTGGCCTCCCTGTCGGAGCCCGACACCGTCACCTTCTCGGCCCGCGTCTGGCGTGCCTACCCCGTACGGGTCAAGGCCGCTCGCAAGTCCCGCAAGCCCGCGCGCAAGCGCGCGCCGGCGACGGGTCCACGGCAGGTCCGGCCGGCGGTGGCCGCCGCCGCTGCCGCCGCGGCCCAGGCCCCCGTGGCGGCAGCCCAGCTCACGGTCACGGTCGCGGAGTCGGCCCGGCTCCCCGCCACCGCGGTGGAGCCCGCCCGCACGGCCTGGGGCTCCCGGACCCGGCCCGGCGCTCCGCCCGCCCTCCCGTCCCAGGAGCCCGCGGCTCCGCCCGCCGACGATTCCGCTCCCGTACGTGAGCGGGCCCACTCGGGTGAACCTGCCGCTTCCCGCATGCCGGTACGGGAGCTTCGGCTGGTTCGCGACACCGAGACGCCGGAGCGCGAGGCCGGAGAAGTGGAGCGTCAGCCGGTTTCCGAGGGCGGGACCGTACCGGCGGTTCCGCCTTCCGACGTGCCGCCCGCGGCTTCGCAAGAGGAGGACTCTCGCGCGGACACCGGCGGACGCAGGTCGCGTCAGGAGACCGGGGCCAAGCCGATCGACACCGAAGCGCTGCGGCGGCTCCGCAAGCTGGCCGCCAGCGCCGACGGGCCCCCGGCCGGCGCCGCGCGCCCCGCGCCCGAGCAGGGCCGGGAGGACGAGGCGGCCAGGAGCCAGCATCGCAAGGGGCAGCCGCCGAAGCTCAACCCCGCCCTGCTCGCCGAAGCACAGCGGAGCTGGGCGCCGCTGACCCCCGACTCCCGGCCGGTCACGTTGTCCCGGCCTCTGCGCGGCTCCGACCAGGCGTTCCCCACCAGACGAGACGAGCCCCCGAAGACAGCCGACACCTCCTCCGACCGGCCGTCCCCTCATGAAGACAGCGCCCCCTCCGGGGAAGGCGCCGGTACGCCGGGTGGGCGAGTCTCCCAGCCGGTCGTACGGGAGTTCCCGCCCGAGGAGGTTGCCTCGTCGGACCTGCGGGATGGCGCGCCGGGTGCGGAGTCCCCGTCCGGGGAGGCCTCGTCAGTCGGGCGCGGTGGTGTTCCGGGTGCGGAGGGCCTGCCCGAGCGAGCTGGTACGCCCGGTGCGGAGGCACCTTCCGGGGAGCATGGCAGGACGGATGCTGAGGGCTCCCACGAGATCGGGGAGGGCGAGGGTGCGGAGAGCGCTCCCGGGCCTGCCGAGCACGAGGAGGACAGCGCGACGGCGCGGTCCGAGCGTGCGCGCGAAGAGACCGGGGTCGTCGAAGAGCAGGACTTGTCCGTAAGCCAGGAGGGTGCGGGCGAGATAAGCCTCGTGGTGGACACGTCGGTGCGGCACCGCGGGCTTCGGGCGGTTTCCACCGACCCCGAGCCTGCCGATCGCCCAGAGGCTCAGGCCGCCGGCGAGCATCCCGTACCGGACCCGGAGACGCGGTCCGAAGCAGGGCAGGACACGGACACCGCTCGCGGGCAAGAGACGCACGCCGACGACTCGCACGACGCGCGGCGCGGGACGCGCGCTGGGAGCGGACAGGAAGCAGCTCCCGGGACGCGGGCTGGCGATCGGCGGGATGCACGCCTGGGGAGGGGTGCCGAGGACTTGCGGGACGCGCTTCCCGGGACGCGGGCTGGCGACCGACGGGATGCACCCGCCGGGACGGGGGCCGAAGATTTGCGGGACGCGCCTTCCGGGAAGCGTGACGGTGACTTGCGGGATGTGGAGCGCGGGGGTCGGGCTGAAGGTGGGCGGGAGCCGCGCGACGGTGGGGTGCGGGACGTACGGGGTGATGGGGGTAGGCGGGATGTCGAGGGTGCTGATGGGGTGATCGTGCCGGGGCCTCGGGCGGGGGAGGCCAAGGTGCGGCGGGTCGAGTCCGTCGTGGGGCGGGACTCCGGCGGGTGGCGGCGGGTCGCGCGGGTCGTGGTCGGCGGGAACGGGGTGCGCGGCGACGGGTCCGAGATCGACGAGGCGCGGGCCAGGAGCGTGTTCAGCGGCAGCCGCCGGATCGTGGTGCTCGGCTGCACGGGCGGCGCGGGTCAGAGCACCACGGCGCTGATGCTGGGTCACACGCTGGCCCACTACCGCGACGACCGCGTGGTGGCCGTCGACGCCAGCAGCGGCGCGAGCACGCTGAGCAGCAGGATCGAGCCGGAGACGCCCGAGACGCTGACGTCGCTGCTGGCCGGGCTGCCCCAGGTCGGCGGCTACCTGAGGATGCGCGGCTACACCACCCGCACCTCCTCGGGCCTGGAGGTGGTGGGCGCCGACGGCGACGCGGAGGCCGAGCAGCGGCTGGCCGACCGCAGTCTCTTCTCGGACGACCGGCTGGGCGACGCGCTGGCCCTGCTCGACCGGCACTACAAGCTGACCGTGATCGACCCGGCCGCCGCGCTGGCCGCCCGGGTGCTCCCGTACGCGGACCAGCTCGTGCTCGTGGTGCCCGCCAGCGAGGAGGCGCCCGAGGCGGTCGGGATGACGTACGAGTGGCTCGACGGCCATGGCTGCGCCGACCTGAGGCGGCGCGCGGTCATGGTGGTCAACGGGGTGAGCAGGCGTTCGATGCCGGACGTCGAGCAGGCGGAGGCGGTGGCCAGCGGCAGGTGCCGGGCCATCGTCAGGGTGCCCTGGGAGGACGACCTGGCCCCCGACGGGGTGGAGGTCGTGGATCCCGGGCGGTTGCGCACGGCCGGCAGGAGGGCGTACCTGGCGCTCGCGGGGGTCGTGGTCGCAGGCTTCGCGGCACAGAGGATCCGACCTAGCGAAGAGGAGTTGGCGAGTGACCCCCCGGGCACGAGAATCGGTGAGCGTTAAGTGAACATCCGAGCAGGTCTGGCCCGTTCATGCGCTGAGGGGGCGGCATGAGCAGGGCGTCCCGTGCGCAGCAGCGCCTGGCCGTCCGCTTCTTCGACGACCGCATCCTGCTCACGGACACGTGCGCGTGGGCGTACTTCCGCCTTCCGACGGTCAGCTACGAGTTCGTCACGCCGGAGGAGCGCGAGGCGCTGGCCACCAACATCACGATCGCGCTGGCCGCGATCAGGATGCCCGACGCCGAGGTGCACCTGCGGGTGGCGCATCGGGCCTACCCGGCGGCCGAGTGGGCGATGGCGCTCAACGGCACCTCCGACGAGGGGCCTGGGTGGCGCGACTACCTGGAGGAGATGTACCGCCACGTCTGGGCCAAGGACTTCTGGACCAAGGAGGTCTATCTCGGGGTCCGGCTGGGGGCGCGGGGCAAGCAGCTCGGCGCGGGCGCGCTGGCCCAGCTTCTCGGGTTCTACCAGCGTACGGAGAAGGTGCTGGGCCTGGATGACGACCACGTGCCGGACGGCGAGATCACGCGCTGGACCGAACAGGCCGAACGGCTCGGGCGGGCACTCGCCTCCAGCGCCCTCTACGCCAGGCACGCCACCTCCACGGAGGTGGCGTGGTTGTTCCAGCACGCGGCGGCGGGCGGGCTCGCCGACGGGCCGCCATCGGCCAGCCCGAAGCGGCGCTGGGGCAAGGGCGAGATCGAGGCGCTGGTCGAGGGGGAGATCCACAACGGCCGGTCGCTGCTGCGCGTCGTGCAGCCGCAGGGCGACTCGTACGTGGCCCACCTGTCGTTCGCGCGGTTCCCCGACCTGATGCCGTTCCCCGACGGCGAGCCGTGGATGCACTTCGCCGACCAGCTGCCGTTCCCGGTGGAGATCTCGTCCCGGATGCGGCTGATCCCGCCGGTGAAGGCGTCCCGCGACGTGGCGCGCAAGCTGGCGCACGCCCGCGACATGGACATCCACATCCGCGAGGCCGGCGCGGAGGCGCCGCTGGCGCTGGCGGAGCAGATCGACGCGGCCCGGATGCTGGAGCACGGCATCACCAAGGAGCGGCTGCCGTTCGTGTACGGGTGGCACCGGCTGATCGTGTCGGCCCCGACCGAGGACATCTGCGTGCAGCGGGTGGAGGCGGTCGTCGAGCACTACCGCGACATGGGCATCGACGTGGTGAACTCGACGGGCGACCAGTTCTCGCTGTTCTGCGAGTCGCTGCCGGGCGAGCGGGTCAAGATCAACGCCTATGCCCAGCGGCAGCCGCTGCGGACGATCGCGGGCGGCATGGCCACGGCGACCGTCGATCTCGGCGACCGGCTCGAACACGACGGCGAGGGCTGGCTGGGCCCCTACATCGGCGAGACCGTCGGCCGGGCCCGCAGCATCGTCCACTTCGACCCGCTGCTGGCCGCGAGCCGCAACCGGCCCACGGCGATCGCGATCACCGGCGAGCCGGGCGGCGGCAAGACCACGCTCGCGCTGCTGATGATCTACCAGATGGCGCTGCGCGGCGTCACGGTGGCGGTGATCGACCCGAAGGGCGACGCCGAGTCGCTGGTGCGGCTGCTCGACAAGCGGGGCCGCAAGGCGCGGATCATCCCGCTCGGGGCGGCCGCGCCCGGCCTGCTCGACCCGTTCTCGTTCGGTGACGACATCGCGGCCAAGAAGACGATGGCCACCGAGACGCTCCGGCTGCTGCTGCCGCGCATGTCGGAGGAGCGCGAGTCGGCCATGATCCAGGCGGTGGCGGCGGTGTCCAACCAGCCGGACCCGTCGCTCGGCAAGGTCGTCGACCACCTGGAGCGGGCCGAGGACGCCGCGTCGAAGAACCTGGGCGCGGTGCTGCGCTCGATGTCGGAGATGCACCTGGCCAGGCTCTGCTTCGACCCGTCAGGCGGCGACCAGATCGACAGCGAGGGCTGGACCACCGTGTTCACGCTCGGCGGGCTGACCCTGCCGGACGTGGCCACGACCAGGGACGACTACTCCTACGAGCAGCGGCTCTCGGTGGCGCTGCTCTACCTGGTGTCCCAGTTCGCCAGGCGGCTGATGAACGGGCTCGACCGGCGCGCGCCCAAGGCCATCTTCCTGGACGAGGCGTGGGCGATCACCTCCACGCCCGAGGGCGCGAAGCTGGTGCCCGAGGTCAGCCGGATGGGCCGCTCCCGCAACACCGCACTGGTGCTCGTCAGCCAGAACGCGGGCGACCTGCTCAACGAGCAGGTGACGAACTGCCTGTCGTCCGTGTTCGCCTTCCGGTCGACCGAACGGGTGGAGGTCGACCACGTGATGTCACTGCTCGGGGTGGAGCCCCTGGAGGAGCACAAGGCCGTGCTCCGCTCGCTGGGCAACGGGGAGTGCGTGTTCCGCGATCTGGACGGCAGGGCGGGCCGCATCGGGGTGGACCTCATCTCGGAGGAGCTTCTCCGTTGGCTCGACACGAACCCGACGCACGACAAACCCGACGGCGACGGGCATGATGATCTTCAGGGGGGCATCGGCAGGGCGCAGGAGGTGCGGTCATGAAGATCCGGCTACCCAGGCGGTGGGCGCTCGCCGTGGTGACGGTGCTGCTCGGCTTCGTCGTGGTGCCCGTCGTGATCGGCGCCACGTCGCCGGCCGCGGCCGCGCCCTGCGACCTGTCGGGCGAGCTCGCGCCCGAGGTGATCGGCAGCGGCGTCGACGGCATGATCCAGCCACCGGTCCCCGAGGGCGGCGCGGCGCAGCCCGTCACCAACTACGGCCAGTTCGGCATGTCCGGGCAGTTCTGGCACACTCACGAGCTGGGCTGCTCCGACATCGCCGCTGTGCTCGGCAACTCCTGGGCCAACACGATCTTCCTGTGGGCCAAGGCCATCGACCGGCTGACCATCACGACCTACCAGGCCGCGGCCACCGAGGGACCGCTCCAGGCGATCAAGGACGTGGTCGACGACATCGTCACGAACCTGTCGCAGGCCATGTACTGGCCGTATCTCCAGCCGGTCGTCATCCTCGGCGCGATCTGGCTCGCCTGGTACGGGCTGATCCGCAAGCGGGCCACCACCACCGCCGAAGGCGTGATCTGGATGGTGCTCGCGGTCACGGTCGCGACCTGGTTCCTCAGCCGGCCGCAGGACTTCACCGGGCTGGGCAAGGTCGTCACGGACAAGACCGGCGAAGTGGTCAACTCCGCCTTCTCCGGGCTGCCCGGCGCGGGCGGCGCGTCCTGCCTCCCGCCGCCCGGCGAGACCAACCCCCAGGTGCGGGCCGGCGGCTTCGGCCAGAACGGCACGCCCGGCGTCGACCAGAACGCCGACGCGCTCTGGTCCACGCTGGTGTGCAAGCCATGGCTGATGGGCATGTTCGGCACCGCCGATCCCAACCAGCCGATCGTGCGCGACTTCGGCCGGGTCATGCTGGAGACCCAGTCCATCCCGGCCGCGACGGCCGAGAACCCGGCTCCCGACGTGGGCGCCCACCAGGCGAAGTACGCCGAGGTCGCCGACAAGCTGAGAAACGACTCGCGCTACTTCATCTTCTCCGGCCGTGACTGGACGAGCCGGCTCGGCGTGGCCATCGGGGCGCTGATCGCCGCCATGGTGGCCGGGGTGCTCATCTTCCTGGTGGCGGTGTCGCTGCTGGTGCTGAAGGTGGGCTTCCTGCTGTTGCTGATACTCGGGCCGGTGTTCCTGCTCATCGGCGTGCATCCGGGCAGCGGGCGGATCATCGCCATGCGCTGGGTGGAGATGCTCGTCGGCACGCTGCTCCGGCAGGCCGTGCTGGCGCTCGTGCTCGGGGTGCTCGTGTACGGGTACGCGCTGATCATCTCGACGGCGATGCCGTGGGGGCTGCAGATCCTGTTCATGGCGTTGCTGACGATCGCGGTGTTCTTCTACCGCAGACCGTTCCAGCACCTGTTCGCCTCGATCAACGGGCACACGCTCGCCACCCGGATGCTCGGCGAGGCGGCCAGTTCGCGGACCTTGGAGCGCTCGGCGAACGTGCTGCCGCCGGTGGCGTCGGCGCGGATCGGGCGCTGGGGCGTGCGCAAGGCCGAGCCGCTCATCACGGCCGCGGCGTCCGGAGGGGTGGCCGGCGCGGCCGCCGCCGGGGTCGCCCAGGGGCGGGCCAGGGGCGAGGAGGGCGAGGGCGCCTCGGGCGTGCGCGTGCCCGCGCCGCTGGACAAGGAGCAGCAGGGCGCCAAGGGCGTCGGCAGGGGTGTGCCCGAGGCGCGCAAGGGCGACGCGCCGCCGCTCAACCTGAACGGGGCGAACGGGCGGGGCGGCGCTGCCGGGCGCGGTCCCGTACGGTCGGGCGCCGGTGCGGGCGGAGCCCGGGCGGCCGGTGGTCCCCGGGGCTCGGGCGGCTCCGGCTCGGGCGGCCCCCGGGTTTCCGGCGGGTCCGGAGGCGGTGGCGCCGGTGGGTCCGTCGGCTCTGGTGCGTCCGGCGGGGGCGGTTGGTTCGGCGGTGCCGGCGGTGGCTGGGCGCCGCGCGGCGGGGCCTCGTCGAGCGGTTCGCGCTCGCGCTTCGGCGGGTCGGGTGGCTCTGGCGGGTCGGGTGGCTCTGGCGGGTCGGGTGGCTCGCGGTCCGGGGGTTCCGGATCGGGCCGGTCGCGGTCCGGCGGCGGGTCGTTGTTCGGCGGATCAGGCGGATCGGGCGGATCAGGTGGTTCCGGGTCGGGTCGGTCGCGGTTCGGCGGGTCCGGTGGCGGTTCCGGTTCCGGTGGGTCGTTGTTCGGCGGCGGGTCGCGGTCCGGCGGGTCGCGGTCCGGGCGCTCCCGGTGGAGCGACAACGGGTCCTCCGGCGGCGTCTTCGGCCGCAACCCCGACGGCCGCGTCTTCGGGGGCGGCTCGGGAGGCGGGTTCTTCGACCGCTCCGACTCCGACCGGCGCGGCTCCGAGCCGCCGCCGCTGTGGGGCAGCGGCTCGCGCAGGAGCGAGCCCGAGGTGCCCTTCTGGCTCAACCCCACCAACCCCGACAAGGACTAGACCGTGGCGCAGCCGGGTGACAGGCGAGGGCTGGTCTTCGCCGCCATCGTGGTGGTGGTCGCCGCCGTCGGCCTCTACCTGACCATGTGGCCGGACTCCCGCGAGCCCGCCGCCGAGGAGCGGGCCGCGCCCCGTATCACCACCTCGCCCGTCATCCCGGCCACGCCGCTGGCGACCGCCAGCGGCGCGCCGTTCGACGTCTACGCCTACCTGCCCATGTCGAAGGAGCAACTGGCCGCCGCCGCCGATCTGGCCGAGCGGTTCACGGCCGAGTACGCGACGTTCCGCCATGACGAGGATCCGGCCGCGTACGCGGCCCGGGTGCGCCGCTACACCACGGCCGACCTGGGCAACGTGCTCGCCCGTACCCTCACCTCGCCCGGCACCGTGGAGCAGAACCGCGCCGACCAGGTGGTCTCCACGGCCACGGCGAAACTCCGGGAAATCAGGCAGATCGAGAAGGCGTCCATCGTGTTCGTGGTCTCCGGAACGCAGCAGATCACCGCGAAGAGCGGCACCCGGCAACTGTCAGGGGACTACGCGGTCACGGTCAGCCAGCTCGGCTCCGACTGGCGCGTGTTCGACCTCCAGCCGGCCAGCGAGGGCCAGGAGGGGGACACCCAGGGGTGAACCGGACCCGGGCCGTCGTCGCGGCCGTCGTCGCCGGGGTGCTCGTGCTGCTCCTGGCCATCATCTCGCCGATGCTGATGACCTCGATCCCCTCGATCATCGGCTCCGGCGGCGAACTGCCCGACTGCACCGACGACGGCGCCGGCGTGCAGGAGGCGTCCGACTCGGCCGCCGCCGACATCCCGTCCGAATACCTGAAGCTGTACAAGGAGCACGGGGAGAAATTAGGGGTCCAGTGGACGATCCTGGCCGCCGTGGGCAAGCGTGAGACCGATCACGGCCGGTCCACCCTGCCGGGGGTGAAGAGCGGCACCAACTACGCCGGGGCGGCCGGGCCGATGCAGTTCCTGATCAGCACGTGGGGCGGCAGGGCCAGGATCCCGGTGTCGTCGCGGTTCAACGGCTACGCCTCCGACGGCGACGGTGACGGCGTCGGCGACGTCTACAACCCGGCCGACGCGATCCTCGGGGCGGCCAAGATGCTCAAGCGCAACGGCGCCCCGGAGAACGTGCGGCGGGCGCTGTTCGTCTACAACCGCGCCTGGTGGTACGTCGACCAGGTCGAGGAGATCGCCCGCAAGTACGCCGAGTCCGGGGAGGTCGAGGTGCCGCCGGAGGCTGACGACGCGTGTGACGAGCCGCTGGTCGAGGCCGCGCCCAGCGACGTGGTGGCCAAGATTCTCGGCTTCGCGCTGGACCAGCGGGGCAAGCCGTACCTCTGGGGCGGCACCGGGCCGGACGCGTTCGACTGCTCGGGCATCATCTACGCCGCGTACCGGCACGCGGGGCTGTCGATCCCGCGCACCACGTTCGGGCAGTGGCCGTTCGGAGTGAAGATCCAGCAGGGCGACGAGCAGCCGGGCGACCTGGTGTTCTTCGACTCGGGGCCGGGCACGGGACCGGATCGGCCGGGGCACGTCGGGCTGGTCGTGTCGAAGGGCAAGATGGTGGAGGCGCGCTGCCGCCTGTGCGGGCCGATCAAGGTGACCAGTTACGAGGGCCGCGACAAGATCGTGGGCTTCACCCGGCCGCTGCAGAACCCCGACGTGCAGGGCCAGCTCGCCAAGCTGGGGGATCCCGCGCTATGACGGTGATCGTGGTGGCCGCGGTGATCGTCGGGCCGGGCGGGCGGGTGCTGGCCGCGCAGCGGGCCGAGCCGCCGGCGCTGATGGGCGGGTGGGAGTTCCCCGGCGGGAAGGTGGATCCCGGGGAGGGCGAGATCGAGGCCCTCGTCCGGGAGTGCCGCGAGGAGCTCGGCGTGGAGATCGAGGTGGGCGAGCGGGTGGGCGGCGACTGGCCGCTGTCCACCGGCGGCTACGTGATGCGCGCCTGGCTGGCCCGCGTCGCCTCGGGCACGCCGCAGGCCCGTGAGCACCTGGCGTTGCGGTGGCTGGAACCCGGGGAGTACTACGACGTGGCCTGGCTGGCGGCGGACCTGCCTCTGATGGAGGCGGTGGAGAAACTCCTCGCACAGGATTGAGACGTCGCTCTCAGTGACATAACGATTACTAAGCGTTATTTCGTCACGTCGGGGGAGGCGTCACGATGAACCGTGGCTGGATGGTGGCCGGGGTCCTGGCCCTGGTGGCGGCCCCGGTCGTGCCCGCGGCAGCGGCGGGCGTGGCCATGGTGCTGGAACGGGTGGATGATCCCGCCGGCATGGTCAGGTGGATCAGGACGGGCGACGTGCTCCGGTACGAGGTGCGGCTGAGCGGCATGGCCGAGGACGCGAGCCTGGCGGTGGCGGCGACGCCCGTGCACTCGCTCACCGGGCTGTCCTGTGCTCGTCATGTCCCTCCACCCGACACGCCCGACCCCGGGGGCGCGGAGATCACCGCTCGGGCGCTGGCCGCCCGCGCGCTGACCGCGCCCGATGGGGTGGCGGTGCCCGGGGCGCAGGCGTGCCACTTGGGGGACGTCTCGTCGGAGAAGGCCGTACAGGTGGTGCTGTCCGTGCCGTCGGGCGCCGAGGAGGTGGAGGTGGCGGCGGTGGCCCGGCTGCGTGAGGGGGACGGCGGCCTGACGACCATCCTGCGCACCGCCACCACTTCCGCCGCCGAAGAATCCTCCACCATGAACGGCCCCGCGGCCCCCGTCCCGGACCCGTGGGATGAGTCGCGGGACCCGCGCGCCGTCGAAGAGCGGGAGTTCGGCCACTGGGAGGCGGGCGAGCGCGCGCGGCGCGAGACGTGGCAGGAGTGGCCCGGCGACCGGCGGCGGATGCGCGCCGCCGAGTCGGCGCGCCGGCCCGAGTATGGGGAGGACCGCGCGGCCTGGCGACCTGAGCGGGGGACTGGCCGGGAGAGGTCGGCGCGTGACCGCGAGGGTCACGTGCGTGACCGCGAGGGTCGCGTGGCCGAGCCTGGTCGCATGCGTGACCGCGAGGGTTTCGGTCGCGCGGCCGAGTTCGGTGGAGCGCGTGACGCCGGGTCGGCGCGTCAGCCTGAGGGCGGGGAAGATGGCGCGGCCGGGCGAGGTGCGTGGGAGATCGGCTGGGAGGTGCCTGACGACGAGTCGGCGCGCGCTCCCGAGGGCTTGGGCCGCGCGGCGGAGCCGGATCGAGCGCATATGGCCGGGCCGGCGCGTCAGCCTGGGGCTCGGGAGGATCGCGCGGCCGGGCGAGGTGAGCAAGGGCCTGGCCGGGGGGCGCCTGGCGCGGAGTCGGCGCGTGAACTCGGGGACCTGGGCCGTCCGGTCGAGTCTGGCCGGGTGAACGACGCCGAGTCGGCGCGTCAGCCTGGGGACCAGCGGGGCGGTGCGAAGGCGGTGGAGTCGCGTGACCGGTCCGGACGGCCTGAGGCCGGTAAGGCCCGGGAAGAGCACGGGCGGGCCGGTAAGGGCTGGGGAGAGCGCGGGCGTGAGGCGGGGAGGGGCCAGGAGGAGCACGGGCGTGAGGCCGGTAAGGGCGCGGAAGAGTACGGGCGTGAGATCGGTAAGGGCGCGGAGGAGCGCGGGCGTGAGGCTGGTAAGGGCGCGGAGGAGCGCGGGCGTGAGGCCGGTAAGGGCCGGGAGGAGCACGGGTGGGGGGCCGAGCTTGAGGAGCCTTCGCTGGAGGACGGGGCGGGCGAGTGGCCCGCGGCTCCGGATCGGACGCATCAGCATGGCGAGGTGAAGCTGCCCGAGGTGGCTCCGCCGCCGGTCGAGGCCGCGCAGGAGGTGGTTCCCGGGGCGCCGCTGCCGAGGACCGTCGACGGGGCGCAGGTGAGTGTACGAGCCGCGGAGAGGACGAATCCGCTGGCCGGGGTCGGCGGGTTGCCGTACGTGGCGGGCGGGATCGGGGTGTTGCTCGTGGGACTTTGGGCGGTCGCCAAGGCACAGGCCCGGCGTATGCGGAGAAAGGTATTCTAGATCCGTCTTTACTGTTCCTTTGACCCGACTAGTATTCCCTTGACCGTGGATTCGCCAATCGCGGAGGGCACAGGTGGCACGCAAACGAGCGACGGCCGTCTCCGCCATGGTGCTCGCTATCGGGTTAACCGGCATCGGGGTCATCCCGTTCGTCGGTGCGGGCGCGACGGCTTCGGCTACGGCGCTGGACCCGGTGGAGCCGTGTGACGTCGGGCAGGAGTGCCCGCCGCAGACCACCGTGACGATCACCACCACGCTCCCGACCCCGACCCCGGAGCCGGAGCAGCCCGAGACCACGATCACCAAGACGGTCACCGCGAAGCCCACCAAGACGACCAAGGCTCCCGAGCCGACGAAGACCAAGACGACCAAGGCCCCCGACCCTGCGCCGGTCACGCAGTCGGCGGCCCCGCCGCCGCAGCAACTGCCGGAGGAGACGCCGCAGGAGGTGCCGGACCCCGTCACGTCGTCGGCCGAAGAGTCGGTGCAGATGCCCACCGTGGCCGGCACCGACACCCCGACACCCGCGCTCTCCACCGACGCCGCCTCTGTCGAGACCGACACGGTGCAGTTGGAGGTGCGCAACGCGGCGCCGGAGTACGACCAGCGCAGTCTCACCCAGCGGCTCAGCATCCCGGCGCTGATCATGGTGCTGCTGGCGTTGTTCGCGGTGCTGATCTTCGAGGGGCGGCTGCGCCGGATGGCTCACGCCGCGGCCGTGCGCAAGGCCGGTCCGCAGGCCGGGGCCTACCCCGGGGCCTATCCTCAGCAGCCCGGCCCGTACCCGCACCAGGCCGAGGGCTACCCGGCGGGGCCCGGCTACGCCACCGCGGGCGTCGCGGCCCCCGGCTACCCTGGCGGCACCGCGTACGCGCCGATCATCAGCTTCGTGCCCGTCCAGACGTTCCCGAGCGGGCAGGTCCAGTACGGCGCGGTCTACCACGACCCGAACGCCCCCCACACCGCGCCCGCCCCCATGCCCGAGCAGGGTCCGGTCGTCCTGGCTCCCGACCAGTACGGCTCGTACAGTCACCAGCCGGGCGAGCCGCCGTCGTCGGGTCACCAGCCGGGCGAGGACGCGTACGGTCGGCAGCCGGGTGAGGCGGGCAGGGACTCGTCGGGGCACCAGCCGGGTGAGGCGACCAGGGAATCGTATGGTCACCAGCCGGGTGAGGCGGAGAGGGAGCAGCTCCGGGCGCCGTTCGAGCCGCTGATCGCGCCGGAGCCGCCGTCCTCCGACATCCCGCCGGGCGGCGCGGCCCCGTACGAGGACACCCCGGATCGGCCTCTGGGCCCGGCCTCGGCTGCCGAGTCCGGCGACTCCGAGCCCTGGTTCGGCCCGCGGACGACAGGCAACCCGCCGTCCGACCTCGACCGTACGATCGTGCAGCGCTTCCCCGACGACGATCACGGTCCGGACGAGCGCGGACGCCACCCCCGCTGACACCCGCCTGCGGCGAGCACTGCGCGTTCCGGGCCGAGCGTGTCCGTTCTCGCCAGCGAGGAGTGTTCTCGGTGGGGGCTCGTTCGCCGTGAACAGGCCGTGTTTCCGGCGCAGGGGTTGTTCGTGGTGAGCGCGGCTCGTTCCCGGCGGAGCGCCTGTTCCCAGCGGGTACGGCGTGTTCCGGGCAACTGCCGGTAGGACGGTGCTGGGGATGGGAAACGCGGCGGGAACGAGGGCCCGCCGCGTTTCCGAGGGTGTTACTTGGCGCGTTTGAAGATCTTGCTGCCGAGCCAGACCAGCGGGTCGTACTTGCGGTCCGCGACGCGCTCCTTCATCGGGATCAGCGCGTTGTCCGTGATCTTGATGTGCTCGGGGCACACCTCGGTGCAGCACTTGGTGATGTTGCAGTAGCCGAGCCCGTGGTCCTCCTGGGCCGACTCCTTGCGGTCCGCGACGTCGTACGGGTGCATGTCGAGCTCGGCGATCCGCATCAGGAACCGGGGCCCGGAGAAGGCCGGCTTGTTCTCCTCGTGGTCGCGGACCACGTGGCAGACGTTGTTGCACATGAAGCACTCGATGCACTTGCGGAACTCCTGGGACCGCTCGACATCGACCTGCTGCATCCGGTACTCGCCCGGCCGCACGCCCTCCGGGGGCGTGAAGGACGGCACCTCCCTGGCCTTCTGGTAGTTGTACGAGACGTCGGTGACGAGGTCCTTGATGACGGGGAAGGTCCGCATCGGGGTCACCGTGATCGTCTCGTCCTCGGCGAAGGTCGACATGCGGGTCATGCAGCTCAGCCGCGGCTTGCCGTTGATCTCCACCGAGCAGGAGCCGCACTTGCCGGCCTTGCAGTTCCAGCGCACGGCCAGGTCGGGGGCCTGGGTCGCCTGGAGCCGGTGGATGATGTCGAGGACGACCTCGCCTTCGTTCACCTCGACGGTGAAGTCCTCGAGCTTGCCCTCGCCGCTCTCACCGCGCCAGATCCTGAACTTCGCCTTGTAACTCATTTCGCGATCCTGTCGAACTCGTCCATCTCGTCGTCGGTGAGGTACTTGCTCAGCTCGTCGCGGTCGAACAGAGTGATCAGGTCGTCCCGCATCGCGGGCTGCTCCTGTTCTTCGACCGTGATGGACCCGCCGTCCTCGGTGGAGCAGACCAGCAGCTTGCGCCGCCACTCCGGCCGCATGCCCGGGTGGTCGTCGCGGGTGTGGCCGCCGCGGCTCTCCTCGCGCATCAGCGCGGCCTTGGCCACGCACTCCGACACGAGGACCATGTTGCGCAGGTCGAGCGCGAGGTGCCAGCCGGGGTTGTAGATGCGCGAGCCGCCCGCGCCGACGAGCTGCACGCGCTCCTTGAGCTTCTCCACGACCTCCAGCGCCTCGGTGAGCTCCTCGGCCTTGCGGATGATGCCGGCCAGCTCGTTCATGGTCCGCTGGAGCTCGTGGTGCACTTCGTACGGGTTCTCGCCGCTGGAGCGCTCGAGCGGCGCCAGCGCCTCGGTGCGGGCCGCGTCCACCTGCTCCTGGGCCACCTTGGGCCGGGCGGGCAGCGCGTCCACGTAGGCCGCGGCGCCGGCGCCCGCGCGCCGGCCGAACACCAGCAGGTCCGACAGCGAGTTGCCGCCGAGCCGGTTGGAGCCGTGCATGCCGCCGGACACCTCGCCGGCCGCGAACAGCCCGGGTACGGACGCGCCGCCGGTGTCGGCGTCGACCTCGACGCCGCCCATGATGTAGTGGCAGGTCGGGCCCACCTGCATGGGCTCGGCGGTGATGTCGACGTCGGCCAGCTCCTTGAACTGGTGGTGCATCGACGGCAGCCGCCGCTTGATCTCCTCGGCCGGGAGGCGGGTGGACACGTCCAGGTAGACGCCGCCCTGCGGTGACCCGCGGCCCGCCTTCACCTCGGCGTTGATGGCCCTGGCCACCTCGTCACGGGGGAGCAGCTCCGGAGGCCGGCGGTTGTTGGCCTGGTCGGTGTACCAGCGGTCGCCCTCCTCCTCGGTGGTGGCGTACTTGTCCTTGAACACCTCGGGGATGTACTTGAACATGAAACGCTCGCCCTCGGAGTTGCGCAGCACGCCGCCGTCGCCGCGGACCGACTCGGTGACGAGGATGCCGCGCACGGAGGGCGGCCAGACCATCCCGGTGGGGTGGAACTGGATGAACTCCATGTTGATGAGGTTCGCGCCGGCCAGCAGGGCCAGGGCGTGACCGTCACCGGTGTACTCCCAGGAGTTCGAGGTGACCACGTAGGACTTGCCGATGCCGCCGGTGGCCAGCACCACGGCGGGCGCGTCGAAGAGGACGAAGCTGCCGGTCTCGCGCCAGTAGCCGAACGCCCCGGAGATCCGGTCGCCGTCCTTGAGCAGGCGCGTGACCGTACATTCCTGGAAGACCTTGATGTAGGCCTCGTAGTCGCCGTGCTGCTCGTGGTCCTCCTGCTGGAGGGCCACGACGCGCTGCTGGAGCGTGCGGATCATCTCCAGGCCGGTGCGGTCGCCGACGTGCGCCAGGCGGGGATACTCGTGGCCGCCGAAGTTGCGCTGGCTGATCTTGCCGTCCTTGGTGCGGTCGAAGAGCGCTCCCCAGGCCTCCAGCTCCCAGACCCGGTCCGGCGCCTCCTTCGCGTGCAGCTCGGCCATCCGCCAGTTGTTGAGGAACTTGCCGCCCCGCATGGTGTCGCGGAAGTGCACCATCCAGTTGTCGTCGGAGTTGACGTTCCCCATCGCGGCGGCGGCCCCGCCCTCGGCCATGACGGTGTGGGCCTTGCCGAACAGCGACTTGCACACGATCGCCGTGCGCTTGCCCTGCTGGCGGGCCTCGATGGCGGCACGCAGCCCGGCGCCTCCCGCGCCGATGACGACCACGTCGTACTCGTGACGCTCGATGTTGATCGAGTTATCCACTTGAACTGATCCTTACGCGAACGGGAAGGCGATGATGCCCTTGGCCACCAGGCGGACGTAGAGGTCGGCGCCCATGACGGAGAACATCGAGGCCCACGCCCACTGCTGGTGCTTGGCGTTGAGCTTGGAGACGAAGGTCCAGGCCCGGTAGCGGAGCGGGTGACGGGAGAAGTGGTTGAGCCGGCCCGCGGTGATGTGACGGCAGGAGTGGCAGCCGAGCGTGTAGCCGAGGATGAGCACGGCGTTGAGCATCAGGATCCAGCTGCCGAGGCCGATCGGCTTGTGCACGACGGCCAGCACGGCGTCGTAGGTGAGGATGGCGCCGATCAGGAGCGCGAAGTAGAAGAAGTAGCGGTGGATGTTCTGCATGATCAGCGGGAAGCGGGTCTCACCGGTGTACTTCCCGTGCGGCTCCTGCACCGCGCACGCGGCGGGCGACAGCCAGAACGAGCGGTAGTAGGACTTGCGGTAGTAGTAGCACGTCAGCCGGAACCCGCCCGGCAGGCCGAGGATCAGCAGCCCCGGCGGGAGCGCGTACCAGTCGCCGACGGGCGCCCACCCGAACAGCCGCGCGCCGTCACAGACCTCCTGCGTGGTCAGACAGGGTGCGGCGAAGGGGGCGATGTAGGGTTCGGCGAAGTTGCTCGTGTCGAGGATCGCCCACACACCGTAGATCAGAAATGAGCTGAGCCCGAGGAATACCAGCAGCGGGGTGAGCCACCACCGGTCGGTGCGCAGCGTGCGCACCTTGACCTGGGCACGCTGCTTTCTCGCTGGGGCATCGGGCGTCGTCTGGGTCATCGCGGACCTCTCCACCTCCCGCGGACCCCGCACGCCTGGGGTCCGGGTCGTTCTTCTAGGCGCGTTCGGCGGTGACTATGCCGCGCGGGCGCGCAGTTGGTGTGGCATACGTTACGACGAGCGCATCGCGATTTGTGAGGACGGTCACTCACTTTCTCCTGCTCACGCTGTGATTCCTGTCACGTATCCCGTCAGGGGCGCTGTCCCTGGTAAGGCAACTTCACCACAGTCACAAAAAAGTTATCGATTTGACGGACAACCCTTATGAATTGCCCAAAATCTACGGGTTTAGCCACGTATGCATTGGCGTGCAGCCGGTAACTCCGGACGACGTCCTCCTCGACAGGCCGCCAGTCAGGCATCGTCGTCACCGGCGGCGGGCAGCGTCCAGCGGAACGTGGTGCCGCGGCCGCCGGTCTCGCCCGAGTCGCCGTCGAGCCAGAGCCGGCCGCCGTGATAGTCGACGATCTTGCGGCAGAGCGCCAGGCCGATGCCGGTGCCGGCGTAGACGTCGCGCGGATGCAGCCGCTGGAAGATCAGGAAAATGCGGTCGGCGTACTTGGGATCGACGCCGATGCCGTTGTCGGAGCAGCTGAACTCCCACATGCCGTCTCTCTCGACCGCCTCGATCCGGACCCGCGGCGGCTCGTCGCCGCGGAACTTGACCGCGTTCTCGATGAGGTTCTGGAACAGCTGGGTGAGCTGGCTGGGGCTGCCCGTCACCCGGGGCAGCTCGCCCGTGGTGACCGTGGCCCCGGCGTCCTCGATGGCCGCCGACAGGTTGTCCAGCGCCGACCGCACCGCCACGCCGCTGTCCATGGGCGCCTTCTCGCCGCCCACCCGGCCCACGCGGGAGAAGTCGAGCAGGTCGTTGATGAGCAGCTGCATGCGCTTGGCGCCGTCCACCGCGTAGTGGATGTACTGCCTGGCCCGATCGTCCAGCTCGTTCTCGTACCGCTGCTCCAGCATCTGGGTGAAGCTCGCCACCTTGCGCAGCGGCTCCTGGAGGTCGTGGCTGGCCACGTACGCGAACTGCTCCAGCTCGCCGTTGGAGCGGCGCAGCTCGTCGGCCTGGTCGGAGGCGGTGCGCCAGGCCGCCAGGATGCGCCTGCGCATGGAGTCGATGTGGCTCGACAGCTCGGCCAGCTCCGCGGGCCGCTCGACGCCGAGCCGGTGGTCGAAGTCGCCGCCCGCGACCGTGCGCACCTGCTCGGTCAGCCGGGCGATGGGGTCGAGCACGGTGAAGCGCACGATGAACGCCAGCGCCACGCCGGCGACCAGGATCACCACGAACAGCACCACGAGCGCGACGTTGAGCCGGTCGATCTGCGCGGCCACCTCAGGCTCAGGAGCCAGCTCGCGCGCCTGGGCGATCATCAGCATGATGAGCGCCACGCCGGCCAGGAACGCCACCGCGGTGGCCGCCCCGGCGAAGACGAACCAGCGCGCTATCGGCACCCTGCCGACGCCGGTCGGCGGCTTGGCGGGGGGAAGCGGATTGATGCTCATGTCTCGCCCCTGCTGACGATCACGGCCGCCAGATCGTCCTTGAGAGTCCCGACCTCGCCGATGAGCCGGTCGATGTCGATCGCGCCGTGCAGCCGTACCAGCTCGACGAGCCCCTCCACGCCGAGCAACTCGCCGCCGACGGCGGCCTCGATCAGCCCGTCGGTGTAGAGCATCATCGACCAGCGCTCGCCCAGCGGCACGTCGAGCACCGCCCACTGGGCGTCCGGGAAGATGCCGAGCGGCGGGCCGGACGGCGCGCCCTCGACGACCTCGACCACCCCGTCGCGCACCAGCACCGGGGGCGGGTGGCCGGCCACCCGCATCCGGGCGCTCGCCAGGTCGGGCGCGATCGTGGCCATGCAGAGCGTGGTGAAGATCTCCGGGGCCCTGCGCTCGGCCCGCAGCAGCGTGTCGAGCGTGCGCAGCAGCAGGTCGCCGGTCTGCCCGGCGAGGACGAGGGTGCGCCAGGCGATGCGCAGCGCCACCCCGAGCGCGGCCTCGTCGGGCCCGTGGCCGCACACATCGCCGACGATCACGTGGACCGAGCCGTCGGGCGTCTGCACCGTGTCCAGGAAGTCGCCGGCCAGCCGCTGCCCCTGCGAGCCGGGCAGGTAGCGGGTGGCGTGGCGCAGCTCGCGGGTGCGCAGCAGCGGCACGGGCAGCAGGCCGTTCTCCAGGCGGGCGTTCTCCTTGGCGGTCAGCTCCGCCTCCACCAGCCGGCGCTGGGCCAGGTCGGCGCGCTTGCGCTCCATGGCGTAGCGGATGGCCCTGGCCAGCAGCCGGGCGTCGACGTCCTGCTTCACCAGGTAGTCCTGGGCGCCCGCCTGCACCGCCGCGACCCCGACGTGAACGTCGCGTAACCCCGTCAGCACCAGCACCGCGGCGTGCGGCGCCAGGTCCAGCACGTGCTCCAGCGCCTCCAGGCCGGTCGCGTCGGGCAGCGAGAGGTCGACGAGCACGCACTGGATCTGCGGGCCGAGCTGGGCCTTCGTCTCCTCCAGGCTCCGCACCCAGGTGATCCTGGGCGGCGCCTCGGCCTGCATCAGCAACTCCTCCACGAGGAACGCGTCTCCCGCGTCGTCCTCCACCAGGAGCAGCGTCAGCGTTTCGTCCAGAGTCGTGGTCACGCACGCCTTCCGCGGGTTGGGGCCGTGCTGCTCATTCTGCGATGAGCTCGACCCCTTGTGGAAGGGTGCCTTCCTGCCCTGCTTCGATCACGTAAGAGAGAAGCGTCGCCCGGAACGCCTGCGCGGCCCTGATCGGTTCCACGTCCTTGCGGTGCGCCAGCGCGATGGTCCGGCTCAGCCCGGGCGGCGCCAGCGGCGTGCCGGCCAGCCCCGGCCGCCCGTCGAGCACCATCGACGGCACCACGGCCACGCCCAGCCCTGCCTCCACGAACCGCAGCACCGCGTCCATCTCACCGCCCTGGACCGCGAACCGGGGCTCGAACCCGGCCTGCCGGCAGGCCGCCAGCGTCGCGTCGCGCAGGTCGTAGCCGGTCCTGAACATCACCAGCGGCCTGCCGCGCAGCTCGTCGATGCGCAGGTACGGCTTGCGCGGCCGCTCGGCGGCGGGCGAGGCCACGACCAGGTTCTCGCGCAGGATCTCCTCCGTCACCAGCGACGGGTCGTCGTGCTGCAGCGGCATGATGATCAGCGACATGTCGAGCTGGCCGCGCGCCAGCGCGCGCACCAGGTCGCGCGAGCCGCCCTCCTCGACCAGCAGGCCGATCCCCGGGTACGAGTGATGGAAGCGGGCCAGGGCGTCGGCCATGAGCCCCGCGCAGAGCGAGGGCGTCGCGCCCAGCCGCACCTGGCCCCGGCGCAGCCCGGCCAGCTCGGCGACCGCCTGCCTGGCGGTGTCGGCGTCGGCCAGCATCCGGCGGGCCAGCGGCAGCAGCGCCTCCCCGGCCGGGGTCAGCGTGACGTTGCCGCGCGCCCGGGAGAACAGCGGCGCGCCCAGCTCGTGCTCCAGCGCCTTGATCTGCTTGCTGAGCGACGGCTGCGCGACCCGCATCCGCTCAGCCGCGTGGGTGAAGTGCCTGGTCTCGGACACGGTGACGAAGTACGCCAACTGCTGGAACTGCATGTGATTTTCCTCGCAACCGGCCAGCCCGGTGAACGTGCTTATGCCGTACAAACCAGACATCATAGCCGCTGGCTATCGAAACCAGGCCCCTCATGACTTGGACGGATCATCGCAGGCTACCTAGCGTCGATGAACGTGACTGCCACGATAGAGCGCGGCGCCGCCACCGCGCCCGTTATCCCCCCCAAGGGTGAAGAGAAGCCCAGAGCCAAGAGGCCTGGCGGATTTCTGACCTCGTCCAACGGCAAGAAAGCCGTCATGGCCGTCACGGGGGCCGTCATGGTGCTCTTCCTCGTCGGCCACATGCTCGGCAACCTCAAGATCTTCGCGGGCCGCGACTCCTTCGACGAGTACGCGCTCGCGCTGCGCACCCTGCTGGAGCCGATCGCCCCGTACCGGACCCTGCTCACCCTCGTCGAGATCGTCCTCGTGGTCTCGGTCGTCCTGCACATGTGGGCCGCGATCTCGCTGTCCCGCCGCGCGGCCGCGGCCCGGCCGGTGAAGTACGCGGCCAGGAAGAAATCGCAGGCCAAGGGGTACGCGACGCACATCATGCGGTTCGGCGGCATCACGATCGCGCTTTTCGTGGTCTGGCACCTGCTCGACCTGACCTTCGGCGTGGTGAACCCGAAGGGCTTCGACTCCTCACCGGCCGACCGGATGATCGCCGGGTTCGACCCGTCCCGGTGGTACGTGACGCTTCTCTACATCGTCGCCGTCGCCATGGTCGGCCTGCACCTGCGGCACGGCATCTGGAGCGCCTTCCAGACGCTCGGCGTGGCCAACCGCGACAGGAACAGGGCGCTGCGCGCGGTCGCGGGGCTCGGCTCCGCCGTCCTGGTCATCGGTTTCCTCGCGCCGCCGCTCGCCATCACGTTCGGAGTGGTCCAGTGAATTTCGTCGAAGGCGCGGAGATCCGCGACACCAAGGCACCGGCCGGTCCCATCGAGGAGCGGTGGGAGAAGCGCAAGTTCGGCGCCCGCCTGGTCAACCCCGCCAACAAGCGCAAGCTCGACGTCATCGTGGTGGGCACCGGCCTGGCCGGCGGTTCCGCCGCCGCGACGCTCGGCGAGCTCGGCTACAACGTCAAGTCGTTCTGCTACCAGGACTCGCCCCGGCGCGCCCACTCCATCGCCGCCCAGGGCGGCATCAACGCCGCCAAGAACTACCGCGGCGACGGCGACTCGATCTACCGCCTGTTCTACGACACGGTGAAGGGCGGCGACTTCCGCGCCCGCGAGTCGAACGTGTACCGCCTGGCCGAGGTCTCGGTGAACATCATCGACCAGGCCGTGGCCCAGGGCGTGCCGTTCGCCCGCGAGTACGGCGGTCTGCTCGACACCCGCTCGTTCGGCGGCGCCCAGGTGTCGCGGACCTTCTACGCCCGCGGCCAGACGGGCCAGCAGCTCCTGCTCGGCGCCTACCAGGCGCTGGAGCGGCAGATCGCGGCCGGGACCGTCGAGATGTTCACCCGGCACGAGATGCTCGACCTGATCGTCTCCGACGGCCGGGCGCGCGGCGTCATCGTGCGCGACATGGTCACCGGCGACATCGAGCGGCACTTCGCCGACGCCGTGGTGCTCGCCACCGGCGGCTACGGCAACGTGTTCTACCTGTCCACGAACGCCAAGGGCTGCAACACCACCGCCATCTGGCGGGCGCACGAGCGCGGCGCGTACTTCGCCAACCCCTGCTACACGCAGATCCACCCGACCTGCATCCCGGTCTCCGGCGACCACCAGTCGAAGCTCACGCTCATGTCGGAGTCGCTGCGCAACGACGGCCGCGTGTGGGTGCCGCTGCGCAAGAACGACTCCCGCGCCCCCGGCGACATCCCGGACGCCGAGCGCGACTACTACCTGGAGCGGATCTACCCCGCCTTCGGCAACCTGGTCCCGCGTGACATCGCCTCCCGCGCCGCCAAGAACGTCTGCGACGAGGGCCGCGGCGTCGGACCCGGCGGCCTGGGCGTCTACCTCGACTTCCGCGACGCCATCGGCCGGCTCGGCCGCGACGCCGTGGAGAAGAAGTACGGCAACCTGTTCGAGATGTACGAGCGCATCACGGGCGAGAACCCGTACGAGACGCCGATGCGCATCTACCCGGCCGTCCACTACACGATGGGCGGACTGTGGGTGGACTACGACCTGCAGTCGACGGTCCCCGGCCTGTTCGTGATCGGCGAGGCCAACTTCTCCGACCACGGCGCCAACCGGCTCGGCGCGTCCGCGCTGATGCAGGGCCTGGCGGACGGCTACTTCGTGCTGCCCACCACGATCGGCGACTACCTGGCCGACGGGCCGTTCGGGGACGTCGACGAGGAGGCCGTCGCGGCGGCCGAGGTCGCGGTACGCACGAAGATCGACCGGCTGATGTCGGTGAACGGCACCCGCACCCCCGACTCCTTCCACCGCGAGCTGGGCAAGCTCATGTGGGACTACTGCGGCATGGACCGCACCGAGGAGTCGCTGCGCAAGGCCCTGGAGCGCATCCCCGAGCTGCGCCAGGAGTTCTGGGAGAACGTCAAGGTCACCGGCGTCGCCGAGGAGCTGAACCAGACGCTGGAGAAGGCCGGCCGGGTGGCCGACTTCTTCGACCTGGCCGAGCTCATGTGCCTGGACGCCCTGGTGCGCAGCGAGTCGTGCGGCGGCCACTTCCGGGCCGAGTCGCAGGACTCCGACGGGGAGGCGCTGCGCGACGACGAGAACTTCGCCCACGTCTCGGCGTGGGAGCACTCGCCGGACGGCACGCCGGTGCTGCACAAGGAGCCGCTCGAGTACGAGTACGTCAAGATGAGCCAGCGGAGCTACAAGTGAACCTGACCCTGAAGGTCTGGCGTCAGAGCGGCCCCAAGGACCGCGGACGCATGGTGACTTATCGGGTGGAGGATGTTTCGCCCGACATGTCCTTCCTCGAAATGCTGGATGTGCTGAACGAGCGGCTCATCCTCGAAGGCGACGACCCGATCGCCTTCGACCACGACTGCCGCGAGGGCATCTGCGGCATGTGCGGCATGGTCATCAACGGCGTCGCGCACGGCGAGCAGGTGGCCACCACCACCTGCCAGCTCCACATGCGGCACTTCGAGGACGGCGCCACCATCACCATCGAGCCGTGGCGGGCCGCGCCGTTCCCCGTGATCAAGGACCTGGTCGTCGATCGGAGCTCCTTCGACCGCATCATCCAGGCCGGCGGATTCGTCTCCGTCCCGGCCGGCTCCGCCCCCGACGCGCACAGCGTGCCCGTCCGCAAGGAGGACGCCGACGCCGCCTTCGACGCCGCCACCTGCATCGGCTGCGGCGCCTGCGTCGCGGCCTGCCCCAACGGGTCGGCGTCCCTCTTCACCGCGGCCAAGATCACCCACCTGAGCCTGCTCCCGCAGGGCCAGCCCGAGCGCCTGTCCCGCGCCAAGGCCATGGTGGACCAGATGGACGCCGAGGGCTTCGGCGGCTGCACCAACACCGGCGAGTGCACGGCCGTCTGCCCGAAGGGCATCCCGCTGGACACGATCGCCCAGATGAACAGCGACTACCTCAAGGCCAACGCCAAGTAGCCCGCTTCTCCGGAAGGGCCGCGCGGTCCCCACCGTGCGGCCCTTTCCTGCTCCTGTTGGGGATAATCCGGTTCCGGACGGTTGAGTAGGCTGGCGGCATGACCGCCATGGCGCCGGGCCGCTCCGAGCCTGACCTGTCGTTCCTGCTCGACCACACCAGTCACGTGCTGCGTACGAAGATGGCGGCCGCGCTGGCCGAGATCGGCCTGACCGCGCGCATGCACTGCGTGCTCGTCCACGCCCTGGAAGAGGAGCGCACGCAGATCCAGCTCGCCGAGATCGGCGACATGGACAAGACGACCATGGTGGTCACCGTCGACGCCCTGGAGAAGGCGGGCCTGGCGGAGCGCCGCCCCTCCAGCACCGACCGGCGGGCCCGCATCATCGCGGTCACCGAGAAGGGCGCCGAGGTAGCCCGGCACAGCCAGCGGATCGTGGACGGCGTGCACCGGGAGGCGCTGGACGCCCTGCCGGAGAAGGAGCGGGAGATGCTCCTGTCGGCGATGAAGCGGCTGGCCGAGGGCCATCTCGCCACCCCGGTGGAGGTCGCGCCCGGCGCGCGCAGGGCCAGGCAGTCTCGGAAGTAGTTCTGTAAAGGATCGTCTACAACAAAACTATCTGTTAAGGTCTCTCCTGTTTCCCGTGAACAGGAGGGGCCATGTCGCCCACCCCGCACCGCCGGCTCGCGTTGATCGTGCTGTCCGCGGCGAGCCTGATGACGATCCTCGACGGCAGCATCGTGACCGTCGCGATGCCGGCCATCCAGCACGACCTGGGCTTCACGCCCGCCGGGCTGAGCTGGACCGTCAACGCCTACTTGATCCCCTTCGGCGGCCTGTTGCTCCTCGCCGGGCGGCTGGGCGACCTGATCGGCCGCAAGACGATGTTCCTGGCGGGCAACACGCTCTTCACCGTCGCGTCACTGCTCGCCGGCCTGGCCACCACGCCCGGCATGCTGGTCGCCGCCCGCTTCCTGCAGGGCGCGAGCAGCGCCATGGCGGCGGCCGTGGTCCTCGGCATCCTGGTCACCCTGTTCACCGAGCCGGGCGAGCGGGCCAAGGCGATCGGCGTGTTCAGCTTCACCGGCGCGGCCGGCGCCTCCATCGGCCAGGTGCTCGGCGGCGTGCTCACCGACGCGCTCTCCTGGCACTGGATCTTCTTCATCAACCTGCCGATCGGGCTGGCCACCGTCGCGCTGGCCGCCCGCGTGCTGCCCGCCGACCGCGGCACGGGGCTCTCGGCGGGCGCCGACGCCCTCGGCGCCGCGCTGGTCACCGGCGGCCTGATGCTGGGCATCTACACCGTCATCAAGATCGAGGAGTACGGCTGGGCGGCGGCCCACACGCTGGGCCTGGGCGCGCTGTCGGTCGCCCTGCTGGCCGGCTTCTTCGTCCGCCAGGCCACGGCCCGCACCCCGCTCATGCCGCTGCGCGTCTTCCGCTCCCGCAACGTCTCCGGCGCGAACCTGACCCAGATGCTGGGCCTTTCGGCCATGTTCGCCTTCCAGATCCTCGTCGCGCTCTACATGCAGAAGGTCCTCGACTACAGCGCGCTGGAGACGGGCCTGGCGATGCTGCCCGCGGCGGTCGCGATCGGCGGGATCTCGCTGTTCCTCTCCGCGCGGCTGAACGAGAGGTTCGGGGCGCGTGCCGTGCTCATCGCCGGCCTGGCACTGCTGATGGCCGCGATGGGCTGGCTCTCCCGGGTGCCGGTCCAGGCGTCGTACGTCACCGACCTGCTGCCGGCCATGCTGCTGATCGCCGGGGGCGGGCTGGTGCTGCCCGCGCTGGCCACGCTCGGCATGTCGGCCGCCAGGGCCGACGACGCGGGGCTCGCCTCGGGCCTGTTCAACACCACCCAGCAGATCGGCATGGCGCTGGGCGTGGCCGTGCTGTCCACGATGGCCGCGTCCCGCACGGGGGACCTGCTGGCCCGGGGCATGACGGACGCGGCGGCCCTCACCGGCGGCTACCGGCTGGCGTTCGGCATCGCGGCCGCCCTGCTGCTGACGGCCCTCGTGGTCGCGGTGACCGTGCTCCGCTCGCCGGCACCGGCCACCGAGCACCTCGTGGAGCGCAGGCCGGCCTGACGGCCTCCCCGGGTGGGGAGGCCGTCGAAGAGCGGGTCAGCTGTGCGGGCAGGTGTCGCGATACTCCTCGATGGCGGTGCCCCGGGGGGCCGGGCAGAGGAAGGGGTCGTAGCGGAGGTCGTCGTCCACGAAGCGCTTCAGCCAGGCGACCATCGACTTGGCCATCGTGGTGTTGGTGGTCTGCGGGAAGAAGTGGCTGGCGCCGTTCAGCTCCAGATACGCCTTCTCCGACGAGGCGGGGATGCTCTCGTAGAACGGCTGGGAGTGGGTGGTGACCGAGGCGACCGAGTCGTTCTCACCGCCGATGATCATCGTGGGGACGCGGACGCCCGACCAGTTCTTGGTCAGGTTCCACGGGGCCAGCGGCACGGCCGCCTGCAGGCTGGGGCGGTCGTCGGCGGCTTCGAGGCTGCCGCCGCCGCCCATCGAGTGGCCCGCCATCGCCAGCCTCGACGGGTCGATGCGGCTGCGCACGGCGGTCGGGCTGTCCTCCACCAGCCAGTCGAGCGCGGCCAGGAGCTGGCGGCCGCGGCTGGCCGGCTGGTCGTAGCGGCTGTTGGTCTCGATGCCGATGACCACGAAGCCGTGCGAGGCGATCCGCGGGCCGAGCCACGACAGGCTCGACCAGGAGGCGGTGTAGCCGGGCGAGATGGCGATCGCGCCGAACGTGCCCTGGCTGGTGTCGTTCGGGTAGTAGACGCGACCGCCGCCGAACCCGGTCACGAGCGAGGACACGGACTGGTTCGAGGTGCTGAACGGGCCGCGGCTCGCCTCCAGGAGGGAGTCCGTCGGGTTCGGGCCGCGCTCGAACGGTCCGGCGGCGCTAGCCGGCTGGGCCAGGGTGAGGGCGCCGCAGGCGAGGGCTGCGGCCACGGCGAGTCTGGCGATCGCGTTGCGGGGATACACGTCGGCAACTCCATCTGTGGGGGGTGCGAACGCCGCCATTGTCAGACCGGGCGGCGCGTCCCCGCATCGGGTGAATCACCGGTGTCAGAACAGCAGCCGCGCCAGCTCCACCCGGGACCGCACGCCCAGCCTGGCGAACACGTTGCGCAGATGATGGTCGACGGTGCGCGGGCTGAGGAAGAGCTGGGCGGCCACCTCCCGGTTCGTCGCGCCCTCCGCCACCAGCCGGGCGATGCGCAGCTGCTGGGCCGTCAGCACCTGCTCGGGGCCGCCGCCGGGCGCCGGGCGGGCCACGGTCTCACCGGCCGCGCGCAGCTCGGCGCGGGCCCGCTCGCTCCACAGCCGCGCCCCCAGCCGCTCGAACGTCTCCAGCGCGCCGTGCAGGTGCTCCCGCGCGGCTCCCGGCCGGCGTTCCCTGCGCAGCGCGCCCCCGTACAGGAGCTGGGTGCGCGCCGTCTCGAACCGGCACGCGCCCTGCCGGTGCAGCTCCAGGGCCTCCTGGAAACGCTCGCCCGCCTCGCCGGGCGCGGCGAGCAGCGCCCGGCAGCGCGCGACGAGCGCGCGCCGGTCCGGGCTGCTGGTGCTCCCCGCCCACCGCTCCAGCACCCGCAGCGCCGCCGTGGCGCGCCGGTCGTCGCCTGTACGGGCCGCGGCCTCGATGAAGTGCGGGCTGGCCATGACCCGTACGACGACATGGTCGTTGTCACGGTGCCCGCGCAGCCGGGCGGCGGAGTCGGCGAGCCTGCCGGCGGCCAGGTCGAGGTGGGCCAGCGCCCAGGTGCCGAGGGCGCCGGCGATGCCCAGGCCGTGCGACTCGGCCAGGTCGAGCGCGCGGTGGGCGCGGTCGCGGCAGGCGTCGGCGTCGCCCTGCACCGCGTCGGCGTGCGCCAGCCAGGCGAGATGCTGGGCGGCGGCGTTGGGCTGGCCGGACGCCTCGGCCAGCCGGAGCCCCTCCGCGGCGTGCGCGGCCACCGACGGGTAGCGGCCCAGCCAGAAGTGCGCCTGCACCACCGACTCCAGCAGTTGCGGCACGAGCGTGACCGCGCCGCGCCGGCGCGCCGTGTCGACCGCGCGCGCCGACAGCTCCAGCGCGGTCGCGTCCTCGCCCAGCAGCAGGCTCGCCACGCACGCCCACACCAGCGGGACGGGGCTGCGCACCGCCGGGGCGAGCCGCACCACCCGCCGCAGCGGGCCCGCCGCCGCGCGATGGTCGCCGCTGAACGTGGCGGCGATCCCCTGCAGATACTCGAACATGAGCTGCGCGTTCGCGCAGTCGTCGGGACGGCGCAGCAGGGCGACCTGCCCGGCGATGGCGTGGAAGGTACGGATGTCGCCGGTCAGATAGCTGGCCTCGGCCGCGTGCAGCAGCGCCTTGACGCCGTCGATCCGGTCGCGCTGCACCAGGCAGGAGGCCGCGGTCAGCAGCTTGTCCCTGGCGCTGTCGGCGTGACCGCTCAACAGCTCCAGCCTGCCGCGCATGAGCTGGGCCTGGCCCTCCAGAGGGTGCCTCGGCTGCGCGAGCAGCCACCTGGCCCGGGGCACGTCACCGGACACCCAGGCGTGGCGGGCGGCCGCGGCCAGCCACTCCGTCCTGCGCTCCTCGACGCCGGTCAGCTCGGCGGCGTGCTCGTACGCGGCGGACCTGCCCGGGTAACCCCGCGCGGTGGCGGCGGACGCGGCGGCGGCCAGCTCGGCGGCGAGCTGATCGGGCGGCCCGTCCAGGGCGTGCGCGCGGTGCCAGGCGCGGGCGAGCCGGTGCCGGTCGCCGTCGAGGAGCCTGCCCAGCAGGGCGTGCGCCGCGCGCCTGCGGGCCGGCGGCGCCTCCGCGTAGGCGACGGCACGCACCGTCTCGTCCGCGAAGCCGTACCGCCCGCCCTCCGCCCTGATCAACCCCGCGCGCTCGGCCGGCGCCAGGACGGCGGGCGGCCCGGCGGCCAGGAGTTCGCGGTGCAGCCGCGCCTCGGCGCCGGACTCCTGGGCGGGTCGCCGGCGGAGAGTCTCGGCGTTCAGCCCCGGATGGGCGGCGAGCAGGAGGAGCAGGAACCGGGTGGCTTCCGGGAGCCGGGCCAGCCGCTCGGCGTGCGCGCGGTGCAGACGCCCGCCCGGCGGGAGGCCCGTGGGCGGCGCGGCCAGCCCGGCGAGCTGCTCGGGCGTCAGCGATCCGACGAGCTCGCGCCAGGCCAGCGGGTTGCCTCCGGCCAGTCGCGCCAGGCAGGTGCGCAGGTCGTCCGGGAGCGCGCCCGCCGCCAGCTCGTGGGCGAGCGCCCGGCACGCGGCGGGATCCAGTCCTTCCAGCACCCGCACGGGCACGTCCTCCGGCAGCCCGGCCGCGTCCCGCACCGCCAGCAGCAAGGCGATCCGCTCGCCCGTCACCCTCCTGGCCGCGAAGCACAGCGCCTCCCTGCTGACCTCGTCGAGCAGGTGCAGGTCGTCCACGCACACCAGCACCGGCTCGGCCGCCGCCAGCTCCGTCAGGAACTCCAGCACCGCGGCGGGCAACGCCATCCCGTCCCCGGCCGTACCCCGCCGCAGCGCCCGCGCCAGCACCGGCGACCGGACCAGCCGCGCCACCGGCCGCAGCAGCGCGTGCAGCCCGGACCCGGCCAGCCGCGCCTCCTGCGGCACCCCGCGGGCGCGCAGGACGGCGAACTCACCGGCCATGGACGTGGCCCGGCCGAGCACGGCGGTCTTGCCGATGCCCGGCGGTCCCGCCAGCACCAGCGCGCCGCCGTCGCCGGCCCGCGCCGCGTCCAGCAGCAGCCGCACGGCGTCCAGCTCGGCGGCTCGGCCATGCAGCCCCTCTGACATGACCAGAGTGTGACTCGCGTTTGTCAACCGGAAAAGGGCCCAGCTGTAAAGTCGGCGAAATCGCCGATGGGGCCGCGTGACTTAATTAGTATGTCTCAAAGCGTACAAATGAGGTGGCACACGATGCAGAAGCCCCAGCGGGTACTGGCCCGCGAGATGGAATGGTCGGCGTTGACCAGCTTTCTCGAGCACCCGGATCGCCGGCTGAGGCTGGCCGTGGTGTCCGGCAGGCGGCGAGTGGGGAAGAGCTATCTGCTGCGCGCCCTGGCCGAAACCGCGCATGGCCTCTACGTCACGGCTGTCGCGGAGGAGGGCGTGGCCCCCGCCAGGCGGCGGTTCGCGACGGAGATCGCGCGGTACGCGGGCATCGACCCCGGGCTCATGGCGGACGCCGATTGGGAGACCCTCCTGACCGCGGCCATCGAGTTGACAGCGGGCCGGGGTGGGTTGCTGGTGATCGACGAGTTGCCGTACTGGATGGCGCACTCTCCTGAACTGCCCGGCCTGCTGCAACTGCTCTATGACCGGTCGCAGGCGGGGGAGGGCCCGGAGGGCGGCCGGGTGATCGTGTGCGGTTCGGCGCTCTCGGTGATGAACGAACTCTTGTCCGGCACCAAGGCGCTCCGCGGTCGCGCCGCCGTCGACCTGCGGCTGCATCCGTTCAACCTGTCCACCATGGCTCGCCACTGGGGCATCGGTGATCCGCACGCGGCCCTGCGGGTGCACGCCGTCTACGGCGGCTCCCCGGGCTACCGCAACCTGGCCAACGTGCCACCGCCGCAGTCTCTCGCGGAGGTGGACGACTGGGTCGCGGCCACGGCTCTCGACTCCAGCCAGGCGCTGTTCTCGGAGAGCGAGAGCGAGTATCTGCTCCGCGAGGACCCCCGCTTCACCGGCAGCTCCCTGCACTACGCGATCATCAACGCGGTAGCCGGTGGAGCGACGAGTCCCAGCAAGATCGGCGGCTTGCTGGAACTGTCACGTACGTCGCTGACTCGCCCCATCGAGGCGCTGGTCACCGCGGGTTACCTGCGGTACGACAGCGATCCGTTGTGGGAGCGCCGTCCGATGATCAGCGTGGTCGACCCCATCGTACGGTTCCACAACCTGATCACCGTGCCGCAGCGCGACCTGGTGGAAACCGGGCAGGGAGCGGAGGCCTGGCGCAGGGCGCGACCCACCTTCGACTCCCGGATCCTCGGCCCGCACTTCGAGGAGTGCGCCAGGGGGTGGCTGCGGGGTCAGACGGCCACCGCGCTGCGTGGCGCCGCAGGTCAGATCACCTCGACCGTGGTCAACGACGGGAAGGGCCGGGCCAGGCACGAGATCGACGTCATCGCGCTGGACAAGCGAGGCGGGCGAGCGGTCGTCGGCCTCGTCGGCGAGGCGAAGGCGACGATCACCAAGAGGGGCATGGCCGATCTCGACCGGTTGGACATGCTCGCGGGGCTGCTCTCACAGCACGGTCACGACACCTCGGCCGCCACCCTCGCGATCTTCTCGCTGACGGGTTTCCACCGGGATCTCATCGAGGCGGCCCGCGCCCGGGGCGACGTGCTCCTCGCCGACCTGGAAACGCTCTTCGGGATTCGCGAGCCGGTGGTCACGCCCAGGGAAGGCTGAATCAGCCGGAAGCGGGCCGGACCGGGCGACTGCCGCGGTCGGTGAGGCCGGGACGGTCAGGCGACCCAGTCGGCGGTGTCGTCGATCCGCTGACGCCACAGCTTCTCGCCCTCGCCGCCCGGCTCCCACCGCGCGGCGAAATCCAGCAGGTTGCGGCAGCGGTTGAGCATCGCCGCGTGACGCTCCTCCCACGACGGCACCGGCCCCCCGTACGCCTCGAAGAAGTGACGCAGGTGGGGAACGTGCTCCGGATGGTGGGCGCGCACGATCCACTCGCACCACGCCAGATCCTCCACCGGCCGGCCGGGATGCGCCCACTCCCAGTCGAGGATCGCCACCGCCTTGAACGTCTCCGGGTCGAACAGCATGTTCTGCGGCCCGTAGTCGCCGTGCACGAACCCCATCCGGTGCAGCCGGGACAGCGCGCGGCCGCACTCGGCGAGCACCTCGACCGGGTGACCCTCGTCGAGCAGGTCCTGACCGTGGACGCCCGGGATGTAGTGCATGCTCACGCTCGTGTCGGTCACCGCGTGCAGCTTCGGCACCGGCATCCGTCTGCGCAGCCGCCGCAGGAACCGCGCCTCCGTCCGGAGCCGGACGGCGGCGTCGGGCCCCTGGTAGCACTTGACCACGAGAGCGCCGTCTCCGACCGTGCTGTTGGTGTACCCGTGCTCCACGAGAGACGATTGTGGCGTACTCCTGAGGTCGGTGTGAGGGGGCACGCCCAGGCTGACCCATCTTGTACGAAACGTCGGGTGATCGACACGCTGCGGGATAAATCAATTGCCGATCAACCAGGGACTTTGCCACTGTTGACTGGCTATGCGCTCCCTTCCTGACGCCGACCCCGGCCTGCCCGACATCCGCAGCCCGTTCCGCTATCTGTGGTGGAACGCGCGGCGGCAGAGCCGCGCCCTTCTGGCCGGCATCGCCTTCGCCACCACCTGGTGGCTCGCGCAGGCGCTGGTGCCGGCCGCGCTCGGCATGGGCATCGACGCGCTCAGGCTGAAGGACACCGGCGCGCTGCTCGCCTGGTCGGGCATCCTGCTCGGGCTCGGGCTGGTGCAGGCGTTCACCGGGATCATGCGGCACCGGTTCGCCGTCTACAACTGGCTGTCGGCCGCCTACCGCACGGTCCAGCTCACCACCCGGCAGGCGGCCAGGCTCGGCGCCACCCTGTCGAAGCGCCTGTCGACCGGCGAGGTGGTCAGCGTCGGCAACTCCGACATCGCGCACATCGGCAGCTCCATGGACATCCTGCTGCGCGGCACCGGGTCCGTCGTGGCGATCGTCGCGGTCACCGTGATCCTCATCTCGACCTCGCCCGTACTCGGGCTCATGGTGCTGATCGGCGTGCCCGTGATGACGGCGGCCGTGGGGCCGCTGCTGCGGCCCCTGCACCGCAGGCAGAAACGGCAGCGCGACCTGACCGGCGACCTGGCCACCAGGTCCGCCGACATCGTGGCCGGGCTGCGGGTGCTCCGCGGCATCGGCGGCGAGCAGGTGTTCGCGGAGCGCTACCGGGAGGAGTCGCAGCGGGCCCGCCACGCGGGCGTCGGCGTCGCCCGGGTGGAGTCGCTGCTCGAAGGCGCCCAGATCGTGCTGCCCGGCCTGCTCATCGCGCTCGTGACCAGCGTCGGCGCGGCCTTCGCCGTCGATGACCGGATCACCGTCGGCCAGCTCGTCACCTTCTACGCGTACGCGGTGTTCCTGGTCGCGCCGATGCGCACGATCACCGAGGCGGCCGACCGGCTCACCAAGGGACACGTCGCCGCCCGCCGGGTGGTGCGGATCCTGTCGATCGAGCCGGAGGTGACCGGCGGCACGGGCAGCACCGCGGGCGGCGTGCTGCGCGACAGCCACAGCGGTGTCACCCTGCAGCCCGGCTCTCTAACCGCGCTCGCCGCGGCCCGGCCCGAGGACGCCATCTCCATCGCCGACCGGCTGGGCCGCTACTCCGACGGCGACGTCACGTTCGGCTCCGCCGAGCTGGCGTCGCTGCCGGTGGAGGAGGTCCGGGCACGCATCCTGGTCGCGGACAACGGCGCCCGCCTGTTCACCGGGACCCTCCGGGCCGAGCTGGACGTGCGCGGCACCGCGACCCCCGAGCTGATCAGCCGGGCCCTGCACGCGGCGTGCGCGGAGGACATCGTCGAGGCGCTGCCCGGCGGGCTCGACGCGCAGGTGGCGGAGGCGGGGCGGGAGTTCTCCGGCGGCCAGCAGCAGCGGCTCCGGCTCGCCCGGGCGCTGCTGGCGGACCCCGAGGTGCTCATCCTCGTCGAGCCGACCAGCGCCGTCGACGCCCACACCGAGGCGCGCATCGCCGACCGGCTGGCGGCCGCCCGACGTGGCCGCGCCACGCTGGTCTGCACGACCAGCCCGCTGGTGCTGGGCCGGGTCGATCACGTGATCTACGTCGAGGACGGCCGGGTCCAGGCGGAGGGCACCCACCGCGACCTCCTGACCACCTGCCCGGCATACGCGGCCACGGTCACGAGAGGGGAGACCTGACGAGATCCCGCACCCTTCGGAGTTTCGGACCTCCAAAGGTGGTCCTGAAGGGATCAGCGGCGAAGAGAGAAACGGCCCCCGACCAAGGACTGTGGGGGCGGCACGGCCCCCGGAGCGGGAGGGGCCGCACGTCGGGAGGCGACGCGTCCGCAGGAGGAGCCCGACGCAGAGCGGAGACAGGACAGGGCGGCTCCGGGTGGACGGGGGGAGCGGCGACGGCGGAGGCGGGGCGGGTCGGCTCGCGTGAGCGGCGGGAGCGGTGAGTGTGAAGGCGGGACGGGGTGACTCCGGGTGAACGGCTGGAGGTTGGCTGCGGAGCCGGGACGGGGCGGCTCGGGGTGAGGGCAGGGGCCGGCCTCGGCCTCGGCGGAGGCCGGATGGAGTGGGTCAGGACGAAGGCCGGGCCGGGAGTCTGAGGGATCGGGTGGGGGCCGGCAGGGAGTGGGACGAGAAGTGGATGTCGAGCTGAGAGGGGAGGGGTGACGGGGATGGCCCGCGAGATTCTTCCGGTCGCCGATCGGAAGCAGGTGCGCGCCTACGCGCGGCGGTTGACGTTGAAGTATCCGCGGCGGCTCGCCACCGCCCTCGCCCTGCACGCGCTCGCCGCCGTCGCCGGGCTGGTGGTGCCGTGGCAGCTCGGCATGCTGGTCGAGGACGTCGAACGAGGCGTCGCGGTGAACGTGGTGCTGTTCGCAGCCGGGGTCGCGGGATTCCTGCTGCTGCAGGGCGTGCTGGTCAGGTATGCGGTGCTGGCCTCGGCCCGGCTGGGCGAGAAGGTGCTGGCGGAGCTGCGCGAGGAGTTCGTCGAAAGGGTGCTGGCCCTGCCGCTGTCGACGGTGGAACGGGCCGGCTCCGGCGACCTGCTCACCCGTACGTCGCGCGACGTCGACTCGCTGTCGAGGACGGTGCGGCACGCGGTGCCGGAAACCCTGATCGCGGTCGTCACGTTCGTCATCACCATGGGCGCGATCGTTCTGGTCAGCCCGCTGCTCATGCTGCCGATGCTGCTGGCCGCGCCGCTGCTGTTCTTCTCCACCCGCTGGTATCTCCGGCGGGCCAGGGACGGCTATCTTCGCGAGAACGCCGCGTACGCGGAGATGACCGAAGGGCTGGCCGAGACCGTCGAGGGCGCCAGGGCCGTGGAGGCGCTCGGCCTGGAGCGGCGGCGGCGCGAGCGGGCCGACCGCGACATCGCCGGTTCGTTCGCCGCCGAACGCTACACGCTCGGGCTGCGCACCGTCTGGTTTCCCTCGGTGGAGCTGGGCTATGTGGTGCCGCTCGTGGCGACGCTGCTCGTCGGCGGCTTCCTCTACAGCGCCGAGTGGGTGACGCTGGCCCAGGTCACCTCCGCCGCGCTCTACGCACAGCAGCTCGTCGACCCGCTCGACCGGTTTCTCATGTGGATCGACGAACTCCAGGTGGGCGGGGCGGCCATGGCGCGACTGCTCGGGGTCGCGAACGTGCCCGACGACCGCGAGCCCTCCGGCGCCCGGCCCGCCGGTGAGCTGCTGAGCGCCGACCAGGTGCGCTACGCCTACCGGGAAGGGCGGGACGTGCTGCACGACGTGTCGCTGACCGTGCGGCCCGGCGAGCGGCTGGCCATGGTGGGGCCGTCGGGCGCGGGGAAGTCGACGCTCGGCAGGTTGCTCGCCGGCATCCACGGCCCCGGCGCCGGGACCGTCTCGGTCGGCGGCGTGCCCTTGGTGAATCTGCCGCTGGACGAGCTGCGCGGGCACGTCGCCTTGGTCACCCAGGAGCACCACGTGTTCAAGGGCACCCTGCGGGACAACCTTGTGATCGCCAGGCCCGGCGCCGACGAGGAGGCGGTGCGTGAGGCGCTCGCGGCCGTGGACGCCCTGGACTGGGTGCTCGGCCTGCCGGACGGGCTGGACACAGAGGTCGGCTCCGGCGGTCTGGCGATCTCGCCCGCGCACTCGCAGCAGCTCGCGCTGGCCAGGCTCGTGCTCGCCGACCCGCACACGCTGGTGCTGGACGAGGCCACGTCGCTGATCGACCCGCGGGCCGCCAGGAACCTGGAGCGCTCGCTGGCGGCGGTGCTGGACGGGCGCACGGTCATCGCCATCGCCCACCGGCTCTACACCGCGCATGACGCGGACCGGGTGGCGGTGGTGGAGGACGGACGGATCATCGAACTGGGCTCCCATGACGAACTGGTGGCGGAAGGCGGCTCCTACGCCGCTCTCTGGCAAAGCTGGCACGGCACCTCGGACCGCGCTCCAGTCTGAGCCGGTGCTGCGACGCGTGTCTGACAGGCCGCTCGGTCCGCCGTAGCATCCGCGTTCACCATGGTCAGCACTTCGCCGGGGTCGGGGGCAGGGTCTTGTCGGTGAGGTAGCGGTCGATGTGGGTGCGGGCGCAGGGGTTGGAGGTGTAGAGGGTGTGGCCGGGGCCGTCGTGGGTGATCGTGACGCTGCCCGGGACCGTGCTCATGGCTCGGGTGACCGCGTCGGACTCGCCCCAGGCGCCGGCGCCCAGGAGGGGCGGGAGGGTCTTGGGCAGTGGGGCGGGCGGGTTGGTGACGGGGACGGGCCAGCCGACGCAGGCCAGGCCCGCGGTGGCCATGGTGTTGGCGGCGCCCGCGTTGGGGGCGGCCTTGCGCAGGCGGGCCGTCATGGCGTCGAGGGCGGACCGGCTCGCGGGGCGCGGCCAGTCGGTGCACTCGGTGACCCCGGTGGCCTGGTCGGGGTAGCGGGCGCCGCGGGCGGGGAGGAAGGCCGAGGCGTCGCCGCCGTGGGCCCTGCGGATCGCCGCGGCCAGGCCCGGCCAGGCGGCGCGGCCCTGGCGAGCCGAGGAGACGGCGAACGAGCGCAGGTCGCGGCCCGTGTAGGCGACGCCGTCGGCGGCGCGGACCGGCTCGCGGTCGGCCCCGGCGACCAATGAGCGCCACTTGCGGGGGACGTCGCGGCAGCCGCCGGTGGCGCACCAGTCGAAGAAGCGGGTCAGCGACCGCTCGTTGCTCCTGGCCATCGCCTCCACCTCCTTGCCCCAGTCGGCCGGGCTGTGGTTCCACGTGCCGTCGAGGACCATGGTGCGGACCTGGCCGGGGAAGAGGCGGGCGTAGGCCTGGCCGTAGAAGCCGGCGTAGGAGGCGCCGTAGTAGTTGAGCCCGCCGTCGCCGAGCGCCTTCCTGATCGCCTCCATGTCACGGGCGTGGTCGGCGGAGCTCATGTTGGCGAACAGCTCGGGGTCCTTGTGGCGGCACGCCTCGGCGAGACCGCGGTTGGTGTCGGACAGGCGCCCCCACTCGGCGTCGTCGCGCGGCGCGGCAGGGATGGGGACGCGGGTCCAGACGCACGGCAGGCCGGTGCTCCGGCCGCGGAACTGCTCGCCGTAGCCGCGGGTGTCCCACACGACGACGTGCATCCGCTTGCGCAGCCCGGCCCAGGTGTCGACGATCGGCTCGGTGTAGGCGATGCCGGGGGCGCCGGGGCCGCCGTAGGCGACGAGCGCGGAGCCCTCGGCCCGGCCGGTGGCCTTGAGCCGGCCGAGCTTGAGAGTGATCCGCCGCCCATCGGGCTTGGACCAGTCGACCGGCACCCGCAGGTCGGCGCACTCCATGCCGATCTTGTCGCCGGGGCACGGGGCCCAGTCGAGTGAGGCCGTCTCCTGTGCGGGCGCGCCGCCCGAGAAAACCAGCGTCAGGGCCATCGCGATTGACTTCAGCATGCCGATCACGATGGCCGAACGCCCCGCCCTGCCACATCGGACCACGGTCTGGTTTCAGGAGGGCCGAATCAGACCGTGGTCTGTCATCCCGCTACAGGTGCAGCGACTTCTTCAGGAAGTCGACCTGGAGCAGCAGCAGGTTCTCCGCCACGATCTCCTGCGGCGTCATGTGGGTGACGCCGGACAACGGCAGCACGGTGTGCGGCCGGCCCGCCGCCAGCAGCGCCGACGACAGGCGCAGCGTGTGGGCCGCCACCACGTTGTCGTCGGCCAGCCCGTGGATGAGCAGCAGCGGCCGCTCCAGCTTGGCCGCGTCGCCGAACAACGACGACGTGTCGTACACCTCAGGCTGCTCGTCGGGATGCCCGAGGTAGCGCTCGGTGTAGCAGGTGTCGTACAGCCGCCAGTCGGTCACCGGCGCCCCCGCCACCGCCGCGTGGAACACGTCGGGCCTGCGCAGCACTGCGAGCGCCGCCAGGAAGCCGCCGAACGACCATCCGCGGATCGCCACCTTCTCCAGGTCGAGGTCGTCGGGATACTGCTCGGCGACCCCATGAAGAGCGTCGACCTGGTCCTCCAGCGCGGGCGTGGCCAGGTCGCCGAGCACCTCCCGCTCGAACGCGGGCCCGCGCCCCGGGGTGCCCCGCCCGTCGGCCACGACCACGGCGAACCCCTGCTCGGCGAACCACTGGCTCTCCAGGTAGCCGCCACGCCTGTTGAGCACCCGCTGGGCGTGCGGGCCCCCGTACGGATCCATGAGGACCGGCAGCCGCCGCGAGCCCGGCTCGTGCCAGGAGGGCAGCACCACGGCGGTCGCCAGCTCGCGACGGCCGGAACGGCCGAGTGAGACGCGCAGGTCGAGACCGGGACGCTCGGCGTAGGAGGGGATCGGGACGGCCACGCCGTCGCGGCGCACGACGGTGGTGGAGACGCCCTCGGTGTCGAGGTTCTGCTCGGTGAGCACGCCGACGCCGCCCGCCATCCGGCCGGTGAACACGCCCGACCGGGTGGAGACCGGCAGCAGCGAGTGGCCGTCCCAGGTCCACAGCTGGATCTCGGTCGGGTCGCCGCTGGCGCTGAACAGCACGCTGTCGTGGTCGACGTCGAGCACCGCGCGCACCTGCAGGGTGGGCGGGGTGACGGGGCGGTCGCCGACGAACAGCCGGTGGCCCCCGTCGGCGGCGGCCACCCAGACCAGCGAGCCGTCGTCGAGGTGGGCGGGCACGCCGGAGACGACGTCGACCCAGGCCGGGTCGGTGTCCTCGCGCACGAGGGTGGACTTCCCGGTCTCCGGGTCGACCGAGAGCAGGCGCATCGTCTTCTGGTCGCGGGAGAGCGTCACGATCGACAGCGCGTGGGAGTCCCACGCCGCCGTCGCGAGATATTCGTGCTCGTACGGGACCGCGACCCTGGACCCGTCGAGCCCCAGCACGAACAGCTCGGTCACGGCGTTGGGCGTGCCGGCGGCGGGATAGCGCTGGACGGCGGGGGGCCGGCCGGGGTTGGCCGGGTCGGCGATGTGCCAGGTGTGGACCGGCGCCTCGTCGGCCCGCTCCACCAGGAGGGCGTCGCCGGAAGGCGACCACCAGTGGCCGCGCATGCGGCTCATCTCCTCGGCGGCGATGAACTCCGCCAGACCGTACGTGACGGTCTCCGACTCGGGGGTGGCGAGCACGCGGTCGTCGCCGGTGGACAGGTCGTGGACGTGCAGGGCGCCGCCGGTGACGTAGGCGACCCGCCGGCCGTCGGGGGAGAGCCGGGGGTCGATGACCGCGCCCGCCGTCTCCAGCCGCCGGGTGCGCGCGGCGGCCAGGTCGGTCACGTAGAGGCCGCCGGACAGCGCGAACGCCGCCGTGGTGGCCTCCGCGTCGGTCGAGTAGGACACCACGCCACCGGCCTGCTCGCGGCTGCGCTCGCGCCGGGCGCGCTCCTCCGGCGGCAGGTCCTCGTCGCCGGAGTCGAGCGAGCGCGGATCGACGACCAGCCGCTCCACGTGGGTCTCTGTGTCGAGCTCCCACAGACACGTCACGGGGTCGGTGCCCGACTTGGTGCGCAGGAACAGCACCCGCGCGCCGTCAGGGGAGATGGTGAAGCCCCTGGGCACTCCCAGGGTGAAGCGGCGGGTCCTGGCCGACAGGCGCGGGAAGCTCTCACTCATGGTCCCAATCCTGCCAGTTGTTACGCTCGGAGCATGATTGACCGACGGCTGCTGCTCGTGCACGCCCATCCCGACGACGAGTCGATCGGGACCGGCGCCACGATGGCCCGCTACGTCGCCGAGGGCGCCCACGTCACGCTCGTCACCTGCACGCTGGGCGAGGAGGGGGAGATCATCCCCGTGGAGCTCTCGCACCTGGCGTCCGAGGAGGACGACGTGCTCGGCGACCACCGGATCGGTGAGCTGGCCGCCGCCTGCGAGGCGCTCGGCGTCGAGGACCACCGCTTCCTGGGCGGCCCAGGGCGCTGGCGCGACTCCGGGATGATGGGGGTCGCCACCAACGACAGGCCCGACGCGTTCTGGCGGGCCGACCTCGACGAGGCGGCGGGCGAGCTGGTCGCGGTCATCCGCGAGGTGCGGCCCCAGGTGCTCGTCACGTACGACGAGAACGGGCATTACGGTCACCCGGACCACATCCAGGCCCACCGCGTCTCCCGGCGGGCGTTCGAGCTGGCGGCCGACCCGGGATTCGGCGAGGGCGAGCCGTGGCGGATCGCGAAGTTCTACCACACGGCCACGCCGAGGTCGGTGCTGGCGCGGTCCAACGAGGCGCTGCTGGAGGCGGGCGCCCCGTTCACCGTCGCGAGCGTGGACGACATGCCGTTCGGCGACCCCGACGGGGTCGTCACCACGGAGATCGACGCCCGGCCCTGGCTCGGCCACAAGGCGGCGGCCATGCGCGCGCACCACACGCAGATCACGGTGTCCGAGCCGTGGTTCGCGCTCTCCAACCACGTCGGTCAGGAGATCCGGGGAGTCGAGCACTTCGTGCTGGCCATCGGGGAGCGCGGGCCCGCCGTGCCCGGTCCTCCGGTCGAGGCAGGAGGGCTCGGCGAGCCGTACGAGCGGGAGAACGATCTGTTCGCCGGCATCCACTAACCTCGACCGACATGGAGCAACGCAGCCAGGTCGAGTCGGCGCTGGGAGGAGCCGCCTACGGCATGCTCTTCGTGCTGGGCGTCGTCATGGGCGTGGTGGGCGGGTTCACCCACAGCGCGTGGCCGGGTCTCCCGGTGGTCTCCGCGGTGCTCTGGCTGGTGCTGATCTTCGGTGTCTCCCTGGGTGCGGGCAAGCTGATGGGCGGGCGCGCGGCCGCCGCCGTCACGTCGGCCGGGTGGGTGCTGGTGTCGTCGGCTTTCTCGCTGAGGCTGGGCGCGGGGGATCTGGTGATCGCCGGGGACGCGTCCGGGCACGTGTACCTCTACGGCGGGATGGTGGCCGCGGTCGCGGCATTTCTGATGTTGCCCTCGTCGGGGGGATCGTGGCTGTTGCGCGGATATCCGGAAGGGGGCTCGGCTCCGCCGGGTAAAGTGCAGCAGGGCCGATGAAAGCGCTGCTTAATAGCGCGACAGGCATGTGAATGATCTGTCGCCGAGCGCTATATGAAATTCACTGGATTTAGCAATATGTTTCTCCCGGCCCGGCGGCTGAAGGGAGGCCGCCGGTGGGCCGGGGAAACGTGATCACTGCGCCGGTGGCGTCACGGTCTCCGTCGGGGGCGGGGTGTCCGTGGGCACATCGGTCGGCGTGTCGGTCGGCGTGTCGGTCGGGGTGTCAGTCGGCAGGTCGGTGGGAACCTCCGTCGGGATCTCGGTCGGCCCCGGACATGTCGGGATCTCGGTCGGGCCGATAGTCGGATCCACCGTCGGGTCGACGGTCGGGGAGATGGTGGGATCCAGGGTCGGGTCCACCGTCGGGTCGACGGTGGGATCGACGGTCGGGTCCACTGTCGGGTCCACTGTCGGGTCGACGGTCGGGTCGACGGTGGGATCAACCGTCGGGTCCACCGTCGGATCGACGGTGGGATCGACCGTCGCTGTAGGCGTCAACGTGGGGGTTTCCGTCGGAGGCGCGGGCTGACAGGTGAACGTGACCGTCGCCGTGGCCGTCTCGGTGACCGTTTCCGTGACCGTCACCGGGGGTTCCGTGACCGTGACCGTGGGGCCGGGGAGCGGCCACATCCTGATCCTCGGCTTGCCGCGCAGCCAGTAGTCGCCGCGGCCGAGCCGCTTGGCGGCCTCGCCCGTGCCCGAGGCCACCGTGAGCCCGACACGCACCGTACGGCAGGACTTGCGCTTGCAGACCCGCTGCCTGACGCTGAACTTGGCCGCGGTCTCGTACGTGACGGCGACGTCCAGATAGGTCACGCCGTCTCTCTCGACGATCTCGGTCTTCGCCACGTACGCCCCCGGGGCGGTGGTGGCGGGTAACGCCGCCGCGGCGGCGGCTGGGGAGTCGGCGACGCGTAAGGGGACGGTGGCTGATGTCTGGGTGATCGCGATTCCGCCGGCTCCGGCCAGTGCCGCGGAAGCCAGCAGCGCGCCCAGGATGGTGAATCTCATAAATCCTGCTCTTCTGGGAGATTTCAGGACTCAGATCATTATTCCGATTTGTCAAGATTGGTCAAGACTGAGACGCATGGACAGGCGATATCGGTTCCGCCGAGTCATCAATTTTCTTAATCTCACCACTCCACTCGGCCTGCTCATCGCCGCTATCGGCGGCGCGACCAGGCGATCCGGCCCGGACGGGCTCGTGCTCGCCTGCGGTTACCGCTTCCGCTTCCCCATCGCCGGGGCGTTCACGGTGGGGAACGTCGTGATCACCAGACGTGACGGTCTCGACGAGACCCTGATCGGTCACGAGAGCAGGCACGCCACCCAGTGGGCCTGGTGCGCCGGTCTGCCCATGCTCCCGCTGTACCTCCTGGCGATGCTGGTCTCGGTGATCGTCTGCGGCGACCAGGCGTCGTACAACCCCTTCGAACGGCTCGCCGGTCTGGACGAGGGCGGCTACCGGCGGGCGCAGCCCCGCTGGCGCGGACGCGCAGGTGAGCCTCCACGCGCGTGACTGATCCATTACGCGGGGCAGGGGATCTCCATGACGCAGATCATCCGTGCTCCGAAGAGACCCGAGAGCTATCGGGACCGCCTCACCGACACCCCGTCGGGGCTGCGGGAGGTCCTCAGCATCGCCTGGCACACCGCCTTCCCTCCTGACTTGAGCGAAGCCGCCCGCATCCCCGTGGCGGGCGGCGAGCTGCCCCCGGTCGCGCGGGGGGAGACGTCCGTGACGTGGGTCGGGCACGCGACCTACCTGCTCCGGACGGGCGGACTGTCGATACTCACCGACCCGGTGTGGTCGCGGCGCATCCCCGGGGTGCGGGCCCGCGTGAGCATGCCCGGCCTGGACTGGGAGGACCTGCCGCCGATCGACGCCGTGGTCATCAGCCACGACCACTACGACCACCTGGACTGGCCCACCGTGCGCAGGCTGCCCAGGACGACGCCGATGCTCGTGCCGGCCGGGCTCGCGAAGTGGTTCACCGATCGCGGCTTCACCGAGGTGATCGAGCTGGACTGGTGGGAGTCGGCCACCGTCGGCGGCGTGAGCTTCGAGTTCGTGCCCGCCCACCACTGGAGCAGGCGCACGCTCTTCGACTTCTGCAAGACGCTGTGGGGCGGGTGGGTGATCGGCGGGTCGGTGTACTTCGCCGGCGACACCGGTTACGGCGAGCGGCTCGCCCAGATCGGCGCCCGCCACCCCGGCCTGGACCTGGCCTTGATGCCGGTCGGCGCCTACCAGCCGCCGTGGGCGATGGAGCCCGCCCACGTCGACCCGCCGCAGGCCGTACGGGCCTTCCTGGACGTGGGCGCGCACCGGATGGCCACCATGCACTGGGGCACGTTCGTGCTGTCCGGTGAGCCGCTGCTGCGGCCCCTGGAGTGGATCCGCGAGGAGTGGGCCGCCCACGGCCTGCCCCGCGAGTGCCTGTGGGACCTGGCCGTGGGCGAGTCGCGCGCCTTCGCCACCTGAACGGTCAGGGGCGGAGCCGGAGCGTGTGCACGGCGGCCTTGGTCACCGAGCCCGCGTCCGAGCGCATCGGCAGCATCTCGCCCCTGGCCCACAGCTCCGCCTGGTCCCAGTAGTTCTCGTGGAAGGCGTGCCCCGACGCGCCCGTCAGGTTGATCCACCGCGACTCGTCCAGGTCACCCAGGTCCACGACCATGCGCATGGACGGCACCGTCGTGACCGCGTACCCCTCCAGCACGTTCCAGCCGGTGGCGTTCACCGCGTCCTTGCCGCCCGCCGAGGCCAGCGGCCCCCGGTTGAACAGCGCCTCGATCGGCGCGATCCCCGAGGTGCCGAGCGAGCCGTGGGTGAGCTTCAGCCCGTGCAGGTCGCCCCAGCGCCACGCCTTCACGTCGTCGCCGAGCAGCTCCGACAGCTCCTGGAAGGCCGAGGCCATGGCCTGGCGCAGGATGTCGTCGCGCCGCTCGGTGATCCCCTCGGTGCGGGTGTCGTCCCAGTACGGGTCGTCGGGGTCGCGCAGGAGCCCGGCGACGACCTCGTACCAGCGGTCGCCCCCGTTCGGCCTGGCGCCCTCCGGCAGCTCGTCGTGGAAGGTCAGCTCCAGCAGGTGCCGCCAGACCGCGTTGAAGTACGCCGCGGCGGCCGATCCCGCGTCCTGGGCGCCGTCCCAGCCGTCGAGCAGCCCGCGGGCCTCCTTGGCGGGCCCGGCCAGGTCCACGGCCATCAGCGAGGGCACCAGGGTCCCGGCGAACAGGTTGCGGTCGTCCCGCTGGACGCGCGCCATCGTCGCGGCGTCCACCTGGCCCTTGCCGATCTCCTCGCGCAGCAGGTCGAGGATGCGCTGCGAGCGGTATCCGTACGACCAGTCCTCCGTCAGGTGCGGCCGGTAGCGCCGGGGGTCGATGACGGCGTTGTTGGCCGTGACCACGAACCCCTCCGCCGGGTTGCGCACCGACGGGAGCTGGTCGTACGGGATGGGCGCGGTGTTCCAGTCGTACTCGCCGGTCCAGCCGGGCACGGGCACGGTGCCGTCGCCCGACTTGCGCACGGGGATGCGGCCGGGCGCCTGGTAGCCGATGGTGCCCGAGGTGTCGGCGTAGACCAGGTTCTGCGCGGGCACCTCGAAGAGCGCGGCCGCCGCCCGGAACTCGTGCCAGTCGCCCGCCTGGTTCAGCTCGAAGATCGCGTCGACGGTGCGGCCGGGCATGAGAGCGGTCCACGACAGGGCCACCGCGTTGGCCTCGCCGCTCGGCTCCACCGCGCCCATGACCTCGTTGACCAGCGGCCCGTGCAGGGTGCTGCGCACGGTGATGGTGACCGGGGCGCCGCCCGCCACCTCGATCCGCTCCTGACGGGTCTCCAGCGGGACCTGCTCGCCCTGGTAGAGGTACGTGTCGCCGTCGACCTTCTCCAGGAACAGGTCGGCCACGTCGGGACCCAGGTTGGTGAACCCCCAGGCGATCTTGTCGGTGTGCCCGATGATCACACCGGGGACGCCCGAGAACGAGAACCCGGTCACGTCGTACGGGCACGCCTCGCTCGGCACGCGGCAGTGCAGGCCCACCTGGTACCAGACCGAGGGCAGCTGCGCCGACAGGTGCGGGTCGTTGGCCAGGAGAGGCTTGCCGCTCTTCGTGTGCTCGCCGGAGACCACCCACGAGTTGGAGCCGATGCCCTCCCGGTCCGTCGCGCCGATCGTGCTGGGCACCGCGTCGAGCGCCCGCGCCGCCTGGGCGAGGGCCCGCGCGCCGGTCCGCGTGTCCTGCCGGGTGCGAGGCTCGGCGGTCTGGTCGAAGCGCTCCCGGTCGATCGTGCCCCGGGTGACGATCGGCTCGTGCTCGTCGTACGGATAGCCGGGGTAGAGCTGGGCCACCCGCTCCGGCGGCAGCGTGGTGAGCGCCAGGGCGCGGTCGATCTCGTCCTCGAGGTTGGAGCGGAGGTCCCAGGCCATGGCCTTGAGCCAGGCCACGGAGTCGAGCGGGGTCCACGGCTCGGGGTCGTAGGCGCCGTTCTGCGCCTTGAGAATCGAGTATTCGAGACTGCGGTCGGAGGCGTTGGGGTTGGCGGCGGTCCAGGAGTTCACGCCCTTGGCGTAGGAGTCGAGGAAGCGCCTGGTGCGCTCGGTCAACTCGGGCAGCTCCTGCTCGGCCACCTTGCGCCAGCCCATGGTCCTGATGGCCTTGTCGCTGTCGAGGGTCGTCGCGCCGAACAGCTCGGAGAGCCTGCCGGCGGTCACGTGGCGGCGGAAGTCCATCTCCCAGTAGCGGTCCTGGGCGTGCACGAAGCCCTGGGCCATGAAGAGGTCTTCGGCGGTGTCGGCGTAGATGTGCGGGATTCCGTATTTATCACGATAAATCTCCACATTCCCGGTTAAGCCGGGGAGCCGCACCGTACCCGCCACCTGCGGGAACGACTGCCGCACGGTGATCACGAGCACCGCCGCGAGCACCAGCGCGATCGCCAGGAGAAGGGTAACCACCCGCGCGAACCACCGCAGCGGCCCCGGCATCCACGCGTACGGCCTCAACCTCACGAAAACCTCCATACTCCCCGCGCTGGCACCCAGTGTGGCAGTCCTCGCCGACTCCTCTCGCCGCCGTCACACCGCGTTTTCCTCCACGCACCGGGAGGTACCTCGCAACCCAGATGCAACCCGAGATCTGCCTATCGTTTCGCTTGGCGCGCTACCGTCCACACCCCCGCACCAGGACGGCGCCATCCCGGGCGGACGGCTCCTGCCATGCCGTCCGCCCGACCCGCGACGGGCCGCCCGCTCAGGGCCGGGGCTTGCCGATGTCGGCGGGCAGGTCGAGAGCCAGGACGTGGTCCAGGTGCAGGAACGCCTCGAACTTCGCGCCCGGCGGCACCGCGTCGTCGCGCTCCAGCTCCTCCAGGACACGCAGCGCGACAGGGGTGTCGAGGTCGTCGTCCAGCGCGGACTCGGCCCGCCGGACGTACGCGGCGGCCATCGGCGCGCTCGGCGACTCCGACCATTCGGCCACCCGGGCGCGCAGGCGTCGCAGGGTGCCGTCGGCGGCGCGCAGGACGTCCCAGGTGAGGTCCAGCGGGCCGCGGTAGTGGTGCCGCAGGAACGCCAGCCGCACCGCCAGCGGGTCGAGCCCGGCCTCCGCCACTTCGGCGAGCTCCCGCGGCCCGTCGCCGGGCGTCACCCCGTCGGGACCGGGCACCCTGCCGCCCGGCGCCAGACCCGCGCTGTGCGCCCAGCGGCGGACCACCTCGTGCCCGGCCGCCGCGTCCGACTGGGCGCGCATGGCCTCGTGGTGCGGGAAGATCAGCTCCGTGCCGCCGGTCTGGATGTCGACCCGGTCGCCCAGCCGCCGCGACGACATCGCCGAGCACGCGACGTGCGGGCCGGGCACTCCGCGCCCCCACGGCGAGTCCCAGGCCGGCTCGCCGTCCGCGGGCCGCCACAGCACCCAGTCGGCCGGGCGCCGCCGCTCCGGCCCGTCGTGGGGGAATCCATCCCCGCCGTGCGGGTCCTTCTCCCCGGACAGCTCGCCGTACGAGGGAGAGCCGGCGGAGTCGAAGAACACCCAGCCGCCGTCGGCCGCGTACGCGTGACCGCGCTCGACCAGCGCGGCGACCAGCTCGACCACCTCGACTGCGTGCTCGGCGGCGCGCGGGGACAGCTCTGGCGAGCGCAGGTTGAGCGCCGCCGCGTCGCGGGCGGACGCCTCCTCGTACGCCCGAGCGCTCTCCACCGGGCAGCCCACGTCGTCGACGCCCAGGCAGACCACCATGCGTACCCGATGCCGTTCCAGGACCCGGCGGATCAGATCGGACAGCAGCGCCGGGCGCAGGTCGCCGAGGTTCGCCCGGCGGTGGACGGGCGGCGCGCAGGCGTACATCCGCAGCCCCCGGGCGGGCGCGATCTCCTCGACCTGCCCGGTCAGCGTGTCGTAGATCCGCAGCATGCCTCGACCCTAGCCGTCATCTCCCCAGGAAGCCGAGGATGTCGCGGTCACCCCGCTCGCGCAGCCGGGCGAGGACCTCCTCGCGGGTGGCGGTCTCGGGCAGCCCCACCCGCGCGCCGATCAGCCGCAGCCCCTCCAGCTCGGAGTTCACCGGCGCGGTGTAGCCGATGAGGTAGAGGGCCCGGTTGAGCGCGGGCATCCCGGGAGGGGCGGCCGGCAGGTAGCGGGTGAGCAGCTCGCCGCCGTCGGAGACGGTGAGGAACACGTGGTCGCCCTCGCTCGCCTTGAAGTCGGCGAGTACGTTGCGTATCGAGCCCATCGTCGGCTGGTTGTGCCAGCTGATGACCACGTCACCCGAGGGCGTCGAGGCGGTGAGCGACCCGCCCGGCGCCATGCCCAGGTGCGCGGCGAACCCGGTCGGCAGCGGCGAGCCGGAGCCGCGCAGGTGCTCGGCGTTCACGTCCACCCGGTGCCACCAGCGCCCGTCGCGGCTGCGGAAGCTGCGCCGGGTCTCCGAGACGTCCTTGCGCGGCTGGTACGCGCCCGCCTCCCCGGAGGGCGAGGTGCCCGCCACCCGGATCCAGCCGCGCTGGCTGCGCTCGAACCCGGGACCGCCCGAGTAGGCGCGCACCGAGCTCTCGCTGACGTCGTAGCGGGAGGTCAGGTTGGCCACGATCGTGCTGACCGGGGCCTCGCCGCCGGCCCGCTCGATCTCCCTGACGATCATCTCCCGGATGCCCAGGTACTGGTCGCCGCCCCAGCGGGTCAGGCCGTACTTGTTCCTGTCGAGCCGCAGGAACCGGTCGTCGGCGGTGAGCTGGTTGCGGATGCCGACGAGGCTGTAGTCCTCGCCGATGCGTTCCTGGATCTCCTCCGGGGACATCGGCTTCCCGGAGACGGCCAGCACCGCCTCCGCCTTGTCGTTGATGCTGCGCGGCCACGGCACCACGTGCCCGTCGAGCACCCGCAGCTGCGGCACGGCGAGTATCCACCGCTCGGCCACGTCCTCGCGGACGCCGAGCTGGGTCACCATGGTCACCGCCTCGGCGAGCGGGTGCGGCCCGTCGGCGAACAGCTGGCGGGTCTTCTCGCGCAGGTCGTCGGCGCCGCCCGCGATCAGCCAGCCGTCGGTCTGCTCGTAGCCCGTCAGCAGCGTGCGCACGAACCGCCAGGCCGGGATGCCCAGCGTGCGCAGCTCGGCGCGGTGCCACGGCACGGCCGCCGTCAGGTCGTCGGCGGGCGCGGCCGAGCCGAGCCGGCCGCGCAGCCAGGTGACGTGCGCGACCAGCGCCGCCGCCTCCGGCCCCGCGAGCCACAGCTCCACGTGGTCGCGCAGGTCGCGCTCGATCTGCCTGATCCGCTCCCTGGTCACCGAGAAGCGCTGGGCCAGCTCGTCCAGGGTGGCCCGGTCGGCCGCGTACAGCCGGTCGCGGGCGATGGCCCGCTGCCGCTCGTCGAGCGCCGCGAACAGGGCGTCGACCAGCTCAGGCAGCGGCTTGTCCTGCTGGACGGGCGCGGCGACCGCGGCCGCGGGTTCGAGCAGCCGGTCGAGCACGCCGCCGAACAGCTTCTGCACCACGTCCTTGCCGAGCGTCTCGGGTGTCCGCTCGGCCTCGGCGGGGTCGGAGAAGCGCAGCAGCGGCAGGATGTCGCCCAGCACCAGATGCCCCCAGAAGGCCACGGCGAGGTCGGCGAGGCGGCCCGCCACGACCTGCGTGCCCACGATGGCGCACGCCCGGTCGAGCGGGATCGCCTGCCACCATGCCTCGGGCAGCTGTGGCTCCTCCGCGATCGGTGCGATCTGGCCAGGTGCGGTCCAGCGCAGTGGTGGCGCGATGTCGCTCAGACTGAGGTTCATTGGGGTCCAACCGGCAACGATAGATATCCGCAGTTCAGACTATGTGATCAGAAGGACAGAAAAGGGCTACCTCTTCCGGAATGCGAAATGTAGAGCATCGTCCGGGCCCGGGTGCACGCCACGAACAGCATGCTCCGTTCCCGTTGCAGCGCGCGGGCCCGGGCGCCCGGATCGTCGGGAGGGCGCTCCGGCACGACCCCCTCGGCCACGCCGATGAGCGCCACCCTGTCGAACTCCAGCCCCTTGAGGTTGGCGAACGTCGACACCCGTACCGGAACGTCCCGCAACACCCGCTTGGCGGCCCGTACCAGCCCCTGGTTGCGCGCCCCGACCGCGATCCGGTCGGCGGGCACGCCCTCGTCGAGCCAGTCGGCGACGGTGCGCTCCAGGCCGGCCAGCTCCGCCTCCTCGCTCTCGTACGCGCGGACCACCGGCCGCGGCCCGAACCGCCCCGACCGGAACCCGTAAAGCGCCGACATGCCCTTGACCAGCCCGTCGGCGGGCCCGCCGCCGCGCAGCCGGACCGCGAACGTCAGCAGCTCCTGCGTCAGCCGGTGCGAGACCTTGAGCGTGTACTGGACGGCCGGGATGCCGACGGCGCCGAGCGCGACCCGCGTGTCGGTGACGCGCTGGTGCGGGTCGCCGACGATGAACAGGTCGTCCGCCGCGCGCGGCGCCGCCGCCCGCAGCAGCCGCCACTGCGCGGGGCTGACGTCCTGCGCCTCGTCCACCACGATGTGCCGGTACGGTTTGCGCCCCGGTTCGACGTCGTCGAGCAGATCTCCCGTGGTCCTCGACAGCAGCCGGAGCGCCTCGTCGATCAGCTCGTCCATGGTCCGCGCGCCAGGCCCGACCAGCGCCGGGCGGCGGCCCTCCACCTGGGCCACGATGCGCATCGCCAGCCGCTCCGGGTTGTCCACCTCGATGCGCTTGCGCATCGGCTCGTCCTGGACGAGCTGGTCCAGCCGGCCGGTCAGCTCGTCGCAGAGCCCCTGGGAGAACGTCACCAGCAGCACCGGCCCGCTGCCGTGCGCGGCCAGGTGAGCGGCGCGGCGCAGCGCGAGCACCGTCTTGCCGGTGCCGGCCCCGCCCACCACCAGCACCGGATGGTCGTAACGGGCCCTGGACAGCCGGTGCTGCGGCGGATGCGGGAACACGCACCACTCGGGCGCCGTCAGCAGCCGGTCCAGCTCCGTCTTGTCGGCGGCGAACGCGGCCCGGTCAGGGCTGCGCAGCAGCGCCTGGTGGAGGTCCTCGGCGTCGACCGGATCCTCGGGGTCCTCGTCGAAGGCGCGGCAGCCGTCCAGCTCCCGCCACGCCTCGGCCAGCGTGCCGCCCCTGGCCAGCACCGCCAGCGGAACGTACTGGGTGGGCGGCAGCAGCGGCTCGAGCGCGGCCACGTCCGCCTCGGTGGTGATGAGCCGGACCAGCGGCAGCGCGTGCACGTCGATGCCGAGGGCCAGCAGGTCGCCGTCGCAGATCGGGTCGAACAGCCTCGCGACGCCCGCCGACCGGCGTAACGCGGGCTCGACCCGCTCCAGCGCCTCGGCGTCCCACTCCTCGACCACGCCGAGCACCGGGTTGATCCCGTACCGGTGCCGCGCGGCGTACGACCAGGCCTCGGGGTCGGGCAGCACGGTGCGCAGCCAGTAGACGTCCCGCCGGCGCACCACCACCCCCCGGTGCCCCCCGGCGAGCCGGAGAGTCGCCACCCGGGGGTCCCTGGCGCCCCTGACCGACTCGGGATGCGGGGCGCCCGACACGTTCAGCAGGAACCGCCGCAGCGCGACCACGGCGTCTCGGCGCACCGGCTGTGCCAGTGCGCCGAGTTCCCTGGGAACCTCAGGGCCGATCGCGAGCCGCGGCACCGCATCAGTCCAGGAGTTGGAGAAGGTCGCGGTCCCCGCGCTCGCGGAGCCTGGTGAGCAGGTCCGGCAGCTTCACCGGGCCCGTCATGCCGATCCTCGTCGCGATCACCCGCGCCGCCTGGTCGCGGGTGCCGCCCGGGGCCGTGTAGCCGACCAGGCGGAGCGCCTTGGTGATCTTCTCCGCGCCGGCCGCGGCGACCGGCAGGTGCCGGGCCCTGAGCACGCCCTCGTCCGACAGCGTGAGGAACAGGTGACCGCCCTCCTTCGCGCCGACGTCCGCCAGCAGCCTGTCGATCGACTCCAGCACCGGCCGGCCGTGCCACGTCATGGTCAGCTCGCCCGCGGCGCTCCTGGCCGCCTTGCTCTCGCCCGGCGAGAGCCCCAGGTAGGCGGCGAACCCGGTCGGCAACGGGCACTCGCCGCCGCTCAGCTGCTCGGCCGTCACGTCCACGCGCAGCCACCACCGGCCGTCGGGCTGGCGGAAGCAGCGCCTGGTCTGCGAGACGTCCTTCAGCGGCTGGTACGGCTTGCCGGCCGCGCCGTTCTCCTCGCTCTGCACCGGCACCGCCGGGGCGAACGCCTGGAACTGCGACGGCACCGGATCGGGCGGCATGAACCCCGGCGGCAGCCCCGTCGGGGCCGGCTTCTGGACCGGCTTCGGTACTGGTTTCGGGGCCGGTTTGGGGGCGAAGGCGGGGGGCGGCGGCTCGGGCAGCTTGCCGTACGGCGCGCTGAACGCCGACGGCGACGCCGGCGAGCGCTGCGGCAGCGGCCGGTCAGGCAGCGTGGCGAGCACGAACTGCCAGGCGGGCACCTCCAGCGCCTTGATCTCCTTGCTGTGCCAGTCGGCGGCCTTGATCAGGCGCTCCTTGGGAGCGGACGGGCCGATCTTCTCCCGCAGCTCCTCCAGGTGCGCCCGGTACGGGGCGGCCTCGTCGCTGGCCAGCCACTCGTCGAGCATGGCGCGCAGCCGGTCCTCGGTGGCGGTGATCTCGGCGGGGGCCACGGCGAACAGCTTGGCGAGCTGGTCCACGGCCGACGGCTGGTCGGTGAACACCCGGTTCTGGGCGACCGCCCAGCTCTTGTCGTCGAGATGGGCGAACGCGGCCTCTATGAGCTGCGGCAGATCCGAGTCTTCCTCCGGAGCCCCAGGGGCGGCCTCCACCGGCTCCCCACCGGCCTCCTCCTGCCGCCCATCCGAGCCCTGCACAGCGAAGAACCCCGGCGCGACGCCCTCCTCAGCCCCATCCTCCCGGCGGCCTTCCGGCGTCTCCGCCCCACCGGAGTCGCCACCTTCCTCGGCAGCCTCGGGCCGCTCGTCGTCGGCGGTGTCACCGTCCTGAAGATCGGCGCCCACAGGAGCAAGCTCGTGCCCCGCCACACCCTCTTCACGGGAGCCGCGCTCATCGGAGACGCGCCCCTCGACGGAGTCGTGCCCTTCGTCGGAGCCGAGGTCCACGCGAGCCGCCTGCTCCGGGTCGGAACCGAGGTCCGTGCGAGCCGCCTGCTCTTCGTCGGGGCTGAGGTTCGCGTTAGGCGCTCGGCCCTCGTCGGGCGCGAGGTCCGCGCCAGGCGCCCGGTCCTTGTCGGAGGCGAGGCCCGGACGAGGAGCCCCGTCCTCGTCGAGGGCGCGGCCCTCGCCAGGCGCTCGGGGCTCCTGTGCGGGGTCGCCCTGGAGGTCCTCTTCGGGGGTTTCCGTCCCGTCGGGGGCGTCGCCGTCTACGGAGGCGAGCTCCTTGTGGGACGCGGGGACCTGTGCCGCCTCGGGATGCTCTTCGTCGGCGGTGTCGCCGTCTACGGAGGCGAGCTCCCTGTGGGACGCGGGGACCTCCGCCTCGGGTCGCTCGTCATCGGCGGTGTCGCCGTCCGTACGGGCCGCGCGGTCGTGCTCTTCGCCGGAGGCGCGGTCCTCGTCGGGGCTGAGCCCCGCGCGAGGCGCCCGGTCCTCCTCGGAAGCGCGGTCCTTGCCGGAGTCCTCTTCTGGGATGCGGTCCCCGCGAGGCGTCCGGTCCTCGTCGCGGCTGAGGTCCGCGTGAGGCGCTCGATCCTGCTCGGGGGCGAGGTCCCCGCGAGGCGCTCGGTCCTGGTCAAGGACGAGGTCCCCGTGAGGCGTTCGGTCCTTCTGCGCGGGGTCGCCCTGGAGGTCGTTTTCGGCCGCGCCGTCGACGGGGGTGAGTTCCCTGGGGGTGGCGCTGTGCGGGAGGGGCGCGGGTCCGTCCACCGGCTGTTCGGCGAGGAGGGACGCGGGTTCCCCGGCGGACTCGCGCACGAGCGGCCGGGCGGTCCCCTCGCCCGGGGCGGCGCCGGACGACGGCGACAGACGCACCAGGGCGGCGGAGAACAGCGCCGTCAAAACCGGCCGGGCCTGGACGAAGGGCTGGTCCCTCAGCTCCCGGCTGGTGAGCGCCAGCAGCCCGGGCCACGATCCGGCCCGGTCGAGCGCGATCGCCACGTGCGGCTCGTCGGCCTCGTCCGGGTCGAGCATGTGCAGCGCCGGCAGCACGTCGCCCACGGCGGCCGCGGGCCAGTGCTCGATGGCGATCTCGGTGAGCAGCTCACCCAGCGACTCGGGCCCGATGGCCGCGAGCACCCGCGGCATGGGCAGGCTGCGCCACCAGGCGTCCGGCAGCCCCGGCTGCCCGGTGAGCAGCGTGATCGTGGACGTGTCGCTCCACCTCAACGGTGGTACGAGGTCGCTCAGGCAGAAATTCATCCCGTTCCGTTCACCAGCCCCTCACGCCGCCGTGCCGTCGCGGGCCATGCGACGCCGTGTCGCGGTGCCATCATCGCGCCACCCACTGAAGAGACCATAGTCCGGCAAAACAGCCCTACGCATCCTGCACTACGCATCAGCGCCGAACGGCGGCAAACCGTAGGCGCACGTAGTCGGCCATCCAGCCGGACTCCCGGCGCAGCGCGGGCGCCGCGAGCTCGTTCACCCGCCGGAGCAGGGGATCGACGAGGCCGGGAGCCAGCCCGTCGAGCGCCGAGGACGCGAACATCCTCACCCAGTCGGCGGCCCCTCCAGGGCACTCCTCCAGCGGCGTCGGCCGGTCGAAGTACTCCAGCAGCCGCACGACGAAACCCTCGGACTCCAGCCGCCGGGCGTACTCGGCGGGGGAGGGGAAGTACCACGGCAGCTCGGGCTCGCGCAGCCCGTGCTCGCGCCAGGCGGTCAGCATCGCCGTGGTCAGCTCGGCGCAGTTGCCGGCCCCGCCCATCTCGGCGACGAACCGCCCCCCGGGCAGCAGCGCCTCCCGCACGCTGGCGATCACGGCGTCGGGGTCGCGGCTCATCCAGTGCAGCGCGGCGTTGGAGAAGACGGCGTCGTACGGGCGGGCCACGGTGAAGTCGTGCGCGTCGCCGACGATGAAGTTCATGCCCGGATACTGCGCGAGCGCCTTCTCGATCATGGCGGAGGACCCGTCGATCCCCAGCACCTCGGCGCCGCGGAAGGCGATCTGGGCGGTCAGCACGCCGGTGCCGCAGCCGAGGTCAAGGACGCGCTCACCCGGCTGCGGGTCGAGCAGGTCCACCAGCGGCGCGCCCTGGGTGGAGACGTAGCCGAAGCTGCTGTCGTAGGCGCGACTGTTCCACCGCTCCAGGCCCGGTGTGTCATATCGCAAGACGATCAGCTCTCAATCGTGAGACATCGGGCCCCCGTGGCCGTAGTGTCGGTTCACTTTAGAGCCAGTTTGTCGCAGCGACATACCTGATCACACCGGTATCACCCCGTGCTTTTTGCCCACTGTTTCTTCACGTAGGTCTTCCCGGCGTCGGTCTGCGGGATCGTCAGCAGCACGGGCGGCCCGGGAGCCTTCGGCAGCTTGCTCGCCTGCTCGGTGTCGAGCGTGCCGCGCATGAGCATCGCCTCGCCCCGCGCCGGTCGCGTCCACCCCTTCTGGAACAGGTTCTGGCCCTGGTCGGAGAAGAGGAACTCCTGCCACAGCCGGGCGGCGGCGGGGTGCGGCGCGGCCTTGTCGATCGCCTGCACGTGGAAGGCGCCGAGCGGCGCGTCCCTCGGGATCACCACCTTCCAGGCGGCCGAGTCGCGGGCCTCGCGGGCGGCGTTGACGTGGTCCCAGGTCACGACGGTGTTGGCGGAGGCCGGACTGGTGAGCTGCCCGGCCTGCTTGAGCCTGGCGAACAGCGCCACCCCCTGCTGCGGCTGCGGCGAGCCGGCCCGCAGGGAGGCGGCCATCACGCCGGAGAACGCCGCCTGGGAGCGCAGCGGGTCGCCGTCGAGCGCCACCTTGTATCCGGGCTTGGCCAGATCGGCGAAGGAGGCGGGGGCGGGCACCGCGCGGGGGTCGTACCCGATGGACATGTAGCCGCCGTAGGCGGCGTACCAGGCGCCGGCCGGATCCTTGACGTGGTCGGGCACGTCGAGCCAGCCCTGCACCTTGTACGGCGCGAACCGCCCGCCGGCGCCCACCGCCTCCTCAAGGGTGAGGTCGAACACGTCGGGCTTGAGCTTGGCGGCGGTGTCGAGCGCCCGGCGGCTGCTGGCCCCCGGTTCGAGCTGCTTGACCTCGATGCCGTACTCCTCGGCGAAGGCGTCGATGATCTCGCCGTAGTTCGCCCAGTCGCGGGGGAGCCCGACGACGGTGAGCGTGCCCTCCTTCTGGGCCGCCTGGACCAGCCGTTCCATGGTGCCGAAGCCCTCTTTGAGCGAGGCGGCATGGACGTTGACGGGTGGCCCGGAGCCGGGCTGCTCAGCGGACGGCGACGCGCCGCATCCGGCGCTGGCGAGGATGGCGGCTACGGCGGCGCAGGTACGTACGGTCACACAATGAATACTTACCGTTACTTCCGTCCAGGTCGAGGAGGCGCGGCCGGAACCACCCTGCCCGCGACCAGCGTCTCCTCCGGGATCTCGACGAGAGTGCCGTCGCGCTTGCGGACGCGCAGCACTCCGCCCTCCCACGATTCGAGCGTGCCGACGGCGTCTCTGAACCCTTCCGGGACCCGCCTGCGCGTGGTGACGCGCGCTCCGACGTCGGATGCTGAGATAGTGATCACGAGGCGAGCGGCCACGAGTTTGCCACCCTCCGTTTCAGTCGCCTGGCAGGCACGGCAATACTAGGGCGTAGCAAACCGCGGTCAGAGTCATGCCATGGTGCGGAGAAGAAGGAGCTCGAGGTGACCTACGTCATCGCGCAGCCTTGCGTGGACGTCCTGGACAAGGCGTGCATCGAGGAGTGCCCCGTCGATTGCATCTACGAGGGCGAGCGCATGCTTTACATCCACCCCGACGAGTGCGTCGACTGCGGAGCGTGCGAGCCTGTGTGCCCGGTCGAGGCGATTTTCTACGAGGACGACCTTCCCGAGCAGTGGAAGGACTTCTACAAGGCCAACGTGGACTTCTTCGAGGACCTCGGATCGCCCGGTGGCGCGTCCAAGGTCGGCAAGATCGAGAAGGACCACCCGGTCGTGGCGGCGCTCCCGCCGCAGAGCGAGTAACCGGAGCGGCCCGCGCGCGGGCCGCTCACACGGCGGGGCGGCAGGCCGTTGCCGCACGCGCCGCGTGCCCGCCGTGCGGGTGCGCGGTCCCAGCCCGTACGTATGAGCCTGGAGAACCGTGAACAAGCTGCCTGACTTCCCCTGGGACCGGCTGGAGCCGTACAAGGAGCGCGCCCGCGCGCACCCCGGCGGCATCGTCGACCTCTCGGTCGGCACTCCCGTGGACCCGGTGCCGGGGCTCGTCCAGGAAGCGCTGTCCCGGGCGGCCGACAGCCCCGGCTACCCCTTCACCCACGGGACCCAGGCGCTGCGGCAGGCGGCGGCGGGCTGGCTGGCGCGCAGGCACGGCGTACGGGTCGACCAGCGCGACGTGCTGCCGGTGATCGGCTCCAAGGAGTTCGTCGCCTGGCTGCCGACCTATCTCGGCGCCAAGCGGGTGGTCTTCCCCGAGCTGGCCTATCCCACCTACGACGTGGGGGCCAGGCTGGCGGGGGCCGCGGGCACGGCCGCCGACGGGCTGCTCGCGCTCGGCCCGCAGCAGGCCGACCTCGTCTGGGTCAACTCGCCGGGCAACCCGACCGGCAAGGTGCTCCCCGTGGAGCACCTCCGCAAGGTGGTGGCCTGGGCGCGCGAGCGCGGCGCGATCGTCGCCTCCGACGAGTGCTACATCGAGCTCGGCTGGGAGGAGCGTCCGGTGTCGATCCTGCACCCGGACGTGTGCGAGGGGTCCCACGAGGGCCTGCTCGCCGTCCACTCGCTGTCGAAGCGGTCCAACATGGCCGGATACCGCACCGGTTTCGTCACCGGCGACCCCGCGCTGATCAAGCGCCTGCTGGAGATCCGCAAGCACGCCGGCATGCTGATGCCCGAGCCCGCGCAGGCGGCGATGACCGCCGCGCTGGGCGACGACCGCCACGCCGACGAGCAGCGCGAGCGCTACGCCGCGCGCCGCGCCCTGCTGCGTCCGGCGCTGGAACGGGCCGGCTGGCGCGTCGACCACTCCGAGGCCGGGCTCTACCTGTGGGCGTCCGACGGCCGGAACTGCTGGGATCAGGTCGGCAAGCTTTCCGAAACCGGCATTCTGGTCGCGCCCGGTGAGTTCTACGGACCGGCAGGTGGGCGGCACATCCGGGTCGCGCTCACGGCCACTGACGAACGCATCGATGCGGCAGTGCGCCGCCTCCAGTAGGATCGCCCCTCAAACGCCCCTCCCGCCGTCGGAAGGGGCGAGCCGGATAAACAGCAACACAAGTAGATACCGGGCGTTCGCCGAGGCGAACCGCGAGTGGAGCGAGCCGTACGATGAGCATGACCTCCATGGTCGTTCTCGGGCTGAGCATCGCCACCGTCCTCCTCCTGCTTGGGGCGTTCCTGGCCACCCTGCGCCAGGACAGGAAGGACCGCACGGCGGTCGAGCAGCCGGTCGAGGTCGCTCCCGCCGAGCCCCCGCTACCCGCGCCGGTCGCGGCGGCCGGGCATGCCGGCATCGACTACACCGACCCGCGCACGCTCAGGGTCGGCGACAAGATCGAGGTTCTCGGGTCGCCGGTGCGCGTGCTCGGCGCCCTGTACGTGTCGTGGCAGGGCCAGCAGTGGGTCGAGTACCGCCTGCGCGACGGCGCCCGCCGCGTCCAGTGGCTGACGGTCGAGATGCGCAAGGGCCAGACCCCCGACCAGCCGCCGCACCTGGAGGTGCTGCTCTGGACCGACGTGCCCACCCAGGGCATGGTCCCGGCGCGGAGCAGCCTGATCATGGATGACGTCGAGTTCCACCCGCTGGAGCGGGGCACCGCCGCGTTCCGGTCGGAGGGCAGCACGAGCAAGCCCGACCGGGGGCTGCTCGACTTCGCCGACTACCGGTCTACCGACGGGCGGCTGCTGTCGTTCGAGCGGGTGCAGGGCCAGGCGTGGACGGCAGCGTACGCGCAGCCGCTGCCGCCCGGCTCGATCGGCATCATCAGCCGCGCCTCCTCCTAGTCAGGCCAGCTCGACCTTCCGGCTGCCGGACGCGCTGCCGTCGACCCAGCCTTCCACCCGCGTGTCGTTGGACCAGCGGGCGCCGGCGTACTCCACCCGGCTCAGCCCGTACTTCTGCGCGTGGGCCACAGACCAGGCGGCGATCAGCCAGCCGCGCTTGCTGCCGGTGACGGTGGTGCTGCCGAGCGCCCGCTTGAGCTGGCGGCGGGCCTGGGCCGTCTTGGGCCGGGGCGCGGCGGCCTGCTCGGCGCCCGCCTTGCCGCCGCTCGCCTGCGCATCGCCGGCCTGGCCCGTCTCCGGCGGATACCAGCAGTGGACGGCGCGCGGGACGCGCCCGGTGAACGCCGCCGCGAGGATCTCCGCCTCCTCCTGGTGGGGGCCGTAGGCGTAGCCGGCCGCCGAGCGCTGCACCTCCTGGGCCGCCTCCGCGACCGGCATCTTGCGGTAGCCCTTGACCTTGACCAGGGCGGCGAAGAAGCGTTCGGTCGCGTAGACAGGGTCCATGATCTGCTTCTTGGTGCCCCATCCCTGCGACTCGCGCTGCTGGAACACGCCGACCGAGTCGCGGTCGCCGTAGTCGAGGTTGTAGAGCTTGGACTCCTGCAGCGCCGTCGCGTACGCGATCACCACGGCCCGCTCCGGCAGCTTGCGCCGGGCGGCCACGGCCGCGATGGTGGCCGCGATCTGGGCCTGCTCGATGTCCATCTCCCGATCGCCGCCGGGGGTGCGCACGACGCAGTGGGCCTCGGGGACGGCCAGGGGCTTGGGCGCCCGCTTGAGCAACTGGTAGACGCCGAACGAGATGCCCACCGCGAGGATCAGCACGATCGCCGCGATGGTGATGACTCCCCGTGAGAAGCGCAGGTGCACGCTGTAGAACCTACCCGGCGGGATAGGCTCCGTGGCCATGACCGAAGTGAGCACCCTGTCACCGGCGATCGACCGGTTGTGGGCGCGGCGCGCCGAGCTGTCACCCGCCGACGCGGAGGCTCGCGCCGCGGTGGTGGCCGCCGTGGACCTGCTCGACCGGGGGCAGGCGCGGGTGGCGTGGCCGTCGGGTGACGAGGTGGTCGTGGACGAGCGGGCCAGGCGGGCGATCCTGCTGGCGTTCAAGGTGCTCGGCATGGCCAGGTCGCAGGTGGGCGACTTCCACCACCACGACAGGGTGCCGCTGAAGACCTCCTTCGACGGGGTCAGGGTGGTGCCGGGTGCGATCGTCCGCTGGGGCGCCTACCTGGCGCCGGGCGTGGTGCTGATGCCGTCGTTCGTCAACACCGGCGCCTACGTCGGGCCGGGCACCATGGTCGACACCTGGGCCACGGTCGGCTCGTGCGCCCAGATCGGCGCCGACGTCCACCTGTCCGGCGGGGTCGGCATCGGCGGCGTGCTGGAGCCGCCGAACGCGGCGCCGGTGGTGGTGGAGGACGGCGCGCTGATCGGCAGCCGGGCGATGATCGTGGAGGGCGCCCGGGTGGGCCGCGGCGCCGTCGTCGGCGCCGGCACGATCCTGTCGGCGTCCATGCCCGTCGTCGACGTCCAGACCGGCGAGGAGCTGGCCCGCGGCCGCGTCCCCGACTGGTGCGTGGCGGTGGGCGGCACCCGCCAGAAGGAGTACCCCGGCGGGACGTTCGGGCTGCCCTGCGTCCTGGTGCTCAAGCGCCTGGAGCCGGGGCGGCGCCACGACAAGGCAGCGCTCAACGAGGTGCTGCGCGAACACGGAGTGAACACCTGATGCTTGACCTGACGCAGGACGTCCGCACGCTGACGGCGGCCGTCGTCGACATCGAGTCCGTGAGCGGCGCGGAGGAGCACCTCGCCGGGCTGGTCGAGCGGGCGCTGACCGGGTTGCCGCACCTGAAGGCCGACAGGTCGGGCAACACCGTCGTGGCCCGCACCACGCTGGGCCGGGCCGAGCGGGTGGTGATCGCCGGTCACCTCGACACGGTGCCCGTCGCCGGCAACCTGCCCAGCCGGGTCGAGGACGGCCTGCTCTACGGCTGCGGCACCTCCGACATGAAGGCCGGGGTGGCCGTCGCGCTGAAGCTGGCGGCCACGGTGCCCGACCCGGTCCGCGACGTCACGTACGTCTTCTACGACTGCGAGGAGATCGAGGCCGCGCGCAACGGGCTGACCCGGGTCGCCCGCGAGCACCCCGGCTGGCTGGCGGCCGACTTCGCCGTGCTGATGGAGCCGACCGACGGCGTCATCGAGGGCGGCTGCCAGGGCACGCTGCGCGCCGAGATCCGGGTCACCGGCAAGCGCGCCCACAGCGCCAGGTCGTGGTTCGGGGTCAACGCCGTCCACGGCATCGAGCCGGTGCTCGCCAGGCTGAACGCCTACGAGGCGCGGCGGCCGGTGGTCGACGGGCTGGAGTACCACGAAGGGCTGAACGCGGTCGGCGTGCGCGGCGGCGTGGCCGGCAACGTCATCCCCGACGAGTGCGTGGTCACCGTCAACTACCGCTTCGCCCCCGACCTGACGGTCGAGCGGGCGCAGGCGCACGTGCGCGAGGTGTTCGACGGGTACGAGGTCGCGTTCGTGGACGCGGCGCCCGGGGCGCGGCCTGGCCTGACCCACCCGGTGGCCGCCGCCTTCACCGCCGCCGTCGGCGGCACGCCGCGGGCCAAGCTGGGCTGGACCGACGTGGCGCGCTTCTCCGACCTGGGCGTCCCGGCCGTCAACTACGGCCCCGGCGACCCCAATCTGGCACACCAGCAGGGCGAGTACGTGACGCTGGAGAAGATCGTGGAGAGCGAGCGGGCGATGCGCGCCTGGCTCACCGGGGGCCGGAAACAGTGAAAGTGGCTCTCCTCGCCGGCCATTTGACGGGGAGAGCCACTTTCAGTCCCGAGCAGCACCCTCGCCGGTTAGACGCAGGGGTCGCGAAATCTGGTTCCAGGTTTCCCGGGAAGTTTTTCAAGATTCTTCCGGAGGCCTTCCTGGCGGCATCCCGGCCATGTCCCCGCAGGGTAGGCAGATACCGGACATCCAGCGAACTGTTGAGGGATAGCGTGGTCCGTATGAGAGCGAATCGCCGCGAACGGCGGCAAGGCCAGGCGGTGGTGCGCGGCAACCTGGTGCCCGAGTCGACCCATGACCAGAGGCTGCTGGCCCGTCAGGGGCCCGCCGACTGGGTGCACCAGGACCCGTGGCGCGTGCTGCGGATCCAGGCGGAGTTCGTCGAGGGCTTCGGCCAGCTGGCCGAGCTCCCCCGCGCGGTCACCGTGTTCGGCTCGGCCAGGACCCCCGCCGACTCGACGGAGTACAAGGTGGGCCGGGAGCTCGGCAGGGCGCTGGCGCAGGCCGGTTTCGCGGTGATCACCGGGGGCGGGCCCGGCGTCATGGAGGCGGCCAACCAGGGCGCCACCGAGGTCGACGGCGGCGTGTCGGTCGGGCTCGGCATCGAGCTGCCGTTCGAGCAGCGTTTGAACGACTACGTGGACCTCGGCATCGAGTTCCGCTACTTCTTCGTACGCAAGACCATGTTCGTGAAGTACTCGTGCGGGTTCATCGCGCTGCCCGGCGGGTTCGGCACGCTCGACGAGCTGTTCGAGGCGCTCACCCTGGTCCAGACCCACAAGGTCACCAGCTTCCCCGTGGTGCTGATGGGCTCGGAGTTCTGGGGCGGGCTGCTCGACTGGGTCAAGAGCCAGCTGTGCGGCACCGGCAAGATCGCCCCCCACGACCTCGACCTGATCACGGTCACCGACGACGTCGACGAGGCGGTGCGGATCATCACCGACTCCGAGCTGAACCGGTCGCGCCGGCGGGAGGACGAGGAGGAGTCCGTCAGGGCGCAGGTGGCCGAGCCGCAATAGGCTGGCTCTCCGTGAACATCTGCGTCTTCTGCGCCTCAAGCCGGCACATCGACGACAAGTACCTCCGCCTGGCGGCCGAGGTGGGGGGTGAGCTGGCCCGGCGCGGCCACACCCTGGTGAGCGGCGGCGCGACCGTCTCCTGCATGGGCGAGGTCACCAGGGCGGCCCGCGCCGCCGGCGGCCGCACGATCGGCGTCATCCCCCAGGTCCTCGTCGAGATCGAGATCGCCGACGAGGATTCCGACGAGCTGATCGTCACGGCCGACATGCGCGAGCGCAAGGGCCAGATGGACGCCAGGTCCGACGCCTTTTTGGTGCTGCCCGGCGGCATCGGCACGCTGGAGGAGCTGTTCGAGATCTGGACGGCCAGGGTGCTCGGCATCCACGACCGTCCCCTGGTGATCCTCGATCCCTGGGGGCTCTACCGGCCGCTCAGGGACCTGGTCAGCGGCATGTACGACGCCGGGTTCACCCGCGCCGGCGTCTTCGACGCCATCTCCTGGACCACCACGGTCGACGAGGCGCTGGCCCATCTCGAAGCCCGCGCGCAGCCCGTCCGGCCGAGCGTGGAGGAGCTCAGCGAGGCCGTCGACTGAGCGCCCGGCTGCGCACCGGGTGGGGCAAGTGCGGGACTCGTGCCCCGGTGGTATGAGTACGATGCCAATGTGCTGCTGGTCATCCTCGCCATCGCCGCGCTCGCCATCCTGGCCGGCGTGGTTCTGGTGTCCCTGGGCAAGGGCGGTGAGCTGACCGAGTTCCCGCCGGACGTGCCGCCGCTCAACCTTCCCGAGGCGGGCAATCTCGCGGCGGTCGACGTCCTGGCGTTGCAGTTGCCGGTCAACCTGATCGGTTACCACACGCAGAGCGTCGACGAGTCCCTGCGCCGGATGGCCAACGCCATCAGCGCGCGTGACACCAGGATCGCGATCCTGGAGCAGCGGGTGTCGGAGCTGCTGTCGAGCAGGCTGTACGCCCGCCAGGAGGTCTACGCCGCGCCGGGCAACGGGCCGCGCACCGAGCACGAGCCGCCCGCCTCGCCCCTCGCGCTGACCGCCGAGAGCGGCCCGCCGTCCAACGGCCACGTGCCCCCGTCCGCGCTGGAGGCGCCGGCCGGCGTCGAGCACGAGCCGGTCTCCTGGGTGGGTCCCGACGGCCAGGACCTCGCCGCATCATCCGAACACGACGAGCCCGAAGACCTTGAGACCGGGGAGAGTTCCGCGGAGCGGGACGGGTCTGAACCGTCCGAGGCCGAGCAGGGTCCGGCGGAGCGGGACGAGTTGGTGCGGGTCTCCGGCGACAAAGACGGCGACGACAAAGCGCGCGACGAGGACGGCAAGGAGGGGGACGGGCGGGCGTGAGCGAGGTGATCCGCTGCTCGTGGGCGGGCATGGCCGACCCGCTCTACCTCGCCTACCACGACGAGGAGTGGGGCCGCCCGGTGCGGGGCGACGACCGGGTCTTCGAGCGGGTGACGCTGGAGGCGTTCCAGTCGGGCCTGTCCTGGCTGACGATCCTGCGCAAGCGGGAGAACTTCCGCGCCGCCTTCGACGGCTTCGCCATCACCAAGGTGGCCGCGTACACCGAGGACGACGTGCGGCGGCTGCTCGCCGACGTGGGCATCGTGCGCAACCGGGCCAAGATCGAGGCCACGGTCGCCAACGCCAGGGCGGCGATGGAGGTGCCGGGCGGTCTGTCCGACCTGATCTGGAAATATGCCGACCCGTCCGCGCCGGTGCCCGCGACCATGGCCGACGTGCCCGCCGTGACCCCCGCGTCCAAGGCGCTGGCCAAGGAGCTGAAGAGCCACGGGTTCAGGTTCGTCGGCCCGACCACCTCGTACGCGCTGATGCAGGCGATCGGGCTGGTCAACGATCACATCAAGGGCTGCGTGGCGCGGGCCTGAGCCCGCGCGCCGTCAGCGGCCGTGGAAGACCGGCTGCTCCTTGGCCAGGAACGACGCCGTGGCCCGCAGGTGGTCGTCGGTGGCCGCGCACGCGTCCTGCAGGTCGGCCTCCAGCGCCAGCGCCTCGGGCAGCGGACGCGCGGCGGCGTGGGCCAGCGCCCGCTTGGTGGCGCCGTAGGCCTTCGTCGGCCCCTGCGCGAGCCGTACGGCCAGCTCGTGCGCGGTCTTGAGCACGTCGTCGGCGGGCACCACGCGGGTGACCATGCCCAGCTCCAGCGCGCGGGCGGCGGTGACGGGCTCGCCGAGCAGCATCAGCTCCGTCGCCCGGCCCAGGCCGACCAGGCGCTGCAGCGTCCACGAGGCGCCCGAGTCGGGCGCCAGCCCGATGCCCGCGAACGCCAGCGCGAACTTGGCCTTCTCCGAGGCGATCCGCAGGTCGCAGGCGAAGGCGAGGGCGGCGCCCGCGCCCGCGGCCACCCCGTTGACCGCCGCGACGACCGGCTGGTCCATCGTGGTGATCAGCTCGATGATCGGGTTGTAGTGCTCGCGCACCGTGTTGTCCAGGCCGCGGCCGGCCTCCAGGTTGGCGGCGTGCTCGCGCAGGTCCTGCCCCGCGCAGAAGGCCCGGCCCGAGCCGGTGAGCAGGACGGCGCGCACGCCGGGGTCGGCCGCCGCCCGCCGCAGCGCGTCCAGCAAGGCGGTCTTGACCTCCGCCGTCAGCGAGTTCATCGCGTCGGGCCGGTCGAGCGTGATGGTGGCGACGGCGTCGGCCACGTCATAACGGATCAATGCAACTCCCTGTCGACGAACGCGGCGGCTGCGGGCAGCAGCCGGGCTGCCTCCTGCTCGAAGAACGCCCTGGCCTTCTCACCCGGCCAGCCCGCGGGCAACAGCTCGGGCGGCAGGCCGGGGTCACGGAAGAGGAAGTTCCGCCATCCGTGCACGAGCTTGCTCCTTGTCGCGAAGACTAGGTCGGGCCTGGCCTGGGCGGGCAGGGCGGTGATCAGTGTGTCGGCCTCGGCGTGCCACTGCTCGTAGGCCTCGCCGATGGCGTCCAGATCCCAGGCCCGCGCCACCAGCTCGCGCGGGTCTCCCTCCAGTGCCGCCTCGAACCTATCGGCCCGCACTCCCTCGCTCTCCAGCAGGTGGTCCAGCTCGGCGGAGGAACGCGGGCCGATCCAGGTGCTCTCGGAAAGCGCCGCGTAGCCGAGGAAGGCCAGCGTGATCCTGATCCGCTCGCGGCGCGGCCGTTCCTTGACGGGCGGGAACACGATCAGGTGCCAGCGGCTGTTCCAGCTCAAGGTTCCGGCTCGGTAAATTCTCAGCGCCGCCTCATCCAGCCGTCTGACGCACTTCGGGGTGAGACCGTAGCCGGGCCCGCGCGGCAGCCGGACCGGCCGCAGCCAGCCCTGCCTGACCATGCGGGAAACGGCTGTACGCACGGCCGGCGCGGCGATTTCCAGGGGTTTCATCAATCGGACGAGAGCGGCCACGGACGCCTGCCCACCGCGAGAGCGCAGGTGGTCTCCATACAGGTCGAACAGGGCGGCGCGTGCGTGCACGAAGTCCAGTTTGGATGGCTTCGCCCCGCTCGACAACGCATTCTGGGAGGAGATCGTTACCCATGAGGGCTCTCGATGCGGGAGAATAGGACATCACAGAAGACGTGAATACGCCGACCACCCGTTTCGGGAGGTCGGAGGTCGGAGATCGCGGGCCGCGGGAGCCCAAGGCAGGAAGGGATGCACGCATGGCGGCGATGAAGCCGCGGACCGGCGATGGTCCGCTCGAGGTCACCAAGGAAGGGCGCGGCATTGTCATGCGGGTCCCCCTGGAGGGGGGCGGACGGCTCGTCGTGGAGATCTCCGCGGACGAGGCCAAGGCTCTCGGCGAAGCATTGAAGAACGTCGTCGGCTAGAGCTTCCGACCGATCTTCACCCCACGGCCCTGGCGTGCACCCGCGTGCCAGGGTCGCCGACGTATGAGGAGAGAACGTGCCGATCGAGACCGCTGCCTCGGTGGTCGCCCAGGTTCCCGACGACGCCCCGCTGCTGGCCGTCCCTTACGACTCCGCGCTCGCCCCGGCGCTCCGGCTCGACCTGCACGTGCCGGTCGCCGGGCTGCTCGCGCACTACGAGGCCGAGGGAGAAGCGGGCGAGGTCGTCGAGGTCCCGGTGGCCAGGGGCGACGGCGTCGGCCGCGTCCTGCTCTACGGGGTGGGCGACGGCTCTCCGCGGGCCCTGCGCAAGGCCGCGGCCACGCTGACCCGCCGCGCCCGCGGCAAGGAGTCGCTGGCCGTGGTCACGCCCGAGGGCGACCCGCGGGCCTTCGCCGAGGCCGCGCTGCTGGCCGCCTATTCGTTCAAGATCGGTTCGGCGGGGAAGCGGCCGGTGGGCGCGATCACCTTCGTCGGCGCCGACGAGGAGCAGGTCCGCAGGGGCGAGAGCGTGGCGCGGGCCGTCGCGCTGGCCCGCGACCTGGCCAACATGCCGTCGTCGGTCAAGGGCCCGTCGTGGCTGGCCGAGCGGGCCGCCGAGCAGGGCGTCCCGATCCGCGTCTGGGACGAGGAGCAGCTCCAGGCCGAGGGCTTCGGCGGCCTCCTGGCCGTCGGCCGCGGCTCGGCCCGGCCGCCGCGGCTCATCCAGCTCTCCTACACTCCCGACGAGCCCGCCGAGCGCCACGTGGTGCTGGTCGGCAAGGGCATCACCTTCGACTCGGGCGGGCTGTCGCTCAAGCCCACCGAGAACATGAAGACGCAGAAGACCGACATGGCCGGCGGCGCCGTGGTGATCGCCGTGATGGGCGCGCTGGCCCGGCTCGGCCTCCCGATCCGGGTGACGGGCCTGGTGGCCGCCGCCGAGAACATGCCGTCCGGCACGGCCCAGCGCCCCGGCGACGTGATCAGGCCGTACGGCGGGCGCACCGTCGAGGTGCTCAACACCGACGCCGAGGGGCGCCTGGTGCTGGCCGACGCGCTCGCCTACGCCGACGCCCGGCTCGACCCCGACGTGGTCGTCGACGTCGCCACGCTCACCGGCGCCGTCACCGTCGCGCTCGGCCGCCACCGCGGCGGCCTCTACGCCTCCGACGACGAGCTGGCCAAGCGGCTGCTGGAGGCCGGGGAGGCCAGCGGCGACCGGCTGTGGCGGCTGCCGCTGATCGACGACTACGCCGGGGCGCTGGAGTCGCCGGTGGCCGATCTGGCCAACGTCGAGATCGGCTCCCGTTACGGCGCCGGTTCGATCACGGCCGCGCTGTTCCTGCGCGAGTTCGCCGGCGACCGGCCGTGGGCCCACCTCGACATCGCCGGGGTGGGGCGGAGCACGGTCGACGAAGGGCTCCTGACCAAGGGCGCCACCGGGTTCGGCGTGCGCGTGCTGCTGGAGTGGCTGTCCGGGCTGTGACGCGCCTCAGCCGGAGACCTTGACCGCGGCCAGCAGACCGTCGCCGAGCGGTATGAGCAGCGACCGCAGCCGGTCGTCGGCCTGCACGAGCTTGCCCAGCTCGCGCAGCGACACGGTGTCGGGGTCGCGCTGGGCGGGGTCGGCCACCCGGTGGTGCCAGAGCACGTTGTCGAAGGCCACGATGCCGCCGACGCGGAGCAGGCGGACCGCCTCGGAGAGATAGTCGGCGTACTCCTGCTTGGCCGCGTCGGCGAAGACCAGGTCGTAGCCGCCGTCGGAGAGCCGCGGCAGCACGTCGAGCGCCCGTCCGGTGATCAGCCGCACCCGGCCGCCCGAGAAGCCCGCCTCCGCGAACGCCTGCCGGGCGAGCCGCTGGTGCTCGGGCTCGACGTCGACGCTCGTGAGTGTGCCGTCGGCGCGCATGCCCCGCAGCAGCCACAGCCCCGAGACGCCGCAGCCGGTGCCGACCTCGACCACCGACTTGGCGTTGATCGCGGTGGCGAGGAAGCAGAGCGCCGCGCCGCCGCCGGGAAGGATGGGCGGGGCACCCATCTCCAGCCCGCGCTGCCGCGCCGCGTGCAGGATCTCATCCTCGTGATGGAACTGCTCCGCATAGGCCAGAGTGGCCTCCAACGGACTGGTCATCGGCCTCCTCCCCCCACTTTCGTGCGATTGGTCACCGATCGCAGCCTAGGGGAGTAGTGCCGGGACGGGAACTCAGGAGGGCCTCGAGGCGTTGCAGGTTTAAACGGGCTTTGCCGGTCCGGATGGCAGTGAGTGCGCACGAAGGGACAAAACCAGGCACTATGACGGTAGCGGTGGTCCCAGAGAGAGGAGTGCTGGTGGACGAAAGTGACCACCAGGCCGATACTCCGTTGTCCGATGTCCCCGGCATGGTCCCCGAACCGGAATGGACCCCTCCCACCTGGGAGGAAGTGGTGCGGACCCACTCCGCGCGTGTCTACCGGCTGGCGTACCGTCTCACCGGCAACGTCCACGACGCGGAGGATCTCACCCAGGAGGTCTTCGTCCGGGTCTTCCGATCTTTGTCCAGTTACACCCCCGGCACGTTCGAGGGCTGGCTGCACCGGATCACGACCAACCTGTTCCTCGACATGGCGCGGCGCAAGCAGCGCATCAGGTTCGAGGGACTGGCCGACGACGCGGCCGAGCGGCTTCGCGGCCGGGAGCCGTCGCCGGCGCAGGCCCTGCACGACGCTCACCTGGAGCCTGACATCCAGGCCGCTCTCGACGCGCTCGCACCCGAGTTCCGGGCGGCGATCGTGCTGTGTGACATCGAGGGATTGTCCTACGAAGAGATCGCGGCCACGCTCGGCGTCAAGCTGGGAACGGTCAGAAGCCGGATTCACCGTGGCCGGGCACAGTTGCGCGAGGCGCTCGAACATCGGGCACCCCGTAATTCCCAACTCCCCCCGACCGTAACCCGTGGGGAGGAAGTCTGACATGGCTCACCTTGAAGAACGCATATCCGCGCTCGTCGACGGCGAACTCAATCACGCCGAGCGAGAGCGCGCGCTGGCCCACCTGACGTTCTGCGCCGACTGCAGGAGAGAAGTGGAGTCGGTGCGGGCGCTCAAGTCCCGCCTGCGCTCGCTGGAGACCCCCGCGCTGCCCGCGGACCTCACCATGTCGCTGCTGCGCATGGCCGAGCCCGGCGGTCCGCTGCCGCCCAGGGAGCGGCCTTTCCCTACGCGTACGTTCGGAGGGGTGCCCATCCCGGGGCCGCACAGCATCGCCCCTTTGGACAACCGGCCCCGAAGGAACGGCACTGGTGGCGCCTCCTCGGGCCCTGGCCGCGCGACTAGGCGCGGCACGTACGTCGCCGTCAGCGTCGTGTCGGCGGCCGTGGCGCTCGGCACGTTCTTCGCCGTCTCCGGCGTCGGGCAGAACACCCAGACCCCGCCGGTCGAGCTCGTCAAGCGCGTGCAGCCGACGCCCACGGGCGCGCCGTCCACCGCCACTCCTTGAGACCGATCCCGGCTGGGATACTCGTGATGGCGTAGTCCATGGCGTGAGGGGCATACGATCTGAGATCGGGATATGTCAGGAGAATCGGGCTGACAATTGCTTTACAGCACCCGTATGCCGTACAGACCATGGTTGCGGTGTCGTGAGCAAGGAGTGGTGGATTAGATGACCGACGAGACGCGCCCCGAAGGACGCACGCCGTCGGGACACCCTGAGCCACAGGGCCGGCCGGAGTTCCTCCCCGCCGGAGACCGGCAGGACGGGCGGCCGCCCACCCCCGGCGGTGACGACGCCGGCGAGACCTCCGTCTTCGGCACCTCCCGCCCCTACGACGAGCCGGCCCGCCCGGGCGACACCCGCGCGTACGAGCCCCCCGGCCCGCCCCCCGCCTTCGGCCACCCCAGCGGCGAGAGCTCGTCCTTCGGCAACCCGAGCGGCGAACGCCCCTCTTTCGGCCACCCCGGCGGCGAAGGCCCGCCCTTCGGCCATCCGGGCGGCGAGCGTCCGTCCTTCGGCCATCCCGGTGGCGAAGGCTCGCCCTACGGCGAGTCACCCCGTTTCGGCGACTCAGGCGAAGGCCCGCCCTTCGGGCATCCGAGTGGTGAGCGTCCCTCTTTCGGGCACCCCGGTGGTGAAGGACCGCGCTTCGGTGGCCCGGCCGGCGAGAACGCGTACGCGACCGGCGAGTGGCCGTTCTTCGGCAGCGGCGAGAAGCGCCCCGGCTCCTTCACCAACCCCAGCGGCGAGGGCCCGTTCGGCGGGAGCGGCCCGCCGCCGCCGCCGAACGCCCTGCCCATGGGCGCCAACTGGGCGCCGCCGCCCGGCGCCACCAGGGTCGCGGCACCCCGCCGCGGCCCCAGCACCCCGATGCTGCTCGTGCTGGCCCTGGTCGTCGCCCTGGTCGCGTCCGGGCTCGGCAGCGTCGGCACCTACCTGCTGACCCGCCCGAGCGGCAGCACCGACCCCTCCTACAGCCTCGGCCCCATCCCCACCGGCAACGTCGACCGCGCCCCCACCTCCGTCGCCGGCGTGGCCGCGCGGGTGCTGCCCAGCGTGGTCTCGCTGGAGGTCGGCAACGGCAGCAACACCGAGGGCGCCTCCGGCTCCGGGTTCCTGATCAAGAACGGGTACGTGGTGACGAACAACCACGTGGTCGCCCTGGCCGCCGGCGGCGGCGACATCAAGATCATGTTCAACAACCGCAAGACCACGACGGCCCGCATCGTCGGCCGCGACCCCGGCTCCGACCTCGCGGTGCTCAAGCCCGAGGAGACGTTCGGCACTCCCGAGATCACGCTCGGCAACTCCGACCAGGTGGTCGTGGGCGACCCGGTCATCGCGATCGGCTCGCCGCTGGGCCTGACCGGCACCGTCACCACCGGCATCGTCAGCTCGCTCAACCGGCCGGTCATCGCCGGCGACGAGAGCGGCGGGGGCGGCGAGGAGACGGCGTACATCAGCGCCATCCAGACCGACGCCGCCATCAACCCCGGCAACTCGGGCGGCCCGCTCGTCAACGGCCGCGGCGAGGTCGTCGGCGTCAACTCGGCGATCGCCACCCTCAGCCGGTCCATGACGAGCCAGAGCGGCAGCATCGGCCTCGGCTTCGCCATCCCGGTCAACCAGACGCGCCGCGTCGCCGAGGAGCTCATCACCACCGGCAAGGCCAAGCGTCCCAAGATCGGCATCGTGCTCGACACCGAATACCGCGGCGAGGGCGTACGCATCGCCTCCGGCATCCAGAACGGCCGCCCGCCGATCGACGAGGGCGGCCCGGCGGAGAAGGCCGGGCTCAAGCCCGGCGACATCATCCTTGAGGTCGACGGCCTGCGCCTCCAGGACGGCAACGAGCTCATCGCGCTGATCCGCAGCAAGGCGCCGGGCGCGAAGATCAACATCAAGTACGAGCGCGACAACGAGGAACGCACGGCCACCCTCGTGGTCAGCGCCGACGCTCCCACGCCCACTCCGTCCTGATCTCGCGCGCTCCCGCCGAAGGGAACCCCCTCGGGTGAGGCGCCGTGACGCGTGCCTCCGGCCCGCTCGGCTGAAAAGCCGGGGAAGGTCCTGGAGCCTCTTCGGAGGCGGGATTCGTCCGCGAGGAGGAGACCGAGCTACCCGTTAGAGCCCTTAGTCTGTGGGATAGCCGGGGTTGTCCCCGGGGCGGTTGACTGCTTGGAGCTGACGGTGTTCGGACTTGGCTGGCTGGAAGTCGGCGCGCTGATCATTATCGCGCTGCTGGTCTTCGGCCCGGATAAGCTGCCCCAGGCGGCTTCCCAGGCCGGGAAGACCCTGCGCAACCTGCGCCGCATGGCCAACAACGCGCGTGACGACCTGCGGGCCGGCCTGGGGCCCGAGTTCTCCAATTTCGACCCGGCCGACCTCAACCCGCGCAACTTCGTCCGCAAGCATCTGCTGGAGGACGACGAGGACGACTGGAAGAAGCCGGCCGCGGCCGAGCTGGAGCCCGCCGACACCGTCCCGGTGGGCGGCGAGCTGGGCGTGGGCGAGATCCCCCCGTACGACAACGAGGCGACCTGACCCACGCCCGTCGCGGGGTCAGCCCCGGTTGGGCGAGAGCCCGAGCTGCATGCCCTTGAGGCTCGACGAGCGCTTGCCGAGCGTGGCCGCGATCGAGCGGAGCTGCGTCGCGGCGGGGGAGTCGGGGTCGGTGAGCACCAGCGGCTTGCCTTCGTCGCCGCCCTCGCGCAGCCGCAGGTCGATCGGGACCTGGCCGAGCAGCGGCACGCGCGCGCCGAGGATGCGGGTCAGCGCGTCGGCGACCGTCTGACCGCCGCCCTCGCCGAAGACGGCGATGCGCTCGTCACAGTGGGGGCAGGGCAGCCAGGCCATGTTCTCGATGACGCCGGCGATCTGCTGATGGGTCTGCGCCGCGATGGAGCCGGCCCGCTCGGCCACCTCGGCGGCGGCCATCTGCGGGGTGGTGACGACCAGGATCTCGGCCCCGGGCAGCCGCTGGGCCACCGAGATCGCGATGTCGCCGGTGCCGGGCGGCAGGTCGAGCAGCAGGACGTCCAGGTCGCCCCAGTAGACGTCGGCGAGGAACTGGTGGAGCGCCCGGTCGAGCATCGGCCCGCGCCACACGACGGGGGTGTTGCCCTCGGGCTTGAACATGCCGACCGAGATGACCTTGATGTCATGGGCCATCGGCGGCATGATCATGTCTTCGACCTTGGTGGGCCGTTCGGCCGCGCCCAGCATGCGGGGGACGCTGTGGCCGTAGATGTCGGCGTCGACGATGCCGACCTTCATCCCGCTCGCGGCCATGGCGGCGGCGAGGTTGACCGTCACGGACGACTTGCCGACGCCGCCCTTGCCGCTGGCCACCGCGAAGACGCGGGTCAGCGAGCCGGGCTTGTTGAACGGGATCTCCTTCTCGGGACCCCGGTCGCCGCGGAGCTTGGTCTGCAGCTCCTTGCGCTGCTCCTGGCTCATCACGTCGAGTTCGAGCTCGACGGCGCTGACGCCGTCGACCTTGGCGACCGCGGCGGTGACGTCGCGCCGGATGGTGTCCTTCATCGGGCAGCCGGCGACCGTGAGGTAGACGCCGACGCGCACCTTGCCGTCTGCGGCGATGTCGACGCCCTTGACCATGCCGAGGTCGGTGATCGGGCGGCGGATCTCGGGGTCGATGACGGTGGCGAGGGCGGCCGTCACCTGGTCCTGGGTTGGTGCCATCGAAGTCTCGGCACGCCCGGATGAGGGGGTGCCGTCCCTCCTTTGCCGGTATATGTGTGACAGGCGCTGGACGCCAGTTGAGGATGCCCCTCCATGGTATGAACCTGGAAGCCGGTCCCGTTAATCCAGTCGGATCCGTCGGTTTTCCGGGCAGCCCTCCAAGGTTACTCCCTGGCTCCCACGGCGTCAGCGCCGCTCCTTGAGCTCCTCGCCCAGCCGCTGCAGTTCGGAGCGCAGGTAGTCGCGGGTCGTCACCTCGCCGAGCGCCAGCCGCAGCCCGGCGATCTCGCGGGTGAGGTACTCGACGTCGGCGCGGTTGCGCTCGCCCGTCTCCCGGTCCTGCTCGTACTGGACGCGGTCGCGGTCGTCCTGCCGGTTCTGCGCGAGCAGGATCAGCGGGGCCGCGTACGAGGCCTGCAGCGACAGCATGAGCGTGAGGAAGATGAACGGGTACGGGTCGAACTGGAACCGGGCCGGGGCGGCGACGTTCCAGCTCACCCAGACCGCCACGAACACGGTCATGTAGACCAGGAAGCGCGCGGTGCCGAGGAAGCGGGCGATGCGCTCCGCCAGCCGCCCGAACACCTCGGGGTCGTAGTGCGGGCGCAGCGAGCGGCGCAGTTCGCGGGGCTGGTCCAGGCGTTCGGTGGTCACGTCAGAGCCTCTCGCGCCAGTCTTCGGGCAGCAGATGGTCGAGGACGTCGTCGACGGTCACCGCGCCGACGAGCCGGGTGTGCTCGTCGACGACCGGGGCCGCGACGAGGTTGTAGACCGCCAGATAGGCGGCCACGTCGTGGAGCGGCAAGTCCGGTTTGATCGGGTCGATCGACGGGTCGATGACGCTGCCGAGGAGAGTGGAGGGCGGGTCGCGGAGCAGCCGCTGGAAGTGGCTCATGCCGAGGTAGCGGCCGGTCGGGGTCTCGTTGGGCGGCCGGGTGATGAACACCTGGGCCGCCACCGAGGGAGTCAGCTCCTTCTGCCGGACGTGCGCGAGCGCCTCGGCGACCGTGCTGGTCGGCGGCAGGATGACCGGATCGGTGGTCATCAGGCCGCCGGCGGTGTCGTGCGGGTAGGTGAGCAGCCGCCGCACCGGGGCGGCCTCCTCCGGCTCCATCAGCGCCAGCAGCGCGGCCGCCTGCTCCGGGGGCAGGTCGTGGAGCAGGTCGGCGGCGTCGTCGGGGCCCATCTCCTCCAGCACGTCGGCGGCCCGCTCCGGTTCGAGCGTGCGCAGGATGCCGACCTGGTCGCCGGGCGGCAGCTCCTCCAGCACGTCGGCCAGCCGGTTGTCGTCGAGCGCGCGGGCCACCTCCTCGCGCCGCTTGCCGGACAGCTCGTGCAGCGCGCTGGCCAGGTCGGCGGCGCGCAGCGACTCGAACGAGGCGATCAGCCCGGCGGCGCCCTGGTCCTTCTGGAGGATGTCGAAGCCCGACACCTCGCTCCAGTCGACCACCCGCGCGTCACGCCGCCTGCCCCGGTGGACCGCGATCCGGGTCACCTGCCACTCGGACCGCTTGACCTCGGCGACGGCCACGTCGTAGACGGTCATCGGCTCGCCGTCGACCCGCACGGTCAGGTCGAGCATCTCGCCGATCACCAGGGTCTCGGTGGGCCGCTGCTCGAACCGGCGGACGTTGAGCCTGCCGGTGAAGATCACCGCGCCCGCCTGGATGCCCCGTACGCGGGTGATGGGCAGGAACACCCGGCGGCGCGGGCGGACCTCGACCACCATGCCGTGCACCCGGGGCGGGCGCGTGCCGCGCAGCCCGACCACCACGTCTCTGATGCGCCCGATCTGGTCGCCCGCCGGGTCGAAGACCGGCGTGCCTGCCAGGCGGGCGACAAAGATCTGCACGTCAGCAGGCTAACAGTGCTATGGCATTGCGCCGCGGACCCCCGGCGTGTCAGTATCAAACCCGCTAAACAGTGATTACTTCTCACGGGGGTTCGCGTGCGCTACGCGGGACTCGCGATGGCGTTCGCGTCCTCGCTCTGCTTCGCCTTCTCCGGGCCCATGGCCAAGTATCTCAACGAGGCCGGCCTGGCGCCGCTGGAGGCGGTCTGGGTGCGGATGGCCGGCGCCGGGCTGCTGCTGCTCGCCGTGCTGGCCGTGGTGAAGCCGTCCGCGCTGCGGATCGCCCGCTCGCGGCTCCCGTTCTTCGCGGTGTACGCGATCGTCGCCGTCGCCGGTGTGCAGTCACTGTACTTCGCGGCCATCACCCGGCTGCCCGTGGGGATCGCCCTGCTGCTGGAGTTCATGGCGCCGGTGATGGTGGTGGCGTGGGTGCGGATCGTGCGCAAGATCCGGCTGGCCAGGGCCGCCTACATCGGCGCGGTCATGGCCGTGGCCGGGCTGGCCATCGTGGTCGAGGCCTGGGAGGGCATCCGGCTGGACGCGATCGGGCTGGTGCTGGCGCTGATGGCCGGGGCGTGCTGCGCCGGATATTTCCTGATGAGCGATAGCTTCGGGGACGACGTCGACCCGCTCGGCCTGATCGCCTGGGGCATGACCGGCGCCGCCGTCGTGCTCGCCCCCATCTCCCAGCCCTGGAACATCCCCTGGGACGCCTTCACCCTGACCGTCGCGCCGGCCGGCGGCGCCACGCTCCCGGTGCTCGGCGCGTACCTGTGGATGGTGCTGGCCGCCACCGTCGTCGCCTACATCCTCGGGGTGAACGCGGTGCGCAGGCTCTCGGCGGCCGTGGGCGCGACCGTCGCCTCGCTGGAGGTCATCGCCGGCGCGGTCGTGGCCTGGCTGCTGCTCGGCCAGGCGCTCGGCGCGTATCAGATCCTCGGCGGGGCCATCGTGCTGACGGGCGCGCTCCTCGCGCAGACCGCGACCGTCAGCCGTCAGGCGCCCGCGCTCGCCGAGCCGGTCGCGCCCGTGGACGCGGGCGTGAGCCGCAGCACCGTCGACTCCTGAGCCCAGCGCCCGGGCAGGCCCTCGCTGTCGCGGGCGTTGAGCCGCTCCTTGGCCAGCACGGCCACCACCTCGGGCGCCGCCGCCTGCTCGACGACCGCCACGGCGGCGTCGAACTCCACCAGCCGGGCCCCGTTGTCCTTGCTGCGCAGCGTGACCCGTACGCGCTCACGGCTGGTCAGCCCCGGCAGCTCCTGCTCCTCGCCGCCGGTCACCAGATAGATCGCGCCGTCGTGCCACGCGTGCCAGGCCAGTCGCGGCCGGTCGAGATCGAGCCAGAGGATGCCGGACTTCTTGGCGCCCTCCTCGATTGCCAGGGTGTTGTCGGTCACAGCTTGAATGTAACCGGCCCGGGTGCCGTTACGGTGTGGCTCATGTTGCGTTCGCGTAGATCCGTCCTGGCCGTGCCCGGTAGCAACCCCCGGTTCGTGGAGAAGGCCCGCGGCCTGCCCGTCGACGAGGTGTTCCTGGACCTGGAGGACGCGGTCGCGCCGCTGGCCAAGGAGGAGGCGCGGCGCAACGTGGTGGCCGCGCTGTGCGAGGGCGGCTGGGACGGCAAGACCGTCGCGGTGCGGGTCAACGACCTGGCGACGCAGTGGGCGTACAAGGACGTGATCGAGGTCGTCGAGGGCGCCGGCGACCGGCTCGACTGCCTGATCCTGCCCAAGGTGCAGGACCCGACCGAGGTCGTGTGGCTCGACACCCTGCTCACGCAGATCGAGAAGGCCATGGGTTACGAACCCGGCCGGATCGGCATCGAGGCGCAGATCGAGAACGCGCGCGGGCTGGTGAACGCCGACGCCATCGCGGGCTCGTCCGGGCGGCTGGAGACGCTGGTCTTCGGGCCGGCCGACTTCATGGCCTCGATCAACATGCGCACCCTCGTGGTGGGCGAGCAGCCGCCCGGCTACGAGGAGGGCGACGCCTACCACTACATCCTCATGCGCCTGCTCATGGCCGCCCGTACGCATGACCTCCAGGTCATCGACGGCCCCTACCTGCAGATCAAGGACGTCGACGGGTTCCGCAGGGCCGCCCGCCGCTCGGCCGCGCTCGGCTACGACGGCAAGTGGGTGCTCCACCCGCTGCAGGTCGACGCGGCCAACGAGGTGTTCTCGCCGCCGCAGGACGACTACGACCGCGCGGAGCTCATCCTCGACGCGTACGAGCACTACACGACGGTCGAGAAGCGCGGCGCGGCCATGCTCGGCGACGAGATGATCGACGAGGCGTCCAGGAAGATGGCGCTCGTCGTCGCGGCCAAGGGGCGGGCCGCCGGGCTGAAGCGCACCACGCGCTTCAGCCCGGAGGGTTAGACCTTCAGCCCGACCGCGGTGAAGAACCAGAACGACGAGGTCAGCCAGAGACCGACGAGCGCGGCGAACACCAGCCCGCCGATCACCGGCAGGGTCCAGCCGGGGGCGTCCTCCTTGCGCAGGGCCAGCATCTTCGTGGTGAACACCCCGTAGAAGAAGCAGCCGAGCAGCGAGTGGACCATCACCCTCGGCACGTCGTACTGCAGGCCGAGCGCGTACAGGCAGTGGAAGGCCACCGGGATCGTGAGCAGGAACGCCAGCCTGCCCGACCACCGGTGGACCCCGGCGGGGATGTCCACCCCGAGCTTGCCCCACATCGACAGGGCCGAGACGACCTGCACCACGGCCAGCGCCGCCGAGGCCGTGGTCAGCCAGACCTTCATCGGCAGCGCGGCCGAGAAGCCCGCGACGCCGACGGCGAAGCCGGTGGGGGCGTGCACGCGCCCGTACACGCCGAGCGCGACCATGAGGACGCCGCCGGCCAGCAGCGGCACCAGCAGCGAGACGGCGCCCCGGGCAGGGCGGTGGTGGAGGGCGGTCATGACATCTCCTCGATGAAGCCGTCGACGTCCTCGGGGGTGACGGTGGCCCCGTTGACGGAGACGGGGCTGGTGGGGTCGTCGCCGTCGAGCCGCGGGATGTCCACCGGCTCGCCGTCCTGGGAGGCGGCGCCGACCTGCGTGTAGCCGCCCGACGGGTTCCTCACCACGATCCAGCCCGCGCGGACCTGGGCGCCCCTGACGACGGCGCTGGCCCGGTACAGGCCTGAGGGCTTCTTGGCGGTGCCGGCGACGAAGCTCCACTTCCTGCCGCCGACGGCGACCTGCCCCTCGGCCCCGCCGTCGCCGAGCTCGGCCTTGACCGTGGCCTTCCCCGAGCCCTTCAGGGTCAGCCGGCCGCTGGTCGCGTTCCCCTTGAACCAGGCCTCGGTTTTGCCGTCGCAGAAGTATCCGACGGCCTTGCCGTCGCGGATCGAGATCGCGATGAGGCCGCCGTTGTCCTTCACCCGGCCCGCGTAGTCGGCCTTCTCCGGGACGAGCGGCTCCGGCTCCTCGAACGTCGGCGTCTCACTGGGCGAGGGCTCGGCCGCGGCCGTCTCCTCGCCGGTTTCCGGTGATCGCGTCGCCTCATCGGCGGTGGCGACGGCCTGCTCCGCCGCCGGCGCCGCGGTGATGCTGGCGACACCCAGCCCCGCGGCGAGCACCGCGCCCGCCGCCAGGGTGACGATAGGTCCCAGCCTTGACATGGCTTGCTCCCAGGGTCGACATGCGTACGTCCCGAGCATCCGCCGAAAAGGCCGCGCCGTCTGTGAACTATTGCGCACCGGATGGACAGAATATGGAGATGCAGGATAATCCCGAGCCTTCACCAGGCCCTTACGGCGGTCCGCCGGCGGGCTATTACCCGTACCCGCCGCCACGGCCGTCCTGGTACGCGCCCGTGCCGCATGACGCGCGGTACGACCAGCTCGCCAGGACCCCGGTCAGCCGGGTGTGGCGGCAGGTCGTGGGCACCCTCGCGGTCGCGGCCGCGTTCTTCGTCATCGGCGCGATCGTGCTGCTGGCGGGGGTGATCATCGGGGCCGTCCTGGGCATCCCGCAGCCCGAGCGGCCCGAGCAGATCTCCGGCGATCCGGTGTACGGGATGATCCTGCTGCTGTTGTCGATCGCGGCCGTGCTGCCGGTGGTGTTCGGCGTGGCCGCCTTGGTGCAGCGGCGGCGGCCGGGGACGCTCTCGTCCGTGGCCGGGCGGGTGCGCTGGTCGTGGCTGCTGATCTGCGTGGGCGCGGCCGTGCTGTCGATGGTGCTGGCCCAGATCGCGCAGGTGGTCCTGCTGGTCGCCACGGGGGAGCGGACCGAGGGCATCTTCGGGTGGACCGGGTGGGAGCGGTTCCTGCCGGCGCTCGTCGTCATCGTGCTGCTCGTGCCTTTCCAGGCGGCCACCGAGGAGTACCTGTTCCGGGGGTGGCTGCTGCAGGCGTTCGGGGCTCACCTGCGCAACCCGTGGTGGGGGATCGTGATCAGCTCGGTGCTGTTCGCGTCGTTGCACGGATACCAGTGGGCAGGGCTGCTCGACGTGTTCGCCTTCGGCCTGGCCATGGCGGTCCTGACGGTGTGGACCGGCGGTCTGGAGGCGGCCATCGCGCTGCACGTGCTGAACAACACGGTGGCGTTCGGCATCAGCGCGGCGGCGGGGCAGCTGGACCAGGCGCTGGATCAGGCGTCGGTGCCGGTGCCGTGGCAGTCGCTCGTGGGGACGGTCGTGCAGTTGGGAGTGTTCATCCTCCTGGTGCTCTATTTCGCTAAAAAGCGGTCAATCAGCACTACTTCTGGATAAATCAACCGGCGGGTGCCGGGAATCTCGCTAGAGAGGTCTCGCCATTCCGGCTCCGGCGTGCTGGTCTGGTTCTTGTGGACTCGGGCGTACGAGATGAGGGGTGATCGTTTCGGGCGGCGGGGTAGGAGTAGTCGTTGTGCGAGCGATCCTGTGGCGCGATGCCGGAGGAGGGGACGCGAAGATCGAATTCAATCCATATAGCGCATATGTTCGGATAAGTCATCCTTGGAACGGTCCCCCTGTTCCTGCCGGTTCCGCCGAGCAGACTCGAACCCGACCCTTCGAGCCGACCGGCCCGCCCGCTCCGGGCCCCGTCCCGCTCGACCCGTCCGACTAGGAGGTACGGCGCGTGGCCTCCGGCGCCAGTGACCAGCATCGGCAGCCGCCAGACGACCCTCGTCCCGGCGACGCCACAGCCCCGGACTCACCCCCCGCCGACGAACCCGCCTCCCCCGGCCCGGGAGCCCCCGGCGACGCGCTCGCGCCCGGCCCGGGAGCCCTCGACGACGTGGTCGCGCAGGGCCTGGGCGGCGCCCCGTCCGACCCCGCCGGGCTGGAAGCCTTCGGCCGTGGCGAGCCCGTCCCGCCGGCCGAGTCCTCAGCCCCGGGCGGTGCGCATGCGCGGGAGCCCCGCATCCGGCACAGCCCGCCGGGGCCGACGGACGACCGGGCGCGCGGGTTACCGCTGACCTCGCCCTGGGGGATGCCGCCGTTCGCCGCGCCCACCCCGGAGGACGAGCCCCAGGAGCTCCCCAAGGGCCGCCGCCCGTACAGCTCCCCCACCGCGGAGCCGGACACGGAACCCAGGCGTCGCCGCCGCACGGTCGACCGCCCCGACAAGCTCGTGGCCAGCGGCCCGCCACGCCCCGTCCCACCACCCCACGACCCGCCACGAGAGCCCGAGCCTTCCCCGCCCGGCGAGGGGGCGGGGAAGGACCTCGGCTCCCCCCACGACACCACCGGCACCCATCCCGATGCCGTCGCCGCCGGGAACAACCCCCCCACGGAAGCGGAGCCCGCCCCCGAAACCCGGACCAGGCGAGACGCCCGCACGGCCCCGTACGGAATCGCCCACCAGCCTCCGGCGCCAGACCGAGGAGACGACGCTCCGAGGGGTGGGGAAGCCCTCGGCACACGGGCTCCCGGGAGCGGCGAGGTCACTGGCACCTCGGCTCAGGCTGGAGAGGAAGTTCGTACGGCTCCGTACGGGATCGCGCATCAGCCCGGCCGAGGGGAGGAGACCAGCGGTGAGCCGTCACGGGGGGTCGCTTCCGGCGGAGCCGGGAACGCGGGGGACGGGCAGGACGAGAACGCTGACAAGGACGAGCCGGTGCGGCGGGTGGGGAGGCCGCCGGGCGGCAGGCCGGCGCGGCCTGATCTGCTGGTCGCGTCGGGCCCCGAACGGCCCGGGGGAAGGCACCAAAGGGGCCCGGCCCCGGCGGCGATGCGGCGGGCGAGTCCCGTGCGGCGGGGGCGCAGCCCGGCCGCGCCGATGGCCGTGGCGCTGGCGGTCGCGCTGCTGGTGGCCGCCGGCGTGCTGGTGTGGCAGTGGCGCGCCGACGACGAGGCCCGGCTCAGGCTCGCCACCGGCACCGGCAGGTCAGGCGACAACCTGTTCACGGTCCCGGCGGCGGCCCAGGGCACCGACCAGAAGCTCAACGACGTGGCCGCCGTCGGCCGCGCCGTGGTGGTCGTGGGCAGCGACACCACCGGCCCGACGCCCAGGCCCCTGTTCCTCTACTCCGCCGACGGCGAGAAGTGGCAGCTCGGCCGCGTCACCGGCGCGAGCACGCCCATCGTGCAGCGGGTGGCCGGCGGCGACGGCCGCTGGCTGGCCACCGGCGGCGACGGGGTGCGCGAGCGGGGTCTGTGGACCAGCGCCGACGGCCTGAACTGGCAGGCGGTCGGCGGGGGAGAGGCCTTCAGGGACGGCGATCTGATCCATGACATCGCCAGGACGGGCTCCGGGTTCGTCGCGGTGGGCGAGGCGGCGCTGCGCGACGGCGGCGCGGGCCCGGCCGCCTGGCACTCCGCGGACGGCCACGCCTGGGAGCGGGTGGAGACCCGGGGCCTGGAGGCGGGCGAGATCCGCGCAGTGGTCGCCAGAGGCGACACGGTGGTGGCCATGGCCAGGCCGGCGCAGGGCGACGGCTCCCGCGTCCTCAGGTCGGCCGACGGCGGACGAACCTGGCAGGCGACCGGCTTCCAACTGCCGGAGGCGATGCCCAAGGCGGGTTCGCTGGCGGTCGCGTCGAAGCGGTTCGTGCTGGTGGCCACCAGGCAGCGCACGATCACCGGCGACGTGCGCGCCTACTGCTCGCCCACCGGCGCCGAGTGGTCGCAGTGCGGCACGATCGACGGCCTGCCCGCCGCCAGCCCCGGCGTGGAGCGGCTCGTCTCGTACGAGGACGGCGTGGCCGCGGTGAGCCAGGCGGGGATCGGCTCGTACGCGGTGCTGACCAGCACGGACGGCCGCTCGTGGAGCGGGCGGGCGGGCATCGGGGAGCTCCGGGGCGCGACGCTGCGCGGGTTCGCGATCGCCGCGGGCGGCACCCTGTACGCGGGCGGCGACCGCGCGGTCTCGGACGTGGACAACGAGCCGGTCCTCATGGCGGTGCCCCGGCGCGGCGAGCCCGTGCGCGTGCCGCTCGACCAGGTCCGCGGCCTGACCAGGATGGCCCGCGAGACCAGCGGCCTGGCCAGCCACGACGGCCGCTACGTGGCCGTCGGCTCGGCCGGGGGCGAGGCCGGCGTCTGGACCAGCCAGGACTGGAAGGACTGGAGGTCCATCGGGCTCGGCGGCCCGCGACGGCAGCAGCTGAACGACGTCGCGTTCGGCCGCCGCGGCTGGCTGGCCGTGGGCGGCACCCAGGCCGGCCTCCAGGAGACGGAGCCGCTGCTGGTCAGTTCCGGCGACGGGCGCGCCTGGAAGAAGGTGCCGCTCTCGGGCGATCTGGCCAGGCCGGGCGACCACCCGTACCTGGACGTGCGGACGGTCGCGGCGGGCCCGGACGGCTACCTGCTCGCGGGCGAGGATCGCGGCCCGGCGGGCACGGCGGCGGCCGTCTGGTTCACCCCCGACCTGCGCTCGTACACCCGCTCGGAGCGGCTGCCGCAGGGCGGCTCGGGCGTGCGCCTGCACGACGTGGCCGCCACCCCCGACGGGTACGTGGCGGTCGGCGGCGCGGGCGCGGGCGGGAACGAGAGCGGCATCGTCTGGGTGTCGCCGGACGGGCTGAACTGGACGGCCCGCGAGCGGCTCTCCCCGCCGGACGCGTCCTCGGCAGGGCTGCGCCAGGTGGCGGTGTACCAGGACAGGCTGGTGGCCATGGGGACCGCCTCCACCACCTCGGGCGCGTCCCGGGCCTTCTCGGCGGTCTCCGAGGACGACGGCGTGACCTGGGAGACGTCATGGCTTCCCGCCGAACGGGCGGCGGGCGTGTACGACCTGGCGGCGGCCGGGCAGGGCCTGGTCGCGGTCGGCTGGCACGGCGAGCAGGGCGAGGGCGACAGCGCCGCCTGGATCTCCCAGGACGGCCTCTCGTGGAGCCGGCTCGACCTGAAGGAGGACCGTCTGGCCGGGCCGGGCGCCCAGTGGCTGGCGGCGGTGACGATCTCGGGCGAGGAAGTGGTGGCGCTGGGCCGGTCCACCACCTACAGCGACGACCACCTCATCCTCTGGACGTCCACCCTCACCGCCGGCCGCTGAGTCCCGCCAGGGGCCGCGGCGTCACGTGGGCAGGACCCGCCAGGCGCGCAGGGTGTCCAGCAGGCCGGTGGTGAGCGGCAGCCGGGCGAGCTCCTCCCGCGTGCACCAGCGCGCGTCGGCGGCGTCGTCGCCCGGCGTGAGGGTGCCGCCGACCACGGTGGCGCGGTAGTCGCGGACCGCGTACGTGTCGCCGCCGGGAGCGGGCAGGTTCACCGTGCCCGCGAGCGGGCCCACGGCCACCTCCAGCCCGGTCTCCTCCAGCACCTCGCGCCGCACCGCCACGGCGTCGGACTCGCCGGGCTCCACCCGGCCGCCCGGCAGCGACCAGCGACCCACGTCCGGAGGATGCCCGCGCCGGATGAGCAGAAGGCGGCGCGCGTCGTCCAGGACGATCGCGCCGACACAATTTACGCGCACATGGTCAAGATTACGACGTGATAACGGACTGCGGTCTTGACGGGGCGGTGCCCGACGAAGCACCGTGGGTAGCTGTGAGAGCGGCTCCAACCTGCCCACGGTGCTTCGGCCCGCTGCACGCGCCGAGCGTGTGGTCCAGTGCCTGGCGTTGCGATGCGCACGGCGACGTCCTGCCGTACCAGCCGCCCTGGCCGCCGTCGCAGACGGCCGCGGAGGCGATGCGCAAGACCTCGCTGGTGCCGGTCTGGCTGCCCTGGCCGCTGCCGTCCGGATGGCTGGTGACGGGGTTCGGCGAGGTCGGCGACGAGCGCAAGGGCATACGGGCGAGCCTGGTCGCGCTGTCCGGGCCGTCCTTGACGCAGGGGCCCGCGGACATCCTCGTCATCGCCGAGGAGCCGGGCATCGGCCTCGGGGCCGCGTTCGCCGGTCTGGACGGGGCCGACCCCGGCGAGGGGTTCGACTCGGGCCCGCCCAACGCCAAGATCGAGGTCCTCGGGCATCCGGCCCCGCTGTGGTGCGTGAACGGCGCCGCCGACCGGGCCGTATATGCCGGTGAGGCGCTCGGCAACTGGCTGTGGGTCATCGCCTGGCCCGCCGAGGCCGGCTGCCTCATCGTGCTCGCCGAGCTGAGCCTGATCGACCTGCGCGACCACGACCTCGACATCCCCTTCGGCGCGTTCTCCCCCCGGCTCGAAGACTGATGCCCAACGGGATTCGCTCACCGGTGCGGACGGGCTAGAGTTCGGAGGCGTGACAGCGCGTATCGAGCGAGTGGTGACCGAGGGCCTCGTCGACATCGACGGCACCGAGCACAAGGTCGAGAACAACACCTGGATCATCGGCGACGACGAGGAGGCCATCGTCATCGACCCCGCCAGGGACGCCGAGAAGATCCTTGAGCAGGTGGGTGAGCGCGAGGTGCTCGCGGTCATCTGCACCCACGGCCTGCCCGACCACGTCGGCGCCGCCATCGAGGTGGCGGCCAGGGACGAGGCGGTCGTCGCACTCCACCCCAAGGACAAGCCGCTCTGGCGGGAGACCTGGACCGAGACCTGGCCCGACATCGACATGGAGGACGACGGCATCTTCCAGGTTGCCGACGTCCAGCTCGACGTCATGGAGACGCCCGGCATCACGCCCGGCGGGGTCTCGCTCTACTGCGAGGGCCTCGGCGCGGTCTTCTCCGGCAAGACGCTCCAGGCCGACGGGCCCGGCAAGCTCGGCGGCGAGTACCCCCGCCTGGCCGACCAGCTCACCGCCATCGGCGGGCGGCTGTTCACGCTGCCCGGCGACACGCGGGTGCTGCCCTCCCACGGCGAGGAGGTCACCATCGGCGACCTGGAGCCGCACTTCGACGACTGGATCGGCGGTTCGCTGACGCGGGTCGAGACCGAGCCCGAGGAGGAGGGCCCGCTCGTCGACGGCACCAGGGCCGCCCGCATCAGGCTCGACTCCGGCGACGACTAGGGTGTACGACCAGCTTCCGCTGGATGGGATGCCGCGGCGGCTCTACTCGTGCACGCCGTCGCGGCTGAACGCCTGGCTCGACTGCCGGCGCCGCTACCGGTTCACCTACCTGGACCGGCCGCAGCCGTCGAAGGGCCCGGGCTGGGCGCACAACAGCGTCGGGGCGAGCGTCCACAACGCGCTGGCGGCGTGGTGGCGGGAGCCGTACGAGCGGCGCACGCCGTTGACGGCGGCCGTCTTACTCACCAAGGGCTGGATCACCGAGGGGTTCAGGGACGAGGCCCAGTCGGCGCAGTGGCTCGGCCGCGGCCGCGACCTGGTCTCCGGATACGTGGCCACGCTCGACCCGTCCGACGATCCGGTCGGCGTCGAACGCACCGTGGCCACCCGGACCTCGGTCATCGCGGTCTCCGGCCGCATCGACCGGCTCGACCGGCGCGGCGACGAGCTGGTGGTGGTCGACTACAAGACCGGGCGCCGGCCGCTCACGCAGGACGACGCGCGCTCCTCGCTGGCGCTGGCGATCTACGCGGTGGCGGCGTCCCGCATGATGCGCACCCCGGCCCACGCCGTCGAGCTGCACCACCTGCCGACGGGCGAGATCGTGCAGTGGCGTCACACGGACGAGTCGCTCGACCGCCATCTGCGGCGCGCCGAGGAGATCGCGCTGGAGGCGGCGGAGGCGGACGAGCGCTACCGGACGGTGATGGGCGAGCCGGCCCAGGCCAAGCGCCCTCGGCCCCGCGACGCGGGCCGTTCCTCACCGGCGGCCCGTGACGACGCGCCGGCCCCTGAACGGCGTGACCGGCCCCTGGTGAGCCCGCCACGCGTGCCCGCGGAGCTGGACGAGGTGTTCGCCCCCAGCCCCGGCCCGATCTGCGGCTGGTGCGACTTCCGCCGCCACTGCCCCGAAGGCCTGACCGCCGCCCCCGAGCACCGCCCCTGGGACGGCCTGGCGGAGTGACGCTGTCAGGTGGCGCGGGTGTCGAGGGTGTGGCTCTCGGCCTCGTTCCAGAACCTGACGAGCGCCGCCGCCGTGGTCTCCGGGGCCTCCACCGCGGGTGAGTGGGCCGCGCCCGGCACCACCACGCAGTCGGCGCCCAGGGCCGCCGCCATCTCCTGCTGCGTCTCGGCGGGCCAGCCGTCGTCGTGTTCCCCGTACAGAACGAGCGTGGGCACCTCGATCTGGCGCAGCTCCTCGGTGCGGTCGCGCACGGACACCACCTCGTCGGCCATGCGCGCCAGACCCGTCGGCGAGTTGGACAGCAGCCGTTGGCGCAGGAAGGCCAGGATGTCGTCGGGCACGCCCGCGGCCAGCGCCTCCGGCTCGAAGCCGGCATGCCACACGTGTTCCAGCCCCGACAGGGGGATCGTGCGCGTCAGCCATCGGGCGTGTCCGGCGCGCCGGCCGGTGATGCCCGCCGGGCCGGAGCCCATCAGCGTGAACGAGGCGAACTTGGTGCGCCCGTCGATCGCCGCCTCGCGCGCCACCAGCCCACCGAAGGAGTGGCCCACCAGGTGGACCGGCTCGCCGTCGCCGAACCGCTGGGCGAGCGCGTCGACGTCGGCACCCAGCGCCGCGCAGGTGTAGGCGGCGGGGTCGTCGAGGCCCGGCGTCTCGTACTGGCCGCGCAGGTCGACGGCCAGCACGCGGCGGCCCGACAGGGCGAGCGTCTGCAGGACCGCGATGAAGTCTTCCTTGCTGCCCGTCAGGCCCGGAAGAAGGATCGCGGGCCATCGCTCCACCACGCCGGTCGCCGGCAGCGCCTCGAGGGCCGCGAACATGCCGCGGTCGGTCTCGATCTTGCGTGGGGTGACGCCAGGAGGCAGGTGCAGGAATCGCGGCGTACTCACGTGGGGCAACAATACCCAGAGCCCACCACCTCGACACCGGTGAACACGGTACGCCGGTGCGATCTGGGGCGAGTCGTGCCCATGTCCGTGAGAAAGCCTGTGACATGCGGAAAGGCGCGCACCCCGGTCGGGATGCGCGCCTTTCGCCGAACGTGTCAGCCGGTGCGGCGGCGGTTGCCGCGGTTGCCGCCGCGGCGCTGCTGCTTGCGCTCCGTGGCCGCCGACGGCGCGATGTCGTCGTCGTCCGTCGCCAGGTCAGGTGACTGGAAGATCACCGTGAACGGGCTGGCCGGGATGATCCGCTCCGGCTCGCGCCGCGGTGCGGCGAACTCCGGCTCGCCCGGCGCCGTGGCCTCGTCACGCGACGAGGACTCGGTCTCCTGGCGTGCCGGCGGCACGACCTCGTCCCGCTGGGAGGCGGCGATCCGGTCACGCGACGCCGTGGCGACCTCGTCCCGCTGGGCGGCGGCGATCCGGTCACGCGACGGCGTCGCGATCTCGTCCCGCTGGGCGGCCGTGACCCGGTCACGCGACGGCGTGGCGACCTCGTCACGCTGGGCGGCCGTGACCCGGTCACGCGACGGCGTCGCGATCTCGGCACGCGGCGGGGCCGCGATCCGGTCGCTCGGCGGGGCCGTGACGGACCGCTCCTGGCGGGCGGTGACGTCCGCGACCTGCTCCTCCTGGACGGCGGACCGCCGGGTGCGGCGGCGCGGCTCGGCGACCGTCGCCACCTCCTCGGCGGTGATGATCGCGGGCGTCTCCTCCTGGTGCTGGCTGGAGCGACCGGTCACGAGCTCGACCTCCGGCGTCTCGACGGCAGGGCTGCCCGCGGGGCTCTCCTCCGCGGACCTGCCGCCGCGGGTGCGGCGGCGCTGGCGCGTGCGGGCCGGACGCTCCCGCTCCCGCTCTCGCTCCTCACGCTCGTCGCGGCGCCGGCCGCGCGCGCGTGGCCGGCCCGTCTCGCCGAGGTCCTCGATGCGCTCCGCGGAGAGACCCGCCCGGGAGCGGCTGGCGTGCGGCAGCACGCCCTTGGTGCCCTCGGGGATGTTGAGCTCGGTGTAGAGGTGAGGAGAGGTGGAGTAGGTCTCCTCGGGCTCCGGGAAGTCGAGGCCCAGCATCTGGTTGATCATCTTCCAGCGGGTCAGCTCCTCCCACTCCACGAACGTGACCGAGATGCCCGTGCGCCCGGCCCGGCCGGTGCGGCCGATGCGGTGCACGTAGGTCTTGTCGTCGGTGGGGCAGTCGTAGTTGACCACGTGGGTGACGTCGTCGATGTCGATGCCGCGAGCCGCCACGTCGGTGGCGACCAGCACGTCGACCTTGCCGTTGCGGAACGCCCGCAGCGCCTGCTCACGCTGGCCCTGGCCGAGGTCGCCGTGGACGGCCGCGACCGCGAACCCGCGGGTGTCGAGCTGCTCGGAGACCATGTCGCAGGCGCGCTTGGTCTCGCAGAAGATCATCGTGAGCCCGCGGCCCTCGGCCTGCAGCAGCCGGGACACGATCTCGATCTTGTCCATCCGGTGGGCGCGCCACACGATCTGGCGCACCTGCGGGGTGGTCTCTGCCTCGCCGCTCTCGTTCTCGGCGCGCACGTGGGTGGGGCGGCTGAGGTACTTGCGGGAAAGGGTGACGATCTCGCCCGGCATGGTGGCGGAGAACAGCATCGTCTGCCGCTCCGCCGGGATCAGCTTGAAGATCCGCTCGATGTCCGGCAGGAAGCCCAGGTCGAGCATCCGGTCGGCCTCGTCGAGGACCAGCGTGTTGACCTGGCCGAGGTCGAGATGCTTCTGCTTGACCAGGTCGAGCAGCCGGCCGGGGGTGCCGACGATGACGTCGACCCCCGCCTTGAGCGCCTCGATCTGCGGCTCGTACGCGCGCCCGCCGTAGACGGTGAGCACCCGCGAGCCGAGCTTGCCGGCGGCGGTGACCAGGTCCTCGCTCACCTGGGTGGCGAGCTCGCGGGTCGGCACGACGACCAGCCCGCGGGGCTTCTTGCGGTTCTTGCGCGGCTTGCCGATGCTCTGCAGCATCGCGATGCCGAACGCGTAGGTCTTGCCGGTGCCCGTGCGGGCCTGGCCGATCAGGTCCTGGCCGTTCAGCGCCAGCGGAAGCGCCATTTCCTGGATCGGGAACGGTGTCGTGATGCCCTCGGTCTCGAGGGCATCGGCGATTTCTGGTGTGACTCCGAGGTCTCGGAAAGTCGTCAGCGTGGCCTGCCTCAGTCTCAAATGAAGGCGGGCCTGCCGGGACCTACGGGCGGAAATCCGACCTCGTATCTGGGTCCTCGCGGTAGAGCCAGCCCTCTCGCGTCATTACGACCGCGCACCCGGGGATCGGGGGATTCGGGGGAGAGACCCCCGAATGTACACAGTGCGGTCGCACTTTCTCAGAGCAGTGTACTCGATACCACAACGCTGACCAGGCTTACGGATGTTCCCGAAGATTCCCGGAAGTACGCTGCCTTCCATGAACGAGTCTCCTGGGGTCGCCGACCTGCTCGGCGTCCTGGCCTATGCCGAGCTGAGCGCATTCACGAGGATGACCGAGGACGCCGCCACGCTGGCGCCCACGCTCGCCGACCGGACGGCGCTGTGCGAGCTGGCCGTCGCCGAGTATCAGCACTTCCGGCTGCTCTACGACCGGCTGCGGGAGCTGGGGGCGGACCCGGAGCGGGCGATGCAGCCGTTCGCCGGGGCGCTGGACGCCTGGCACACCCAGACCAGCCCGGCCGACTGGTTGCAGGCCCTGGTCAAGGCCTACGTGGGGGTGGGCATCGCGCTCGACTTCTATCGCGAGGCGGCCCGGAGGCTGGACCCGTCGATCGTGGAGCTGGTCGACGAGGTGCTGACGGACGAGGGGCGGGCGGAGTTCGCCGTCGAGCGCGTACGGGCCGGCGTCGCGGCGGACCCGGCGGTGAGCGGGCGGCTGGCGCTGTGGGCCAGGCGGCTCGTCGGCGAGGCGCTCAGCCAGGGCCAGCGGGTGGCGGCGGAACGCCCGGAGCTGGCGCTCATGCTGGTGGAGTCGGGCGCGAACGACCAGGCGGAGATCTCCCGCCTGTTCGCCAAACTGACGGAGCAGCACGGCAAGCGCATGGCGGCGCTCGGCATCTGAGGCGTCACGCCCGGGAGCCGCACCTCAAGGCGGCTCCCGGACGGCGGCGCCTAGAGGGTGCCGCCGAAGCCCACCGGACGCGACTCGTCCTCGCCGATCTCGATGAAGCCCAGCGACGCCACCGGCACCACCACACGCCTGCCCTTCACGTCGGTGATGGCGAACACGCCGCGATCGGCGGCAAGGGCCTTCCGGATTTCCTCCTCAACCTGCTCGGACGACAGGTCGGTCTCCACAACGAGCTCACGGTGCACCGAACGCACGCCGATCTTGATTTCCATCATGCTCCCTTTCCACGGGGCGGGGCTTCCCTCATCGTGGCCGTTCGACGCCGGAAAAACGCAGCTGATCGCGCCCAGCGAACGGGTTAAGCCGTACGCGGAAAACCGCTGATGCCCCGCCAGGCGAGCCGGGCCATGAGCTGCTCGGCCGCGTCCTTGGGGATGGAGCCGTGCTCGCTGACCCAGTAGCGGGCGCTCACCTCCGCCATGCCGACCAGCCCGACGCCCAGCAGGTGGGCCTCGTCGCTGGTGCAGCCGGTGTCTTCCTGGATCACCGCGCTGACCATCTCGGCGCACTCGTTGAGCGAGCGCTCCACGCGCTGCCGCACCGGCGCCACGTTGCGCAGGTCGGACTCGAAGACCAGCCGGAACGCCTCGCCCTGGGTGGAGACGAAGTCGAAGAACGCGCTGAACGTCGCCTGCACCCGCAGTTTGTTCTCGGTCGTGGAGGCGAGCGCCTCCCTGCACCGGGTGACCATGTCGTCGACATGCAGGTCGAGCAGCGCGAGGTAGAGCTCCAGCTTGCCCGGGAAGTGCTGGTAGAGCACCGGCTTGCTGACCCCCGCGCGGTCGGCGATCTCGTCCATGGCGGCCGCGTGGTAGCCGTTCTCCACGAACACTTCCTGTGCCGCGCTCAGCAGCTGCCTGCGGCGGGCGAGTCGGGGCAGCCGGGTGCCCCGGGGCTTGGCGTCCGGGGTAGCGGTCACACGGGTCTCCAACGGGTTTCGTGCCGGGTCTGCCGACATCCTACGGGCGGGTAGTCATCACCTCAGCGATAGTCGTCGTCGTCGTACCCGACCACGCGGTCCTGCTCGATCGCGTCGGCCGGGTTGACCTCAAGGGGAAGCTCGAGGCGCCACTGCTCGTCGTCCTCCCGCAGCGGACGCTGTTGCTCGGCGGCGTCGGCCGGCGTCGCCTCGATCGGCAGCTCCTGGTCATCGGCGAAGTTGTCGTCGTCCCCGCGTACGTCCATCTCCGACATGTCGGTCCCCCTCTTCGTGTGGACTGAACCAGATTACGCTCGGCTGAAAAGGTCGCCGTGCTTCTCCATCCTGGCCAGCACGTCGGACGACGTGAACACCAGGTCTTCCGGGCTCTCGCAGCGTTCGACCTCCTTCCACAGCAGTGGCGTGGAAACCGTCGGACGCGTCCTGGCCCGCAGCGAGTATGGCGCGACCGTGGTCTTGGCGGGGTTGTTCTGGCTCCAGTCGATGAAGACCTTGCCCGGCCGCTGCTTCTTCGCCATCACGCTGACGATCCGCCCGGGGTGCCGCTTCGCCAGCGCCTGGGCCAGCCGCTTGGCGTACGCCGACGGCTCCTCGCGGCCGTCCCACGCGGCGTACAGCTGCATGCCCTTGCTCCCGCTGGTCTTCGGCCTGGCCTCCAGGCCGTCGGCCGACAGCACCTCGCGCAGCATCAGGGCGACCTCGCAGCACTCCACGATCGTCGCGGGCGGCCCGGGGTCCAGGTCGAACACCAGCGTGTCCGGCGGCAGCGCGCGTCCTTGCCCGTCCACCCGCCACTGGGGCACGTGCAGCTCCAGCGCGGCCAGGTTCGCGTAGTAGACCAGCCCCGGCAGGTCGTCGATCAGGGCGAAGTCGATGGTGTCGCGGTCCTTGGTGCTGCCGGGCGCCGGCAGCCGCGCCCTGCGCACCCAGCCGGGGGTGTGCTCGGGGGCGTTCTTCTCGAAGAACGACATGCCCTCGACGCCGTTCGGGAAGCGCTTGACCGTCAGCGGCCGGCCTTCCAGGTGCGGCAGGAGCACCGGGGCGATCCGACTGTAGTAGTCGATGACCTCGGCCTTGGTGAAGCCGGACTCGGGATAGAGCACCTTGTCCAGGTTGCTCAGGACGAGCTCCCGCCCGTCCACCCGCACCGGGACCTTGCTCGCCGGGCTCATCGGGCCGTCACCTCCGGGGGCAGCTTCTCCGGGCCCGCGCCACACGGGACGGCGCGGCCTTCGTGTACGCCACCTCCCCGGCGAGATCGGGTCTAACCCATCGATAACGCCACAGGACCGGGTCGTGGATACCCGGCATGGGTTCGACGAGCTATGGCATTGGTCGCACCGGGACGGGTATGTCCCCGTTGGCGAACCGCCCGACACTACTGAGGAGTTGCCCATGCGCAGCATCTGGAAAGGTGCGATCTCCTTCGGGCTGGTCACGATCCCGGTGAAGCTCTACTCGGCCACCGAGCAGAAGGACGTCAGCTTCCACCAGGTGCACCGCGAGGACGGCGGCCGCATCCGCTACAAGCGGGTGTGCACACTCGACGGCGAGGAGATCGCGTACGCGGACATCGCCAAGGGTTACGAGCTGGCCACGGGCGAGATGGTCGTGCTCACCGACGAGGACTTCGAAGGGCTGCCGCTGAGCACCTCCCGCCGGATCGACGTGCTGCAGTTCGCCCCCGCCGAGCAGATCGACCCCATCTACTTCGCCAAGTCCTATTACCTGGAGCCCGACGCGCAGGGGGCCAAGCCGTACGTGCTGCTGCGCGACGCGCTGGAGAGCTCCGGCCAGGTGGCGGTGGTCAAGGTGGCGCTGCGCCAGCGCGAGTCGCTGGCGACGCTGCGGGTGCGCGACGGGGTGTTCGTGCTGGAGACCATGCTGTGGCCGGACGAGATCCGCAAGCCGGACTTCGAGTTCCTGGACGAGGACATCGACGTGCGGACGCAGGAGCTCAAGATGGCCGAGTCGCTGATCTCCACGATGGAGGCCGACTTCGACCCGGCCGAGTACCACGACACCTACCGCGAGGCGCTGCAGGAGGTCATCGAGGCGAAGGTGGCGGGCAAGGAGGTCATCACGCCTCCGGAGGCCGAGGAGGAGGGCGGCCCCGCCGTCGACCTCATGGCGGCGCTGCGGGCCAGCGTCGAGGCCGCCAAGCGCGAGCGCGAGGGCGCTCCCGCCAAGCCGAAGCGGGCCGCCTCGGGCAAGGCGAAGGCCAAGGACGACGAGGCCAAGCAGGACAGGGCCAAGGAAGAGAAGGCCAAGGAAGAGAAGGGCCAGGAAGAGAAGGCCCCCGCCAAGCGGAAGGCCCGCAAGTCGGCCTGACGCCTCCTGCCGCTGAACTCACCCCCGCTGTCCGTTCTCACGCGCGGCCATACGGCCGCGTACACGGATGATCCTGCCGGCGCTTGCCTTGCATTAGCGGACATATCGGACAATTCGTGCAGTTACATTCTATAAACGCTTAATTTAAGCAATAGCAACGCTAATGCATAGCAAAATGGAAGGATGACCGTTTGCTCACCCAGAGTGACGGGAATATCACTTACCGGATGAGTCTTCAGCATCATCCGGGGACCTTTCTTGGACCTTAAGAAAGGTCCTGAGTACGGGGCAATCGAACCTTTAGGGGGAAAACGCAATGCCCAAGCTCAAGAGTGTTCTCGCGGGCCTCGCCCTCAGCACCGCCGTGACAGGTGGCGTCGTGGTCGCGGGCGCGACCATGACCACCACCAGCGCAGCTGCCGCCACTCAGGTCAGCGCGGGCACGTCGGTCCTGACCGGCGGGCACTGCGGCCACCGCTGCTGGTGGCGTAAGCACCACCGCAAGCACGTCCGGGTCATCGTCGAGAACTTCAACATCAACCGGAACCCGTTCGAGCACCGGCGCCACCACCGGAACTGGGGCTGGGACGACCTCGACTGACGTCGACAACCTCGCCGGCCGTCGCATGGCGCAGCCAGTGGATGACACGTCGGCTGGTGTTCGATCGTCGTTGACGGCGCAGGAATGAGTGCTCGTTCTCATTGAGGATCGGTTCGGGGCCCCTTTCTGGGGATACGGTTTCCGCTCTGTGGTGAATTCCGGGCTCTCGGGGACGGGTCGCGTTCTATGGCGCGGCCCGTCCTGAGTTTTTCCTTCTCGTCTCCACGGCAACTTCGAGGGCTCCACCGGCACTGGCGCCGGGGGAGCCCTCTCTTTTTGCCGTGTACGGGCGCAGTTCCGTTCGGCATGTCCCTGTCCGGGCGGTGTTACGGAGCGCTGAGAGCTCTCGTGACGCGGAACGCGCGGACGCGAACCGGCCGCGGCCTGGTCCCGGGGTGCGCAGAGGACATGAAAGAGCCCGTATCCAGCGGTGCGGCCTTTCGTGGGAAGGGCCGCACCGTGGGATACGGGCGTTTGCGGCTCGCCGGAGCTCGGCGCCTGAGCGGACTCCGGGAGCGGATCCTGGCGGCTCAGAGGCCTCGGTCGTCCATGAGGCGACGCAATGAGGGCTCCGCCGGCGCCATTGCCGGCGGAGCCCTCGAAGTTGCCGTGGAGACGAGAAAGGAAATCTCAGGACAGGCCGCGCCATCGCACACGGCCTGTCCCGAGAGCCCGGAATTCACTCCAAGCCGGGAAACCATATCCCTGGAAAGGGATCGGACGACCATCAATGAAAACGGGCGCTCATCCCATCCGTACCCGACGGTCGGCGAGGTTGCTCGCCTTAGTTGATGAGGTTGCCGTGGTGACGGTGGTGGTGACGGTCGTGGTGGCGCCGCTTGTTGTCGTTGAAGTTGAAGTTCCGCACCACGACGCAGATGTTCTTGTGCTTGCCGCGACGGCCCCAGCCGCCGCCGTGGTGGCGGCCGCACTTGTGACGGTGGCCGAAGTGGTGGTGACCGAAGAAGCCGAAGCCGAGGCCGTTGTTGAAGCCGAGGTCGTCGCCGAAGTCATCGTTGGCGACGACGGGCGCGGTGGTCGGCATGGCGACGGCTGCGGTCGCACCTCCGGCGACCAGGGCGCCGGTAAGTGCGGTGCTGACGGCGAGGCCCGCGATAACACTCTTGAGCTTGGGCATTGCGTATTCCCCCTAAAGGACGGATTGCCCCGTTCTCGACGATCTGGACGGCTACTAATGAGTCATCCTGTGAATGTCATTTCCGGCCTGTGGCCTATGAAACGGAGTTCGCCCTATTTTGCTATGCAATAACAGTCTTATTGCTCAGCTTGTAGATCTTTCTCGCAAAATGGCACGATATGTCCGATTCGGGCGGAAATGCGGTGCGACTTCGCGGGGCGGTGAACCGTCATTCCGGCCTGTTCTCCCGCAACGAATTCCCTGTGGAGAAAGGCGGGCCGTAGCGCCCCCGTAAATGCTGCTCTGAAAAAGCAGAAACGCGCGTATGTCATGTTCGCGCTGAAACGGCGGCACCCAGCGAGCGAATTATCGCGGGGGCGCTTCCGTGACCGGCGTCAACCGGAGGAGGCATGTGACGGGCTCCTCCGGCGCATGCCGTGGATGTGGCGCCATGTGCCGCGTCGTCGACCCTGACCGTTCGTCACGATGAGTGCCGTTGACATCACGCTGGGTGCCGCTGCTCTCATGTTTTCCGGCGATGGCTGCCATAAACGGCATGTGGTGGCTTTTGCCATGTTCTCGGCGTATCAAAAGATCGATTAGATCCCTAAACACGAAAAATCGGGATCTGTCCGGTCAGCGGGTGTCGATCCGCCTCAGGTAGTACGCGTGGCTGAACCCGAGCCGGTCCGCGTCCACCCCCCGCACCTTCCGCCACCTGCCGAACTTCCGGCAGCTACCCCACGCGTAGTCGCCCGGGTAGAGCTTGTCCACGATCCGGTACCGGGTCCCCGGCCCCCCGCGCACGTTGAGTCTCGTCTCGATCCGGCGCACCGCGTACCTGCACCGCTTCGGCGCCCGCCCGTCCCCGTCCCGCGCTCCTCCGACGGCGGCGGCCACCGTCGGGGCCGGCCCCCGGGCGGCCCCCGCCGTGCCGGTCGCGAACCCGCCGCCCGCCACGACCGCGACCGCGAGCACCACCGCGACACGGCTGAACCTCATCACATTTCCCCTGTCCGTATCGTTGGACGTACGCGGCTGATGTCCTGCGGCGCGAGGCGAAAACGCGTCTGTACGGAATGCAGACCGCCCCTAAGCAGGATGGTTATGAGGAGGAGCCATGGCAGAGCCGGTCCCGCACTGGCCGGGACGGATGATCGGACCCGTGCACGTCAGATCGACCCCGCAGGGCGCCCCCGAGCAGGCGGTGTTCGTGCACGGCCTGGCCGGCTCCGCGACCAACTGGACCGACCTGATGGACGAGCTGAAGGACGTCGTCACCGGTCACGCCGTCGACCTGCCCGGATCCGGATGCTCGCCCGCCGCCTCCGACGGCGACTACGGCGTCCCCGCGCACGCCCGCGCGGTCATCGGCCTGCTGGAGCACACCGGCCCGGCCCACCTGTTCGGCAACTCGCTCGGCGGCGCGGTCTCCGTGCGGGTCGCCGCCACCCGCCCCGACCTGGTGCGCTCGCTCACACTCGTCTCGCCCGCGCTGCCCGACCTGATCCCCAGGTACGGTCCGGTCCGGGTCGCGGCGGCCGCCACGCCCTGGGTGGGGGAGTGGCTGGCGGGCAGGCTCAGGCTGCTCCCGGCGGAGCGGCGGGTCGAGGCCACGTTCGCCATGGTCTGGGCGAACGCGCGGGCGATCCATCCGGTACGGCTGAGCGAGGCGGTCGAGGAGCTGCGCCGCCGCGACGACCTGCCGCACACCATCGCCGCCATGCTCGGCTCGGCCCGCGGCATCGTGGCCGAGTACCTGCGCCGCGGCCCGCAGTCGCTGTGGCGGCTGGCCGCCAGGGTCGAGGCGCCCACGCTGATCATCCACGGCAGGCACGACCGGCTCGTCAGGCCCGCCATGGCCGCCCGGGCGGCGCGCACGTTCCGCCAGGTGAGGCTGGTTCTGCTGCCCGGATCCGGGCACGTGGCGATGATGGAGCAGCCTCGTCTCGTCGCGCTGGAGACGCGTCGTCTGATCGGTGAGACGCGATTGGGGAATGCCCCACTGCCCGGCTAGGTTTCAAAGGGAGATAAGACCCCTGGAACGGGAGCGTAGAAAGTGTCGTTGCCACCGCTGGTCGAGCCGGCTGACGAGCTGACCGTTGACGAAGTGCGCCGCTACTCGCGCCACCTGATCATCCCCGACGTGGGGATGGCCGGGCAGAAGCGGCTGAAGAACGCCAAGGTGCTGTGTGTGGGCGCCGGCGGCCTCGGTTCGCCCGCGCTGCTGTATCTCGCCGCGGCGGGCGTCGGCACGCTCGGCATCATCGACTTCGACGTCGTCGACGATTCCAACCTGCAGCGCCAGGTCATCCACGGCCAGGCCGACGTCGGCCGGCCCAAGGCCGAGAGCGCCGCCGACTCCGTGCGCGCCATCAACCCGCTGATCGACGTGGTGATCCACAACACCACGCTCACCACCGAGAACGTCATGGAGATCTTCTCCCAGTACGATCTCATCCTCGACGGCACCGACAACTTCGCCACCCGCTACATGGTGAACGACGCCGCGGTGCTGCTGGGCAAGCCGTACGTGTGGGGCTCGATCTACCGCTTCGACGGCCAGGCCAGCGTCTTCTGGGCCGAGCAGGGCCCCTGCTACCGCTGCCTCTACCCGGAGCCCCCGCCTCCCGGCATGGTCCCGTCCTGCGCCGAGGGCGGCGTGCTCGGCGTGCTGTGCGCGTCGGTCGGCTCCATCCAGGTCAACGAGGCCATCAAGCTGATCACCGGCATCGGCGAGCCGCTGGTGGGCCGGCTGATGATCTACGACGCCCTGGAGATGAAGTACCGCGACGTCAAGGTCCGCAAGGACCCCGAGTGCGTCCTGTGCGGCAAGAACCCGACGGTCACCGAGCTGCTCGAAGACTACGAGGCGTTCTGCGGCGCGCTGTCCGACGAGGCCGCCGAGGCGGTCTCCGGCTCCACCATCACCGCCCGCGAGCTCAAGGCCATGCAGGACAACGGCGACGGGATCTTCCTCGTCGACGTCCGCGAGCCCAACGAGTACGAGATCGTGAGCATCCCCGGCGCCACGCTGATCCCCAAGGGTGAGTTCCTCAACGGCTCCGCCCTGGAGAAGCTGCCGCAGGACAAGCGCATCGTGCTCCACTGCAAGTCGGGCGCCCGCTCCGCCGAGGCCCTGGCGGTCGTCAAGGACGCCGGGTTCTCCGACGCCGTCCACGTCGGCGGCGGCGTGCTGAGCTGGATCAAGACCGTCGACCCGAGCCTGCCGGAGTACTAGACCGGCGGTCCGGTTTCTGCGGATGGCGGAGGGTCGGCCGCATTAAGGTCGATCCTGTGGACAACGCTCGCCTCTGGCCCATCCTGGTGGTGGCCTCCGCGCTGACCTCGGTCTGCGCGGTGGCCGCCGGGGTCGCGGCGAGCTCGGTGAGCTCGGAGCTCACCCGCGGCCCGACGGCCGCCGAGCTCAGGGCGGCCTCCCAGCGCGAGGTCGCCGAGCGCTGGCGCACCTGGGACGCCGGCCGCATCTTCCCCGCCACGCTGTCCTACTCCGCCGAGCAGGGCGGCAAGGAGCGGGCCCGCAGGCTGGGCATCTCACCGACGACCGGCTGCGCCGGCGCGGTCGACGCCGTGGCCGTCCCCGCGCTGACGGAGTCGGGGTGCCGCGCCGTGCTGCGCGCCACGTACATCGACGCCCTGCGCGGCGTGCTCGTCACCATCGGCGTCGTCGCCCTGCCCGACGCGGCGCGCGCCGCCCGGGCCAAGTCCGCGTTCCCCGCCGGCGGCGAGCCGGTTCCCGGCCTGCTCCCGCTGGCCTTCCGCGGCACGGTGGCCGACCGGTTCGCGCCGGCGGTGCGTCAGCGGGGCTCCGTACGCCAGTCCGGCCCGTACCTGGTGCTGACCACGGCCGGTCAGGTGGACGGACGGCCCGGTGGCGCGGCCGAGCAGCGGCCGGCCGTCTTCGCCTTCGCCACCGAGATCTCCGAGCGCGTCCTCGCCGAGCTGACCATGCCGCGGATGCCCGACTGCGCCTCCGAGGACTGGCAGTGCTGACCCGCCGCCCGCGTACCTCGCGCCCCGGCAGAGGCGGGCGCGGGCAGGCCGCGCTGACCGGGACGCTGGCGGTGGCCGGGGTGCTGTTGCTCGACGCGGCGCCCGCGGTGGCCGACGAGGTGCGGGCCAGGCAGGAGCGGGTCATCAAGACACTCGACCTGCCCGCCGCCTGGGAGGTCAGCCGGGGCGCGGGCGTCACCGTGGCCGTGCTCGACTCCGGCGTCGACCCCGGCCACCGCGACCTGGCCGGCTCCGTGACCGTGGGCGAGGACTTCACCGAGGGCGCCAACGCGCCGGGGGTGGCGCCGCGTCGCCTGCACGGCACGTACATGGCGTCACTGATCGCCGGCCACGGTCACGGCCCCGGCGGCGCCGACGGGATCATCGGCGTCGCCCCGGAGTCCGAGGTGCTGTCGGTACGGGTGATCCTGGAGGACGAGGAGCCGGGGTTCCGGACGTTCAACGTCGACCCGAGGTTCGAGGACGTGGTGGCCAGGGGCATCCGCTACGCGGTCGACCAGGGCGCCGACGTCATCAACCTGTCCATCTCGAAGGAGCTGGCCAGCAAGGCCGACCGGGCCGCGGTCCGCTACGCCATCGGCAAGGGCGTCGTGCTGGTCGCCGCGGCCGGCAACGAGGGCACCCGCAAGGTGGCGGGGGCGGCACCGTACTCCTACCCGGCGGCCTTCCCCGGTGTGGTGGCGGTCGGCGCGGCCGACGCGGGCCTGCGGCGGGCGGCCTTCTCCAACGGGAACGCCTCGGTGCTGGTGGCCGCGCCCGGCGTCGACATCATGGGCGCGGGTCCCGGCGACGAGTACTGGACGGGCCGGGGCACCTCGCAGGCGACCGCCCTGGTCTCCGGCGTCGCGGCTCTCGTCAGGGCGAAATATCCGAAGATGTCGCCGCCGCTCGTGGCCCGCGCCCTCGCCGCCGGGGCCGTCGACAGCCCGCCCACCGGCTACGACACCGGCACCGGCTTCGGCGTCGTCAACGCCGCCAGGGCGCTGGCCGAGGCGGCCAAGCTCGCCGGGCACACCGAGGCCGCGCCCGCCGCGCTGGCGCACGACCCCGACCGGCCGCTCGGCGGCGGAGCCGCGGGCCCGGTCAAGGTCGTCCACAGGGACGAGCGGCGCGTCGTGCTGCACGCGTCGATCGCGGTGGCGTCGGCCGGAGGCGCGGTCGGCTCGGTGGCGGTCATCCTCGCCTTGGTGAGGAGGGTGCGACGAGCGCACAATGACCAAGACGCATGATCCGCCCTGTTACGGGGACGAATGACACAGAAAGCCGAGCTTGGGAACGAGGCGGTGGTGAAGGCACGTAGGTCCACCACAGGGCTGCCGCGCGCCGCGGGGGACGCCACGCCGGGACGGAAGAACCCGCTCGGCGCCGGTACCGGCCGCAGGTCGCGGGTGCGCGACTGGTCGCCGGCGACCGGCCGGTCCATGTCCAGGCAGCGTGCCAGGCAACGGGCCGAGACCGACCAATTGCAGCAGGGCGTCCGCTACCGGCGGGCGTTCGTGGCACTGGTGGGCGTCATCGTGGCACTCTCGGCCGTCGTCGTGCTGCTCGGCACCGTGGGCCTGTTCAAGGAGACGCGCTCGCGCCCGCTGACCGCCGAGGAGCAGAACCGTTACAAGCAGGAGGAGATCGCCCGGCGCTGGCAGTCGTGGCCCACCACCGGCATCTTCCCCGAGGAGCTGAAGTACCTCGGCCTCGACCGCACCCAGCAGTACGCCAGGCGGGTCGGCATCGCCCCCGAGGCCAGGTGCCGCGACGCCGTGGACCCCGCGGTCGGCGCGATCCTGGCCGAGCACGGCTGCGTGAGCCTGCTGCGCGCCACGTACGTCGACCAGAGCTCCACCTTCGTCTTCACCATCGGCGTGGCCGTGCTCAAGGACCAGGAGGCCAGGGTCTCGGCCGGTGGGGACCTCACCCAGGACGACCGGGTGGGCGTGCTGCCCGTCGCCTTCCCCGGCACCGTGGCCGAGCGGTTCGGCGCCGAGCAGCGCCAGCGCACCGGCTGGGCCGGCGCCGGGCCCTACCTCGTCTTCACCACCGGCGGCTACGCCGACGGCCGCACCAGGGCCGCGATCCCGCCGGAGGAGGAGCTGCACAGCGAGCTCTGGCCGGCCGCCCGGTCGATCGGCAACCAGATCGCCTACTTCCTGGCGGATCCGCCCAAGGTCCCGCCGTGCACCCAGGGGAACGTGTGCTGACCGTCGTGCGCGCCCTGGTCGCCGGCCTCCTCCTGCTGCAGACCCCGGCGCACGCCGCGCCCATCCGCGACCGGCAGCAGTGGGTGCTCGACGCGCTCAACGTCGAGCAGGCGTGGCGGACCACCAAGGGCGCCGGCGTCACCGTGGCCGTCATCGACAGCGCGGTCGACCCCGACGTCAAGGAGCTGCGCGGCCGGGTCACCGTCGGCCCCGACATGAGCTCGGGCGCGGTGCGCCGCGAGGTGACCCCGGGCCGCCACGGCACCGCGATGGCGGGGCTCATCGCCGCCTCCGGCGCCGACGACGGCTACGTCGGCGTCGCGCCCGAGGTCCGCGTGCTGTCCCTGCCGCTGGCGGTGGCGGAGGACCCGGACCGGGTGGACCCGCCGCTGGCCGACGACCGCGCGGTGATCGAGAGCCCGCTCGCGCGGGCTCTGCGGTACGCGGTCAACCAGGGCGCGCAGGTCGTCAGCATGTCCATCGGCACGTACGGGGCGCACAGGTCCGAGCGTGAGGCGGTCTCGTACGCGCTCGGCAAGGGCGTGGTGCTGGTCGCGGCCGTCGGCAACGACGGGAAGACGGAGTACGCCAGGGAGAACGGCACCTCCTACTGGAGCTTCCCGGCCGGATATCCGGGCGTCATCGGCGTCGCGGCCGTCGACAAGCAGCGCAGGGTGGCCTCGTACAGCAGTGACAACCTGTCGGTGCTGGTCGCGGCGCCGGGCTCGGGGGTCCCCGTGGTCAGGCGCGGCAGCGGCTACGAACTGTCGGAGGGCACCAGCTCGGCGGCGGCTCTGGTGTCGGGGGTCGCCGCCCTGATCAAGGCGCGTTACCCCGGCCTGCGGCCCGACCAGGTGGCGCAGGCGCTGGCCGCGGGCGCGAAGGGCAGGCCGGCCGACGGCTATGACGAGGAGGTCGGCTTCGGCGTGGTCGACGCGGGCGCCGCGCTGGACGCCGCGGCCACGCTCGGCGGGCAGCGCCGCAGCGTCCCCGTACCCGACGATCAGCACTTCGGGCAGGGGGAGGACTCCCCGCCGCCGACGGCGCCGGGGCCGGACGCGTGGCGGCTCTGGCTGTACGGGATTGGGGTTCTGGTGGCCCTTGTCATGTTCTGCGGTGGAATCGTGGTTCTCAACCAACGCAGGGAGTGAAGATCCGCTAAGGTCGCGCCCCATGGGATACGAACTGCGCGTGGTTCGTGAGTCGCCGATCGCCCTCGCGGACCTCGCGAAGGCGATCGAGCCGGCGGGGTTCGAGCTGCGCGGTTCCGAAGAGATCGTCGCCAGGCACGGCGACGGCGCCCACGCGGTGGGGGCGTGGCGCGGCCAGGTGGTCGGCGAACCCGGCTCCGACTGGCAGGTGGCGCAGCTCGTGAGGCTCTCGGCGGCGCTCGGCGCCCGGCTCGTGGGCGAGGACGGCGAGGTCTACGCGCTGCGCGACGGCGCGGTCGAGGTGCTGGCCGAAGGACTGGCGACGGAGCTCGGCAGGCTCGACGAGATGCTCCGAGCGGGCCCGGCGGCGTGGACCCCCTGAACCCGTACGCCGAGCGGGTGCTCGACGTCGTCGACCGCATCCCTCCCGGCAAGGTCATGTCCTACGGCGACGTCGCCGAGTATCTCGGCGAGGGCGGCCCGCGTCAGGTCGGGCGGGTCATGTCCACCTGGGGAGGCGGCGTGCCCTGGTGGCGCGTGGTACACGCCGACGGCACGGGCGCCCCCGGACACCAGGCGCGATGCCTGTCCCACTGGCGCGAGGAGGGCACCCCGCTGCGCGGCGAACGGGTCGACATGCGCCGGGCGCGCTGGGACGGGCGTTCAGCGGATTCACAGGAAGCCCGTTGACCTGCCTCTTCGCGAACTGTGCGAATTCACATCTTGTGACTCCTATTACCATGGGCTGAACATAACGGCGGCCTGAAAGGCGGTGCCTACCGCGATGGCTAACGGCCTGACAGCCCAGAGCCCCGGCGGCGAAGCGATCCCCGACCGCCTGAAGGCTGTCCAGGACCTTTGCGACCGCGGCGAGCCGCTCGACGAGATCATGGCCCTGGTCGGGACCGGCGGGCGCAGCGCGGAGTTCGACACCGAGGTGCTCAGCGGGCCGCTGGGCGCGCGGATGGACCTGGCGGTCAAGCGCGGCCCCGACACGCGGCGCGAGCTCCTCACCCTCGTGCGCCCGTACCTCTCCGGGGTGGACCCGAAGGTCAAGCGCGAGCTGCCGGTCGCGCGCCGCCTCATGTGCCACCTCATCGAGACCCGCGCCGACGAGGAGCTGGTCGAGGGAGAGACGCTCGCCCAGGTCGTGGCGGCCGCCGCCGAGCCGTCCAAGCGCATCCGCAAGGGCCTGCGCTGGTACGCCGACCTGCCGCTCAAGGACGAACTGCCGGCCGACCTGTACCGGCTGCGCAAGGCCGACCTGGTGCCCGTCACGCACATCGACGACATCGTGTGGGACGGCCGCAAGCTGCGCATCTCCGGCTACGCCTACCTGGCCGGGCTCTCGGTCCGCAGCCGCCGGGCCAACTGGGCGACGGTGGTCCTGCGCGGCCCGCGCTGGCTGCCGCCGGTGCGCCTGCGCACCCGGCGCGTGCTGGCCCCCGAGGCCACCCACGGCGCCCGCGAGGTCGGCTGCAACTACGACTGGTCCGGCTTCACCGCCGAGCTGAACCCGTGGGCGCTGCGCTGGCGCGGCGCGGCCAGGGGCATGGTCTCCGCGGTGCGCCGCCGGCTGCGCCGCCGCCCGGCCGTGGCCGACACCACGACGTGGCGGGCCGAGATCGTGTTCTGGAGCCGCGGCGCCAGGGCCACCGGCCTGCTGCGCGGCTACGGCGTCGGGCGCAGCGAGCGGCCCGCCGGCCGCCAGCTCAGCCCCGGCTGGTGGGTCAGGCCGGTGTGGACCTCCGACCGCGCGCTCCAGGTGGCGTTCCAGCCCAACCGGGCCGAGCTCACCGGCGTCCGCGTGGACGACGAGCACCTGCAGCTGAAGATCACCCTGGCCGGCCGGGTCGTGACCAAGGGCCACGCCCGGGTCGGCGGCCACCGCATGGCCGCGGACTTCACCCCCAAGGGCGCCGCCACCGAGGTGACGCTCGACCTCGCCGTGCCCGCGCTGCTGCAGGAGAAGGACGGCCGCCGCCTGTGGGTCGAGCCCAAGGGCGACCCGGCCGCCACCGTCATGCTCGGCGACCTGGGGGAGACCAGGTTCACCAGCGGCGACCGCGAGATCACCGTGCTGGGCGACCGGCGTGACCGCGTGATCATCTCGGCCCACCGCATCCGGCCCGTCATCGTCTCGGCCGTGTGGGAGGGCACCACGCTCGTGCTGCGCGGCCGCTACCCCGACGCCGCGGGCCCGCGCGCCGTCTCGCTGCGCCACCGCTCCGGGCTGTCCTACCAGCTGCCGATGACGCGTACCGGCGAGGACTTCGAGGTGCGGTTCGAGCCCGGCGCGATGGACCGCTTCGGTGAGCCCGTGCCGCTGGCCTCCGGCACCTGGAACATGTCCATGCGGCACCCGTCCGGCGAGATCGTCCCGGTGCGCATGGACCACGCCGCGCTGGAGGGCCTCGACGAGAGCCCGCGCACGGCCGGCGGCCACTGCTTCCGCATCGTGTCGACCCGCTTCGACGTGCCGGTGGTGCTGTCGGAGGAGGACCGGCCCGCGAACGAGAAGGGCCTGGCCGGCACCCACGTGCTGCGCAAGGTCTTCTACCCGCAGCAGCGCACCGAGCCGCTGAACGACGCCACCGTCTACGTGGTCAACGAGGGCCGCCTGTACGCCGACAGCGTCCGCGCCATATACGAGGAGCGGCTGCGCCGCGGCGACGACCGCGAGCACATCTGGATCGTCAAGGACGGCGCGTTCACCCCTCCCGGCCCCGCCACCGTCGTGCGGGCCGGCAGCCGCGAGCACAAGGCGGCGCTGGCCAGGTCCCGCTACATCGTGACGAACTCGTTCCTGCCCGTCTGGTTCCGCTCCCGCGAGGGCCAGGTGGTGCTGCAGACCTGGCACGGCACCCCGGTCAAGCACATCGGCAACGACCAGCCGCACATGCGCCGCGACCCCAGACCGCCGGTCTGGCACCGGCAGGCCGCCGACGTGCGCGGCTGGGACGTGCTGCTGTCGCAGTCGCCGTGGGCCACGCCCGTGCTGCGCAAGGCGTTCGGCTACCAGGGCGAGGTGCTGGAGAGCGGGCTGCCCCGCAACGACGTGCTGACCTCGCCCGACCGCGAGCAGCTCGCGGCGAAGGTACGCGAGCGCCTCGGGCTGGCCGAGGGCAAGCGGGTCGTCCTGTACGCGCCCACGTGGCGTGACTACGACCGCAAGAACGCCATGGTCAAGCTCGACCTGGCGAAGGCCAGGGAGGCGCTGGGTGCGGACCATGAGCTGCTGGTGCGCGCGCACCCGATGCAGGCCGCGCCCGCCGTTCCCGACATCGCTCACGACGTCACGACTTATCCGGATATGGCGGATCTGCTGCTCGTGACGGACGTCCTGGTGACCGACTACTCGTCCGTCCTGGCCGACTTCGTCGTGACGGGCAGGCCGATCGTCCTGTACGGGTACGACCTGCCCAAGTACTCGGCCAAGCGCGGCCTCTACCTGGACCTGCCGGAGATCGCGCCGGGCCCGGTGCTGCCGACGTCGGCCGAGGTGATCGACGCGCTGCGGTCGATCGACGAGGTGGCGGCGGCCCACGCCGACCGCTACGACGCCTTCCGCGCCACGTTCGCGCCCCGCGACGACGGCAAGGCCACCGCCCGCGTCGTGGACCACATCTTCTCCTGACGCCCGTTTTCCCGCCCGGCGTGTCGGGCGGGAAAACTCAGATTTGCCCCGCTACCCTGGACGATCGCTCGGGAGACCGGTCAATCCGGCACGATCTACCCCTGTGGTCTGGTGGAATCTAGGGTTGTGAGTGGTCAGACCTGGCGGCTGGTGCGCCGTGGCAGTCGGGGGCCTGCTGAGCCTCCTGTGCTGGACGAACATCAGCGCGCGGTGGTCGGCCATCCCGGCGGCCCGCTGCTCGTGCTGGCCGGGCCCGGCACCGGCAAGACCACCACGATCGTCGAGAGCGTGGTCGACCGGATCGAGCGCCGGGGCGCCGACCCCGAGCGCGTGCTGATCCTCACCTTCAGCCGCAAGGCGGCCGAGGAGCTGCGCCGCCGCGTCACCGGGCGGCTGCGCCGCACCACCCGCACGCCGGTGGCCATGACCTTCCACTCCTACGCCTACGCGCTGCTGCGCCGCGCGGCGGTGCAGGCGGGCGAGCCGCCACCCCGGCTGCTGACCGGCCCCGAGCAACTGCTGGAGGTGCGGCGGCTGCTCCACGGCGAGCTGGAGGACGGCGCGCTCGACTGGCCGGAAGACCTGCGCGAGCCGCTCAGGACCCGCGGGTTCGCCGAGGAGCTGCGCGACTTCCTGTCCCGCGCCGCCGAGCGGGGGCTGGACGGCGAGCGGCTCAGGGAGCTCGGCAGGCGGCACGGTCGTGGCGACTGGGTGGCCGTGGGCCGCTTCGCCGACCGCTACGAGACCCGCTTCGACCTCGACCCTGAACGGACGCTCGACTACGCCGAGCTGATCGCCGAGGCGGGCAGGCTGCTGGCGGACCCCGGCGTGCGGGCGCGCGAGCGTGCCGCGCTCGACGCCGTGTTCGTGGACGAGTACCAGGACACCGACCCGGCCCAGGAGTTCCTGCTCCAGCAGCTGGCCGGCGACGGGCGCGACCTGGTCGCGGTGGGCGACCCCGACCAGTCGATCTACGGCTTCCGCGGCGCGGACGTGCACGGCATCCTGGGCTTCCCGCAGCGCTTCCGTACCCTCGACGGCCGCGACGCGCCGATCGTGGCGCTGCGCGTGTGCCGCCGCAGCGGCGCCGACCTGCTGGCCGCGACCCGGCGCGTGGCCGCGCGCCTCCCCGCAGCCCCCCTGCCGACCACGGACCCCGCGCCGAACCCTGCCGCACCGGAACCCGCCGGGCGGGCCTTCGGCGGGCGCGGGCATCGCGACCTGGTGCCGTCGCCCGACGCGCCGCCGGGTGAGGTGCGGGTGCTGCTGGCCGACAGCACCAGCCAGGAGGCCGCGGTGGTGGCCGACACGCTGCGCCGCGCCCACCTGATCGAGGGCGTGCCCTGGCACCGGATGGCGGTGCTGGTGCGCTCGGCCAAGCGCCAGGTGCCCCTGCTGCGCCGGGCGCTGGTCAACGCGGGCGTGCCCACGATGATCGCCGGCGACGAGGTGCCGATCGCCCAGGAGCCCGGCGTCCGCCCCCTGCTGACGATGCTCAAGGTCGCGGTCGACCCGGCCGAGCTGGACGAGAACGTCGCCGAGGAGTTGCTGACCGGCCCGCTGGGCGGCACCGACATGATCGGCGTGCGCCGCCTCCGCCGCGCCCTCAAGATCGCCGAGAACGAGCTCGCCGCCGACCCCCCTGAGCTCCCGTACGTGCCGCGCTCGTCCGGCGAGCTGCTGGTCGCCGCGATCAGGGACCCCCGCGAGCTCGTACGGATCGAGCCGCATGTCGCGGTGCCCGCCGAGCGCGTCGCCAAGCTGCTGGCCACCGCCCGCGCGGCGGTGGAGGAGCAGGGCAGCGCCGAAGAGGTGCTGTGGGCCGTCTGGCAGGCCGCCGGGCTGGCCGGGAAGTGGACCGACACCAGCCTGTCCGGCGGCACCAGGGGCGCCCAGGCCGACCGCGACCTCGACGCGGTGGTGGCGCTGTTCGACCAGGCCGCCCGGTTCGTCGACCGGATGCCCAAGGCCGGGCCCGAGGTGTTCCTGGACGACCTGGCGTCACAGGAGATCCCCGGCGACACGCTGGCCGAGCGGGCCCCCGACGGCGACGCGGTGCGCGTGCTGACCGCCCACCGGGCCAAGGGCCTGGAGTGGGACATCGTGGTGGTGACGGGCGTGCAGGAGGCGGTCTGGCCCGACCTGCGGCTGCGCGGCACCATGCTCGGTGTGGAGGACCTCGTCGAGGTGATCGAGGGCGGCCGCCCGAACGCGGCCTCGCTCGCCTCCAAGCTGCTGGCCGAGGAGCGGCGGCTGTTCTACGTGGCCGCCACCCGCGCCCGCCACCGGCTCGTCGTCACGGCGGTCGGCGGCGAGGACACCGACGAGCGGCCGTCCAGGTTCCTGTCCGAGCTGATGCCGGGCGCGGTCGAGGAGGCCGGCGTCGGCGACCGGTCGCGCTGGCTCAGCATGCCCGCGCTCGTGGCCGACCTACGCAGCGCCGTCACCGACCCCACCAAACCGGCGAAGATGCGCAGGAACGCGGCCAGACAGCTCGCCAGGCTCGCCGCCGCCGGCGTGCCCGGCGCCCACCCCAACGACTGGTACGCGCTCACGCCGATCTCCGACGACCGGCCGCTGAGCTGGCCCGACAACGTGGTCACCATCTCCCCGTCCGCCGTGGAAAGCTTCACCAAGTGCGGCCTGCGCTGGCTGCTGGAGACGGCCGTCGGCGCCGCCGGCACCAGCACCGCGCAGGGCCTCGGCAACGTCATCCACGCGCTCGCCGTGATCGCCGCCACCGGCCTGCCCGACGAGGACATGCTCGGCAAACGCCTCGACGACGTCTGGAAGGAGCTCGACTTCGGCGGCGTCTGGTTCAACCGCAAGCAGCGGCAGGTGGCCGAGCAGATGATCGGCAAGTTCCTGCGCTGGCAGGAGGACAACGGCCGCGACCTGATCGCCCTGGAGGAGTCGTTCGTGGCCACCATCGCCGAAGGCGTCCAGATCAAGGGCCGGGTCGACCGGCTGGAGCGCGACGAGGACGGCCGCGCGGTGATCATCGACCTCAAGACCGGCGGCTCCAAACCCAGGCCCGGCGACCTCGACCGCCACCCCCAGCTCGGCGTCTACCAGCTCGCCGCGCTGCTGGGCGCGTTCGCCAGGCACGGCATGGACGAGCCGGGCGGCGCCGCGCTCGTCCAGCTCGGCAAGGCCGCGGGCAAGCACGACGCGATCGAGCAGAAGCAGGACGCGCTCGCCGACGACCAGAACCCCGGCTGGGCCAAGGACCTGGTCGACACCGTGGCGATAGGCATGTCCGGCCCGCTCTTCCAGGCCAGGACGAACGACGGCTGCCGCACCTGCGCGGCCAGGGCGAGCTGCCCCGTGAACGACAGCGGGGGACAGGTGTGCTGAACCCGGTCGAACTGGCCGACAAGCTCGGCATCCTGCCGCCCACCGCCGAACAGGCCACCGTCATCGAGGCCCCGCTGGAGCCGATGGTCGTCATGGCCGGCGCGGGCTCGGGCAAGAGCGAGACCATGGCCGGCCGCGTGGTCTGGCTGGTCGCCAACGGCCTGGTCAAGCCCGCGAACGTGCTCGGCCTGACGTTCACCCGCAAGGCCGCCGCCGAGCTGGCCACCCGCGTCAGGGAACGGCTCGCCGGGCTCGCCGAGGCCGGCCTGGTCGAGCCCGAGCTGCTGCACGACGAGCCGACCGTCTCCACCTACCACGCCTACGCCTCGCGCCTGGTCACCGACCACGCGCTGCGCGAGGCGCTGGAGCCCACCATGCGGCTGGTCACCCCGGCCGTCTCCTGGCAGCTCGCCTCGCGCGTGGTCGCCATGTACGACGGGCCGATGGACAGGATCGAGCTGGGCCCCGCCTCGGTCACCGCCGCCGTCCTGGAGCTCGCCGGCGAGCTGTCGGAGCACCTGCGCGGCCCCGGCGACGTGCGCAGAATCGGCGAATGGCTCCGCGACCGGTACGCCGAGCTGCCCGGCCGCGTCACCAAGGCGCAGGGCCGGCCGGTCGTCGTGCACGAGGCCAGGGAGCAGCTGCTGCCGCTCGTGGAAGCGTACGAGAGACTCAAGCGCAGGCGGGAGGTCATCGACTACGGCGACCAGATGGCGCTGGCGGCGCGGATCGCCGCCGGGCACAAGGAGGTCGGCGAGATCGAGCGCTCCCGCTTCGCGGTGGTGCTGCTCGACGAGTACCAGGACACCAGCCACGCCCAGCTCGTGCTGCTGCGCTCGCTGTTCGGCGGCGGGCACCCCGTCACCGCCGTCGGCGACCCCTGCCAGTCCATCTACGGCTGGCGCGGCGCCTCGGCCGGCAACCTGCGCCGCTTCCCGGCCGACTTCCGCGCCGCCTCCGGAGACCCGGCGCCGGTGCGGCAGCTCAGCGTCAGCTTCCGCAACGGCGACCGGGTGCTCGACGTCGCCGCCCGGGTCCAGCTCCCGCTGCGCATGGAGGCCCGCGAGGTGCCGGTGCTGGTCCCCGGTGCCAACCGGGTCGACCGGGGCCGGGTCACCTGCGCCTTCCACGAGACCGCCGAGGACGAGGCCGGGTGGATCGCCGGCATGGTCGCCAAGCTGATCGGCCAGGAGGTCGCGCCCGACGGGCTGCCCTGGGGCGACAAGGAGCGCAAGAAGACCCTCGCCATCCAGCCGCAGGACGTCGCCATCCTGGCCCGCAAGCGCTCGCAGTTCCCCGCCCTGCGCAGGGCGCTGGAGGACCGGGACATCCCGGTCGAGGTGGTCGGTCTCGGCGGCCTGCTCACCGTGCCCGAGGTGAGCGACATCGTGGCCACGCTGCGCGTGCTCTACGACGCGACCGCGGGCGACGCGCTGGCCCGGCTGCTGGCCGGGCCGCGCTGGCGGATCGGCCCCGCCGACCTGCGGGTGCTCGGCGACCACGCCCGCGAGCTGGTCCGCCAGTCCCGCGAGAGCCGCCACGAGGACGACCCGCTGGAGCAGGCCGTCGCCGACCTGGCCGACGAGCAGGGCAGCCTGGTCGACGCGCTGGACGAGCTGCCCGACAGGGAGGAGTGGCTGGCGTCGTTCTCGCCGCTGGCCGGCACCCGGCTGGTCGCGCTCGCGCACGAGCTGCGCCAGCTCCGCGCGCACACCGCGCAGCCGCTGCCCGACCTGATCAGCGAGGTGGAGCGGCGGCTCGGCCTGGACATCGAGGTGGCCGCCCGCAGCGGCACGGCGAGCGCGTTCGCCGCCAGGGCCGACCTGGACGCGTTCCTGGACGCGGCCTCCCGGTTCGCGGGCGACGCCGAGGACCCGACGCTGGGCGCGTTCCTCGCCTACCTGGAGGCGGCAGAGAGCGAGGAGTTCGGGCTGGAGGGCGGCCGGGTCGGCGAGAGCAACAGCGTCAAGCTGATGACCGTGCACGCCTCCAAGGGCCTTGAGTGGCCCGTCGTGGTCGTGCCCGGACTGTCGCAGCTCCTCAGCTCCATGGGCACGATCACCACGGGCAGCGTGTTCCCCGCCACCCCCGTCGTGAACGGCCGCTGGACGGAGAACCCGCGCAAGCTGCCCTACCCGCTCCGCGGCGACGCCGCCGACCTGCCCCGGCTCACCGGCCTCGGCAAGGAGGAGCTGGCCGCCTTCGACGAGCACTGCCGCGCCAGGGACCTCATGGAGGAGCGGCGGCTGGCGTACGTGGCCGTCACCCGCGCCCACTACCACCTGATCGCCTCCGGCTACCGGTGGGGCACCGCCTCCAAACCGCTCGCGCCGTCGGAGTTCCTGCTGGAGATCCGCGACACCGCCGACCGGGTCGCGGTCTGGGCCCCGGACCTCGAACCCGGCGCCACCAACCCGCTGCTGGCCGAGCCGCCCCAGGCCATCTGGCCGGTCGAGCCTGCCGGTCTGCGGTACGAGTCCGTCCTCGACGGCGCCCGGCTGGTGGAGGACGCGCTCGCGGGCGGCCTGGACGGCGACGAGGACGAGGCGTTGCGCGCCTTCGAGGAGGAACGCGTCCAGGCATGGGAGCGCGACACCGACCTGCTGCTGCGCGAGCGCGAGCTGCACCGGCGGCCCGACTCCACCACCGTCGAGCTACCAGCCAGGCTGACCGTCTCGTCCCTCGTCACCCTGGCGGACGACCCGCGCGAGCTGGCTCGCAGGATCCGCCGCCCGGTCCCGATCAAGCCCGCCCCGCTGGCCCGGCGCGGCACCTCCTTCCACAGGTGGCTGGAGACCCGCTGGGACCAGCAGCGGCTCATCGACGACTTCGAGCTCGGCCTGGACGTCGAGCCGGAGGAGGCGGACGTGCGGCTGGCTGAGCTGCAGGAGCGGTTCGAGCAGAGCGAGTGGGCGGATCGGCGGCCGGTCGACATGGAGGTGCCGTTCGAGACCATGATCGCCGACCGGCTGGTGCGCGGCCGCATGGACGCCGTCTTCGAGCTGCCCGACGGCCGCTACGAGGTCGTCGACTGGAAGACCGGGCGCCCGCCCAAGGGCAAGGCGGCCCGCGCCGCGTCCGTGCAGCTCGCCGCGTACCGCCTGGCCTGGTCCCACCTGGCCGGCGTGCCCCTGGACCGCGTCGGCGCGGCCTTCCACTACGTCCGCGCCAACCTCACCGTCCGCCCCGTCAACCTGCTCGACGCCGACGGCCTGGTAGCACTCATCGAATCGGTCCCCACAACCTGACCCAACACCCCACCGCCGCGCATCCGCCCTCCGGGAAGGTCAGCACCACTGGGTCGCGGTGGCGCGTCTGGGTTGAGGGCGTCAGCGTAGGCGTAGGTAGTTCGGGCCGCTCATGCGTGGCGGCTTGGTGGACAGCCGCTTCGCTGACGCCAGCGTGCCGGCCGTCAGCCACGGCCTGCCGGTGAGCCTGGCCGCGTCGAGCGTTCTGGCCCGTAGCAGCCTGGCCGTCGGATGGGCGTCGTACGGTCGCAACGCCTCCTCCAGCGAGCGGCGCAGCAGCGCGGCCGCGTCGGCCGGAGGCAGCACCGCGAACGCGACCGCCGCCGCGCCCAGGTGCAGCGCGCCCGTCACGAACGCGTCCGCCAGCGCGTGCGGGTCGTCGGTCAGCATCCGCTCGGGCAGCCCCGGCGCCGCGATCCCCGCCGCATCCAGCCTCGGGGGCGAGACCAACACCCCGTCATGCCCCTGCACGAGCACTTTCACCGCGCCGTCCACCAGCACCAGCGCCGCGTCGTGCCACCGGACCTGCGGCACCACCCCGTACTCCACCAGCAGCCGCACGCTCCACCGCAACAGCGCACGCACATAGGCGACCGGCACATCCACCACCTCGCCTTGCAGCTCGACCTCAGCTCCCACCCAAGCCCGGGCGCACAGATGTTGAGCGTCAGGCTGGTCCTGTGTGCCGGGCTTGTCCGGGGTGTCAGGCAGGGTCAGCGCCGCCACCGGGATGCGACGGCCCTGCGGAAGTCGGCGCACCAGCCAGGCGAGGTGGTCGTGCCCGGCGCGCGCGTACTCCTGTTCGCCCGCCACCAGCACGTCAGGGCCGGCCAGCGCGCGCAGGAGCGGCTCCACGCGGGCCGCGGCGCTCAGGCTGCCCGGTTCGATGCCGAGGCGGTCGCGCGTGCCGAGGACGCTGACCGGCAGCGGCAGCACCAGGTGCGTGCGCGGCCCGGCCTCGACGGCGCGCATCGACGCGGTAGGCCGTACGGTGCCGCGCCGTACGTCGAGCACCCGCGCCCCGGCCCGCCGCGCCTCGTCGACCGCCAGCGGATGGACGGGGAACAGCACCTCGTCCGGCCCGAGAGGCTCCCGGGGGAACGCACCGGCACCCTGGGACGCCAGGACGTCCGGCGGCAGCCGTGGCGCCGAGCCCGGCTCCAGCATGCGACGCGGCACCGCCGCCCAGCGCAGCTCGAACACGGGCCCGAACTCCGGCGCGTACGCGGCCAGTTCCCCGTCCGGCACCCCGGGCCGTGCCCGCGCGGTCGGATAGCAGGGATGGTCGGCGAGGGCCGCCAGCGTCTCGTACGACCGCACCGCGGGAGGCCGCGCGTCGTGCAGCTCCAGCGCGGCCAGCGCCGCCACGCACTCGTCGAAGAACGCCTTGACCCCGTCGGCGTCCTCCTCGGGAGCGATCTCCGCCAGCGTGTCCAGCACCTGCTCCAGGCCCAGCAACTCTCCGGCCGCCACCACGAAGTCCTGGAAGGGCGCACCCGGCGCCAGCCGCACCAGTCTCCCGTCGGCCAGTGTCAGCCCGACGCCGCCCCGGCCCCTGACGACGTGGGACGACAGGCCGCCGTAGTCTTCGCGCAGCAGCGCGTCCAGCACCCGGGCGGCCAGGTGAGACTCCCGCACGCGGCACCCCCGGGCCCTGCAAGTAAGGTCTGCCTAACTACCCAAGATCCTAACCCCTTCGAAGATCTTCCCGAAGCAGCCATAGGATGACAGAGAGTTTGGAAGGGTGGACCCTGTGGAAACGCAAGCGGAAGAGCAACTCATCGGACCGCTGCTCCTGGCCCGGGGCACCATCGACAGATCGGCCGCCCTGAGATCCGACAGCGCGTGGCTGGAACGTGCCTGGAACGCCCCCTCCACCCGGGTGCTCGTCATCGACAACGGCCGAACCCTCGTCGAACGCGCCGGCGACGAGGTGCGGGCGGTGCTCTACACCACGGCCGACGCCCCGGCCGGCGAGCGCTTCCTGCTCGGCGTGGCCGACGGCGTCGCCTACTTCGCCGTGGCCGCCCCGCTGCCCGGTTCCCCGCCGGGCGACGTCAACGGGCGCGTCACCGTACCGATGAGCCCGCACGACGCCCCCGAGGGTCACCCGGTGCCGGCGGGGCTGCGTCAGGCGGGCGGTCTGCTCGGCGACCGCGACGCCGGCCTCCTGGTCTACGCCGTGGCGCTGGAGGCCTGGCACAGCACCCACCAGTTCTGCCCGCGCTGCGGCGCGGGCACGGCCGTCGAGGCGGGCGGCCACATCCGGGTCTGCCCTCACGACGGCAGCCAGCACTTCCCCCGGGTCGACCCGGCGGTCATCATGCTGATCCGCGACCCCGACGACCGCTGCCTCCTGGCCCGCGGTCCTCAGTGGCCGGAGGGGCGCCTGTCGATCCTGGCCGGGTTCGTCGAGCCCGGCGAGTCGCTGGAGGCCGCCGTCGTCCGCGAGGTGGCCGAGGAGGTCGGCATCCTCGTCACCAACCCGCGCTACCTCGGCAGCCAGCCGTGGCCCTTCCCGCGCAGTCTCATGCTCGGCTTCTTCGCCCAGGCGCTCTCCACCGACCTCACCCCGGACGCCGAGGAGATCGCCGAGGCCCGCTGGTTCTCCCGCGAGGACCTGGCCCGCGCGCTCGAAACCGGCGAGGTCCGCCTCCCGCCGCCGGTCTCGATCGCCCGCCGGCTCATAGAGACGTGGTACGGCAGCGCTCTGACGGGCGACTGGTAGAAGACCTGGGTGATCCACGCACCCAGGTCTTCGGAGTAGTTCGTCTCAGGCCGGTTCGAGGAGAGCCTTGACCTCGCGGGCGGACGGGTTGGTGCGGACGATGCGCCCGTTCGGGGTTTCGATGACCACCGTGGGCACCACCTGGTTGCCGCCGTTGACGCTCATGACGAAGGTGGCCGCGTCCGGGTCGCGCTCGATGTCGACCTCGGTGAAGCTGATGCCCTCCCGGGTCAGCTGGGACTTGAGCCGCTTGCAGGGGCCGCACCACGTGGTGCTGTAGACCGTGAGCGTCATCGCTGGAGAATCCCTCCAAGGTCAGGGGAAACACGAAGGCGTTCGGTGCAACAACGCGGGTGGCCTGGTTAATCCCTCACCCGATGCGGCTGGCGATCCACGCCTGGACGCGCTCGGCCACGCCCATCTCGCGGTAGAGGGTGGTGCTGTGGGACTGACCGGGGACGGTGATGATCTTCACGGGCACGCCGAGCTTGCCGAGAGCGTCCTTGACCAGCTCGCTCTGCTGCGGTGGCACGAACTCGTCCTGCGCGTGCACGGTGAGCATCGGCGCGTCCTTGCGGCTGGCGTGCCAGGCGACCTCCATGCTGGCCCACACCCGCGAGCACTTGCCCTTGGGGTGGCAGCCGCCGGCCAGCCGGACCGCCGCCTTGCGCAGTCGTACCTTGTTGGGCTGGGTGGCCGCGGCGCCGTCGGTGTAGGCGCGCAGCGGGGAGATGATCGGCGACAGCCCGACCACGCCCTTCAGCCCCTGCGTGCCGTTGCCGAAGGTGCCGACGGCGGCGGCGATGTGGCCGCCGGCGGAGAAGCCGACCACCACGTAGTTGTTCGCGTCGAACGCCCACCGGTCGGCGTGGCGGCGGGCGGCGGCGATCGCGGCCAGCGCGTCGGTGCGTTGCGCGGGCCAGGCGGCCTGGGTCGACAGCCGGTAGTTGATGTTGAAGACCGTGTAGCCCATGTCGGCGTACGAGCGGGCGATCTGGGTCATGCCCCGCTTGTCGCCGCTGGACCACCAGCCGCCGTGGATGATGAAGACTCCGGGCCGTTGCATGCCGTCGGGGGTCCACCACACGTCCATCTGCTGGCGGCGGTGCTTGCCGTAGGAGATGGTCTCCGTGGCATGCCCGCCGATGCCGTCAGGGTCGGTCGGCATGGTCACCGCGGGACCCGGCGTCGGATCCTGCGCCGCCTGCGCGCCCACCGGGGTGAGCGCGACACAAGCGAGCGCGATCGCGCTCAGGGAAACCGCTGTACGCACGGCTTTCCTTCCTCCCCGCCAGATGGTCGGGCCCCATTGTGGTGGAAGAGACCGGTTGTTTGCATCTCGTTGCCTGTGAAACGGGTGCGGCCACCTGTTGCCAGAATGGCTCTCGGACCGCCACCGGCTGGGAGGATGGACAGGTGAGCAGCGTGGACGACGTGTTGTCCGGGCTCGACCCCGAGCAGCGCGAGGTGGCCGAGACCGTGCGCGGCCCGGTGTGCGTGCTGGCCGGAGCCGGCACGGGCAAGACCAGGGCCATCACCCACAGGATCGCGCACGCGGTGCGCAGCGGGGCGGTCGACGCGCGGAGCGTGCTGGCAGTGACGTTCACCACACGTGCCGCGGGCGAGCTGCGCCAGCGGCTGCGCGAGCTGGGCGCGCCGGCGGTGCAGGCGCGCACGTTCCACGCCGCCGCGCTGCGGCAGCTCACCTACTTCTGGCCGCGGGTGATCGGCGGCGAGGCGCCGTCGGTGATCGAGTCCAAGCTTCCGGTGCTGATCGAAGCCTGCCGCCAGATCCGGAAAAATCCCGAACGGTCCGAGCTGCGAGACATCGCCGCCGAGGTCGAGTGGGCCAAGGTCACCCAGATCGGCCCCGACGACTACGTCGCCGCCGCCGCCAAGCACCACCGCACCCCTCCGGTTCCCGCCGAGGAGGTGGTGCGCCTGTACGAGGCGTACGAGCGGATCCGGCGCGAGCGCCACCTCGTCGACTTCGAGACGATCCTGGAGCTGACCGCGGCGGTGATGACCGAGCACGCCGAGGTCGCCGCCCAGATCCGCCAGCAGTACCGCTACTTCGTCGTCGATGAGTATCAAGACGTCAATCCGCTGCAGAAGCTCCTGCTCGACACCTGGCTCGGCGGCCGCGACGACCTGTGCGTGGTCGGCGACCCCAATCAGACGATCTACAGCTTCACCGGCGCCACCCCGCGCTACCTGACCGGCTTCGCGGTCGAGTTCCCGAACGCCGCGGTCATCAAGCTGGTGCGCGACTACCGCTCCACCCCCCAGGTGGTCAACCTGGCCAACCTCGTCATCGCCAAGAGCAAGTCGCCTCACCGTCTGGAGCTCGTCGCGCAGCGCCCCGACGGCCCCAGGCCGGTGTTCGCCGACTACGACGACGAGCCCGCCGAGGCCGCCGGCGTCGCGCGCGGCATCCGCAAACTGATCGACCAGGGCGTCCCGTCCCGCGAGATCGCGGTCCTCTTCCGTACCAACTCGCAGTCCGAGTCTTACGAGGAGGCGCTGTCGAAGGCGGAGATCCCGTACGTGGTGCGCGGCGCGGAGCGCTTCTTCGAGCGGCCCGAGGTGCGGCAGGCCGTCGTGCTGCTGCGCGGCGCGGCCCGCTCCCACAGCGGCGAGCCGCTGGCCTCCGAGGTCCACGACATCCTGACCGGCGTCGGGCTGACCCCCTCGCCGCCCGGCGGCGGCAAGGCGCGCGAGAAATGGGAGTCGCTCAAGGCCCTGGCCGACCTGGCGGAGGATCTGGCGGCCGAGGGCGCCGACCTGCCGGCGTTCGTGGCCGAGTTGGAGCGCCGCGCCGCCGAGCAGCACGCGCCGCCCGTCGAGGGCGTCACGCTCGCCTCCCTGCACGCCGCCAAGGGCCTGGAGTGGGACGCCGTCTTCCTGGTCGGCCTCACCGACGGCATGGTGCCGATCATCTACGCGGAGACGCCGGAGCAGATCGAGGAGGAGCGCCGGCTGCTGTACGTCGGCGTCACCCGTGCCCGGCTGCACCTTTCACTGTCGTGGGCGCTGGCCCGCGCGCCGGGCGGGCGCAGGAGCCGCCGCCCGTCCCGGTTCCTCGACGGGCTGACGGGCCGCCCGTCCGCGCCGTCGCGGCCCGCCGCGCCCGCCCGCGACCGCAGGGAGGTGGCGGCCCCGGTCAGCTGCCGGGTCTGCGCCAAGACCCTGGTGGCCGCGGCCGAGCAGAAGCTGGGACGGTGCGCGACCTGCCCGGCCGACTACGACGAGGCGCTGCTGGAGAGCCTGAAGGCCTGGCGCACGGCCACGGCCAAGGAGGCCAAGATCCCGCCGTACGTCGTGTTCACGGACGTGACGCTGCAGGCCATCGCCGAGCGGGCGCCGACGACCGAGCAGGAGCTGCTGTCGATCGCGGGCGTCGGCCGGGTCAAGCTCGACCGCTACGGGGAGGCGGTGCTGGGCCTGTGCCGCGGCTCCTGACCCTGACCCCGCTTATCCTGTCCTGTCGTCTCCGGCTCAGGACGACACCGTCGTAACCACCGCGAAACCACGGGATGCCACCATAAGGGGCGAGCCCGGGGGGTGCTCGCGCGTGCCGCGTGAAGGGGGATGAGTGAACGAGGCCCTGAAGGAAGTGCTCGACCTGCTCGACCTGGAGCAGATCGAGCAGGACATGTTCCGCGGCCGGAGCCCGGAGGAGCGCGTCCAGCGCGTCTTCGGCGGGCAGGTCGCCGCGCAGGCCCTCGTCGCCGCCGGGCGCACCGTCCCGGCCGGCAAGAACGTCCACTCCCTGCACGCCTACTTCATCCGCCCCGGCGACCCGGCCATCCCGATCGTCTATGACGTCGAGCGGGTCCGCGACGGCCGGTCGTTCTCCACCCGGCGGGTGGTGGCGATCCAGCACGGCAAGGCGATCTTCACGATGTCGGCCTCGTTCCACGTCGAGGAGCCGGGCATCGAGCACCAGGCCTCGGCGATGCCGGTGGTGCCCGACCCCGAGACGCTGCCGACCTTCCAGGAGCAGATGACCGCGCTGGTCGGGGAGGACCACGAGCAGCGCGAGTGGCTGGCCCGGCCGCGCCCGGTCGACGCCCGCTACGTCTCCCCGCTGGTCTGGGAGGCGCATCTCGACCCCGACCTGCGCAGCACCGAGACCAACGTGTGGTTCCGCTTCGACGCCGACCTGCCCGACGACCCGCTGCTGCACGTCGTGCTGGCCGCCTACGCCTCCGACTACACCCTGGTCGACACGATCCTGCTCGCGCACGGCCTGGCCTGGGGCGCCTCCGACATCATGGGCGCCTCGCTGGATCACGCCATCTGGTTCCACCGGCCGTTCAGGGCCGACGAGTGGCTGCTCTACGCGCAGCAGTCGCCCTCCGCCGGAGGCGCCAGAGGGCTCGCGCGGGGGGAGATGTTCAACGCCTCGGGCGAACTCGTGGTGTCCGTGGTCCAGGAGGCCATGATCCGCACGAATTTGTCACGAAATCGCAGGTAGAAAATACGTTGCCCAACCCGGAGATCCGGGTTTAGGGTCATGGTCAAGCGAGTCGGGCGTCTCTGCCCGACGATCCCAGAGCGGAGGTGAGTCACAGTGATCAGCATCAACAACACGCCGGCCACGCAGTGGCTGCTTTCCGCGTGCCGTGACTCGGTGAGGCTCGTCAGTGGGCCGGCCAAGCTGCGGCAGGACGAGTCTGCCCGTCGCCAGGAGTCCCTGATGTATGCGCGCGCCCACGCCGGCGCCGCCACCTCCGGTGCTCCCGTCTTCGCCGCAGCCGTCGCTCTGGGCGTCCCTGCGGGCACCGCAGGCGCCGAAGTGCCGACCCAGCCGATCGCCAAGCGTGGAGTGGGTCCGCAACCCTGGAGGGATGCTCCGGTCATAACCTGACCGGCACACAGCAGCCCCCAGGCCGCGGATCCGCAGACAGGATCCGCGGCCTCTTTGTTTGTCCGTGATCCCGATCACCCACGAGGTGTGTCCCGACCAAGAACAACGTGTTCGATCAAAGGAGAATCCTGATGGGGGCGAAGACGATCATGGACCTGATCGACGAAGCCGAGATCCCCTGTCGTACCGACCCTGACCTGTGGTTCGCCGAGTCGCCGGAGGACGTCGAGTTCGCCAAGGCGCTCTGCACCGGGTGCCCGATCCAGAAGGCCTGCCTCGAGCGCGCGCTCGAGCGCGAGGAGCCGTGGGGCGTCTGGGGCGGCGAGCTCATCCTCCGCGGGACCATCGTGCCCCGCAAGCGTCCGCGTGGCCGTCCGCGCAAGCACCCGGTCGCGGCCTGACCCACCGATCCAGCAACACCAGCCGAAAGAAGACGATCTGATGAGCCTCATCCCGACGAGCGGCGAGTTCTCGGCCCCGTATCTCTACCATGAACTGGTCAACGACCGAATACGGACCCTCCACCGCGAGGCGGAGGAGCAGCGCTTGGCCTCCCGCATCAGCCGCGTCCGCAGGGCGCAGCGTGGTGTCCAGCGCGCCAACGAGCGCCTGAACCGGGCGTTGCGACTGGTGCTATGACAGGGGAGGTCCTGCCGCCGGCGCAGGACCTCCCCGCCGAGAATCAGACCCGCGCGGAACGACGGTTCCGCGCGGGTCTTCCGCGTTCGGTTCTACGCGTGCTGGCCGGCCGGTCTCCTCACGGGATCGGCCGTCCCGGCGGCGGCGAAGAGGCGGGCCGACATCCACGCGATGCCCGCCGCCGCGACGACCAGCCCGCCGAGGTAGGCCCACTCCGGAACGACCCCGCGCAGCGACCCGGGCACCATCCCCGCCGCGTAGAGCAGCACGGCGGCGACCGGCAGCGTCCCCGACCGGATCGCCGCCACGCCGAACAGCAGCACCCCCGACAGCAGCACCGCCGAGGTCACCAGGAACGCCGTCCCCGTCCCTCCGGCCAGCAGCCCGCTCACCGTCGCGCCGGGGAGCGACGGGAAGACGAAGTGCAGCGTGTACTCGACGGCGAACGCCCCGGCCAGCCCGGCGCCGTTGAGCACGTACCCGGCCAGCCCGAGCCCGCCGGTCCTGCTCCGGATGAGCAGGTACAGCCCGGTGATCGCGAACAGCCCGGACAGCGCCGCGAACGGCGCCACCGCGTGCGTGACCGGCGTCTCGGGGACCGCCCCGGCCCGCCGGAACACGTTGAAGATGAGCAGCACGGCGCAGACATAGCCGGCTGACCCGGCCATGCGGAAGAGACCCATCCCGGATCCCGCCTTTCACTCGACGATGGTTGCCGCCATCATCAGGCGCGCTTCCCGGCCGGGCCGATGGCCCGCCGCCATCCGTAAGAACCCCGAAAGAGGCCACGGGGACGTCCGAACCGACGGCGGCCACCCACGGAACGCGCTGGTCGTCGACGCCTTCACCACCTCGCACCGCGAACAGCCGCCGACCGCACCCGCCGCCGGTCGTCCAGGTACCGGCCCGTGCGCGCCCGGCGGCATCCGCCGCCAGGTCGTCCGGATGTCGGCCCCCTGAACGCCCGGCCGCATCCGCCGCCGGGCGATCAGGGTGTCCGGGCGGGTGTCGCGTGGTCGAGGAACGTTTTCGTGCTGTGTGCCGGAGTGAGGTCGAGCCGGCGCAGCAGCTGGGCGTTCAGCGCGACCACGACGGTCGAGGCCGACATGAGGATCGCCCCGACGCTCATCGGCAGTACGAACCCGATCGGCGCGAGCACCCCGGCTGCCAGGGGCACCGAGATCAGGTTGTAGCCGGCGGCCCACCACAGGTTCTGCTTCATCTTCCGGAAGCTCGCCCGCGACAGATCGATGACGGAGAGCACCGAGCGCGGATCCGAGGAGACGAGGATCACTCCGGCCGAGCCGATCGCCACATCGGTGCCGGCCCCGATCGCGATGCCGACGTCGGCCTGGGCCAGCGCGGGAGCGTCGTTGACGCCGTCGCCGACCATGGCGACCTTCTTGCCCTCCGACTGCAGCTCCGCGACCTTGGCCGCCTTGTCCTCCGGCCGCACCCCGGCGAACACCCGGTCGATGCCGAGTTCGGCGGCCACGGTGTCGGCGACGGCCCGGGCGTCACCGGTGATCATCACGACCTGGACGCCCGCGGCGTGCAGGGCGTCGACGGCGTCGCGGGACTCGGGCCGGATCTCGTCGGCCAGCCGGAGCGCGCCGATCACCTGGCCGCCGGCGAGGACGTGCAGGATGATCGCCCCCTCCGTCCGCCACTCACCGGCGACGGGAAGCTCGTCCAGGCCGCGCTCGTCGAGGAGGTACGGGCCGCCGACCTCGATCACGGTGCCGTTCGCGGTCGCCTTCACGCCGACCGCGGGAGAGGAGGAGAACTCGCTGGCCTGGGGCACGTCCAGCCCACGCGTACGGGCCGCGCCGACGATGGCCTTGGCCAGCGGATGCTCGCTGTCGCTCTCCGCCGCCGCGGCCAGGGCCAGCACCTCGTCCGCGCCGCGACCGCCGACCGGCTCGATCCCGGTCACGGTGGGTTCGCCCTTGGTCAGGGTGCCGGTCTTGTCGAACAGGACGGCATCGACGGTGCGCATCGACTCCAGCGCGAGACGGTCCTTGACCAGCACGCCTCCCCGGGCGGCGCGCTCGGTGGCGATGGACACCACCAGCGGGATCGCCAGGCCCAGAGCGTGCGGGCAGGCGATGACGAGCACGGTGATGGTCCGCACGATCCCGCTGTCGGGCAGCCCGACGAGAGCCCAGACGACGGCGGCGATCGCGGCGGCCCCCAGGGCGAACCAGAACAGCCACGCCGCCGCGGTGTCGGCGACGCGCTGGGCGCGCGAGGACGAGGCCTGGGCGTCGGCGACGAGTCGCTGGATGCCCGCCAGGGCGGTGTCGTCGCCGATGGCGGTGACCTCGACGCGGAGGCCGGAGTCGGTGGCGACGGTGCCGGCGACCACCTGTTCGCCGGCCCCGCGGCGCACCGGCTTGGACTCTCCGGTGACCATGGACTCGTCCATGCTCGCGGAACCGTCGATGATCTTCCCGTCGGCGGGGACCGAGGCGCCGGGACGGACGATGACGACGTCACCGACCACCAGGTCGGCCGGGGAGACCTTGACCACGTCGTCGCCGTCGACCTTCTCGGCCTCGTCGGGCAGCAGGGCCGCCAGGGAGTCCAGGGCCGAGGTGGTCTGCGCCAGGGAGCGCATCTCGATCCAGTGGCCCAGGAGCATGATGACGACCAGCAGGGCCAGCTCCCACCAGAAGTTCAGCTCCTCGTCGAGCACGTGCAGGCTGGCACCCCAGGAGGCGACGAACGCCACCGTGATAGCGAGACCGACGAGCAGCATCATGCCGGGCCGGCGGGAGCGGATCTCCGAGACCGCCCCGGTCAGGAACGGCCGTCCGCCCCAGAAATAGACGACGGTGCCCAGCACCGGTGAGACCCACGGCACCCACGCGGAATCGGGCAGGCGGTAGCCGATGATGTGGGCGAACATCTCGTTGAACCCCACCACGGGGACCGCCAGGACCAGCATGATCCAGAACAGCCGCCGAAACTGCCCGACATGATCACCATGACCGCCGTGACCGCCGTGAGCGTTATGCCCGCCGTGCCCGTCCTGACCTTCGTGAGCGCCATGGATGCCATGACCGTCGTGATCGGCCTGATGGCCGGGCGTGTCCGGTCCTGGAGTGTGCGGATGGTTGCGGCGCGTACTCATGGTCGGATCTCAACCCCGGTATGTCGGCGGGAAGGGAGCCCGTTCCCCCACGGAGGAGGAGCGGGCATTCATACCCCGACTTACGCGTGTTCCACCAATCCGCGGTGATACGCCCGTTCGAACCTGGCCATGGAGGCGCGGGTGCGGAGATCAGGTGGTGACGAGGGCCATGTCGTCGGGGTCGATGGTGTCGTCGGAGAAGCCCGGAACCCAGCGGATCACCTCGTCGCGAAAGCGTGCCGTGGTGCCCAGCTGGCACAGGACCCCGATCCCCGCCATGTGAACCCGGTGGATGAGCACGTACGAGGCCGGCAGGTTGAGCTGGCGGACCACGTTGCCGGGCCGCAGGTCGGTCGCCGAGGCGGCCTGCGTCTGCAACCAGGCGCGGCTGAACGTGAACTCCTCCACCGCCGTCGGCTCCACGTAGGGCGAGAGGAAGGCGCGCAGCGCGTCGGGGTCGATCTCGATGTCGGGCCGGATGAACCCCTCCGCCCGCAGCCCGGCGATCACGGTGTCCATGTCGCCCTGGTTGAAGATGCGGGTGAGCTGCCCGAACGCCAGCGGGTAGCCGCCCCGGTTGACGGCGCCGAAGTCGAGGACGCCCAGCTTGCCGTTGGGCAGCATGCGGAAGTTGCCCGGGTGGGGGTCGGCGTGGAGCATGCCGACCCTGGCGGGGGAGCAGAACAGGAAGCGGACGAACAGCAGCCCGGCCCGGTCGCGCTCCTCCTTCGTGCCCTCGGTGATGACACGCGACAGCGGGACGCCGTCCATCCACTCGGTGACCAGCACGGTCTCGTTGGCGGCGATGACGTCGGGCACGTGGAAGTCGGGGTCGTCGTGGAACTCGAGCGCGAAGGCGTGCTGGGCCTCGGCTTCGCGGAGGTAGTCGAGCTCCTCGGCGACCCGCTCGCGAAGCTCGGCGAGGACGGACTTGATGTCGAGGCCGGGCATGAGCACCCCGAACAGCTTGCCGAGCCGGGCGAGCTGGGCGAAGTCGCCGAGCAGGGCCTTGCCGGCGCCGGGGTACTGGATCTTGACCGCGGCCTCCCTGCCGTCATGCCAGACGGCCCGGTGGACCTGGCCGATGGAGGCGGCGGCGGTCGGCTCGTCGTCGAAGGACTGGAAATGGTCGCGCCAGTCGTCACCGAGCTGCTCGGTCAGCACCTTGTGGACGGTGGCGACCGGGAGCGGGGGCGCCGCGTCCTGGAGCTTGGTGAGCGTGGCGCGGTAGGGGGCGACGATCTCGGGCGGCAGGGCGGCCTCGAAGATGGACAGCGCCTGGCCGAGCTTCATCGCGCCGCCCTTGAGCTCGCCCAGCACCTTGAAGATCTGCTCGGCGGTGCGCTGCTGGATCTCCTCGGCGACCATTTCGGCGGACTTGCCGCCGATGCGCTTGCCCAGCCCGAGGGCGGTGCGTCCGGCGAAACTGAGGGGCAGGGTGGCCAGCTTGGCGGAGCGCGTGACGGCGCGGCGAGGAAGATCGCTCATCCTGATGTGCGGAATCTCAGCCGAGATGCCGCTTCCCCCCTTCGTCGGTCGTTACCTGGGCTTGTGAATCGCAGGTAGCTGACATGACCATTGTTAGCGGATATGGATAGGTTCGTATACAACGACATTGCGGGTGGATTGTCCACGATCGGTGCTTCCAATATCGATCAGGCGATATGTCGGTTGTGCCGTTCGTCACAGCCGAGGCGTGACCATCGAGGAAGTTCAGGGCATGACCGGCCACCGCGGCGGCGACGGAGGCCGCCAGGGAGGCGTCGCAGGCGATCTCCCCGGGGGGATAGCCACCGAGCCCGGCGGTGACGACCGGCCAGGCCGGATCATGATCCCGTCTGGTCAAGTCTAGGCAGTGCAAACAGGCGGTCTGTCCAGGTACAACGAGCGGACCCGCGGATCCATGCCCTTCAAAGGCGGATCCGAGCAGATGCGGGATGCCCAGCGCCGTCAACTCGTTGACCAGCACCATGTCCAGCGGCCGCACCGGAGTGAGGATCACGAGATCGGGCCGCTCGGTCCCGTCACCCAGATAAGGCCCGCCCGCCCGCACCTCCACCACCGCACGCTCACCCAAGCCGCTGACCGCCCGTCGCTGCCCTGCGGCAACGCGACCCGCACCGGCACGAGCGGCCCGCACCCCACCATCGCCGGCACCAGCGGGTCGTCCCTCTCCATCACCGGCCCGAGACCGCTTCCCGCCGCCGGAACGAGCCGGCCTTGGGCCATCCCGGCCCTCGCCGCCACGAGCCACCCCCGTGACTTCCCCGCCTTCGCCGGGATGGGCCAGTCTCGCGGCCACCGCGACCGCGCCGTCCTGCCGCGGCATCCCCACCTCCGCCCACGTCAGCCCGCCGGGCACCAGGTCGCGGGGCCGCGTGGGCTCGGGGTCGAACACCCGGATCCCGCCCACGCCGCCCGCCGCCAGCAAGGCGACCACCTGCGCCCCCACCCGGCCCGCGCCGTAGACCCGCACCCGCGACCGCGCCCTGCGCAGCAGCGACTCCCGCCCGCCGCCGGGCGCGGCCCCGGCCAGATCCATCGCGTCCAGATCGGGCCGCATCCGGTCGAGCTCGGCCAGCGGCAGCGGCAGGGCGGGCCCGCCCGCGTCGTCGAGCACGCCGGACCGGCCGAGCTGGTCGAGCAGGTCACGGGCGGCGACCTCCGGCAGCCCGGCCGACCGCGCCTCGCGCAACGCCCCGGCCAGGTCGCGGACGCCGTCGAGCCTGTCGAGCCACCGCCGGGCGGCCCTGCTGAGCCCGGTCAGGACGACGGCCCGCCCGGGATGCGCACCGAGCTGGAGCGTCCGCTCGTCACGGTCGACACGGGGGAGGGCGGGATGCACACGTGGCCTCATGGCCCGAAGATTTGCACGTGAATTCAAGATCCCGCTCCGGAACGCCCGCCGCTGTGGATAACCGGCCAGCCCCCGAAACCCTGTGGACAACCACTGACATTAAATTCTTGGTAAAGTCGAAACCGCAGAACGATCGCACCGCGAGCCCTTGACCGGATGTCACCCAGCTCTTGAATCCACGCTCAGAACGACACTTCCGGCGTGCCGCGGTGATCAGGATCGGGAAACCGCGCTTGCCCAAATTCACCGGCTCTTAATCATCTGACCAGCAGAAACATGACTCGCCCTCTGGGGAATTCCGCGAGTGTCGGCTACCGTGCATATGTGCCCCCCGAGACAGTCGAGGTCCGTCGCAGTTCTCGTCGCCGGCGTACGGTCTCCGCTTACCGCGACGGCGACAAGACGATCGTGCTCCTGCCCGCCTGGCTCAGCGGCGAGGACGAGGACGAATGGGTGAGCCGGATGCTCGATCGGCTCGCGGCCAAGGAGCGCAAGCGACGGCCGACGGACGAGGCGCTGCTGGAGCGGGCGAAGGACCTTTCCGCGAAATACCTCGACGGCAAAGCCCGGCCCGCGAGCGTGCGGTGGGTCGACAACCAGCACCACCGATGGGGCTCCTGCACCCCGGAGACAGGCACGATCCGCATCTCGACCCGCCTTAAGGGCCTGCCCGAGTGGGTCATCAACTACGTCATCGTCCACGAACTCGTCCACCTGCTCGTGCCCAGCCACGGCCCCCGGTTCTGGACCCTGGTGGAGCGCTACCCGAAGGCGGAGCGCGCCCGCGGCTTCCTGGAGGGATTCTCCGCCGCCGCCCAGAACGCCCCGGAGGAGTGTTGACGCGTACCGTCGCGGTTCTCGTACGGGAGCGCATGGCCCGATCCGCGCCGCCAGGGGTCGACCCCGCCCGCTGGCTGGAGGCGATCGCGGAAGACACCTACGAGATGGTCGCCGGCCTGGAGCTGGTCACCCCCGTCCTGGCGACGAGCGTCCCCGGTCTCGACGACCTCGTCTGGCCCGGCACCGAGATCCTCGAAATAGGCGAGGACGACCCGGTCAGGGACGTTCTCCAGCTGCTCAAGGGCGATCAGGCCGCGATCGTCGCCGCCGACGCGCCCGACCTGCCGCCGCTGCTGATCGGCAAGCTCTTCCGCGAGCTCGGACGCGCGCAGATCACCGTCAGCCCCGCCGAAGGGGGCGGTGCCGTCGCGCTCGCCTGCCACCTGCCGCCGCCCGCCTGGGCGGATCCCGACCTGGACGACCCCGATCCGGTGGCGGCGCTGCGCGCGCAGGCGCCCGGCCGCCGCATGGTGGCGGCCACGCCCGGATGGCACCGGCTGCGCGCCCCCGGCGACGCCGAGCGTCTCGACCCCGGCCTCGAAGGCTGGGAGAGCACCCGCGCCCTGCTCACGGCACGCTGAGCTCCGCGAACACCGCCCGGTGGTCGGTGCCGGGCACGTCGTGCACGCTGACCGCCTTCACCCCCACCCGCTCGTCCACCAGCACGTGGTCGATCGTGATGATCGGCGGGATCCGCCTGTTGGCCGGCCAGGTCGGGATCAGCCCGGCGCCCACCTGGTCGGCGGCGTCCTTGTAGCCGCGCGCCAGCAGCCGGCGCATCGGCACGTGGTCGAGCGAGGCGTTGAAGTCGCCCGCCAGGATGCGCACCGTGCCGCCGGACGGGCCGGGCAGCGACTCCAGCGCCTTCTGCCAGGCGGCGGCATGCGGCCCGATCGGCGGCACCGGATGCACGTCGAAGAGCTCGACCGGCGCCCCGCCGGGCAGCGACAGCCTGGCCACCGGCATGTTGTGGCCCTCCAGCGGAGGCAGCGCGTCATCCAGCGGCTCCAGCGGGAAGCGGGAGAAGATGCCGCTGCCGCCCGCGCTCCACTCCGCCTGCAGCACGCGGTGCGGCATGACCTCCGTCAAACCGGCCACGTCGAGCCCGTCGACCGCGCCGGGCGTCAGCTCCTGCGTGTTGAGCACGTCGGGCCGCAGCTCCCGCACCATGTTCATGATCGTCTGCGTGTCGGCCCTGCCGAACAGCAGGTTGACGGTCAGCACCCGGAGCGGCCGGCCCGCCGTCGCCTCCGCCACGCCGAGGGTCCTGGGCAGCACGCTGAACCCCAGCACCGTGCTGGCCAGCAGCGCGACCGCGGTGGCGGCCCGCCTGCGCCCGAGCGCGGCGATCATCAGGGGGACCAGCGAACCGGCGGCCGCGTACGGGGTCGCGGTCATGATCTGGGTGGGGATCGCCCCCCGTTCCAGCCCCGCCAGCCTCGTCACCGCCCACGCCGCGAACGGCGTCACGGCCAGCCACGTCAGCACGGCCCCGGCGCGCCCGGTGCGCCTCCGGCGCGCGGGCGTGACGATCGTCCCCCCGACGGGACTCTCCGAGGACACGCCCACTGCCGAAACCTCTCTGGAACGTTACGAAACCTCAGCGGCCTCCGCTGACGGCCGGACCGCCGGTCAGCCAGCCGTCCCCCGACCGGCGGCGACCCTCTCCGCCAGCGCGGCGCGTCCCCTGGCCGCGAGGCGGCGGGTGGCCTCGTCGGACAGCTCGGGGATCTCCTCCACCGGGAACCAGCGCAGGTCCAGGGACTCCTCGCTGATCACCGCCTCGGCGCCCTCCGGGGCGACGGCGGCGTACTCGACGTCGAGATGCCAGCTGTGCGGCGGATGGCACCACACCCGGTGGCGGTCCAGCGCGAGCGGGCCGGGCAGCGGCTCCAGGTCCGCGATGCCGGACTCCTCCTCGGCCTCGCGCAGCGCCACCCCGGCCAGCGTGGTGTCGGAAGGCTCGCAGTGGCCGCCCATCGGCAGCCACATCCCGGCCTTCGGATGCAGGGTGAGCAGCACCCGCGCGCCGTCGTGCGACAGCACGGCCGTGGTCGCCGTGAGATGGCCGGGCACGCACTCGCGCAGCATCGCGTCCTCGTGAGCCGCCAGGTGGTCGAGGAACTCCGCGCGCAGCGACTCCTCCCCGGCCGTCGGCGCGGTCCACGCGGTGAGCACGGCCACCGCGTCGTCGTGCAGGCTCAACTCTGGTCGCCCTCGTCGCGGGGCTTCTCCTCCAGCTGGGAGATGTCCCACGTGCTCTCGCCCCGGACGAACGCCTCGGGATCGTCGAGGTCGTCGGCCGTCGGGATGAGGTCGGGGTGCGACCACAGCGCGTCGCGGCCGTCGACGCCGCGCGCCTCCTTGACGGCCTGCCACAGCTTGGCGGCCTCGCGCAGCCTGCGCGGGCGCAGCTCCAGCCCGACGAGCGTGCCGAAGGTCAGCTCGGCCGGCCCGCCGGTCGCGCGGCGTCGTCGTACGGTCTCCGCCAGGGCGACCGCGGAGGGCAGCTTGCCGGCGGCGGCGTCGTCGACCACCGTCGCGACCCAGCCCTCGACCAGGGCCAGCATCGTCTCCAGGCGGACCAGGGCGGCCTTCTGCCGCTCGGTCTCCTCGGGCTTGAGCAGCGCGCCGCCGCTCAGCGCCTCCTGGAGAGCCTGCGGGTTGTTGATGTCGAGCCCGCGGATCTGCTCCTCAAGGGCCGAGGTGTCGACCGTGATGCCCTTGGCGTACTCCTCGACGGCGCCGAGCAGGTGGCCGCGGAGCCACGGCACGTGCTGGAACAGCCGGTGGTGCGCGGCCTCGCGCAGCGCCAGGTAGAGCCTGATCTCGTCGGCGGGGTGTTCGAGGCCGGAGCTGAAGGAGGCGACGCCGCCGGGCAGCAGCGCGGCCGTGCCGGACAGCGGCAGGCCGATGTCGGTGGTGCCGATCACCTCACGCGCCAGCGAGCCGATGGCCTGGCCGATCTGCTGGCCGACCATCATGCCGCCCATCTGCTTGAGCATGCCCATCAGCGGCCCGGCCATCTGCTGGGCCTCGGGTGGCAGCCCGGAGCCGCCGATGGCGCCACCCATGGTCTCGACCATGCGCTCGGCGATCGGCTCGGCCAGCTTGCGCCACACCGGGATCGTGTTCTCGATCCACTCGGACCGGCTCCACGCCTGCGGGTTGGACACGCCGCTGGGCAGCGTGGTCGCCTCGTTGAGCCACAGGTCGGCCAGGCTGAGCGCCTCGACGATCTGGCGGCGCTCGCCCTCCATCACGCTCGGGTCGCCTTGCGCGACGACGGCGTGGCGGGCGATGTTCTTGGCCATGTCCCAGTTGACAGGGCCTGAACCCTGGGGCGCCGACAGCATGTCGGCGAACTGGCGCATCGCCTGAGCCATCTGCTCAGGGTCACCGAACATGGCGAACGGGTTTTCGTTGGGGTCGTTTTCACGACCTGGCAGGTCAGTCACCGCGTTACCTCGTGCAGGATGGAGGAGTCCACATCCGCCACGTTAGTCGTCCTGTGGCGGATCAGTGCAAAGTGAGGACCTGGTGCCTACCTCGAAACGCTCGCGCCGACCAGTCGTAGCCGTCACCGGCGCCGCATCCGGCCTGGGCCGCGAACTGCTCGTCAGGCTCGTCACCTCCGCGGATTTCCGCAGAGTCGTGGCCATCGACGAGGAGCGCGGTGACGTGCAGGAAGCCACCTGGCGGGTGATCGACGTACGGGATCCGCTCTTGGCGAACCGGATCTCCGACATCGACGTCGTGGTCCACGTGGCCGGCGACTACGCCCTCGACTCCGATCCCGGCGAGCGCCGCGCGTACAACCTGAGAGCCGCCCAGACCGTCCTCACCGCCAGCGCGGCCGCGCGCGTCCGGCGCGTGGTGGTCGTCACGAGCGCGATGGTGTACGGCGCCGCGGCCGACAACGACGTGCCCCTCGCCGAGCACGCCCCGGTGGCGGCCGAGCCCGACACCGGCGTGGTCGGCGACTACCTGGAGATCGAGGCGCTGGTGCGCACGTCGCTGCGCAGCCATCCCGGCCTGGAGGTCACGGTGCTGCGCCCGGCCGCGGTCGTCGGGCCCGGCATCGACACCGTGATCACCCGCCACTTCGAGTCGCCGCGGCTGCTGACGGTCAAGGGATGCGCGCAACGCTGGCAGTTCTGCCACATCGACGACCTGGTCTCCGCCCTCGAACTGGCCGCCAAGGGCGCCGTCACCGGGGTGGCGGCCGTCGGCTGCGACGGCTGGCTCGAACAGGAGCAGATCGAGGAGCTGTCCGGGATCCGGCGGTTCGAGCTGCCGGCCGGGCTGACCTTCGGCACCGCCCAGCGCCTCCACCGGCTGGGCATCACGCCCGCGCCTGCCACCGACCTCCACTACGTCGTCTACCCGTGGGTGGTCGACTGCGCCGCCCTGCGCGAGGCCGGCTGGAAGCCGTCGTGGACCAACGAGACGGCCTTCAACCAGCTCCTGGAGCTGCGCGAGAACCGCACCACCGTGGTCGGCAGGCGGCTGCCCGTCAAGGAGGCCACCCTCACCGCGGCGGGCGCCACCGTCGCCGTCATCGGCACCGCCGCGATCGTCCGTCAGGTGCGCAAGAAGCGCCGCCTGTGAGAAATATGTAGGCTCTTCGCGTGGACGTCATCCGGTTGCTCGGCATTCGTGACACCCCGCTGTCCGTCGACGAGGTGACGGCCGCGGTGGCCGACCACGCGGCGGGCGGCACGACCCTGTTCGTGGGCACCGTGCGTGAGCAGGATCACGGCAAGCCGGTGACGAAGCTGTCCTACTCCGCCCACCCGTCCGCCGAGCAGGAGCTGCGCTCGGTGGCCGAGAAGGTGGCCTCCGACTTCCCCGTGACCGCGCTCGCCGCCGTCCACCGGGTCGGAGACCTGGCGCTCGGCGACACCGCGGTGATCGTGGCCGTGGCCTGCGCCCACCGCGACGAGGCGTTCAAGGCGGCGCGCAGGCTGATCGACGATCTCAAGTCCCAGGTGCCGATCTGGAAACACCAGGAGTTCGCCGACGGATCGACCGAGTGGGTCGGCGCCTGCGAATAAGCTCGGATCCATGTCACGACGTGCCTTGACCCTGCTGGTTTCGGGCTTCCTCGTGCTCGCGCTCGGCATCGGCGGCGCGCTCGTGGACGTTCCGTACGTCGTGCTCAGCCCAGGGCCCACGGAGAACACCCTCGGGCAGATCGACAAGCAGCCGGTGATCAAGATAACCGGGCGTGAGACCTATCCGACCAGCGGTTCGCTCCGGCTCGTCACCGTCGCCTACCAGGGCGGGCCGACCTCCCAGATCGACCTGCTCACCGCGCTGCGCGGCTGGATCGACCCCACCGTCGCCGTCGTGCCGCAGGAGACGATCTTCGCTCCCGACCGCAGCCAGAAGGAGGTCGAGGAGGAGAACACGGTCGAGATGACCAACTCCCAGGACGACGCCACGGCCGCCGCCCTGAACGAGCTGAAGATCCCGTACAGGACCGTCATCTCGGTCGTCTCGGTCGCCAAGGACAAGCCCGCCGCGGGCAAGATCGAGAAGGGCGACGAGATCACCTCCGTCGACGGCAAGCCGGTCACCAAGACCGAGGAGGTCGGCGAGGCGGTGCGGGCGCGCCGGGCGGGCGAGGAGGTGACGTTCGGCATCACCAGGGGTGACGAGGATCTCAAGATCACCGTGCCGACCGTCGCCGCCGACGGCGAGCCGGTCGTCGGGGTGAGCATGCGGGCGACCTACAAGTTCCCCTTCGAGGTCGACATCAACGTGGGCGAGGTCGGCGGGCCGAGCGCGGGGCTGATGTTCTCGCTCGGCATCGTGGACAAGCTCACCGAGGGGCCGATGACGGGCGGCAAGCAGATCGCCGGCACCGGCACCATCAAGCCCGACGGCACGGTGGGCCCGATCGGCGGCATCCCCCAGAAGCTGGTCGGCGCCCGCGACGCCGGCGCCACGATCTTCCTCACGCCCGCGGGAAACTGCGCCGAGGCCATGAAGGCCGTGCCTGACGGGCTTCGGCTGGTCAAGGCCGAGACACTCAACAGTGCGAGGCTGGCGATCGAAGCCTTGGTCTCAGGTAAAGGCAAGGTCCCGTCTTGCTCCGGATGAAACTTCCCTCAATCGCCGCGCGTTAGCCGTAGTGGTGACACTGCGGTGTAGGTTGCCAGACACGGACCGTTTCTTCATCACGACGAGGGGTTGGCCTTGAGCTTCCGGACCCCAGGAGCCGGCGGCAGGGCGATGCGCTTGCCCCGCCGACCGCGACTGCTTCTGCCCGTCGCGATCGCACTCGTGGCGATTGTGGCGCTCTTCTTCCTATTTTCCGGGATTTATACCGACTATCTATGGTTTAGCGCTGTCGACTACACGCGGGTCTTCTCCAGCGTGCTGCTGACCCAGGTGGTGCTGTTCCTCATCGGAGCGGTGCTCATGGTCGGCATCGTCGGCGGCAACATGCTGCTCGCCTACCGCACGCGGCCGACGTTCGGCCCGGCGGTCTTCGGCGGGGGCAGCGGCGCCGACCGCTACCGCGCCGCGCTCGACCCGCACCGCAAGCTGATCTTCATCGTCGGCCTGGCCCTGCTCGCGCTCTTCGCGGGCTCCTCTCTCGCCGGCCAGTGGCATACCTGGATCGAGTTCGCCAACGCCCAGCCGTTCGGCACGACCGACGCCGAGTTCAAGCGCGACATCTCGTTCTTCATGTTCGAGCTCCCGTTCATCAGGCTGGTGCTCAACTTCCTGTTCACCGCCGTGATCCTCTCGGCCATCCTGGCGGCGATCACCCATTACCTGTACGGCGGGTTCCGGCTGCAGTCGCCCGGCGTGCACGCCTCCAAGGCCGCGCGCATCCACCTGTCGGTGCTGCTCGGCGTGTTCGTCCTGCTCAAGGCCATCGCCTACTGGTACGACCAGTTCGACCTGGTCTTCTCCGACCGCGGCTTCGTCCACGGCGCCTCCTACACCGACATCAACGCGGTGCTTCCGGCCAAGAACATCCTCGCGATCATCGCCCTGATCTGCGCCCTGATGTTCTTCGCCGGCATCTTCCGGCCGGGCGGCATGCTTCCCGGGGTCTCGTTCGGCCTGCTCGCGCTCTCGGCGGTGCTGATCGGCGGCGTCTACCCGATGCTCGTCGAGCAGTTCCAGGTCAGGCCCAACCAGCAGGCCAAGGAGTCCCCCTACATCGCCCGCAACATCGAGGCGACCCGAAACGCCTACAACGTCGACGACGCCAAGGTGGAGCCCTACAGCGCCGTGGCCGACCCGAGCCAGGTGCGGGAGAACGCCGCCGGCGACACGTCCGTGACCGGCGTCCGCCTGCTCGACCCCGCGCTCGTGTCCGCCACCTACGAGCAGACCCAGCGCATCCGGGGCTTCTACAACTTCGCCGACCAGCTCGACGTCGACCGCTACCCCGACGCCAACGGCAAGCTCACCGACCACATCGTGGCCGTGCGCGAGCTGACCGGCCCGCCCGAGGGCCAGAACAACTGGATCAACCGCCACCTGGTCTACACCCACGGCTACGGCTTCGTGGCCGCCCCCGGCAACCAGGTCGACTCCAGCGGCCTGCCCGCCTACGACGCCAAGGACATGCCGGTCACCGGCCCCCTGGCGGAGCGCACCGGCCTCAAGGAGTCGCGCATCTACTTCGGCGAGACCACCGGCGCCGACTACGTCATCGCCGGCGGCAACCCCGAGCGCCCGCAGGAGCTCGACTACCCGGAGACCGGCGGCACCGGCCAGAAGAACACCACCTACACGGGCAAGGGCGGAGTCCCGGTCGGCTCGTTCATCAACCGGCTCTTCTACGCCGCCAAGTACAGCGAGGTCAACATCCTGCTGTCCGGCGACGTCAACGACAACTCCAAGATCCTGTACGAGCGCAGCCCGCGTGACCGCATCGCCAAGGTCGCCCCGTTCCTGACGCTCGACTCCGACCCGTACCCCGCGATCATCGACGGCCGGGTCACCTGGATCGTCGACGCCTACACCACGTCCAACTCCTACCCCTACTCGCAGAGCGAGAGCCTGCAGGAGATGACCCGCGACACGGCCACCGACCGGTCCCGGGTGATCGCCCAGCAGCCGCAGGACAAGATCAACTACATGCGCAACTCCGTCAAGGCCACGGTCGACGCCTACGACGGCACCGTCACGCTCTACGCCTGGGACCCGGACGACCCGGTGCTCAAGACCTGGAGCAGCGCGTTCCCCGGCATCATCCAGCCGAAGACCGAGATGAGCGAGAGCCTGCTCGCGCACGTCCGCTACCCCGAAGACCTGTTCAAGGTGCAGCGCTACACCCTGTCGCGCTACCACATCACCGACGCCGCGGCCTTCTACAGTGGCCAGGACTTCTGGAACGTCCCCAACGACCCGTCGCAGGGCGAGCAGAACGTCAAGCAGCCGCCCTACTACCTGACCACCACGATGCCGGGTGACCAGCCGAAGTTCTCGCTGACCACCACGTTCGTGCCACGGCAGGGCCCCAACCTGGCGGCGTTCATGGCCGTCGACTCCACGGCCGGCGACGGCTACGGCAAGCTGCGCATCCTGCGCATGCCGTCCAACACCCCGATCCCAGGCCCCGGTCAGGCGCAGAACGCCTTCCAGAGCCGGTTCGCGGGTGAGCTCAACCTGCTGGGCGTCGGCGCCTCCTCGGTCCGCTACGGCAACCTGCTGACGCTGCCGTACGCGGGCGGGCTCGTCTACATCGAACCCGTCTACATCCAGGTCGCGGCGGGAGGCGGCCAGGAGCCGTACCCGATCCTGCAGCGCGTCCTGGTGTCGTTCGGCAGCGAGATCGGCGTCGCCCGCAACCTCGACGAGGCGCTGGCCCAGGTCTTCGGCAAGGAGCAGACCACCGGAGACCAGCAGCAACAGCAGTCTCAGGAGAACCAGCAGCAGGAAAACCAGCAACAGCAGCAGTCCGCCCTGCAGACCGCGATCGGCGACGCCCAGAAGGCGTACGACGACGCCACCAAGGCCCTGCAGAGCGACCCGCCCAACTGGGAGGAGTTCGGCAAGGCGCAGCAGCGCCTGGACGACGCCCTGGAGAAGCTCCGCACCGCCGGGGTCCAGGCGCCGGTCACCCCGACCCCCTCGCCGACCGGTTCACCGTCACCGTCGCCGTCCCCGACCGGGTCGGCGACCCCGGCGCCGACCGAATCACCGGAGCAAGGGTCCTAGCTCTCTCGATTTGCGTGAGTCCCGCGTCGGGGATAGTCTTTAGACACACACCGACGCGGGGTGGAGCAGTTCGGTAGCTCGCTGGGCTCATAACCCAGAGGCCGCAGGTTCAAATCCTGCCCCCGCTACCAAGAGGAAATGCCCTCCAGGATCTTCCTGGAGGGCATTTCGCATGTACAGCCATCTTCAGGCAGAGGAACGTCGCAGGCGATCCGGTCGGCGGCAGTCGATCTTCCCGCGGGCGCCCGTCGATTTGCGTGAACTCCCGTTTCAGGGATAGTGTCAAGACACACCGACGCGGGGTGGAGCAGTTCGGTAGCTCGCTGGGCTCATAACCCAGAGGTCGTGGGTTCAAATCCTGCCCCCGCTACAAGAAGAAACGCCCTCCGGGATCATCCCGGAGGGCGTTTCGCATGTCCGGGCAGCGGAGCCGCCCGTTCCCGCAGGGCCCGCGCACGCCCAGTCCCTGGCTGGAGCGTTCAGCTCCGATGGACAGCCTCCGGCGCGGGCTCCGGCCGGTACCCGAGCCGGCCGCGCGTCGCGACGAGCACCACGAGCGCCGCCGTGGTGCCGGCGAGCAGAGTGACGTGGGACGCCTGCTCGGCGGTGGCGAGCGAAGGGAACACGTCCGCGTACATGATCGACATGAAGTTGTTGACGCTGACGTGCAGCAGCATGACCAGCGGCAAGCTCTGACCGGTCCGGTTGAACACCCAGGTGACGACCACGCTGAAGACGCAGGCGAAGGCGACGAACTCGCCGACCCTCATCCAGGTGACGTCCGGCCACCCGCCCCACTCGCTCAGGAACAGCGGCAGGTGCCAGATGCCCCAGAGCGGCCCGAGGACGAGGGTCGCGCCCAGCGGGCCGAACCTGCGCTGCATGCGGGGCAGGGCGAAGTCACGCCAGCCGGGCTCCTCCGCCAGGCCGGTCGTGACCATCTGGATGAGCAGGCCCGGCAGGTAGGCCACCAGCATGACGGCGGACGGCAGGCGGATCTCTCCGCCCGACAACGCCAGGCCGCTGACGATGATGGCGGCGGGCACGCCGACGGCCGTCGCGACATACCAGACCCAGCTGACCCGCCACTTGGTCATGCGGCCGATCCACCGGCGGACGCCTTCCCTGCCGTCCGCGACCGCGGTCACGATGAACGCGGCGAGGATGGGGCCGAGATACGCGCCGGGGAGGACGCCCAGGATCTGGGTGCCGCCGAGCGCCGAGGGGAAGGTGAAGTCCAGGACCCCGAGACCGGTCGCCGAGAGGATGTAGGGCGTCCAGGCGGCCCAGCTCATCAGGTTGGCCAGGACGAAGAAGCTGATCAGCGGACGGCGGCGGATGAACCCCCGGATCCCGGTCCGGCTCGGCCGCTGATCGACGCCTGGCGGGCTGTCGACTGACATGACATCGCTCCTTGGGGAGTGGCTTGGCTGACGCTGATCAGCACACCAGCCGCGGCCCCGCCGGTCGCTCCCGCGTACGCCCCAACCCGCGGTACAGCCAGGGGTACCAGTCGGCCCGGCAGGTGTCAGGCGGTCGCCGGGCGGCCACGCGGGTAGAGTGATGCGGTCCGCGGGGTGAGCACGGCAGGGGTAGGACGATGATCGACATCATGGGCGAAGGCGGCCGGCGCCGGACGTTCGCCGTCATCAGCCACCCCGACGCGGGCAAGTCCACCATGACCGAGGCGCTCGCCCTGCACGCCTCGGCGATCACCCAGGCGGGGGCGGTCCACGGCAAGGCCGGGCGCCGCGGCGTCACCTCCGACTGGATGGAGATCGAACGCTCGCGCGGCATCTCGATCACCTCCGCCGCGCTGCGCTTCGACTACCGGGGCCACGTGTTCAACCTCGTCGACACCCCCGGCCACGCCGACTTCTCCGAAGACACCTACCGGGTGCTGGCCGCCGTCGACTGCGCGGTCATGCTCATCGACGCGGCCAAGGGCATGGAGCCGCAGACCATGAAGCTGTTCGAGGTGTGCCGCCACCGCCGCATCCCGGTCATCACGTTCGTCAACAAGTGGGACCGTCCCGGCCGCGACGCCCTCGAACTGCTCGACGAGATCGAGGACCGCACACGCCTGCGCCCCACGCCGGTCACCTGGCCGATCGGCGCCGCCGGCCACTTCCACGGCGTGATCGACCGGCCGGCCGGGCGCGCGGTCCGCTACGAGCGGACTCCCGGCGGCGCCACCAAGGCGCTGACCCGCGAGCTGACCGACGAGCAGGCCCTGGCCGAGCTGGGCGAAGACTGGCGGCGCGCCGGTGAGGAGACCGCGCTGCTGGCGGCCATCGGCGCCGACCACGACCAGAAGGCCTTCGAGGCCCACGAGTCCACCCCGGTGCTGTTCGGCGCGGCGCTGCCCAACTTCGGGGTGGCACGGCTGCTGGACACGATGGTCGAGCTGGCCCCGCCGCCGGCGCCGCGTCCGGACGTGCACGACACGCCCAGGGCGCTGGACGCGCCGTTCTCCGGGCTGGTGTTCAAGGTGCAGGCCAACATGGACCGCGCGCACCGCGACCGGATCGCGTTCGTCCGCGTGTGCTCCGGGCGGTTCGAGCGCGGGATGGTGCTCACCCACGCCGCCACCGGGCGGCCGTTCGCCACCAAGTACGCCCAGAGCGTGTTCGGCCAGGATCGCACCACGCTCGACGAGGCCTACCCGGGTGACGTGGTCGGCCTGGTCAACGCCGGTGCGTTGCGGCCCGGCGACACCCTGTTCGACGGGCCGCCGGTGACCTACCCGCCGATCCCCAGCTTCGCCCCCGAACACTTCGCGGTCGCCCGGGGACGCGACTCCGGCAAGTCCAAGCAGTTCAGGCGCGGCATCGACCAGCTCGATGCCGAGGGCGTCATCCAGGTGCTCCGCTCCGACCTGCGCGGCGACCAGGCGCCGGTGCTGGCGGCGGTCGGGCCGATGCAGTTCGAGGTGGTGCAGCACCGCATGGCCGCTGAGTTCGGCGCCGAGATCAGCCTCGACCGGCTCGACTACACGCTGGCCCGCCGCACCGACGCCGCCTCCGCGCCGGCCCTCGACCGCGAGCGTGGCTGCGAGGTGCTGACCCGCTCCGGAGACCAGGCGATGCTGGCGGTGTTCACCGACCAGTGGCGGATGCGCACGATCGCCCGCGACCAGCCAGGCCTGACCCTGGAGCCGCTGATCGCCGACACCAATCGGGAGCAGCGCTGACCGGCCCGCGCCGCTAGCCGTTCTCCGCCAGCCAGCGGTCCAGCTCCTCCCGGTCCCGCCGCAGCTCGGGAACCCAGACCCCGGCGTCGCGAGGGTCGTGCTTGAGCAGCTCGGGGATGTCCGCGTTCCAGTCTTCGGCGATCTCGGCGACCGCCTCACGGAGCTTGGCCTCCAGCTTGCTCCGCACGAACAGCAGGCCGACCGCCGCGAGCGGCCGGACCCAGCCGCGTCCCCGCACGACCAGCGTGAAACCGAGCCGCCACTTCCCGCCGCCCTCGGCAGCCGCCCTGACCAGCAGGCGCGCCTGCCCATAGTGATGACGGAGCAGCACGGTCGCCGGCGCCTGCCCGCCTCCGCCCTCCACCTGGCGCCACCACTGCCGGAAGTCGAGCCGAGCGGCCCACGACAGCCGGTGGAGGCGCTTGGCGGCGTGGTGCTCGCCCCCGGCCACGAGCGACCGCGGCGCGCCGGGATCGGACAGTTTCACCGTCCACGTGGTCTTCTGGTCGTCGGGGTGCCAGGTGGTGACGGCCGCGCTCACCTCTCTCGTACGCTCCCATGAGGTGATCAGCAGCTCGCTGGTGGTGCCGTTCCCGTCCTCGCCCTCCGGCGGGTCGGTGTGGCGCTGGTAGCGCGCGCCGGCGGTCAGGTGGTCGCCCTCGACGAGCGCGACGTCGGCGAGCTCCTCGTCGCCCTGGATCCAGCCTTCCTCGTCCGTGCGCAGGTCCTCCGCGCGGTCGAGCAGGGCGCGTACGTACTCCTCGAACCAGTCGCGGGGGATCGCCTCGACGACGGCTGCTGCCTGTAAACGGGCCATACGAAGCATGGTCGCGGCGATACCGGGCCCGTGTCCACAAGCCGGCGCCCTCCGGGGTCTCCCTCGGAGGGCGCCGGTCGGGGCATGGGGGTCCTTACGCCATCAGCACCTCCTGCGGCTGTCCAGGGCTCTGTCTCTCGGGAAGCCACGGTCATGGAGAGGTACGGAGGAGCGGGCGGTCGAGTTCACCCCTGGCATCGCTCAATCGCCCCGGAGGGCGCGGAGCACGGCCGCCTGCTCGGCTGTCGTGCCCACCTCGCGGGCGCGGGCGGCGTCCGCGGCCGAGAACCCCGCGACCACCCAGGCGGCGACCTCGGTACGCGGTATCGCCGCGTCCCACCAGTCCCGCATCAGGCCGAGCGCGTCGACGCCGCGTCCGGCCAGGCCGGCGGCCTCGGCAGGAGTGAAGCCGATGGCGCGGTAGACGGCCGCGCCGGCCGGGTCGATGCCGGTTTCCGCCCAGGACACGGCCACGGCGCCGGTCCATCCCGCGTCGAGATAGGCACGCGCCGTCGCGGCGGGCACACCGCCTCCCAGGAGCGCCCGCATGGTCTCGCGCTGCTCGCCGTCGAGCGCGCTGGGCCGGGGCGAGCGGGAACGGAGCAGGGTGCGCAGCCACCCGCGGGGGCCGGGACGCTCCCCGGCGAGGTGCCGCTCGGCCGCTTCCTCGTGCGGGTAGCCGAGTTCGTGCCAGCGCACGGCGTCGCGGGGCGTCATGCCCGCCCGCAGGAGAGGCTGCACCGTGTACGGGGAGAGGCCCGCGGTGCGCCAGGCGAGGGCCTGATCGGGGGTGTGGACGCCGCCGGCCCGCCATCGTTCGGCGGTGTCCAGCGGGAACCCGCCGCCGATCCAGCGCCGCGCCTCGGCGACGGTGAACCCGCGGGCGGTCCACTCGTGCAGATCCTCGGGCTCGGGGCGGTCGGCGTAGGCGATGCTCATGATCTCTCCCGGTCGAGGTCTTCGTCTCGGATCGTGACGGTGTGGGCCCAGGCGGGCGGTCGTCCGGTGCCGACGAGCCCGACCAGCACGGGGACGGACGGCCGGTGCTCCGGCCACGGGGTCTGCCCGTCGGTGAGGACGACGACCAGGTCGGGGCGCGGGCGCAGGGCCAGGGCGGCGGTGATGCCTTCGCGCAGGTCCGTTCCGCCTCCGCCGGTCAGCTCGATGTCCTCCGTCCTGCGTACGGTCTGGACGGGGTGCGCGTGCAGGTCGCAGCAGATCACCCGCAGCCGCCGTCCGGGCCCCCGGGCGAGAGCGGTGATCTCGGCGAGGAACCGGGCCAGCATGGGCTGCGGGATGCTGCCTGAGGTGTCCGCGACCAGCACGATCTCGGGCGCCGGGGCGACCATCGCGGGCAGCACCACGCCGTTCACGGGCGGGCGCCGCGCGGGACGGCGGTAGGAGAAGTCCACCCGTCCCGAGGCCTGCCTTACGCCGCGCCGGACGCGCGCGCCGAGCTCGGCCCGCCAGTCGACGGCGGGACGCAGGCGTTCCCCGGCCCAGCGCCGCCACCCGCCGGCCACCGGAGACCGGGCGGCGGCCCTGGTCTCGATCTCGCGGGCGATCGCGAGTTCGAGGATGTCGCGCTCGACGCCGTCCAGCCCTCCGCCGGAGATCTCGTACGGGCGCTCCACCCCGTCCGCCGCGCTGCCGCAGTCGATCAGCTCGGCGAGCGGGCGGCCGCCCCGGCGGTGCGCGGCGTCGAGAACCTCGATCAGCGACAGGTACTCCTCCGCCATCCGCCCTTCCGGCAGGCCGAGAGCGCGCGGGGAGATCACCCCTGCGGGCGCGCCGGCTTCGAGATCGTCGTTGACCTCGGCGTCGGCGGCCTGGATCCAGTGCGGTGACGGCCCGGGGGAGCGGGCGGCATGGTGGCGGACGAGGTGGCCGATGTGGTGCAACAGCCACCATCCGATCTCCCCGGCGGGCGTGGCCAGGGTCGTGCCGGGGTCGAGGTGGACGTGCCACCGGGTGTCGGTGGGGAAGGCGCGGAACTCGGCGTCGGCGACGGGCTCGCCGGTCACGTCGTCCAGATACGGTTCGAGGACGACCGGCCTCAGCGCGAACAGCGCGCTCGCCAGGTAGGGCGCGCGGGCGGCGGCCCACACCCGCGCCTCGGCGAAACGCCGCAGCACGTCGGGGGTACGGTCCACGGGGTTCATGGCATGAGGCCCGCGGATCGCAGGATCGGCGCGAGGTCGAGGAGCGCGGAGGGCAGGCCCGCCCCGGCCGGACGGTTCGCGGCCAGCGTCCGCGCCGAGGCCGCGGCCACGTCGGGCGTCGTCTTCGAGACCCGGCCGATCACCGTCCAGGCGCGTTCCCAGGCCGCCGCGCCGCCGTCGGCCACGACATGCGCGACCAGCCCGCCCAGCAGCGCGTGCAACCGGTCCGCCCGATCCGGCAGCGGCGCATCGGGGTCGTCCAGCAGGGTCTCCGGGTCGGGCAGGTCCAGCGTGCGCAACCAGGACAGCAGCTCGAACCCGGCCGCCTCGCCCACCGCCCCGATCACCAGCGCCGCCACCGCCGCGTCCACATCGGTCACCGCCGCGTCGGCCTCTCCGGCGGCCAGCGCGATCGCGGCCATCTCCCAGCTGCGCGGGCTCGGCCAGCTCCTGCCCGCGCGCTCCGGCGTACCCGGCACGGCGAGCACCAGCTCGGGCCTGACCCGCAGGAAGGCGCCGACCCGCGCCTTCGCCGCGGCCACCCCCGCCCGCGACGGAGGGACGACCCGGACGGCGTCCGGCTCGGGGAACCCGTGGGCCAGGCCGTCGGCCACGTCCACGGGCGAGACCTCCCAGTCCAGGTGGACGAGCCGGTTCGCGAGCGGCGCCGACAGCTCCCAGCCGTCCGCGGCCAGGTCCGGCGGGTTCGCGGCGGCCACGATCCGCACCCCTTCGGGAAGTACGAGGTCGCCCACGGCGCGTTCCAGCACCACCCGCAGCATCGCGGCCTGCACCGCCGGCGGCGCCGTGGTCAGCTCGTCCAGGAAGAGCAGCCCCGACCCGGCGGACGCCAGCCGTTCCGCCCAGCGCGGCGGCGCGAACCACGTCCCCTCCTGGCGGACGACCGGGAGCCCGGCGAAGTCGCCGGGCTCGCGGACCGATCCGACGACCACCTCCACCGGCAGGTCCAGCTGCCGCCCGAGCGCGACGACGGCGGACGTCTTGCCGGTGCCCGGCGCTCCCCACAGCAGGACGGGCAGGCCCGCCCGCACCGCCAGGGCGAGGGCCGTGCGCACGCTGTCGTTCTTCGTCATGGGAATCCTCCAAGGTGTCGCGTCAACCATAGTTGACCCTCCGGAAGACGGTCAACTATGGTTGACGGGAATGGAGGCCCGCGCGGCCACGAGCGCGTCGACGTATGACTGGATCATGAGCGCTCGCTACGACGGCCTGGCCGAGTGGTACGACGAGTTCAACGCCGAAGGCGCCGCGGGGAACGCGCCCGAGCTGGCCGAGCTGCTCGGACCGGGCGACGGCCCCTGCCTCGACCTGGGCTGCGGCACCGGCCACTATCTCGGCACGATCCGCGCCACCGGCAGGACCGTCGTCGGGCTCGACCGGTCAGCCGACCAGCTGCGGCTCGCCCGCCGCAGGGACCCGGCGCCGCTGTTACAGGGCGACGGCCACGCGCTGCCGTTCGGCGACGGCGCGTTCGGGACCGTCACCGCCCTCTGGCTGTCCACCGACATCCCCGACTTCGCCGCGCTGACGAAGGAGGCCGCCCGAGTGCTGCGCCCGGGCGGCCTCCTGCTGTTCTACGGGGTGCAACCCTGCTTCAACGGCCCGCACATCGAAAAACGTGAGGACGGCGCCGTGACCATCATCCCGCGCCGTTGATCCTTGCCGTGCGCGCCGTCAGACCACAGTCTCCGCCGGGCCCGTGAGCATCGTGACGCCCGCGCCCGCGAAGTTCGCCAGGTCCGTCACCGCCTGCTGACCGACGTCGCTGCCCATGGCGGTGTTGAACGCGGCCTCGTCGTCGAACGTCAGCACCGCCACCAGGTAGTAGGCCGGCTCCGCGCCCCCGGGCCGGGTGGCCGTGTAGGAGCGCAGGCCGGGAAGCCGGGCGGCGAGCGGCGCGTGCACCTCGTCGTAGTGCTTGTCGAACGCGGCCGTGCTCTCCGGGTGGTGGTAGAGCGCGAGGAGCTGGTACGCCATGACGCCTCCAGATGTCGGTTGCCTCGATCAAACATCGGCGGAGCCGCGAGCGGTAGCCCCGGCCAGGAGCGCGGACCACGAAGCGATACATCATGACAAACGGTTGTAAACGCGAGTATGTGGCGAGTTGGATATCAAACTCTCAACTTTTGTGACGCCGGGTTGTAGCCCGTGACCCTCAGCGGCATAGTGGGGCAAATCACAGCGCGCATCCGTCGCGGGAGTGCTCTGCAGGCACTCACCGCCTCTTCGGCATCGACTATGCGCAGGCACGCGCGGATTGGATGAAGCGTATGAGAGCCGCCCCACCGATCCGCTCCAAGCTGGTCCGCATCCTCATCGTCCCGCTGGTCTCGCTGATCGGCTTATGGGTGTACATCGCGTACACGATGGTGGGCGAGACCTCCGGATTCGCGGGCAGTCGCAGCGAGTGGGACGCCGTCGGCGTCCCCGCCCGCGACCTGATCGCCCAGCTGCAACGCGAACGGCAGCTGACCGCCGAGGCCGCCGGGAACACGTCAGGCAACGCCCAGCTCGGCACCCAGCGCCAGCACACCGACCAGGCCGTGGCCCGCATCAGGGACGTGGCCGCCACGGTGACGAGCGACGTCAGCACCCCGCCCGACGCGGTGCGCGACCTGCTCGGCGAGCTCGACGGGCTGCCCAGCATCCGGGCCGGCGCCGACCTGGACCAGGTGCCGGTGCTCGCCACCACCGAGAAGTTCAACAACGTCATCAGCGTCGCCAACCGCCAGTTCGCCGGCACCGAGATGATCACCGCGGTCTCCTCGTACCGAGTGCTGCGCGGCCTCGGCTACTACGGCGCCGTCGACGAGTACGTGGCCAGGGAGAACGCCATCCTCACGCCGGCGCTGCAGCGCGGCGAGATGACCAGGGCCGAGCACGGCGCGTTCGTCGCGGCGATGGCCGGCCGCCGCGTCCAGCTCGTGAACGCCGAGCGGGACATGGGCCCCGAGCTGCGGGTCTGGCACGAGCAACTGTTGGCCGAGCCCGCCTACCAGCGGTTCACCACCGCCGAGGACGCCGTCTTCCACTGGAACAAGAGCGGCAGGCCGCCGATCCTGGCCGAATCCTGGCGGCGGGACGCCGGCGCCGTCCACACCATCCTGAGCGACAACTACGCCAAGGAGCTGGCCCGCGCCTCCGCCAAGGGCGAGGACCTGGTCTTCGCCGGCCTGATGCGCATCGTGCTGGTCGTCGGCCTGGGCCTGCTGGCCGTGGTGCTGTCGATCGCGCTCTCGTACCGGTTCGGCCGGTCGCTGGTGAACGAGCTGAAGAAGCTGCAGGGCTCGGCCGTCGAGCTGGCCGAGGTGCGGCTGCCCCGGCTGGTCGAGCGGCTGCGCAAGGGCGAGGACGTGGACCCGGCCGAGACGCCGGAGCTGGAGAGCGCCCGCACCGCCGAGGTGGAGCGGGTGGTGCAGGCGTTCTCGGCCGTGCAGCGCACCGCCGTCGAGGCCGCCGTCGGCCAGGCCACCCTGCGCAAGGGCGTCGGCCAGGTCTTCCTGAACCTGGCCCGCCGCAACCAGGCGCTGCTGCACCGCCAGCTCTCGCTGCTGGACGCGATGGAGCGCAAGGCCGAGGACCCGGACACCCTTGAGGGCCTGTTCAAGCTCGACCACTTCACCACCCGCATGCGCCGCCACGCGGAGAACCTCATCATCCTGTCCGACGCCGCCCCCGGCCGCCGCTGGCGGGACCCGGTGCCGATCTTCGACGTGGTACGCAGCGCCGCGCTGGAGGTGGAGGACTACACGCGCGTCACCATCCAGCCGATGCCGGACAGCCCGCTGCTCACCGGCGGCGCGGTGACCGACGTCATTCACCTGGTCGCCGAGCTGCTGGAGAACGCCACCGCCTTCTCGCCGCCCAACACCAGCGTGCAGGTACGCGGTCTCACGGCGGCCAACGGCTTCGCCCTGGAGATCGAGGACCGCGGCCTGGGCGTGAACCCCGGCACCCTGGAGGAGCTGAACGCCCAGCTCATCACCCCGCCGGAGTTCGACCTGGCGCGCAGCGACCGGATGGGCGTCTTCGTGGTCTCCCGGCTGGCCGCGCGGCACGGCGTCAAGGTCACACTCCGCCCGTCCCCGTACGACGGCACGACCGCGATCGTGATGCTGCCGACGAGCGTGCTCGCCGAGCGCGCGCCGGTCCCGTCGCAGCTCAGCCAGTCGCTGTTCGAGCCCGTCCGGCAGGTCCCGCCCCCGCCGCCCAGGGAGGTGCGCGCGTCCGGCCCGGTGCGGACGCTCGACCCGCCCACCGGGCCGATCCCGCGGCAGACGGAGCCGGACGACGACCTGGACGGCCTGCCGGTCCGGGTACGCCAGGCACATCTCGCACCACAACTACGGAAAACACGTCCGGAGCAGGAGCCCGACGTCTCCGCCCGCGCACCAGAGGAACTGTTCAGCCTCATGACCTCCATGCAGGAGGGCTGGCGGCAGGCGCGCAGAGAGACGAACGGCGACCGCGACGTGCGCGACGAAAGGGATTCCCATGGCTGACGCGAGATCTGAGCTGAGCTGGCTGCTCGACGACCTGGCCAACCGGGTCGCGGGAGTGCGGCACGCGATCCTGCTGTCCGCCGACGGCCTCACCATGGGCGGATCCCAGGGGCTGACCAGGGAGGACACCGAGCACCTCGCGGCGATCGCGGCAGGCAGCCACAGCCTGGCGATGGGCGCGGGCCGGCACTTCGGGATGGGCGGCGTCCGCCAGACGATCATCGAGCTGGAAGGCGGCTTCCTGTTCGTCACCGCGGCCGGTCAGGGCGCCCGGCTGGCGGTCCTGGCCGCGGGCGACTCCGAGCTGGGCCTGATCACGTACGAGATGGCCCTGCTCGTCCGTCGGGTGGGCGAGCACCTGACCGCGCTGCCGAGAGGCGCGGCGCCCGCGCCGGTGTGGAACGGGATGACACCGTGACAGACGACGATCCGGGGCCTCTGATCCGGTTGTACGGTCTCACGGGCGGCCGGGCGCGGCCCCAGGGCGAGGCGTTCGACCTGGTGGCCATCGTCGCCACGGTCCACCTGCCGCAGGAGCCGTCCGTGCTGAACCCGGAGCATCACACCATCCTGCGCATCTGCCGCAGGCCGACCCCCGTGGCCGACGTCGCGGCCGGGCTCGGCCTGCCGCTCAACGTCACCCGCGTGCTGCTCGGTGACCTGCGGCGCGAGGGGCTCGTGAGCATCACCCCGCCGAAGCCCGCCAACCAGTCGATCGATGAACGTACCTACAGGGATGTACTGCATGGAATTCGCAGGCTTTGATCGCCCCCGGCCCTCCGGAGGGACGCTCACCGCGACCGCCCTGAAGATCCTGGTGGCCGGCGGCTTCGGCGTGGGCAAGACCACCATGGTCGGCACGATCAGTGAGATCCGCCCTCTGCACACCGAGGAACTCCTCAGCGACCGCGGCGTGGGCGTGGACGACGTGTCCGGCGTCGAGCGGAAGGTCGCCACCACGGTGGCGCTCGACTTCGGCCGCATCACCATCCGCCAGGATCTGTGGCTGTACCTGTTCGGCACGCCAGGGCAGGACCGTTTCTGGTTCATGTGGGACGAACTCGCGCTCGGCGCGCTGGGCGCCGTCGTGCTCGCCGACACCCGCAGGCTGGCCGACTGCTTCCCGGCCGTCGACTACTTCGAGCAGCTCAAGCTCCCCTTCGTGGTCGCGGTGAACTGCTTCGACGGGGCCCGCCGGCACGATCCTGGGAAGGTGCGGCGGGCCGTCGGACTGGACGAGACGACTCCGGTCATCATGTGCGACGCGCGTAACCGGTCCTCGGTCAAAGAGGTCCTGACCATGCTCGTCACCCATGCGATGGAGGTCCGCTAGCGGGCTGTGCAGGCGATCGGCGCCGGGGTGGCGGCCGAGCCGTTGGCCAGGAAGCCGAACGTGGTGGTGCCGCCCGCGGCGACCGCGCCGTTCCAGCCGAGGTTGCCGACCGTCACGGACGAACCGGAGGAGCTCAGGTCGCCGTTCCAGAGCTGGGAGATCGACTGGCCGCCGGCGAAGGACCAGCCGACCTGCCAGCCGGAGATGGCCGACGCGCCGGTGTTGCGCACGGTGACCTCGGCCTGGAAGCCGCCCTGCCAGCTGTTGACGATCGTGAACGCAGCGGCGCAGCCCTGGCCGGTCGGCGTCACGGTCGGGGTGACCGTCGGGGTGACCGTCGGGGTGACCGTCGGGGTGACGGTGGGCGTCTGGGTCGGCTCGCCCGCCGCGATGGCCAGGTCGTAGGCGCGCTGCGGCACGAACTGGCCTGCCGCCGCGATGCAGCCGTCGGCCTCACCCGGCGGCTTCACCCACAGGAACGCGTCGATCATCGAGTCGCCCGTCGCCGTGGTGCTCCACGTGCCCGTGGCGCGGCCCGCGGGGTCGCACCACTCGCTCCCGGCCGGGCCGTTGCCGTTGCGGCTGGTGTCGATCACCGCGCGCAGTCTGGAGTCGCCGGTCGCCGCTATGACGCTCTTCGCGTACGACACCAGACCGGGCGACGAGCGGTAGTTGGAGGTGTTGACCGCGATGCCGTCGGCGCTGCTGGACACGTTGGCGCCGCGCAGCCGGTTCGCCGCCTCCCCGGCCGACAGCCAGGCGTCGTGCCCGATGTCGTAGTACACCTTCACCTGTGACGACGTCGCCTTGAACCGCTGGCCCGCGTACGACATCGACGCCTGCACCTGGGCCTGCTCGGTGGAGTTCATGCAGTTCGACATGATGGCCAGGGCGTCCGGCTCCAGCACGATCGTGGCCGGGCGGCCGCCGAGACCGGCCGCGATCTGGTCGATCCAGGCCCGGTACGCCGTGTGGTCCGGCGCCCCGCCCGCGCTCGGGCCGCCGCAGTCGCGGTTCGGCATCGCGTACACGGACATGATCGGGATCTTGCCCGCCCTCGACGCCGCGCCCACGTACGCGTCGACCTGCGCCCGGACGGTGGACGGGTTGTACGTGGCGAACCAGCGGCCCTGCGGGACCGCGGCGATCCGGTCCCTGATCACCGGGGCGCGGCTGTCGCCGGGGTTGGCGGCCACCCACTTGGCGGCGTTCGTCTCCGGGTCCACGTAGAACGCCGAGTCGGCGGCCTGGACGGCGGAAGAGGTGAAGACGGCCGCCCCCGCCACGGCGGTCGCGACCGCGGTGAAGAGGGCGGCCAGCACGGGCCTTCTACGAGACATGGAAACTCCGTCCTGATATGGGAGCGCTCCCACGCATGGTAGGGAGCCCCCGCCTCCTGCCAGAAGCGCGATCGGCCGCCGGAAGGCAAAGGCACAGGCGGGAGGCCGATGAGCGGCTGAAACTTTCAAGCGGGATTACGACTGACGGCGATCGCGCCGGTCAACCGGCCTGCTCTTGCTAGGGTCCCGTGTGTGCGTGTCCCCGTGACGGGTTCCACCGGCAGGGTGCGGTGGCTCTGGCTCGTGGCGCCGGCCACACTCGCGGCCCTTCTCACCCTCATCGCGATGGTCTTTCCCGGCGGCAGCCTTTATGTCCTGTCTTACGCGGTCCTGTTCTGGATCCTGACGACGGCCCTGTGGATCGTCCTGCTCTGCGTCCCCCGCTACCGCCGGAGCCCCGGCATCGTGGTCGCGCCGCTCGTCGCCGCGCTCACCTGCGCGACCGTCGCGGCCGACCTGCCGATGCGCGCGGCGTTCGCGGTGTCGGAGCCGGCGCTGACCGCCTACGTACGGTCACTGCCGCTGCATCCCGACAGCGTCACGGTGGGCGACGCCGAGAGCGGGCTCGGCGTCGAATGGGTCGGGCTCTTCCCGGTCGGGCGGGCCGTGCGCCACGTCGACCGAGCCGACCTGGGCGTCATCGGGTCGGGAGGCTGGCTGGAGTTCTGCGGTCTCACGTACGTGCACGGGGAGCGGCTGAGAACCTACCGGTTCTCGTCCGTCGACCGGCTCTCCGACAGCTGGTACGCGACGTGCGAGGACTTCTAGGGCCTGCGGCTGACCAGCAGATAGCGCCAGAAGAGGAGGCGCCTGACCCGGGCGCCGGGCAGGAGGCGGGCGGTGTGCTCCCTGACCTCGCCGAGCGTCATCACCGGCGGCCTGACCGGCGCCTTCACCGGTGAGGAGCTCCGGCGGCTCAGCGCCAGGCGCGCGGCGGCGTTCACCGGGACGGCCGCCAGGCTGGTCAGGTAGTCGGCCGCGGTGCTCTCCCGGTAGCAGCCGAGCACCGCAAGCACTCCACCGGGCACGAGCGCCGCACGCAACCTGATCACCGTCTCGAACGGCACGTGGTGCAGGCTGGCCAGGCACGAGATGAAGTCGTAGTGGGCCTCGGGCAGGTCCATGGCGGTGACGTCGGCGCGCGCGTATCGGACACCCGCCGCGCGCGGCGCCGTCTCGATGACCTCCCGCGACGGATCGATCGCGTCCACGACGACACCACGGGCGGCCAGCCGGCGCGCGAACAGCCCGGTGCCGCAGCCCACGTCGAGCGCGGTGGCCGCGCCCGCCGGGAGATGGCGGAGCAGCAGAGGGTGGTAGTGGTCGTTGTGATCGAAGGTCATGGATCCGAGTATCTAGGGTGTTGCCGAGGCCCGCATCATGATGATTACATGATTACATGGATAAAGAAGGCATACCGACGCTTTACGAATGGGCCGGCGGCACGGAGGCGCTGGAGCGGCTGACCGAGGTCTTCTACCGCCAGGTCGTGAAGGACGACCTGATCGGGCCGCTGTTCGCGCACATGGATCCCGGCCATCCCCGGTACGTGGCCATGTGGCTGGGCGAGGTGTTCGGCGGGCCCGCCCGCTACACCGGCGAACGCGGGGGATACTCGCACATGCTGGCCCACCACCTCAACCGGGGCATCACCGAGGAGCAGCGGCGCCGATGGGTGAGCCTGCTCATGGACGCCGCCGACGAGGTAGGGCTGCCGGACGATCCCGAGTTCAGGGCCGCGTTCGCCGGCTACATCGAATGGGGCACCAGGATCGCCCGCACCAACTCGCAGCCCGGCGCCACGCCGCCGCGACAGGCGCCGGTGCCACGGTGGGGCTGGGGCGTCGCTCCTCCGTACCAGCCTTAGAACTCCAGCTGCGGCGGGTCCTCGACCTCCATGGGGTCGATGAAGGTGTCGGACTCGCGGGGGTCCTCCTCGTCCACCCATCTGGAGATGCCACGCGGGATCTCGTCGTCGATCTCCACGATCTGGTGCTGCTGGGGGAACACGTCCTCGTACATCGCGGCCCACGACTGCTGCGGGTCGTCCCCCAGATCCTTGCCGATCTCGTACGGTTGCTCACTCATCGAACTCACGCCTTGCCGATCATCTCGACCGTCTTCCTGGCGGCCCAGCCGAGCAGGGACAGGGCGACCACCACCTGGGTGGCGCGCGACCAGAAAGTGGAGGTCACGTCCGCGTAGACGACCACGCCCAGCCACATCAGGTTGAATATGGCTACCAGCGCGATGGCCGCCCAATTCATCCCTCTCTGCCACATATGCGCAGTCTTACAGTCACCACCCCAAGCCCGGGTATGCGTTGGGTCACCGCCGCGTTGTTTGCCGTTCCAGCCCGCCTGTCGAGTGCGGGCCGCGCGGATCACGGCGGAAGTCAGCGACGCAGGCTGCGGACCGGGCCGACGCAGCGGCGCAGCCGCATGCTGTCACGGGGGCGCGGCTTGGTCTGCTGCTCCGCCAGGCAGGCGAGCAGGGCGGCCGCCGCCTGGGCGTCCGACAGGATGCGCTGCACGGCCTCTCCGGGCTGCGGAAGCTGCCCCCGCTCGTCGAGCTCGTGCCTGACGAACGTCATCGGGTCCGGCGCGCCGGCGTGCTCGGCGGCCACGGTCGCGCGAGCGGCGGTCAGCAGCCGCAGGTAGTGCGTCCGCACCATCGCCTCGCGCATGCGGGCCTGCTCCAGGTCCTCCACCAGGGTCCTCGCCACGTCCAGCAGGTCACCCGCCTGGGTCGCCGGGTCGGCGAGGAAAGCACGGATGTCGTCGTATTCCGAGCGGGTCATGCCGGACACCTCCGAGAGCGCGGGACTGCTCGTGGCAATTCGTACCGCCGGGGCATTGCGGACCACTTGCTGTTCGCTTGCCCTGGGCCCTCCCGGACCAGTGAGGTTTGGGTGTCCCCTGGGGAGGGAAGGACCTGATGATTACCTCTGTGGGCCCGAGATGGTCTTGGAGGCTGCTACAGTTGCTCAGGCACGGGCGGCCAGGGACTCACCAGAGTCCCGGAGAAGCCCGGCGAGTCCCACTCCACACTGATCGTCCGGATGGTTCGCATCTGTCCGGATCGGCCGGTAGGGTAGAGGGGTTGCCTCGGAAACGGGGTGGTTGCCGATTTTTGAAGCTCGATGGGGTTCGCGTCAATTTGACACGAACTTGGGGGGCTGCGAAGATTGGTAACACAAAGACGAAATGAACGCCTCTTCGGCGGGGGCCGCTGGTCGGGTCTTGCCGGGTGTACGCGTCCGTTTCTTGAGAACTCAACAGTGTGTTAAAAGCCAGTGCATGATGCACAACCCCGTCATGATTTTTCATGTGACGGATTCCTTTTTGGTTGGGATTCAAATTCATTTTATGGA
>NZ_JAHKRN010000059.1 GCF_019396385.1 Nonomuraea harbinensis | reverse complement strand
ATCCTGCCCCGTCATGGCGGCCTGGTCGGCGAGGGTCATCGTCACTGTCTCGATCGTCCTGTCTCGCCCTGCTTTACATCAAAAGGACTCATCTGTCCCATGTACCACAGCAGTCTGACAGAGAGGGCCGTGACCAGACCGACTTTCATCGCAACGCGCCTGCTTGGGCCGGTGACGAGGTCCGTCCCTACCTGGCGGCGCACGCCTACCTGCTGGGCTCCTTCACCGGCTTCGACCGGCTCGGCAGCTTCCAACGCCTCACCCTGGCCCGGCAGATCTTCGGGCGCGACCGGTTGAGTAACGAGATCGCCCAGGTTCGAGCCGTCCTGGACGAGTGGGGTTATCGGCTCGGCCGCGATGACGACACGTTGTTGCCGATGGTGGCGTGCCGGCTGTTCCTGCTCAACCGCAGCCCTCACGTCGACGAGTTGACCACCGAGCTGTTCGATCGGGTGCGGCGCGAGCGTCTGCTGCCGGGCACGCAGATGAATACCTTGCATGCCCTGCAACGGGCGGTGAGCGCGCTGGGGTTCTGCGATCCGCCCCGGCAGGGCACCGGCCGTCACTCGGGCCGGGCGACGGGCGGCGCACCGGATTGGGAGCGGTGGGTGGACCGCTGGCATGCCACCTCGACGTTGACGCCCCGCACCCGCAGCGGCGTCCGCTCCAACCTGCTCAAAGTCGGCCGCTGGCTCCAGGCCGAGCATCCCGACGCCGCCGATCCGGCGGACTGGACCCGGCAGACCTGCGCGGCTTGGGTCGCCGCGCTCGACCGGATGAACGTCGGTGACTACGTCCAGCGCACCGTCGGCCTCAAGGACCGCGTCGGCAAGCCGCTGGAAGCCAGCAGTAAGGAGGGGCAGCTCGCCGCGCTGCGCAGGTTCTTCGCCGACTGCCAGGAATGGGAATGGCTGCCCCGCCGTTTCGACCCGCAACGCGCGCTGGCGACCCCGCGCAGCATCGCCGCGCTCCTTGGCCCGAACCCCCGCGTGATCGCCGACGAGATCTGGGCCAAGCTGTTATGGGCGGGACTGAACCTCGACCAGGAAGACCTGCCGCAGACCAGATCAGGGCACTTCTATCCGATCGAGCTCGTCCGCGCGATCACCGTGACCTGGCTGTTCAGCGGGCTGCGCAGTGACGAGATCGCCCGGCTGCGCCTGGGATGCATCCGCTGGCAGCACCAGGACGCCCCGATCCCCGGCGACTCCGACCAGGTCCTGGCCCGCGACGCGGTCTGCCTCCTGGACGTTCCCACCCACAAGACCGGAACCGCATTCACCAAGCCCGTTGACCCGATCCTCGGCCAGGCCATCGACGCCTGGCAGGCCGTCCGCCCCGACCAGCCGCTCTTCGTCGACCGCCGCACCGGCGAGCAGGTGAACCTACTGTTCGCCTTCCGGGCCCGCCGTGTCTCCTCCTCCTACATCAACAACACCGTCATCCCCATGCTCTGCCGCAAGGCAGGCGTGCCGGCCACTGACGTCCGCGGGAACATCACCAGCCACCGGGCCCGCTCGACCATCGCCAGCCAGCTCTACAACGCCAAGGAGCCGATGACGCTGTTCGAGCTGCAAGCCTGGCTCGGGCACCGCTCCCCGCAGTCCACCCAGAACTACGCCAAGATCACCCCGACGACGCTGACGCGGGCCTACACCGATGCTGGATATTTCGAACGCAACGTTCGCACCATCGAGGTGCTGGTCGACAGGGGCGCCGTGGAGAGCGGAGCCGCGGCCGCCGGAGAGCCATGGCAGTACTACGACCTGGGGCACGGGTTCTGCAACTACACCTTCTATGAGCAGTGCCCGCACCGGATGGCCTGCGCCAAGTGCGACTTCTACACCCCCAAGGACTCCTCCAAGGCCCTGCTCCTGGAGGCTAAAGACAACCTGCAGCGCATGCTCGCCACCATCCCGCTCACCGACGACGAACGAGCCGCCGTCGACGACGGCCAGGCTGCCCTGGACCGGCTGCTCGGCCAGCTCGCCGACGTTGCCACCCCCGCCGGGCCCACTCCCCACCAGATCAGCGCCGCGGCCCAGGCGACCCTGCTGCCGGTCATCGAGATCAACCAGAGGCCGACCTAGTCAGGCCGCCCACCACAGACCAGTGGATGCCGCACGAATTCTGGAGGGGCATTGCCGAGATCAATGCTGTTCTCATCGAGAGCGTTGGCGATGTGGAAGCGACCCATGTCGAAGACGAACTCGACAGCGATAGTGCCGCCCGCTATGTCATGACGCGACGATGGATGCCACTCGAGCAGAGCGACCTCACGCAGTTCCTGGCCGACGAACGGCTCAAGCCGTTCGTCGTCGCTGGACCACACCGGGGTGAGCTCGTCATACTCCTCCCAGCCGCTGATCGCAGCCGTCGTGTCGATGGTGTTCCAGCCGATCGACAGCTCGTCGAACTTCCAGTGGCATACCTCTACCTGAACACCACCGAAGTCCAAGACGACGGGGCAGTCAGCGAACCAGTCCCCGTCTTCGACGAAACGCACCAGGGCGAATCCCGTCAGGCGCCGGCCACCCAGCGCAGCCAGGCCCGGTCCGTGTTCTCCCCGGACGGCTTCAAGTCCGACGAGAAAGGTCGGCTCGAAGCCAGAGATACCCATCACGACAGGTAATTGTCTAGGTTCATCGCGGCACCGGCCAGTCGATATCCCCGCTGCCGAGCCGAGTGCCAAGCTTGACAAATCAGATTCCACATAATGACCCGGCAGACGTTGCCTTCGACGGGGCCGCTGCTGTGGGGCAGGGTGAGTCCGGCCAGGACGGCGGCGTGGTCGCGGCGGATGCCGTGGGCGAAGGCGTGCAGGTGAGACAGGCCGTCATCTTCGACGGCGGTTAGCCAGTCTTCAAGCCGTGCGCCGTGGCGGCCGGTGAGCATCTCGGCGAACGCTGCGACATGGGCGCTGAGGCGCTCCAGGGCGGGGCTGCGCATCTTGACCTGGGCGAGGTTGGCGCTGTCGTGCTCGGTCAGGTGGTCAGGGTGGCTGGTGATCCACCGGGTGACCTCGCGGACTTTGGGCGGTGGGGGCGGAAGCTGCGGCGGAGTGAGTCCGGCGCGTAAGGGCTGTAGATAACGGCGAACGGAGCGGGAACTGCCCTGGTAGCCCTGGGCCACGATCTCGGCGTGCAGCACCACGCCGTCGTGAATGCCCTGGTTCCATCGTTGCAGCAGGTAAGGGGCGAACCTTTCGATCTGCTTGAGGGAGGCGCGGGGTCCGGAGAAGGCTTGGTCGGCAGTGGCGGCACGGCGGAACTTTCGCACCGTCTTGTCCGACAGCCCCAAGATCTTGCAGATCTCGGTGTGCGTCTTGCCCTGGGCGAGCAGGTCGTGGATGGCGGCGTGCCGCTCACGGGTGCGGACCGCGGTGCGAGATTCCGGCAGGCTGTCCGGGATGGGCGGCGCGGAGCCCGTGCTGGACTCACTGGCTGTCGGGGTGGTGCTGTCTGGGCTAGGTTCGCGCAGGTCCGCCCGGTGAATACGGACCGTGGCCTCGACCGCGTCGCAGAGGTTCTTCCACAGATGCCAGCGGTCGGCGACTTGCGTCGCCTGCGGAGCGCCGTCGGCCGCGCCTTCGGCATAGGCGCCGGCCCGATCCCGGCAGATGATCTCCACGCTCGGATGCCGGCGCAGCCAGTCGGCCAGGGTGCCGGCCAGGCGGTTCTCCAGCACGTCGATGGGATCGCCGCTTTCCACGTCGATCAGAATGGTGGCGTAGGAGTGGCCCTTGCGCTTGGCAAAGTCGTCCACGCCCAGGATGCGGACCTGTCTCGTCTCGGGGTCGGGTAGTGCGCGAATCAGACGGATCAGCAGAGATCGGGATACGGTGATGCCCAGGCGGGCGGCCAACCGCGCCCCGGCTCGCCCGGCCAGGGCCAGCGCGATGTGCTCCAGTAGCCGACGCAGCGCCGAGGTCCGGCGCGCGTACGGTTGAGCAAGCTCGGGCACCTGCTCGGCGAACGTACGCACCAGGCAGTCGGAGTTGACGCAGAACCACCGCCGCATCTCCAGTTCGACGGTCACGGGTACCTCCCCGCAGGGTAGGTCCTGCAGTTGGCGACGGTAGCGGCTGTGGACCCGCCGGCTCAGGGTGCCGCAGGAGCCACACGGCGCTTCTGTATTCCGAGAGCGTGCGCTGATCAGCACACCGTTCTGGTCTCGGGTCACTGTCTCCACCTGGACGGCTGCCAGGTGGGGGAAGAGAAGAAGGAGAAGATCGAGGCTGGAGCTGTCGCCACCTGCCTGGAAGTGCAGCACAATAGCCCTCACGGCCGCTCGTGATGATCGGGTTCTTGGTCGAACCTGATCTTTACGATGCGGCCGCCCTCATGAGCGACCAGTTGCGAAATCGCGACCACGGCCACACAGCGTCACGACATCACGATCTTTGTGCCAGAGCCAGTTTTAGATGGCCGCATACACTCGGCAAACTTATGAGGCTGACGCGGCCAAAGGCAACAACGGTTGCCATGGAGGCGACAAGGCCGCGTTTCCAAGGACGAGCGATCGGCAAGGCTCGGGAGGCGATGTGCGTGGGACTTGAACCCACGGCCCACGGATTATGAGGGCGGCTACCTGTAGCCTGCATGTTTCACACCGAAGAGATCACTGGTTCGACCGAGAATCGCCCACCACATCGCAGCAGGTCAGGGGCTGGTTTTCCAATGGAGGGACCGGCCTTCTCGCTGTCTGGACCGTGACCTCGGCCGTCACCCACCCGGACGGACCGTCACACTCTGGCGGACGGTTGTTCGGCACAGCGGACTTCTTCTTTCGGAACCAGGGATCCCCAGAGATCAGGTGTCCACCAAACCGGGTCCAGCATCGTGCTTGGGCGTAGCTCGAACCCGGCGAGTGTGGCGATCCACAGACCCGCCACGCCAGAGCTACGCCCACGTGTGATGGGTACGCGGTCTAGGCTCGGCTGGGCCGGCCCAGCAGCTCGAACAGGCTGGAGAAGCCTTGGTCGCCGTCGCCGCCGGCGATCCTGCGGTCCATCAGTTCCTTGACCTCCTTCATCCGTACGGCTTCCACGCCGAGGGATTCGCGGTGGTCGATCAGGTCGTCCATCAGCGCCGCCTGGACGTTGAGCGGACCGAGATCCGGTGCGTACTCGCCGCTCTTGACAGCCTTGCCCATCGAGGTCAGCAACGACGGGTACATGGCCACAGAGCCGGCGACGCGCTCGGTGAACTCCACCACGTCGACCCCTTCCGCCTGGACCAGGCGGAGCACGTGCAGATAGCCGATGAGCAGTTCGTAGCCCACCGCGACCTGGGCCATGAACTCCACGGCTGCCAGGCCGGCGTCCTCACCGTGGTAGGCGATGCCGCCCAGTTCCCGCAGCGTCGGCTCGTGAGCGTCGAAGGTGGCGTGGGAACCGCTGAAGAGGAGCATGACGTTGGGGGTTCCCACGTAGGGCGGATCCCCCATGATCTTGCCGTCGATGTACTCGGCGCCGTGTTCACGCGCCCAGCGCTCGTTCGCCCGGGCCTGGCCTGCGGAGCCACTGGTCACGTTCACCAGCACCTTGCCCGCTACCGCCGGCCCCACGGACGTCAGCACCTCCTCGACCGCCGTGTTGTCGAGCAGGCAGACGATGACGAGCGGGCTCGCCGCGACCGCCTCAGTGGCCGTGGCGGCGGCCGTGGCGCCGCTCTCCACCAACGGGGTGCTCCTGCTCGCGGTCCGGTTCCAGACCGTCGTGCGATAGCCGCGGTCGACGAAGGTCCTGGCGATCGCCGACCCCATCTCACCGAGCCCCAGTACGGTGACCTGGCTGGTCGCGGCGGTCGGGTTCCTGGTCGTCGTCATGATGACGCCCTTCGTGTCGAAGCGTGGGGTGCGTTCGGTGGTTCGGCCAAGGTCGGTGATGGGGCGGCCGGGGTGGTGCGGCGGGTGAGGGTCAGGGCTGCGAGGATGCCTGCGAGGGTGAGCGCGGCCGCGAGGTAGACCGCGTCGCGCAGGCCGTCGGAGGTGGCGGCGCGCAGCGCCTCGCCGGTCAGCCCGGTGAGCCCGGAGGCGGAGACGCTGACCAGGATGGCCAGGCCCACGCCGGTGCCGACCTGGAGGGCGGTGTTGGCCATGCCCCCTGCGGCGCCCTGGTCGTTGTCGGCCACGCCGGTGCCCGAGACGCCGAACATGGTCGGGTAGATCGTTCCCATGCCCAGGCCGTACACGATCAGGCCGGCGAGGATCGTCCAGTACGAGCCGTCGGCTCGCATGCCCGCGGCCATCAGCGCGCCGCCGGCGGAGCCGAGCAGCAGAGCGATGATCAAGGTGGCGCGGGCGCCGATGCGGTTGATCAGTCGTTCCGCGACGAAGTTGGCGATGCCGATCACCACGGAGAGGCCCAGGAAGACCAGCCCTGCCTGCAGTGCCGAGTAGCCGAGCACGTCCTGGACGTACAGGGTGAGGAAGTAGACCAGGTTCTGCATGGTGATGCCGAAGGTGAGGATCACCAGCAGGCCGGCGCGGACGTTGGGGTTGGCGAACAGCCGCAGCGGCATCAGCGGGTGCCTGGTGCGGGCCTCGATGACGACGAACGTGGTCAGCAGCGCCACGGCGAGGACGGCGGAGGCGAGGACGGAGGTCGTGTTCCAGCCGATCTCCGGGCCCTGGGCGATGGCGAAGACGAGCAGGGTCAGCCCGGCCGTTCCGGTCAGGGCGCCCGGGATGTCGAAGCCGCGTCCCCGTTGGCGCGGGCCGTCCACGTCGAGCAGGGCGAACGCGCCCACGGTGCCCGCCACGACCAGCGGCACGTTCACCAGGAACACCGCCTCCCAGCCGAACGCGTGGGTCAGCACACCGCCGAGCAGGGCGCCCAGGCTCAGCCCGCCCGCGCCTGCCATGGCCCACACGGCCAGGGCGCGTACGCGCTCGCGGCCTTCGGTGAACCTGGTGGTGACCAGCGAGAGTGTGGCCGGGAACAGGAAGGCGCCGCCGATTCCCTGGAGCGCCCGCGCCGCGATCAGTGTCGCGGGTGAGGTCGCCAGGCCACCCAGGAGCGAGGCACCGCCGAACAGGAGCATGCCCAGGACGAACATGCGGCGGCGGCCGAGCAGGTCGGACGAGCGGCCGCCCAGCAGCAGGAAGCCGCCGAAGAAGATGGCGTAGGCGCTGACCACCCATTGGACGGCGTGACCGGACAGCCCGACCTCGCGGGCGATGTCGGGCAGCGCCACGTACACGATGGTGAAGTCGAGCGAAGTGATCAGGCTGGAGAAGGCCAGCAGAGCGAGGATCCAGCGCGACCTGGCGCTGGTGGTCATTCTTTGTGGCGATGGCATCGCGATCTCCTCAGAAGGTTCGGGGCAAGGCTTCTGTCACGCCACGTAGGGGCGTTCCGCGCGGGCGTCACACAGGGTGCGGGCCCACCAGGTCAGCTGGTCGATCAGGCTCTCCGCCGCCGCGCGGCAGCCGACCTCGTCGATCGGGCGGCCGCGGTCGTCGAACTTGTCCCGGCAGGAGTGGAAGCTGACCGTGTTGCGGACGGTGACGGCGTGGAGCTCGGCGAAGACCTGCCTGAGGTGCTCGACGGCGCGCAGACCTCCGGAGGCTCCGCCGTAGGAGACGAAGCCGACCGGTTTGGCCTGCCATTCGTCGACGTACCAGTCGATGGCCGTCTTGAGCGAGGCAGGGAAGCTGCGGTTGTACTCCGGCGTGACGATCACGAACGCGTCGGCCCGGTCCAGCCGTGCTCCCAGCTTCCGTACCGGTTCTGGCGCCTCGGAAGGCCCCGTGTCGTCAGCGGCGAGTACGGCGGGCAGGGCGACATCGGCGAGGTCGATGAGGTCGAGACGGAGGGCGGGGCGCCGCCCGGCCTCCCCGGCGAACCATTCGGCCACCGTGGGACCGAACCGGCGGTCCCGGATGCTGCCGGTGATGATGGCGACGTTCAGCGGTGGGGTCGCGGTCATCGCTCTCTCCCTTCGAAACTTCCTGTGCGGCTCGGTGGGTCGAGCATGGCGACCGGCGCTTTTCCGGCTCTTACCGCGCGCTTCCCGCAGGCAGCGGGCCGCGGTAAGCGGGGCCGGGGAAAGCGCCAGATAGTGTGACGACATGCGATTCGGGGTGCTCGGGCCGCTGGGGGTATGGACGGCGGACGGCGCCCCGGTGGTGGTGCGCGGGGCGAAGGTCCGCGCGCTGCTGGCCGTGCTCCTCGGGCATGAGGGGCGGCCGGTGCCGGTGGACCGGCTGATCGACGACCTGTGGGGTGTCGCGCCGCCGCGCAACCCGTCCGGGGCACTCCAGGTCAAGGTCTCGCAGCTGCGCCGCGCCCTGGACGAGGCCGAGCCGGGCGCCAGGGACCTGGTGTCCTTCGAGGAGACCATCGGGTACCGGCTTCGGATCGATGCGGAGGCCGTCGACGCGATGCGGTTCACCGGGCTGCTGGCGCGGGCGCGCGAGGCGCCCAGCCCGCGTGCACGGGCGGGCCTGCTGACCGAGGCGCTGGAGCTGTGGCGCGGGCCGGCCTACGCCGACTTCGCCGACGAGGAGTTCGCGCGGCTGCCGATGGCGCTCCTGGAAGAGCAGCGGCTCACCGCCCTCGAGGAACGGGCGGAGGCGCGCCTGGAGATCGGTGAGCTGGGCGCCCTGGCGGGCGAGCTGGGCGACCTGGTCGAACGCCATCCGCTGCGCGAACGCCTCCGCGCCGCGTACATGCGCGCCCTGTACGGCACCGGCCGGCAGAGCGACGCCCTCGAGACCTACGCCGACCTGCTGACGCGGCTGCGTGAGGAACTGGGCCTGGACCCAGGGCCGGAGATCGCCGGACTCCACCGCCGGATCCTCGAGCAGGACCCTGCCCTGGCCACCGCGCCAGAGGCGGCGCCGCGGACGAACCTGCCCGCGCAGATCAGCGAGCTGGTCGGGCGTGAGGAGGCGCTGGCCCAGGTCCAGGCGCTGCTGAAGTCGGCCAGGCTGGTCACTCTCACCGGCCCGGGCGGTGTCGGCAAGACGCGGATGGCTTTGGAGACCGCCGCTGGCGTCGCCGCGGATCACCCTGATGGCGTGTGGCTCGTCGAGCTGGCCGGCCTCGACAGGACGGCCGGGCCGCCCGGGACCGACCGGCTCGTGGAGAAGGTCATCGCCGTGCTCGACATCCGCGACGACACCGCCCCCGGCATGCCGCGTTCCGGCGCTCCCTCGGATCCGGCGGAACGGCTCGCCGACGCGCTGCGTACCCGCCGGACACTGCTCGTCCTGGACAACTGCGAGCACGTGATCGACGAGGTCGCCGCGTTGAGCGAGCGGCTGCTGCGGGCCGCGCCGGAGGTGCGGATACTCGCCACCAGTCAGGAGCCCCTGGGGCTCGCCGGGGAGTCCGTCTGGCCGGTCCCGCCGCTGGAGGCGCCCCTCTCCCCGGCCGAGACCGGGGTGGCGACCCTCCGCAGGTTCAGCGCCGTCCGGTTGTTCGAGGCGCGCGCGGCGGCCGCCGTTCCCGGGTTCGTGATCGACCACACCAACGCCCGGGTGGTCGCGGCGATCTGCCGCCGGCTGGACGGCGTCCCGCTGGCCCTGGAGCTGGCGGCCACCCGCCTGCGCGCACTGGACGTCCATGACCTGGCCGAACGGCTCGACGACCGGTTCCGGTTGCTCTCCTCCGGACACCGCGGCGCCCCGGCGCGGCAGCGGACCCTGCGCGCGATGATCGACTGGAGCTGGGAGCTGCTGTCCGAGCCGGAACGCCTTGTCCTGCGGCGCCTCGCCGTACACACGGAGGGCTGCGCGCTGGAGGCGGCTGAGGAGATCTGCGCGGACGGCGGCGACGTGGCGCCGGAGGACGTCCTCGACCTGCTGGCCCGCCTCGTCGACCGTTCGATGGTGGTCAGGGCCGGTGGAGCGGGCAGCAGCCGCTACCGGCTGCTGGAATCGGTCGCGGCCTACGCGCTGGACCGTCTGGAGGAGGCCGGTGAGACCGAACGGGTCCGCCTCCGGCACCTGATCTTCCACACCGAGCTGGCCGAGCGCGCGGAGCCGCGGCTGCATGGCCCTGACCAGCGGCGCTGGCTTCGGCGCCTGGACGCGGAACACGGCAACCTGCGCGCGGCGCTGGAGGAGGCCGTCCGGCGGCAGGACGCCGGCCTCGCCCTGCGCCTGGTCAACGCGCTGGCCTGGTACTGGTTCCTGCGCGGGAGGATCGGCGAGGGCCGGCGCGCGTTCACGATGGCGCTGGCCATCCGGGGGGCGGCCCCCGCCGCGACGAGAGCACGGGCCGAGGCCTGGCAGACCGGGCTGGATCTGCTGGGCGAGCGTACGACGGACTTCCGTACGCCCGCGGAGACCATCGCCGACCCCGGCGAACGCGCCAGAGCGGAGTGGTTTCTCAGCGACGTGCTGCTCGGAGCCGGCGACCTGGCCCTCAGCCAGGAACTGGTCAACCGGGCGCTCCCCGTGCTCCAGCGGCTCGGCGACCGCTGGGGCACCGCCGCGGCGCTGGCCACCGTGGCCAACCACGCACTCGTCCGCAGCGACCTCGGCACGCTCGAACGAGCCGGGAACGAGAGCCTGGCGATATTCGAAGAGCTGGGGGACCGGTGGGGGCAGGTACGGGCCATCGACCTGCTCGGCAGGCTCGCGGAGATCAAGGGCGACCATCGCAGGTCCGCCGATCTCGGCCGCACCGGACTCCGGCTGGCCGAGGAACTCGGGCTGTGGCTGCAGGTCTCGCTGCTCCAGTCCGGGCTCGGCCGGATCGCCCTGCTGGCCGGCGACCACGCCGAGTCCGACCGGCGCCACGAGCGAGCCAGGACCCTCGCCGCCGAGCACGGTTACCGCACAGGCGAGACCTTCGCCCGCACCGGCCTGGCCCTCACCGCCCGCCGAGCGGGCCGCCTCGACGACGCCGAGGCCCACATGCGCGACGTCCTCGCCTGGGAACGCGAGGTGCGGTACGCGCCGGGCATCGCGCTCGGGCTGGCCGAGCTCGGCTTCACCGCCGAGCAGAGAGGAGACGCCGCCGCGGCGGAGGAACTCCACCGGGAGGCCCTCGCCGTCGCACAGGACACCGGCGACCCCAGGGCGATCGCGCTCGCCCTCGAAGGCTTGGCCGGCACGGCGGCCCTGACGGGCGCCCATGCGGAAGCGGCACGACTCCTCGGCGAAGCCGCCGCCCTGCGCCGGTCCGCGGGCGCACCCCTGCCACCCGAGGAGCACGGGGACGTCGACCGCATCACGGCCACGGCGCGGTCCGCACTCGGCGACGACGCCTTCGCCACGGCCTTCGCCGAAGGTCACGCGACGGCCTGACAAGCCTGTCCGTGCCTTCGGTATCAGCGAACGCGCAGTCATCCGCTGTACCTGTATTACGATACGGTACGTGACGTATCGAGATAATGGTGAGGGGGCGGCGCGCGGCCGTCCCCGTGACGCGGCTCTGGATCAGCGGATCACCGCTGTCGTCCTGGAGGTGCTGGGGGAGTCCGGTTACCAGGGGGTGTCCTTCGAGGAGGTCGCCCGGCGGTGCCAGACATCCAAGGCGAGCCTGTACCGACGGTGGGGGTCCAAGCGGGAGATGGTGATCGCCGCGGTCAAGGCAGGGCCCGCAGAGCGCGAGGCCGGTGAGCCGATCGACACGGGCACCCTGCGCGGGGACGTGCTGAGCCTGTGCCGGCGGCTGGACCAGACCATGCGCGCCGCGGACAGTCAGACCGCGATGCTGCTTCTGCAGGCGGGTCTGGAGGACCCGGGCCTGTGCGAGGCCATCGAGAACGCCGTCGGCCCAACAGGTGCCCGGTTGCCTCGACGGGTCATCGACACCGCGATCGCACGCGGCGAGCTGCCCGACGGCGCGGACCCTTTCGCCTTCGAGGAGGTGGTCGGTGCCGCCCTCCTGCTGCGACGGGTCAACGGCCTCGCGGTCGACGAGGAGTACCTGTCCGCACTCGTCGACACCGTCGTCATCCCAGCCCTGAAGGCATCGTCGGGGCGTGCGCCCCTGCCCGCCGGGATCTTCTCCGGCCGCCCAGCCCTCACCGCCCATGAGACCGCCGCGCCTGACGCGAAGGAGAACGCATGACCACCCGACTGACGATCAGCGGCTTCGACTACCGGACCATCCCCGGCGCCGACGGCGTCAACCTCAACGTCGCCGTCGGCGGGAGCGGGCCGGCCGTGGTCCTCCTGCACGGGTTCCCGCAGACCCACTACATGTGGCGCCACGTCGCGGCGCGGCTCGCCGACGACCACCGGGTCATCGTCCCTGACCTGCGCGGATACGGCGACAGCGACAAGCCGGACGGGAGTGACCCCGCCACGTACTCCAAGCGCACGATGGCTCAGGACATCGTGACGGTCGCCTCCGCCCTCGGCGTGGACCACTTCGGGCTCGTCGGGCACGACCGCGGTGCGCTGGTCGCCGTCCGCGCAGGCTTGGACCACCCCGCCGTCGTGGACTACCTGGGAATCCTCGACGTCCTGCCCACCCTCGACACCTGGGCCGTTCTCCAGGGAGTCGACGCCAAGGTCGCCTGGCACCTGTACCTGATGGCTCAGCCCGTCGGGCTTCCCGAGAAGATGATCCGCGCGGTCGCTCCGGAGTTCTTCGGCTCCTTCCTGGACGCCTGGGACCCCAGCGGCACGACTTTCACCCATGAGGAGCGCGCCCACTACATCGACAGCTCGGTCGCCGCGGTCGACTCCATCGTGGCCGACTACCGGGCCACCGCGAGCATCGATCTCGAGATGGATCGAGCCGACCGTGAGCGTGGCGCGCAGCTCGCGATGCCGGTCGGCGTCATCTCTCAGGACTGGGGCTCCCAGCTCGGCTTCGACGCCGCATCGCTGTGGCGGGCCTGGGCGCGGGACCTGACCTACCAGCCGACCGCGTCCGGTCACTTCATGGCCGAAGAGAACCCTGTCGAGATCGCCACCTTCATCACCACCCTTGCGACGCGCCCGAACGCGCGGAACCACCGAGTCGTTCCCGGCAAGTGATCGTCGCTGTCGGTGATGGCCGTGTCCTCGGTCGCGGTCGGGCGGGAAGGCGTTGGGGTCGTGAGGGCTTCGAGGACCTGTCTTCGGCCGCTCTCACCAATGGCGCCATGACCGGCAACTACTGCTAGTAACAGAGCAAGTCCCTGTGTGACACCCGCTGGCCGCCACTACCCGGTGCCCAAGGCAGGTGCCCTGGGCTGGGTCACTCTCGTTCTACGCCGCTGAACGCGACCGGAACGAGCTCGCACGGTGCGACCGGTCCACGGACGACTCCGACGCTGCCTCCATTGCTCTTGGCCGGGTCGTCGTTGGCGGAGTGCATCTGGACGACGAGCGTCTCGTCCGGCCCGAAATCCTTCGGGTCGATCCAGAAGTCCATCGAGTCCTCCGCTCGTCTCAGCGGCATCCTTTCCGGCTGGGGCACGATCTCCCCTCGCGGCTCTCGGCAGGTCTGTCCGTACGGGACGTAATCGATCACCGCTCGCACGCCCTCCTCCCTCAGCCTTTTCTCCAACTCCTTGGGCCTGACGAACTCGTTGATCCGCACGGTGACGGTACCGTCGGGGTTCTTGACCACGGCGAACGCCGGCGTCTGCGACATCAGCGGTATGACGACCGCCACCGCTGCGGCCACCGCTGCGGCCAACCCCGCCGCAGCCACCAGATGGCGTGCGGGCCGGCGCGCCGGCCGGGGTTCCCACGGGACCGTGGCGGCCTCCGCGCGCAGTTCCGCGAGCAGCTTGTCCCTGAACGACACCGTCATCACAGTCCTTCCGTCACGAGAGCCGCCGCTACGCCGGGTACCTTCCGTAGAGTCCGCCGGGCGCGATGCAGCCGGACTCTGGCCGTGCCGACCCTGATGCCCAGGGCCTGGGCCGCCTCTGCCACTGTCAGCTGGTCGATGACCACGAGCTCGAGCAGCGCCCGTTCCCCTTCTGGCAGGTCGGCCATGGCCGACAAGGCACGCCGGGCGGGCTCTTCGGCGTCGATGCGGTCGGTCAGGTCGGCGATGTCGTCGCCGTCCAGCAGCCGGCGCGCGACGACCCGTTCGACGGCACGGGCCTCGCGCTCGCTGCGGCGTCGTTGGACCGACAGCACGTTACGCGCCACTCCGTACAGCCATCCGGTCTCGCTGCCCTGTCCTGGCCGGTAGGTGTGCCGGGAGTGCAGCGCCGCAAGGAATATCTCCGCCGTCAGATCGGCCACCGTGTGCGGGTCGGCCACCCGGCGTGCGACGAACCGTGTCATCACGTCGAAATGTCGCAGGTAGAAGGCTTCGAAACCCTGCGTCCGAGCTAACGGGTCCGCCGGTCCCTCCTGGTCGAGCCGCAAGAGCTGCGTTCCCTTCGTCCAACGGTGCTTACACCTTGTACTTGACCGAACCCCGCGATGCGTTACGAGGCGGTGCCGCATGCGGGTCCGTTCCCCTGTTCGCGGCTCGTCCGCACCATCGCCCTCGATCGGGGCACTCTCATCGCCGCAGCGGGTATTGCCCTCGGCGTTCCCGCCTGCGACCAGGAGGGCCGAGGCGTGGGTGGCGACCCAGTCCTCGGCCGCGGGATCGGCTGGCCGGTGCAGGCACCACGCACTGGCCCAGCGCTTTTCGATGACGTGATGCTGGACGAGGAGTACGCGTCGGCGGAGAACCTGTACACCTCGTACTGGTCCAGGCCGTCCGAGCGATGCATCAGGCCGGTGGGCCCGCCGCCTGTGATGATCTCCCTCATGTGCTCCAGTCCGGGCCGTGCCCCGGGACGTGCCGCGAGCCCCGGGGCAGTGCAGAGCGGCGGTCAGTGGCCTCGTCTCTTCAGGATCGGGCGCAGGACCTTCTCGTACGCGTCGGCGTACGTCGCCATGCCGAGGTCGCTCGGGTGCGAGCCGTCCACCAGCTCCTCAGGTCCGGGGAGCTTGTCGGCCGAGAGGTAGGAGAGACCTCTGACGCCGGAGCGGCGCAGGTTCGTGTAGGCCGTGCGCAGGGCGGCCGCGTTCTGGGCGTTGCGGGTGCGGCGGAACTCGACGAACTGGCCGTCCCCGTACCGGCGGTCCTCGACGAGCACGATGGGCGTGTCAGGGCGGGCCGCGCGCAGGATGCGGACGAAGGGTTCGGCGCGTTCCGCGATCTGCTGCGGGTTCATGTTGGGGGAGCTGTCGACCACGTAGACGGACGCGTCGAGCTCGGTGAGCAGCTCGGCGATCTCGGGCTCCATCCGCGCGTTGCCGGAGAAGCCCAGGTTGACGGTGGGGACGTCGAAGCGGCGGCCCAGGAGCGCGGTGATGGACATGCCGGGCCTGGACGCCACGCCGCCCTGCATGATCGAGCTGCCGTAGAAGACGGCGGGCGGGGTGGTGCGCGGTGCGGCCCCGAGGAACTTGGCGCCGGCCTGGACGCCGATCTCCAGCCGCTGCGGGCTGTTGTACAGCGGCAGGTAGGCGGTGTAGAGGCGCTCTCCTGGGTCGACCGCGATGCCCATCTGCTGGTCGACGTTCTGCGCCGCCGGGTGCGTGTTGGCGAGCCAGGCGTCTTGTCCTGCGGGGGTGCGCGCGTACAGGTCCACGCCGCTGTGGCCGATGGCCGGCATGTGGTACATCGCGACGGTGGCCAGGCTGAGCCGGTAGCGGGCCCGGAAGATGGTCGAGTCGGTGACGAACCGGGTCAGAAGCCCCGAGGAGTTGCGGCTGCGCACCCAGACCTCGGGGGTCACGACGCCTTCGGCCTTGGCCGGGAGCCGGTCGTAGTAGGCCGCCGTGTCGGACCAGCCCTTGCCCTCGACGCCCCAGTGCGAGACGTCGTACCAGGCGATGTCGCCCTCGACGCTGGGCGTCACCTCGACGAACTCGGTGGGCCACGCGGCGGGCGGCTGCGGGGCGGCGGCGTGCGCCGGCGTCGCTAACAGGCCGGGGACCGCGAGGGCGGCGCCGCCGGCGCCCGCGAGCCCGAAGAGATGACGTCGATTGACCATGTGGTTGCCCATCGGTGCTCCTTTGTCGGAACGATGCTGTTCAGGGCTGAGGCCGGTCGGGGGAAGGCGCGCGTCGGGGCAGGGTGGTCATGCGTCGGCCCTGATGCGACGATGATCGGACCCGGCCTGACGGTCGCGGCCAGCCGTGGGACGGAGGAGTGGCGGTGGCGTCGTCGCGCCCCGCCCTGGTTCACCGGAAGGTCATGATTCTTCGGTGACTGTAAGAGTTGGTATACAAGTCGTCAATACCAATCCATGGCTGTGGCGTAACATGCGGGAGAGGTGCGGGTGTCGCCTTGAAGGGGTTGGAGGGGGTGGACGTGAGCGACGCGGACGCTCGTCGCGGGCGCAAGCACAACATGGTCCGCGAGCGGATCATGAGCCTGCTCGAAGACCTCAACGTGGGAGATCCGATCCCGCCCGAGCGAGTGCTTGAAGAGGACTGCGGCGTCTCCCGGCTCACGGTGCGGCGCGCCGTCGACGACCTGGTCAGGGACGGTCATCTCATCCGCAAGCAGGGCAGCGGCACCTACGTCGCGCGGCCCACGATCACCCAGTCGCCGACGGCGTCGTCGTTCTCGATGGGGCTGCGCCGGCGCGGCATCACGCCCTCCACCCGCGTCGTCGGCGTGGAGCGCTCCGACGCGGGCGTCCGCATGAGCTGGCGGCTGCAGATCGCGCCGTCCGACATGATCGTGACGATCCGCCGGCTGCGGCTGGCCGACGGCGACCCGATCGCGCTCGCCACCACGACGCTCCCCGACGCGCTGGTGCCCGGCCTGCCCGCCGAGGAACTGGAGGAGAAGTCCCTCTACCAGTTGCTCTCCGACCGCTACGGCCTGAAGGTGGCGGCGGGCACGCAGACCATCGAGCCGACGGTGCTCAGCCAGGAGGAGTCGGCCGTGCTGGACGCGCCGCCGTACTCTCCCGCCTTCCTCTTCAGGACCGCGACCCGCACGTCCGAGGGCGTTCCGGTCGAGTTCACCCAGACGTTGTTCCGCGGCGACCGCTACATGATCACATCGGAGCTGGACCTCACGTCGACCCTGGAGGAGGACCTCGGACACCCTCGCGGAGTGACCCACAAGGCGACGTCTTTGGGATGACGACCCGTCAATTGGTTTACAAGAGATATTGACATCTCGCGTCACCGATAACACCATTTTGTGCATCGTGACCTTGCGTCCCTTCCTGCGGGCGCATCGATCCGAAGGCGGTCACTCATGCACAAGTCCCTGTTACGAGTCGCCGCAGGCGCGCTCTCTCTCGCACTCCTCATGCTCGGGTCGGCCTGCGGATCCGACGGCGGCGACGACGCCGCATCCGCGTCCGGCGGCACGGTGACCTGGTACACGCCGATGCCCGAGGAACCCGCCCGGCGGCTGGCCGAGGCGTTCAAGGCCGAGTCGGGCATCGAGGTCGAGGTGCTGCGGCAGAGCGCCGGCGAGCTCCTGGCGCGGCTGAAGGCCGAGGCCGGCCGCCCCGCGGCCGACGTGATCGGCCTGGCCAGCGGGGACGCCGGACCGCTCGCCAAGGAGAAGCTGATCCGGTCGTTCAAGCCCACGGCCGAGGGCATCGACAAGCGGTTCGTCGACCCCGAGGGTTACTGGCACGCCAACGAGCTCATCCTGATGACCGTCGGCGTCAACGCCGACCGGTGGAAGGAGGAGACCGGCGGCGCCCCGCTCCCGACGACGTGGGACGAGCTGCTGCGCCCCGACCTGAAGGGCCAGCTCGTCATGCCGAACCCGACGCTGTCCGGCACCGGGTACACGTTCGTGGCGACGCAGATCTTCCGCAACGGCGACGAGGCGGGTGCGTGGAAGTTCCTCGACGAGTTCCACAAGCTGATCGGCCAGTACACCGACAGCGGGGGAGCGCCGTCGCAGCTGGTCGCCACCGGCGAGTACGCCGCCGGCGTCTCCTTCGCTCATGACCTGCTCAACGTGCGCGGGGCCGGGTTCCCCATCGAGCTCGTCTACCCCAAGCCGACCGGCGTCGTCATCTCCGGCAACGCGCTCGTCCAGGGGTCGCCGAACCCTCAGGGCGGCGAGAAGTTCGTCCAGTGGCTCCAGGGTGAGAAGGCGTCCCAGATGATCGTCGACCTCGTTCACTCCTACCCCGTGCGGAGCGACGTGGACCTGCCCGACGGCGCGCAGGGTCTCGCCGAGCTCGACCTGGTGGACTACGACCCGGTGCGCGCGGGCGAGATGCGCGACGCGGTGTCCAAGGAGTTCGCCAAGCGGTACGGGGTCTGATGCCCGTGCCCTCGACGACCCAGCAGACCGTCGTACCGGAAGAGCGGACCGAGCGGGCCCCCGGGTCCCGGCCGGACTGGCAGCGGCGCAGCCGCAGACGCCTGCTGGCCGATCGGATCACGGTGGGCACGCTCGTCGCCTACGTCGCCGGCCTGCTCCTCCTGCTCGTCCTCGTGCCGACGGTCGCCATGCTGTTCGAGCCCGACGGCGAGGCCTGGAGCAGGCTCGCCGAGCCGCGCGTGGCGACGGCCGCGAAGAACACCGTCGTCATCGGCGTGGCCTCGACGCTGAGCGCCACCGTGGTCGGCTTCCTGTTCGCCTACGCCCTCAGCCGGCCCGACATCAGGGGCCGGGCCGTGCTGCGGGTGATGGCCCTGCTCCCGCTGATCTCGCCGCCGTTCGTCGTCGGCCTGGCGGTGCTGCTGCTGTTCGGGCGGCGCGGTCTGATCACGCACGAGCTGCTCGGCCTGGACATCAGCCTCCTCGGCCTCGGCGGGCTCTGGCTCGTCCAGACGCTGGCCTTCTTCCCCATGGCCACGCTGACCCTGCTGCCGACGCTGAAGAACATCGGCTCCACCCTGGAGTGGGCCAGCCGGGATCTCGGCTGGACGTGGTTCCAGACCTTCCGCCGGGTCACGCTGCCGCTGGCGTTCCCCACGATCCTGAACGCGCTGCTGCTCGTCGGCATGTTCGTCATCACCGACTTCGGCAACCCCGTCCTCATCGGTGCCGGGTACCAGGTGCTCTCGGTCGAGGCGTACGTGCAGGCGGTGGGCCGGCAGGACTTCGGGATGGCGGCGGTGCTGTGCGTGCTGCTGTTCGTACCGACGCTGATCCTCTTCCTGATCCAGCGCCGCGTCCTCGCGCGGCGCTCCGCGGTCACCGTGTCGGGCAAGACCGGGAGCCTGCCGCCCGCGCCGCTGCCCGCGGCGGTGCGGCGCGGGCTCCTCACCGTCCTCGGCCTGGTCAGCGTCCTGATGATCCTCATCTACGGGAGCATCCTGGTCGGCTCGTTCACCCGGGCGTGGGGCGCGGACTGGAGCCTCACGCTGAACCACTGGCAGACGGCGCTCCTGCGCGGTGACGACATCCGCAACTCCGCGCTGTTCTCCGCCACGGCGGCGATCATCACGACGATCAGCACGCTGGTCGCCGCGTACGTCGTGCACCGCACGCGGGTCTTCGGCCGGGGCATGATGGACGGGCTCGCGGTGCTGCCGTCGGCGATCCCCGGGACGATGATCGGGATCTCGTGGCTGCTCACGTTCAACGAGCCGCCGATCGCGCTGACCGGCACCGCGCTGATCCTGGTGCTGGTCATGGTCGTGCGGGCCATCCCGGTCGGCTACCGCACCGCGGTGACCACCATCAACCAGATCAGCCCGTCGATCGACGAGGCCGCCACCGACCTCGGCGCCTCGCGCGCCCGGGTCATCGTCCAGATCATGTTCCCCCTGCTGGGCGGCGCGTTCACCACGTCGCTCGTGTTCGGGTTCCTCCACGCGATCAACACGCTGAGTGCCGTGATCTTCCTGACCTCGCCGGGCATCGGCCTGGGCGCGCCCACCATCGTCAACCTCGCCGAGTTCGGTCAGTGGGGCGCCGCGACCGGCGTCGCGGCCGGCCTGATGGTGGTCAGCTTCGCCGGGCTCGCCGTCGCGAAGCTCGCCCTCGGCTCCCGGCTGCGGCTCTACGACCTGTGACACCTGCTGATGGAGATTCCATGATCGAACTGAAGTCGTTGTGCAAGTCGTTCGACGGGGTGCCGGCCGTACGCGACCTCGACCTCGTCGTCGGCCGCGGCGAGTTCCTCTGCCTCCTCGGCGCCAGCGGGTGCGGCAAGAGCACCACGTTGCGGATGATCGCCGGGTTCATCCAGCCGGACAGCGGGAGCGTGCTCATCGACGGCGTGGACGTGTCAGGGTACGGCCCCGACGCGCGGCCGACGTCCATGGTGTTCCAGGACTACGCGATCTTCCCGCACCTCACCGTCGCGGAGAACATCGAGTTCGGGCTGAAGGCGCAGAAACTGGCCAAGGACGAGCGGGCCCGCCGTACCGAGGAGGCGCTCGACCTGGTCGGCCTCACGGGACTCGGCGGCCGGCGGCCGAACGAGCTCTCGGGCGGGCAGCAGCAGCGCGTCGCCGTCGCCCGGTCGCTGGCGATCCGGCCGTCGGTGCTGCTCATGGACGAGCCGCTGTCCAACCTCGACGCGAAGACCCGCATCCAGCTGCGCACCCAACTGCGCGAGATCCAGCGCGACACCGGGACGACGATCGTCTACGTCACCCACGACCAGGAGGAGGCGCTGGCCCTGGGCGACCGGATCGCCGTCATGAAGGACGGCTCGCTCGAACAGCTCGGCAGCGGGCACGAGATCTACCTGGCCCCGTCCAACGGGTACGTCGCCGACTTCGTCGGCATCACGAACTGGCTGGCGGGGGAGTACGCCGGCGGGTCGGACGAGTCGTGGGAGGTGAACGTCGCCGGAGCGGTGCTCCGCGCGACGCCCGCGAGCACGTCGTCCTCCGTCTCGCCCGGCTCGCCCGTCGATGTGTCCGTACGCCCTGAGGACGTGTCGCTCAGTGAGGAGGACGCACCCGGTGCGGGGGTGCTGCGCGGCGTCGTCCGCGACGTGCAGTTCCTCGGCCCGGTCGTCCGCACCTACGTCGAGACCGGCGGCTCGGTGGTGCTCGTGCACTCCGCCCAGAGCGGCTGGTCGCCGGGGGCGAACGTCCGGCTGAGCATCGGCGAGGGAGCGGCGCGGGCGTTCCGCAGGGTCGAGGGCGCGTGGCGCCCACCGGAAGCCGCCGCCCGGCCCGTCGTAGCGGTCGCGGCGAGCTGACCGCATGGGCATCGCACACGAAGCGGCGGACCTGCGCGACCTGCTCGTCGAGCGGAGCCTGTCCGGCGGCATCAGGACCGTCCGCCGGCAGTCACTGGCGTACGCGCACAAGATGCTCAAAGGAGACCCCGACAACACCTTCGGCCTGGAGGACTGGGGTACCGCGTCCATCGACGAGGTCGTGACCGCCGTCGAAGCCGGCATCGGCGACCGCATCACGGACGGCGACCCCGAGCTCGGGTACATCGCGCCCGAGCACACGCTGGCCGGCATCAGGGCGCACGCCGACGCCCTCGCCCCCTTCCTGCGGGACGGCGGCGGCACGGTGCTGCTGGCGACCGGGCACCCGACCGGGCTGCTCGACCACTACGCCGACCTGGCGCGCGCGCTACGGAACGCGGGCAACCAGATCGTCCGCGTCCTCGACGACCACCGGCTCGACCGCGCCGTCGGGGCCCACGCCGCCGGCGAGACGGGGATCCGGTTCTTCGGCGGGGTCGCGTGCGCCTTCCACGACGAGGCGATCCTGCACACCCACCGGCCCGACCACATGGAGGCCGTGATCGCCGCGGTGGCCGCCGGCGGCGTGCGGATCGATCTCGTCATCGCCGACCACGGCATGGCGGGCGCGGCGATCGCGGCCGGCCTGCACACGCTGTCGATCGCCGACGCCAACGACATCGCCCTGTTCCTGGCGCGCGCCAGGGGACGGCACGAGCACGTCCTGCCGATCGAGGACAACTTCACGCCCGCCGAGTTCGCGCCGGTGACCGCGTACATGCTCCGGCGCGCGACCGGTATCGCTGTTTGAGGAGGATGGTCATGTCCCGTCACGGTTTGATGCGATGGAAAGTCCCCTCTGCCCTCTTATCGGCGGCTCTCGCCCTGGTCCTGACCGGGCCGGCGTACGCGGGGACGCCGTCGCCCGCCGCCGCGCCCGCCGTCGCGCCCGCCGTCGTGGGCGTCCTCGACGGCCGCACCGAGACCTACCGCGAGACCCGGCCGGTCGCTCCTGGCGTCGAGCTGAGCACGGTCGAGCTGTACGGGCCCGACGGCGCCACCGGGGAGCCCGGCTGGCTGCAGACGTACCAGATGTCCGCCGACCTCAAGGCCGGCGTGCGGATCGGGCGGCTGTTCCCCGGCCAGGTCGCCGCGCGGCGGCCGCTGCTCGACATGGCGCGCGAAGTGGGCGCCATCGCGGCGACGAACGCCGACTACTTCGACATCGCCGCCTCCGGCGCGCCTTGGGGCGTGGCCGTCCAGGACGGCGAGCTGCTGCAGTCGCCGCTGCCCAACACCAAGGCGACCCAGACGAACCAGACCGCGGTGATGTTCTCCGAGGACCAGGTGGGCGCCATCGGCGAAATCGTCTTCGAGGGCACCGTCAAGCTGCCCGGCAGGACCGTCCCGCTGGACGCGCTCAACAAGGCCGAGCTGCTCAAGGACCAGATCGGGATGTTCACCCCGGTCTGGGGCACGTACTGCCGCTGCCATCCGGTCAGGGGCGTCGCGCGGACCATCGAGGTGGTCGTGCGCGACGGCGTCGTGGCCGAGGTGGTGGACGTTCCCCGCGAGGGCGCGATCGCCGAAGGCGCGTTCGTGCTGGTGGGACGCGAGGCCGGTGCCGACGCGCTGTCCTCGCTGCGGGTCGGCGACCCGGTCTCCGTGGACTATGCCCTACGGGCTCCCGGCGACATGAAGGTCAAGGCGGCCGTGAGCGGACGTCAGCTCATCGTCGCGGACGGCAAGCCGCTCGAACTTCCGCCCGAGAACAACACGCCGGAGCCCAGGACCGCCGTCGGATTCTCCGCCGACGGGACCAAGATGTGGCTGGTCGCAGTGGACGGCCGGCAGCCCGAGTTCTCCCGCGGCATCGGGCTGAACGAGCTGGCCGAGATGATGGTCGATCTGGGCGCCCACAGCGCGCTCAACCTCGACGGCGGCGGCTCGACGACGCTCGTCGTGCGCGAACCCGGTCAGAAGCAGGCCGACCTCGTCAACCGGCCGTCCGACGCGGCGGGCACCCGTCCCGTGCCGACCGGGCTGGCCATGTTCCTGCCCAAGGGCAGCGGCAAGGCCAAGGGCTTCTGGGTGAGCACGGCGACGGAACGCGACCGGTTCCCCGGGCCTGAGGCCGCCGCGTCGTGGCGTACCGAGCGGGTCTTCCCCGGACTGACCCGCCGGCTGACGGCGGCCGCGTACGACGAGACGTACGGTCCCGCCGGCGTGCCGCGCAAGATCAAGCCGCAGTGGCGGGTCAAGAACAGCCGGATCGGCCGGGTCGACCGCGACGGCGTCTTCCGCGCGCTGTCGTCCGGTGAGACGACCGTGACGGCCGAGCACGGCAAGGCCGCCGGAGACATCGGCCTCACCGTGCTGGGCCGGCTGGCCCGCCTGGAGACCGACACCCGCCGCATCAACCTGCTGAACAAGGGCGCCCAGGGAACCTTCGAGGTCAACGGCTCGGACTCCGCCGGGTACGCGGCCCCCATCGACCCCGCCGACGTCCACCTCACCTACGACAAGGCGGCGCTGGACGTGACCGCGACCGTCACCGGCGCGTTCACCGTCACCGCGCGGGCCGCCGAGGGCGAGCACGTCGTCACGGTGTCCGCCGGCGGCGTACGGACCGAGCTGGTCGTCGGCGTCGGGACGTCCCAGGACGTCGTGGACACCTTCGATGACACCTCGAACTGGAACTTCTGGAGCCTGCGCGCCACCGGCACCGCCTCCTCCACCTCTGACGGTCACGCCGGGAACGGGCTGAAGCTGGACTACGACTTCACCCAGAGCACCGCGACGCGCGGCGTCGGCATCTGGCCGTCCGCCAACCTCCTCCCGGTGGCCGGCCGGCCGACGGCGTTCAAGCTGTGGGTGAAGTCCGAAGGCCACGACCAGCGGACCCGCCTGGAGGTCGTCGACCGCAACGGCACCCTGCACACGATCGAACCCGCCTTCATCACCGAACCCGGGTGGCAGCAGATCACCTACGACCTGCCGGACACCATGGCATACCCCGTGAGCCTGCGCCGCATCTTCTTCAACGAGATCAACCCTGACGCCCGCTACACCGGCACCCTGGTCCTGGACGAACTGACCGCCGTAGCCGCCGGCTGACCGTCTGGGCGCGGCACCTCTGGTGCCGCGCCCGGTGACGGCCCTGCCATCGGTGCGATAGACAGCCCCCGAGGAGGTTCCGGTGCGCATCGTGTGGGGCTGCTCGTCCGCAGCGGCGATCGTCCCGCTGGCCGGCCTGTTCCTGCTGCCCGTATGGCGGACGACGCTCGCTTCGACGACTTCCGCGACCGCGTCCTGGCCTGCCCCATCCTGCGAGGTCCGCCTGGACCGTGTCGGACAGCGCCGAGCGGTTCATCGCGAAGGGGATGGCTGATCACCCCGATCGTTGGCGATTTTCCATCCCTTCAATAGGAAGCTCGGGCGATGTCAAGGAGTGACGCGTGTCGGCAGCCGAAAGACGATCTGACTCGGACCAGACCAATCAGACGGGAGTACGCAGCCTCGGTCGCTCTGCGGATCGCCTAGCCTCGTTCTTTCGTGCGCCCAGCAGGACGGAGGTGAAGCCGTGACGTAGCGGCTGATCTGTCTGTTCGTAAGCTCGTCGTCGCTTGCCGGTGGGAGTCCGGTCCGGGTAGCTGCCAGGAGGCCCGGTAGCAGGCTGGCGGCTTCGTCTGGAAACGGGCGGGGTCGAAGCCCAGCGTCAAAGGCCCTTTCATGGGGGAGCAACGATGCGGTCCGTAGCATGAAGCGAAGCCTGCGGCGTCGTTAGAGGTCCCGGCCGTGAGGTCGGGAACCAGGGAGAGCCGAGCCCCCGAATCCAGGGCGAAGGCCATGGACGCGGTGAAGAGCCTGGAGCGCAGCCGTCAAGGACTCCCCGGCGTATGGGGCGCGGAACGTATCGATAGTGGCGACGGGAACTGGGGAGGCCCTCCCCGGCCCGGCAACCTGCGGACATCGTGTTGCTGGAGCGTGGCGTCCTATAACCGGTCAACGCCGGGAAGTGGAAGTGCCGGCCGGGTGGGCGTCGGAGGCGGCCGTAGTACTGCTGGAGCCGACCGGACAACACAACCGGCGGTGAGGGAAGGGCCGCTGCTTCGTCGATGCGTTTGTCTGTGATGGAGGGGCCCGGTGAGTGCCGGTCAGGCTAGTCCCACCGCGTCGGGGTCACGGGAACCACGGGTTCCGCGTGATCCGGTCCGAGCCTTGCAGCATGCGCTCTACCGGGCGGCCAAGGCTGATCCCGGACGTCGATTCCATGCGCTGTTCGACAAGGTCTGCCGCAGGGACGTTCTGCAGCGTGGGTGGGTCGCGGTGCGCGCCAACAAGGGCGCACCCGGTATCGACAAGACCACTGTGGCCCAGGTCGAGGAGTACGGGGTTGCCCGGCTTCTCGATGAGGTGGCCGGTGAACTGCGGGAGGGGCGGTATCGGCCGCTCCCGGCGCGGCGGGTGTTGATCCCCAAGCCGGGCACGGCCGAGCAGAGGCCGTTATCCATTCCCGCGGTTCGTGACCGCATCGTGCAGGCCGCGTTGAAGATCGTGTTCGAACCGGTCTTCGAGGCGGACATGCTGGGCTGCTCGTTCGGGTTCCGTCCGCAGCGCTCGGCGCACGACGCCTTGCAGGTGCTCATCGATGAGTGTTATCGCGGGCGCCGATGGGTGGTGGAGACGGACATCGCCGACTGCTTTTCGGCGATTCCGCATCAGGAGTTGATACGAGCGGTCGAGGAACGCGTCTGTGACCAGTCCGTTCTCAAGCTCCTGCGCGCGATCTTGCGCGCTGGGGTGATGGAGGAGGGGCAGGTACGTCGGCCGGTCACCGGAACCGCGCAAGGCGGGGTGATCTCACCTTTGCTCTGCAACGTCTACCTGCACCGACTTGATCGGGCGTGGGATGACGGTGACGGGGTTCTGGTGCGCTATGCCGACGATGTGACGGTGATGTGCTGGTCTCGCAGCCAGGCCGAACGCGCGCTCGCGCGGCTGACGGTGCTGCTGGCCGAGCTCGGCTTGAAGCCGAAGGCGGCCAAGACCCGGATCGTGCGTCTGGAGGTCGGTGGGAAAGGGCTGGATTTTCTCGGCTTCCACCACCGTCTGGTGCGCAGTTCGGGCCGGGACGGCAAACGGCCTGTCACCTTCCTCGCCCGCTGGCCCGCCGACCGGGCCATGCAGCACGCTCGTGACCGGATCCGTCAGCTGACGCTCCGATCCCGGCTGCTGCTGCACCCGGAAGTGATCGTGGAGGACATCAACCGGTTCCTGCGCGGCTGGGCCGCCTACTTCCGGTTCGGGAACTCCTCCCGCCACTTCAACGAGATCAGGAGCTACGCGCGGATGCGGATGGCACTCGTGCTCCGCAAACGCCATCGCCGCTCGCGAGGGTTCGGCTGGTCGGTTGTGGCCTTCCAGTCCCCGGACCAACTCGGCCTGGTCACGTTGTCGGGAATCGTCGTCGCACCCAGGCCCTTCCGGGACTGGCGGGGACGCCGAATGCCAGGCGGTGAACGACGTCGGTGAGCCGTGTGCTGGAGAACGGCATGCACGGTTCGACGGGCGGGGACTGGAAACGGAGCAACGAACCTGGCCACGGTCACTGGGGTGGCACAACCGACTGGGAAACCGGCGGAACATGAAGGCCCCAGGCCCTACCGCCAGGAGACGCCACCGCGCCAGTCCCCGACCCTACTCGACCTTGAGTTGGTCGGCTGAGGTCTTCGGCCGGAGGTCGATTGCCCCGCTGGGGTCAGCGTGGCTGCCCGGCTGTCGCGCCGGGTGGGCGGGGTTCCACGGGCCCGCGGATCTCCTTTCCTGGTCGACGAAACGACCCGTCAAAAGGCCATGTGCGATTCTCCGGCGCGGTGACATGGATGCGGTTGCTGGAGACCGAAGGCGCGCTACACACTTGTACGGGCGGCGCTGGGGGTGATCGACAGCGTTCCTGGAGAACTCGTTCGTCAAGTGGGTGCTGAGCGCCGCAGTTGGGCCGGCTATCGCGCAGCACGTCCGCGACCAGCACCCGGTCACGGTCGACGACCGGTCCTACCGGCTTGACTATCTGATCACCGGTGCGCGGCTGCGGGTGGTGATCGAGGCTCGACGGTTACGAGTTCCACAGCTCCGGCAGAACGACCTTGTGGGGCTGAAGTACGTCGTCCTGAGATTCTCCTACGGTGAGCGCGGCATGCGTGATGTCGGTCGGCGCGGGCAAGACCGCGCTGGGGTGGCCGCCGCACTCGCCTTCACCCGGCGAAGGGCATTGATCGTGACGCCGGGACGGGTCATCCGCGGGACCTTCGCCACGGCTTCGGATGCGGGGGTGGCGGGCAATGTGCTCTACCCCTTGCGGGGCGGACCGTTGCCGGCCGGCGTTCGCGCACGCGTGACGGAGGTGCTCGACAGCGACAACGGCACTTGAGTACGGGCTGCGGACCTGTCGCAGCGATCAGGGGCCCTGTTCCCGGCCGAGGAAGCACGACAGGAGTTGCCTGAAGTCGTGCGGGTGTTCGAGCGCAGGCACGTGCCCGCACCGGCCGAGCACGTGCAGACGGACATCGGCCAGGTGTTCGAGCAGGGGCAGGGCTGCCGTTCCGAGCGGGGTGACTCGGTCCTCGGCGCCGTGGACGAGCAGCACCGGCGCGCGGATCCCCGCCAGCGTTCGCTCCGAGAGGGCGAGGTCGTCGGCCCAGCGTGCCCTGGGGGGAGGAAACAACGACGCGAATACGGCCGCCCCCGCTCGCATCGCGGCCGCACGGGCAGCGACGGCCGCCTCGGTCACGAGCGCTTGGTCGAGGACGAGGCGACTCAACATGTCCCGTGCCCCGGGCGGGCCGGCGGGGGCGGCCCAGATCGCGTCGAGCTCGGCGGACAGCGGCGCCCCGGGGGCGCCCATCGTCGAGACCGCCACGACATGGGTGACCTGCCGGGGACGCGCGGCCGCCAACGCCAGCGCCACGGCACCGCCCATGGAGTGGCCCACTACGGCGTAGCGCTCGACACCGAGAGCATCCATCAGGCCCGCGGCCTGCTCCGTCCACAGCCGGAGCCCGCCCCTGGAGCCCGCCGGGATCGGTGTGCGGCCGAACCCTGCCTGGTCAGGAGCCACCAGGCGCCAGGACGTGCCCAGTGCCTGTGCCGTTGACGCCCAGGCTCCGGATCCGGTCGTACCGGGTCCGGAGCCGTGCAGCATCAGCACCGCGGGCCCGGTGCCGCTCTCCAGGACGTGGACGGGGGAGCCGTCGACGGTGACGGTCCGCGGTGCCGTCACCGGGACAGGCCAGGCGCGCTCATGCCGAAGCGGAGTTGAGGGACTTCGAGAAGACCTCCATCATCGCCCTGCCGAATTGCGGCATGTCGGGCCACCCCCGGCAGGAGACGAGGTTGCCGTCCACGACGTCGGGAGCGTCGATGACGGTCGCGCCCGCGTTCTCCATGTCACCGGTGATGGGAGGGAAGCACGCCGTCTTGCGACCCTTCAGCAGCCCGTACACGGCCGGCACCTGCGCGCCGTGGCACACCAGCGCGATCGGGAGGTTGCGCGCGAAGAAGTGCTCGGTGATGCGCCTGACGTCGGCGTCGACCCGGATCCACTCGGGGGCACGTCCCCCAGGGATGATGAGGGCGTCATAGCGCTCGACGTCGACCTCGGCCCAGGGCACGTCGACCGGCAACTTCCGGCCGTTCTTCTCCACGTAGGCGTCGGAGTTGGGGTCGAACTCGTGGATGACCAGCTGAACGTCACGCATCGTCCGTGACGAGACATCAACGTCCCAGCCGCCCTCCTGCACACGATAGTAGGGATACATGGTGTCGAGCTCCTCGGCGGCGTCGCCGGTCAGCAGCAGCGCTCTGGGCACCTGCTTCTCCTCGCATCCGGGGCGGGTGAGGTGGATCCGATCCGATCGGATTTGAGCTAGCATTCCCCGGCGCAGCCCGCCCGTCAAGCCTCTTCCGCCATTCCTTCCGCGGCCTCCGCCTCGTCGAACAGTCGCTGGAACCGCTCGCCGGACCGCAGGATGTGCCGACGCATGGCGTAGGCGGCGGCGTCGGGGTCGCGCGCGGCGATCGCGGCCACGACTTCTTCATGCTCGGCCATGGCCAAGTGAGTGACCTGGGCGTCGCGGTGAAGCCGGAACAGGTGCACGTGCGTGTGCAGGCGAGCGAGCGTTTCGCGGATGACCTGGTTCTCCGCGCTCGAGGCGACGAGATCGTGAAGAGCGGCGTCGCGCAGCCCGAAGGCGCCGTAGGCCATGGGGCCCTTGCCCCCCTCCAGCTCCGCCATGTCCTCAAGCATGCGTCGCATGTCGGCCACCTGCTGCGGGGATGCGCGTTCGGCGGATCTGCGCGCCGCTGCCGGCTCGAGGAGCAGGCGGACCTCCAGCATGTCCTCGAATCGGTGACGGGTGATCTGGGGAGGAATGCGATAGCCGGCATGGGGCACGCGCACGACCAGGCCCTCGGCCTCCATGCGGTTCAGAGCGTCTCGGATCGGCGTCTGTGAGACCCCCAGCTCCCGTGCCAGGACGTCGATCGTGACGCGGGAGTCGGGCTCTATCCGTAGCGACATCATCTGTCCGAGCAGCGCGTCGTACACCTCGTCGGCAAGCCGGCCGCGAGATCTTCCCGGCGGCGTTCCTCCCGGCATGGCCTCATGGCGCCCAGCGATCACCGCTTCGTCGTCCATCGTGACGTGAGGTCCTTTCTTGCGTCTTCGGGACCATGTTGACATCGGTCGCCATACTGCGGGATGTTGACGCTCCCCACCGGATCGTATAGGAAAGGTGACGGATGTCAGCCATCCGTCACTCATCGGGGAACCGTCCGCCATCGCTCCGCTTCGATCAGTTGGAGCTTCCATGAGCATGCTCGACGTCCTGCTCGGTTCGCCGCCGGGCCGCACAAGGGCCGAAGGACTTCTCGCCTGCTCAAAGTCCCATCACGTCGCGCCGTACGCGTGACGCCGGCCTGCGGGTCAGCCCCTGCGACAGCCGGCGACACGCCTGGACAACCCAGCAACCGGTCGGCGAAGCACGCAGCAAGGCTCCCGAAGTCCCCGCCCAGAAAGCAGGCAAGAAGATGCGGTATCCCAAGCGAAGAGGACGACTGTCCGTTCCCGGCCGAAAGGTGGGGCTTGCGACGGCGGCCATATTACTGGCCACGACCGTGGCGGCTTGCGGCGGCGGCCAGAACGACAGCGCCCCCAAGGCGCCGGCGACCATCCCGGAGCTCACCAAGGATCCGCTGACCCTCAGCTTCATCTGGTTCGACTGGCCCCCCGCCCACGCGCTGGAAGACTTCGCGAACGCGGAGTACGCCAAGGAGCGGCCGAACGTGACCGTCAAGGTCAAGACCGTGCCGAACGCGAACTGGCACGACGCGATGTTCACCCAGTTCGCCGCGCACAAGACCGACTTCGACATCCCGATCCTGGACTCGCAACACATCGGCGAGGCCGTGACGAACGGCAACATCCTGGACATCACCGACTTCGTCCGGCAGAACATCGACGTCGAGGCCTACAACCCGTACCTCCTGGCGGCCTACGGCCAGTTCCCCCAGGCGGAGACCGGGAAGCGCGACGAGAACGCCAGCCTGTACGGACTGCCGCTGCTCGGCGACACCTGGACGATGATCTACCGTAAGGACCTGATCGGCGACAAGCCACCGCAGACCTGGGACGAGATGATCTCCGTCGCCGGGAAGTGCCAGGCGGACAACCCCGGCGTCAGCGGGCTGGCTTTCCACCAGGCCAACGGCTCCGACGCCGCGGCCGTCACCTACAACACGGTCAACGGCGTTTACGGCGGCAACCTCTGGAACCCCAAGACGCGCAAGATCGACGGGGTCCTCAACGACGCCGCGGGCCATGAGGCGATGGACGTCCTGGTCAACAAGATGAAGCCGCTGACCGCCAAGGGCTCCGGCAACTGGTTCATCGACGAGGTGAACGCGGCGGTCGCCCAGGGCAAGGCATGCATCGCGTTCAACTGGATCGCCGCGAGCGGCGGCCTGCTCGACCCGAAGCAGTCGACGCTCGGCACCACGCGGGAGGAGATTCTCGGCAAGCTGGGTTTCGCCGCCCTGCCGAGTCAGAAGACGAACCTGGTGCCTCTCGGCGGCATGGGGATGCACGTGTCGGCCTATTCCCCCGAGGCGAACCAGGCGGAGGCCCTGAACTTCATGAAGTGGTTCGAGCAGGCTGACATCCAGAAGAAGTGGGCCGCGGCCGGTGGCGTGCCGTCGCGTACGGACGCCCTGGAATCGCCCGAGTTCCTCAACGCCGCGCCGTTCAACCAGGTGTACACCGACTCGGTGCCGCGGATGCGGGACATGTGGAATGTGCCCGAGTACGCGCGCCTCGTCGACATCGAGAACACCAACGTGAACGCGGCTCTCAACGGTGCGAAGACGCCGAAGGAGGCGCTCGACGACATCGCCAAGGAGCAGCAGAGCGTGCTCGACGCCGGCAGCGGGAAGGGCGGCGGCGGACTGTGAGTGACTCCGCCCCCCTGACGAGCGACCAGCCCGGGCAGGTGGCGTCCGCGACGCCGCCCGCACCGGGCCGGTCCCGCCGCCTGAGCGACCGCGGGCTCGCTGTGGCTTTCACCTCGCCCGCGCTGCTGCTGTTGCTCGCCATGTCGGTGTTCCCGTTGCTGTGGGCGTTGTACCTGTCTTTCACCGACTACTCGGCCACCCGCGGGGGGCAGGCCGATTTCGTCGGGTTCGGCAACTACACCGCCATCCTGGCTTCGGAGCAGGTCCACCTGAGGGCCTTGACGACGTTGATCTACGTGGTCGGCGCGGTCACTCTGCAGACCGTGCTCGGTTTCGCCATCGCCTACCTGATCTCACGGCGCACGCACGGGCGAGGACTGCTGACCACGCTGTTCCTGGTGCCGATGATGCTGTCGCCGGTCGTGGTCGGGCTGTTCTGGCGCTTCATGCTCGACGCCCAGTTCGGCGTGATCAACAGCATGCTCGGCTCGCTCGGCCTGGGGCAGGTGGAGTGGCTCACCGGGCAGCGAACGGCACTGATCTCCCTGATCCTGGTCGACACCTGGCAGTGGACGCCGTTCATCATGCTCATCGCGCTCGCGGGCCTCACCGCGGTTCCCAAGTACTTGTACGAGGCCGCCTCGATCGATCGGGCGTCCGAGTGGTTCCGGTTCCGCACCATCACTCTTCCGCTGGTGTGGCCGCTGCTCCTCATCGCCGTGCTGTTCAGGGCCATCGAGGCCTTCCGGCTGTTCGACCTCGTCTACATCCTCACCAGCGGAGGTCCGGGGGTCTCCACCGAGACGTTGTCGTTCCACGTCTACAAGGTCGCGTTCCTGGGCTTCAACACCGGAACCGCCTCGGCGTACGGGATCCTGATGGTCCTCGTCGTCATCGTCCTCACGCAGCTCTACCTGCGCTACTTGAACAAGCTCAAGGAGGACTGATGGCAGTCTCCGTCGACGAGGCCGTGTCCACGCGTCCTGCCCGGGATCGCACGCCCCTCGCGCGCCGCTTCGGCGGCCGGGGCCGCTCCGTGCTGGAGGTCGCGCTGCTGACCGTGCTGGCCGTCGTGATGCTCTTCCCGGTGCTGTGGATGATCGAGACGTCCATCAAGGAGAACCGGGACGTCTACGCCATCCCGGCCAAGTTCTTCGACTTCCAGGTCACCCTGGACCATTTCAAGGATGTGTTCGTCGCCTCCGGCGGCGGTCGCTCGACCTTGTCCGCCGCGTTCCTCAACTCCGTCGTGGTCGCCGGGGCCTCCACGGCGCTGGCCACCGTGCTGGGGGTCCCGGCGGCCTGGGCCTACTCACGCTTCGCCGTGAAGGCCAAGAAGGACCAGCTGTTCTTCATCCTGTCCACCCGCTTCATGCCGCCCGTGGTGGTCGTGATCCCGATCTTCCTCATGTACCGCCAAGTCGGGCTCATCGACACCAAGCTCGGCCTGATCCTCATCTACGCCGCGTTCAACGTCCCGTTCACGATCTGGATGATGAAGGGGTTCGTCGACGAGGTGCCCGCGGAGTACGAGGATGCCGCCATGCTCGACGGCTACACCCGATTGCAGGCGTTCTGGCGATTCACCCTTCCCCTGCTCCTGCCCGGCATCGCCGCGACGGCGGTCTTCGCCCTCATCTTCTCGTGGAACGAGTTCGTGTTCGCCATCTTCCTCACCTCCAGCGACAGCGTGCGGACGGCCCCACCCGCCATCGCCGGCCTCATCGGTGGCACCACCGTGGACTGGGGTCTGGTGGCCGCCGCCTCCGTGGTGTTCGCCCTGCCGGTGCTCGTCTTCGCCTACCTGGTGCGCAAGCACCTCGTCGCCGGTGTGACGCTCGGGGCGGTGCGACGCTGATGGCGGGCATCGAGGTGACAGCCCTGCACAAGCGCTACCCGGACGGGACGGTCGCGGTCGATCACGTGGACCTGTCCATCCGCGACGGCGAGCTGTTCGTGATGCTCGGTCCTTCGGGCTGCGGCAAGACGACCACGCTGCGGGCCATAGCCGGCCTGGAGAGGCAGACGACGGGCGACATCCGCATCGGCGACACGCTGGTCAACGACCTGCCGCCCGCCGAGCGCGACATCGCCATGGTGTTCCAGTTCTACGCTCTCTACCCGCATCTGAGAACCCGCGACAACCTGGCGTTCCCCCTGCGGGCCGAGGGACTGCCCAAGGCGGAGGTACGCGAGCGGGTCGACGAGGCCGCCCGGCTGATGCGGCTCGGCCCGCTCCTGGACCGGCGGCCGCGCCGGCTGTCCGGCGGGGAGCAGCAGCGCGTCGCGCTCGCCCGCGCCCTGGTGCGACGGCCGCGCGCATTCCTCATGGACGAACCTCTCACCAATCTGGACGCGGAGCTGAGGGCGGACATGCGCACGGAGATCAAGCACCTGCAGGGGGAACTGGGGACGACGATGGTCTACGTCACCCACGACCAGGTCGAGGCCATGTCGCTCGGTCACAGAATCGCCATTCTCAACAAGGGCCGCGTCGAGCAGATCGGCACGCCGCTGGAGGTCTACGACCGTCCGGCGAGTCTCTTCTGCGCCGCGTTCATCGGCTCCCCGCCGATGAACCTGATCGAGGTGGAGGTGGCCGACGGGAAGCTGCGCAGCAAGGACGGACTGGTCTTCACGCCACCGCCAGGCCTGCCGCGCGACCGTCGCCTGGTCGCAGGCGTCCGGCCGGAGGCGCTGGAAGTCACAGAACCAGGGGCGGAACGTTCGGTCCCGGCCCGCTTGGTCTCGGCGGAGTGGCTCGGCGACGAAATCATCTACGTGGTCGACCACGGCGGCCGGCACGACGTACGGGTTCGGATGCCACCGACCGTCCGTTTCGCCGCTGACGCGCCGGTCGGGCTGCGGCACATCGGCGGGACCCCGGCGGTCTACGACGTGAGCACGGAAGAGCTGGTGGCCTGATGGGAACCGTGGCAGCGCACGGGCTGCGCAAGTCCTTCGGCAAGGTCCAGGCCCTGGACGGGGTGACGCTGGACGTGCCCGACGGATCGTTCTTCGTCGTGCTCGGCCCCTCCGGGGCAGGCAAGACGACGACCCTGCGAGCGATCGCCGGCCTGGAGAAGCTGGACGCCGGGTCGGTGCGTCTGGACGGGAGGGACGCGACCGGTGACACCCCGGCCGCACGCGACCTGGCCATGGTCTTCCAGAACTACGCCCTCTACCCGCGACACACGGCGTACGAGAACATCGCTTCGCCGCTGCGGGCACGCCGCTGTCCGGCGAGCGAGATCGCCACCGCCGTCGAGCGGATCTCGGGCCTGCTGCACATCGAAGGTCTGCTGCGGCGCCGTCCGGCGCAGTTGTCGGGCGGCGAGATGCAGCGCGTCGCCCTGGCCCGGGCGCTGGTACGCCGCCCACGCGCGTTTCTCATGGACGAGCCGCTGACGAACCTCGATCTCAAGCTCCGCGTCGAGATGCGCACCGAGCTCACCCGCATCCACCGGAGCCTCGGAGCGACCTTCGTCTACGTGACCAACGACCAGGTCGAGGCCCTGTCCATGGCCGACCAGGTCGCGGTACTCAAGGAGGGGAAGGTGCAACAGGTCGGAACGCCGGCCGAGGTGTACGAGCGTCCGGCCAATCAGTGGGTCGCGGGATTCGTGGGGAGCCCGCCGATCAGCCTGCTCCCCTGCCACGCCGAGGGAGATCGTCTGGTCGGGGCGGAAGGCTGGACGCTGCCGCGGCCCCGCTGGACCACGGCTGAGGACGGTCGTCCGCTGCTGCTGGGCCTGCGCGCGGAGGACCTGTCCGTCGAGCAGCGGGGGGACGCGTCGTTGTCAGGTGAGCTCTACGGCCTTGAGCCGCTCGGTGACCGGACGGTGGTCGACGTCCGAGTGGGGACGGAGATCCTCAAGGTCAAGGCACGAGCCACCGTCACCGGTACGCCGGGCGAGCGGCTGCTCGTCACGGTCGACCTGGACCGCGCGCACCTGTTCGACGCGGGCACCGGGCTGGCGCTGTCCGAGGCCGGGCGGTAGTCACGCCGGACAGCACCAGGAACATCACAGGAGGCGACGCAATGAGTGACCCGATGAACGTCCTGGCCCCCGAGCACCGGCGGCTCCGGATCGGCGACGCCTGGCGCGACGCCGCCGGCGGAGCCACCTTCGTCGTCGAGGATCCGGCCACAGGCAAGACCATCGCTGAGGTGGCGGACGCCGACGTCGTCGACGGGCTCGCCGCTCTGGACGCGGCCGGCGAGGCGATGACGGAGTGGGCGGCGACCCCGCCGCGAGAACGGTCAGAATTGTTGACCGCGACGTACCGGGCACTGACCGAGCGATCCGAGGAGGTCGCCCGGCTGATAACGCTCGAGATGGGCAAGCCGCTCGCCGAGGCTCGGGGAGAGGTGGCCTACGGCGCCGAGTTCTTCCGTTGGTTCGCCGAGGAGGCGGTGCGCGTCGAGGGGCGCTACAACACCGCTCCCGCTGGTGGATATCGCATCCTCACCGTGCCGAAGCCGGTCGGACCGTGCGTCTTCGTGACGCCCTGGAACTTTCCGTTGGCCATGGGCGCCCGCAAGATCGCTCCTGCGCTGGCGGCGGGCTGCACGACGATCACCAAGCCGGCGGCCCAGACGCCACTCACCATGCTGTTCCTGGCCCGCATCATGGAGGAGGCCGGAGTTCCCCCGGGCGTCGTCAACGTCGTGACGACCAAGCGCGCCGGCGAGGTGGTCTCAGCACTGCTGGCCGACAGCCGGACCCGCAAGCTCTCGTTCACCGGGTCGACCGAGGTCGGGCGCGTGCTCCTCCGGCAGGCGGCGGGCAACGTGCTGCGCACCTCCATGGAGCTGGGCGGCAACGCGGCCTTGATCGTGTGCGCCGACGCGGACCTGGACGTCGCGCTCGACGGTGCCATGGTGGCCAAGATGCGCAACATCGGGGAATCGTGCATCGCGGCCAACCGCATCTACGTCGAGGAGCCCGTACGCGAGGAGTTCGCGGCGCGCTTCGCCGAGCGGATGGGCGCGCTCTCGATGGGCCACGGTCTCGACGACGGCGTGGACGTCGGGGCGTTGATCGACGAGGCGTCGGTCACCAAGATCGACGAGCTCGTCGCCGACGCGGTCGATCGCGGCGCCCGTGTCTTGGTGGGCGGCGAGCGTCCGGACGGGCCGGGCCACTTCTACCCGCCCACGGTCCTCGTCGACGTGCCCGAGGACGCGCGGATGCTGGCGACGGAGATCTTCGGCCCGGTGGCGCCGATCATCTCGTTCACCTCCGACGACGAGGTGATGGCGAAGGCCAACGACACCGAGCACGGCCTCGTCGGATACGTCTTCACCCGTGACCTCCAGCGGGCGCTCCGGTTCACCGAAGGGCTGGAGACGGGGATGGTCGGTATCAACCGTGGTCTGATCTCGGACCCGTCAGCTCCGTTCGGAGGCGTGAAGCAGTCCGGGATCGGCAAGGAGGGGTCGCACGAGGGCATCCATGAATACCTCGACATCACCTACGCGGCGATCGACCTACCGTGACCGGCCCGCTGCTCCAGGTGCCCGGGGACGCCGTCGGCTCCGCCGGTGCGCGCGCCACGGACGCGGCCGCGGCGGTGGACGGGGCGATCGCCGTCCCGGTCTCGCAGGTGAGCTGGACGTCCGTCCAGCACATCACCGCCGACGTTCCAGAGAGGCACTGACATGCTTGAGACCGTCCGCGCACCACGCCAGCTGATAGTGGGCGAAGGGGTCGCGCAGAACATCCCGCGAGTGGTGGCCGAGTGTGGCTCGCGCGTCCTCATCGTGACCGACCGGGTTCTTCTGGGGCAGCCGGGCGTGGCCGAGATCGTGGCCGCCGTGCGGGAGAGGGTCGAAGTCGTCGAGGTGTTCGCCGACGCGAGTCCGGACGTGCCACTCGCCGATGTCGCCCTGGCCGTCTCGGTCGCCGCAGAGGTGGACGCCGACGCCATTCTCGCCATCGGCGGTGGCACGGTGATCGACCTCGCCAAAATCGTCGGCGTCATCCGGTGCCATGGTGGGACGCCGCGCGACTTCTACGGCGAGTCGAAGGTGCCCGGGCCGACGATTCCTCTCGTCGCGGTCCCGACGACGTCAGGCACCGGCTCCGAGCTCACGCCCGTCTCGGTGCTGACCGACCCTGACCGCGAGCTGAAGGTGGGGGTCTCCAGCGTCCACATCGTGCCCGACTTCGCCATCGTCGACCCCGAGCTCACCTACACCTGCCCGGCGACCGTCACTGCCCACTCCGGCATCGACGCGTTCTGCCACGCGGTGGAGAGCTACACCGCGCGGCCCCGGGCCCACGGACCACGCGACCCGGTGGAGCAGGTCTTCCTCGGCCGCAACTCGATCACCGATCACTACGCGCTCCTGGCCGCGGAGCGGATCGCCCGCAGCCTGCCCCATGTCGTCAGGGACGGAGGCGACAAGGAAGCGCGCGCGGACATGTCCTACGGGTCCATGCTGGCCGGGCTCGCGTTCTCCCACGCGGGCAACGCGGCTCCGCACGCCCTCCAGTACCCCATCGGCGCCGCCACCCACACACCGCACGGCCTGGGCGTCGGGCTGCTGCTGCCCTACGCGCTGGACGCGGCCAGGGGCGCCATCGGCGACCGGTTGGCCATCCTCGCCGAGGTGTGCGGGCTCGATGTGACCGACGCCTCGGACGCCGAGGCCGCAGATGCGTTCCTCACCTGGCTCGACGGGCTCCTTGCCGACATCGGCATCCCCGCCACCTTGGCGGACATCGGCGTGGCACGCGCTGACCTCCCGCGCTTCGCGGAGATGGCCAGTGGTGTCACCCGCTTGATCCAGAACCATCCAGGCCCGACCGACACCGCCAGCCTGACCGCGATCCTCGAAGCGGCCTGGCTGGGGGACCGAAACCGACACGTCCTGACTCCGGAGGATAAATAGTGACAGGCCTTTAATGTGAAGTATCGGGAATTGCCAGCGATGCCTTAACGGGAGCCCTCTATTCTCAGGCATGGCGCGCGGCCGCATGCCCACCCGGCCGGCCAAGGCGCAAAAGCCATAATGGTCACCGTGCTATTTCGCTCATGACGTATGGATGCCCGAAAATCGGCCGCAGAGGTCGAAGGAGGCGGAGATTCCGGTCTTGCGGCCATCCACTCGCGCGTCGAGCAGCATCTGCACGGGAACGGAGAGCGTGCGGATCTCCGCCGGGGCGGCGGCCATCTGCGGCCGTCGCCCCGGCGGAACGGCGTCACTCTGAGGAGAAGGCGGCGTCGAAGGCGGCGGCCGGCGGGGTGATGGCGTTGAGCGAGCGGATGTAGGCGAGGGATTCCGGCGCGCCGTGCAGCCGGTCCATGCCCGCGTCCTCCCACTCGATGGAGATCGGGCCGTCATAGCCGATGTGGTTGAGCGCCCGGAAGCACGCCTCCCACGGCACGTCGCCCCGGCCGGTGGACACGAAGTCCCAGCCGCGCCCGGGGTCGGCCCAGGCCAGGTGGGAGGACAGGCGGCCGCGCCGTCCGTCGCGGGTGGCGACGCGGGCGTCCTTGCAGTCCACGTGGTAGACGCGGTCGGCGAAGTCGAGGATGAAGTTCGCCGGGTCCAGGTCCTGCCACACCATGTGTGAGGGGTCCCAGTTCAGGCCGAAGGCCGGCCGGTGCCCGATGGCCTCCAGCGTGCGCACCGTGGTGTGGTAGTCGTAGGCGATCTCGCTGGGGTGCACCTCGTGGGCGAAGCGCACGCCGACCTCGTCGAAGACGTCGAGGATCGGGTTCCAGCGGTCGGCGAAGTCGGCGTACCCCGCCTCGATCATGGACGGGGGCACCGGTGGGAACATCGCCAGCGTGTGCCAGATCGACGAGCCGGTGAAGCCGACGACGGTGTCGACGCCGAGCGCGCGGGCGGCCCTGGCGGTGTTCTTCATCTCCTCGGCGGCGCGCTGCCGCACGCCTTCCGGCTCGCCGTCGCCCCAGATGCGGGCGGGCAGGATGCCCTTGTGGCGCTCGTCGATGGGGTGGTCGCAGACGGCCTGGCCGACGAGGTGGTTGGAGATCGTCCACACGCCGAGGTTGTACTTGGCCAGGGTCTCCTTCCTGCGTTCGACGTAGGAGTCGTCCGCGACGGCCTTGTCGACCTCGAAGTGGTCGCCCCAGCAGGCGATCTCCAGGCCGTCGTAGCCCCATTCGGAAGCCAGCCGGCAGACCTCCTCGAACGGCAGGTCCGCCCACTGCCCGGTGAACAACGTGATCGGTCTCGTCATGAATCCTCCACATCGTCAAGCGGCTGCCTCAGCCGCGCTCTGCTCGACGGCCGCCAGTTCGGTGGGGCCGTGCCCCGCCCGCCTGGCGGCACCGGTTGGCACCGCCGCGATGGCACCGAGGTCGGCGTCGACGGTGCCGCTGCGGCTCTGGCTGCCGATCAGGCGGGCGGGGACGTTCTGGGGCACAAGGGCACGGAAGGCCCGGTGGGTGGGGACACAGCGGCGTCCGTCCGCCGGACAGCACGCGCCGTGGCCGCAGCACGCGGAAGGTGCGGAACAGCGATCAGGCGGGTGGAACGTGCGGGGGACGGAGGCGGGTCAGGGCGAGCGGACCGTCGGGGTTCTTCCGATGACTCCGACGGCCGGAGACGTTCGGACGGAGTTGACGACGCCACCGACGCCCACCTCGGCGGTGAGGCAGGCCAGGTCGAGGATGCCCGTTCGACCCGGTCGCGACGGTGACGGCCGGCCGGGAGCACGGGATGTTCGCGCTCACATGACGCGGCACGAGGACGCGGTCGGGGTGCACGGTGACCTGGTCCGCGGGTCCGTCGCGACTCGCCGAGTCGGTCGCGTGGCGATCGGCCGGGTTGTGGTCCACGCTCCTCCTCGATCAGTGCGGATGGCTCACCGAATTAAAGGTGCCGACCTCTGAGGGCACAAGGGGGAAACCGGTTGCAATTTAGGTAACGTTCCGGTAACTGGCGCCGGAGTGGTCGCTGAAATGCGGCGATTTCGGCGATGCCAACTCGTTACGAATGTGAGGGGTGCGCATTCGTGCATCCCCGTGTTACAACTGCCATTAATTGATCTCAAAGATAAACAAAGGGGCGGGTGGTACCCATGACGTACAAGCCGCCCAACGGTGCTTCGGGCGGCGCTCCGCCGGCGGGTCTCGCCGCGCTGCGCCGGGCCAACCTCTCCCTGGTGCTGCGCGAGCTGCGCGACCACAAGTCCCTGTCCCGCGCCCACATCGCCGAGGCGACCGGGCTGCACCGGGCCACCGTGTCCAACCTCATGGCCGAGCTCCTCGAACGGCGTCTGGTACGCGAGGTCGGCGTCGAGCACGTCGGCGCGGTCGGCCGCCCCAGACGGGCGGTCGCGCTGCACGGCGCGCACGTCGGCGCCCTCGGCATGGAGATCAACGTCGACTACATCGCGGTCCACGGCACCGACCTCAGCGGCCGGATCCTGGTCGAGCGCCGGGTCGCCTACGACGCCATGGGCAGCGGCCCCGACAGCGCCGTGCGCCGGCTCGGGCTCGTGGCCGAGGAGGCCGTGGAGGCCATGCGGCGGGCCGGAGCGTCGCCCGCCGGCATCGTGGTGGCGGTCCCCGGGCTCGTGGACGTGGTGCGCGGCGTCGTGACGCTCGCGCCGAACCTCTACTGGCACGACCTGCCGCTGGCCGACCAGCTGAGCTCCCTGCTGAGCCCGCTGCGCGTGCCCGTGCGGGTGGACAACGACGCGAACCTCGCCGCGCTGGCCGAATACACCTCCGGCGTCGCCGCCGGCACTCCGTACCTGGTGTACCTCACCGGAGAGGTCGGGGTCGGCGGCGGCATCATCCTGGGCGGCGAGCTCCTGCGCGGCGCGGACGGATTCTCCGGCGAGGTCGGGCATCTGCAGGTGGACCCGAACGGCGCCCAGTGCGGCTGCGGCCGCATCGGGTGCTGGGAGACCAAGGTCGGCCTGGCCGCGCTCGTCCGCGCGGCCATGCCCGAGCAGGCCTACGGGCTGCCCGGCATGCCGGTGCCCGACCCCGGCGAGCGGGTGGCCGACCTCGCCAGGGGCCTGGCCTCCGGCGACCGGCGCATGACGACGGCGGTGGCGCAGGTCGGCGAGTGGCTCGGGCTCGGCGGCTCGATCCTGGCCAACCTGTTCAACCCGCGCGTGATCGTCATCGGCGGCTACTTCGCCTCGCTGGCGCAGTGGCTGCTGCCGCACGCGCAGGACCAGCTGCAACGGCTCGTGGTGGCCGCTCCCGCCGCCCAGTGCCGGTTCGTCGCCTCCACTCTCGGCTTCGGCGCCGCCTCTCGCGGCGCCGCCAGCATGGTGGTCAGCGACATCATCGACGACCCGACGACGATCATGGATTCATCGCCCCGGCCGGTACCTCACTGACGGCCCCACACGCCTGGAGACGGCACCCTCCAGCACCCCGCACCATCCGCTACCCACCCAGTGGCAACAGCGCGGCGGCGCGCGCCTTTGCCTGACGTCCCCCCGGTCAGGAAGGGTTTTCCATGTCACCACGTCATCGAACGTGGGCCAGGCTGCTCAACGCGGTCCTGCCAGCACGCGGACGACGCCCGAGGCGCCGGACCGCGACGACGATGGCCCTGGCCCTCGTCGCCCCCTTCGTCACCCTCCTCGCGGCGCCCGTGAGCGCCGAGGCCGCCACGGCGGCCGAGCCCGCGTTCAAGGTGCTCGTCTTCTCGAAGACGACAGGCTTCCGGCACGACTCGATCCCCGAGGGCATCGCGGCCGTGCAGCAACTCGGCCAGGAGAACAACTTCGAGGTCGACACCACCGAGGACAGCGCGCTGTTCACGGACCAGAACCTGGCCCAGTACCAGGCCGTGGTCTTCATGTCCACGACCGGTGACCCGCTGGGCACGCAGGACCAGAAGGACGCCTTCCAGCGCTACATCCAGAACGGCGGCGGCTTCGTCGGCGTCCACGCCGCCGCGGACAGCGGCTACGACTGGGAGTGGTACGGCGGGCTGGTCGGGGCGTACTTCAAGTCGCACCCGGCGATCCAGCAGGCCACGGTCAAGGTCGAGGACCCGGCGCACCCGTCCACGAAGGACCTGCCGGTGACCTGGACCCGTACCGACGAGTGGTACGACTACCAGGCCAACCCGCGCGCCGACGTCCACGTGCTGACGTCGATGGACGAGAAGTCCTACACCGGCGCCACGATGGGCGCCGACCACCCGAACACCTGGTGCCACGACTACGACGGCGGCCGTTCCTGGTACACCGGGCTCGGCCATCTCAAGGAGAACTACAGCGAGCCCAACTTCCTGAAGCTGCTCCTCGGCGGCATCCAGACCGCCGCCGGCGCGGTCAGGGCCGACTGCTCGGCCTCGCAGAGCAGCAGCTTCGAGAAGGTCACGCTCGACGACAACACCTCGAACCCGATGATGGTGGACGTCGCCAAGGACGGCCGGGTCTTCTACATCGACCGGCTCGGCGACGTCAAGATCATCAAGCCGTCCGGCGGCACGGTGACGGCGGCGCAGCTGGACGTCTTCACCGCCAACGAGAGCGGCCTGCTCGGGCTCACGCTCGACCCCGGCTTCGACACCAACCACTGGGTGTACCTGTTCTACTCGCCCACCGGGGAGAACGTCGACCGGCTGAGCAGGTTCACCGTCACCGGCGACACCCTGGACCTGGAGAGCGAGACGCGGATCCTCGACGTCCCGGTCCAGCGGGCCGAGTGCTGCCACCACGGCGGCGGCATGGTGATGGACCCCAGGACCGGCGATCTGTGGCTGGGCACGGGAGACAACACCAACCCGTTCGCCTCCGACGGCTACACGCCGATCGACGAGCGGTCCGGCCGTGCCAGCTGGGACGCCCAGCGCACCTCGGGCAACACCAACAGCCTGAGCGGCAAGCTGCTGCGGATCCACCCCGAGCCCGACGGCACCTACACCATCCCGTCCGGCAACCTCTTCCCGCCGGGCACGGAGGACACCAAGCCGGAGATCTACGGCATGGGCTTCCGCAATCCGTTCCGCATCGGCCTGGACCCGAAGACGGGCCACGTCATGCTCGGCGAGTACGGCCCCGACGCCGGTTCGGCGAGCGCCACCCGGGGCCCGCAGAACACGGTGGAGTGGAACATCGTCTCCGAGCCGGGCAACTACGGCTGGCCCTACTGCGTCGGCGGCAACACCCCGTACATCGACTACGACTTCGCCACCCAGCAGTCGGGGGCGGCGTTCAACTGCACCGCGCCGGTCAACGACTCGCCGAACAACGACGGTCTCACCAACCTGCCCACGATGGTGCCCGCGACGGTCTGGTACCACTACGCGGCCGACCCGCAGAACTTCCCGGAGCTGAGGGGCGGCGCGCCGATGGGCGGCCCGGTCTACCGCGCCGACCCGGACCTGGAGTCGGACGTGAAGTGGCCGGCGTACTGGGACGGCAAGGCCGTGTTCGGCGAGTGGAACAACGACCAGGTGTGGTCGTTCCAGCTCGACGAGAGCGGCGCCGAGCTCGTGGAGATGAACCGCATCCTCGGCTCCCTGTCGTTCAAGAAGCCGATGGACATGAAGTTCGGCCCCGACGGCGCGCTGTACATGATCGAGTGGGGCTCCGGCTTCGGCGGCGACAACGCCGACTCCGGCATCTACCGGATCGAGTACATCAAGGGCACCCGCCCGCCGATCGCCCGCGCCACGGCGGACAAGACGGACGGGCCGCTGCCGCTGGCCGTCACGTTCTCCAGCGAGGGCAGCCGGGACCCGGACGGCGAGCCGCTCACGTTCGCGTGGGACCTCGACGGCGACGGCGACACCGACTCCACCGACCCCAACCCCTCCTACACCTACGAGGAGGGCGGCGACTACAACGTGGTCCTGACCGTCACGACCCCCGGCGGCAAGACCGCCACCGCCAGTGTCGCGATCAGCGCGGGCAACACCCGTCCCACCGTCACGGTGGACCTCCCGCCGAACGGCGCCTTCTTCGAGTTCGGCGACCAGGTGAAGTTCAAGGTGACCGCCACCGACCCCGAGGACGGCACGATCGACTGCGACAAGGTGCAGATCCAGGCGATCCTCGGTCACGAGAGCCACGGCCACCCGCTCGACCAGCACACGGGCTGTGAGGGCACCCTGCAGACCCAGCAGGCCGGCCACGGCGAGTACGACAACCTCTTCTACGTGATCGAGGCCAGCTACACCGACGAGGGGGCCAACGGCGCGAAGCCCCTGACCGGGCGGGGCGAGACGCTCCTGCAGCCCAAGCGCAAGCAGGCCGAGCACTTCACGCGGACCGGCCGGGTGGCCGACGGCGTGGGCACCGACACCGCGGGTGTCCAGGCCGAGACCACGAGCGACCCGCAGGGCGGCAATCAGCACATCGGGTTCGTCCAGGACGGCGACTGGTGGTCGTTCGACCCGGTGAACCTGTCGAACCTCACCGCGATCCGGTTACGCGCCGCCTCGGGCGGCGCCGGCGGCACCGTCCAGGTCAGGGCGGGCGACCCCGAGACCGGCACGCTGATCGGCTCGGCCGAGGTGACACCCACCGGCGGCTGGCAGACGTTCACCGACGTCACGCTCGACGTGACCGGCCCGCCGGCGGAGAGCGGACCGCTGTACTTCGTCGTGCGCAAGCCGGCGAGCGCGGCGAACGACGCCTACCTGGCGAACTTCAACTGGGTCGACTTCGTCGGCAAGGGCGCCACGGACAACCAGCGTCCTGTCGTGACCGCGACGGCCACGCCGGTGACGGGCGTCGCGCCGCTGACGGTCGACTTCGAGGCGACGGCCAGCGACCCGGAAGGGGACCCGATCACGTACAAGTGGAACTTCGGCGTGAACGGCGCGCCGGAGCCCACCACGGCCGAGGCGAGCCACACCTACACCGCGCCGGGCACCTACACGGCCGTGGTGACCGTGTCCGACGACAAGGGCGCGTCGGCCACCGCGGAGGTCCAGGTCAAGGTGGACGCGCCGGCCGTGGTGTGCTTCACCGGACGTTCCGACGACTTCCTGGGCGACCAGCTCGACCGGGACCGCTGGTCGGTCGTCAGGGAGAACCAGGACCTCAGGGTCGCCGACGGCAAGCTGGTGATCCCGACCTCGACCACCGACATCTACAGCACGGGCGGCAACACGCCGAACATCGTGGTGCAGCCGGCTCCGCCGGGCGCCTGGACCGCCACCGCCAAGCTCACGCTGGACGCGCGGGACGCGTACCAGCAGGCGGGTCTGATCATCTACGGCGACGACGACAACTACGCCAAGATGGTGCTGCAGGCGCGCTCCACCTCGGGTCCGAACCACGCCGACCGCATCTTCCAGTTCATCCGGGAGGAGAACGGCAGCCCCAACGAGGTGTCGCAGAGCAATACGGCCACTCTCGGGGACGCCTACCCCGACACGGTGTACGTGCGGTTCATCAGCGACGGGACGAACATCACCGCCCACTACTCCGCCGACGGCACCACGTACACCGCGATGCCGCAGACCAAGCCGCTCGCCGGGATCACCGACCCGAAGATCGGCCTGATCTCGCTGGCGGGGGCCGACCACCCGGTGGTGGACGCGTCCTTCGACTGGTTCCACATCACGCCGGACGACAGTGCGACCGGGCCGGACCCGGACGACGAGTTCGACGGCACCGCGCTCGACGCCTGCCGCTGGACCGCGATCGTGCGCCCCGACGCCACGGCGATGCGCGTGAGCGACGGCAAGCTGGAGCTCGACACCACGACCGGTGACATCTACGGGACCGACAACACCGGCCCGAAAAACCTCATCCTGCAGCCGGCCCCGAGCGGCGACTGGACGCTGGAGACCAAGGTGGACGCCTCGGCCCTCAACGAGCAGTACCAGCAGGGCGGCCTCATGGTGTACACCGGCGACGACGACTACGTGAAGCTCGACTTCCTCACCACCAACGCGGCCGGGTCGACAGTGGCGCGGAGCATCGAGCTGCGCAGCGAGGCCGGCGGGACCGTGCAGAGCCCGCAGCCACAGGTGAACAACCTCACCACCGGCATCTGGTGGCTGCGGCTCAAGAAGGAGGGCGACACCTACTCCGGGTCCTACTCCGCCGACGGCGAGACCTGGACGGAACTGTCCGCCGCGGTGCAGAACAGCGCGGTGGCCACCGGCGCCAAGGTCGGCGTGTACACGATCGGCACCAACCAGTCGGCGTCGAAGAAGGTCACGTTCGACTACTTCCGCCTCACCAAGGCGGCGGCCGTCGACCTGGCGGTCTCCGCCTCGTCCCGCTGCATCGGCACCTCGGCGTACGTGGCGGTCACGGCCGTCAACGGCTCCGACGTGCCGGTGACGGTGACGCTGACCACCCCGTTCGGCTCGAAGACCGTGGCCGACGTGACCCCGGGCAAGCAGGCGTACCAGTCCTTCAACAGCCGGGCCGGGCAGATCGACGCCGGCACGGTGACCGTGAAGGGAGTCGCGACGATCGGCGGCGAGCAGGTCACCTCGTCGTACGACGCCGACTACCCGGCGCTCAGCTGCCGCTGACCGCACCGGCGGTGACCACTGTCCGCGCGACCGTGGTCACCGCCCCCAGCAGAACCGGGGCCGGCCGGCCGATCGGCCGGCCGGCCCCGCCCCCCAGCGATGGAGCGAAGACATGAGAATCAACAGGACCACGCAACTGCTCGCCGCGGCGGTGCTCGGCGTCGCGCTCGCGGGCGTCGGCATGGCTGGTCCCGCGGTGGCGGACGACGACCCCGAGCAGGGCATCGACGTCACGGTGACGATCGAGCCCGGCACCACTCCGGGCCAGGTGTCCATGACCGTCGCCGACAACGGCGGCGTGTCCCTTCAGGAGGACGGCTCCAACGCCGCCGCCCGCCAGTTCGTCGGCACCCTGCCGACGGTCACGGTGAACGACACCCGCCGGCCCGAGGAGATCCCTGCCGGCGACTTCTGGGCGGTTGTCGGCCAGGCCGGCGAGTTCACCGCGACGAGCGGCTCCACGCCGCCCATCGGCTCGCAGTACCTGGGCTGGCGGCCGCGCCTGCTGACCGACTCCTCCTCCGGGGCGGTGGAGGCCGGTGAGCCCGTCTCCAGTGTCATCTCCGACGGCTCGGGAGCGCCGGCCGTCGGTCTGCAGGGCCAGGAACTGCTGGTGTCGACGGCGAACTCCGCCGACGAGATCGGCACCTGGCAGGTCAACGCCGACCTCACGCTGCGCACCCCCGCCGACGTCACCGCCGGCGAGTACCACTCGACCCTCACGCTTTCCCTGTTCAACCAGTCCTGAACGGCAACCGGTCCCGAACGTTCACCTGCTCCTGAACCGGAGGCAGGACGCCATCGTCCGCTCCGGCCGTCCGGGGCCCGCGCCCGCCCGGCGCGGGCGCCGGACGGCCACGACGAGACTGGAGACCTCTGTTGACCGCAAGCCGCCCGCGAGGCGTTTTTGCCCGCCTCGCCGTCCTCCCCGCTCTCGGCGTCGCGCTGCTGGCCGCCATGGTGGCGTTCGCCACCCCGTCCGGCGCCGACACCACCTGGTCGGTCGTGCCGGCCAGCGCCGACGGTCCCGACGGCCGCAGCGTCATCGACCTCGAACTCGCCGGCGGCCGGCAGGTCGTCGAGCACGTGGCGGTCATCAACCGCTCCACCGAGCCGGTGGACTTCGCGATCGACGCCAACGACGGCTACCTGACCTCCAAGGGCTATTTCGACATGCGGCCCTCCGACGCCGAGCCCACCGACGGCGGTGCCTGGATCACGGTCCCCGAGAGGGTGACCATCGCCGCCGGGGCCACGTCCGTCGTTCCCGTGACGGTGTCGATCCCCCGGAACGCGACGCCGGGGGACCACCCCGCGGGCGTGACCGCGTCCCTGGAGACGGTCTCCGGCCAGGTACGGGTCCAGAACCGGGTGGGCGTCCGCCTGAACATCCGCGTCACCGGCGACTACGTGGCCAAGGTGGCCGTGACCGGCGTGCGGGCCGAGTACGCCGGCTCGTGGAACCCGTTCGCCGCAGGATCCGTCGAGGTGACCTACACCGTGGCCAACGAAGGCAACGTCCGGCTGGTCACGGACAACCACGTGCTGACGTCCACGCTCGCGGGGGAGAGCGGCTGGAACGACCCGTCCGCGGCCAGGGCCAGGGAGCTCATGCCGGGCGGCAGCCGCACGTTCGTCGCGCGGGTGCCCGGCGCGTGGCCGCTGGGACCCATCGGCGCGACCGTCATGGCGGTCCCCTCGCCCGCGGGCGAGCCGCTTCCCGGCGTCGCCGCCCAGCGGGCGGCGGTCGGCACCACGGTGTGGGCGCTGCCCTGGCCGCAGCTCGGCTCCCTCGCCCTTCTCGTCCTCGCCTTCTTCGCCATCCGGCTGAACGCCGCCAGGCGCCGCAGGCGCATCGAGAAGCTGATCATGCTCGCCCGCCAGGAAGCGTCCCAGGAGGCGTGAGCGCCCTCGGCAACCGCTCCCAGGAGGTGGCCACCATCAACCGACCCAGGCGACCGGCCCCGCCCCGGCCCGCGACGCGGGGCCGCGTGCTCGCCCTCGCGTTCGCGTTCGCGTTCGCGCTCGGCGCGCTCGTCGCCGGCGGCGTGGTGTTCGGCGTGACCCGGCCGAGCTCGATCGAGCAGGCGGCCGACCGGCTCCGCGCCGAGTCCGCGCTGCGCGACCGGACACAGATCAGGACCCTGACGGAGCTGGCCCGCGGCACGCGGACCCGGCTCCTCCCCGTGCTCGACGGGCTCGCCCTGGCCCTGCCCGGCGACGGCCCCGCGGGACCTGTCGCGGTGACCGCCGCCGACGTCGAGAAGTGGCGGCAGGCCGCCGCCGCGGCCGTCCAGGGCTTCGCCGACCCGCCGTCCGGCGAGACCGCCACCAACGTGGCGCGGTCGAGTCTCGCCTCCGCCGCGCGGCAGTTCGCCACGACCGTCGACACCTACACGATGGCGCGGGACCTCACAGGACCGGCCCGCGCCGCCGCCCTCGACCTGGCCGCACGGCAACGCGCCGACGCGCTCTTCACCTGGTCGATCGGGGCCACCGCCCTCGACGCCGTGAACATCGACGCCGGCTACGGCCACCAGCACGTGTTCCTGCCCACATCACCCGGCGAAGGGGCGCTCACCCCCGACACCGAACCCGAGGGGAGCCACCAACCGTGAAAAAGGCACCGGCCTACGTCCTCACCGTGCTGCTGGCCGGGCTCGCGCTGGTGCTCGGCGCACCGGCAGCCGCGGCCCACGGCGGGCCGATCAAGCTGGAGGTGACAGGAGACGGCGCCGACAACGTCAACGTGCTGGTGACATACAAGAAGGACGGCCATCCCGTCACGGAGATCGTCGCGGCGACGCTGAAGGCGACCTCGGCCGACGGCCGGTCCTTCGGGCCGGTGCCGCTCAGGTCGGCGCCGGAGGGCCAGAACCTCTACCACTCCGCCGAGCCGCTGCCGAGCGGGGAGTGGCGGGTCACCGTGACCGCGACCGAACCGTCCAAGGCGAAGACGACGGTGCGGGTGAAGGCGGGCGTGGTCGCCGCCACGCCCGCTGTCGAGGCCCTTCCCGCATCGGACCAGACGAGCCAGGCGACGGCGCCCGCGCGGAACGGGGCCGCCGCGGCGACGACCGCGGGGGACGACGACGGCGCGACGGGAACTCCCCTCAAGATAGGCGTCATCGTCCTCGCGGCGCTGGCCGCCGTCGCGGCCTGGATCGTCTTCGCCCGGCGCCACACCCGCGCGGGCGCTGGACACTGACAGACCTCGCTGACCGGTCGCGGCCGTGCGGTTCAGCCCGGGCAGGGCGGGGTGAACGAGACGTACCGGGGAGCGGGCACGCTCGCCCGATCACTTCGCCTGCTCGCGTCCGGCCAGGTCCGCTGAGGTGAAGCCCGCTCTGGTGACGCCGGCAGGCAGGGATCGGTCTCGTGGAGGGCGTGCTGGTGCCCGGTGGCCGCTCAGGAGGGGGCCGCGTGACCGTGCGGTCGTGGCCATGGTTCCACTGGCGGCTCGGCCCCACGGTGAACCGGAGGTCCTTCCGGCCGGTACCGTCGGTCGACTCGGCGATCCTGCGGATCGAGCGTAGGCCCGAACCTTTGGTGCGCGGCCGCCGCACCTACCAGGAACTGGTCGAGCCGGGCTTCAGCGGGCTCGGCGGCTCGGTGCGCGCCTCGCTGAGGATGCGTCACCGAGGAGTGGACGCCGCTCTGGCGGCGGCCGGCGTGTCTCGTGACGCCGTCGTCGGATACGTTCACCCAGACCAGTGGATCGCGCTGTGGCAGCGCCTGTACTGGTGACCCGCCCTGAATCCTCGGCGCGGTAGCTCTCCGGCGACATCTCCAGCGACATCGCCAGCGACATCGCCCTTAAGCGGAAGCGATCGCTGTGGCAGCAGACCGGCAAACGCTGTCACATGTCGTCGACATAACCGCCGATGCCGGTGCGTGCCCGAGAGGCCTTCCGCCGGGCGAGTCTCCGGCTGATCATGATCGCGGCCACGGCAGCGCGATGAGAGCCTGATCCACAAGGTCAATCCGAAACCCCATGGGTGCACAATCGGTCGATTGCGCCCCCACGACCAGATCCAATCGGGCCGCGTTCCGCCACCCGCGGAACTGGTACGCCGATCCCATGGGATCCGATTCAGGCTTCCGCCTCCCCTTTTCGCCCCCTAGGGTGGTCGCGGACACCCACCAGCCACACTCCGCCGCCCCTGGGCAGGGGGACACGATGACCCTGCGCAAGCAGACCGACTGGAATGGCCCCGGAGATCGCCTACACCACGGCGGAGTTCGCCTGGTACGAGGCGCGGGTTGCGCGCGTCGCGTTCCTCGACCATGCCGTCCAGGACCGGCTCTACGCCTTGTATCACCTGGTGGCGTTCCGGGGCTGCGGCGCGGGGAGGCGTGCGGTGCGCGGTGGGTGGACGGCGAGCTGGAGGAAGGCGTTCTGACGGTCGCTGAGCAACTGTCCAACGTCGGTGGCCGGGTGGAGGAGGGGAAACCGAAGTCGCGGGCATCGGAGGCGGCCGTCGCGCTGGATTCGGGAACGCTGGCTGTACTGCGGGCGCATCGCCGGCGCCAACTGGCGGAGAAGCCGGCGTGGAGCGGCTCGTGGAAGGAGACCGGCCGCATCTTCACGCAGGAGGACGGTTCGGCGTTGACCCCGGACTGGGTGTCGGAGCACTGTTGAAGAGGTCGCCCAAGAAGCTGGGGCTGTCGTAGGGCTGCTGCGGCCGGAGGGTCCGCGGCGTGGTGGGCCTCGCGCTGGAGCGGGGGGCCGCGCCGCTCCTGTGGCGGCTTCCCGGCGACCAGCCGCAGGCCCGGGGGACGAGATAGCACGGCGGAGGGGCCGGCCCGATGACCTTGTAGCCCTTCTTGGTGGGAACACGGATGATTCCGTCGCCGTTGGAGCAATCCATGTCTCCGTTGACCCTCCAGCACAGTACGCCGTCAGGGTCGACGTTGGTGACCGGGCTGCTGTTGGCGTAGGTGTAGCCGTTCATCTGCTGCTGGTCGGCCAGATCCAGGACCGGGTCGACGGAGAGGAACCTGCCGGTGTCCGGGTCGTATTCGCGCACACCGAGCTGTACGAGACCGCCTGGGTCCTTCGTGCCGCCGACGAAGCCCTTCCCCCCCGGGCCAGGCGACCGCGTCGCCCCGCTCGGTGCCGAAGGGAGTCAGCCGGCGGACCCGGCTCTGCTGCGTGTCGGCGTCGATCGCGACCCGGGCGGTGCCCTGATGGTCCTCCGTCAGGTACGTGACGCCGGCCGGGGTGCGGAGCGCGACCGTCCTGCCCGCGTGGGTGTAGTGGCGTCGCAGTCGGAGGTCGTGGCCTGCGTCCATGCCTCGGTGAGCCGGCGTAGCGCGTCGTAGGAGAAGCACTGGGTGTCCGTTCCGTCCCGCGAGACGTCGGCGATGGAGCGGATGTTCCCGGCATCGTCATAGCGGTAGGTGGCGTCCCGGTCGCTGCCGCTGACGTTCTCCTTCACCGTACGGGAGGTCGCGAGCCGCCGGGTCGCCCACTCGTAGGTGAAGGTCTGCCAGGCGTGTTTCCCCGCCGTCGCGCCGAACTCGAGCATCATGAGCTTGCCGGTGGCCGTGTAGTCGGTGGCGCCCACGTGGGCGCCGAGATCGCCGGTCAGGCGGACAGGCCGCGGGAAGTCGTCGTAGGTGAGGACGAGGTTCTCCGCCGCCAGGCCGCCGGCCGCGGGCAGTCCTTGCCCTGTCGCGCCCCAGAACACCCTGGTAGACGGCGCTGTCCTCGTCCAGGACCGGCTCGGGTAACGTGCCAGGCCACGACAGCGACAGTTCGCGGCCCGCCCTGGACATCCGCACCAGCGGCTCCTGCCCGCCGCCGGACAGCCACAGCCCGACAGTGGTCGCGGCCGGGACGATTCCGGAACCGTCCCGCCTCAGCGTGGTGTCGATGCCGACCCACTGGCCGTCGTGGCGGGTGCGCACCGGCCGCAGGTGCTCGGTCACCTCCAACCGCCCATTGGGCAGGACCCTGACCGTGCGGTGCTCGCCCCGCTGTGACAGCACCTCCACCGGCCGTCCCGACTTCCGCGCCAGCATGACGGCGGCGTCGTCGGTCACCGCCGTGTCGGCGGGCGGCTCCTTGGGTGGTTCCGTGACCGCGGCCGCACCCGCCTCGGACCCGCCCATGCTCAGGCCCGCCAGCACGGCGAGAACCGCCATGCCCTGGGCCATAACGCGCCTTAATCGGCCTATGCCGCCGAGCATCACCAGCATCGCGACCCGCTCTCCACACCCGTCCTGATGATCAGAAACTGAACGGGGCGTGATCGTTCGGCCATGAGGCGCTGGATTGAATCTTGACTACAACCATCGCGGTAGTCACCGCCGGGAAGTCAACCTACGGTGTACGCCCGGGCATCGGTGGTGCTTCGTGTTCCATCAGTCGAGCTCGGGCGCGAGGTCCCCAGCCTCGGG
>NZ_JAHKRN010000058.1 GCF_019396385.1 Nonomuraea harbinensis | reverse complement strand
CTGCGACGCGAAAGGGCCCCGCACCGGTCACGGTGCGGGGCCCCTTTTTCGTGCTTGGACTACAGCGGGATGTTCCCGTGCGCGCCCCTGGCGGGAGTGGCCTGGGCGAGGACCTTGGCGATCGCGCCGCGGGTCTCCTCCGGCTTGATCACCTCGTCGATGACGCCCAGCTCCTGCGCGCGGGTGAGCCCGCCCGCGAGCTTCTCGTGCTCCGCGGCCAGCCGGTGCTCCAGGTCGGCCCGCTCCTCCTCCGGCGCCGCCGCCAGCTCGCGCCGCTTGAGGATCCGCACCGCCGCCACCGGGCCCATGACCGCGATCTCGGCCGTCGGCCAGGCGAACACCTTGGTGGCGCCCAGCGAGCGGGAGTTCATCGCGATGTACGCGCCGCCGTAGGCCTTGCGCGTGACCAGCGTGACCCGTGGCACCGACGCCTCGGCGAACGCGTGCAGCAGCTTGGCGCCGCGGCGCACCACGCCGTCATGCTCCTGGCCGACGCCGGGCAGGTAGCCGGGCACGTCCACGACCACGACCAGCGGCACCCCGAAGGCGTCGCACATGCGGACGAACCGCGCCGCCTTCTCGGCGGAGGTGGCGTCGAGGCAGCCGCCCAGCCGCATCGGGTTGTTGGCGATCACGCCGACGGTGCGCCCGCCGAGCCGGCCCAGCGACGTGACGACGTTGGGCGCCCACTTCGGGTGGAGCTCGATGCCCGGCTCGTCCAGCAGGCCGTTGACCAGCGGCTTGACGTCGTAGGCGCGGCGCGCCGACTCCGGCAGCAGGCTGGAGAAGTCGACCTCCTCGATGCCGGCGGGACGGACCCGGCCCTGGTGGCCCAGGAGCATGGCCAGCTGGCGCGCCTTGAGCAGCGCCTCGGTCTCGGTCTTGGTGACGACGTGGACGACGCCGCTGCGCTTGCTGTGGGGCTCGACACCGCCCAGCGCGGCGCTGTCGACGTTCTCGCCGGTGACGCTGCGTACCACGTCGGGGCCGGTGACGAAGATGCGGCCCGAGTCGGCGAGGATCACCAGGTCGGTCAGCGCCGGCCCGTAGGCGGCGCCGCCGGCGGCCGCGCCGACCACGACCGAGATCTGCGGCACGATGCCGGACGCCTTCGTCATGGCCGCGAACACGCGGCCGACGGCGTGCAGCGACTCGGCGCCTTCGGCGAGTCGCGCACCGCCGGAATGCCAGATCCCGAGGATCGGCACCCGCTCACGGACGGCCACGTCGTAGGCGTGCACGATGTGCTCGCAGCCCTCGCTGCCCATCGCGCCGCCCTGGAAGCGGGCGTCACTGCAGAAGGCGACGACGGGAACACCCTCGACGCGGCCCATGGCGGCGAGCACGCCGCTCTTGTCCTGGGGAGTGATCAGCCGCAGCGAACCCTCGTCGAGGAGCGCGGCGAGTCGTACGACGGGGTCTCGGGGATCAGCAGGCTCCTGGTCGGCGCCTTCGGTGGGCACACGGTTGTCGAGCACGGTCATTTAAGCCCCCTTGAACACGACGGTCACGTTGTGGCCGCCGAAACCGAACGAGTTGTTGACCGCGGCGATGTCGCCTTCCGGCAGGGTGCGGTTCTCGCCGTGGACGAGATCCACCTCGATGCCGTCGTCGATGTCGTTGAGGTTGATGGTGGCGGGGACGATCCGCTCGTGGAGCGCCTTGACGGTGAAGACGGACTCGATGCCGCCCGCGCCGCCCAGGAGGTGACCCGTCATGGACTTGGTCGAGGTGACCAGCGGGTGGGTGCCGATGGCCTTGGCGACGGCCTGCACCTCGATGACGTCCCCGGCGGGGGTGGCGGTGGCGTGCGCGTTGACGTGCTTGACGTCCTGGCCCGTCAGATCGCCGTCGGTGAGAGCCTGGGTCATCGCCATGATGATGCCGCGGCCCTCGGGCTCGGGCTGGGTGATGTGGTGGGAGTCGGCCGAGTAGCCGACACCGGCGGCGTAGGCGTAGATGCGCGCGCCCCGCGCCCTGGCGAACTCCTCGCTCTCCAGCACCAGGATGCCCGCGCCCTCGCCGAGCACGAACCCGTCGCGCTCGCGGTCCCACGGCCGCGACGCCCCCTGCGGGTCGTCGTTGCGCGTGGACATGGCCCTGGCGGCGGCGAACGCCGCGATGTTGAGGCCGTGGATGGCGGCTTCGGTGCCGCCGGCGATCACCACGTCGGCCCGGCCGGCCCTGATCATGTCCATCGCGTAGCCGATGGCCTCGGCGCCGGAGGCGCAGGCGGACACGGTGGCGTGCACCCCGGCCTGGGCGCCCCGGTCGAGGCCGATCCAGGCGGCCGGCCCGTTGGGCATGAGCATCGGCACCGTGAAGGGCGACAGCCGGTTCCAGCCGCGCTCCTTGTAGGTGTCGTAGGCGGACAGGGTGGTGTTGATGCCGCCGATGCCGCTGGACACGACCACGCCGAGCCGCTCCGGCGCCACCTCGGGGGCGCCGGCGTCCTGCCAGGCCTCGCGGGCGGCGACCATGGCGAACTGCTCGCTGCGGTCGAGCCTGCGGGCCTCGGGCCGGGGCAGGACCTCGGCCGGGTCGACGGCGGCCGTCCCCGCGAACGTCACGGGGACGGTGTCGACCCAGTCTTCGGTGAGCGTCGCGACGCCCGACTGACCGGCGAGGAGCGCCGACCAGGAGGAAGTGGCGTCTCCACCGACGGGCGTCGTCGCGCCGAGCCCGGTGACGACGACACGTACCCGGTTTGCACTCACGTTCCGCACTCCTTGTCGATCAGCTGGTGTTGCCGGACTTCAGTTCTGGATGAAGGTGAGGACGTCCTTGACCGTCTTCAGGTTCTTGAGCTGGTCGTCGGGAATCTCGACGCCGAACTCGTCCTGGGCGGCCACGGCGATCTCGACCATGGACAGGGAGTCGATGTCGAGGTCGTCCACGAAGCTCTTCTCGGGGGTCACCTCAGAGGCCGGGATCCCGGTGATCTCGTTGATGATCTTGCCGAGGCCCTCGAGGATCTCCTGCTCGGTGGCAGCCATGTCGTTGGTTCTCCTTTGGTTTCCTGGGTTCTGCACGGACTGGCCGTGCAAGCTCTGAGAGATCGTACGGGGGACTAGGGGATCTCGATGACCTGGCCCGCGTACGTGAGGCCGGCGCCGAAGCCGAGGACGAGCGCGAGCTCGCCCGAGCGGACCTCGCCGCGCTCCAGCATGCGCGAGAGCGCGAGCGGGATCGAGGCGGCCGAGGTGTTGCCGGCGTGCACGATGTCACGGGCGACGACGGCCTTGTCGGCGCCCAGCTTGCGGGCGATGGCCTCGATGATGCGCAGGTTGGCCTGATGGGGGATGAAGGCGGACAGCTCGGACGGGTCGACGCCCGCGCGCTCGCACGCCTGCTTGGCGACCGGGTGGAGGGCGGTGGTGGCCCACCGGAACACGGTCTGACCCTCCTGGCGGAGGGAGCCGTGGCGGTCGGGGATCATGATGGCGTCGGACCTGTCGCCCGAGCTGCCCCAGACCACCGGGCCGATGCCCGGGGCGTCGGACGGGCCGACCACGGCCGCGCCCGCCCCGTCGGCGAAGATCACCGCGGTGGACCGGTCGGTCCAGTCGATCCACTGCGACAGCTTCTCCGCGCCGATGACCAGCACGTGCCTGGCCGAGCCCGCGCGGATGGCGTTGTCGGCGGTGGCGAGCGCGTAGCAGAAGCCCGCGCACGCGGCGTTCACGTCGAACGCGCCGGGCGCGTCGATGCCCAGCCGGTGCGCCACCACGGCGGCGGCGTTGGGGATCTGGCTCTCCAGCGTGCAGGTGGCCACGATCACCAGGTCGACGTCGGAGGCGGCCAGGCCGCTCGCCGCCAGAGCCTTGCCGCCCGCCTGGGCGGCCATGTCTTCCAGGCTCTCCGCGTCGCCGGCGACCCGGCGCTCCTTGATGCCGACGCGGGACTGGATCCACTCGTCGCTGGTGTCCATGGTCTTGGCCAGCTGCTCGTTGGAGACGATGGTGGAAGGCTGGTAGTGGCCGAGCGCCAGCAGCTTCGCCCCCGGCGCGGTTTCGAGGATCCTCACTTCATCAGCTCCCTGGCTGCGTCGAGGTCGTCGGGGGTCTTGAGCGCCACGGTCTCGACGCCGCGCAGCCCGCGCCTGGCCAGGCCGGTCAGCGTGCCGCCGGGCAGCAGCTCGATCATCCGGGTGACGCCCAGCTCGGCCATCGTGGCCATGCAGGCGTCCCAGCGCACGGGGTTGCTCACCTGGTCGACGAGGCGGCGCATGAGCTCACCGCCGCCCGCGACGGCGGCGCCGTCGGCGTTGGACAGCAGCGTGACCTCGGGGTCACCGGGCTCGATCTGGGCGGCGGCCTCGCGCAGCTGCTCGACGGCGGGGGCCATGTGGACGGTGTGGAAGGCGCCCGCGACCGACAGTGGGATCAGCCGGGCGCGCGCAGGAGGCTCGGCCTTCAGCGCGGCGAGCTGCTCGACGGTGCCGCCCGCGACGATCTGACCGGCGCCGTTGATGTTGGCGGGCGTCAGGCCGTGCTTGTCGAGCGCGGCCAGGACGTCGTCCTCGGCGCCGCCGAGCACCGCGGTCATGCCGGTCGCGGCGGTCGCCGCCGCCTTCGCCATGGCCTGCCCGCGCTCGCTGACCAGGGCGAGCGCCTGCTCCGGGGTCAGCACGCCGGCCAGCGCCGCGGTGGCGAACTCGCCGACGCTGTGGCCGGCCAGCACGTCGGGCGCCGCGCCGAGCACTTCGGCGGAGGCCAGGGCCGCGGCCACGAGCAGCGGCTGGGCGATGGCGGTGTCGCGGATCTCGTCGGCTCCCGCGACGGTGCCGCAGGCGATCAGGTCGATCCCGGCCACGTCGGACCAGGCGGCCAGCCGGTCCGCCACGCCGGGAAGCTCGAGCCACGGAGTGAGGAAACCTGGTGTTTGGGCGCCTTGGCCCGGCGCGACGAGTACAAGCACGAAGTCAACCATGCCCTGTAGAAGTCCGACACGCTGATGAAGATCTGCACACACTTTGTCCGGGGTGCTTTGTAGGAACCCCACAGTTCGGGTTTCGCTCCGGTTACGTTAAGGCCGCCAGGTTACGGCGCTTTCCGCGAGCCGGCCGAGGATGAGCCCGACCTGCAGCGTGAAGGCCGAACGGCCCTCGGTCGGCTGGTATCCGGTCAGTTCGGTGATCTTCTTGAGCCGGTAGCGCACCGTGTTCGGGTGCACGAACAGCAGCCGCGCGGTCGCCTCCAGCGAGGTGCCCTGCTCCAGGTACGTCGCGAGCGTGTCGAGCAGCGGGGTGCCGGCCAGCGGCAGGTAGACGTTCTCCACGAGCTGCTCCCTGGCGGCCTCGTCGCCGTCGAGCGCCCGCTCGGCGAGCAGGTCCTCGGCGTGCACCGGACGGGGCGCGTCGGGCCAGCCGGAGCTCGCCTTCAGCCCGGCCAGCGCGGCCCTGGCCGAGTTGGCGGCGGCGTGCAGGTCGTTCACCTCGGGCCCGATGACGATCGGGCCCTGGCCGAAGCGGGCCACGACCTGGCGGGCCGCGTCGTTGACGCTGCCCGCGCCGCCCACGATCACGATCAGCCGGTCGGCCTGCACCCCGGCGAGCAGCTCCATGCCGATGCGGCGGCCCCGCTCGCGCAGCCCGTCGATCACCTCGCGCGGGTCGCCGTCGGGCGCGTGACCGGCGATCACGACCACGGGGGAGGACGTCCAGCCGAGCGCGGCGGCCCACGAATGGAGTCCGTCGTCGACCTCGCCGCGCACCAGGGCGTCCACGATCAGCGCTTCCAGCCGGGCGTCCCACGCCCCCCTGGCCTCGGCCTCGCGAGCGTAGACGTGCGCCGCCGCGAACGCCACGTCGCGGGTGTAGCGGAGCATGGCCTGCTCCAGCTGCTCCTCGCCGCCGGGCGCGGCCAGCTGGTCGACCTGTGCCTCCACCACCTCCACCACGACCCGGACGATGTCGACGGTCTGCTGCAGCGAGATCGAGCGCTTCAGCTCGCGCGGAGCGGTGCCGAAGAACTCGATGCTGGGTGTCGGGCGGTCCTCGCCGGCGTACTGGAACCACTCCACGAACGCGGCGATGCCCGCCTGGGCCACCAGCCCCACCCACGAGCGGTCCTCGGCGCTGAGCGCGCGGAACCAGGGCAGCTGCTCGTCCATCCGGGCCATGGCGGCCGTGCCGAGCGCGCCCATGGCCCGCTCAAGCCTGCGAGTGGTGTCCTCCCGGGTCCGGTCTGTCACGCTCCTAGAGTGCCAGGTCCCGTCAGATGACCGCGACGGCGGTGATCAGGCCGATCGCGACGTGCGTGACCGCCAGCAGCCTGGCGCCCGGCTGCAGCTCCGGCTCCTTGACCAGATCGCGCACCGAGATGCCCGCCACCCGGTCGAACAGCAGCATCGCCAGCGTCTGCACCACGATGCCGACCAGGCCGAACACGGCGGTGCCCGCCAGCCCCTCGGCCAGCCGCCCGCCGGACGACCAGATCGAGGCCGCGACGATGAGCCCCACGGCGGCCATCGCCGAGGAGGCCAGCAGCGTGGCGTTCGGGTTGCGCTGGCTGCGGATGACCTCGCTCAGCCGGCCCGGGGTCGCCAGGTCGATCACGTAGAAGCCGACGATCATCAGGATGACGCCGACGGCCGCGTAGGAGGCGATGGCGCCCGCGCCACGCAGAAGGGTCTCCAGCAGAGTCATGTGAGCTCGATTCGGTGAGGTACGAAGGACGAGGTGTCGTCGGTGATCAGGCCGGTGGTCTCCCGGATGCCCAGCCCGGCCGCCTCGTCGCCGATCACCCAGGCGCCGAGCACCGGCCGCTGGCCGCCGAAGTCGGGCAGGGCCTCGAAGCCCTGGAAGACGTATCCCTCCCGGCCGTAGGAGCCCGCTGTCTCCTGGGTGTGGGCCGGGGTGACTATCCGCATCGAGGCGCCCTCACGGCCGAGCAGCGGCTTGGCGATGTAGGACTCCAGCTCGCGCGGGCCGTCGAGGTAGGCGGGCAGCAGGCTGGGGTGACCGGGGTACAGCTCCCACAGCACGGCCAGCAGCGCCTTGTTGGACAGCAGCGCCTTCCACAGCGGCTCGATCCAGGTGGAGTGGCGCACCGCGTGGCGGCCGAACGGCTCCGACAGCATCCACTCCCACGGGTAGAGCTTGAAGACGGAGCGGATCATCTCCTCGTCCATGTCGACGAAGCGCCGGTTGAGCGCGTCCCAGCCGATGTCCTCCATGGCGACGGCGACCGTGCGCAGGCCCGCCTGTTCGGCGGTCTCCTGGAGGTAGGCCAGGGTCATGGCCTCCTCGCCCGTCTCGTCCATGTTGGTCCAGGCGAAGTGGGTGGCGCCGGCCGGCAGCGGCATCTCGCGCCACCGGTCGATGAGCCGCTCGTGGATGGAGTTCCACTGGTCGTCGCCGGGGTGGGCGTCCTTCAGCCAGAACCACTGGATCACCGACGACTCCAGCAGCGAGGTCGGCGTGTCGGCGTTGTACTCCAGCAGCTTGGCCGGGCCGGTGCCGTCGTAGCGCAGGTCGAACCGGGCGTACAGGTGGGCGTCGCGCCGCTCCCACGACCGGGCCACGTCGTCGGCGGCCCACTCGGGGATGGCGAAGTCGGCGAAGCGCCCGGTCTCGACCACGTGCCCGGCGGCACGCAGGCACATCTCGTGCAGCTCCTCGACCTGCTCCTCCAGCGACTCCACCTCCGCCATGGAGAAGACGTAGTGGACCGACTCGTCCCAGTAGGGCCTGCTGAGGCCCTCGGGGTGGGCCGCCCGGTGGTAGGCCAGGCCCTGGCCCTCGATGGTCTTCTCCCAGCCCTCGCGGGGGGCGCCGTGCTCGCGCCGCACCGCTCAGCCCCCGCCGGTGCGGGAGCTGCCGAAGCCGCCCCGCTGGATCGAGCGCCCGTCGCGGCTGGTGATGGTGGCGTCGGCGGGGCGGAGCGTGGTGCCGCTGCGCACCCGCTGCCCCACCCTGGTGCCGCCGTAGTACCAGTGATAGGCCGCCCGGGAGCCGCCGTAGTAGTGGGTGCTGCCGTTGTCGTCGTCGCAGTAATAGTCCTCGACCACCATGTAGGAGCCGTCGTCGGCCCGCTGACTGGTGTCGACGCAGTCGGCGGTGACGTCCTCGGCGTTGGAGGTGGCCGCGCAGTAGCCGACCACCATCACCGACACGACGCCGATGACGGTGAGTGTCACGACGTTGGACGACTTCTTCTTGGGGGGCGGCTTGCCGGGGGTGGCGGCGTGGTGCGGCGTCTGGGCCATCTAGCTCCTGCTCTCTTGCGGTCGGAAAGCCTAGCGGGGCCACGCCCGGCCGTACAATTCCCCGTCGGGCCGCTTCTGGTAGGGATGAACGTATGGAACCGGTCGAGGCGTTCCGGGAGATCGCCTTTCTCCTGGAACGCGCTGGTGAGCCCGCCTACCGGGTGCGCGCCTTCCGCCGCGCCGCCTCCGTCGTCACGGAGCTGCCGCGCGAGGAGCTGGTACGGCGCGCGCGGTCCGGCGGCCTGGCCGAGCTGCCCGGCATCGGCAAGGTGACCGCCCTGGTCATCAGTGAGGCGCTCGACGGGCAGGTCCCGACCTATCTGCGCAGGCTGCGCGCGACGGAGGGCGCCGACCTGGGGGAGGAGGCCGCCGGGCTGCGCGCCGCGCTCAAGGGCGACCTGCACAGCCATTCCGACTGGTCCGACGGCGGCTCGCCCATCGAGGAGATGGCCGAGGCGGCCCGCGCGCTCGGCCACGACTATCTGGCGCTGACCGACCACTCGCCGCGCCTGACCATCGCCCGCGGCCTGCCGCCGGCCCGGCTGCGCGAGCAGCTCGACGTGGTCGCCGAGCTCAACCGCCGGCTCTCCCCGTTCAGGATCCTCACCGGCATCGAGGTCGACATCAACCTCGACGGCAGCCTCGACCAGGAGCCCGAGCTGCTCGGCCGGCTCGACGTGGTGGTCGCGAGCGTCCACTCCAAGCTCCGCATGGATCGTGAGGAGATGACCCGCAGGATGGTCACCGCGATCGCGAACCCGCACGTCGACGTGCTCGGCCACTGCACCGGCCGGGTCGTGCGCGCGGGCGGGGAGCGCGGCGCGCGCAGGCCCGAGTCGGAGTTCGACGCCGAGCTGGTCTTCGAGGCGTGCCGCCGGTTCGGCGTGGCCGTCGAGATCAACTCCAGGCCCGACCGGCTCGACCCGCCCAAGCGGCTGCTGCGCCAGGCGTACGAGCAGGGTTGCGTGTTCGCGATCGACTCCGACGCGCACGCGCCCGGCCAGCTCGACTGGCAGCGGTTCGGCTGTGAGCGGGCCGCGCAGTGCGGTGTCGGGCCGGACCGGATCGTCAACACCTGGCCCGCGGACGAGCTCCTGGAGTGGGCCCGCTGACGCGGAAACCCCGGCGGGCAAGGGATTGTCGGTGCCGGAGCGTACCGTCACAAGGGTGAACCGCACCGACCGGCTCTACGCGCTCGTCGAGGACCTGCGCGCCATCTCACCGCGCTCGCGTTCGGCCCGCGAGCTCGCCGCGCGGTTCGAGGTGAGCGTGCGCACCATCGAGCGCGACATCACCGCGCTGCAGCAGTCCGGGGTGCCCATCTACGCCGAGCCGGGCCGCAGGGGCGGCTACGCGATCGACAAGAAGATGTCCCTGCCCCCGCTCAACTTCACCCCCGCCGAGGCGGTGGCCATCGCGGTGGCCCTCAGCCGGGCCGGTGACCAGCCGTTCGGCCGCCAGGCCCGCAGCGCGTTACGCAAGGTCGTGGCCGCCATGCCGGGCCGCGAGGGCGAGCTGGCCCGGGAGCTGGCCCGCCGCGTCATGCACGTCGCCGAGCCGCCGGAGCCCGGCGGCCCGGCCCGCCCGCTCGGCGCCGAGGGCGTCTCCCGCGCCATCGAGGAGGCCCTGCTGCGCCGCAGGGTGCTGCGCCTCGACTACGCCGACGCCAAGGGCGCGCTGACCTCCCGCGACGTGGAGCCGGGCGTCTTCCTCGGCGGTCGCGGCGGGTTCTGGTATCTCGTGGCGTGGTGCCGGCTCCGCGACGACGTGCGCGTCTTCCGCCTCGACCGCATCGTCGGCGCCGCCGTCTCGGCCGAGCGCTGCCCCGACCGGCCGGTGGAGGGCTTCGCCGCCGACGTGCCCGAGATGATCGTCCACGGCACTCTTCTCGATTAGGAGTTCGAAAACACCGACATAGGGTTGTCGCCCGAGCGCCACATTCTTGTTCTCGTCCGGAAAGTGACATGAGGAGATGGGATGAGCGAGAACACGGTGGCCTGGTTCGAGGTGCCTCCCACGCCGTCTTCCAGGTCCTCGTGGGCGACGTCGAGGAGACCTGCGGGCGGGTCGAGGCGCTCGGCGGCAAGGTGGTGCACAAGGTGATCGACGACGGCACCGGCACCGACCTCGCCTGCGTGCACGACACCTCGGGCAACCTGTTCGGCGTCTTCCACCGGCGAAACTGATCGTCGTGGGCCCGGCGTACGCCTTCCCCGCGAAGCCCGGGCCCGCGTCCGGCCGCCCTCAGTGGCGGCGCCCCCGCCCCGGACACGCCGCCGACCGCCGAGTGGCGGCGCGTCCGGGGCTCACAGCCCGCCGGCCGAGAGCCACCTCTCCAGCAGCGCCCGGTCGCCGAACACCTCCAGCCCGTCGCACGAGCGCCTGCCGTACATCAGCAGCAGCAGGTCGCGGGCCGGCGCCCGCACCGCGGCGTCGCCCTTGGCATGCCCGCGCTCCCACGTCACCGCGCCTTCGGGCCCCTGCGTGAACGTCCACTCGCCGGGCAGGTCGGTCGCGTGCAGGTGGAACGTCGCGCCCTCCAGGCCCAGCTCCGCCAGCCGCCTGCTCACCCACCGCGCGCCCGGCAGGTTGCCGAGCAGTTCCTCGACGCCGTCGGCCGCCACCTCTGCGGCCACCTCGGGCTCCACGCCGAGCGCCTGCTCGGCGTCCACCCGGTGCACGACCAGCTCGAACGCCATCCGCCTGGCCCACCAGCCCGCGGTGCCGCCGGGCCCCCACGTCCACAGCGGCGTCGCCGGGTCGGTGGCGCGCAGCGTCCGCACCATCTCGGCGGACCCCTCCGCCAGCCACGCGGCGTCGCCGTGCGCGCCCTCGTCCAGGCCGTTGGGCACCTCGCGGGACCAGAGCCGGTCCTGGTTGCGGGTCGACACCATGTGGGTGACCCACCGGTGCATGGTGCCCAGATGCGTGATGAGGTCGCCGAGAACCCAGCCCGGGCACGCGGGCACCGGCGTGTCAGCCGGCGCGGCGGCCAGCCGGGCCACCCGCGCCGTCTCGTCCTCCACCAGGGAGCAGTAGTCCGTCACATGTCAGAGCCTAGGCCGCCGGGCAGGTCGCGCCGCGCCGGGGCAGCTTGCCGTCGAGCAGATAGGAGTCGACCAGCTTGGCGACGCACTGGCTGCCCGACAGGTAGGCGCCGTGCCCCTCGCCCTCGTACGTGACCAGCGTGGCGGTCTTGAGCTGGGCGGTCAGCTTGGGAGCCCACTCGTACGGGGTCGCCGGGTCGTTCTTGCCCCCGATCACCACGATGGGGGCCGAGCCGGTGGCGTCCACCCGCTTGGCCTCGTCGCCGCCCGCGGCCGGCCAGACGCTGCAGATCCCGCCCGAGCCCTCGCTGCCGAACAGCGGCGAGATCCTCAGCGCGGCCTCTTCCGTGCGGCGCAGCGTCCGCGCGTCGGGCCGCTCGGCCGTGTCGACGCAGGTGATGGCCGGGAAGCTGGTCATCTGGGTGGAGTAGGTGCCGTCCTCGTTGCGGCCGGTGTAGGTGTCGGCCAGATACAGCAGCGCGCCGCCCTGGCCCTTGAGCGCCTGCCCGAGCGCGGTCTCCAGGAACGGCCAGCTCAGCTCCGAGTAGAGCGCCGACGCCACCCCGGTGGCCGCCAGCCCCTGGGTCAGCTCGCGGGTGCCGACCTTGAGCGGCCGCGCCGCCAGGTCGTTGAGCAGCTTCTCCACGTTCGCGTTGGCGGCCTCCACGCTCGCGCCGACCTCGCACCGCTCCTTGACGCACGCCTTCAGGAAGTTCCGGTAGACGTGCTGGAAGCCGCGGGTCTGGGCCAGCGTGCGCTCTTCGAAGCTGACCGTCGGGTCCAGCGGCGCGTCCAGCACCATGCGGCCGACGTTGCCGGGGAACAGGGTCGCGTAGACGGCGCCGAGCTGGGTGCCGTACGACATGCCGACGTAGTGGAGCTTCTCGTCGCCGAGCGCGGTCCGCATCCGGTCCATGTCGCGGGCGGCGTTGACGGTGCCGACGTACGGCAGGATCTTGCCCGAGTCCTGGCCGCACAAGTCGGCGAACTTCCGGTTGGCCTCGTTGATCCTGCGGCGGGTCTCCTCGCCGGGCGGCAGGGTGTTCAAGGCGGTGAACTCGTCCAGGTCGGCCCCCGTGCCGCAGCGCACCCCCGAGCTGCGTTCGACGCCCCGCGGGTCGAAGCTGATCAGGTCGTAGCGGGCGCGCAGCGACGACAGGGCCTTGGCCGCCTGGTCGAGCGTGTCGACGCCGGACGCGCCGGGGCCACCGAAGTTGAACAGCAGCGAGCCGATCCGGTTGCCCCGGTCGACCGCCGGGATCTTGATCATGGCCAGCTCGATCTTCTCGCCCTCAGGGTCGGAGTAGTCGAGCGGCACCGCCAGCTTCCCGCAGCGTACGTTCTTGTCCTGGCGGGCGGGTGGCTCCCCGTCGGCACGCTTGATGTCGGTGCACGGGCCCCACGCGATCTGCCCCCCGGTCGGCTCCACGGGCGATCCGTCGCTGGCGGGCTCGGCGGTGTCGACACAGCCGGCCGTCATGGCGGCTGTGGCGGCCACGAGTGCGGCGGCAAGGACGCGGCGCATCACGAACAGTCTCCCCCTTGTCGACTCCGGGGGAAGCCCTGCCCACAATACGGGACCGCGCACGGGATCGGGCGGCGCGCCACCCCTCCGCACGCGCGCCGCCTTCCCGGGACGGGCGCCCCCGGAACGGAAGGCGCCCCCGCGCATGTTCTTCGCGGGGGCGCGCCTCACGGATGTGTCAGACGCCCATCGACTGGGTGTCGTTGGTCTCCGGGCCGCCGGCCTCGGTCACGCCGTTCTTCAGGTGGTAGCGGGCGATCGCCTCGCGCAGCACCTCGCCGTCGAGCTCGCCCCTGCGTACGAGGGACGTGAGCACCGCCAGCGTGATGGAGGCGGCGTCGACGTGGAAGTGGCGGCGCAGCGCCGAGCGGGTGTCGGACAGGCCGAACCCGTCGGTGCCCAGCGAGGACCAGTCACCCGGGACCCACTGCGCGATCTGGTCCTGCACAGCCTTCATGTAGTCGCTGACGCCCACGAACGGGCCCTCCGCCTGCGACAGCGCGCGGGTCACGTACGGCACGCGCTGCTCGGCGTCGGGGTTGAGCAGGTTGTGCTCGTCGCAGGTCAGCGCCTCGCGGCGGAGCTCGGTCCAGGAGGTGGCCGACCAGACGGAGGCCGACACGCCCCAGTCGTCGGCCAGCATCCGCTGGGCCTCCATCGCCCACGGCCCGGCCACGCCGGAGGACAGGATGTTGGCCTTCGGCCCCTGCGTCTCCGGCCCGTCGGCGTACTTGTAGAGGCCCTTCAGCAGGCCGTCGACGTCGACGCCGTCGGGCTGGGCCGGCTGCAGGTAGGGCTCGTTGTAGACGGTCAGGTAGTAGAACACGTCCTCGGGCTTGTCGCCGTACATGCGGCGCAGGCCGTCCTTGACGATGTGGGCCACCTCGAACGCCCACGACGGGTCGTAGACGATCGCCGCCGGGTTGGTGGAGGCGATGAGCGGCGAGTGCCCGTCTTCATGCTGCAGGCCCTCGCCGTTGAGCGTGGTGCGGCCGGCCGTGGCGCCGAGCAGGAAGCCCCGGCCCATCTGGTCGCCCATGGCCCACATCTGGTCGCCGGTGCGCTGGAACCCGAACATCGAGTAGAAGATGTAGATCGGGATCATGGGCTCGCCGTGCGTGGAGTAGGACGTGCCGGCCGCGATCGCCGACGCCATCGACCCCGACTCGCTGATGCCCTCGTGCAGGATCTGCCCCTGCACGGCCTCCTTGTACGACAGCAGCAGCTCGCGGTCGACGGCCTCGTACATCTGTCCGTGCGGCGAGTAGATCTTCGCCGTCGGGAACATCGCGTCCAGGCCGAACGTGCGCGCCTCGTCGGGGATGACCGGCACGAACCGGTGGCCGATCTCCTTGTCGCGCATGAGGTCCTTGAGCAGCCGCACGAACGCCATCGTGGTGGCGACCTGCTGCTTGCCCGAGCCCTTGGTGAAGCCCTTGTAGACCTCGTCGCCGGGCAGCTTGACCGGCTTGGCGCGGTTGACCCGCTTGGGCAGCACGCCGCCGAGCGCCGCGCGGCGCTCCTTCATGTACTCGATCTCCGGGTCGTTCTCGCCCGGGTGGAAGTACGGCGGGAGCTCACCCTCCAGGGCGGAGTCCGGGATCGGCAGGTAGAGCCGGTCGCGGAACTCCTTCAGCTCGGCCTTGGTGAGCTTCTTCATCTGGTGGGTGGCGTTGCGCGCCTCGAAGTCCTTGCCGAGCGTCCAGCCCTTGATGGTCTGGGCCAGGATGACCGTCGGCTGGCCGACGTGCTCGCGGGCCGCCTTGAAGGCCGCGTAGACCTTGCGGTAGTCGTGGCCGCCGCGCGACAGCTTGCGGATGTCGTCGTCGCTGAGGTGCTCGGCCATCTTGCGCAGCCGGGGGTCGGTGCCGAAGAAGTGGTCGCGGATGTAGGCGCCCGACTCGACCGAGTAGGTCTGGAACTGGCCGTCGGGAGTCGTGTTCATCTGGTTGACGAGCACGCCGTCGACGTCGGCGGCCAGCAGCGGGTCCCAGTCGCGGCCCCAGACGACCTTGATGACGTTCCAGCCGGCGCCGCGGAAGTAGGCCTCCAGCTCCTGGATGATCTTGCCGTTGCCGCGTACCGGACCGTCGAGCCGCTGCAGGTTGCAGTTGATCACGAAGGTGAGGTTGTCGAGCTCCTCGCGGGCGGCGACGCCGATCGCGCCCAGCGACTCGGGCTCGTCCATCTCGCCGTCGCCCAGGAACGCCCAGACGTGGCTGCGGCTGGTGTCCTTGATCTCGCGGTTGAGCAGGTAGCGGTTGAACCGCGCCTGGTAGATCGCGTTGATCGGGCCCAGACCCATGGAGACGGTCGGGAACTCCCAGAAGTCGGGCATGAGCCGCGGGTGCGGGTAGGAGGGCAGGCCGTGGAAGCCGTGCGACAGCTCCTGACGGAACGCGTCGAGCTGGCTCTCGTTGAGCCGCCCCTCCAGGAAGGCGCGGGCGTAGATGCCGGGCGCCGCGTGGCCCTGGAAGAACACCTGGTCGCCCGACTCGCCGTGGTCCTTGCCGCGGAAGAAGTGGTTGAAGCCCACCTCGTAGAGCGACGCGGCGGAGGCGTAGGTGGCGATGTGGCCGCCGACGTTGGTGCGGGCGTTGGCCCGCGACACCATGACCGCGGCGTTCCAGCGGATGTAGGCGCGGATCCGCCGCTCGACGTGCTCGTCGCCGGGGAACCAGGGCTCGCGCTCCGGCGGGATGGTGTTGATGTAGTCGGTGCTGCGCAGGCCCGGCACGCCGACCTGGTGCTCGCGCGCCCGCTCCAGAATGCGGAGCATCAGATAGCGGGCTCTCGTGCGGCCCTCCGTCTTGACGACGTTGTCGAGGGACTCGAGCCACTCGTTGGTCTCACTGGGATCGACATCAGGCAACTGGCTGGGTAGGCCGTCGCTGATGATCGAGAAACGCTGGCGTCCGGAAGCCACTGGGTCTCGCCTTCCGAGGTTGACTGATGTCTGGTCTGGGGTCGCTTTCCATCCTGGTCGCTCACGGTCGAAAGTGCATCTCTACCGATGAGTAACCAGGACATCCCTGCTGGCAGGGCCGCCATCGGTGGCCTAGACCACCGATGGTAGGACGAATTACCGGCCAAGGTTACAACGGCAGTTCAATTTAACAAGACCGGAAAACCTACGAAATTTTGCCTCACATGGTCGAGTATCCCCCCGCAGGGGGGTGGCGTCACCTCCCGGGTCGCCCCAACGCCCCCTACCCGTCCGTCGGTCCGCCCGAACTGGCTCGCCCCCGCGCGGTCCCCGCGAAGATTGCCAGGAAAGTCTCAGCTTCGCGTCGATCATGCCCCCGGCGGGCCCCGTTGCGCCCGCCCGCAGCAGGGTGTTTCGGGCCTCTCTTACCCACACTTGGGGAAGCGTGGACGATTCCCCTCTTTTCGCCAGGCCTTCCCCGTACGAATCTGGACCTATGAATGCGACGGCAGGCGACCGGCTTCTCGTGCACGGCAGCACGGTCGGCGAAAGGGACCGAACCGGCGTCATCATCGAGGTCCGGGGGCCCAACGGAGGGCCTCCGTACATCGTGCGGTTCGATGACGGCCACACGGCGCTGGTGTTTCCGGGCCCCGATTCCGTCATCGTGCCTCAGTAGGATTCACGGGTGAGATCCGAACTCATCTCCGTGGCCACGGGATCACGAGAGACGGTGCACGACATCACCGCCGAATGCGCCGTTTTCGTCCGCGAGCAGGGTGAAGACGGGCTGCTGCACGTCTTCGTCCCGCACGCGACGGCGGGCGTCGCCCTGCTGGAGCTGGGCTCGGGCAGCGACGACGACCTGCTGGCGGCGCTGGGAGATCTGCTGCCGGCCGACGACCGCTGGCGCCATCGGCACGGTTCGCCGGGTCACGGCAGGTCACATGTCATGCCGGCGATCGTGCCGCCGTACGCCACGATCCCCGTGCTGGGCGGCAGGATGGCGCTCGGCACCTGGCAGTCCGTCGCCCTGGTCGACCTGAATGTCGACAATACGCAACGTCAGGTTCGGCTGTCGTTTCTGCCCGGTTGAACCTGGCCGAGTACGGCCGCACCCGTGGCGACCGTTGACGACTGAGGGTCACAGCGTGTGGACTGTCCCGAAGCGATAAACCGCATATGCGGGGCCACTCAAGCAGGAGGGATAAACGTGAGCGCGACCGCGGGTCAGGCGCAGGGCGAGCGCGGCCTGGCCGAACGACTCGGCCTCAAGCCGGGTCAGGTGGTGCAGGAGATCGGCTGGGACGAGGACGTCGACGAGAAGCTTCGCGAGTCCATCGAGGACCTGACCGGCAACGAACTGCTCGACGAGGACACCGACGACGTCGTCGACGTGGCGCTGCTGTGGTGGCGCGACGGCGACGGGGATCTGTTCGACGCCCTGACCAACGCCATGCGATCTCTCGCCGAAGGCGGTCAGATCTGGCTTCTCACGCCCAAGGCGGGGCGCGACGGCCACGTGGAGCCGAGCGACATAGGTGAGGACGCCGTTACCGCGGGTCTCTCGCAGACCAGCAGCATCTCCGCCGCACCCGACTGGTCGGGGACCCGGCTCGTCACGCCCAAAGGCAGGCGGTAGGAGAGCGAGAGCGCCAGCCCGTACGGCAGGATGAGGCGTGTGAACGGACATCCTGTCGAGGTCGGCGCCACCGCTCCGGATTTCGAGCTCCAGGACCAGCACGGCAGCCCGGTGCGGCTGTCCGAGTTCAGGGGCACGCGTGTCGTGCTGGTCTTCTACCCGCTGGCCTTCAGCGGGGTGTGTCACGGTGAGCTCTCGGCGCTGCGCGAATTCCCGGCTGACGCGCAGTTGCTCACCGTCTCCGTCGACTCCGTCTTCGCCCACCGTGCCTGGGCGGACCAGGAGGGTTACGCTTTCCCGCTTCTCTCCGATTTCTGGCCACATGGACAGGTCGCGCGGGCGTACGGTGTGTTCGATGAGGGGAAGGGCTTCGCGCGCCGGGGGACCTTCATCATCGACGGCGAGGGCGTGATCCGCTGGTCGGTGGTCAAGCCGATCGGTGAGGCGCGTGACGTCGCCGACTACCTCAAGGCACTCGCCGACATCGCCTAAACGGAGGAAACCATGCCCTGCTACCGCTGCGGGGCCCGGCAGACCGACCCGGTCCGCGGCGTCAGCCCGTGGAGACGCGGGGTCCGCCGCGAGACCCAGGTGCTGGTCTGCCCGGACTGTCAACGGTCGCACGACCTCGACCTCGACACGTGTGCGGGATGCGGGTCGGCGGCGCTGATCTGCCGGCTCGGAGAGGTGGAATGCCGCTCCTGCGGCGCCGTGCGGGTCGCCAGGACCACCAGGCCGGTCGACTCGGGCGCGCTGCTCGCCTCGGGCTCGCCGCCGGGCCTCTCGGCCGAGGTGGAGGCCGCGCTCGACCGCGTGCTCGGCCGTACCTGAAACGCAGGGGACTTTTCCAGACAAACGCTGAGCTGCGCTATCGTCTCCTTCCGTGTCCCACACCCCTGCGTACGTCGTCGCGCTCGACGTCGGCGGCACGTCCATGAAGGGCGGCCTGGTCAGCGAGAACGGCGTCGTCCTGCTCTCCGAGCGGCGTCCCACCCCGCGCGCCGACGGCCCGGAGGCGGTCGTGACCGCGATCCGCGACTTCATCGGCCACCTGGCCGAGACCGGCGACGGCAATCCGGCAGGGGTCGGCCTGGCCGTCCCCGGGCTGGTGTCGGAGGACACCGCCCTCTACGCCGCCAACCTCGGCTGGCGCGACATCCCCGCCCAGGACTTCACCGACCTCGGCGTGCCCGTCGTCCTCGGCCACGACGTCCGCACCGGGGGCCTCGCCGAGAGCGTGCTCGGCGCCGGGCGCGGCGCCGCCGACTTCCTGTTCCTGCCCATCGGCACCGGCATCGCCGGCGCCATGATCGTCGACGGCGCCCCGTACGGGGGAGCGGCGGGCTGGAGCGGCGAGATCGGGCACATCCCCGTCTTCCCCGACGGCGAGCAGTGCGCCTGCGGCCAGTACGGCTGCCTGGAGACGTACGCCTCCGCCGCCTCCGTCGGCAGGCGCTACGCCCAGCGGGCCGGCCTGGAGAACGCCAAGGCCGAGCAGGTCGTCGTCTCCGACGACCCGATCGCCATCGAGGTGTGGGACGAGGCCGTGGAAGCGCTGTCGCTGGCGCTGGCCACCTACACGCTGCTGCTGGACCCGGCCATGATCGTGCTGGGCGGAGGGCTCTCCCAGGCCGGGCCCGCGCTCTTCGACCCCGTACGGACCCGCCTCGTCAAGCGGCTGTCGTTCAGGGAGGCCCCGCCGCTGCTGCCGGCCGCCCTGGGGGTGGACGCGGGCATGCTGGGCGCGGCCCTCCTGGGCTGGCGCGCGGCCGGTCGGCCCGACCTGGGGGCGAGCTGGGACGTGGATGTGCGAGCGGCGCCGTTGGTGTCGTAAGGTGTAGTGCCGATCAGGGGCGGTTAGCTCAGCGGTAGAGCACTCGCCTTACAAGCGAGGGGTCACTGGTTCGAACCCAGTACCGCCCACCAGCATGAAATATTCGATCTTGATAACAGCGGCTGAGTGACTAACCCCCGAAGATCTTGCCCATCGCCGCAGCTTTTGCATGATCACGGGTCGGACCTGGTGCCGGTAGACGGTCTCGGCGACCATCGTCTTGGAGTGTCCGACCAGGCGTGAGATGTCCTCGATGGGGACGCGGCTCCTTCGTCCGCCCCATGCCCGAACGCCGCACCATCCTCATCACCGACCGTGACCGGCCCGACCTCGCCGCCCCCGGCGACCACCCGGATGTCCGAGCATTCGGCTGGGACCTCGCTCAACGCGACCGCGAGGGGCGCCGAGGCCATACCGCCGCCTTCCACGGCGCTTCGGCCCGGCTGGAGATCAACTCCTACACCAACGCCGACCTGCTCCCCGACTGGGACGACTTCAAGCGCCGTGGTGGGCGACCTGTACCTGGTAGCTCCGGAGGCCAGGCTGGAGAAGGTCAGGTCGGACGGGCTTCTCGGTGGCCGGCATTCGGCTCGTGGGCCGCGCGTGCGGTGTCGGCGTTCGGGATGTCAGGCGGGGCGATGCGGGCGAGGTGATAGCGCAGGATGTCCAGAGCCTGCTCGGCGCTGCGCTGGCCGAGCAGGACGCTGGTGCCCAGACCGGCCGACATGGCGAGCAGCCCGGCCGCCTCGGTCTCCGGGTCGAGGTCGGCGGCGACCTCTGCCGCGTCCCGGGCCTCGCGCAGCCGGTCGGCGACGAAGGTCTGCATCTGGTCGGGGGCGTCCAGGAAGGGCTGGGCAGCCAGCGCCGGATCTGTCACCGACAGAACCGCGTACGCCGTGTACACGAGGTGGAAGATCCGGCTCTCCTCGTCCGCGGGAACCGCCTGAGCGAGAACGGCCTCGACGACGCGCAGGGGGCTCGCGTTCGAGCCGGCCTCGGCCAGCCGCTCCCGGACCCGCTCGCCCACCCGCTGCGCCAGGTGCTGCAGCGCGAACAGCAGCAGCTTCTCCTTGGACTCGAAGTAGTACTGAACGACAGCCACCGCGAAGCCCGCCTCCGCCGCGACCGACCGCATGGTGACGGCATGCAGCCCTCTGCTCCCGGCGATGCGCAGGAGTGCCTCGGCGATCTGGGCGCGACGCTCGCCATGGTCAGTCAGCTTCGGCATGCGACTCACTCTCTTGTACGATTTTTGGTAGTACGATAGTACTACCAAAAATGAGGAGAGCTCGATGACCAGGACAGCCGTCGGCCGCTTCGTCAGCGACGAGGCGAGAGAGAGGTTCCTGAAGGCTTACGAGGAGGCCATGAGCCTGTGGCCCGAGCCTCGGGAGGAGTTCGACGTCGAAACCCGCTTCGGCGTCGTGCATGTGCATCGCGCGGGTGTCGAGCGGGGAGAGCCCATTGTGCTGCTGCACGGGCACGGCGCGAACTCCTCCAACTGGTACCCGCAGATCGAGGCGTTCGGCGAGCACCACCCCGTCTACGCCATCGACACCATCGACGACCCCGGTCGCAGCGTCCAGCACACCGTGGTCAAGGACTCCCGGGACAACGCCGCCTGGGTGAACGAGGTGCTTGAGAGGCTCGGCCTGGACCGGGTCCATCTGGTCGGCCTGTCCTACGGCGGCTGGCTGACGCTCAACCAGGCCGTTTACGGCGCCGAACGCCTGGCCTCCGTCACCCTGCTCGACCCCGGCGGTCTGCAGAAGGTCCCCCTCCGCTTCCTGGCCGGCACGATCGGCGGCCTGTTCGCGATGCTCTTTCCTCGCCGGTGCCGACCCTGGTTCGCGCGAGTGCTGGCCAACCACGCGCTGATCGCCCCGGCCCGGCTGATGGCGCCGATCGTGCTGAGCTCGCGTACGTACCGTCCCTCCTACCGTCCGGCGGCCAGGCCCTTCACCGACGAGGAGTTGGGCTCGATACGCGTCCCCGCGCTCGTCCTGCTCGCCGGGCGCAGCATGCTGCTCAGCCCTGAGAAGGCGCTACGCCGTGCGAGCGCGCTCATCCCCGGCGTACGCGCCGAGATCGTGCCGGGCATCGGCCACGGGCTTCCACTGGAGGCGCCGGAACTGGTCAACACCCGCGTCCTGCGGTTCATCGACTCCGAAGCGCGTTCCCGTTTCACCGGGTAGCGACCAGACAGGGGTCCCGGGCTCAGGGCTGTGTGCGCTGGATGAGGAGCCTGTGTGACTCCTGCAGCCCCTGAGGGAGGTCGTGCGGGGAGAACCATGTCGCCTCCAGGATTTCCGTAGGATCGATCGCGAGTGTGCCGCCGATGAACGCGGCCTCGTAAGCCGCCTCCACCCGCAGCCGGTATCCGCTCTTGAGGTGGATGAGACTCCCCACCTTGACGTGCAGACCGGTCTCTTCCCGCACCTCGCGGATGACGGTGTCCTCGAACTTCTCGCCCCGGTTGGCGTAGCCGGTGGGGCAGCCCCACTGCCGGTCGGGCGGCCACATGCGGTGCCGCAGGAGGAGCACGCGGCCCTCTTCGTCCCTGACGACGCCGGTGACGCCGATCATGAACTTGGCGTTCCACAACCACAGCAGCCGCCATTGCAGCGGTCCGCGGATGAGCAGCCACAGGCGGGCGAGGAAGTTGTTCACGGTGCTCCCTTCGGAGTGTCATCCGCGTACGCCTGAGGGCCGGGCCGCGGTGCTGGCTTGGTGCACCCTGCCATGTCCGCAGGGGACAGGTGGGCCACTGGACGATGCGCAGACGTTGAGGTTGCCACGGCTTCGGCCTGGACCCGACGTGATGGAGAGGCCTGCCAGGTCCTGCGAGCGTCCACGGCGGCCACCGTACGACCATGCCTCCACATTTACATACATGGTGTATGTATGTATCGTCCTTGATGTCATTACTTCAGGAGGGGCGGTCATGCGGGCGATGCGGCAGGCGGCGTGGGGAGAAGCCGAGGCCATGGCGTTGGTCGAGGTGGAGGAGCCTGTGCCGGTGTTCGGCGAGGTACTGGTGAGGGTCATGGCGGCCGGGGTCAATCCGGTGGACGTCTTCACGCGCCGGGGGCAGGCGTACAACCGGGTGCTCGACCTGCCGTTCGTCAACGGCTGGGACGTCGCGGGGACGGTGGTGAGGACCGGTTACGGCACGACCCGGTTCCGGCCCGGCGATCGGGTGTTCGGGATGCCGTGGTTCCCCCGGGCCGCGGGTTGTCATGCCGAGTACGTGACCGCTCCCGCCCGCCACTTCGCCCGGATGCCGGAGGGCCTGGGCTTCACCGAGGCGGCGGCGCTGCCGCTGGCCGGGTTGACGGCGTGGCAGATGCTCACCGAGGTCGCCGCCGTCGCCCCGGGACAGCGGGTCCTCGTGTCGGGCGCGGCCGGGGGCGTGGGACACCTGGCGGTCCAGATCGCCAAAGCCCGCGGCGCCCATGTGACCGGCACCGCGAGCCCGGCCAAGCATGCCTTCGTCCGCGGGCTGGGGGCGGACGAAGTGATCGACCACACGACCGTGGCGCGTGACATGGATGTCGTCGTCCAGATGTTCGGCGGCGAGGCCGGGCTCAGGGCGCTGGAGTGCGTGCGGCCCGGCGGCATCCTGGTCAGCGGGCAGGCGGCCTGGACCCCCGGGCTGCACGAGCGCGCCGGCGAGCTCGGCGTGCGTGCCGCGGGCTACCTCGTCGATCCCGACGGCGCCGGGCTCGACGCGCTGGCCGGCCTCGTGGCCGAGGGGCGGTTGAAGGTGCACGTCGACGCGGTGTTCCCGCTGGCGGAGGCGGCCGAGGCGCACGACCTCCTCGGTTCGGGGCGTACCAGGGGCAAGGTCGTGCTCGCCGTCGGCGAGACGAACTGAGGAGGAGCAGTGTCGGAACAGCGCACCACACCGGCTGACGTCGTCCGGGCTTACGCGCGGGCCAAGAGCCGCGCCGATGTCCAGGAGGCCCTGCGGTACTGCGGCCAGGACACCGTCTTCGAGACGATCGCGTTCCAGGCCGTCGCGACCGGCCTCGGCGAGGTCGCCCGGCAGACCACCGCGTTCCTGCGCGCCTTTCCCGATTACGGGGTGGAGCTCGACTATCGCGCCGAGGCGGATGACCTGGTCGTCGGCGCCGGGACGATCCGGGCCACCATGATGGAGAGCCTGGTGGGGATCGAGCCCACGGGCAGGGCCTTCGCGCTGCCGTTCGCCTGCCACTGGAGAGTGCGGGACGGGCTGATCGGCCACGAGCGGTTCTTCTTCGACTTCCATCAGATGTGCGAGCAACTCGGGCTGTCCAGCGCCGACGCCGCGGCGCGGTTCGCCGCCTGGCGGGAGCGGGTGAAGGCGGTGCCGCGATGACGGCGTACGTGCTGGTCCACGGGGCCTGGCACGGCGGCTGGTGCTGGCGGCACGTGTCCGCGCGGCTGCGGGAGGCGGGTCATGAGGTCCACACTCCGACGCTGACCGGTCTCGGCGAGCGGGCCCACCTGGCCGGCCCGGAGATCGGGCTGCGGACGCACGTGGACGACCTGCTGGGCCTGCTGAGGTACGAGGATCTGCGGGACGTCGTGCTCGTCGGGCACAGCTACGCCGGCCTGGTCGTGCGCGAGGCCGCCGACCGGGTGCCGGAACGCGTCTCCCGGATCGTCATGGTCGACGCCTGGGCGGGCCGGGACGGGGAGTCGCTGGACGATCTGGCTCCCGCGTTCTTTCTCGACTGGATCGAGTCGGTCACCGTGGACGGCATGATCCCGCCCTCCCCGGCGGCCGCCGTCGGGGTGACGGAACCTGATCAGGTGGCATGGCTGGAGCCCCTGCTGACGGCCCATCCCCGGCGGACGTTCTCCGAGCCGACCAGGCTGTCCGGGACCGTCGACGCGATCGCGTGCCGGGCGGTGCTCTGCACACCCGGCGGCCCCATGCCGTTCCCGCGGCTGGCCGGCGAGCACGGCTGGGCGGCCACCGTCCTGGACGCCGGCCACGACGCCATGGTCACCGCGCCGCGGGCACTGGCGGACATCCTTCAGGCGACCGCATGATGACGTGATGCCGATGCACGGTCGGGGCGACACGTTCGCCGCGTATGTTCTTCTAACCTCGGGTTCGGAGCAGGAGGAGATGCGCGGGTGGCAGGAAACACGAGTGTGCGGCGGAGCCAGCACGAACGCACCAGGGCGACCACGGGCGCCTTGGTCGCGGCGGCGCGCGAGCTCTTCATCGGCGACGGCTTCTCCGCCACCGCGGTGGACGAGATCTGCGCCAGGGCCGGCGTGACCCGAGGCGCGTTCTACCATCACTTCAGCAACAAGGAACACATCTTCCGCGAGGTCTACGCCGCCGACCAGAAGGCGCTCGCGGCGATCGTCAGGCAGGCGTTCCAGGCCCAGCCGGATCCGTGGGACGGGGTGGCGGCGGGCTGCCGGCGGCTGCTGGAGGCGTCACTCGAACCCGCCGTACGCAAGATCACGCTGGTCGAGGCGCCGGGCGCGCTCGGCTGGTCCGCGATGCGCGACATCCAGGCCGGGTGCAAGGAGCAGATGCGGCGCGGGCTCGCCATCGCGATCGAGGCCGGGTGCATCCCGGACCGGCCGCTGGACCCCGCCACCTCGCTGTTGTACGGGGGGATCTGCGAGAGCGCCCTGGACATCGCGCGCGCCCCGGACCCGCGTGCCGCGCTGGAGGAGTCGCTGGCCGAACTCGACCTGGTGCTCGCCGGCGTCGCCCGCCGTCCGGCTCCGGGCTGCGCGCACACAAGGTAGGGGTCAGCGGCGTCCGAGGCCGAGCCGGCGGGCGACGCGCGCCATCAGCTGGGACATCTTGGCAGGGAACGCGTCGGGCTCGGGGACGGTGACGGGACGGACGCGGCCGTTGTGGATGGCGCTGATCTTCCAGCCGGCCGCCGTCCGCGTCACGACGATGGTCTGCCGCGACAGCCGCCGCGCCGGGAGCGTGGCGCGCCACGGCATCAGGACGGAGGCCGTGCCGTGCGCGACCGCCACGTCCGGCGTGAGGTGGCGGACCGATTCCAGCTCGCCGGCCAGCGCCGAGCCGGCCAGGACGCCGCGGAAGAGCTTGTCGTGGTTGCGCTCGTGCTCCAGGCGGCCGCGGGCGATGGTGCCGTCGTAGGAGACGTAGTCGGAGTCGTCGGTGAACAGCGCGCCGAACGCCTCGGCGTCACCCGCCGTCCAGGCCGCCAGGAAGTCGGCGAAGAGCCTTTCGATCTGGGCGGTGTCGGTGAGGGTGGTCGGGCGCATGGCGGTGCCTCCGCAGGATGATATCGTTGGTTCGATCAGCGAAATGTACGATACCAGAAAGTTTCGAATGTCGAAGAATAGCGTCATCGGAGAGATCGCCATGGAGCTCCGGCGGTTGCAGCGGAGCTTCGACGCCTTCGACGAGGCGGCCGCCGCCCGGCTCGGGCTCAACCGCACCGACCTGCGCTGCCTCGACGTGGTGCTGGCCGGCGGCCCGCTGCCCGCGGGTCGGCTCAGCGTCGCGCTGAAGCTCAGCCCGGCCGCCACCACCACGGTCATCGATCGGCTGGAGCGGGCGGGCATGGTGTCGCGTGCGCCCGATCCGGGCAACCGCCGCCGCGTCCTGGTCGCCGCGACCGACGCCGCCCGCTCGGCCGAGACGGAGATCTTCGTCCCGGTCGGCCGGGCGGGCGCCCAGGCGCTGCAGAAGTACGGGCCTGACGAGTTGGCCGTCGTCCTCGATTTCCTGCGTACCGCCCGCGAGGTCCAGGAGGAGCAGGCCGTCCGGGTCAGAACCTCGTCCTGAGCCTCAGGCCCGGGGGATGTCCTTGCCCGTGGGCCGGTACTCGCTCAGCAGGATCCGGCCGTCCAGAACGCGGTGACCGGCCAGTTCGAGGTCGGCGGACGTGATGCCGGCGAACGCCGGGTCGCGGCCCGCGTCGCCCGCGAACAGCGGGAAGGTCATCAACCGGAGCCGGTCGACCAGGCCCGCGCTGACGAGCTGACGGGCCAGGGACAGGCTCCCCATCGTGCGGAGCGGCACCGCGCTCCCGGCCTTCAGCCGCTGGATCTCGTGCGCCAGGTCGCCGCGGAGGATCCTGGTGTTCGGCCAGGCGGCCCGGGTCAAGGTCGTGGAGAACACGACCTTGTCCAGCTCGGTCAGCCGCTGCCATGACGCGTCCTTGGCCTCCTCGGGAAGCCCCGCCAGCGCCTCGTAGGTGCGGCGGCCCATCACGACCAGCTGCGGCGCGTCGCTCTCCGCGTTGATCCACTCCTCGAGCTCGGGCCCGAAGTAGCCGAAGTATCCGGGCAGCCCATCACCTCCCGCCCATCCGTCGACCGACAGGAAGATGTCGACGATCAGGTCACTGGTCATGGTCCGCTCCCTCTGTCCGGGGTAGCTACTTGCAAAAGTGAAGCATGCTTGTAGAAGTGAAGTCAACGACCTAGGATGTGCTCGTGCGTACTCGCGAATACGGTCAGTACTGCGGCCTGGCCCGCGCCGCGGAAGTCCTCGGGCAGCGCTGGACCCTGCTGATCCTCCGCGACCTGCTGGTGGGGCCGCGGCGATACTCCGACCTCGCGGCGGGCCTTCCCGGCATACCGACCAACATCCTCGCCACGCGACTGAAGGAGCTCGAAGGCGACGGGCTGGTGACCAGGGAGCTGCAGGGCGGGCAGGGCCGATCGGTCGTCTACCGGGCGACTCCGCGGGCCGGGGAGCTCGCGCCGGCCCTGGACGCGCTCGGCCGCTGGGGCGCCGCCGCCATGCGCGATCCGCACGAGGGCGAGGTGGTCACCGAGGCCGCCCTGGTGGCCGGGCTCAGGGTCGCCGCGGGCGGGGGAGAGGCTCCGCCGGAAGGGCGGAGCCGGGTGTACGTCGTGAGGTCGGGCGAAGCGGTCGCGTGCGCGACGGTCCGCGACGGCACGGTCACGGTCGAGGCCGGCGGGCATCCCGATCCCGACCTGGTCGTCGTCGCCGGGCCGGGCTTCCGCGACCTGCTCGCGGGCGTGCTCGACGCCGGCGCGGCCGTCGCGTCCGGGGCGGTGACGCTCAGCGGGGACACCGCGCTGCTCGCCGAGTTCTCGGCCACGTTCCGCGTCCCCTACACCGACGCCGTCACCACCTGACGCGGGCCCGGTCCGGCCCGGCGGCATCGACCGGGCGCGACGGTAGATTGGCGCCAGGAGAACCGGTACGGAGGATCGATGTCGCAGGTCGAGGTCCGGTTGCTGCCCGCTGCCGCCGGTGGCGACGCGGCGCTCGTCGGTGAGCTGACCGAGCTGGTCAACCGCGTCTACACCGCCTCGGAAGAGGGATTGTGGGCCCGCGAGGTCTCCCGTACGAGCGCGGAGGAGATGGCGGAGCTGATCCGCGCCGGGGAGATCGCGGTGGCCTGGCTGGACGGCCGGGTCGTGGGCGGCGTCCGGGTGCGGCGGCTGGAGAGCGGGGAGGCCGAGTTCGGGATGCTGGCCACCGATCCCGCCTGCCGAGGTGCCGGGATCGGGTCGCGGCTGGTGGGTTTCGCCGAACAACTGGGCCGTGAGCGCGGCGCGCAGGTCATGCAGCTGGAGCTGCTGACGCCGCGGGAGTGGACGCATCCCTTCAAGGAGTATCTGGGTGAGTGGTACTCCCGGATCGGCTACCTGCTCGTACGGGTCGGCAGCCTGGAGGAGAGTTACCCCGATCTCGCGCCACATCTGGCCGGGCCCTGCGACTTCCGCGTCTACCACAAGGATCTCCGCCCGTGAGGTCACCGCTCAGTTCGGCACGGGGGCGGCCCCTATCTGAGGTGGAAGACGTGAACCATGTGCGGGGCGTCGATGAGGGTGTGGGGCACGAGTGCGTGATAGCCCCAGACATGAACCCATGCGTTGCCGGTACGCACCGTGAGCACCGTCTTGAACATGCCCGGCGCGAAGTAGGTAAGCAGCAGGAAGACGATCGACAGGGCGGTGTCGCCCGGCGAGGTGAACACTGTCCAGGCGTCCCAGATGTGTAACGCCGTATAGGTGAGCCCGCCCAGGATCACCGTGGTCGCGGGAGATCCGGTGAGGCGTAGAAAGCGTGGCACCAGGATCGCGTAGATGAAGATCATGGCTGGTAGCACCGCGCCGGCGAGGTACAACGTGAAGGTCAGGGGAACCCCGAGTGCGAATTGGCCGGGGGTCAGCTCGAAGATCCGTGGGGCGAGCGTGGCGACCTGGACGAGTGACTCGACCAGCAGCACGGCGCCGATGAGGACGGTGTCGGCCCGGCGATTGCCCGAGCGGAGGTTGAGTGCCTCGGTGGAGTAGCGCCGCCGGAACCACAGGAGCGGGATCACCGCGTAGACGAGGAGGTTGTAGGCCGCCCACGCGATGGACTCGGCGGGACTGACATGGTCGTGCGTTCCGTAGATCGAGCCGGCGAGGTGCAGTCCGAACGGGTGCCATCCGGCGAGCCGGCCAAGGAGGAAGTCGAGTCCCAGCGCGCCGGCCCCGTACAGAAGCAGGAGCAGCGTCTCGCGGGCTGCCACCGAGCGTTCCGGCGCGCGGTCGGCCAGGCGGGGCGGTGTCCGCTTGCGGGTGAGCCAGAACGTCAGCACGGTGAGCAGGAGTACCTCGGCCAGCGCCAGATTGGCGTCCAGCAGGCGACCGGCCGGCGTCTGGGTCGCGACAGCCGGCCAGTCGAACGGCAGTGCGTCACCCGCCACGGCGAGCACCACCACATTGCAGCCGAGCCAGCCGATGATGGCGAGTTGGACGCTGCGATCGCAGAGCAGCGCTGTCAGGCCACGCCGGGGTGGACGTGGCCTGTAGTCGGTTGTGCGGGAAAGCTTCACCGTTCCGCCCCAGCTTTTTGTAGTACGACTGTGCTAGTAACTGGCATGCTAGCACGACTGTGCTATAAAGAGGCAGTGCCTAAAGTGGTGGATCCGGCGGAGCGTCGATCGCTGCTGGCCGAGGCGGTCCTCCGGGTGGTGCGACGCGACGGTCTGGAGCAGGCGTCGGTCCGCAACGTCGCCCGAGAGGCGGGATTGTCGATGGGCTCGCTGCGGCACTACTTCGCGAGCCAGTCCGAGCTCATGGTGTTCGCGTTCCGGACGGTCGTCGAGCGGATAGAGCTCCGCCTCGCCGGGTTGGAGCCCGAATCCGACCCCCGGCGGAGAGCTCAGCGCATATTGAGCGAACTGCTCCCGCTGGACGAGGGACGGCGGGCGGAGAACGAAGTCTGGCTGGCCTTCACCTCCCGAGCCATGGTCGACCCTGCGCTTCGGGCCCTGCGGGGCGAGGGATACGACGCTCTGCGGGCCGGCTGTCGCACGCTGATCGCGGACTTGTCCGCGGCCGGTCTGGCTCCGGCCGACGTGCCGGCCGAGACCGACCGCCTGCATGCTCTTCTGGACGGCCTCGCCGTGCATGCGGCCATGCGCCCTGATATCCACACAGCCGAGTCGTTGACCACCGCCATCGAGCGTCACCTCGACGCCCTCGCGACCGAACGCGCCTCACGAGACGCGTCTGGCCGATCACAGGAGCCGTCCTCGTAGCAGTCGTTGCAGTGATGACTGCAACGACTGTAACGTGAGGTGCATGGTTGGTGAGAGCGTCCACATCCCTCAGCCCGAAGGCGGCCTGCGCGTCATCGTGCGCGGCGACACCGGTCCACCCGTGCTCCTGCTCAGCGGCGCGGGTGTCGACAACGCCATGCTGAGCTGGCGGCACGCGATCCCCGCCCTCGCCGCCGCCGGGCACCGGGTGTTCGCCCTCGACTGGCCCAAGCAGGGCGGCAGTAAGCCGTGGCAGGGCTTCGCGGGCCACGACCGGATGATCGAGTGCGTCACCGCCGTGCTCGACCACTTCGGCCTGCGGCAGGCCGCGCTCGTCGGCCTGTCCCAGGGCGGCGCCATCGCGCTGGCGTACACGATCAGGCATCCGGAGCGGGTGTCGCGGCTCGTCGCGCTCGCGCCCGCGGGCGTGATCTCGTTCCCGCCCGTCGTCCATCAGATGCTCTGGCTCACCGCCAAGTCGCGCCTGCTCAACCGGACCATCCCGTCGCTCGTCTTCCGGAGCCGGGCCGCCTGCGCGTGGTTCGCCAGGCGCGCCCTGTTCGCCGGGCCGGTCGCCGACTTCGAGGAGATCGTCGACGAGTACCACGCCGACGTCCTCGCCAACGGCGCCGGCTCCTCCGACTGGCAGAACGACTCGATCGGGTTCCGCCGCATGCGCGTCGACCTCCGGCCCGAGCTGCCCACGATCAGCTGCCCCACGCTGTTCATCCAGGGCAGTCAGGACGCGGGCGTGCGGCCCCGGCACACCCGCGCCGCGGCCGGGCTCGTGCCCGGGGCGAGGTTCGAGCTCATCGAGGGCGCCGGCCACTGGTCCAACCGGCAGGAGCCCGAGCGGGTCAACGCCCTCATCACCGGCTTCCTGCGCGAATCACCGGCCTCCGGGCACGGGGACCCCGGCGAGAACACGACAATGAGATCATGACCGAGCCAACGGACGCCGAGCTCGACTTCGTCGACGACGTCGCGGCCTTCTTCGCCGCCGAGGGCCTGCCGCACATCGCCGGGCGGGTCATCGGGTGGCTGCTCATCTGCGACCCGCCGGAGCAGAGCGCCGCCCAGCTCGCGCAGGCGCTGCAGGTCAGCCGGAGCTCCATCAGCTCCACGACCCGCCTGCTCACGCCGAGCGGCCTGGTCGAGGGCGTGCGCAGGCGCGGCGACCGGCAGGAGTACTTCCGCATCGCCGCCGACGGCTGGAGCCGGATGCTCGCCAACCGCTACGCCAAGACCACGGCCTTCCGCCAGGTGACCGAACGTGGCCTCACCGTCCTGTCCGGCGCCGCGCCCGGACGCCGCGAGCGGCTGGCGAACGTCGCTGAGCTGTACCGCTTCCTGGAGAGCGAGCTCCCCGCCCTCTGGGACCGCTGGGAGCGGCGCCGGTCCTGACGGTCAGGGAAGGACGCGGCCGACGTGGTAGCGGACGGCGGCCAGGGCCGCGTCCGGGTCCCGGAGGCCGAGCATGATCTCCGCCGTGAGGCCCTCGACCAGCGCCAGGAACACCACCGACTCGTGCCCGGGATCGAGGTCGCCCGCCGCCTGGCCGGTCCGCTGCGCCTCGCTGATCAGATCCGCCACCCGGTCGTGCAGCCAGGCCTGACCTTCCCGCAGCGCCTCGGCCAGCTCGGGCACGGCTCCGGCGCGGGCCCCGAACGCCTGCCCGGTCCGCCGCTCGGCCCTGCGGCGGTCGTCCAGCGGCAGCATCTCCGTCGCCATCGACACCAGGAAGCCCCGCACGTCCACGGACGCGAAGTCGACCCCGGCCGTGATCCGGGCCGTGACCTGCTCGCCCAGGTAGGCGACCACGTACCGGAGCATCTCGTCCTTGGTGCGCATGTAGTACTGCACCGCGCCGAGTGACATGCCCGCCTCCGCCGCCACGTCCCGCAGCGTGGCGGCGTCGAGACCGTCACGGCCCGCGATGCGCAGCACGGCCTCGGCGATGTGCCGGCGGCGCTCGTCGTGGTCGACCTTCTTCGGCACGGGCCCTCCTTTATTTCATACCTGTGTATTAACATACAGCAGTATGGGAACGCTGGCATTCTTCGCCCCGGCCGCCGCCGGCCACGTCAACCCCACTCTCGGCCTGGCCGCCGAGCTGGTGCGGCGGGGCCACCGCGTCACGTACGCCACCACGGAGGAGTACGCGCCCCGGGTCGCCGAGACCGGCGCCGAGGTCGTGCCGTTCACCTCGTCATGGGAAGCGCTCAAGGGCCGGCCGGCGCCGCAGATGCACGGCCGGGAGTTCATCCGCGCCACCCGCATGCTTCTCGGCGAGACCAAGGCCGTGCTCGCCCAGCTCGGCGACGGCGAGCGCCCCGACCTGGTCGTCCACGACGGCCCGATGGCCTGGTGGGGCCGTGTCCTGGCCCACCGGTGGGACGTCCCGTCCGTGGAGACCTGGCCGAACCTGGTCGGCAACGAGCACTGGTCCATGCACCTCAAGTACACGACCTTCAACCCGCTCAGCCCCGGCTTCCTGCTCCTGTTCGCGCGCCTGGCCGCCTTCCTGCGCAGGGAGGGTCTCGGCGCCGACGTCCAGGGATTCATGCAGGGCTCGCGGGCGGAGCTCCGGCTGGTCATGCTGCCGCGCGCCTTCCAGTACGCGGGCGAGACCTTCGGCCCCGGCTACCGCTTCGTCGGCCCCGCCCTGACCGGCCGCGCCTTCCAGGGTGACTGGCAGCCCCCGGACGACCTGCCCGTGGTCCTGGTCTCTCTCGGCACGGGGTACAACGACCGGCCCGATTTCTACCGTACGGTCCTGGAAGCGGCGGCCGGCCGCCCGTGGCGCGTCGTGCTCGCGACGGGCGCGGCGGACCCCGCCGGCCTGGGCCCGGTCCCGCCCAACGTCGAGGTGCACCGGCAGGTGCCGCAACTGGCGGTGCTGCGGCACGCCCGCGCCTTCGTCACCCACGCCGGGATGGGCGGCACCATGGAGGGCCTCCATCACGGCGTGCCCCTGGTGGCGGTGCCGCAGATGGCCGAGCAGCGCGCCAACGCCGACCGCATCGCCGAACTCGGGCTGGGCAAGACCCTCCCGCCCGGCCAGGTCACGGCCGGGACGCTGTGGCAGGCGGTCGAGGACGTGGCCTCGGACGCCCGCGTACGGGAGAGGCTCGACTGGATGCGCGGCGAGATCGAGGCGGCGGGCGGCGCCACCGCCGCCGCCGACGAGATCGAGAAGCTGATGCGCGCACCGGGAGACGGCGCTGGGTGAGGACCTGAGCCCGCCTCGTCCCGCACCTGCGGCTCGCGCTGGGCGTTCCTCCGCGGGCTACCGGGCCCCGGTGCCGGGGCGGCTAGCCGCGTGGCAGGGCGCGGAAGACCCGCTGCGCGTAGCAGGCGGAGCCGGCGAGCAGGAGCAGGCCGGAGAGGACCCCGCTGACGGTCGGGACCCAGGCGACCGCCCCCGTCCAGACCATGGCCAGGCCCGCGAGGCCGAGGACGGTGAGACCGGCGCCGGGGACGAGGATGCTGACCTCCCGCCACACCGGCCACAGGGCGACGAAGTGGATGCCGACCACGAGGGCGATCCAGGCCACGCCCGACTGCTCCGGCCAGCCGAGGGCGTCCAGCACGCGGAGGCCGCCGAACAGGGCCAGCGCTTCCAGTACGACGATAACCACGTACCTGCGGTTGAACATGCCGCCGGGCGCGCCGCCGGGTTCCGCGGCGCCGCCCCGGGTGCGGCGGCCGGCGAGGAACCACATGACGACCACGCTCGCGAGCGCGAGACCCGCGATGACGCGGAGCGCCGTACCGGCTGACGGGGGGAGGGGCGCGTTCGCGTTGATCGCCACGAAGACCATGCCGAACACGGCCCCGATCAACACTCCGCTCAGTCTCTGCACGGTCGTTGATCGTATCCAGATACATGCCCTCTTGAGACCATGCGACTGGATTGAGGAACGATGACCCGTTCTGTGCCCGTGGTGCCGCCCTCGGCGTCGCTCCTGAGGGGTCTGGCGGCGCCGGTCGGGAGATGGTTCGACTGCTCTCCAGAATCGGCGCAAATATGGACAAATGGGCGGCGTGGTAAATCGGTCTAAATGGGGATTTTTGTAGTTCGGCACGGGCTGGCCTGATTATCTTACATGGTAGTACTTTGCTGGTAGCTGGCAATATCGGCGGGTTCGGCCAGAGGGCCACGGGTATTTCCGTACAAGTCGTGCAGAGGCGAAGCGCCAAGAAAGTAATAGCAGAGCCCTAGACGTATACGGAAAGAAAAATGACCAGACCAAACACGCAAAAGACAAATCACCGGAACGGCCTGCTGTGGGTAGCCGCGGCCACGGTCGCTCTCGCGGCTCCCCTGGCTTCGACGGGACCCGCGTACGCAGGCACGGCCGACTGGCCGGGCCCCAACAGCACCATGTCCGACCAGCGCAACGACCAGTGGCACGAGGACGACTCGGCCGAGGAGGCCTGGGAATCCCGCGACCACGAGGACGCCGGGCACCGCGAGGACTCCCCGAACTACGAGGACACCCGGCACCGCGAGGAAGCCCACGAGTCGGCGCACCACCCGCATTCCTGGAACCAAGAGGACGAGCCTGGCTACGAGGAAGCGGAATACCGCGAGGACGAGCCCGGCTACGAGGAGGCCGAATACCGCGAGGACGAGCCCGGCTACGAGGAAGCGGAATACCGCGAGGACGAGCCGGCCCACCACGAATCCTGGGGCCACGAGGACGCGCCGGAGTACGAGGACGCCTGGGGCCGTGAGGACGGGCCGGAGCACGAGGAAGCCTCGTACCGTGAGGACGGGCCGGAGTACAGGGACGCCTGGGGCCGTGAGGACGGGCCGGAGTACAGGGACGCCTGGGGCCGTGAGGACGGGCCGGAGCACGAGGACGCCTGGGGCCGTGAGGACGGGCCGGAGCACGAGGACGCCTGGGGCCGTGAGGACGGGCCGGAGCACGAGATCTCCTGGAACCGTGAGGACGGGCCGGAGTACAGGGACGCCTGGAGCCGCGAGGACGGGCCGGAGCACGAGATCTCCTGGAACCGTGAGGACGAGCCGGAGTACGAGGACGCCTGGAGCCGCGAGGACGGGCCGGACCACGAGGACTCCTGGGACCGCCAGGGACCCGCGGACCGCGAGCCGATGATCGCCGAGGTCGCTGACCCGCAGGACCAGCCGGAGCCCAGCGACGCCGAGCCGGTGGGGACCCAGGCCGAGAACGAGGCCGAGAAGGCCGCCCGGCCCGAGGACCGGAGCGCCAACAACGCACAGGCCACCAACAACTACGTGTCGGTGATCCTCCCCAGCTACGGTGCGCTCTTCACCCCATGGCTGGCCACCGTGGACCAGTTGAACGCGGACAGACAGAACGCCTTCGGCCAGAACGCGTTCGGCCAGACCATGGAGGGCCTGTACGTCGAGGGTCCTGGCGCTGAGGGTCAGGACGTCGAGGCTCAGGACGCTGAGGCTCAGGACGTCGAGGGTCAGGACGTCGAGGGTCAGGACGTCGAGGGTCCCGACGCTGAGGCTCAGGATGTCGAGGGTCAGGACGCTGAGGCTCAGGACGTGGAGGGTCCCGACGCTGAGGCTCAGGATGTCGAGGGTCAGGGCGCTGAGGGTCAGGACGTCGAGGCTCAGGACGCTGAGGCTCAGGACGTCGAGGGTCAGGACGTCGAGGGTCAGGACGTCGAGGGTCCCGACGCTGAGGCTCAGGATGTCGAGGGTCAGGACGCTGAGGCTCAGGACGTGGAGGGTCCCGACGCTGAGGCTCAGGATGTCGAGGGTCAGGACGCTGAGGCTCAGGACGTGGAGGGTCAGGACGCTGAGGACCTGAACGTCGAGGGTCCCGACGCTGAGGCTCAGGATGTCGAGGGTCAGGACGCTGAGGCTCAGGATGTCGAGGGTCAGGACGCTGAGGACCTGAACGTCGAGGGTCCCGACGCTGAGGCTCAGGATGTCGAGGGTCAGGACGCTGAGGCTCAGGACGTGGAGGGTCCGGACGCTGAGGACCTGAACGTCGAGGGTCCCGACGCTGAGGCTCAGGATGTCGAGGGTCAGGACGTCGAGGGTCAGGACGCTGAGGCTCAGGACGTCGAGGGTCAGGACGTCGAGGGTCCCGACGCTGAGGCTCAGGACGTCGAGGCTCAGGACGTCGAAGGTCAGGACGTGGATGGCCAGAAGCTGGACGGCCGGAGTGCCCACCAGTTGAGCGAGGACGGCCGGCTCTCGCTGGCGTCGCTCCTCGGTTTCTCGCCGGCCCAGCAGTTCTTCCTGCCGTACAGGAACATGCAGCAGACGGCGTGCGCGGTCGCGGGCGGCAACTCCCTGCCGGCCAGTTGCCCGTCCCTCGTCCACAGCGCGTAGCGGATCATCGCTGACGGAGCACCAACCCTCCACGCCCGGGCGGGCGCCGCGTTCAGCGCGGCGTCCGCCCGCAGGCGTTCCTGGCCGCGCCAGGACGAGGCAGGCGCCCGCGACGGCAGGTGTTCGGGTTGTCCCAGATACGGGGAACCGCACCGACCGGAAACCGGACGACCGTTGCCCACCCGGCACGTGATCCGGTCCGGTCACAGGTCATACTTCCGGCATGGCGCCGCGTATCCCCTCTCCGGTCGACTGGCTCGTGGCGGGCGTCGTCGGGCTGTTCGCGGTGGCCGAAGAGATCGGCGAGCGCACGGCCGCCCCTGACCGGCAGGAGGCGGCGTGGTGGATCGCCGCCGGGGTCGCCGCGGCGGTGCTCGTGCTGTTCCGCAGGCGGGCGCCGTTCGGGGTGCTGTCCGCGTACACGATCGCGAACGTCGCCGGGTTCCTGCTGGTCGCGGACGTGGCGGCGGCGTGGCAGTACTACACGCAGCTGCTCCTGCTGTTCACGCTGCTGAGCGAGGTGTGCCCGCGTGACCGGCGGGCGGTGACGGGGCTGGCGATGACCGGCGTCTTCGTGGCGGCGATGCTGGCCGCGTCCTCGAACGCGCCCGGGTGGGGCGACGTCGCGGTGGCCGTGGTCATGACCACCGTCGCGGCGGGCGCGGGCATCGCGGTGCGGCGCTACCGGGCGCTGGCCGTGCGGGCGGCGGGGCGCGGCGAGCTGCTCGCCCGCGAGGCCGTCTCCGCCGAGCGCGCCCGCATCGCCCGCGAGCTGCACGACATCGTGGTCCACAGCGTGAGCGTGATGACCATGCGCACCGGCGGGGTCCGGCTGATGCTGGGGCAGGAGCGGGCGCCCGAGCGGGAGATCCTGGCCACCGTCGAGGCGGCCGGCCGGGAGGCGGTGGAGGAGCTGCGGCTCATGCTCAACCTGCTGCGCGGGCCCGAGAGCGACGGGACCGTGCCGATCGCGGGGCTCGACCGGCTGGACGAACTGGTGGACCAGGTACGCGCCGCCGGCCTGACGGTGAAGACGGAGATCCACGGCGAACCGGTGCCGCTGCCGCCCGCGCTGGACCTGTCGGCCTACCGGATCCTGCAGGAGGCGCTGACGAACACGCTCAAGCACGCCGGGCCGGCCGACGTGACGGTGACGGTCGGCTACCGGCCGCGCGAGCTCACGCTGGAGGTGGTGGACCGGGGGCCGTCCGGCCCGCCGCCCCGGCCGGGCGAGAGCGGCTACGGGCTGGTCGGGATGCGCGAGCGGGTGGCGATGTTCGGCTCGCCGCGGGGCCGGTCCCGGAGGGCGGGTTCCGGGTGCGGGCGGTGCTGCCGGTGTGAGCGTCCCGGGCCGGAAAAAGTTCTGGCGGCCGTGTCGATCCGGCGCGGAGGCGTTCGACGCGTCGGTGAGACGACGAACGGCACCCTGAAAGGACGCTGTCATGCAGAAGATCACCACCTACCTCTGGTTCGACCACCAGGCCGAGGAGGCCGCCACCTTCTACACCTCGCTCTTCGCCGGCTCCCGGGTGGTGGGGGTCCAGCCGGGGCCGGACGGCGGGGCGATGATGGTCACGTTCGAGCTGGCGGGGCAGCGCTACCTGGCGCTCAACGGCGGCCCGGCCCACACCTTCAACGAGGCGATCTCGCTGCTCGTCGACTGCGAGTCGCAGGAGGAGGTCGACGAGCTGTGGGGCAGGCTCACCGAGGGCGGCGAGGAAGGTCGGTGCGGGTGGCTGAAGGACCGCTACGGCCTGTCCTGGCAGATCATCCCGAGGGAGCTGCCCGAGCTGCTGAGCCACCCCGACCCCGAGGTCGCGGGGAAGGTGGCGCAGGCGATGATGGGCATGAGCAAGATCGACGTGCGGGCGCTGCGCGACGCGGCCAAGTCCTGATCCTCGGGGGGCCGGCGGGCGAGCCGCCGGCCCCGCGCCGGGTCAGTCGACCGCCATCTCGCCCAGCAGCGACCAGTCGTCCTGCGGGATCGTGGTGTTGACGATCCGCGGCGTCTCGGCCAGGTGCGGCGGCAGGTCCTGCTGGGCCTTCCTGAAATGGTCCGACTGGACGTGCGCGGCGCCCGCGTCACCGTCCTTGAACGCCTCCACCAGCACGTACTCGTTCGGGTCGTCCAGGCTGCGCGACCAGTCGAACCACAGGCAGCCGGGCTCGGCGCGGGTGGCCCGGGTGAACTCGGCGGTGATCTCGGCGAACCGGTCGGCGGACTCGGGCCGGACGCGGAACTTCGCGGTGATGAAGATCATTTGGTCTCTCTCGTTGCGGTACGGGGTCCTCACCGATGGTAGGGCGGGCGAGCCTGATCAGCCCGGCTCGCGGGTGGCGTGCTCCGGCGGGACGGTCGGCTTCGGCGTCGGGCCGGACCGCTTGGGCGACGGGGTCGACGTGGGCGTCGGCGTGCCGGTCGGCGACGGCGGCAGACTGGCGAACCTGCCCTGCCGCGCCATCACGGGCACCGCCATCCGCACCGCGCCCGCGTCGCGGAACGTGAACGTCATCGGCACGTAGTTGCCGGGGATGCCGCTGGCCATGCCGATGGGCTGGTCGGGCCGGGTGGCGGCCTCGTAGGGGCGCAGCTCGACCGGCCCCGCCAGCCGGACGGTCCCGCCGCCCTCCACGGTGACCCGCTCCAGCAGGTCGGGCCGGTCACGGTTGCTGATCAGCACCGCGTACAGGGCCTGCCGGCCCGCGGGTGACGCGGCGGGTGACGCGGCGGGTGACGCGGTGGACATCTCGCCGAGCAGGAACGCGTCGCGTACGTGCACCCCCTGCACGTCGCCGTTCGCGCCGTCGTTCTGCGGGCGGTTCAGGCGGGCGGGGTCGTTCGGGTCGACCGAGCTGGAACAGCCGGTCGCCGCCAGGACCAGTGCGGCGGCGCAGGCGAGCAGCCGCGCTGACATGACAGTGGACATGATTGGCCGCTACCCGGGCCCTCCTCGGTGAACCGCGCCCCGGCACGATCATGACGGAAACCGGGGACAACCGGGAGCCGCCGCCTACCGCGCCGCCGCCGCCGCCCCGCCGCGAGGTTTCGCGTCACGCCGGGACGGGCACGCGTCGTCTACGCTCGGCTCACGAGCCGGACCGAGGTTGAGGGGGAATCTCCGTGACTGGCGAACTCGCGGGAGTGGCGGGGCTGCTGTACGAGTTCGGGCTGCTCAAACGCTACAAACGCACCGGCTGGCTGGTGGCCGGGGTGCGCGATCCGGAGAGCATCGCCGACCACTCCTTCCGCACCGCCGTCATCGCCGGGATGATCGCCAAGCTGGAGGGCGGCAACCCGGAACGGGCCGCGTTCATGAGTCTCTTCCATGACACGCAGGAGACCCGCATCACCGACATCCCGTACATCGGCAAGCGCTACCTCAAGCCCGCCTCCAACGAGGAGGTCACGGCCGACCAGACGCGCGGCCTGCCCGGCGAGGTGGCGGAGATGGTGAGCGGCGCGGTCCGGGAGTACGAGGAGAAGGACAGCCTGGAGGCGGTGTGCGCGCGTGACGCCGACAAGCTGGAGTGCCTGATCCAGGCGGTCGAGTACCGCGAGCAGGGCAACCAGAACGTGCAGCCGTGGATCGACAGCTCGCTGGCCGCGCTCAGGACCGTCACCGGCAAGCGCCTGGCGGAAGAGGCCCTGCGCACCGGCACGCTGAAGTGGATCACGCCGGTGCTCAACGGCGACTGATCACGGCACGCGAAAGGCCCCGGTCCTTGCTCACTGACCGGGGCCCTGTCGCGCTTGATCTCCCAGGATCTCCATGACACTTCATATCACGAAATTTCTCCGTACGAGTCAGAATGCGGGATATGAGGTGAAACTCCTGAAATTAAATCGGTTGTGATCGCGCGCGCCGGTCTGCTGAGCTGAGCGGCGGAACGGCATCCCGTGAGCGAGGAGCAGAAATGCGAGCGACTTTCATGTCCACCCAGCTGAAGACTTCCTTCTACGCACAGGACATGACGCTCCGTGAAAACACTCAACCTCGGGATCCTCGCGCATGTCGACGCCGGTAAGACGAGCCTGACCGAGCGGCTGCTGCACGCCGCCGGGGTCATCGACGAGCTCGGCAGCGTCGACCAGGGCAGCACCCGCACCGACACCCTCGCGCTCGAACGCCGGCGCGGCATCACGATCAGATCCGCCGTCGTCTCCTTCCCCATCGGCGACGTGACGGTCAACCTCATCGACACGCCGGGTCACCCCGACTTCATCGCCGAGGTCGAGCGCGTGCTGGACGTGCTCGACGGCGCCGTTCTGGCGGTCTCCGCCGTCGAGGGGGTGCAGGCCCAGACGCGCGTGCTCATGCGTACGCTGCGGCGGCTCGGCATCCCCGCGCTGATCTTCGTCAACAAGATCGACCGGCGCGGCGCCGCGTACGGTGAGGTGCTGGACGCGATCAGGGCCCGGCTGGCCCCGTCGGGCGTCGCCATGTCGGCCGTCACCGGCCTCGGCACCCGCGCCGCCGCCGTCACCCCCGCCGCCGACCCGCGCCTGGCCGAGCTGCTCGCCGACCACGACGAGACCCTGCTCGCCGCGTACGTGGACGACCGGCCCATCACGGACCGGCGGCTGCGCCAGGCGCTCACCCGGCAGGCGCGCGACGGTCTGGCGCACCCGGTGTTCTTCGGCTCGGCCATCACCGGGGCGGGCGTGCCCGCGCTCATGGACGGCATCCGCGACCTGCTGCCCGCCGCCGAAGGCGACGCGTCGGGGCCGCCGTCCGGCGCCGTGTTCAAGGTCGAGCGCGGGCCCGCGGGGGAGCGGCTCGCCTACGTCCGCATGTTCTCCGGCACGCTCCGGGTCCGCGACACCGTCCCCGGCCACGGCAAGGTGACGGCGATCGGGGTGTTCGACCGCGGCACCGCCGTCCGCGCGGACGCGGTCGGCGCCGGTCGGATCGGCCTGCTGTCGGGACTCGGAGGCATCCGCGTCGGCGACTACATAGGCGACCAGCTCGCTGACCAGCACGCCGACCACGCCGCCGACCACGTCATGGATCACCACGCCGATCGTGTCGCCGATCGCGTCGGCATTCGCGTCGGACCGGCTCGCGGCCGGGTGCGCCGCCACTTCGCGCCGCCGTCGCTGGAGACCGTCGTCACGCCCGTCCGGGCCGCCGACCGGGGTGCCCTGCACGCCGCGCTCACCCAGCTCGCCGAGCAGGACCCGCTGATCGGCCTGCGGCAGGACGACGTCCGGCAGGAGACCTACGTCTCCCTGTACGGGGAGGTGCAGAAGGAGGTTATCCAGCAGACGCTGGCCGAGGAGTTCGGGCTGGACGTGACGTTCGAGGAGACCACCACGATCTGCGTCGAACGCCCGGCCGGCACCGGCGCGGCGGCCGAGTTCATCGCCCAGGGCGGCAACCCGTTCCTCGGCACGGTCGGGCTGCGCGTCGAACCCGGGCCGATCGGGTCGGGGGTGACGTTCCGGCTGGCGGTCGAGCTGGGGTCGATGCCGTACACGTTCATGCGCGCCGTCGAGGAGACGGCGCGGCAGACGCTCCAGCAGGGCCTGCACGGCTGGGAGGTGATCGACTGTGCGGTCACCCTCACCCACACCGGCTACTGGGCGCGGCAGAGCCACTCCCACGGGGTGTTCGACAAGAGCATGTCCAGCACCGCCGGCGACTTCCGCAACCTGACGCCGCTGGTGCTGATGGACGCGCTGAAGCAGGCGGGCACCCGCGTGCACGAGCCGTTGCACCGCTTCCACCTGGAGATCCCCGCCGACCTGCTGGGCGGGGTGCTGCCGGTACTGTCGCGGCTGCGCGCGGTCCCGACGGGCTCGCGGCCGCACGGCGACACGTACCGGATCGAGGGGACGGTGCCGGCGGCGCTGGTGCACGGGCTGGAGCGGGCGCTGCCGTCGCTGACCCGCGGCGAAGGCGTCCTGGAGACCGCCTTCGACCGCTACCAGCGGGTGCCAGGGCCGCCGCCCGCCCGCCGCCGCATCGGCCACGACCCGCGCAACCGGAAGGAGTACCTGCTGCACGTGGTGCGCATGGTCTAGGCGGACCCGGAGCGCGCGGGGGCCGGCGCCGACCGCCACGGCAGCTGGTACGCCCACTGCCACGCGGCCTCGATCGGCCCCCGGCTGAACCGCCGCAGCCAGAGCGTGGACAGGGCCATGAACAGCGCGCAGATGGCCAGCCACGCCACCGGCACCCACCAGGGCCGCAGCCAGTCGAGCCGGGCGGCCAGCCCGAGCCCCCAGCCGTAGCAGAGGGCCGAGGCGACCACGTTCTGGAAGACGTAGCAGCTCAGCGCGGTCCTGCCCACGTTGGACAGGCCGCGGCGCAGCGGCCCCGGCGCGGCGTCCCGGCGCACCAGCGAGGTGATCAGGGCGAGCAGGCCCAGCGCCACCAGGGGCGGCAGCAGGTACCGGTCCACCAGGAACCAGCCGGGGCCGGCGAACGTGGTGACCAGGTTGAGCGGCAGCGCTGCGCCCAGGCCGATCGCCATGAGCCTGCGCCGCAGCGCCGCGCCGCGCTCGGTGCCGTCGAACACGCCCGCCCGCAGCAGCCGGGCCCCCAGCAGGAACAGCACGACGCCCAGCGGCACGATGAACACCGCCTCCGCCCGGTACACCCCGGCCAGCTCGATCCGGGACGCCACCTGGTCCAGGTAGGACCCCTCGGTGAACAGCGACCCCGGCGAGGATCCGGCCAGTGCGGCACCGCTGTTGAGGAGCGCGGCCGTGGCCAGCCCCACGAACAGCACGAACAGCGACCCGACGGCCGTCATCCAGGCGGTCACCACCCGGTCGCTCCGCCCGATCAGGTACGCGACCACGATCGCGGTCACCCCGTACCCCATGAGCACGTCGTACTCGAAGACCAGCACGTAGTGCAGCAGCCCCTCGGCGAACAGCAGCGCCGCCCGCCACAGGTAGCGCCCCGGCCAGCGCAGCCCGCGCCGCCGGGCCGAGCGGTACTGCAGCTCCAGCCCGACGCCGAACAGCAGGGTCAGCAACGCCAGGAACTTGCCGTTGGCGAGGAAGCGCAGGAACGACTCCACCGCCCCCGCCTGCCCCAGCGCCCCCGCCAGATCGGCGGGCCCGCCCGGGCTGGTGAAGATCCAGATGTTCGTGCCCAGCGTGCCCGCGATCGCCGCGCCCCTGAGCACGTCCAGTGCTTCGATCCTGTTGCCTGTCACCTTTCCACGATGCCGTCGCCCAGCGGGGAGAAGGTCCTCACATGGGCTGATCTCGGATACATCGATGGATGTATCCGGGGCAGCCGTCAGGCATGAGACTCGGGAACTGGGACATCCGGCCGGCCGGCGGCGGGCTGGGCTGCCTGATCATGATCATCGTGTCGGTCGTGCTGTCGGTGCTGCTGACGCTGATCCTGAATCTGCTGCTCTAGTGGATATGTCCTAATCTGTGTGCGTGATTCGCTCTGCCACCCCTGCCGACGTGCCCGCCATCCACCAGCTGATCCGTGAGCTGGCCGCATACGAGAAGTCGCTCGACGAGGTCGAGGCCACCGAGGAGCAGCTGCGCCAGGCGCTGTTCGGCCCCGAGCCCAAGGTGTTCGCCCACATGGCCGAGAACGACGACGGCGAGGTGGTCGGCTTCGCCATGTGGTTCCTCAGCTTCTCCACCTGGACCGGCACCCACGGCCTCTACCTGGAGGACATCTTCGTGCGCCCCCGGCATCGGGGCGGCGGCCACGGCAAGGCGCTCATGACCGAGCTGGCCCGGATCTGCCTCGAGCGCGGGTACGGGCGCTTCGAATGGTCCGTGCTCGACTGGAACGAACCAACGATCAACTTCTACAAGTCCATCGGCGCCATCCCCTGCGACGAGTGGATCCGCTACCGGCTCAGTGGCGACGCCCTGGAGCAGTTCGGCAAGTCGTAGCTACCGGCCCGTGGACGGCAAGGCGTACAGGCTGTCGAGGCCGAGCGGGGGCGGGGGCGGCAGCGGTCCGGCGCGGTCGGACTGGAAGGCCTGGAGCTGGTAGGCGACGAAGCGGCGGGAGGCGGCCGCCGCGGCCCCGGACGACTCGGTGACGATGCCGTTGTTGGCCAGGAGCAGCAGCACGAGGTCGGCCAGGTCGAAGTCGGGACGCAGCCGTCCGGCGGCCTTGGCGCGACGGGTGAGTTCGGCGAAGCCCCGCTCGGCGCGGGCGCGTTTGTCCTCGTAGTCCAGGGCCTCGGGGAACGCGGTCAGGAAGGCGGCGGTGAACCCCCGGTCGGCGGCCTGCATGGCGCAGAGCGTCTCGATGACCGTGCGGAAGGCGCGCCACGGGTCGGGGTCCTCCAGGGCGTCGTCGACGGTCGAGGCGCAGGCGGAACCCGGCGACCTCGGCCGGTTCGACGTGATCCTCGACACCGCAGGCACCGCCCTGAGCGCCTAACGCCGGCTCCTCACACCCGGCGGACGCATGGTGACGATCAGCTTCGACCTCGGCCGCCTCGTCCCGTCCCTGGCCTCCATCCTGGTCTCCACCGTGTACGGCTCGCGACGCGTACGGTTCTTCAGCGGGAACCCCACCCACGAGCTCTTCGCCGACCTGACGCGGCTCGTGGAGAGCGGGGCGATCCGGCCGGTGGTGGACGCCGTCCATCCGTTGGCGGACATCGCCGGGGCGCACCGCGCGCTGGAATCCGGCGGAGTCCGCGGGAAAATCGTCGTCCGGACCGTGGGCGCGGCCGGCTCCCGGACCTGAACCACGAGCCGGGGCGGGACGCGAGAAGGCCCGCAGACCTGGCGGGCTGCGGGCCTTCTCGGAAGTCACATGCCGGTGCCCGCGTGCACCCGTTCCGGCTGGCGGCCGGTCTGGCCGTACATCTCCTCCGGCCCCTCACCCAGCTCGCGGTGCGTCTCCTCGATGCGGAGCGCCACGCCCATGGCGAAGAACGTGGGCGCCCACTCGCCGATGAAGATCCCCCAGCGGTCGGCGCGATCCAGCTCCGCGCCTTCGTAGTTCTTCGACATCACCCAGCTGGCCAGGGCCAGGCCGACGGAGCCGATTCCTGCCAGATACATGTGATTTGACTTGATGCCCATCTTGTGGAGCATTTTGATCATGATGTCCCCCCTTGCTGTGAATGCTGTTCCCCTGTCCCGAGCGCCGTAACCTCGGCCCGCGCCGAGAGGGTGCGCAGGGCTTCCAGCAGCTCAGGGGGGTTGTCGACGGTGAAATCGGCGTCGAGCGCGAGGATGTGCAGCGCCAGCCGCATCGGGGTCTCGCCGCCCGCGTGCACCACGCACGTACGGTCTCCGGCGCTCTCGACGAGCACCGATTCCGGCAGGAGCGGGGCGATGGCGGAGGCCGGGGCGTGCACCGTGACCCGCGCCCGGTGCCGCATCAGCGCCGTGTCGACCCCCTTCGGCACCATCGACGCGGGCGGCGCCTCCCGGGGGGTGAAGCGCGGGCCGCCGGGCGTCCGCAGCGCGAGCCGGTCGACCCTGAAGGTGCGCCAGTCGTCCCGCTCCACGTCCCAGCCGATCAGGTACCACCGCCGCCCGGTGTGCACCAGCCGGTACGGTTCCACGTCCCGCATTCGTACGGACCCGTCGTGCGTCCGGTAGTCGAACCGCAGCCGGTGCCGGTCGCGGCAGGCGGTGGCGACGGCGGTCAGCGTCTCGGCGGGGACGGCCGGCCCGCCCGGCGCCAGGGACACGGTGGCCGCGTGCAGCGCCCGGACCCGGCGGCGCAGCCGGTCGGGCAGCACCTGCTCCAGCTTGGCCAGGGCGCGCAGGGACGTCTCCTCGATGCCCTCCACCGCACCGGCGGTGCGCAGCCCCACCGCGACCGCCACCGCCTCCTCGTCGTCCAGCAGCAGCGGCGGCAGCTCGGCCCCGGCGCCCAGCCGGTAACCCCCGGCCACCCCGGGCGTGGCGTGGACCGGATAGCCGAGGCCGCGCAGCTTGCCGATGTCGTAGCGGACGGTCCGGGGGCTGACCTGGAGGCGTTCGGCCAGCTCGGCGCCGGTCCAGGCGGGCCGGGTCTGCAGGAGCGACAGCAGGCGCAGCAGCCGCGCGGAGGTTTCCAGCATTTGCCGATTTTCCCGGAAAAAGCGGCAAAAAGCTTGCCACAATCCCTGGGACGGTACATCTATGACCATCAGGGAGTTCCACCTCGACATCCCCCAGGCCGACCTCGACGACCTGCGCGAGCGGCTGAGCCGGACCCGTTACCCCGTACAGACCCCGGGCGCAGGCAGCGAGCGCGGCGTCACCGTGGCGGAGCTGCGCGAGCTGGCCGGCTACTGGGCCACCGGCTACGACTGGCGGGCGCACGAGGCCGAGCTCAACGCCCACCCGCAGTACGTCACCGAGATCGACGGCCAGGACATCCACTTCCTGCACGTGCGCTCGCCCGAGCCGGACGCCACCCCGCTGATCCTCACCCACGGCTGGCCGGGCTCGGTCGTCGAGTTCCTCGACGTGATCGGGCCGCTGACCGACCCGGAGGCGCACGGCGGCGACCCGGCCGACGCCTTCCACCTGGTCATCCCGTCCGTCCCGGGCTTCGGACTCTCCGCCCCGCTGCGCGGCACCGGCTGGACGCTCGGCCGGATCGCCCGCGCCTGGGCCACGCTGATGGCCAGGCTCGGGTACGAGCGGTACGGGGCGCAGGGCGGCGACTGGGGATCCGGGATCTCCCGCGAGCTGGGGCTGACCGACTCCGAGCACGTGATCGGCGTGCACGTGAACTACCTCATGACGTTCCCGTCGGGCGACCTGGGCGAGGTGAGCGAGTCCGACAAGGCGCGGCTCGCCAAGCTGGAGGAGTTCACCGGGGACATGGGCGGCTACATGGCGATCCAGTCGAGCCGGCCGCACACGCTCGGGTTCGGCCTGGCCGACTCGCCGGCGGGGCAGCTCGCCTGGATCGCGGAGAAGTTCCGCGAGTGGACCGACCGGCCGGTGGACCGCGACCGGCTGCTCACCAACGTCAGCCTCTACTGGCTGACGAACACGGCCGACTCGGCGGCGCAGATCTACTGGGAGTTCTCCCACGCCTGGTCCATGCCGCAGTCGTCGCCCACCCCGCTCGGCGTCGCGGTGTTCCCGCACGACATCGTGCTGCCGATCAGGAGGCTGGCCGAGCGGACGGACAAGGTGGTCCACTGGACCGAGTTCGAGACCGGCGGCCACTTCGCCGCGATGGAGGAGCCGGAGCTGCTGGTCCGCGACATCCGGGCCTTCTTCAGGAGCGTTCGTTAACGGCGTGTTTCCGGCGTGACGCTTGTGTATCGCCTGTTGCCCGGGTGAGTCACCCGTAACGAACGCACAGCGCCGATCCGCCTCTGTGCGTAACCCCGGGTTCCTACGTTCGAGTCAGCTCAGAACGTAGGAGGAATGATGGCGCGCTGGATCGCCGAGTGGCATCCCGACGACGCGGCCTTCTGGCGGACCACCGGCCGGAAGGTCGCCCGGCGCAACCTGGTCTTCTCGATCCTGGCCGAGCATCTCGGTTTCACCGTCTGGACGCTGTGGAGCATCGTGGCCGCCCGGATGGGGGCCTACGAGTTCACCACCGACCAGCTGTTCTGGCTGGTCGCGCTGCCGAACCTGATCGGCTCCGTGCTGCGGGTGCCGTACACGTTCGGGCCGGCCAGGTTCGGCGGACGCAACTTCACCGTCGTCAGCGCGCTGCTGCTGGTCGTGCCCGCCGTGCTGCTCGGGGTCGCGGTGAGCAGCCCGGACACCCCGTACTGGATGTTCCTGCTGATCGCGGCCACGGCCGGGGTGGGCGGCGGCAACTTCGCCTCCAGCATGGCCAACATCACCTACTTCTACCCGCGGAGCAAGCAGGGCGTCGCGCTCGGCCTGAACGCCGCCGGCGGCAACATCGGCGTCAGCTCGGTGCAGCTCGTCATGCCGCTGGTGATCGGCGCGTTCGGGCTGGCCGCCGCCGGGTGGTTCTGGCTGCCGTTCGTCGTGGTCGCCGCCGTCTGCGCCTGGTTCTTCATGGACAACCTCACCAGCGCCAAGGCCAGCCCGCGCGAGCAGCTCGCGGTGGCCGGCAAGGCACAGACGTGGGTGATGTCGTTCCTGTACGTGGGCACGTTCGGCTCGTTCATCGGCTACTCGACCGCCTTCCCGCTGCTCAGCACGAGCCTGTTCCCGGACGCGCCGTGGGCCGCGGTGGCGTTCGCCGGGCCGCTGATCGGGTCGCTGATCCGGCCGGTGGGCGGGTGGCTGGCCGACCGGCTCGGCGGGGCCCCGGTCACGTTGTGGAACTTCGCGGCTATGGGCGGCGGCGTCCTGCTCGTCTGGGCGGCGTCGGGATCGGGCAGTTTCTGGCTGTTCTTCCTCGCCTTCCAGACGCTGTTCCTGACCGCCGGCATCGGCAACGGCTCCACCTACCGGATGATCCCCGCGATCTTCCAGGCCAAGGCGGTGGCGGAGAAGGGCGACGACGAGGCGGCGCTGCTGCACGGCAAGCGGCAGGCGTCCGCGGCCATCGGCATCATCTCCGCCGTCGGGGCGCTCGGCGGCTTCCTCATCAACCGGGCGTTCGGCATGTCGTTCGCCGCCACCGGCAGCCCGGCGGGCGCGTTCCTCGCCTTCGGCCTCTTCTACGCGAGCTGCGCCGCCCTGACCTGGTGGTGCTACCTGCGCACCGTCGGCGTCTCTCGGGTGGCCAGCCTCGCCCACGCGAGGGTCTGACCGGATGGCCGAGCCGGTGAAGACCCACTGCCCGTACTGCGCGCTGCAGTGCGGGATGGCGATCAGCGCCACCGCGTCCGGGATCACGATCACGCCGCGGACCGACGTCCCTGCCAACGCGGCCGGAGCCCTGTGCCAGAAGGGCTGGACCGCCGCCGACCTGCTCACCAACGGCGCCCGCCTGACCAGCCCGCTCCTGCACGGGCGGCCGGTGGACTGGGACGTGGCGCTCGGCCACGTCGCCGACCGGCTGTCCGCCATCAGGCTCGAACACGGCCCCGACGGCGTGGCCGTGTTCGGCGGGGGCGGGCTCACCAACGAGAAGGCGTACCTGCTGGGCAAGCTCGCCAGGGTCGCACTCGGCACCAGCCAGATCGACTACAACGGCCGCTTCTGCATGTCGTCGGCCGCCGCCGCCTCGATCAGGGCGTTCGGCATGGACCGCGGCATGCCCTTCCCCGTCACCGACCTGGCCGGGGCCGACGTGGTGCTGCTGGCGGGCGCCAACCCGGCCGAGACCATGCCGCCGTTCGTCCGCCACCTGGACGGGCCGCGGCTCATCGTCGTCGACCCGCGCCGCACCGCCACGGCCAGGCTCGCCTGGCTGCACCTGCGGCCCGCGCCCGGCACCGACCTGGCGCTCGCGCTCGGCCTGCTGCACCTGGCCGTCGCCGAGGACCTGGTCGACGCCGCGTACGTCGAGGAGCGCACGAGCGGGTTCGACGCCGTACGGACCTCGCTCGCCGCCTGGTGGCCGGAGCGCGTCGAGCGGATCACCGGCGTGCCCGTGCCGCGGATGCGCGAGGCCGTGCGCGCGCTCGCGTACGCGAAGAACGCGTACGTGCTCACCGGGCGCGGCGCCGAGCAGCACGCCCAGGGCACCGACACCGTCACCGCGTTCGTCAACCTGGCGCTCGCGCTCGGCCTGCCCGGACGGCTCGGCTCCGGGTACGGGTGCCTCACCGGGCAGGGCAACGGCCAGGGCGGCAGGGAGCACGGGCAGAAGGCCGACCAGCTCCCCGGCTACCGCAGGATCGACGACCCGGCGGCCCGCGAGCACGTCGCCGGCGTGTGGGGCGTCGACCCCGGCGACCTGCCGGGTCCTGGGCGGTCGGCGTTCGAGCTGCTGGAGGCGCTCGGCACGCCGGCGGGGCCGAAGGCGATGCTGCTGTTCGGCTCCAACCCGGTCGTGTCCGCGCCCGACTCCGCCCGGGTCGCCGAGCGGATCAGGTCGCTGGACCTGCTCGTCGTCTGCGACGTGGTCATGTCGGAGACGGCGGCGCTGGCCGACGTGGTGTTCCCCGTCACCCAGTGGGCCGAGGAGACGGGCACCATGACCAACCTGGAGGGCCGCGTGCTGCTGCGCCGGCAGGCGGTCCGGCCGCCGCCCGGCGTGCGGAGCGACCTGGAGGTCATCGCCGGGCTGGCCCGCAGGCTCGGCCACGACTTCGCCGACGAGCCGGGCAAGGTGTTCGAGGAACTGCGCCGCGCCAGCGCGGGCGGCCCCGCCGACTACTCGGGCATCACGTACGACCGCATCACGGGAGAAACGGAAGACCCCGGGGAAACCCATGGTGGGGGAGACGTCCCGTACGGAGGAGAGGTCCGGGACCGCGCGGATGATCGGGGCGGGGCGGAAGTCGGGGTTTTCTGGCCGTGTCCCGCGCCGGGGCACCCGGGGACGCCGCGGCCGTTTCTGGAAGCCTTCGCCACCCCCGGCGGGCGGGCCAGGTTCGTGCCGGTCGAGCACCGGGGCCCGGCCGAGGAGATCGACGACGACTACCCCGTCTACCTCACGACGGGCCGCGTGCTCGCGCACTACCAGAGCGGCGCGCAGACCCGCAGGATCGCCGCCCTCGCCGCCGCCGTGCCCGAACCGTACGTGGAGCTCCACCCCGATCTGGCCGGGCGGCTGGACATCGGGGCGGGGGACCTGGTGCGGGTCACCAGCAGGCGCGGCCAGGGACAGGGCGTGGCCAGGATCAGCGACGCGATCAGGAGCGACACCGTGTTCATGCCGTTTCACTGGGAGGGGGCGAACCGGCTGACCAATCCGGCGCTCGACCCCACGTCCCGGATGCCGGAGTTCAAGGTCTGCGCCGTACGGGTGGAGCGGGTCACATGAGGCTCGTCGTCGTCGGCAACGGGATGGCGGGCGCGCGCCTGGTCAGCGAGGTACGGGCGCGCGACCCGCGGATGCAGGTCACCGTGTTCGGGGCCGAGCAGGGCAGCCCCTACAACCGGGTGCTGCTGTCGAACGTGCTCGCCGGGCAGGCCAGGCCCGAGCAGCTCGGCCTGCACGACCTGTCCTGGTACGACACGCACCGGGTGGAGGCGGTGCTCGGGAGCGCCGTGGCCTGGATCGACCGCGAGTCGCGCGCCGTGCACACCGCCGACGGCCGGCGCGCGCCGTACGACCTGCTCGTGCTGGCCACCGGCAGCGAGGCGATCGTGCCGCCCATCCCCGGCGTGGGGCGCGCCATCCCGTTCCGGACGCTCGACGACTGCGACCGCATCGTCAAGGCCGCCGCCGACAGCCGCCGCGCGGTGGTGATCGGCGGCGGGCTGCTCGGCGTCGAGGCCGCCCGCGGGCTGGCCGGGCGCGGGCTGCCCGTGACGCTGCTGCACCTGGCCGGCCACCTGATGGAACGGCAGCTCGACCCCGAGGCGGGCCTGGTGCTGGGCGAGACGCTGGCCGGGCTCGGCGTCGCGATCAGGACCGGCGCCAGCGCCGTCGCCGTCGAGGACGGCGGCGTCCGGCTGGCCGGCGGCGAGCTGGTCGAGGGCGACCTGGTGGTGCTCGCGTGCGGCGTCCGCCCGCTCACCGCGCTGGCCGCCGAGGCCGGGCTGGAAGTGCGGCGCGGCATCGTGGTCGACGACGAGCTGCGCACCGACGACCCGTCCATCCTGGCCATCGGCGAGTGCGCCGAGCACGACGGCACCGTGTACGGGCTGGTCGCGCCCGCCTGGGAACAGGCCGCCGTGGCCGCCGACGTGATCACCGGCGGAGCGTCGCGCTACCGCGGCTCCCGGCTGGTCACCCGGCTCAAGGCGAGCAGCGTCGAGCTGGCCGCGATGGGCGAGACGCACCTCACCGACGAGCAGGCCGAGGTGGTGCGCTTCAGCCACCGGGCCCGGGGCACCTACCGCAAGCTCGTCATCCGCGACGACCGGCTCGTCGGCGCGATCCTGCTGGGCGACACCGACGCCGTCGGCACCCTCACCCAGCTCTACGACCGCGGCGGGCCGCTGCCGGGGGACCGGGCCGGGCTGCTGTTCCCCGGGCCGGCGCCGGCGGCGAGGGCCGACAGCCCGACGCTGATGCCCGACGCGGCCAAGGTGTGCCACTGCAACGACGTGACCAAGGGACAGATCAGGGCGTGCTGGGAGGCGGGCGCCAGGGACGTGGCCGGCGTGGCCGCCGCCACCAGGGCCACGACCGGCTGCGGCACCTGCCGTGACGCCGTGGCGGGCATCGTCGGCTGGCTGTGCGAACAGGAAGGGGTTCCCGCATGAGGAAGATCGTCGTGGCCGGGTACGGGCCGGCCGCCCACCGGCTCGTGGAGGCCCTGCTGGAGCGGGACTTCGACGGGACGATCACGGTCATCGGCGAGGAGCCCAGGCCCGCCTACGACCGGGTGGCGCTCACCTCGTACCTGGACGGCGTCTCGGCCGAGGAGCTGTCCTACCCGGTGCCGCCCGGCGTGGTGACCAGGCTTAACAGCCGCGTCACCGGCATCGACCGGCGGGCCCGCCGGGTGACCGTCGAGGGCGGCGAGCCGGAGCCGTACGACGTGCTGGTGCTCGCCACCGGGTCCAGGCCGTTCGTGCCGCCGGTGCCGGGGGCCGGGCACGCGCACGTCTACCGGACGATCGACGACCTGGACGCGATCAGGGCGGCGGCCGAGGGGGCCACCGACGGCGTCGTGGTCGGCGGCGGGCTGCTCGGTCTGGAGGCCGCCGACGCGCTGCGCGGGCTCGGGCTGCGCACCCACATCGTGGAGATGAGCCCGTGGCTGATGCCCCGCCAGGTGGACGAGGGCGGCGGCGCGGTGCTCAAGGGCCACATCGAGGCGCTCGGGCTGAGCGTGCACGCGGGCTCCGGCGTACAGGAGATCGTCACCGACGGCCGGGGGAAGGTCACCGGCCTCCGCACGCCGGACGGCACCCTCGTCGAGGCCCAGATCGTGGTCTTCTCCGCCGGGGTCAGGCCGCGCGACGAGCTGGCCAGGGAGTGCGGCCTGGCGGTGGGGGAGCGCGGCGGCGTCGTCGTCGACTCCGCCATGCGCACCTCCGACCCGCACATCTACGCCGTCGGCGAGTGCGCCCTGCACGACGGCATGGTGTACGGGCTCGCCGGGCCGTGCTTCACCATGGCCGAGGTCGCCGCCGAGCGGATCACGGGCGGCGGGGCGGCGTTCGGCGGCGCCGACCTGTCCACCAAGCTCAAGCTGCTCGGCGTCGAGGTGGCCCAGTTCGGGGCCATGGAAGGGGCGCTCGACGTCACCTACATGGACCCGGTGGGCGGCGTCTACAAGAAGCTGTTCATCAGCGACGACGCCACCACCCTGCTCGGCGGCATCTGCGTCGGCGACGCGTCCCCGTACGGCACGCTGCGCTCCTACGTCGGCAAGCCGCTGCCCGCACCCCCTGCCGACCTGCTGTTCGCCGGCGGCGGGGTCCAGCTCGACCTGCCCGACGACGCGCAGGTGTGCTCCTGCAACAACGTCAGCGCAGGCGCCGTCCGCGCCGCCATCCACGACCAGGGCTGCGCCGACGTGCCCGGCGTCAAGGCGTGCACCCGCGCCGGCACCACCTGCGGGAGCTGCGTGCCGATGCTCAAGCAGTTGCTGGAGAAGGCCGGCGTGGACACCGGCAAGGGGCTGTGCGAGCACTTCGCCCACTCCAGGGCGGAACTGTTCGACATCGTACGGGTGCGCGGCATCCGCACGTTCTCCCAGCTCATCGCCGAGCACGGGGAGGGCCGCGGCTGCGACGTGTGCAAGCCCGCCGTGGCCTCCATCCTCGCCTCGCTGCACAACGGGCACGTGCTGGAGGGCGAGAACGCCGCCCTGCAGGACACCAACGACCACTTCCTCGCCAACATCCAGAAGAACGGGACGTACTCGGTCGTGCCGCGCATCCCCGGCGGCGAGATCACCCCCGGCAAGCTCATCGTCATCGGCGAGGTGGCCCGCGACTTCGGCCTCTACACGAAGATCACCGGCGGGCAGCGGATCGACCTGTTCGGCGCCCGCGTCGACCAGCTCCCGGAGATCTGGCGCAGGCTCGTCGACGCCGGGTTCGAGTCCGGCCACGCCTACGGCAAGGCGCTGCGCACGGTGAAGTCGTGCGTCGGCTCGGCCTGGTGCCGGTACGGGGTGCAGGACTCGGTCGGCATGGCCATCGCGCTGGAACTGCGCTACCGGGGGCTGCGCTCGCCGCACAAGCTCAAGTCGGCCGTCTCCGGCTGCGCCCGCGAGTGCGCCGAGGCCAGGTCCAAGGACTTCGGCGTCATCGCCACCGAGCAGGGCTGGAACCTGTACGTGGGCGGCAACGGCGGCTTCAAGCCCCGCCACGCCGACCTGCTCGCCGCCGACCTGACCGGCGAGGAGCTGATCAGGACCATCGACCGGTTCCTGATGTTCTACATCCGCACCGCCGACCGGCTGCAGCGCACCTCCGCGTGGCTGGAGTCGCTCGACGGCGGGCTCGGGTACCTCCGCTCGGTCATCATGGACGACTCGCTCGGCATCTGCGCCGACCTCGACGCGCACATGGAGCGGCACGTCGCCACCTACGCCGACGAGTGGCGGGCCACGCTGGAGGACCCGGACAAGCTCGGCCGGTTCGTCAGCTTCGTCAACGCACCAGGGGTCCCCGACCCGTCCATCGTCTTCGCGACAGAGCGAGACCAGATCAAACCGGTGGTGATGTCATGAACTGGATCGGCATCTGCGGCTACGACCTCCTGCTGCCCGAGCGCGGCGTGTGCGCGCTGGTGGACGGCGAGCAGGTGGCGCTCTTCCGCACCTACGACGGCACGGTGCACGCGCTGGGCAACCGCGACCCGTTCAGCGGGGCGTACGTGCTCTCACGCGGGATCGTCGGCACCAGGAAGGGCGAGGCGACCGTCGCCTCGCCGCTGCACAAGCAGGTGTTCTCGCTGGTCACGGGGCGCTGCCTGGACGAGCCCGCGGTCGCGATCCCCGTCTACCGGGCGCGCGTCCGCGACGGCGCGGTTCAGGTGTCCGTCAGTGTTCCGCCGTCCGGCGCCCGCGCTCAGGATCGCGGGCTCGTGTCGGTGGGCGGGTAGACGTGGGCGCCCGGGTGAGTCGCCGGGAGCACGCAGCGTCGGCCGGCGTCGACCGCGGCACAGCGCTCGGCCTCCTCACGCAGGGGCAGGGGCTCGGGCTCCGTGCTTAGGTTCGCCTTAATTTGCGGCACTGAAGGGACGCTATAGGCGACGCCTTGCCAAATTGGTATCGAGGTGGCAACGATCGCACCTCTGAACGATCTCGACAAATCGGGTGAACCATTCGTGTGAGTAATCCGCAGCCGGTAAAGGACTCGTCCGGACTGGATCAAGCGCGCATTCCCGGACGACCGGGGCGGGCATCACTGCGGCCATGAGCATGAAATTCCTGCGCAGGGGCGTCCTGCTGGCCATGGTCGTTCCTGCCCTCCTCACCGCCGGCTGCGCCGCGGGCGGCACCGGACAAGCGATGAAGGGCGCGGCGAGCCCCGCCTCGCCTACGGGCACCGAGCCCGGCATGACCGAAAGCCCGATGCCCGGCGAAACGGGCACGGCGACACCGACCGAGACCGGCAAGGGCTCGCCCCGGTCGGTGGTGGAGAAGTTCTACCAGGCGCTCGCCTCGGGCAACGGCGAGCAGGCCGCCAAGATGTTCACCTCGGACGGCGTGGCGGCGGTGCAGGGACACGAGACGGCGGAGGGCACGCAGGCGCTGACCGAGCTCTTCAAGAGCCAGCAGGGCGCCGGCGGCACGCCGAGCATCGAGGAGTCGGAGACCATGGGCAAGAGCGCCTTCGTCTTCGCGAGTTCCGGACAGGGCGCCGAGGCGACCCGCGGGTTCTTCCTGCTGATGAAGGACAACGACTCCTGGAAGATCGACCGCTACATGAGCAACAGCGCGTCCTGAACGAGGCGACGGCGCCCGGCACGCCGGGCGCCGTC
>NZ_JAHKRN010000057.1 GCF_019396385.1 Nonomuraea harbinensis | reverse complement strand
AGACGACGTCGTCGATGCTGCGCCACTCCAGTCAATTGATCACTTCAGATATCTACACATCAGTGCTCCCAGAGATAGCGCACGCGGCCGCGGAGGCCAGCGCGGCTCTGGTGCCACGCAGAGCGGTTGCGGAGGAGGTGTCCAGGACTACCGGTCCCCCTACGGTCCCCCACGAGGGAAGCAAGATGATCTCGCGCCTGGGTTGGCCCTTTGTTGTCGTTCCTCGGTCGGCGGATCCCGCCAATCACCATCAATGGAGACCGGCACGAACCCGGGACCACCCTCGCACGCGAGGCCGATAGTGGCAGGAACTCGCCGACCGGGTCGCGGAGCGAACCATCCCCGCATGCGTCGGGATCGTCCGCCGTAGCGGACCCATCCCAGCAACGTGATGCGTACCGTCGACGGCCCGACTCCGGCTCCGGCCGCGCGGCGGCGCTCGTCGCCGAGTTCGGCGGCGAGGCGCTGACCAGCAACGCCGAGCTGTTCAGACGCTCCGACGTGCTGAGGTCGGCGAGCAGCCCGCCGTCGGCGTCGTTGCCGCGCATCTCGATGCGCAGCCGATCACCGTCGACGGTCAGGGTCAGCTGGGCGGACGCACCGGCGGATCCGTCCGGACCCGGCATGGTCATGTCCTTCTCGGCGTCGCCAGCAGGGGCTTTCACGGTACGGATGGGGGCCGACAGTTCTCGCCTTGGTTCACAGCAGGGTCGGCTCGGTGATGGTGCGCTCGACGGTGTCGGCGTTGTCGCGGGGTGGCCCGTCCGGCTGGTGATGCTGGCTGCAGGGGCGCGTCCGTACCTGCAGGCGTTGATGTTGCTGGCCCGGAGGCGGTCGAGGTAAGGGGTGACGTCGCTGGAGGTCGTGCCCGCCGAAGATGACCTATCCATGGACGAGTTGAGCGAGATAGAAGCGAAGACGGCCTGGATCGGTTTCAATCACGTCCAGAATGTCTTTGGCGGCATCGGATTCGCCGTGCAGTAGCTCTCTGTACAGTACCCACAGCCCTTCGCGTGCCTTTTTCTGACATTCATCACCCAAGTCCGGATGAGCCTCGGCCTCTTCCGGGTGCGATGTGCCCGTCACCAGTTGATACAGCAGCTCCAGAGCGCCGATCCTGGCCGGTCTGGATAGCTCGCCCAGAAGGGCTGCGATGAGAACCGACACGAGGGGAGGGGCTGAGCTGTAAAGCTGTCCTTGCACCACCGCGCGATTCTCCAGCTGCCAGTAATGACGTTCGACCTCGTCGGCGTCCGACGACGAGAGCATGGCTTCGACCGTCTGGGGAATCTCTACCGCGGTCCCACCGCACACCGTGAGAGCAGGCCAGTCATGCCGCTCCAATTCTACGTTGTACAGAAGTCGATCTGTCATCGTGTCCACCTGCCTCCCGGGTCATAGGTGTTGTCCTTGGGGAATTGGTTCCTGGAGTACTTGTCCTGACATCTTACACAGGTGGGAATCCGGGTCCATTCCAGCTCGCCGGTCACCTTGTTTCTGCGCCAACCGTAGGCATTGGTGAAATCGGTTGCGCCTTGCCTGGCCACATCATCCTCGGCGCAGCCCGTGGGGTTCTTTGAACATCCGGCGTAGATGTTTCCCTTCTTGTCTCTGCCGCCGATATAAGTGGCATGCTTCCTTCGGCGCTCATTCCCCAAGGCGTCACGAGCTTGTTGTGCGGCCTCCTTTGTTCCTGCGCGCGATGCGGCTTTTGCGCCTGTTTTGACGATGGCTCCTATCACCGTCTTGGCGACGCCGGCGACTCCCGTGGCGACACCGACAATCGTCGCTACGTCGTCGTTCTCTTGAACGGTCCCTCTTCCGCAGTGAACAGGATCCCGCTTGCAAAGCGTCGCCTTGTCGGTACGTTGCTGCCGCCGACGGAATTCTTCCTCGCCGTCCTTCTTGTCGCTGATCTGCGCGTCCCGCGCTTGCTCGCGTATTCTGCTTCGGCGATTCTTCTCATTCTCCTTGATGCGCTTTTTGTGGATTTTGCGTTCGCGGGCGGTCTTCTTCTTGCCGCTGGCGTGGTGGGTCTTGGCGAGGTTCTGGTTGGCGTTCGGGCGGTTCTTGTCGCGGGAGTAGCCGTAGCTCTTATCTGAGCTGCCGCCGCCGGCGTCCACCCGACGCCCGTCGGGGTCGGATTGGTCGATGGGGTTGTTGGCGGCGTAGGAGTACGCGTTTGCCCACTCGGGGGTGCGTAGGTCGAGTTCGGGGTCGGTGGAGATGAACTTGGCGATGGCAGGGTCGTAGTAGCGGGCACCCAGGTAAGTGAGACCGGTGGAGGGGTCTTCGGTCTTGCCGAGGAAGCCGCGGTCGGTGAAGGGCAGGTCGTCGGAGCCGCGGCGCTGGCCGAAGGGGAGATAGCGCTCGCGGCTGACGGTGCCGGTGGTGGCGTTGACGGCCAGTTGGGTGCTGCCGTGCAGGCCACCCAGCATCCAGGTGACGCCGCCGGGTTCGCGGACAGCAACCAGGGAGCCGTCGCTGCTGCTGTAGTACCGCTTGCCGGTGACCTGACCGGCGGACAGACGGAGTTCGACCGCGCCCAGGTAGAGGGTGGTGCTGCCGTCGGGGTCGCGGCGGATGAGACGCTCGCCGGCGGCGTCGTACACCATCGCGGTGTCCTGGCCGTCGATGGCGGCTTGGTCGAGCTGGCCGAGCGGGTTCCAGGTGAAGGTGGCCTGCTGGTTGTCGACGGTGCGGGCGGCGAGCTGGCCGGCGTCGTCGTAGGCGTAGGTGTCGGTGCGGCCGGGGTAGGTGATGGCGGTGACCGCGTTCGGTCGCTCGGCGTTCGCGCCGGGGGCGGGGTAGGTGTAGGTGGCGGCCTGGCCGTTGTCGGTCAGGGTGGTGATGTTGCCGACCTTGTCGTAGGTGTACGCCTGGTCGTACGGGTCGAGGCCGTTACTGTCCCCGCTGCCCGAGCATGAGCCTGCCGTGGTGGTGTAGGCGGTGGCCAGGCGGCGCAGCCCGTCGTAGGCGAAGCACTCGGACTGGCCGTCGCTGCCGCCGGTGGCGGAGGCGGCGTCCAGGACGCGGGTGATGTTGCCGGCGATGTTGTAGCCGTACCGATCATCCTGGACGGTGTCCGGGCTGGAGGTGTCAGCCTTCGTCTGCGTGGTGACCCGGGAAAGCCAGTCCGTTGTGGCGTCTCGTTCCAGGACCCGCTTGACCTGTCCGCCCGCCCCCAGGGAGCGGCTTTCGAGCTTGCCCGTCAGGGTGAACGTGGTGTCGTGGACGTAGGTGAAGCCGCCCAGGTCGGAGGTGGTGGCCTTGGCGAAGCCGAGGTCGGTGTAGGTGTGGGTGAGCGTCTCGGCGGCCAGCCCTCCGGCGGCGGGTAAGCCCTGCTGGCGCAGGTTCCCGGCCGCGTCGTAGCTGCTGGTGAAGGTGTACGTGCCGGCCAGCGCATCCTCGGTGGCGGGGATGGTGACGGTGTTAACGGTGGGCCGGTAGTCGCTGTCGTAGCCGGTGACGGCCTGGGTGTAGGCATGCCCCGCCGTGAAACGGGTGGCCGCAGTCGGTTGGCCCTTGGCGACGGAGTCGTAGGTCCACTCGGCCAGCTTGGTGCCGGTGCCCGTCTCGCCGGCCCACTGGCTGGTGCGGCGGCCCAGGTCGTCGTAGATGTTGGAGATCTTCTGGCCGTTGCCGTCGGTGCTCCAGATTTGCTGTCCGGCCAGGTCGTAGCCGTAGCTGGAGGTGCCGGCGTCGGGGTCGTCGGCGGTGGTGCGGCGGTCCAGCCAGTCGTAGGTGTAGGTGCGGACGTTGCCGTTGGCGTCCGTCATCGTTGTCAGGTTGCCGCGCAGGTCGTAGCCGTAGGTGGTGTCGGCATGCTGGCTGGCGTTCGACCATTCCTCGACCTTGACGGCGCGGCCGAACACGTCGGTGACGGTGGCGGTCTTGCCGCCGAACGGCGGGGTGACCTCGGTGCGTTCGCTGCCCGGGTAGGCGGTAGTGGTGCGGCGCAGTTCGGTGCCCAGGTGGTAGGCGATCGATGCGGTGGGGCGTTCCTGGCCGTCGTAGACGGTCTTGGTCCACTGCGGCAGATCGGTCAGCGCGGCGTTGAGTAGTCCGCTGCCTGGATCGTCGGCGTTGTGCACGGGCTCGGAAACCGCCGCGGTGAGGCCGCGGGCGTCGTAGGTGGTGGCGGTGACGATCCGGCCGCCGGCAGGGGAGGCGGTCTGGGCTTCGCGGGTGCGGCCGAGCCCGTCGTCGTAGCTGTGCGTGCTGGTGTAGGTGGTGCCGGTCAGCAGCTCACGGACGGTGGTTTTGATCGGCTCGTCGGGTTGGCCGAGCCAGCCGTCGAACGGGATGTCGTAGGCGACGGTCGCGCTTGGGGTGCCGCCGCTGCGCGGCTGGCCCGGCTTCCACAATGCGGTGGTACGGCCGAGCCCGTCGTAGTCGATCTCGGTGATCTTGCCGTTGGCGTCGGTCACCCGTACCGGCTCGCCGAGGGTGTGGGACAGGCGCGCGGTCACCGCGTGGCCGAGCGGGTTGGTGGTGGTGACGCCGGTGGCGGGCCAGCCGATGGCCGGGCTGTAGGTGGTCGTGGTGGTCTTGTTGAGCGGGTCGGTGGCGGTCAGCGGCCGGCCGTAGTCGTCGAAGGTCGCCTTGCCGGTGGAGATCGTGGTGGCGTCGGCGTAGGCGCGGACCTCGGTCGGGTTGCCGTCGCTGGGCTTGTTGGTGGCCGGGTTGGTGCCCGCGTCGTACAGGGTGATGTTCTTGCCGATCAGCGTGCCGCTGGTGCAGCTGTCTCCGGCGCGTTCCTCCACCACGGAGGGGAAGGCGGTCATCCACTGCCCGGCGTCGGTGTTGCGGGCGTAGGTGGTGGAGGTGCAGGTGTTGTCGGCGGCGACGCCTTCCTGGCCGTAGTCGTTGACCCGGATCGGCAGGCCGTCATTGTTGTAGGCGGTGCGTTCGTCGGTGTAGCGCCAATTGCCGTTGCTCAGCTTCTCCCGGGAGCGTTCGCGGGTCGCCAGCACCAAGGCGATCTGCCGCTCCCCGGTGCCGGTGCCGGTGGGGGTGATCGTGTACTCGTACCGGGTGGAGTCGATCTCGGTGTAGGCGCGCGGGCTGAGCGCGGTCATCTTCCATGACTGCTCCTGCAGCACCTGCCCCTGCAGCAGCGGCGCGTCGGTGATGGTGTTGCCGTCGAAGTCGGTGACGCTCTGCCCGGTGCCGCCGAGGAAGGTGCGGGTGCCGACGGTGTAGCCGGCCGGGTCGCTGCCGGAGCCGGTGATGGTGCGCACCTGGCCGTAGCCGCGCCATTCGGACTTGTCAGGGGCCTGGCCGGGCTCGGCGTACTGGTTGGGGTCGATCCAGCGGGGACCGCCGAGGAACTCGTACTGGTGGACCATGTCCGGGGAGCCGGCCACCATGTCGCGCTCGACCACCTTGGTGGCCAGCTGTTTGAACAACCGGCTCCAGGTCTCGTATCCCTGGTCGGGGTCGCTGCCCATGTCGAGCTGGTAGCAGTCGCCGACCTTGTCGGTCAGGTAGTTGCCGCCGACGCGGCCCTTGCCGCCGCCGCACGGGTCGGCCTGGCCGTAGGTGACCTCGATCCGGCCGCCCATGCCGTTGCCGATGGCGGCGATACGCGGCACCATCCGCCAGGACAGGAAGTCGGTCCAGTCCGACCAGTTGTCGTAGTCCATCTTCCCGGCCAGCATCACCGCGTCGAAGTCCAGCGGCGGCAGCATCACCTCGGGCTCGGTGGCCATGCCGGTCTGCTGCACGGTGTCCAGCCACATCACCTGGTCATAAGCCCAGGCGAAGTCGGTGCGCTGGTAGATCCACTCGTGGGTGAGGTCGAGCCGGTCCACCGGATCCCACTCGCCGGTGCCCGGGTTGCGCGACTCGGTCTGTACCGCGGTGAGCTTGCGGGTGGAGTAGAACGCGATCGCGTCGTTGGCGCAGGTGGCAGGGGCGTCACAGTGCAGGTCGGTGGGCACGTCCTCACCGTCACGCGCCGCCGTGGTGAACACCGTGCGGGCGGTCGGCTGACTGCCGGCCACCTGCGTGTTGTGCCCCCACACCACCTGCGAAAGGAACCCGCCCCGGTCGTACGGCAGCACCCGGTAGGTCTCGTGCCCGCAGGAGGGCAGGCAGAAGTAGTTGGTCTCGCGGGTGTAGGAGTAGTCGATGACGTTCTCGTTGCGGTCGATCTCCTGGTCGAGGTTCCACCGCCACACGCCGGTGCAGGTGGGCGGGATCTCGTCGTTGTAGTAGCGCGCGTAGCAGGGCTCGTCGGCCACCACGTACGGGTCGTGCTCGTTGCCGACGTACGGGGTCTGCCACTGGGCGTCGCGGTTGTGGCCGAACCGCCACACCTGCCCGTCCTGGTCGGTGATCTTCCAGTACGGCTGCCCGTCGGCGCCGCCGGCGACCTGCTCGACCTTCCAGCCGAAGTCCGGCACCGTCTTCCACGCGCCGCTGTTCCGGTCCTGCACGATCGAGGCCGACCGGCCCCCGGCCGAGAGCACCAGCTCTGACTGGGTCTGGTCGTTGGTGGCCGCATCGCCGTCGTTCTGGTCCGGTGACTCCCAGCACAGCGCCCCGCCGCCGATCCCGAGCTCCTCGGCCCACCAGATCAGCTCGCCGGAGTTGTCGTCGAACCAGTTGTCCACGTAGCAGCGGCGGTAGCGGCGCTCGATGAACCCGGCGTTCAGGTCCCAGCCCACGCCGACCACGCCGGACTGGTTGTTGGTCCACCGGCCCTGCCCGTCCACCGAGGAGGCGTCGTACTGCAGCGACAGATCCGGCCCGTTCCCGGCCGGGGAGGGCGCCTCGGGGAGCGGCACGTCGTAGTCGAACCCGCCGCCGGAGGTGCCCGCCTGCCAGGTGCCCGCCGGCTTCAAATCGGTGGCGCCCCAGTTGCCGTCCGGTCCGGTCAGTCCGGCCGCCAGCAGATACACCGACCCAGCGGCCAGCTGTGCCTCCAGCGCTGCGGTCCTGGCCTTGGCGAGCGCCTGCTTGTCCTTGCCCGTCACAGGTTCGGCGGCAGCGGGGGTGGCGCCGGCGGGTGCGGCTTCGATTTCGGCGGTGAGCGTGCCGGTCTGGACGTCGTTGACCGCATGCACGGTCTGTGGCCGGGTCACGCACGAGCGCGGCCGCGGCTCCTGCAGCACGCACACCGGCAGCCGGACCAACTGCAGGCGGCCGGCGAAGTTGCCGCCGTAGGCGTCGCGGAAGGCGGCGTAGGAGAACTCCGCCCGCACCGTGCCCGCCGCCTTCTCCCCGTCGGTACGGGTGATCCGGGCGGCCAGGCCGACGCCGCCCAGCTTGCGCACCGTTTCCGGTGCCAGCGTCTCAATCTTGACCCGAGCCGGCCCGGCTCCCTTGACCTGGCCGAGCCGTACCGGCAGCTTTTCGGCCGCCGTCACCTTCCCGGGTTCGGCAAGATCCACCTCGGCGGTGCCCGCCTGCGGCCAGACCGGCTTCTCGCGCGTCACCTCGGGCACGGACTCCTCGACGCCCTTGGGCACCTTCTTGCCGGGGACGGCACGCCCTTGCACCGACTGTTCCGGATCTGGTTCGGCCGCGGCTGCCTGCGGGATGAGCACGTCCGGCACGCCGATGCTGGAGATCAGCATTAAGCAGGCCAGGCCGATGAGCAGCGCTGCGAACCGTCCGCGCATGTCGGATCCCTTCGAGGGCACGCTGACGCAGACCCCGACGAAGGGGTCTTGTGTGCGTCATAAAGCAGCAATAAGACGATCACTAGGAATGTGATCGTCGAACGAAGATCGGTCAACGACGGGAGTGTCGCTTACCCGACACCCTCAGTCAGAAGCCGTGGGCTGACGGGGATCATGCATGCTGGTCAACCGTGAAGTTATGGATCCGGCATATCCGAATGTGTGAGATGGGTCACAGCATAGTTTCGGACGCCGCTTACCGCAGATAGGCGCACTCCACGTGATCTACCGAAAAAGGAAGGCCGGGTTCTGGTGGTCGCATGTCTTTCAGCTGCTCGGTAGGTGTTCCAATGGGATCCGAATGATGTGATCTGATCGGCCGCCCGAGCCCGGAGCCCACGCTCGACGCTGTGGTGGGCGTCGCGGGCGTAGCCTCTTTGCGGTATGGCACGCGGGGACCGGCACTTCTCGCCTGTTCGCGGACTTTACAGCAGGCTCAGCTCGGTGATGGTGCGGTCGACCATGCCGGCATCGTCGCGCGGTGACCCGTCCGGCTGGTGGTGCTGGCCGCACGGACGCATCCGTACCTGCAGGCGTTCCACGGTGCTGGGCCGGAGCCGGTCGAGATAGTGGGCGGCGTCGCTGGAGGTGGCGCCCTCCCAGGTGTAGGCGGTGCGCCAGGCGCAGTAGAGCATGGACAGCTCTTCGATGACGTCCCAGTGGCGCGGCCAGCAGCTCAGGATGGCTCGGGGGGCGTCGGGCCAGGCGAACAGCACGTCACGGACCCAGTCGGCCAGTTCGGCCAGGCGTTCGGCCTTCTCCTGATGCGGCATCCGGGGCCAGCACCAGGGGCACGGAGCTCCCCCGGGCGGCTTGCCGCTGGAGCGCTCGGATCGGCTGGGGGACGTGTTCAATTGGGCGACGGTGTGGGCGAGTTCTTCCAGCTCGGCGGCCAGGCCGGTGATGATCTCCGGCTGGGCGTCGTCTCCGCCGTCATTGCGCCTGCCGGTCACTGTCGGTCGTCGTCCGGTTCGTCGTCGCGGACGTGCCACGGCCGAGCCAGACGGGGGCGGCGGCTCATAGTGGCCGGGGGTTGAGGAAGCTGGCAAGCGGTGGAGGTGAGCGCCGACGGTTTCAGGGCCGGCAGCGGCACCTGACCCTTCTTGCGCCAACGCTTGTAGTCAGCGCGCTTCCAGATCTGCTCAATACGGACGATGGTCGGCGTGGCGTTGCGGCGCAGGACCAGGGCCCGCCAGGTCGGCAGCCGGCGAGCCTGCTCAGGCGGCAGCACGGGCACGTTCTCCCAGCGGCGGGTGCGCAGCCGCCGGCTCGAGCCGTCGACCGAGGTCTCCCAGTACGGCATCGCGATCTCGCCGCACAGCTCGGACATCGTCTTGAGGTCTTCGGGGTCGGAGGTGGCGCCGAACAGCATCTTGGCCTTGGCGTTGTTCCAGATGGTTCGGGCTCCCTCAGGCCCCCACCGTTGGCGGAACTGCGCCTGGGATTGGCCCGCGACGATGAAGACCAGGCCGGCGCCGGCGGCGGTGGCCAGCCAGCCGGGAAGCCGGGGGATTGGGCACACCTCGGGAGCCTCGTCCAGCACGAACAGCACCGGCGGGTCCATCCGGCGTCCGGGGCGGCGGGAGGCAAGCGCGCGGGCGTGGTGGTGGAGTTCGGCGACCAGGGTGGTGAACAGCACGGGGATGGCCGGGGTGACGTCATCGCCGGCGATCAGGTACAGGGTTTCCCGGCGCCGCAGCAGCTCATCGAGGTCGAGCCCTTCGCCGGGAGCGGGGCAGATCATGTGGGCGATGGCCGGGTCGTCCATACAGCGCAACACCTGCCGGAGGGTGAGGAAAATGCTGTCGCGCGTACGGACGTGCAGGGTGTGATATCGACGCACCAGAGCGGCGGCGCGGTCGGTGTCGAGCCCGGGACGGAGGCGGGTGAGGATCTTCAACGGAGTCGGGTCCTCGTCCAGCGCCCAGGCGTAGACCTGCTCCATCGTCAGCCGTTCGAGAGCGGCGGCGTGCATGAGTGAGGCCAGCACCATCGCGGCCTGGTTGGTCCAGAATCCCTCGTCGGATACGCCGCCGGTCTCCGCCGCGGCGACCATGTGCGCGGCTCGCCGGATCGCGGTGGCCTGGTCGTGGCAGCCGTCCACGGGGGACCAGCGGACGGTGGAGGCCCAGGTGCCGAACCGGTCAGGGTTGAACAGGTGGACGCGCCGGCGCTCGCCGCGCAGCCCGGCGGTCAGGCCGACGATGTCGTCACGGATGCTGGTGACGATCACCGCGCCCGGGGCGTCCAGGATGCGCCCGGCCAGGTGAGCGGTCTTACCCTCCTTCTGCGGAGCCAGACACAGCAGGCCGTCCTCGAAGGTGGCGTACGTACGCATGCGGAAGATCCAGCCCTGCGCCCAGCCGAGGAACAGGGCGATCTCGCTGTGCGCGAGCAACCGCCGCCGCCACCAGCCCCGCACCGACGGGCGCGCGTGGCGGGCGACCTTGCGAGCGGCCGGCAGCCCGTAGTGCAGGTAAAGCTCCAGACGGCGAGCGAAGCCCGCGCCCGGATACATCCGCAGACGCAGCCGCCACCACAACGCCAACCCTTGACGGCGACGCGGATTACGCAGGCGGTGGACGACTACGGCGGCCACCGAAGTGGCCATCAGGGCAGCGCCCGCAGCGACGAGCAAGCCCGTGTGCGGGAACTGCGGCCAGCCGTTACCGGCCAACCCCGTGGTCATCGGCGTCACCGGGGAGGTCCGTCGTGGCATTCGGCCCAGGTCAGACAGGTCGGAGCGAGCAGTGTGCCCGGCGGTTCCTCCGGCCCGCCGCGCCGGGGCGCACGGGTGCGGGCTGTGCGGGTGGGTGCGGCACGTGCCGTCTCGGTGACGGTCACGGCGGGCCTGCTGGATGCTCGCCTGACAGGCCTGTCGGATGGCCGCCTGCTGGGCTTCTTGGCCGACGAGGTGGGGGATGGGCGGGGCTTGGTGGAGGCGGTCCTGCGGGGGGACGCCGAGGTGCGTGTCGCGCTGAGGGTCGGACTGGGGCTGGGCTGGGCAGTGGTCGGTGGGTGGCGGGTGGGCGGGGTGCGTTGCACGTACGAGAAAGGCTCGTCGGGTTCGGTGGTGTGCTGTCCCAGTGGGGCGAGGGCCAGCCAGGTGCCGAGGCCGATGGCGGCGACCAGGGTGAATGTCAGAGGCATGAGCTTGCGCCAGTCGGTGCGGGCCGGCTCGAACTCGTCCTCGTCGTCTGTGGCAGGTGCGGGTGGTGGGTGGTGCAGGCGGCGCGTGTTGATCGGCGTGAGAGGCGCGTCCGGTTTCCCGCCGTCCGCAGACGGGTTCCGCCTGTCCGGGCCGAGTTCGACGGGGTATCCGGCGCCGACGTCAGCGAACGCGGCCGGGCCTTCGTCGCCGTCGAAGCGGCCTTCGGGCAGGTTTGGAGGGTCGGACGGCATGAGGTGTTGCACCCTTTCGACGTGGCTCACACGAGGATGAAGATCTCGCCGGCTGCCTTGCTGAGGGCGGCGATGTCCTGCCGGATGCCGAGCTCGGTGGAGCGCGGGTCGAACACCACCGAGAGCCGCTCGCGCAGTTGCTGGCGGATCAGCTGCGACCAGAGCGGGTTGCCCGCCAGGTCGGCGTCGAGCAGCCGGTAGGTGCGGCCGCCGTCGACGGCGTGGTGCCCCCACAGCGTCACCGTGGGTACGCCCAGTCCGATGACGGTGCCGATGCGGGTGTTGATCTGGGCTGTGGCCTGGGTGTCGTCCCAGGGGGCGGCGCGGCCGCTGTGGGCCAGGCCGTACTCTCGCGAGCTGATCTGGGCCAGCGTGTCCCAGTCGAGGGCCTTGATGCTCAGCCATTGGGCGCGGGTGGCGATCGCGGGTGTGATGGGCTGCTGCTTGCCGGTCTTCGGGTCGTGCAGCTGATGCTGGTGGTAGGCGGAAGCGAACAAACCGTTGGAGACGTACACCTGCTCGACGGCGCTCGCCTTGATGTAGCGCTCGACGAGCTTCTTGGTGGCCAGCGGCGCCTTGTCCCGCATAGCCGCGACGCAGGCGGTTGCCGCGCCGCAGCCCAGCTCGGGCACCACCACGCCGATCGCGAGCCGCTTACCGGGCACGGCCTGGCGCAAAGCATCAACGGTGCGGCTGAGAAAGGCCTCGACGTCGTCCGCGCTCGTGAACCCGCTGTAGGCGAGGTTGTCGACGAACTTGACGCCGATCACGCCAGGCTGACGGGCGGCCTCGGCGAGCGCGTCCAGAGCTGTCTGGAATCGCGTGGCGCCGGCGAGATAGTCGTCCGCAAGGTCACTCTCCACCCAGATGCGCAGCCCGGCCGCTCGTGCGGCCTTGATCGCGGCGGTGCCCGGCTGCTCTGTCGCCAAAGGGCTCGCAGTGGCGTCGGGCGACCTGCTCTCGACGGGAGTGGCCGTCGGCGTGGGGGCCGAGGTCGAACTCGTCGTGGCCGATCGGCGAGGGCTGGGACGCACCGTGGCGGAGGCGGTGGACAGCGGCTCGGCGGCCTCCAGGTTGGCGCCGCCATCGGCGGCCCAGAACGCGGCGACCTCGGCGGCGTCTTGCGGTGGGGTCAGCCAATGGCAGACCACGTGGGTCGGAGTATCAGCAGGCAGCAGGTCCCGGCAGGAATCGCCACGCTGTACGTCCATGGCCTGCTCGGCGCCGGAGTCCGCTGGGTTGTTGCCGGGGATCACGCCGGGGTCGGCCCTGGCCAGGAGTGGCATGCACACAACGAGCGCCAGCACGCTGCCGGCCACGGTGAACTGCGCTTCTCGCCGGGTGATGCCGGAGAAGAACTGTCTCATCTGGGATGCTCCAGGGAGGGCGTTCGAAGAGGGTCAGCCGTGGGGGCAGTTCGACCAGTGGCCCTGGCCGTCGCCGACGTGGTTGCCGGTGGGTATCCAGACGCCCTTGTCAGCCGCGATGGTCCAGCTCACGTGGACCGTGGCCGTACCGCTCGCGGTGGTGGTGCCGGCCGAGATTCTGCCGTCGCCGGTGTTGGCGGCGCGCCAGGTGAGCGTGATCGTCCCTGCGCCTCTCGACGAGGAGCAGCCCGGCTTGGCCTGTGGCGCGCTAACGATGAAGCGGGTTCCGTCGACCACCATGCCGTCACTGGCGGAGGCCGACACCACGCGGCCGCCGCCCGGAGAGAACTCGATGGTGAACGAGCCCGTCCGCGCCGCGCCCAGGCTGATGCCGGTCGGGAAGACCCGCGCGGATGGCGCGGCGGGCTTGGGCAACCGGCGACTGCTCGTGGTGGTGGCGCGACCTGTCGGCTCCTGCCCGCCGGTACGCCCAGTTGCCCGATCCGGATCGGCCGTACGGGTGACGGCGGGGCTGGGCTTGGCACTGGCGCGATCGTCCGAAGCAGACCCGGTGCGGTGAGGTACGGGCGCGGACGTCGCCACAAGGGGCGGCTCTTCGACCGCCGGTTCGAACGGCGGATGCGTGGCGATCAGGGTAATCGTCTCAGCCCCAGGAGCCGAGGGTGGTCCCTGGCGGGCTGAGTGCAGTCCCGACCAGGCCATGCCGATAAGCGACACACCCGCGACCGCCCCGACGACCATCATGCAGACCCGCAGCGCCGGCACCACAGGACGCAAGGACAGGCGGGCCTCGGGATCGGCCTCGTCCGGGCGCCGCCGCCAGAACTCCTCCACATGCTCGCTGCCTTGCTCCCAGTTCCGAAACGGCCGGTCGTCGGCCGCAGCCGGGAGCCGGATGCTGGGCGTGTGCCGAGCATCGGGCAGGAGCGATGGCTGAACCGGAAACTCGTCCGCACGCCACAGTGCTTCCTCTTCGCCGAGCGGCTTGGCCAGGAGCAGCTCATCGGTCAGCGTGTCCGGCGCGGCCAGGATCGGTACGTCTCGGGCCAGGTCAGCCCCGGCGGCGTTCATCGCAAGCCATGCCGCCACCTGCTCGCGTGCCTGGGCTAGAAGGGTCTCAACCTGGACCGCGCCGACGTTGAAGATCAAGGCGATCTCGATGTCAGACAGCTCATGCCGTACGGCCAGATCGAGCACTTCGCGTTGGCCTGGTGACAGCTCGGCCAACGCCTCACCGAGCGGCCCGTTCCGGTCCAGGTGCGACGCAGAGCCCTCTTGGACGGCCAAGGTACGGTGCGCACGAGCCAGCCCGTACAGCCAGGCACGCAGGTGCTCATCGTCGGCCACGCGCTCCGCGTGCACGCAGGCCGACACCAGCGTGCCGGCCAGGGCGAGCCGGGCCTCGCCGGAGCTCAGCACGGTTCGCAGGTAGTCGTACAGCCGGTCGCCGTAGCGGTGCCGCAGGTCCTCGATGACCTCGCGGGCGTCGTCCGATAGCGAGTGCCACATCGGCTCTCCTGGAATGAAAGGGGTACCGGCCGGCTTCGCGATGACCGGGACGGTGATCGCACGCCGTTCATCCATGACCTGCCAGCGGACGGGTCGCCGCCGTATACAGGCCGGTGGCGAGCTGGATCAGGTCGATCTTGTGGCCGTGCTCGTCAACCGCCCATCGGCCGGGGTCGTGGGTGTGCAGGTTCAGCCGGATGGCGCCGTCGGTGTCACGGACCCAGAGCCGACCCAGCGGGTAGAGCCCGACCAGAGGGAACCGGGCGTTGGGCATTTCGGCGCGTAAGGCGCGGGCCAAGGCGCTGGAGCGCTGTTGGATCTTGGTCTCATAGACGTTCTCCACCGCGATCGCCAGCCGCGGAGCGTGCGGCGTGGAGACGGCGGCGCGCAGCTGGGCGGCGACGTAGCTGAGCTCGGCCAGCTCGACCGGGGTCGTGGGCGGGGCGACCTGCACGAGCAGCCGCCAGAGCCGGTCCTGGGCCGCGACGAGGTCGACCAGCTCCGCGGTCGACGGGACCCGGCCACAGCTCAGGGCGTGCCGCAGGTAGGCGCCGACGGTTTCGAGCTCGGCCGAGCCCTCCACCCGCACCGGCCGGACCCGTGGTGCGTAGGTAAGGGCGGCTCGCCAGCTTTCGGCGTGCAGGCCGGCCAGACGGGGATGGCGGGCGGCGACCGCCTCGCACCACTCCAGCAGCAGCCCCGCCGGGACTTCACCGTGCTGCGCGGCCTGCAGCAAGGTCAGGGCGGTGGCGGCATCCGGCACATCCAGCACCACCCGGACCGGAACATTGGGCGGGACACGTGACAACACACCCGCGCCCACGGCGGGCAGCCGGGCCGCGGTCTCGGCCTCGGAGACCGTCAGGTCGTCGTCCAGCCGCAGCCCCACGACCGGTTCGCCGACCTGATCGCGGCGCAGCGAGGTGATGGGGACGCTGCGGCCGCTTTCGGTGACCAATCGGGCGGCGCGCGTGCTGAAGTGGCATCCGCCCGAGATGACGGTCACCTCGTGCAGATCGTCCACTCTCGAGTCGGCGGGCGGGGTGCCGCCGATGAACACGTGATGGACGGCATCGCGCAGGCGGAGCCCGCTGTAGGCGGTCACGGTCTCGTGGCCGGGGCGCAGGTCGCGCTCGCACACGACGTCGGCCACCGGCACGTCGGTGTTCCACAGGTACCTGAGCAGCTCCCGCTGGCGGCGGGCGGCTCGCCCGGCTGCTCTGTGCAGTGGATGCGGAGCGCCGTCGGCCGGTGCTTGCCACCAGCCGCCCGTCAGATGGCGGGATGGAAGCCCTTCCGGGGCGAGATCGATCTGGCTCAGTCGGGCCGCGGACGACGTACCGAGCTGGTCCAGCACGTAGAAGGTCGTCATGAAGCCTCCTTCCAGGAGCTGGTGTCGGGCAGCCGCACCGAGGCGATGCGTGCGTCGAGCAGCAGCGGTCCCAGGCATGGCCCGGCCATCCAGTCGCGAACCGCCTTCAGATCCCGGCCCTGCCGGACGACTGTCGCCGCGCAGCCATAGCCGGTCGCGAGCGCCGCCAGGTCGACCAGCCTGTACGGGCCGTCGTCGCTGGTGTTGTAGACGACGATCAGCAGGGGCAGCGCGAGCCGTACCGCGGTTTCCAACTCGGCGGCCGCTCTCAGCGCGCCGGTGTCGCCGAGCGCCGCCAGAGTCAGCCGGTCCGGGTTGGCCAGCGCCGCCCCGATGCCGCCGACCAGGGCGAGCCCGGCTTCCTCGAAGGCTTGCCAGGAGCAGAACCCCTGCGCGTCGGGGATCCGCAGCAGGCTGATCGGGTAGCTCATGAAGTCGCCGCGGTCGACGACGAGCGTCCGCTCCTCGGGCAGCAGCGCGTCCAGCAGTTGCGACAGCGTCCGGGGATCGATGCGGCCGTCGATGTTGATCGGTTGGTAGCCGACGTCGTGCCAGCTGGACTGCTCGTTGATGCGGCGGCGGATCTCTTCGGTGCGGTAGCCCGTACGGGTCGAGGGGAGTCTCTTGAGGAGGGCGCTGGCCGTAGCGGCGATGTCGCCGACCACGCCGAGGTCGATGGCGCGATGGACGCCGAGCATGCTTGGGTCGAGGTCGACCTGCGTCACGTGGGCGCGGGATGCGATGAGGGCGCCGCGGCGGGTGGTCCGCTCGTGCAGCGAGCACCCCCAGCCGATCAGGACGTCGGCATCGTGGATCAGGTCGGCGACCGCCGGAGTGGACCAGTCGCCGGCAATCCCGAGATTCCACGGGCTGGAGGCGAACAAGCCGTGCGCCGCGGCGGACGTAGCGAGCAGCGCGCCCGTGCGCTGGGCCAGTTCCTCAAGCTCCCGCCCGGCGTGCCGGGCGCCGCGCCCGGCGATGAACACCGGCCGGCACGCGGCGGTCAGCTGGTCCGCCAGGCGCGCGACCGTCTCGGCATCCGGCACCCGAAGTGCAGGAGCTCGCAGGTCGCCGAGCGAGGCCAGCAGGTCGTCCGGCGGAGGCGGGCAGGAGGCCGCCACCACCTCCCGCGCCAATGTCAGCACCAGCGGGCGGCGCTGCGTGCGCGCCGCGTGCAGGGCCCAGGCGACGACGCTGACCGTCTCGGCCGCGTCGATGACCGGTTCGATGAGCGCCCCGGCGGCGGTCAGCAACGCCGCCTGTCGGGCCATGCCGCTGTGGCCGCCGGTCGTCTCACATGCGAGGACCAGCAGGGGCGTACGGTTGTGGGCCGCTTCCAGGATGCCGGTGATGGCACTGGTCAGAACCGACCCCTGCGAGATGGCCAGCACCGCGGGCTCGTCGCTGGTCCGCGTGTAGGCCTCGGCCATGGTCGTCGCCCCGCTCGGGTGCCGGGCGGCGACCACCCGCATGCCATGCGCGGTCAGGGCAGGAGTGAGCGGGCAGTCGTCCACGGCCACGCCGAAGACGATCCGGACCCCGAGCGCTGCCAGCACCCGGCCGACCGTCTCGGCGACCGGGATCACCGCAGCTCCCCGGATACACGGGCGCGCGTCACCACATGAGAGATGAACATGAGAAAGTGCCTCTCGCGTCAGGCCAGCGGGTTGATCAAGGAAGGCGCCACGCGGCCGCTCAGCGTTCGGATCACCTCACGGGTGGCTTCCACCCGGGCGCAGTGCCGGGCCATGTAGGTCAGCGCGGCCCGGTGGTCATCGGCGTTGAAGGCGGCGATCGCGTCGCCGAGGACGAAGGGCTTGATGTCGTTGCTGAAGGCGTCGACCGCGGTCGCCTGGATGCCGATATGGGCATAGACGCCGCCGATCAGCAGCTGGTCCCGGCCGGAGTTGCGCATCAGGCCGGCCAGCGGGCTGCGTACCAGGGCGCTGTAGCGGTGCTTGGCCAGCAGGATCTCGCTGGGCTCGGGCATGAGCGGGGCGCAGATGTCGGTGTCCGACTTGGAATCGGTCAGGCCGGGACCCCACAGATCGGCCAGCAGCCCGCGGTCGGCGGGGTCTTGAGAGCCTGACTGGGCGGTGTAGACGACGGGCACCCCCAGGTCGGCGCAGCGCCGCCGGATGGACAGCAGGTTGGACAGCACGTCAGCGATGGGGGAGGCGTCCATCTCGTAGGGGCGCAGGAAGTAGTGCTGCATGTCGTGGATGAGCAGCACGGCGCGATCCGCCTCCAACGTCCAGTTCAGCCGGTTGTCGGGCAGGGCGGGCAGCATGTAGGGGGCAATGGCGGGGATCGCCACGACAGCTCCTTTTCAGTTCGGGTTCACAGGTCGGTGTGGACGCGCAGTGCGCGCAGCAGAGTGGAGAACTTCGCGCTGGTCTCGGCCAGCTCGGCTTCCGGCTCGGAACCGGCGACGATGCCCGCTCCCGCGTACAGGCGCAGCGTGTTGCCGGACACGGCGCCACAGCGCAGCGCCAGCGCCCATTCGCCGTCACCCGCCGCGTCCTGCCAGCCGACCAGCCCGGCGTAGAAGCCGCGCTCGACCGGCTCCAGCGCGCCGATCACCTCGCGGGCCAGGTTCTCGGGAGTACCGCACACCGCCGGAGTGGGATGCAGGGCGGCGGCCAGCGTCAGGCTGCACGTGCCCGGATCGCGTAGTCGCCCGGTGATCGGCGTGCTCAGATGCCACATGGTGGACGTGGCGGTGAGCTGCGGCCGGGCCGGGACGTACAGGTGCTCGCAGAACGGCGCGAGCGCCCGGGCGACGGCGTCGACCACCAGCCGGTGCTCCTGCAGGTCCTTGCCCGAGCCCTGCAGGGCCAGCGCGCGGGCCTGATCGACGGTCGGATCGAAACTACGCGGCGCCGAGCCGGCCATCGGGGTGGTGGCAACTGTCCGGCCGTGACGGGAGACGAGTAACTCGGGGCTGGCGCCGATCAGCCAGGTGTCCTCACCGGTCGGTGCGGCGTACACGTACCGCGCGTTGGGGCCCGGTAAGTGGGCGAGCAGCTCCTTTACCGTGAGCGGGCGGTCCGCCTCCAGGACCATGGTGCGCGCCAGGACCACCTTGTGCAGCGGCCCGGCTTTGATCATCTCCTGGGCCTGCCGCACCGCCGCCAGGTAGGCAGCCGGTTCGGGTTCGGCCTTGAGCGTCCAGGACGGGTGGCGGCAGCCGAAGCAGTACGGAGCGAGCAGCGGATCTGCCCAGCGGGGAGCGCTGCACAGCGCCAGGCGGGAGGACGTGGCGTCGAAGGAGATCAGTCCGGCAGCGACCATGCCGGGCTGGTGCAGCGTGGTGGCGACCTGGCTGGCCAGCGCCGTCAGCGGGCCGGTCAGCGGCGCCTGCTCATCGTTGTCGTCCGCCAGCAGTAGATGGGCTGGAGTGCTCATCACCAAAGTGGACGGGGTGATGTCGATCGACAGGGGTACGGGGGCGTCGCCGGGCACCGGAGTGCGCATGGGGATCAGCGGCGGCGTGGACACGGTCACGGTGGAGGTTCCTTTCGCAAGGGAAGGCGGAGGGCGTCACCCGGTCAGGCTCGCGCCGCCGTCGACGACGAGGTCCTGCATGGTGATGTGGCGGGCCTGCTCGGAGGCCAGCCAGAGCACGGCCTCGGCGATGTCGGCCGGTTGCGCGACGCGGCCCAGGGGGATGCCCAGCCGGAATCGGTCGGGGTCGCCCGCGATCGCTCGGTCGGCGCTGGTGAGCGCGGACAGCATGGCCGTGTCGGTTGATCCGGGCGAGATGCTGTTGCAGCGGATGCCGGCGTGAGCCAGTTCCAGCGCGAGGTGTCGGGTGAAGGCGACGATGGCGGCCTTGGACGCGCCGTAGGCGGCCAGGCCGATGCGCGGCGCGTGGCCGGCGTTGGAGGCGATGTTGACGATCGTGCCTTGGCGGCGTCGCACCATCGGCTCGGCCACCGCTCGGCAGATCCGGATCGTGCCGAGGGTGTTGACCTCGAACAGCTCGCACAGGTCGTGCTCGCTCAGCTGTACCAGCGGGCCGTGGCGGAGCACGCCGGCGACGTTGACCACGATGGCCACCGGGCCGAGCTCCTGCTCGATGGATCGGACCGCGGCCTCCACCGTGTACGGGTCCCGTACGTCGCACGGGAAGGCCGTTACGTGCGGGAGGTCCTGTAGCGGGCCGTACTGAACGTCCAGCGCGCCGACCTGGGCACCGGCGGCGGCGAGCCGGGCGCAGATCGCTGCGCCGATACCCTGCGCGGCTCCGGTCACCAGCGCGACGCGGCCGGTGATTCCCGCGACATGCTCGGTCATTCCGTCCCGCCCTCACCGTTGAGCGCCGCGTCGATGGCGGTGATGGCGTTCTGGCAGACGTTGCGGACGTGGTGCAGCCGGCACAGCCGGTCGGCGGACGCCACGTTGAGCACGGGGATGCGCGCGGTGGTCACCTCGATGGGCGCATCGGAGGCGGGGCGGGGGAGAGGGAAGGCCAGCAGGTCGCCGGGGTGTCGGCGGGAGTGCATGTGGTTCTCCTATGAGTGAAGGGACAACGAGTACGCAGGGCGGACGCCGGAGGTCAGCCGGGACAGCTCGTAGTCGGCTTCGCTGCGCACCTGGATGAGGGCGGCGCGCAGTTCGGCCAGCAGCCGGTGCAACTCCTGCACCTCCTGCTCGGCTGGGACGCGCCTCGTGTTCTCCCGGGAATGGGCTCCTCGGGCGGCGCGCAGCGCGGTGAAGACGGCGGCGGCCGCCAGGAGCGAGGCGACGGCGATGACAGCGACGAGCACCGCGGTGAAACCGGCGGGCGGACCGGAAAGTACGGGGTGTTCCAGCAAGATGGACGAGCCCGCGACTCCCAGCGCCCCACCGACCATGCGAGCTGCGGTCACAGCACCGGCCGCCGTGGCGAACTGCTGTGGTTCGGCCGTCAGAGTGCCCGCCGTGAAGGTGCCCGTGGCCAGCGCACCGATCCCGGCACCGATGGTCGCCAGCGCGAGCACCATCCCGGCCGACAGCTCGCCGATGCCCAGCAACAGCGTGCACCCGGCCACCACGGCGATCGCCCCTGTATAGATCACCGCAGTGGTGCCGCGCCGCCGACCCAGCCTGCCGGCCAGCGGCGCGGCGATGAGGACCGCCAGCGAGATCGAGATCAGGCACCAACCCGCCTCCGCGACCTCCAACTCGTGGATCTGCTGCAGGTACAGCGGAGTCATCACCAGGACCGTGTACTGCACCGCTCCGAACAGCGCGGATGCGATCGTGCTGGCGGCCATCTTCGGACGGTGCCGAAGCGCGTGCCCGTTCCCAGCGGGGCGAAGCGAGATCGCCAGCTTGACGGCCGCCGCCGCCATGGCGACCGCCATGCAGCCCACGGTCTGCGGCGAGGTCCAGCCCCATTCGCCGCCCTGCCAGATGGCCAGCACCGCGGCCGCGATCCCGGCGGCGGGCACGAGCGTGTCCGCCACCTCGGGCCGGGCCGTCCGTGTCTGGTTGTTCGGCAGCAGCGGGACGACCGCAAGCAGCATGATCGCCAGCCCCGCACTGCACAGGTAGGCGACCCGCCACCCGTGAGCGGCGATCAGCACACCGCCACCGGCCTGTGCCACCGTGACGCCCAGTCCGGAGCAGCCACTCCAGATCGCCAGTGCACCACGGCGGCGGGCAGGAGGTATTTCCCCCAGCAGCAGCGCGAGTGAGGTCGGCAACATCATCGCCGCACCGATCCCCTGGAGGAGCCGTCCGCCCAGCAGCAGGGGCCAGTTTCCTGCCCACGCGACCGCGACGGCTCCCAGGCCAAACAGCACCACCCCCGCCGCGAGCACGCCGCGTCGGCCGAGCGCATCGGCCCAGCGGCCCGCGGCCACCAGCAGCGCCGCGATGGCCGCGAAGTTGATGACGTTGACCCAGGTGAGCTGGGACGCCGTCACCTGATCGGCCGTCGGGTCGGTCGCCAGCTCGCCGACCACCAGCGTGGTCACCCCCGCATCAGCCATGATCACCGCCATGGCGGTGCAGGACGCGGTGAGCAACAGTCCGCGGCGGTTTCGCGCGCGGTGGCTGCCGCGTTTGGCAGGCCCGCCCCGGGTGGGGTGGAGGCCGGGACGGGCCTGGCTCATGGGGCGGCCGGCCGAGCTCGGCCGCTCTCGTGTATCTGGTGTGGTTGGAGGCTTGCTAGCTACGTACTGTGGTTGGTGGGTCAAGCCCAGCGGGGCGTGCGAGTCGGCGACGGTGAACGGGCTACTCGTTACCTCGGTGGTCACCTGCCGCAAGGTAGGGAGGGCCGGTGTTGGACCCGTTGCGGTGAGGTGTTGATCGGGGTGACTCTCGGTCGCGAACCGCCGGTCAGCGTGTGGGATCGATAAATTCGATCACAAGCCGATTGCGGAAGATCTTCTCGCCAATTCGTACGGGATCTCACTATGATCTTGACGGGCCCGATGTCAGAGAAAATCACCCTGTGACTCGAGGAGTGGCGTGCGCACGCAACAGCCCGACGAAGAGATGTCCTCTCCCTCTCCCGCCCGCATGTACGACTATTTCCTGGGCGGCACCACCAACTACCAGGTCGACAGGGACGCGGCCGAACGGGGACTGACCTACGCGCCCGAGATCAAGACCATCGCCACGGCCAACCGGCAGTTCCTGATCCGCGCCATCCGCTTCCTCGCCGAACAGGGCGTGAACCAGTTCCTGGACATCGGCTCCGGCCTGCCCACCCAGGAGAACGTGCACGAGATCGCCCAGTCGGTCACCCCATCTGCGCGGACTGTCTACGTCGACAACGACCCGAGCGTGCTGCCGCAGGCCCAGGCGTTGATCATCGGCGATGACCGAACCCGGTACATCCAGGCCGACGTCCGTGACCCGCACGGCATCCTCAGCCACCCCGAGACCACGCGGCATCTGGACCCCGCCCAGCCGTGGGCGGTCGTGCTGTGCTCGGTGCTGCACTTCGTGCCCGACGCCGATGACCCTTACGGCGTGGTCTACCGGTTGATGGAGGCCGCGCCGGCAGGCAGTTACCTGATCTTCTCCCATGTCAGCAGGACCGACGTGGACCCGGAGCTGTACAAGATTCTGATGGCGACCAACTCCAACAACCTCAGCAACCCGATCACGTACCGGACGGTGGAGGAGATCGCCCGTTTCTTCGACCAGCCGGACTGGGAACTGCTGCCGCCGGGCATGGTCGATGTGCAGCGCTGGCAACCGGACGGCCTCGCCGATGACTTCATCCCTGGGCGGGTACGTGTCTTGGGCGGTGTGGCCCGCAAACGCTGAGGACCGCTTTCTCGGACTGACCTGGCTCCCTCTTCGTGCATGATGTGGGCCAGGCCATAGAGTTGGCCTGTTGACGCCGCCGCGGCGCGGTCAGCGGTTGGCGGCTACCTGTTCCAGCCACCGGCGGGTCTGGGTACGGCTGGTCAGGAGCACCACCTGCTTGCCTGCGGCGATCTCGTTGATCTTGGCCAGCACTTGGGGCGCATGCGTCGCCGGTAGGTGGCGACGTAGGTGATCACGCCCCAGTGGATGCGGTTGTAGACGCCGCAGGCTTGCAGCCGGATGTGCAGCGAGGAGTTGTAGTTGCCGTCGATCACCCAGCGCGGTAGCGCGACCAGCTCGCGCTGGGCGGCTTCGAACTTTTCCGGCGGCAGCGGGTTCCACGCGTCGTCGTAGTAGACGGCGTCCAGGTGGGTGACCGGCGCATCCAGCAGACATCCGAACTCGCGGGCCACATAGGACTTGCCGCTCCCACCAGACCCGACGATGGCGACCCGGTTCATCTGCATGATGCTCCACGATAGGTCCGCTTACGGTCCGTACTGATCAGCAGCAGTGCAGTCGCTGCAAGTGACGCCGGGGCACCGTGACCGAACTCCTTTGCTGAGGTGGACCGTCAGCGTCGTCGACGGCTCTATCGCTAGGGTGACTCCTCTGGGACCGAGCAATCGTCAAGACCTGTGGATCAAGATCTTTGAGCGGTTATTGCCGGGTTATCGACGGCCGGTGATTCCTCGGGCCAAGGCCATCGCGAGCCCGGCCACGCGGGAGCCCGGCCCCGTGGTGACCTTGGTGCGGTGCCGGACGGTGGCGAAGTGGACTCGATGGGGTTGGGTCGAACCGCGCCCCGCTGACCAACACGAACACCAGTGCCTGGAGAAACGCCACTCAGCGCCCTGACCCATGTCCACGCAGGTCAGGCCCCAAATTCGTAACTCCAGGCCGCTGAACTACGCGGAACGAAGGGACAGCCACGAAGGAGTAAGAACGCTGGTCTGCGGGTCTCCAGTCCTCCGAAACGAGCCCAGGTGCCCTATCGGCTGTTGGCTCGTCTACGACCGGTGCTGATCTGTTGGATGATCAGGAGAGGGCTCCGCTCCGCCGTGAACCAGTCCGTGACCACGACTCTCGATGGGTCACCTGCGTAAGCCAGCGCCACATCGAGTGCCACCTTTAGACGAGGGCTGGAAAGGCCCTCTTCGCAAGCCTCAAGAGGGTGACGGGATACGACCGCATAGGGTATACGACGCGCCTTCATCCCTATGACGCCGGCGTCCGGAAGAATAAACGTACCGTCGTACAGCGCCCGTAGCCCTTCAAGGGACAGTCGTTCACGCTTCACGGCTGAGTCGGCGTGGACCAGTTGCTCCCCGGAAAGGACAGCGAAGAGGTCCGCACCGAGCCGCCAGTCCAGCAGCGGATGGAACACCATGTTCTCGTAGTCGCGCAGGCAGCCGTAGCACGACGTCTGGCATACGTCGGCATGTTCGGGAACTGCGAGATCCTTGAGAAAGCTGGCGACGTGTTCGGCGAACTCGGGGGCGACTTCGCCGAGATGGGTGCTGAACCCCGCACCGTTCTCTAGCCCATCCGCAAGAAAGGCATACAGCGCCGTCCCGTCCCTATGAGGGCCAGGGTGCACACCCGCGATGAGTTCGCGCGGATCGACGTCAAGGAACTCCGCGGCGGCGGTACGCAGGAGAAACGCCAGAGAGTACCAGGCAGCACGTCGGCCCTGATGGAGGTCAGATCGGAACCTGGGCCTGGGCTCCTGCAACCCCAGCCGAAGCCCTTGCGTGGGATCCGTGGTCGCCTGAGGACCGATGAACAGGAAGTCCGTGGGAAGAACGGCACCCAACGCGGCCCGTACCGGCTCCCCGAAGCCACGCTCCACCACCGGGTCGACGTTCTGCACGACGTACCCGCCCCACTTGCCTGCATTGACCCTACGGAAGGTGAAATTGCTACCGTCATTGTCGTTGACGATGTAGCGCTCTCCCGGACCCGTATACAGATCGGCAGCACGCCACGCCCTGTGGCGCAGCGTCTGCAAATTGGTGGTAGCGCGGGCGGTCACCATCCGAGCCGACCAGGAGAAATTCCCGTCGAAGTCCCGTGGAGGACCGGCTCGGAAACCTGCAGGTTCTCGCAGATCGACGACTCGGAACCGGGACGAACCACACATTAAGCATGGGCCTTCGACGCCGTCGCCCAGGTGGTTGCAGTCAGGGCACAGGCCGACCGGCCGAGAGCTACCAAGTGGCTGCGCGACTTCAGCCGGTATACCGCGAGTGGCAGGGACGAAATCGGTGACACCTACCACCGCGAAAACCTGGCCGTCTTTGACGATCTCGCTACCGGGAGCGAACGAGGACACCGCAAGCGCGATGTCCCTATCGATGGTGTCCTCCGGCGGCCATGGATACGAGCGTTCAGGGCGTCTCAGGTAAAGGTTCCGGACACGGGTGGGGAACCCGAACATGGGAAGCACGCCAAGATGTGCGAGCCGCTCGCCGAGATCATCAGTCTCACCTGTCCGGGCAGCAAGATCTCCGACACGGTCGAGCAACTGCTCCACCCAGGCCTCATCGAACTGCTCGGGCGAGAGCGCAGTGAAAGCCGTGAACGCGGCACCGCTCGAAGCGATCCGATCCAGATTTTCCCGACACCACCGACGGATGGCTGACTCGACATCAGGCCAATCGGTGGCGGTGCCGAACTGGCCATGGACCCCGGAGAAACGGCTGGTACTCGACAGACCCGTCTCCGCGAACGCCATGCGGAGGGTGTCGCTCGCGACGGCTCGCTCGAGGATCTCCGGTCGATTCAGCGCCAGATAGGGAGCGGGAACGGGATCATTGGTCACCGCTGCAGGATTGCGGAAGTAGTGCTCGTCATGGCTCCGTCCACGGCAGACAGTAAGGGCAACCGCGACCGGTGACGCGCGTCGGCCGGCTCGGCCGACGCGCTGCTGGTAGTTGAAGCGAGTCGGCGGCATGTTCGCCATAACGACGGCGGATAGCTGTCCGATATCGACTCCCGCCTCCATCGTGGTGGTCACCGAGAGCAGATCCAGGCCGTGCACCCGAGGCTGCTCATCATCGAGGAAAACTCCTTGGAACCTCGCCTGTCGTCGTTGCGCCTCCACGCGGCGGGTCTGCCCGGTCAGCTCCGCGCAGTTCAATCGAAACGCTCCTGATCCAGTTTGGGCCTTCCATCCGTAGTAGTCATCTTCAGCGGGTCGGAGCGGCTGCGGTTCAGCGTGGAGTCGTGAATTGCAGCCTGTGCAGATCCCGGCGCTGGGCGTGAGATGCTGACGATCGCAGGTCCCACAGTGCCACGCCTTCTCTCCTGAAGGATGGATCGCGACCTTTGCAGGGTCAATGAGAAAGTCGGTGACGATGCCCCGCCAGTAAGCCTCTGCCTGGTCCCGTACGTCCCCCGGATCGAAGCCGTGGAGTGCCGCTACTTTCTTCCAGTAGTTTCTCAATCGCGGGGGAACGCCAGTGGGGTACGGGTCCCGCAAATTGGGGAAGCGCCGTAGCTCGGCGAGGATCCGCAGACTGGCCTGACCGAGGCCCTCGATTGTCGTCTTCTTGGGGGGAGTGATGGCGTCAATCCGCCCCATCCCGAGTGATTCGAAATCACGATTTGAACCGGAGAAGAGCGCCTCCACGACGTTTTCCAAAAGGTCATCCTCGGCGTTCAGAACGGTGTCACGGAGCCCGTCAGAGAGCCCGGGAATGAGGCGTGGTGGCTCGGTCCTCCAGTCGTAGAGGGTATGCCAGTCGGTTCCACCTGGCTGCTGCACTGAAGGCCGAGGCCCCGCGGGGTTCACTCCGAGTATCATCAGCTGCCGGTGGATGGCCGTCTTGGCGAGGAAATCGAGGCGGAGCGGGGCTGTGAGCTTCGCCGTGGCGACCGCCGCGGCCTCCTCGTCGCCGTCAAGCCAGGCCAGCCTCAGGTCCTTCAACGCGTCCGGATCCTTCGCCTTGAGCCTGTCAAGGTCAGCTTGTGCATTCGAGGCACGGGCACGGGCGACATCGTCGTCGCTGATGGAGTTTTCCTGGGTGCCCTGCAAAGCGAAAATTCTCACCAGGTCCTGGTAGTGGCGCAGGGCGACACCAGCAGAGAGTTTCGCGGCGTTCTGCCGACTGTCGGAGAAGACGACAAGTTTCCGTTCTTCAACTGTCGCGAACTGGGTCGCCAGTTCCGTTGAAAGGACCTGGTTAACCTTCTCAAAACCCGTACGCATGGCGCTGATGGGAGAGGATTGCCGGTCGGGGTGGTCGAGGGGAAGGGGGGTGCCGGAGCGGTCTCGTGTCCGCTCCCAATTGCTGGCGCATGCGGGACAGCTGGACGGGAAAGGGGAGAACTTGTCGAGCTCGACCTGAGGCTCCCCTGTCTTCGGATTCTTGGCGGAGTTGATGTGGAAGCTCCAGCCGGTCGCGCCCTCCTCACGATTCACGAGTGTGCCGGATCTCGGGTCCAAGGAAGAACGCCGGAAGGAGAAGGTCAACGCGCCCTTTCCCCGTTGGTACGAATCGTTGTCGTTCGCCTGCTGCTTGTTTGTGCGGGGCCAGTACACGACGTAGTTATGGGCGGTACGGTCCGGCCGCGCCAGATCGGGGACCCTCGACAGGTCGGGCGTGTCCGGCAGTAGCTGTGATTCGAAGCCAGGCCGGTCGAATGCATCCCGCGGGGCGTAGCCGCCGAGGAAGACGTCTCCGCATGACCGGCAGAACAGCATTTCCAGCACCCGTGCACCGCAGTCGCAGAACGTCCGTGGTTGCGCGTACAATCGGCCGACGCTGCGACCCTCGTATCCGCGGCCAGGAATGTCCGGGCATGACGGATCCGAGCATGCCCACATTCCGGCGACGTTGCGAAAAAACAGATGGGCGCGGATCTTCTCCCCAGGGGAGGGCGTGGCGTCGCTCAGCGGGACCGTACGACCGCCGCCCGCGATCAACTCTCCAGGGATGAAGTCGAACGAACCCTGGCTGACCGCGAAGAACTCCTCGGGGAACTTCCGGTCCCGCTCGCGATCGGAATCCAGCGACGCCGTCGTCGCGATGACCCTGAGCCGCTCCGGATCATCCATGATTCCCAGCCGCTGCCTGAGGTTCCGGATGAGGTAGGCGACCTCGGTGCCGGCAGTACCCCGGTGCATGTGCAACTCGTCGACAACAAGGGTAAACCGAGCTTCGGGGGACTGAGAAAGCCATCTGCGGGTCTCGGTGAAGAAGCCCTCATCACGATCTCGCAGCAGCATGATGTTCAGCATCGAGTGGTTCGTGATGAGAAGGTCTGGCGGCGCATCGTACATGTCCCACCGCGACAGCATCTCCGCCCCACCTGGCCGGGGGGCGAAATACCGGGTTCCCTTGTCAGGCCGAGGTGCCTCGGCATCAGCTTTCGCTGCTTGATAATGCCGTTTATCCGCCTCACGCATGAACGCCCGCAGTTCGTCGACCGCTCCCGCCTGTTCTGGTCTGCCCAGCACCGGAGTCGTTCCCGTGTACCGACCGAAATAGAACCGATGCCCACTCCTGCTCGCGTCGAGCCACGTTCGCACGGCTTCGCTGTCCAACGTCCGGCGCAACCGGACCAACTGATCGTCGACCAGCGCGTTCGTCGGGTACAGCACCATGGCGCGGACGGCTCGGGGACGTCCCCGCTCTCCGGACCGGTGAGGTACATATGGTGAGCTTGAACGCTCCCACCAACGTTCAACCTCTCCTGGAGTCCCATCCCATGCTCTGGACTCCTTGAGGAGATCCGAGATGATCGGCAGAAGGAACGATTCAGTCTTCCCTGAGCCGGTCCCTGCGGTCACGACCACGTTCCGACCGGACTTGAGCGCCGATACCAACGCCCTCTCCTGATGCGTGTACAGCTCGCGCCCCGGGCCGAGCAACCCCAGGTGGGCGAACTCCGCGAGTTCGGCAGGGGCTCCCGCCCGCGATACCGAATCGGCGAGTGTGCGCCCCGTGGTCGCATACTCCGGTCGGATCTCTATGTACGGCTCCGTGTACATGCCGCCTGGAACATCGAGCAACGCTCGCCGCTCATCACGCAGCCGTCGGTCCCGAAGCCGGAACGCCGTGTCGTAGTAGCGCACGTAAGCTTCGCGCAACGCTTCGAACGTCTGCTTCGCATCGAGCTCACTCATTGAATCTCCAGCTTCCGGTGCAACGACTCTGCGATCTGCTCTGCGACCGGCCTCGGCACCCCGTCGTACACGTGACCGTCCGCTGATCTCAGCGGTGGTAGCCCTGTACACAGCACCGCTGCTTTCCGCTGCCTGTGGGGCAGAGGAGCGCGATTATTGACTGTCAGCCGTCCCAGGCCATGCTGGTTGTCCCCATCCGCCTTCCAGAGAAAGGGGAAGGTCGTTGGAGGGAGGACAAGATGAATTCCCTCATCACGATCGACGCCGTGCCAGTGGTGATCTCGGAAGATGGCGTAATGGGGGATTCGTCCGTACAGGAAATACCGATACAGCCCTTCGCGAGGGGATCCGGCCGACCCTGATGGCTTGAAGCGTCCTGATGAACCATCGAACAGGGCCAGTTCCGTTTGCCTCGATGGCCTGTGTCCCGGAGGGGGCAATTCCAGCTTAGGCAGGGCGCCGGCGATCTGTTCCGCCGCGCATGCCGTCAGCGGAGCCCCGAGCACCGCACTCGCCTGTTCTTCGTGATCCTGGAACCACACCGTTGACGGCGGCTGAATGCAGCCTTCTTGCGGTTGGTTTTGGTACACGACAGCACCGGGAAGGCCCTTCCAGTAGTCGGGAGCGGGGCGGGCGCCGACGAGCAATGCCACCCTTACCGTCCCTGGAAGAAACGTAAATCTCTGTGGCTCGACCACCCACGTCCGACTGAGCCAGCTGACGCGGAGGAACCCCAGATCTTCCATTAGACCAATCCATCGGGTTGCGCTGTACGTATCGGCCCTGGCGGCCCAGGCGACATCCTTGCGCAGCCGATCGATCTGGCCTGAGCCGACCTCGGCGAGCCAGGCGACGAGCAGGTCCGGATCGAATGCATGGGAACTCTCAGGCACAGCTACGGCCCTTCAAGAACACTTCCTGCAGATAGTTGATCCAGAGTCTCCGCTCCGCGGGTGGATGATCGATCGTGAACATTGGAATCCAGCGCTCCCGCATGGTCAAGGTCATGCGAGTGATGCGAGGCTTTTCCTTACGGAGCAGTCGCACTTCGACGCTGCCGTCCGGGTGATCGACCACGAGCCAAACTGCGGACTGCGGGATCTCCACCCCCGCAACGGTGCGCAATCCGGTTCCACGCTCGCTCCACCATCCGAGTCTCGCTGTCGTGCCCAGGTCGGTGAAGTTGCCCTCGGCGTCGATCACCCTGGAACCCTCGACGGGAGCAGGGGCGGAGGGAACGGAGACGGGGACCGTTGCCAGCACATCACCAGATTCAGAAGGAGCGGGGCGTTGGGGATCATGCAGGTAAAAGGTCAGCGGGTTGGTGCCGTCGTGGATGACGTGCTCACCGACGGTAAGTCCGCGGCCGCGAAGTTCTGTTCGCTTTCCCCAAGTGGCGATGGGCTTGTTGTCGAGCCGCACGACAGCCACGTCCGGCGGGGGTATCAGGTCCGGTTCACCGCCCACGAGATAGTGCCGTCGTTCATTGTTGGGCCGCAGGCGCAATCCACCTGCGAGCCTGGACCTTGGCGTCTTCCCACGGTCGACGAACTCGATGTCGGCTGCCACGAACCACCCGTCCAAGGTGCTTTCTTCCGGCTCCTCCCACTCGAAACCTGCTTGGTGGACGAGGTCCTGGGCTTCCTTCTCACTCGCCCTATTGAAAAGAAGCAGGGACGGCGTGTGCGGGGTCGGAGCGGCAACCTCGGTCCACCCACCCAGAGGGTCCTCTTGGAGGACGATCGGATGCCGCCGTGGGGGGGATGCGATCGACAGATACTCGCCTTGTGCGGTCACGCCCTCCTGGAGCCCTCGCCGGAGGTCGGGTAGATCGCCTGAGAGGACATACAGGCTGCCTTCGTCTCGTGTCGTCAGGGTGACATGCCCGCCATGATGAATCAGCTTGTCTTCGGTGACCCCAGGGACACGGATCGCCCGCCATTTCAGAGTCCAACCGATGCGGGGATCGTCGGTGGCATTGATCTGGAGCGGCAGCCGCCTGAGCCCTCTCGGCACGTAAGAGGCGTGCTTGGTCGAATCAGCCAGGGCGAGCAGCAGCGGCCCAAGTAAGTTATCCCGAGCATTGCTGCTCAGAGCTTCCCGTAATCCCGGGGATAGGCCGTTCCTCCCTCTCCACTGGCGTAGCCTCCGTAAGATGGTGCCGGCCTCCCGCTCTCGGCACTCTCTGAAGAACGGGGCCAACCGGTCGTGGTCGGCCGCGCATATGAGGGCCTGTGACTGGGCGTATCCGATCCTTTCGCGTCCCTTGTACGCATGCAGGGTGCTGACTCCGCGTGACCCGTCTTGCTCCTCCAGCCACTCATGGAGGCATCCCCAGAGCTCTTTCACGGTTCCGTAGTCACGCTTGAGATGTTCCTCAGACTGGACATGGCGGACGTGACGTGGTGCTGGCAGAAGTTCGCCCAGGCGTGAGTAGTAGGCGGGAGCGCCGCGGTTGCCGTCTCCACGCATGTGCGTCGCCGCCAGCACGCACACTGCGAGCAGCGGCAGGCAGGGCGGCGGGTCCTCCCGGGAGCATCGCCTCCAGAGCGAGGTCTCACGGTCGACCCATCGGTAGGCGCGGTTATGCCAGTCGATGGCCTCCTGCGCGACGGCGATGCAGAGGTCGTCGATGGAGCCGGTGGCTGAAGCATCTCGATGCAGCCGTGCGGCCTCGTCATCGTCGACGAAGAACAGCAACGGGCGGCCGGCCTGGTCGGGCCCGAAGAACCTTTCGCTGAGCCGGTCCTGCCACCAGTTGTAAGAGCGCAAGGGATGCCGTCCTCGTCTCCTTGGCTTGACGGCGCGCGTCCTGGAGCGATCCACAAAGGGGTGTCGCGTCCGTCTCGCCCTTCTCCAGATTCGCAACTGTAGGGACGATAAGTCACAAGTTGTTCATGAAACGGAGAAGCATTAATGTCTCTCTTCGCGGACAGGGCAGTGCGGAGCCGACGCAGAAACCTTCCGAACAGGCGAGCGGCGCCGTGCGTCTCCAGGTGTTCTTCCTCATCGTGCATCGAAACGTTATGGGCCGCCTATAGCATCGGGGCTTTGGCTCGGAGTCGGCTCAGCGGCCGGCAGGACATAGCGAAGACAGCGGAGTGGGGCGCATGCTCGAAGGTCGGTGGACCATCGTCACCGAGTCCGAGTTCGACCATGAGCGCCGCGGCCTGGAGGCCATCCGTAAGAAGCTCCCGGACGGCGAGCCGTGGCGGGCTTGGTCGAACTTCACCTTCACCGCGCACGCAGGCCACGTGCGAGAGGTCGACCTGCTGGTGGTTACCCCCGGCGGCGTGCACATGATCGAACTGAAAGACTGGCGCGGCAGCCTCACCACCGAGAACGGCACCTGGGTGCAGACCACCAAGGATGGCCGCCGCGTCCCCCACGGCAACCCGCTGCATCTGGTGAACAAAAAGGCCAAGGAGCTGGCGGCGCTGCTGGGGCAGTACGGCAAGCGCGTGTGGGTGTCCGCAGCGGTCTGCTTCACGAACTCCTCGCTCAGGATCCACCTTCCCGCCCACGACCAGAACGGCGTCTACACGATCGACGAGCTCGTGGAGATGCTGCAGCAGCCCGCGCGAGACGAACGGCGACGAATCACTGCCACCGACTCTCGCGAGATCAAGGGCGCGCTGGAGCGGGTCGGCATCCGCCGCAGCGACGCGGAGTACAAGGTCGGCCCCTACCTCCTGGAGCGCAAGTCCTTCGACACCGGCCCGACTTGGGCCGACTACCTGGCCCGCCACAGCGAACTGCCCGAGCTGGCTCGCGTCCGCATCTACCTGCGAGAGCGCGGCTCGGACGCCTCGATCCGCGCGTCGGTGGAGAACGCCGCCCGGCGCGAGGCCGCCGTCCTGCGCCGCTTCCGTCACCCCGGTGTCGTCCAGCTGAAGCAGTACGACCCCTCCGGCCACTCGGCCGGCCCCGCCCTGATCTTCGACTACCACCCGCAGACCCTCCGCCTGGACGAGTACCTGGTTCAGTACGGCGACAAGCTCGACATCCTCGGCCGGATGGCCCTGGTCAGGCAGCTCGCCGAGACGATGCGCTCGGCCCATTCAGGTCGAATACATCACCGTGCGCTGGCCGCCCGCTCCGTGCACGTGATTCCCCGCAACCGGGGCCGCAAGGGCCAGACCATTGGGGAAGAGGCCGCCTGGCTCGCACCACGCCTGCAGATCTCCGATTGGCAGATCGCCACGCAGCGCAGCGGCAGCGGGCCGTCACAGGGCATGACGCGATTCGCCCCGACAGCCCTGTCGGCGATCCACCTGTCAGAAGGTTCGGACCCGTACCTTGCGCCTGAGCTGACCGCGACGAACCCCGACCCGATCGCCCTCGACGTGTACGGGCTCGGCGTGCTCACCTACCTGCTGGCGACGAGCCGGCCTCCCGCCGCGAGCCAGGCCGAACTGCTGGCGCGCCTGGAGGCGGGGGAGGGCCTGAGGCCCAGCGCGATCGTGGACGGGCTCTCGGAGGACATTGACGAGTTGGTGCAGGCAGCCACCGCCTACCTGCCGGAGCGGCGGCTTGCCACGGTCGATGAGTTCCTGGAGATGCTGGAGTGCGTCGAGGACTCGCTGACCGCTCCCACCTCGGGCCCTCACGACACCGATGCCGCGCAGGTTCCGGAGAAGGACCCGCTGGAGGCCGTCGCGGGCGACGTGCTGGCCGGCCGCTGGGAGGTACGGCGCCGCCTGGGCACCGGCTCCACGAGTCGCGCCTTCCTCGTTCGCGATCTGCGGGCGGATCCGGCCGTGCGGGGCGCCCGTGCTCTCGCGGTGCTGAAAGTCGCCCTGTCTGACAGCCGCGGCGAGGTCCTGGCTCGCGAAGCCGAGGTCATGGGACGGCTGCGCCCCGACTCGCGCATCATCCGGCTGGTCGAGCCGGAGCCGCTAACCATCGGTGGCCGTACGGTCCTCATCCTGGAATACGTCGGCGACGAACGCGACCCGGATGAGAACGCAGAGGCCTCGGGCGGGACCCGTCGCCGCGAAGAAACCGTAGCGCGGCAGTTGCGCGAGAGCGGCCGGCTCCAGATCGACCAGCTGGAGGCGTACGGCGACTACCTCTTCGGCGCGGTCGACTTCCTGGAGGGCGAGGGGGTCTGGCACCGCGACATCAAGCCGGACAACATCGCGATCCGCGTCCGCCCCAACCGCACCCGCGAGCTGGTGCTGATCGACTTCTCGCTGGCCGGATACCCGGTGCAGGAGACGGACGCCGGCACCGACGGTTACCTTGACCCGTTCACCGGGACGTTGACGCGGTCGGTGTACGACGCGCACGCCGAGCGGTACGCCGTCGCCGTCACCCTGCACGAGATGGCCTCCGGTGAGTTGCCCAAGTGGGGTGATGGCAAGGTCTCGCCCCGCCAGACCGACCCGGAGAAGTGGTCGTACCCGACGATCGCCGCTGACGCGTTCGACCCCGCGATCCGGGACGGGCTCGTCGCCTTCTTCCGCAAGGCCCTTCACCGGGACGCCGCACAACGCTTCCGGGACCTCAAGCCGATGCGGGACGCCTGGAAGAAGATCTTCCTGGACCTGGCGGAGACAGCGCCGTCCGGTCCCCGTGGCTCCCGGCATCCGGCACCTGTCGAGGCCGAGCCGACCACCGCCGTGATCGCAGCCGTAGAGCCGGAGTCCGCCGAGCAGCAACGTGACCGGCTCGCCGCCGAGGTGACCCGAGAAACCCACCTGTCGGCCTCCGGCCTCAGCCCGGCCGCCGAGTCGTTCCTGTACGGCCTGGGCGTGACGACGGTGGGCGAGCTGCTGGACTACAGCCAGCGCAACCTCGTCAACGCCCCCGGCTTGGGTGCCAAGACGCGCAACGAGATCCAGCGCCGCCAGCGCGAGTGGGGCGAGCGCCTGCGCCAGGCACCCGTTTCTCCGCTCACGCCGGAGGGCCGCCGTGCCGCCCAAGAGGAACTGCAGCGGCTCAGCGCCACTGAGTCCGCCCTGGTGGACACCCTCGCCGCCGGCGAGGGCGCGGGTGACCTCCCACAGCGTGCCCTGCGCTCTGTCAGCCTCGACACCCTCACCGCGCTGCTGGTCCCGGAGCTTAAGAAGAACGGGTCGAACCAGAACGAGGCCGAGATGGTGCGGCTGCTGCTGCGCCTGCCCGACGAGCGAGGCGAACTACCAGGCATCGGCGTCTGGCCGAAGCAGCGGGAGGTGGCCGACGCCCTCGGTCTCAGCCATGGACGCATTCCGCAGATGCTGAAGGGTCAGCGGACCAGGTGGAAGAAACTCCCCGCGGTGCAGGCACTCCGGGAGGAGATCCTGGACCTGCTGGCAGGACTCGGCCGGGTCGCCTCAGCCGCCGAGATCGCCGACGCCCTGGCGGTGCGGCGCGGCACCCGCATCAAGGGTCGCGAACAGCGCCGCGCGCTCGCCCTGGCCGCGGTACGCGCCGTGGCGGAGGTCGAGCAGCTTGTCCCGGAGGAGAGCGCGTTCAGACACGCCGCCAACCGTGAGGCCGTGGACGAGGCGATGGGCGCGGGCCTGCTCGCCTTGGAGGTCGGCGAGGACGACTCACCCGATACCCCGTCCGCTCCGGGCCTGCTCGACTACGCGCACCGCCTGGGACGGGCCGCCGACCGTCTCGCCGAGCTCGACACGCTGCCGACCGCGACCACCGTACTGAGCGAGCTGGGAGCGATCACCCCGCCGGCGGGCACCATCGAGTGGGATGAGCGCCGCGTGGTCGAACTGGCCGTCGCCGCCTCCCGGAACGCCGCAGCCACCCCGCGGCTGGAGATCTACCCTCGGAACCTGTCGCTGGTGCGGGCCCTGAGGCTCACGCAGGCGGGCCTGGTGCGGCTCATCCCCGGCGTGCCCGAGGGACGGCAGCCGGGCCTGACCGCCGAGGACATCCACGAGCGGGTACGCGCCCGCTTCCCCGAGCTGACCAACGGCCGGGGCAGCTACGACCTGCCGACCGGAGGAGCCCTGACCAAGGCCCTGCGGGACGCCGGATTCGACCTCACCCTGTCCACCCGTGAGGACACCGGGACCCTGCGCTACCTGCCCACGCGCATGGACACCGCCTCCAGCTATCTGACCGTGCGCGCCTGGCGGCACACCACGGCCGACGCCGGCGTCACGCGGTACGCCGACGACCCGCAGATCGCGGGCGCGGTGCGCGCGGAGGAACGGCTCACCGTCTCGGCTCGGCGCGACGGGTACCGGGTGCTGACCGTGCGCGCCGGGCTGACCCGGCAGGCGATTGCCGAGCTCTCCGACACCTCCAGCAGGTTCGGGGCCGAGGCAGTCTCGATGACCGGGCTGTTCCTGCAGGCCCTGCACGAGCTGGTGCCACCCGGCACGAAGCCGACCTGGGAGACCATCCTCCGCGCGGACGTTGCCGAGCCCGGCACGCGGGCGGCGCTGAAGTTCGCCGAGTACACCCGTACGGCCTGGGGCCGGATCGAACCGCGCGTGCGCGAACTGCTGGAGACGGGCACCGGCCCGGTGCTGCTCACCGACGCCGCCGTGTTCGCCCGCTACGACGCGATGGGCTTGCTGGACCGGCTCGCGGCGGCGGCCCGGCAGGGTCTGCGCGGCCTCTGGCTGCTCTGCCCGCAGAGCGACCCCGGGCGTGAGCCGAAGCTGGGCACGGTCGCGGTGCCGTACCAGACAGGGCTGGGGGAGTGGATAGAGCTCCCCGACGCATGGGTGCGTAACGAACACCGAGCTAGCGCGAAGAACCAGAAGACGTGGGAAGGGGCGAGATGATCGACCGCAAGGCTCTGTTGGAGGATCTCAAGCAGCAGGTCAAGGCGGTCGAGGCCGATCTCGCCAAGCAGGTCAAGGCCCTGCCGGAGACTGGGGCGCGGCTGCGCGCCGAATACGACCAGGCACGCAAGCTGGGCCGTACGGCGGCGACCTGGACCTCCTGGCTGGACGAGCGCGTCACCCAGGTCGCGGTGGCATGGGTGCTCGGCACGGTCTTCGTGAGGTTCTGCGAGGACAACATGCTGATCTCCGAGCCCTACCTGACGGCTCCGGATGACGAGCGCCGGGACCTGGCCCACGCGCGGTACGAGGCGTACGTCGAAGAGGACCCGGACCCGACGTATCGCGGTTGGTTGGAACGTGCCTTCGCGGAGCTGGGCGAGGGCCAGGCGGGCAGGCTGCTGTTCGACCGGGTGCACAACCCGCTCTTCCAGATCCCGCTCTCGCATGACGGGGCGCGGACGCTGGTCGAGTTCTGGAGGGAGCGAGACGGGACCGGCACGCTCATCCATAACTTCGCCGACCCGCTGAGCGAGGACGGCACCGCGGGGTGGGACACCCGCTTCCTGGGCGACCTGTACCAGGATCTGTCTGAGGCGGCGCGCAAGACGTACGCGCTGCTGCAAACACCGGAGTTTGTGGAGGAGTTCATCCTCGACCGGACGATGGAACCGGCGGTGCGGGAGTTCGGTTTCGAGGAGTTGAAGATGATCGACCCGACCTGCGGGTCGGGCCACTTCGTCCTGGGCGCGTTCCGGCGACTGGTACGGCTCTGGGCCGAGCGCCGGCCGGACGCCGAGCGGTACGAGCGGGTACGGGCCGCGATGGACTCGGTGCACGGGGTGGATGTGAACCCGTTCGCGGTGGCGATCGCTCGCTTCCGCCTCCTGGTCGCCGCGATGGCAGCTGCGGGCATGCGGACCCTGGCGGTGGCGGCCAAGTACGACTGGCCGATGCATCTCGCGGTCGGTGACTCCCTCATAAAGGCGCGGCAGCTCCCCTTGCAGCTTGGCGATGAAGTGCCCAGTGATCCGCTGGTGGAGTTCGCCTACGCCGTCGAGGACGTGCACGAGCACCCGCGCATCTTGGAACAGGGGCGTTACCACGTGGTGGTCGGCAACCCGCCGTACATCACGGTCAAGGACAAGAAGCTCAACGCGCTATACCGGGAGCTCTACGATTCTTGCGCGGGCAAGTATGCACTTTCGATACCGTTCGCCGAGCGTTTCTTCGAACTAGCCAAGCGCGGCCACGTCGACGGACGTGGATATGGCCTGGTCGGGCAGATTACGGCCAACTCGTTCATGAAGCGCGAGTTCGGCATTAGGCTAATTGAAGAGTTTTTTGCCCACAAGGTGGAATTGATTGAGGTCATCGACACCTCGGGCGCATATATCCCTGGGCATGGCACGCCGACAGTCATCCTCATAGGCTCTCGGCGATCCGGTCACATGCGAGGAGAGACCGTCCGGGCAGTGCGAGGTATTCAGGGGGAGCCGTCTGCGCCTGAAAACGCCGAGAACGGGCTGGTCTGGCGCGCAATTGTCGATCAAATTGACGAATCCGACCCCGGCAATCGTTGGGTTTCGGTGGAGAACCTGAGCCGAAAGCGCTACTTCAGCAAGCAGCCGTGGATCCTAGCTGACGGTGGTCTGGAGCTTAACGAGCAGATCCAGGCGAACTGTCCGTCAAATCTGAAGAGCGTGTTGTCCCGCGACATTGGGTTCGCCAGCTTTCCTGGCCAGGATGACGCCTTCATAAGCACACCAGAAGCGCTTCGTCGTCGAGGCATTAGTAACCTCGTGTCGAGGCCGCTTATTGTAGGAGAGGTGGTCCGTGACTGGAACACACACTGTATCGAGAACGCTATCGCTCCATACGACCTAAATCTCCACCCGTTGCCCTATGATGAGACGAGCGCGTGGGGGCGTTTGCTTTGGGCGACACGAAGCCACCTTCGCTCTACGACAGATTTTGACGGTCAGACACGGCAAGACCTGGGTAAACCGTGGTGGGCGTGGTACCGATGGGTTGCGGGCCGGTATCGCAAGCCTCTGTCGATCACGTTTGCCTTTGTGGCGACGCACAACCACTTCGTACTGGATCGGGGCGGGAAGGTATTCAACAGGTCTGCGCCGGTGATCAAGCTACGGGAGGGGATGCGCGAGGAGGGGTATTTGCGGTTGCTCGGGCTGCTCAACAGCTCAACTGCATGCTTCTGGCTCAAAATGATGAGTCAGGCAAAGGGTGGGAGTGGACTTGGGCGTGGAATTCAAAGTGAGGCTTGGGAGGAGCGTTATGAGTTTACAGGCACTACTCTTGAAGAGTTTCCCTTGCCTGAAGACTATCCCGCTGTCCTTGCTATTGCCCTCGATGCTCTCGCCCAGCGGCTAGCCGCTACTAGCCCGTCTGCTGTGGTCATAGTCGGAATCCCCGCTGTTGCTGTCTTGCGCGGGGCAAAGGACCAGTGGCTTTCCACCCGTTCTCGGGTGATAGCCCTCCAGGAGGAGTTGGACTGGCAGGTCTACTCCCTCTATAACCTTCACCCCGAGGACCTGCGCACGCCGAACGAGGCCGACATCCCCGAACTCGTCCTCGGTGAGCGGGCCTTCGAGATCGTTCTCGCCCGCAAGGTGGCCAAGGGTGAGGTGTCCGACGAGTGGTTCAAGCGCCACGGCTCCAAGCCGATCACGGAGATACCAGCGCACTGGCCTGAGCCGTACAAGCAGATCGTGCAGAAGCGCATCGACGCCATCGAATCTTCCCGTGCAATCGGGATGATCGAGCGGCCCGAGTACAAGCGGCGCTGGGCCACCGAAGGGTGGGACGCGCTACAGGAGAAGGCGCTGCGCTCCTGGCTGCTGGACCGCATCGAGAAGCGCGAGCACTGGTACGACGAGAACGGCCAGCCCGCCATCCTCACGCTCCCCAGGCTGATCGACGCTCTCTCCCGGGACGAGGAATTCATCTCCGTCGCCGGCATCTACGCCCCCCGCCGCGAACTGGCGGCCGTCGTCGCCGACCTCATGGCCGACGAACACGTGCCGTTCCTGGCCGCCCTGCGCTACAAGCCGAGCGGGGTGAAGAAGCGCGCCGACTGGGAGCACGTCTGGGACCTGCAGCGCCAGGAGGACGCCGCCCCGGATGAGCCGGCCAAGCGGAAGATCCGCGACTCGATCCTCGTGCCGCCGAAGTACACCTCGGCCGACTTTGTCAAGGCGTCCTACTGGCGGGCGCGCGGCAAGCTGGATGTGCCCAAGGAGCGGTTCACCTCCTACCCCTCGACCACCTCCGGCCTGCCGGAGCTGTACGGATGGGCGGGCTGGGACCACCGGGAGCAGGCTCAAGCGCTGGCCACGTACTTCACCAACCAGCCCCTGACCAGCGAGGAGATCGCTCCGTTCCTGGCGGGCCTGCTGGAGCTGCAGCCGTGGCTGTATCAGTGGCACCACGAGTTCGACGCGCTCTACAGCGGCTCCCCGGCCGACTTCTTCGCCGGCTACCGGCAGCAGATCCAGGGCGAGCACGGCCTGACCGACGACGACCTGCGCAACTGGCGGCCGGCCGCGCCCGCTCGCGGACGTCGAACCGCGAAGAAGTAACCGGACCGGCCCCCTGCAATCCGGTGCGGGGTGGCAGAGGCGCACGAAGTGGCGGAAGCGAAGGAGAACGAGACAGGTATGGCACAGCAGCCCCTCCTGAAGGATGTCATCGACATCAAGGAGTCCATCTCCACCTCGGACTTCGTGCTGCGCCTCGCCGAGGCGGTGACACCCGAGGGGGCCGAGCACGCCCTGAAGGACTACGTCGTCACCGAGCGGCTGCTGGAGAACTTCGACGAGGCGCTTGGGCTGATCAAATCCGCCCTCGACGGCCGTACCTCCAAAGCTGCCTACCTGCACGGCTCGTTCGGTTCCGGTAAGTCGCACTTCATGGCCGTGTTGTATGCGCTGCTCAGCGGCAACCAGGCGGCCCGAGCGCGCGGCGAGTTCGACTTCCTGCTGACCAAGCACGAGTGGCTGGAGTCCGACGGCAAACGGTTCCTGCTTGTGCCGTACCACATGCTCGGCGCCAAGGCTCTGGAGCAGCGGGTGCTAGGCGGCTACGTCAGCCACGTCAAGAAGCTGCACCCTGACGCGCCCATCCCGCAGGTGTACCGGACCGACTCGCTGTTCGCCGACCTGCGGGCCATGCGCGGCCGGTTGGGCGACGCGGCGGTCATCAGTGGGCTCGGCTCCGGCGGCGGGGACACCGACGAGGACGACGAGTGGGGCGAGTCGTTCGCCTGGACGCCCGAACTGCTGGACGCGGCCCTGTCCGCCGAGGAGGTGCACGACGGCGCCACGCCGCTGGACCTGGTGCACCCGAGCACCCCTGCCGAGCTGCGGGCCAAGCTCGTGCAGGACGCGAGCACCAACCTGCTGCCTGGATTCGCGCGCAACGCGGCCGAGGATGAGCACGGGTTCATCTCCCTCGACGCCGGCCTGTCTGTGATCGCCGAACATGCCAAATCGCTGGGCTACCACGGCCTGATTCTCTTCATGGACGAGCTGATCCTGTGGCTGGCGACCCTCATCCACGACCAGAAGTTCGTGGCCCGCGAGGCCAGCAAGATCACCAATTTTGTGGAAGGCGGAGACGCCCGGCGCGCCATCCCCGTCGTGTCGTTCATCGCACGTCAGCGCGACCTGCGCGAACTGGTCGGCGAGGAGGTGTCGGGCGCGGCGGAGGCGTCCATTCAGGACACGCTGAACCTCGCCTCGGGCCGGTTCGACAAGATCACCCTGGAGGACCGCAACCTCCCGCAGATCGCGAACGCCCGCCTGCTGAAGCCCAAGCCGGGCAACGAGCCGCTCGTCGACGCGGCCTTCGAGCAAACCAAGAGGGTCGGCCCGCAGGTGTGGGACACGTTGCTCGGCTCGGACTCCGGCAAGACGGGAGCGGATGAGGAGTCGTTCCGGCTTACCTATCCCTTCTCGCCGGCCTTCATGGACACCCTGGTCCACATCTCCTCCGCGCTACAGCGCTCCCGTACCGGTCTGAAGTTGATGGGCCAACTGCTCGCCGCCCGCCGAGACGACCTGAGGCTTGGTGACCTGGTCCCGGTGGGCGATCTGTATCCAGTGATCGCCGACGGCGGCGACAAGCCGTTCGTGGACAGCCTGAAGGTGGTCTTCGAAGCCGCCGACAAGCTGTACAAGACCAAGCTCCGGCCCTACCTGCTGACCTCGTACGACGTCACCGAAGACGACATCGAGCGGTACCAGCACCGGCCCGACAGCATCACCGACCCCGCACTGGCCCAGCGCTGCAAGTCGTTCATCGGCGACAACCGCCTGATCTGCACGTTGCTGCTGTCGTCGCTCGCGCCCAGCGTGCCCGCGCTCAGCGACCTGACGATCCGACGCCTCGGCGCGCTCAACCACGGCTCAGTGACGGCGCCGATCCCGGGCAGCGAAGTCGGCATCATCAAGAGCAAGGTGGCCGAATGGGCCGCCCGCTTCCCCGAGATCAAGGAGACCGGCACCGGCGCGAACGCCGGCGTGCGGCTGGAACTGTCCGGCGTCGACGTCGACTCGGTCATCGCCAACGCCGCCGTCAACGACAACCCCGGCAACCGGATGGCGCTCGCCAAACGCCTGCTCGCCGAAGAACTCGGCGTGGACCGCTCCGACGGCAGGCTCGGCGCCGACGACCTGACTTTCGTCTGGCGCGGCTCCAACCGCTCAGTGGAGGTGATCTTCGGCAATATCGCCGACGAGGACGACCTGCCCGACCACGAGATGCAGCCGCAGCTCGACGGCCACTGGCGGATCGTGGTCGATCTGCCCTTCGACGAGGGCGCGTACGGGCCCGTCGACGACGTCAACCGGATGCGCGCGCTCCGGGAGCGGCAGGGCGAGCCCGCCCGCACCCTCGCCTGGGTGCCCACGCACCTGTCCGCCCAGCGCTTCGCGGACCTCCGCAGGCTCCTCGTCATCGACAAGGCGCTCGCCGATGAGCACCGCTTCGCCACCCAGTACGCCGCCCACCTCAACGCCGACAACCGGGCCCGGGCCAAGGGGCTGCTGGAGACTCAGCGCGGGGCCCTGCTCAGGCAGGTTAAGACCGCCTTCAAGCAGGCGTACGGGCTGGCGGACAAGAAGGCGTCCGACGTCGAGTTGGGCTTCGACGACCACATCGTGGCGCTGCCTGATGTCGGCGGACTGTCCGTCTCCTTCGCCAAACCGATGCGCGAGGCCGTCAGGGACCTCGCGGGCAAACTGCTTGCCCACCAGTTCCCCGCGCACCCCAACCTCGACCGGGACGGCACCGGCGTCGCGGTGAAACCAGCCGACGCCAGGACCGTGTTCACCCACGTCCGCGCGGCAGCCGAGGCCCGCGACCGGCGGGTCGAGGTCCCTGAGAAAGAACGCAAGCTGATGAAGCGGGTGGCCGAGCCGCTGGAGCTCGGGCAGCAGAAGGAGGCCTACTTCGAGCTGTCCACCCGCTGGGCTGACCACTTCCGGCGGATGGCGCAGACGGAGGGTGCGACCGGGGACCTGAGCTTGATCACCCTCGTCGACTGGACGGACAAGCCGGACCCGCGCGGGCTGGAGCCGTTCCTGGCAAACCTGGTCGTCGCCGCGTTCGCGGAGATGGACGACCGGGTGTGGGTGCGCGGCGGAGTCCCGCTCGACCCGGCGCCCGAGTTGTCGCAGATCAAGTCCGGTGACGCGCTGCGCAGCCAGCCGCTGCCGAGCGAGGACGACTGGATGGAGGCTCGCTGGCGGTACGAGACCATCTTCGGGAACAAGGCGCCGGCGCTGCGGCGCGGGCGGATGATCAACCAGCTCGCCCGGCAGATCGTCGACAGCGCCCGCACCTACCGGGAGCCCGCGGCGGAACTGGTCCGCCGGCTGGAGTTGCATGCCGCGTTCCTCGCCCTGGACGAGACCGACGAGAAGGGGCGCTTGGCTCTCGCCCGGCGCGCACGCGACCTGCTGGACAAGCTGATCGCCACCGGGCAGGGAGCGGCAGGCGGCGGCGGGGCGAAGAAGACCGTCGAGACCCTGGCCCGCTTCGACCTGAGCCCGGTCAACGCCGAGCGGTACGGAAACTCCGTCAAGCGGGCGCACGACGTCGCCCAAGCACTGGCCGCGGCTGCCTGGGACACGCTGGAGCTGGCCGAGGGACAGGGCGCCGAAGGACAGGCGCTGTTGCAGGTGCTGCGCGGCACGGCACAGGCCGACCAGCTGACGGCCGACCTCATCGCCGCCCTGGACAAGACCCGCCGAGAGGTCACCGCGCTGATCAAGCGCAACCAGCCACCCGTACCCACCCCTCCTCCGGCCGACCCCGTACCGCGCCCTGGCGGAGACGCCGACAAGGTTGACCTGAGCGGTACGAGCAATCACCCGCCCGTGTCCGGTGGGAAAGAGTCCGGACGAGGCCCCGGCACCGGATCCCCTCCCGGTCCCATCACCGGCGGCGGGGTACGCCGGTCTGGCAGCAAGCAGGTGAAGGCGGCACACGCTGATGCGGTGGTCGCCGAGCTGCAAAGGCAACTCGCCGACCTGGCGGCCAGCGAGCCGGGCGCCACCATCGAGATCAGCTGGCAGGTCGTGGACTGATGGGCACCGCGACCACCACACAGGTCACCGGCGATAGCACAGGCGTGCTGCGGCTGACCGCCGCGACCGTCACCCAGTTCCTGTCCGCCCAGACGTCACTGACCGGCTCCCTCACCGGAGATGGACGGCGGCGCGTCGTGCTGCTGCGCTCCGCGCCCCAGTGGGAGGGGCTCGAAGAACTCGCCTGGGGCGAGGGCCGGCAGGCCCGCATCGCGGCCGCCCCCTCGCCGCTGGCCGTGCACGAACTGGTCCTCGACCACCTCTCGGAGGCCACTGGACCGGCGGTGCTGGTCGTGCTCACCGACCGGGAGCAAAGCGAACTCGACCCGGCGATTCTCGCCCTCACCCACAAGCAGCGCATCGAGACCGTCGACGGCTGGGACGTCGTACGCGAAGCGTTCGGCGCTGAACAGGTCGACCCACGCCTAAGAGCCGACGGCTGGGCCGCCGAAGCGCTGCTCGACGCCACCCCGCCGGGAGGCTGGCCGCCGCTGGCTGGAGGGGTGTTGTCGCGCCGTGCCGCGCTGTCGGCGCTCGCCCTGCGCCGTTTGCGCCTCGGCCGCTACGACACCGACACGACACCGGGCGCGAGCCGGACGCCGAGCGGTGACAGCCTCGACACTCACACGCTGCTGCGGTGGTCGCTCATCCCCGGTGGACCGGAGCGGCTGCTGGCACTGCGCGGCCCGGAACGCGCCGGGCTGTCGGCATTCCTCGGTGAGGAGGACCAGGCGGGGCTCGCCGGCCGGGCGCTGCTCGCGCTGGTGGAGGCCGAGCACGGGGCCGACGCGGTGCCCTTCGGGCTGGTGTGCGCGGCACTGTGGCAGCACGCCGAGCCCGACGCGCCCACCTACCGGGTACGAGGACGGGCCGAACGGTGGTTCGGCGAGGAGCCACCTGCGACCGGTGAGGCCCTCGATGCGCTCGTGGCCGCGTTCGGCCGTTCCTGCGAGGACTTCGTCAGCATGCTGCTGGAGGCGGGCCGTACTGGCGCAGAACAGGAGACGGCGCGCGACGCGCGCCGCCTGTCCAGCACGGTGCTGGACAGGGCCGCCGTGCTGGCCCGGCAGTTCGGCGCCGAGACCGCGGCAGCAGCCAGCCCTGTGCTGGCGGCCGGCCTGGAAGCCCGGTTCGCGCAGGCCGGTCGGGCGCTGGCCGGAAAAGAACCGCACGCGCTCACCCAGGCCCTCACAAAACTGGCCGCTCACCGCCTGGCCGCCGACCCGGACGCGGAAGTACGCATCGAGCGTGCCCGGATGGGACAGCGGCTCGCGCGATGGCTCGCCACCGACCCGGCCACCGGCGCGGAAACGGTCGCGGCGGCGATCGAACGCCACCTGACCGAGACCGGCTGGGTGGACCAGGCCCTGGAGCACATCGAGGCCGGAGGCGACCCCGACTCCGAGCTGAAAGCCGCTTACGACACTCTCGGCACCCGTGTGCGCCAACGACGGCGCGAGATCGACCAAGCCTTCGCACGAACCCTCGCTATCTGGACCGCCGCGGGCACCGACCCCGGCTCGATGCTGACCGTGGAAACCTTTCTCGCCCGCGTCGTGAAACCGGTCGTGGCCGCCAAGACCGGGCGGCGCGTGCTGCTGCTGATCCTGGACGGGATGAGCGCGGCGATCGCCACCGAGCTTGGCGAAGAGCTGCGCCGGCACTGGGCCGAATACGACCCGCTGCCGGACCTGGCCAACCGGCCCCCGCGGCGGCGCGCCATGGCCGCCGCCATCCCGACGCTGACCGCGATCTCCCGCACCTCGCTGTTCGCCGGCAAGCTATTGAAAGGCGCACAGGCCGACGAGAAGCGACTGTTTCCCGCGCACCGCTTCTGGGGCGGGGCCAGCGCTGCGGTCTTCCATAAGGACGACCTGCGCGGCCAGAGCGCCGGCGACCCATTCGGACCCGAACTCACCGAAGCACTCGCCGATGAGCACACACACGTGGCGGTCGTGCTCAACACCATCGACGACCGGCTCGCCAAGGAACAAAAGCTCGGCGACGGCGCATGGCGCCTCGACCACATCGGGAAACTGCGCGAACTGCTGCGCGTGGCCGCGGCCCAAGGCATGGCCGTGATCCTCACCAGCGACCACGGACATGTCGTGGACCGCACCGGTACGAAGGTCGACGGCAACGGCATTGCCTCCGCCCGGCACCGCACCCCCGGCGGCCCGCTGGGCGAGACCGAGATCGTGCTGCGCGGGCCGCGGGTCGTGTGGCCGCAACCGGGCGCCGAGATCGTAGCGCTGTGGGACACCGACTCCCGCTACACCGCGCAGAAGGCCGGCTATCACGGCGGCGCCTCGCTCGCCGAGGTCACCATCCCCGTCCTGGCCTTCCTGCCCTTCGGCGCGGAGCCGCCCAAGGGATGGCGCGAGCTCGGCGACCAGCGCCCGGCCTGGTGGTCCGATGAGACGGCGCCTGCCCGCCCCGCCACCCCGATCCCCGTCGTGGCGCCCGAGCCGAAGCGCCGCGCCAAGCCGTCAAAGGCGGCGCTGGCGCAGGCCGCGATGGGCGACGCGCTGTTCGACGTAGTGCTGGCTCCCGGAGGTGATGACGCCCTCCTCGCCCCTCGTCTAGCCTCGCCCGACGACGCCCTGGTCGATGCCCTGCTGGCATCGGAGATCTTCCAGGCGCAGGTGGGACTGCTGGCCCGCAAGCCGCCACTGGACAAGGTCGAAACGGCGGTGCGGGCCCTGCTCGACGCCGGCGCTCTCCCGGTCACGGCGCTGGCCCAGCGCGTCGGCTATCCGCCTGGGCGAGCCGACGGTTTCGCCGCCGTCCTGCGTCAGCTTCTCAACTATGACGGGGTGCAGGTCCTGGAGACCCTGGCCGATGGGCGCACGCTGCGGCTGAACACAGGGCTCCTGCGTGACCAGTTCGAACTGACATGACAAGCACGATGGGAGACTGGCAGGCGTGAACACCGCTCGGTCGTCCCGCTCCGCCCAGGTCAGCGCCGTGCGCCGCCGTGCCGTGATCGACGCGCTGCGGCGCGGTGCCGTACCCGAGAGCGGGCTCGATCTGCTCGCCACCGGCCTCGACAGGTTCGAATCGGCGCTGGACGCCGAACTGGACGCGGTCGCCTCCGGCGCGTCGGTGTTCAAGGCCGTACGGGGAGAATACGGTTCCGGCAAGACCTTCTTCGCCCGGTGGCTGGGGGAGCGGGCCAAACGTCGAAACTTCGCCGTCTCCGAGATCCAGATTTCGGAAACCGAGACGCCCCTGCACCGGCTGGAGACCGTCTACCGGCGATTGACCGAACGGCTCACCACCGCCAGCTTTCCGCCGAGCGCGCTGCGGTCGGTGGTGGATGCGTGGTTCTACGCGCTGGAGGAAGACGCCCTCGCCGCCGGGGCGGACGAGAACGAACTGAGCGCCGAGGTGGAGAAGCTGCTGGTCGCCCGGCTCACCGAAGTATCGCGGCACGCACCGTCCTTCGCGGCCGCGCTGCGCGGTTACCGGGCCGCGCTCTCCGCAGGCGACGAGGCGACCGCCGCCGCAGTGCTGGCCTGGCTCGGTGGGCAGCCGCACGTTGCCGCGGCCGCGCGCCGTTTCGCGGGCGTGCGCGGCGATCTCGACCACTTCGGGGCGCTCGGCTTCCTGCAGGGGCTGCTGACGGTGCTGCGTGACTCCGGACATCCCGGGCTCCTCGTCGTGCTGGACGAGGTCGAGACCCTGCAGCGGGTGCGCGCCGATGCGCGCGACAAGGCGCTCAACGCTTTGCGGCAGCTCATCGACGAGGTGCACTCGGGCCGCTTCCCCGGCCTGTATCTGGTGATCACCGGCACTCCGGCGTTCTACGACGGGCAACAGGGAGTGCAGCGTTTGGCACCGCTGGCCCAGCGGCTGGCGACCGACTTCACCACCGATCCGCGCTTCGACAACCCGCGCGCGGTGCAGCTCCGGCTGCCCGGCTTCACCCTGGAATCCCTGGTGAACCTGGGCGTGACCGTCCGCGACCTCTACACCACCGGAGCCGACGCCCCGGAAAGAATCAAGGAACTCGCCGCCGACGCCTACATCGACGACCTGGCGCGGGCGGTCGGCGGAGCGCTGGCCGGCAAGGTCGGCGTGGCTCCCCGGCTGTTCCTGAAGAAGCTCGTCGGCGACGTGCTCGACCGCATCGACCAGTTCGACGACTTCGACCCCCGGCGGCACTACACGCTGACCGTGCGGAGCGACGAACTCACCGACACCGAACGCAACCTCGCCGCCTCGGCCGACGACGTCGACCTGGACCTGTGATGGCGTCCGGCGGCGGGCCTGGCGACGTGCTGGACCGGCTCGACCCGGTAGTCCTGCACCACATCGTCAACAGCCTCGGCTGGCCCGACCTGCGCCCGCTGCAGCGGGCGGCGATCGGACCGCTGATGGACGGCGAGGACGCCGTCCTGCTCGCCCCGACCGCGGGAGGCAAGACCGAGGCGGCCTGCTTCCCGCTGCTATCCGTGATGGCGCAACGGAGCTGGACCGGTACGTCGGTGCTCTACCTGTGTCCACTCAAGGCGCTGCTCAACAACCTCCTACCGCGCATCGACTCCTACGCCCAGTGGCTCGGGCGCCGGGCCTCGCTCTGGCACGGCGACGTCCGAGAATCCCAGCGGCGGAAGATCCGCACCGACCCACCCGACATCCTGCTCACCACCCCCGAGTCACTCGAGGCGATGCTGATCGGCGTGAAGACCGACCACGCACACCTACTGGGCCGAGTCCGGGCAGTGGTCGTCGACGAGGTGCACGCCTTCGCCGGCGACGACCGCGGCTGGCACCTGCTGGCCGTACTGGAACGGCTGGAGCGCGTGACCGGCCACCCCCTCCAGCGAATCGGCCTGTCGGCGACCGTGGGAAACCCGCACCAACTGCTCGAATGGCTACAGGGGGCCGGTGCCGGAAAGCGAACCGGCCAGGTGGTGGCACCTGATCTACCTTCTGCGACCACCGCCACTGTTGACCCCGACGTTCTCGGTCGCGCGGCCTCTTCCTTGAACGCCTCCCTCCCGGCGGCTTCCCGCCCGGCCGGGGATGTCGAACTCGACTACGTCGGCTCACTGGACAACGCCGCAAAACTGATCTCCACACTGCACCGGGGCGAGAAACGCCTGGTGTTCTGCGACTCCCGGCGACAGGTGGAGCAACTCGGTGCGGCCCTGCGCGCGCGCGAAGTGAACGTCTTCCTGTCCCACGCCTCCCTGTCAGCCGACGAACGCGCCCGCTCCGAGCAAGCCTTCGCCGAAGCCCGCGACTGCGTCATCGTCTCCACCTCCACACTCGAACTCGGCATCGACGTCGGCGACCTGGACCGGGTCATCCAGATCGACGCGCCCAGCACCGTCGCCTCGTTCCTACAGCGCATCGGGCGCACCGGCCGGCGAGCCGGCACCGTACGCAACTGCCTGTTCCTCGCAACCGAGGCAGAATCCCTGCTCCAGGCTGCGGGCCTGCTCCTGCTGTGGGGCCGCGGCTGGGTCGAACCGGTCACCGCACCGCCCGAACCACGCCACCTGGTGGCGCAGCAACTGCTCGCCGTCACCCTCCAGCAGCACCGGATCGGCAACCACGTGTGGCCGCAGGAGTGGAACGGCCTGGCACCCTTCGACCGCTCAGCCGCTCCCATCGTGCGGCACATGGTCGAGAAGGGGTTCCTGGACGAGGACGGCGGGATGCTGTTCATCGGCCCCGAAGCCGAAAAACACTTCGGGCGGCGCCACTTCATCGAGCTGACAGCCTCCTTCACCGCGCCGCCGCAATTCACCGTGCTGGCCGGACGCCAGGAGATCGGCCGCACCGACCCCTCGGTGCTGACCGAGGAGCGAACGGGCCCTCGCCTGCTGCTGCTCGGCGGCCGGAGCTGGCGGGTGACCTTCATCGACTGGGCACGCAGGCGGGCCTTCGTCGAGCCCGCCAACGGCGGCGGTGTCGCCAAGTGGACGAGCGGCGGCATCGCTGGTCTGTCCTACGCCCTGACCCAGGCCATGCGAGAGGTCCTGCTCGGTGCGGACCCTCCTGTTTCACTGACCCGCCGCGCGCAGGCGAGACTCGCCGAATGGCGGCAGGAGGAGGCTCCCGGCCTCGTGCACCCCGGAGGAACGCTGATCACCCGGGCGGGTGACGACGTGCGGTGGTGGACCTGGGCCGGCTATCGCGCCAACGCGACGCTCGCCGCCACGCTGCCCTCGATCGCAGACCCGGTTCAGCGTCCGACAGATCTCTCTGTACGGCTGCGCGAGGACCTGACGCCTACGGCTTGGCAGGAGGCACGCAGCAGCGTAGGTGACGGGGAGATTCTGGTGCTGCCGGACGTCGATCGCCGTGCCGTCAACGGGCTGAAGTTCTCTGCAGTCCTGCCGGAACGGCTGGCGGTGGCCACGGTGGCGGCCCGGTTGGCTGACTTCGACGGAGCTCGTGCTGTGCTGGTTGAGCCGGTCCGCCTGCAGTTCGACTACCCCACCGATAGTGGTCGCTGAGGGACGGGACCCGGTCGCAGTGCGGCTGGTGAGCAGGGCTGAGTAGTGGCAGGTAAAGAGGTCCGTGGCTGCGACGAAGGCGGTGATGTGATATCAAACTGCAGATCCGCCTTGTTGCTCACAACCTCACATCAAGCAACCAGCTTCATGCTCACCCTCGAAAGGGCATTGATGGTCAAGATGACCCGCGGAACAGCACGCGCATGGCATCCAGGAATGATCAGGGTTGCCAAGGACGACATTCGCCACATGAAGCCGAGCCAGCGGAACAAGTACCGGCGACAGGGCTTTTCCTGGTCAAAAATCAAGAAGATTGACAAGGCGATCGGACGCGGTGAGACCACGATCACCATTAAGTCCGCCACCCGCGAGGTCACCGTCGATCTGCCGCCTAAGTGGCCTAGATCCAACGGATCGACCTAAGCACCGTCAAAAGATTGTCTCCTGAAGCAGAGCAGGGGTCTGCCGCCGCTCGAGGAGTCGCAGGCAGCGGCGGCAGTTCACCGGCGCCGTCGAGGCGCGTAGCCGTCGCGAATCCCAGCCCGCGATTCCGGTATGGCAGGCCGGCGCAGGGAGTTCGACGTCGTAGCGGTCGATGCTGGTGCCTGCCAGATGGGTGGTGCGCGAATTGTCTACTCGTAAGGCGCTGGCCTCCATACGGTCGACTCTATCAAGAAGATATCGGTTTTTGGGTGCTATTTGGGGCGCGCCATGTTCTCCTTGTTTCGCCCTTTGGCGCTGGGCTCTTGGCTGATGACAGAAGTGACAGAACACGGAATGCCGTCTCTGACCTGGTTCATCGGCGCCTGATGCCGCAGTGACGGAACGCTGACAGATCTCCTTGGTGGGTGACAGAACCGGAGCCCTGTGTGTGGGTTATGGCAAATACAACGCACTGGGAGGTGTTCTGTCACTGCCCGTCATTCTGTCACTGTTCTGTCTGACCATCTGTCTCAGCTGTTTTCGCAGGTCATTTCTGCTGTGGCAGTTCTGTCACGACTCTCCGATGAGTGCGGGGTTGAGAGCGTACTGCGGGGAAGGTCTGCGCCCGCCTCGCGATCCGCGGGAAGCCTCGGGAAGGGGCCTAATGTAACCGTGCGCGTCCAAGAGAGATAGCACGGCGGTTACGGTCGAGGCGTCCCTGAACCTCGTCTGCATCCCGCGGTGGAGGTCACGCTGGCTGAATTTCCGGGCCTTCCTGACGGTCTCGTTCTTGGTGATCCACGCCAGGGAGTCCCGGGCCAGTTGGGTATACCGGCCTTCCACCATCACACCGAAACAGGCTGAGGCATGGGCGGTGTAATAGCGGGCGATATCGATCGCATGCCGCATGGTCTCCTCAGCGACCGGTTTGCGGAAGCCATCCTGCGGATGCTCTGCCAGGTGGAGGAGCCCGGCGATGCGGACGGCGGCGCCGACGAGCTTGCCCGCCCAGTCGCGCAGGCTGTCGAGCTCGCCGACCCCTGCACGGAGCTTGGGCTCGATCTCGTCCTGGAACTCGATAACGAGCTTGGTGGCCGGCGGGGACAGCGCCAGGATCTGCGGCTTGTCCCACTCGGCCAGGCTGATGACGAGGTGTTTCATGTTCTGCTCGTAGGTGTTCCGAACCTCGTCGGGGACGAGGTCGGGTTCGCTCTTGCGGTAGCCGACTGTGTCCTTCGGCAGCGCGTACAGGAAACGGGCCAGCAGGCCCTGGCCGCGCAGGCGGGGCTTTTGGGCGATGAAGGCCAGCACGGTGGGCTGGATACACACCGCGATGGTCAGGGCGGGGGAGCGCACGTACTCGGATCGGCCGCGACGGTTCACCTTGAGCACGTCGCCAGCGTGGGCTTCGAGGAACGGAGTCAGGGCGGGCACGCCGTTGCTGTATCGGCCGCACACGATGTCGAACAGGTCGCCCTCGGCCGACAGGATGGCCAGCCGGCCGCCCTGCTCGGACAGGATGGTGGAGCACTCCTCGGGAGTGACGTTCTTGCCGATCAGCTGGACTTCCGGAGGCACGACCGCCTCCTGGAGGGCGAGGGTGGTGGACTCGGCCTCGGCCAGATCGCTCGCGGAGCCGCTGCGTACCGCCTTGGTCCGGGCCTGCTTGTCGGCCTCCTCCAACTGCAGCCGGAGCAGTTCGGCCTGCCGGCCCTTGGCTCTCCCCGCGGTGATGAGAGCTTCCTCGGCCTGGTACAGCGGTGCGGTCATGGCCCGGAAGACGGCCGACTTGCGAGTGGCGGGCGGGGCGACCGAGGCGAGGAAGAGGTTGAGCGGCTCGTGCCAGTCGCCGCGCACCCGGACCACGGCCTTGCCGCCGGCAGCGGTGGAGAGTCCACCCAGGGCGAAGGCCGCGGCGATGTCGGGGGCGGTCTGGGTCTCTTCGGCGACTGCCGTGATGATGTCCTCCAGCCACGCTGGCAGGCTGGCGAGCGGGAACGGAGGCGGTACGAGGCGGGACCCGAGAGGAATGACCTCATCCCAGGCCTCTTGCCCGCCTGGAGGATCGGCTTGCGGTACACGCCCCGATTTCTCGATGTCCGGTGCCCAGTTCGGGCTGCCTTCGGCATTCACCCACTGACTCCCGCAAGGATGTAGGGCTTGGGCGCCCATACCTCGAGGAAGTCGCCGATCGTGCCGCCGGCGGAGAGGTGGTCGTGGGCGTCCTTGCCGTGCCGGGCCTGCAGGACGTAGATGGAGCGGGCCACGGGCATGAGGTTCTCCACGACCGTGAGGGCGTGGTCACGCCCAGCCTGGTCGCGGTCGGCGACGATGGAGACGTCGGCGCCGTAGAAGTAGCGCGCGAAGTCCGGTCGCCACTTTCCGGCTCCCATGGCGTTGCAGGTCGCGGTGATACCCGGATGCGCGCGGAGAGCTTCGACGTCCTTCTCGCCTTCGGTGATCATCACGACCCGGGTTTCGCGGACGGCGGCAATGACGTCGGGCAGGCGGTAGGGCACCAGACGCACGGCCATGCTGCCGTCCTCGCCGTACAGGCTCCAGCGCCGGCCGGAGCGCTTGGCCGGGTCGGGTCGCCACTGGCGGAAACCCTGACAACCGTTCCCTTTCCGGCTGCACCGGGCGACGCCGTACAGGACGGTGCCCTGTTCGTCCCGGTAGAGGTACTCGGCCACCCGGTCGTGACCGCAGGGCATCCAGCGATCGCCAGAGTGCTTGGGGGAGTGTGGGTTTCGTAACTGCTCGGGCCAGAGGGCGGACATGGGCAGATCGAGCGCCTGCATGACGTCCTCGGTGGGGCATTTCGGCCCTCCATGACAGGTGATCATGACGATGCCGTCGCTGGTGACGCCGACGGATAACGACGGCTGCCGATCGTCATGGGCGGGACAGGCCGCGCTCTTCTGAGTGCGTGAGCCGCGAGGGGCGTAGCCGGTCTTTTCGTAGAGGGCCTGCAGGATGTGCGTGAACGGAGTGGTCATCGGGTGACCTCGGTTCAGGAGGCGAGGTCGGTGGCCTGGGCGGGCGGTGCCTGCGTGAGGGCGGGGTCGTCGATGTCGAGGCAGCGAAGGAGGGCGGCGCGGCCGACGCGGTAGGTGTGGCCGACCCGGAGGACGGGGCAGGGAAACTCGCCCTTGCGGGCGAGTTCGTGCGCTTTGGTCCGGCCGATGCCGAACGCTCGTGCGGCGGTCACGATGTCGATGGTGACGGGCAGAGCAAGCAGTTCCGCGGTAGTCAATGCTTCGGCCATGAGGACGCGCCTTTCTGATGAGGGATCCGCTCGGACCGTGTCGGGCAGCGCCGAGCGGTTCATCGCGAATGGGATGGGTTGACGCTCGCGATCAGGATGGCATGATCGATGGTGGCCGATCAACCCGATCGTTGGTAATCTTCCATCCCTTCAGGATTAAACTCGGATGATGTCAAGGAGTGACGCGTGCCGGTAGCCGGGAAGCGAAGTGATCCGGACCAGACCAATCAGTCGGGAGTACGCAGCCTCAGCGAGGAGAACGTCGCCCTTCGCATTGCCTGGGAGATGCGCCGCCGCGGCTGGTCACAGGAACGCATGGCCCAGGAGCTCACCAACGCCGGATGTCCCACCCACCAGTCCGCCATCTCCAAGATCGTCAACCCCAAGCCTGACGGCAGCCGCCGTGCGATCAGCGTGGACGAGGCCATCGCGCTGGCCCGAGTGTTCGGCATCGCCCTGGAAGAACTCCCGCTCCCCATGGACGACGCCGAAGGCCGGGACCTGCATGACCTGAGCCGCACGGTCACCCACGAAGGTCGCAACGCTACAGAGCAGTATGCACGCTTCCTCCTAGCCTGGGCCCGCCTGCGTCACCGCTTTGCCCAAGAGCAGAGCCGCGCCGCCTACGAGGGCTTCCTGGCGCAGCGAAGAGTCGACCCGGACGCAGCCGAGCAGGCGATTGCCTTGTGGCGGGACGCCGACTCCTGGCGCGAGGCGACGGCCGGCTACGACAAGCTGCACCGAATCCTGCAGGCCATGGGCGACGGACGCGACCTGACTCCGCCGGCACAAGAGTCCCGCCGGCGCCACAGCGCCGTAGCCGACCTTCTCCGCCTGCGTGAACTGTTCGCCACCAAGATCCCCAGCACACCGGTGCGGGTGGTGCCGGACCTCATCTACCACGTCACCGAGGCGCTGGTGCGCACCGGAATGCAAGAGACCGCAATCGGTGTCATTGACGCCTACGAGCGCGGCACCACACACCCCACCGACGCGGTCACGAAGGAAATCGACCGCAGGCTGCGGCAGATCGGCGACCGGCAACCAGAAGATCGCCTGGATTATCTGGAAAGCCTGGCGGCCCGGATAGCCCTGAACCAACGTGGCCAACCCCAGCAGTCGCCGGAAGATGTGGCCGCCGAGCTGGAGGTGAGCATCGAGGACTACCTGGAAGCGAGGAAGATCGCATACAGGCACCGTGAAACCGGAATGAAGTGAGTACAAGCAGTTGACGGGAAACGGATACAAACGCTGCAAATGCCGGGAGAACGGCCGCGAGCTCGGCGCTAAGTGCCCCAAGCTCCGCCGCAAGGACGGCACGTGGAATCCGCATCACGGCACCTGGCACGGCAAGGAAGAATTGCCGGCCGGACCTGATGGCAAGCGCGTCTACCTGAGGCTGGGTGGTTTCAGAAGCGAAACCGAGCTGTCTGCCTTCTATCAGCAGGCCGGACGCCTGCTCGACATCCCCGAGCCCGGTCCGGAGGGGCACGAGGCCAGGATGGAGATCCTGGAGATGATCAAGGAGGCGCATCAAAGGCACGTGCCGCTACCGGCGCATGAGGAACTACACCGGAAGTACCGGACAGGGCAGCCGCTGCAGGCGATGACCTTCGGTGAGTACTGGCAGCACTGGAAGGAGCGGCGGGAGCGCCTCAAAGACATCCGTGAGAGCACGCTGCTCGGCTACGTCTCCCACTATGAGACGCATATCCGGGGAGTGCTCGAGAACGTGCGGATGGACAAGGTGTTCGTGCCGACCGTCGAGCGGGTGTTCAACTGGATTGATGAGAAGAACGCTGCGCTGTCGGCCGCTCGCAAGTCTGAC
>NZ_JAHKRN010000056.1 GCF_019396385.1 Nonomuraea harbinensis | reverse complement strand
CAGGAGAACATCAGGGCGGCGATGTCGCCCTCTGCGGTCAGCTCGGATGCCAGGGCTTCCAGCGCGGTCGTCTTACCGGTCTGCCGGGGCGCGTGGACCACGAAGTACCGGTCCATGTCGATCAGCGCTCGCGCCTGGGGAAGGCGCGGTGTGGGCGGCAGCATGTAGTGGAGCTGGGGGTCACATGGGCCCGCGGTATTGAAGGATCTTGTTCGGGGTGGGCGCATAGTCACATAGTGTCATCTCTCCTTGCTCTGAGTGGGGAGATCATGGCTCGTTCCGTAACAGCACCCAGCAGGACCGCCGGAGATCGCCAGAAGAATCAGCGAAATTCCTATCTCCACGTCAATCCCTGTCAGCCGTACGACTTGTAGCTGCTCCTTGCCATGAGCTCCGGCCTCCGGACCAAAAGTGGTTCCCGGATCAGGCCGTTCATGAATAGACCCCGGAAAAGGCGTCCGTCAAGATCAAGGGCGTCCCGGCGATGAGCAGGGACGCCCTCGTCGGCGTCATAACGCGCCCGGGGACGCGGTGGTCAGTTGAAGGGGTTGTCGTACGTGATGCTGCTCCTGGTGCGCATCATGTATCCGCTGCTGCTGAACCAGCCTCCGGTCACGTCGAAGCGGACGTTGCTCACGGTGCCGCCGAACTGCACCTCGGCGTTGTACAGGAAGACCCGCTGGCACCCGGGAGCGGTCGTGGTGCCGGACTCCACGGGCCATGTCGAGTTCGCACCGTTGACGTAGATCCGGAAGTAGGGCGCGGGGTAGGCGCTCTGCCAGCACAGGCGCAGCGCGTAGCGGTACTTCGTGTTCCCGTCGTCGAACGCCACCGTGCCGTCCAGCAGAGCCAGCGCCCCGTAGCCGCCGGTCGCGTTGAGCTGCACGTAGACGGGCTGGTCCGGGCCGTATGCCGCGTGTGCGGGGCTGATCGGCAGGAGTGCGACGGCCAGGGCCGCGAGGGCGGCGGCGATCGACGCCGCCAGACGACGTCCTTTCGAGCGTACGGTCAATTCACACCTCTCCGTTTCGGAAGTGCCAGGTGCCCGGAGATTAGGAGGGCGTCGCAGGCCGGTCCAGCACGGCGCGTCGATGCGGCCGATCCGGTCAGCCGCTAAATGTCACGTCAGGGGCGCTCTCTTCATGGTCACCTGGGAAGAGAGGCGAAGCTTCTGGTCGAAACTTGCGATGCGATGATGAAAGTTTCACGGCCCTAAAGCAAAACGGCCTAATCACCAATCTCCGGCACCTGCTCAAGAACGTACGCGGTACGGATGACAGGCAGTTCCAGCAGGTCGAGCAACTCGTCCCGGCCGCGCAAGGTGTCGATGTACCCGTACACCTTCCCCTCCGCGGCCACCTCCCTGAGCCGTCGCAGGTCCAGCCCGATCTCGAGCAGATCGTCCGCGTCCCCTTCGGTGAACTGGCTCACCCACGTCCGATAGTCGTTCACCACGGACCGGAGACCACAGTTGTTGCCCGGGATCACCATGGTGCTGCACCCACCCCACCCGGGCCACCAGTAAACGGGGTCCGGTCCACCGGAGAGGAAGAACCTTTTCTCCTGACCATTGTCGAAGCCGCCCGGCACGACCCCCTCACGCATCGGGTAAGTGAGCTCGACGAGGACGATGACCAGCCGATCCGGGTGGACGGTCTTGGCCTGTTCTATCGCTCTCTGTTTCTCCCCGGGACGAGAATGGGTCCCACCCTGGAAGTTCTCCACGTAGGGAGTCATGGTCGTCGGCCCGATGTCAGGAAAGGTGACGTCGCCGAAGATGTTCTGCGAGAGCTTCAGTATGCGACGCCGGGAAACCCCTACCGCCGCGTCGGCGTGCGACTCCACTTCCACGGTCGTGGTCGCCGCGAAATAGCCCACCGCCATGTCGGCGTCGCCGCGGTGGTAGATCTGATGCTCCGGATACGCCACCTGAAGCGCGGTCCCCCACGTGTATCCGAGATTCGGCACGATTCCGAACGACGGTTTGACGTGCAGCCAGAGCAGCAGAGCGATGAGCGACAGGAACCATCTGAGAGGGGCGAGGATCTCTTTCCTTTTGATGCCCGCCCACCTCCCATGAGGAAAACGCAGTACGCGATCGGAGACAATAGCCCGGGCAACCGATCTTGGACAACCGCGACGCTAGCCGCTCGTCAGTTCGCGGGGCTTGGGGCCGCCGTAGAGGGGGTTGAGGGGCACGCGTTCCTCGGACACGATGAGCCGGACCACGCCGTCGGCGTGCGGTTCGGCGTCCCAGACGATCCAGTCGTCGCCGACGGGAAGCGACTGGTCGTCAGGATCGAGGCCGAATCCCTGGCCGTCCGGGTTCGGCTCGATGATCTGGTAGACCACCTGGAGACCGCGCCGCTCCGCTTCCTTCCGCACCTCGCTCACGGGCCGCTCGTCCACCCGGAAGCCGCTCAGCATCCCGCCCGCCTTGGTGGCGGTGCCGTGCGACTTGTACACCTCACCGGGCTTGGCCGCCCGGCCGAGCCTGATGTAGGCGCGGCCGCTCAGGTTCTCGTCCACCTTGATGACCAGATGGCAGCCTTCCTCGCCGATCAGGCAGCCGTCCGGCTCGATGCCGGTGACCAGGGTGTCGGGGCCTCCCGACGTCATTACGGACCTTCCCCCACCGAGGTGATGGCCCACGCGGTCGGGTGCGGCCGGCACGATCTCCAGCGTCACGTCGGCCCCCACCGCGCGGAACGCCTCCTCGTACAGGGCCCAGTCGGCGTGCGGGTCCTTCACCCTGGCCACCCAGAGGCCGTCCTGCAGCTCGATGTGCATCGCCGCGTTGGCGTACGAGGTCGCGCCGTGCGGGCCGGCCACCAGGGTGGGGCCGACGACGAGGGCCGACGTGAACGCGGCGGCGACCGCGAGCCCGAGGAGCAGGCGGCGCCTCGGCCGGCGCGTCCTCGCCGGGGACGGAGACTCGGTGGTGAGGATCGCGTCGAAGAGGGCTCGGGCCGCAAGCCCGGTGGATCGGCCCGCCAGGTCCTCGTCACGGACGCGGGCGAGCCCTTGCAGTTCGTTCATGTCGGCTCCACGGCGAATCGGTCGGCGGTGATTTCGTCGTTCTCCAGCGCTTGGGAAAGGCGCCTGCGTGCCCGGTGCAGGCGGATCCGGACGGCGTTGCGGGAGATGTCCAGGACGGTGGCGATCTGGCCGTGGTCCAGCCCTTCCCAGGCGACCAGCGCCAGCAGTTCACGGTCGGCGTCGGGCAGGCCGGCGAACGCCCGCGCGATCACGTCCCGTTCGGCGGCGCCCTCCGGTGAGCGGGTGTAGACGTCGGCGATGTCGGCGGTCAGCGTCGCCAGTCTCGACTGCCGGTGCGCCTGGCCCCGGCGGTGGTTGGCGAGCACGTTCCTGGCGACCCCGTACAGCCACAACCTGGCCTCGTCGCCGCGCGGCAGGGAGTCGACGCGCCGCCAGGCGGTGGCGAACGTCTCGGCCACCACGTCGGCGGCGTCCTCGGGAGTGGCGCAGCGCCGTACGGCGTAGCCGAGTATCTGCTCGTAGTTCTGCTGGTACACGGCCTCGAACCGGCGTCTCCGGTCGTCATCCACGGGCGGTCCCCATGGTCGGCCCCCTCATCTCCAGGAATTGTCAGGACATCCCCTACATGTCGGCGAGCGAGGCACCATTTCACCCTTCCGCAATCGACTCCGGGTCTTCACACCCGCTGCCGGGTTCTGTAAGACAGAGGTGCGATCATCTGACTGGCGAGGTGTCCGATGGATCTGCGGCACATCAGGTACGCGATCACGATCGCCCGCGCCGGGAGTCTGCGCCGGGCCGCGGCCGTCCTGCACATCGCCCAGCCCACGCTGTCGGAGCAGCTCAGGGCGCTGGAGAAGGAGATCGGGGTGGAGCTGTTCACCCGGTCCTCCAGCGGGGTCCGGCTCACCGCGGCCGGGGAGGCGTTCCTGGCGCAGGCGACGGTGGCGGTGGCGGCGTTCGAGCGGGCGGTGGCGGCCGCGCGGCGCACGGATCAGTGCACCCGGCTGGGGGTGGCGGACGGACTGGGCGACGTGGTGGCGCGGCTGCTGTCGCCGCTGCCGGACGCGCCGCTGCGGGTCGCGCCGATGGGCACGGCGGAGCAGCTCGTCTCGCTGATGGATGGAACGCTTCAGGCGGGGCTCGGGTACGCGCCGGGCTCGCTGCCGCGTGGGGTGGCGCGCATGCTCGTGCATCGCTCCCCCGTGCGCGCCCTGCTTCCCCGCGACCATCGGCTCGCGTCGCGGGGGCGGCTGCCGCTGGTCGTGCTGGCGGCGGAGCCGCTGGTGATGCCGGAGTCGGAGGCGGTGGCGGGGGCGCGGCGGTTCCTGGAGGCGTTCGTGCGGCACCGGCTGCATCCCCGGCTGGGGGCTTCGGGTTCGACGCACGAGCTGGTGATCGCCATGGTGGCCGACGGCGCCGGATACACGTTGTGTGTGCGGGAAGGGACGCCGGTGCCGGAGTCGCTGGCGTTCGTGCCGATCGCGGAGGACGTGCCGCCGATCGAGATCGTGCTGTTGTGGAACCGGCAGGCGGAGGTGCACGATCTACTGGGAGCGGCCCGGCATCTGGCACGGCATGGATAGTGCTACTATCCAACAGATGCGGATGTCCGAGCTGAGCGCCAGGTCCGGCGTCGCCATACCCACGATCAAGTACTACCTGCGCGAGGGGCTGCTCCACCAGGGCGAGCAGGTGGCCGCCACCCGCGCCGAATACGACGAGTCCCACCTGCGCAGGCTCCGGCTGATCAGGGCCATGGTGGAGGTCGGCAGGCTGCCGATCGCGGCCGTCAAGAAGGTGGTGGCCGCGATCGAGGACGAGTCGCTACCCTTCCACCACATGCTGGGCACCGCCCACTACGCGCTGAGCCCTCAGGTCGAGCCGGAGCCGACGCCCGAGTGGGAGGCCGCGAAGGCCGAGGTGGACGCGCTCATCGCCGACCTCGGCTGGCAGGTGAACGCCGAGGCCCCGGGCAGGAACGAACTGACCCAGACCATGGCCAGGATGCGCCGGCTCGGCATGGGCGACGACATCCGCAAATATGCCGAGATGGCGGAGCGGCTGGTGCGGGAGGTGGAGCTCGACGCCATCCCGGCGAGCGACGACCGTGACACCGCCGTCGAGGCGCTGGTGCTCGGCACGGTCCTGTACGGGCGGGCGCTGGAGGCGCTGCGCCGCCTCGCCCAGGAGTCGGAGTCGGCCCGCCGCTTCACACCCGAGGGGCCCGATCAGCCCACGTGAGGCGCGCGGGCGGCCGACGACCCCTCGCGGACCAGCTCGCCCGTCAGGTTGCCGTTGGCCGCCGAGCCGAGGAAGACCACGAGCCTGGCCACGTCCTCCGGATCCGACAGCCGCCGCGTCGGCACGCCGGCCGCCAGCTCGTCGATGATCTTCCGAGGGAATCCGGAGGCCTTCTCGGTCAGCGTGAAGCCGGGCGCGACCACGTTGACCAGGATGCCGTCGCGCCCGCCCTCCCACGCCAGCGCGCGGGCCATCCCGTGCAGCCCCGCCTTGGCGGTCCCGTACGGACCGGGACCGGGCAGGCCCTCCTCCGCGACCCCCGAGGAGATCAGCACGATCCGCCCCCAGCCGCGGGCGCGCATGCCGGGCAGCACGCCCCGCACGGCGGCCGCGGCGCCCACCAGGTTGGCGCCGACCATGGCGAGCCACTCCTCGACCGGCACGTCCTCGAACCGGACCGTCGGGTCGGGCGCGTCGCCGCCCCAGCGGACGGCGTTGGCCACGAGCACGTCCACCCGCCCCCAGCGCGCCAGCACGGCGTCCACGGCGCGCCGCGCCGACGGCAGGTCCTCCAGGTCCATCGGGGTGACGAACGGCTCGCCGCCCGCCTCCGTGATCGCCGCCGCGACCGCGCGGGCCGCCTCTTCCCGCTTCCGGTACGTGATCGCGACCTTCGCGCCTTCACGGGCGAAGGCCACGGCGGTGGCGGCGCCGATGCCGGACGACCCTCCGGTCACCAGGACGACGCGCTCTCGCAGGCCGGTGTCCATGCCTGCTCCTCTCGTTCGGACCGATTCGTTGGCGTACGAGATAGATGCAATCATAAATCGTCTTAAATGCAAATTATTTGCCGCTGATACGCTTTGCGGTATGTGTGGTCAGATGGGCAGCCCGCTCCGGCGAGACCTGCACTGGCTGGCCGCCCGGCTCAAGATCGGCCTGCACGGGATCGAGGAGCGGATCGCCGCCCGCCACGGCATGAGCCTGTGGGGCTACACGGTCCTGGTCGAGGTCGTGAGCGGCCCGGCGCGCACCCAGCTCGCGCTGGCCGCCGCCGTGCCGGTGGACAAGACGAAGCTGGTGGCCATCCTGGACGAGCTGGAGTCGTCGGCCCTGGTGCGCCGCCGCCCCGACCCGCGCGACCGGCGGGCGCGGCTGGTCGACCCGACCGACGCCGGCCGCGAGGCCTGCGAGGCCGCCTCCGCCGAGATCAGGGCGGTCGAGGACGACCTGCTCTCCGACCTCGAACCCGGCGAGCGTGAGCGGTTCGTCGACGCGCTCCAGCGCATCGTGCTGACCCGGCTGGAGGACGCGTCCGGCCACGTGCCGGGCGGACAGGGCTGCCCCTGACGCATCCCGGGCCCGCCGCCGGGTAGAGCGGGCCGGATGTTCGACGGATTCGCGGAGAGCCGCGTGGACACCGGCGAGGCGGCCCTCGCGGGCTTCCTGAAGGAGTCAGCGGCGGGCCAGGGCGAGATAGCGGGTGAAGGCGTCCTGGCCGTCGGGGGTGAACGGCCAGCGCCAGACGGCCAGCCGCAGCTCGTCCTCGCTCATCCACCCGTGCCACGGCACCCGCTCGGGGTCGGGCCGCGGCTCCCCCGCCAGGACGGCCTCGTGCACCCCCAGCCAGTAGGAGCCGGACACGCCCCGGCACAGGAACCTGACCACGGGCCGCACCGGCACCCGCGCGCCCAGCTGCTCGGCCAGCCCGCGGGCCGCCGCCTGCTCGTAGGACTCCCCTGGGGTGACGGCCCCGCCCACCGTCACGTCGTAGTAGCCGGGGAAGCGGGCGGCGCGGTCGGAGCGGCGGAAGACGAGGATCCGGCCCTCCTCGTCACGGCAGATCGAGGTGGCGACGCGGTGCAGCCAGCCCCGCCTGGCGGCCTCCGCGCGGTCGGCCACGCCGAGCACATCGTCCTGTTCGTCGACGCGTTCCACGAGTTGGTTCACCCGCCCACGATCGCAGGCGGGTGTGACGTTTTCAGTCTCGGACCGTGACCGGCCGTTTCAGCAGCCAGAGCGCGGCACGTTGCAGCAGTGTGCGGTGGACCTCGTTGTCGTAGGCGCGGGTGTCGTGGCCGAGCGCGTCGTAGAAGACCCGGCCGCGCCGGACCGGGCGGGCCCACATGAGCGGCTGGCCGTTGGACGAGGCCAGCGGCCGGACGTCGGGCAGCAGGTCGAGGTCGCTGTAGACCTCGTCCACGACGTCGAAGTCGCGCAGGCCCTCCACGACCGGGTGGCCGCCGTGGACGCGCACGCCGGTCCAGCCGAGCGGCGGGTGGTGGGACTTGGGCCAGGTCCAGCAGCCGCCCAGGACGCGCGGCCAGCCCTGCCAGTCGTCGAAGCAGATGGCAGCGGCGTGCATGCACAGCAGGCCGCCGCCCTGCTCCAGGTGGTCGAGCAGGGTGGTGCGGGCCTGGGCGGGGAGCGTGAAGCGCCACCGGTCGCGCAGGTCGGCGAACCGGTCGAGGTCCATCTGCCAGCGCAGCGCGTTGACGGTGATGAGCTGGACCTCGGGCGGCTCGCTCAGCGCGTCCGGCGATGTCTTCGGTGACCTCCGACTCGACCCCCACCTCCGCGAGCACCTCGGCGAGCGCCGCCGAGGTCGCGTCGAAGTCGTGGAACGGGCCTCCTGACAGGATCAGATTGCGTGCCACCCGCCAAGCTCATCACGCCCGCCCCGGGTTTTCCACCCGGTGCCCCGCCACATCCGGCTCCGCTCGCCGGCGAAGCGGATGCGCCCGGCGGAGGAGCGGCGGTCCCTGACGGGTACGCTGCGCGGCATGACCAGGGTGGACGACTTCGAGGCCTACCGTCCCATGCTGATCGGGCTGGCCTACCGCCTGCTGGGCAGCATGTGGGACGCCGAGGACGTGGTCCAGGACGCGTGGTTGCGCTGGTCGGCGACGGACCGGGAGGACGTGCGTGAGCCCCGGGCGTTCCTGATCACCGTGGTGTCGCGGCTGGCGCTCGACCAGTTGCGCTCGGCCCGGGTGAAGCGGGAGGCCTACACCGGCCCGTGGCTGCCCGAGCCGGTCGCGGACGGCGACGCCGGGCCGATGGACACGGCCGAGCTGCGCGACACGGTGTCGTTCGCGACCCTGCACATGATGGAGCGCCTGTCGCCGCCCGAGCGCGCCGTGTTCGTGCTGCGGGAGGCGTTCGAGCTGCCGTACGACCAGATCCGCGAGATCATCGGCGTGTCCGTCGCGAACGCGCGCCAGCTGCACCACCGCGCCACCCGCCGGCTGGCCGAGGGGCGCGACCGGTTCCGGCCGTCGCCGGAGGAGCACGCCGAGCTGTTCAACCGGTTCATCGCGGCGGCCGCGGAAGGCGAGCTGGAAGCGCTCGCGGAGCTGCTCCACGACGACGTGGTGTTCTACGGCGACGGCGGCGGCAAGGTCCGCTCCGCGCTGCGCCCGGTGGTCGGCCGCGACAAGGTGGTGCGCTTCCTGGCCGGGCTGTGGACGCGCTACCCGTACGGCAGGGCCGCGATCGGCTCGGCCAACGGCCAGCCCGTGCTCTGGAGCCTGCTGGGCGACCACATGCAGCTGCTCGCGGTGGACATGCGCGACGGCCGGGTCCGCACGATGTACGGAGTGCTCAATCCGGACAAACTCACCCGCGTGCGCCCGCCGATGTGAGAGTCCGTCCGGCTCTATAGTCCAGTCATGGATCTCGGTATCTCAGGCAAGGTCGCACTCGTCACGGGCGGCAGCGCGGGCATCGGGCTCGCCGCCGCCAAGAGCCTCGCGCGGGAGGGCTGTGACGTGTGCGTCGCCGCGCGCAACCCGGAACGCCTCGCCGACGCGGTGGTGGAGCTCCAGGAGTACGGCAAGGTGGTGCACGCCGTGCTCGCCGACGTGGAGGACCCGCAGTCGGCCGAGCGGCTGGTACGCGAGACGCGCGACGTCCTCGGGCCGATCGACATCCTGGTCGCCAACGCGGGCGGGCCGCCCCCGGGCCGGTTCGTGGACGTGACCGCGGCCGAATGGGACGTGGCGGTGCAGCGCAACCTGCTCGGCACCGTACGGCTGATGCGGGCCGCGCTGCCGGAGATGCGCGCCCGCGGCTGGGGCCGGATCGTCACCGTGACCAGCAGGTCGGCCAGGGAGGCCATCGACGGGCTGGCCCTGTCGAACGCCACCCGCTCGGCCGTGGCCGGCATGGTACGCACTCTCGCCCGCGAGGTGGGCGGCGACGGCGTGCTGGTCAACAACGTGATGCCGGGGCCCATCGACACCGACCGGCTGCGTGACCTGTCCGGCGGCGTGGAAGGGCTGGCGGAGCGGGGGGCGAACGTGCCGCTGGGGCGCGTCGGCCGGGCCGAGGAGGTCGGCGACGTGGTGGCCTTCCTCGCCAGCGAGCGCGCCTCGTTCGTCAACGGGATCTCGCTGCTGGTGGACGGCGGCGAAAGCCGCGTCATCGCTTGACCCGACGGGCGGGAAAGAAGGCATCCTGCACATAGGGGACAAATGGAAGGCAGGGGCATGGACAAGCCGGTCATCGTGACGGTCGACGACGACCCGGGGGTGTCGAGGGCCGTCGCTCGCGACCTCCGGCGCCGTTACGGGCAGCACTACAGGATCGTCCGCGCCGAGACGGCCGTGCAGGGGCTGGAAGCGGTCCGTGAGATGCGGCTGCGGGGTGACGAGGTCTGCGCCATCCTCGCCGACTACCGCATGCCGCAGATGAACGGGGTGGAGTTCCTCGAAGCGGCGATGGACATGTACCCGTACGCCCGGCGGGTGCTGCTGACGGCCTACGCCGACACCGACGCGGCGATCCAGGCGATCAACGTGGTCGACCTGGATCACTACCTGCTCAAGCCGTGGGACCCGCCCGAGGAGAAGTTCTACCCGGTGATCGACGGCCAGCTCGACGCCTGGCAGCGCACCGACCGGGTGGAGGTGGCGGAGCTGCGGGTGGTGGGCGACCGCTGGTCCCGGCCGTCCTACAAGGTGCGTGAGTTCCTGGCCCGCAACCACGTGCCCTACCAGTGGATGCTGGCCGAGGACCCGGAGGGCGCGCAGCTCGTCGCGGCGGCCGGCGACGACTGCCACCTGCCGCTGGTGGTCACCGCCGACGGGTCGATGCTGCAGGCGCCCGACCAGTCCACACTGGCCTCGACGGTCGGCCTGTCGACCACGCCGGCCACCGACTTCTACGACCTGATCGTGGTAGGCGGCGGCCCGGCCGGGCTGGGCGCGGCCGTCTACGGCGCCTCCGAAGGGCTGCGCACGGTGCTGGTGGAGGCGCACGCCTCGGGCGGGCAGGCGGGCCAGAGCTCGCGCATCGAGAACTACCTGGGCTTCCCCGACGGGGTGTCCGGGCAGCAGCTCGCCGACCGGGCCCGCAGGCAGGCGCTGCGGTTCGGCGCCGAACTGCTGACCACGCGCAGGGTGACCCGCCTGGAGCCGCGCGGGCAGGCGCGGGTGGTCGGCTTCGAAGACGGCGGCGAGATCGCCGCGCACGCGGTCATCCTGGCCACCGGCGTCGCCTACCGCCGCCTCGACGCGCCCGGCCTGGACGACTTCGTGGGCCGGGGCGTCTTCTACGGGGCGGCGCTGACGGAGGCGCCGTCGTGCCGCGGTCAGGACGTCTACATCGTGGGCGCCGCCAACTCGGCCGGGCAGGCGGCCGTCTACCTGTCGGGATTCGCCAGGACCGTGCATCTGTTGGTGAGAGGTGACGGTCTGGAGAAGTCCATGTCCCACTACCTCATCGAGCAGATCCAGGCGGTCCCCAACATCGAGGTCCACCTGGAGACGCGGGTGACCGGCGGCAAGGGCGACGGGCACCTGCAGCACCTGACCCTGTCGAGCGGGGGCCAGGAGCGCGTCGTCGACGCGCAGTGGCTGTTCGTGTTCATCGGCGCGCAGCCGTACACCTCGTGGCTGGACGACACGGTCGAGCGCGACGAGAAGGGGTTCGTGCTCACCGGGCCCGACCTGGTGCAGGGCGGGCAGCGGCCGCGCAACTGGACGCTGCGCCGCCAGCCCTACTTCCTGGAGACGAACGTGCCGGGGGTGCTCGCGGCCGGCGACGTGCGCGCCGAGTCGATCAAGAGGGTGGCCTCCGCCGTCGGGGAGGGCGCGATGGCCGTCGCGCTCGTACACCGCTATTTGGAGAAGCAGTGACAGACACAGTCGACATCGACGAACTGCGCAAGCTCTTCCTGTTCGAGCGGCTGACCGACGAGCAGCTCACCAAGCTCGCCACCAGCGGCCGGATGACGACCGCCGAACAGGACGAGGACGTCGTGTGCCAGGGCGAGCCGGCCGACTGCTTCGTGGTGCTGATGGAGGGCGAGGTGCAGATGATCTCCGAGACCGTCAGCGCCGGCACCGTCGCCATGCCCCGCACCTCGCAGCCCGGCGTCTACGGCGGCGCCACCTCCGCCTACCTGGGCGACCGGGCGCCGCAGACCTACCAGCACACGCTGCGGGCCACCGCGCCGTCGCGGCTGTTCGTGCTCCCGGCCAAGAAGTTCGCCTACATCGTGACCGAATGGTTCCCGATGGCGATGCACCTGCTCGACGGGCTGCAGTCCGGCGGGCGCATGCAGCGGGAGATGATCGACAGGCGGCAGCGGCTCACCGCGCTCGGCACCATCACGGCCGGGCTCACCCACGAGCTCAACAATCCGGCGGCGGCCGCGGTCCGCGCGGTCAGCGAGCTGCGCTCACTCGTCAGGTCGTCGCGGGTGGAGCTGGCCCAGCTCGCCGAGAACGGCATCCCGCCCGAGCGGCTGCGCGCGCTCATCGAGATGCAGGAGGCGTGCATGGAGGCGGTCGGCAAGCTGCCCTCCCGCAGCCCGCTGGAGATCTCCGACGCCGAGGACGAGCTGGGCGACGCGCTGGACGAGCTCGGCGTCGAGGACGCGTGGGACCTGGCTCCCGCCCTGGTCAACGCCGGGTTCGGCACCGAACACCTCGACAAGGTGCGGCGCGAGGCCGGCGCGGAGCACGCGCCGGCGGCACTGCGCTGGCTGTCGGAGGCGGTGGAGATCTCGCAGATGCTCAACGAGGTCACCGAGGCCACCGAGCGGATCACCACGCTGATCCGCTCGGCCAAGGAGTACTCCCAGATGGACCGGGCCCCGTTCCAGGTGCTCGACCTGCACGGCCTGCTCGACAGCACGATCGCGATCTTCCGCGGCAAGCTGCCGCCGGGCATCACCGTGGTCACCGACTACGACCGGACGCTGCCGCCGGTGCCCTGCTACGGCGGCGAGCTCAACCAGGTGTGGACCAACCTGATCCACAACGCCCTCGACGCCATGGACGACGAAGGCACGCTGACCATCCGCACCGCGTACGACGAGGACGAGGCGATCGTGGAGATCGGCGACACCGGCCACGGCGTGCCGGAGGAGATCAAGGATCGGATCTTCGAGCCGTTCTTCACCACCAAGTCCGTCGGCCAGGGCACCGGGCTGGGGCTCGACATCTCGTACCGGATCGTGGCGGGGCGGCACGGCGGCGAGATCAAGGTGCGTTCGGTGCCGGGCGAGACCTGGTTCGAGGTGCGGCTGCCGCTGCGTGAGGCTAACGGGGGTCGATCAGCATCCGCATGAGCCGGGGCACGATCTGATCCGCGGCGACGCGGAACCCGTCGTGCTCGAACTCGTTGGTCACCCACACGCGCAGGTTGCCGACCCTCCCGGCGGTCTCCAGCGACAGCCCGGCGTCCACGAACATGTCGTCGTGGTAGACGACGGCGGCGACCGGCACCTCGTTGGCGGCCAGCCGGTCCAGGTCGTAGAGCGGCGGCCAGTCGTCGGCGGCGGCGAGCAGCTCGGCGGCGCCCTTGAACGGCCGCAGGGACCGGATCGCGTCGAACATCCAGGGATAGACCATCTCGCCGGTGAACATGCCGAACGTGCCGAAGTCGGCGGGGAACAACCGCTCGGCCGCCCAGCGGGTGGCGGCGCCCTGGGCGTAGATGATCTCCTGCAGCACGGCGTAGAGCGGGTTGCCGACGAACCCGGTCTCCGTCATGACCTCGTACAGGAACGGGTCGGCGAGCCGGTCGCCGTCCCAGGCCTCCGCGAGCTGCCAGTGGAGGCGCTCCGAGCCGTCGCCCATGCCGAGCTTCAGGCCGAGGGTACGGAAGCGTTCCACGGTCAGCCGGTCGCCGTCGGGCAGCAGCACCTGCTCGTCGGCCAGGTGCTCGGCGATGCGCCAGGCCGCGGCCTCGTCCCCGGGGTAGCGGAGGTGGTGGCGGCGGACCTTGGCCCGGACCCGCTCGTAGGTGCGGGCGTAGACGTCGTCGGCGGTGGCGTCGAGGCCGGGCAGCCCGCCGGTGACGTGGCACGCCCTGAGCCCCTCCGGCGCCCTGGACAGGTAGGTGAGGGTGATGAAGCCGCCGTAGCTCTGCCCCCACGTCTCCCACTTCTCGACGCCGAGCGCCTTCCTGATGTGCTCGCAGTCGTCCACGATCGCGTCGGCGCGGAAGTGCCGCAGGTAAGCCGCCAGTTCCTCGTCCGTGCCGACGGGCGAGACCGGGGTGCTGCGGCCGGTGCCGCGCTGGTCGAGCAGGAGCACGCGGTGGGTGCGCAGCAGCGGCCGCCAGTGGCCGGGGCCGGTGGGCCTGGGCGAGCTGCCGCCGGGGCCGCCCTGGAGGAACAGCGCCCACGGCAGGTCGCCGGTGACGGCCGGGTCGCGGATCTCCCGGGCGAACACCTGGATGGTCAGGCCGCCGGGGTCGGCGTGGTCGAGAGGGACGGTGAACACGTGGTCGGCGACCGTGATGCCGGGCATGGTGACTTTCACGCTTGGATGGTCTCACCTCTGAAGGAAGGAACCCCATGTCGATCGAGGAGTGGTCCCGGCAGGCGCTGCCCGCGATGCTGGACGACATCAGGGCGCTGGTCGAGCTGGAGACCCCCAGCCACGACAAGCCCGCGCTCGTCCGCGGGCTGCGCGCCGTCCGCGAGCTGACCGCCGAGCGGCTCGGCCCGCCCGCGGGCGAGACCTCGCACGACGGCGGACAGTACGGGGACGTGCTGGAGCTGCGGTACGCGGGCACCGCGCCGGGTGAGGTGCTGCTGCTCGGCCACTACGACACGGTGTGGCCCGCGGGCACGCTGGCGGCCTGGCCGTTCTCGATCGAGGACGGGCGGATGACCGGGCCCGGCGTGTTCGACATGAAGACGGGGCTGGTGCAGGCGATCTGGGCGGTGCGCGGGCTGCGTGCGCTGGGGCTGCCGCATCCGGGCGTGCGGTTCCTGTTCAACGGTGACGAGGAGATCGGCAGCCTGGCGTCACGGCCGCGCATCGAGGCCGCGAGCGAGGGGATGCTGGCCACCCTCGTGTTCGAGGCGTCGCTGCGGGGCGCGCTGAAGACGTCGCGCAAGGGGGTGGGCCTGTTCGACGTGACGGTGACCGGTGTGGAGGCGCACGCCGGGCTCGACCCGGCGGCGGGCGCGAGCGCCATCCACGCGCTGGCCGAGCTGGTCACCCGCATCGCCGCCGGGGCCGCGCCTGAGCGTGGCACGACCGTGAACGTCGGCCTGATCAGCGGCGGCTCCGGCCGCAACGTGGCCGCCGGCCTGGCGACGTGCGGGGTGGACGTACGGGTGAGCGACTTCGCGGAGATGGCCAGGATCGACGAGCTGTTCGCCGGCCTCGACGCCGCGGACCCGCGGGTGACGGTGTCGGTGACCGGCGGCTGGAACCGGCCGCCGATGACGCCGAACCCGCCGTCGCAGCGCCTGTTCAAGGAGGCCCAGGCGGTGGCCGCCGCACAGGGCTGGACCCTGGAGGAGGCCGCCGTGGGCGGCGCCAGCGACGGCAACTTCGTCTCCGGGCTGGGCCGGCCGGTGCTCGACGGCATCGGCGCGGTCGGCGACGGCGCGCACGCCCGGCACGAGCACGTCCTCGTCGGCCACATCCCGGAACGCACCGCCCTGACGATCGGACTCCTCACCGCCCTGGCCTGAGGCGGCCCGCTCCGCCGTGGCGGAGCGGGCCGCGCTTCTCAGTTGTGGCGCTCACCGAGCAGGACCGGCAGGCTGCGCGTGCTGTTGCCGAGTACGGAACCGAGCGGGCGGGTGCCCGCGTCGGGCCCGGCGAGCCGCATGTCCGGGAAGGCCTCGAACAGGGCGGCCAGCGCCACCTCGCCCTCCAGCCTGGCCAGCGGCGCCCCCAGGCAGAAGTGCCGGCCGTGCCCGAACGACAGGTGACCGGGCTGCTCCGCCACCGCGTCGAACCGGCAGGCCCGCGCCCCGTACCGCTCCGGGTCGCGGCCGGCCGAGGCGAAGCAGGCGACCACCGCCTCCCCCTTGCGCACCCGTACCCCCTCGATCTCCAGGTCGCGGACCGCGTACCGCATCGGGAAGTGCGCGATCGGCGAGTCCCACCGCATGGTCTCCTCCACCACGGCGCTCCACGCCAGCTCGCCCCCGAGCGCGAGGGCGAGCTGGGCGGGCTCGCGCAGCAGGGCGCGGGCGCCGTTGGTGAGCAGGTTGACGGTCGTCACGTGCCCGGCGATGAACACCAGCTCGACCGTGTCCAGCAGCTCCTTCCCGGTCAGCTCGCCCTCCTGGACGAGCGCGCTGATCAGGCCGGGCCCCGGCGTGCGGCGCAGGCCCTCGATGATCTCGGCGACCATCCCGTACAGGACCTTCCTCGCCTCGGTGACGTCCACCGGCGTGTCGCCGACGCCGGCGGCCACGTCGGTCAGCTCGTGCACCCGGGCCCGCATGGCCGGCGGGATGCCCATCAGCTCGGTGATGACGTCCCTGGGTATCGGGTAGGCGAACTCCTCGCGCAGGTCCACCGGCCCCGGCGGCAGCGTGGCCAGGTGGTCCACCCGCTCCGCGGCCAGCCTGGCCACCCACGGCCGCAGCTCCTCGACCCGGCGGGCGTTGAAGACGCGGGCCATCGGGCCGCGCAGCCGCCGGTGCTCCTCCCCCTCGGCGTTCAGCATGGACGTGTCGAAGGTGATCCGGCGCACCGCGGTGCCGTCGCGGACGGCGGCCCGGCCTGCCGGGTCCCAGTAGGCGATGTCCCTGGACAGGTCCGGGTGGGCGAGGACCGCGGCCAGGGTCGCGTGCCGGGTGGCGGCCCAGGCGCGCACGCCCTCCATCTCCACCCGGACCAACGGCCCCAGCTCCCGCAGCCGCTCGCAGTCCGCGTGCACGTCGAGGGTGGCCGGGTCGAGCACGAACTCGACCCCGGCGCCCGTATCGGCGCCCGTATCGGCGCCCGTATCGGCGCCCGTATCGGCGCCCGTCGTGGCGTCCACGGCTCAGCCCACCCCTTCCCGCGTGACGGCGAGCGTGGCCGTGTCGAGCCACGGCTCGCGCCCCAGGTAGAGGTCGCGGACCAGCTCGCCGGCGGCGGGCGCGTTGCACAGCCCGTGCCCGGAGAACCCGGCCGCGTACAGGAACGCGGGCGGCCCCGGCCGGTGGCCGATGAACGCGGTCCTGTCCGGGCTGGCGTCGCGCGCACCGGTGACCGCCGTGTGCAGCCGGACCCCGCTCAGGCTCGGGTACGTGACCGCGAGCTGGGCGGCGACCCCGGCGCGCCAGGCGGCCCTGTCGTTGTCCGGGTAGCCCATGCCGATCAGCAGCCGGTCGCCGCGCAGCCGCACCAGCAGCCGGCTGGCGGCGTCCAGGGTGATCGGGAGCTCGGGCAGCGCTTCCAGCGGGTCGGTGACCAGCAGCTCCTGGGTGACCGGCTCGGGCAGCGGCAGATCGACCCCGGCCGACCTGGCCAGCGGCGCCGACCAGGCGCCGGCGGCGCACACCACGGCGTCGGCCGTGATCGTGCCGCCGGGCGTCTCGACCCGGCCGTCGTGGACCGCGAGCGCCGGGCAGCCGGTGCGGATGCGCACCCCGGCCATCCTGGCGCCCTGCGCGTAGCCGTCGACGATGGCCGCGGTGTCGGACACGTACGCCTGCGGCGACCAGGCGGCGGCCAGCAGCGGCAGGTCGCCGCCGATCAGCGGGTTGAGCCGCCTGGCCCGGCGGGCGTCGATCAGCTCGACGTCCACCCCGACGGCCCGCTGCGCGGGCAGGTCGGCCTCGAACGCCGCCACCTGGTCCGCGTCGGTGAACAGCACGAGGTAGCCGACCTGGCGCATCGGCAGCCGGGCGCCGGGCCGCGTGGCGAAGTCGCGGTAGGCGTCCAGGCTCCGCACGGCCAGCGCGGAGCTGACCGGGTCGCCGGCGAAGTAGGCCCGCAGCACGTCGGCCGTGGCGCGTGACGCGCCGGAGCCGAGCGTGCCGCGCTCCAGCAGCACGGTGCCGACGCCGGCCTCGGCCAGGTGGTAGGCGACGGACAGGCCGATCACGCCGCCGCCGACGACCACGACCCGGCCGCTCATTCGAGTGATCCCTTGCGGCGCAGGTGGTCGCCGAGCTGCCACGGGAACAGCTGCAGGTTCCAGCTGCCCAGGCAGTTGACGTACAGGGCCAGGTGCGCCATGAGCGCGGCGAAGTCGTCGCGGTTGTCGATCCGGTCCAGCCCGGCGAGCGCCCTCGTGGTGAAGTCGTGGAGCTTGCCGAGCCCGCAGTAGCCGAGGAACTCGGCGGGGGTGGCGGCCAGCAGCTGCGCCATGTGGCGCAGCGACTCCAGAGGCATCTCCTCGTACGCGGCCCGGACCAGCCCGGTGAAGCAGGAGTAGCCGAGCGGCCGGGTCTCGCCGTTGACGAACACCAGCGTGGTGAGCACCGTCTCGAAGCTCCCCGCGCACGACGGGATGCGGCCCTCGTGCATGTCGGCCAGGTCGTCGGGCGGGCTCAGCCAGATGCGCTCGGTCTCGGCGTGCACGTCGCCGATCAGGGCGTCGATCTGCGGGTCGGTGACGCTCAGCCGGGTCAGGCGGTGGCCGCCCGGCTCGCCGGCCCGGCGGACCTCGGCGATGACGACCTTCTTGGTCCGGTAGACCGACTCCCAGATCTCGTGTCCCGACTCGACCAGCGTGTCGAGGTGCTCCGGGAGCACCTGGCCGATGGGCACGGCGGGCATCGGCTCGGTCAGCTCGCCGTACTTGATGCCGAGGTGCTGCAGCCGGGAGGCGAACAGCGTGCCGTCGGGCGCCTCGCGACGGTCCACCTTGTGCGTGCCCTGCACGTGCAGCAGGCCGTGGACCGGGGCGACGTGGTAGAGGTGATGGCCTGCCACCAGGGCATGCCCCTGCAGGCTCCGGTACGGCAACGCGTCCCACACACTCTGGGCCAGGACGGCGTTCCGTTCGTCCAGTTCGGCGATCACGGCGGTGCCCAGCGTGGGCCAGCCGATTTCTACTCGTCTAGTCACAATCTGTGACTCTATCAGCACATATTGTGATATTGAGGGATGGCCCCCCACCCGTCCACGCACGTGACAATCGCGACCTCCGGTGAGACGGTCGGAAACAGATCGGCTGCCGTTTCGGAGGGGTTGGACGTGGTCCCTGGTTACCGCGATGTACGCCAGCTTGACAGCGGGCGCACCGGCCGGGTCTTCCTGGCCACGTACCAGGAGACCGGCGCGTACGTCGCGATCAAGTACCTCAACGCGACCCTGCGCAGGGACGACGACTTCATGACCCGCTACCGGCAGGACGCGGCCGAGCTGGTGGAGATCGACCACCCGCACGTGGTCAGGGTGTACGAGTACGTCGAGACGCCCAGGCGGGCCGCGGTCGTGATGGAGCTCGTCGACGGGGTGTCGCTGCGGGAGATCCTCAGGGAGAACGTCCGGGTCAGCCCGGAGGCGGCGCTCGTCGTGGTCAAGAGCACGCTGGAGGCGCTGGCGGCCGCGCACGGGCGCGGCGTGGCCCACCGCGACGTGCGGCCGGAGAACCTGCTCGTGCAGGCCGACGGGACGGCCAAGCTCTCCGGCTTCGGCATCGTGACGCACGCCGAGGAGCCCGGCGTGCCCGCCGGCAGCCCGCCGTACATGGCTCCCGAGCTGTGGACGCGGGGCGAGGCGGGCCCGCTCGCCGACCTGTACGCGGCGGCGTGCGTGCTGTTCGAGGCCGTCAGGGGGCGCGCGCCGTACCGCGGCGAGGACCTGGCGGCCCTGCGCGACAAGCACCTGGTGGAGCCGCCGCCGCTGGAGGTGGTGCCGGACGCGCTGCGCGGGCTGCTGCGGCACGGGCTGGCCAAGGCCCCCGCTCTCCGGTACGCGTCCGCCGTGGAGTTCCTGGCCGAGCTGGAGCGCGACGCGGTCGCCGGCTACGGGAGGGAGTGGGAGCAGCGGGGCCGCCGCCATCTGGCCGAGCCGGCGACCGCGCTCGCGCTGCGCTTCCCGCTGGCCAGGACCGAGCGCGAGCCCGCGCCCAGGGCCGCCGTCCCGCGTCCGCTGCCCGCGCTGCCGCCCTATCTGTGGCTGGCGGTGGCGACCGTGGTGGCGGTGGCGATCTCGCTGCTGGCGTCCGGCGGGACGTTACCCCCGGGGCCGGCCACGGCGCTGATGCCCCCGGAGACCACCGCGGACGTTCCCCCGCCCGCCACGGACCCGCCGCCGGACTCATCCGGCACGACGTCACCCGGCCCGCCGTCGGCGGACCCTTCCGGCACGGTGTCCCCCGGCCCGTCCGCCTCCGGCCCGGATCGGAGCGCCTCCGACCAGCGCCCCACCGGCCCTCCCTCCTCGGACAGCCCGGGCCGGCCGCGCCCCGATCCGACCACGCGACCCAGCGTCGCCCCCACGACCTCCAGAGCCCCCGCCTCCCCGCCGCCCCGCGGGAACACCGCCGTGACAGGGATCGGCATCCTGTCCTGGGACGGCTCCACGGGCTCGGTCCGGGTCACCGCCGACGGTCCGGGCAGCGTCCGGCTGCGGCTGTCGTACCTGCGGCGCGACGACGGCGGCGTGTCGCGCGAGGTCGCCAGCGAGAGCCGCACCCTGTCCGGCGGCACCGACTACACCAGCCGGGCCCGCCGCGACCTCGGCCAGGTGGCGTGCGGCCACCGCGCCCACCTGACCCTGGTGGCGATGACGGAACCCGCGGCGGCGAACGGGCCGCAGATCAGCGAGGTGGCCGTGGACGGCCCCGCCTGCGCCTCGCCCTCCCAGCCCACTCCCACACCGGACGGCCAGGCGGCCCTGCGCCCCGTCAGGCCTCCTGCGGGAGCCAGCCCGGGGTGATGAAGAGACCGGTGGCCTCCACCAGGACGGTTCCGTCGGGGAGGGCGATGCGGCCCTCCGCCCAGGACTTGCGGCCCTCCGACCGGGTGTACTCCGCCGTCGCCACGACGAGGACCCCCAGCGGGACGGGCGCGCGGTAGCTCATGGTGAGCGAGGCGGTCAGTCCGACGCGCCCGGCCACGCCGACCGCCGTGCCCAGCAGGTGGTCGAGGACCATCGCGCTGACCCCGCCGTGCACCAGCCCCGGGGGGCCCTCGTGCAGCGGCCGGAAGACCTGCTCGGCGCGGACCCCGCCGCCGGGCGGGTACTCGACCTCGACCGGGGGCGCGAACGGGTTGGCGGCTCCGACGGCGGCGTTGCCCAGGAGCCACCGGGGCTCGCCGAACTCCACCGGGGGCCGCCGGGCAGCGTCGAGACGGGCGGTGAGGGCGCGCAGTTCCTCGGTGACAGCGGCCAGTTCGTCGTCGTCGGCGCCGGTCGCGAGCACGGCGTCCATCAACTCACGGGTCTGTGCGGCCAGGGCGAGGAGCGCCGCGTGGGTGGCTTCGGACGTCACGTCGATCGACATGGGACATCATCTTAGAACGAATTCTACCGAATTTCGTTCTAGAGCCGGGGAACGGTCCATGAGATCCGTCACGCTCCGCACGGTCACGACGGCGTAACGAAGTAGTCACATAGATCTTTTGGGATTAAATCCTCTTTGGGGCGTTCCATCCGGAAGACTGCTGACCTGCCGGTTGAAGCAGAGGATCTCGTGACGATTTCTTGACGCAGGCTTGACCTGGCCATCCGTGACGGTAGCCTCCTTCATCACGGATGACTACTGGTATCCGGTTTCGACACAAGTGTCCCGGGGTTCCCCGCTGTACCCCTGGTCGCTCGGACGTAACCGGTCTCCTGGAAGGATTGGCCCCCGCACTTCCATGACCCCAGAGATGCGGAAGTTCATCGAGCTTCTCGAGAGCCAGCTCGGCTACTCGGAGAAGTCCGGTGCGTACACCAAGTTCGGCAACTGGTACGGCGAGAACATCGAGTTCGACGCCGACTACAGCTCCGCCCCGTGGTGCGACATGTTCCTGGGCTGGGCTGCGACCAAGCTCGGGTACGAGGAGTGGATGGGCCAGTTCGCCTGGACCGTGGCGCACGCCAAGTGGTTCAGGAAGCAGGACGCCTGGGGCACCAAGCCGGAGCCGGGCGCGTTCGTCTTCTTCGACTGGGGCGGCTCCGACAGCATCGCCCGGATCGACCACGTCGGCGTGGTGACCAAGGTCGCGGGCGGCCGCATCCACACCATCGAGGGCAACATCGACGGCGGGGTCGCCAAGCGCAAGGTGCGTGACACCGGCAAGGTCGTCGGCTACGGATACCCGTGGAAGATCAAGGAGCGGCTGGACGCCGAGGCGGCCCAGAAGGCGGCGGACGAGGCCGCGGCCATGGAGGCCAAGGCCGGGGTCGGCACACAGGACGGCAGCGGGCTCGCCATCGTGGTCCCGCACGTCGAGCTGGACGGACAGCCGAAGGTCCCGTCGGCCACCCGCCCCGAGAAGGAACAGAAGAAGAAGGACGCGACCCCGCCGAAGGCCGGGAAGTCCGACACCGGGAAGAAGGCCGAGCCCGCCCCCAAGGCCGTCCCCGGCGCCGCCGACTCTCCCGCGCCGAAGTCCGGCAAGCACGCCAAGCCCACCACGGCCGACACCAGCGCCGTCACGACCGGCCCGCTGCCCGTCATCACGGACGCCTCCGCCACCTCCCCGTCCGTCACGGTCGACTCCCCCGCGCTGCTCACCTCCGCGCTGGTGGCCGCCCTCGCCGTGCTTGCGGTGGCCAAGGCCAAGACGTTGCGGCTGCGGCCCGCCACGGCCGGAGCGGCGGTCGCGCAGGAGTCCGCGTCCCGCTCCCACCGCCGCCGCAAGTCACGCAAGCAGGCCCGTACCGCGTCCTCTCGCCCGCTGCAGGAGCCGATGGAGCTGGAGGCGCCACGGCCGCTGGTCGACGTCGCGGAGCCGGTCACCGCGCTCAGGTCACTGCGGGCGCTGTTCCCCCACGAGCCGATCGTCATCCCGGAGGCGACCAGCGAGTTCGACGCCTTCTCCCGCCCGCGCCGGCCCGCCCCGGCGCCCGAGCGGCCGATCACGCTCGTCTGGGAGGACGACGGCTCGACCCGCCGGCTCATCACCGACACGGGGCCGATCGAGATCCCGCGCGAGCCGGGGCTGTACGAGCTGCCCGACCCCTACAGCGCCTTCCACCTCCTGGGCGGCGCGTCCGGACCGTTCCCGATCCGCGAGGAGCCGGTCCTCCCCCTCGCCTCCGCCGACGCCCACCCCGGCCGCCGCCGCCTCGACCACCCGGCCGCACCGTCCCGCGTCCGCCCGGAGGAGCGTCCCACGGCGGACACACCCCTGCGCGGCCGCCGCCACCGGCAGTCCGTCGACATCCAGCGCCTGGAGCCGTTCGTCCCGGACGCCCCGCTCCGCGGCCGCCGCCACCGCCCGCACGACCCGGCTCACGGCACCCAGCACCCCCGCACCCACGCAGCGTCCCAGAATGCCCCGTACGAGCCCGCAGGCCCGATCTCCACACGGACGTACGAGCCCGCCCTGACCGGCACCCCACGCTCAGCCGACCGCGCGCCCGCCGCCCGGGACATCCGCGGCAACGCCGATGGCCGCAGAGGCCCCCGCCGAGGCCGCCACCGCGCCTGACCCCCCGGCGCCCTCGTCCGGACGCGCCTTCCGCGGGCCACGGCCGCCCGGCCGTCGATCATTTCCCCCTTCCGCACCGACCCGTCAGCCGTTAATCTAAAGAACGTTAGAAAACGAGAGGAGCCCCCCATGTCCTACCCAGACGCGCGCTACCTCGACGAGAACGGCGAGGCCAGCGGACGGCTGCGACGCACCACCCAGGGCCCGGACCTGGTGATCGGCAAGGACCCCGGAACGCAGGTGCACTACCTGGGCACCGGCGAGTCCACCAACGGCGCGTTCGGCCTGTACCGGTGGGAGATGGGCCCGCGCCCCGGCGGCCCGCAGCCGCACTTCCACCGCACCATGACCGAGTCGTTCTACGTCCTGTCCGGATCGGTGCGGCTCTACAACGGCAAGGAATGGGCCGACGGAAACGCCGGCGACTTCCTGTTCGTCCCCGAGGGCGGCATCCACGGCTTCAGGAACGAGTCAGGCGAGCCCGCCTCGATGCTGATCCTCTTCACCCCCGGCGCCCCGCGCGAGGCGTACTTCGAGGAGCTGGCCGCCATCGCCGCCGAGGAGCGGCAGCTCAGCCCCGAGGAGTGGACCGAGCTGTACCGCCGCCACGACCAGTACATGGTCTGATGTTCCCCGAGGAGCCCGTCTACCAGCAGCTCGCCCGCATCGGCAAGGCGCTGGCCAGCCCGGTGCGGCTGCGCCTGCTCGACGTGCTGGACCAGCAGGAGCGCACCGTCGAGGAGCTGGCGCGGGAGGCGGGCGTCCCGCTGAAGAACACGTCCGCCCAGCTCCAGCAGTTGCGCGCCGCCCAGCTGGTGACCGCCAGGAAGGAGGGCACCCGGGTCTACTACCGGCTGGCCGACGAGCGGGTGTCGCGGTTCCTGGGCGCGTTCCAGGGGTTCGCCCAGGACCGGCTGGCCGACCTGCGGGACGCGGTGGCCGACCTGCTGGGCTCGTACGAGACGGTGACGGCGGACGAGCTGGCCGCCAGGCTGGCGGACCCGGCGACTCTCGTGCTCGACGTGCGCTCGCCCGGCGCCTTCGCCGCCGGACACGTGCCGGGCGCGGTGTCGGTGCCGCTGCGCGAGCTGGAGGAGCGCCTGGGCGAGCTGCCCGGCGGCAAGGAGATCATCGCCTACTGCGGCGGCCCCTACTGCGTGGTGTCGCCGCGCGCGGTCGAGCTGCTGCGCGGGCACGGCTTCCGGGCCCGGCCGCTGGAGGGCGGGCTCACCGCGTGGCGGCGGTCGGGACGGGCCGTGCGGGGACTTTAGTCCTGCCCGCCACGGCCTTTGGGCCCGTCCCCTTTCCCGCCGGGGGACAGTACCGTGAGGCGGCGGAGGTGGTGGCGGAGTGACCTGGTGGGCGGTGGTGCGCTTCCTGCACGTGCTGTCGGCCGCGCTGTGGGTCGGCGGGCAGCTCACGGTCTCGCTGGTGGTGCTGCCGCTGGCCCGCCGCATCCTGGACGAGGAGCGGCGCGGCCAGGTGATGAACGCGGTCGGGCGGCGGTTCGGCATGTTCACCGGCGCGGTGTTCCTGCCCCTGCAGATCGGCACCGGCGTGGCCATCGCCTGGCACAAGGGCGTCACCTGGGAGTCGCTCGCCGAGCCCGGCTACGGCCGGATCCTGGCCGCCAAGCTGGCGTTGTTCGCCGCGGTCATGGCGGCCGCGGCCCTGCACGGCTGGGCCACCGGCGCCGGGCGGCGCGGTTTCGCCCGCGCCATGGCGGTGACGTCGCTGGTCGGGTCCGTCGGCGTGATCCTGCTGGCCACCGCCCTGCCCGCGACCTAGACCCTCAGATCAGCCCCAGCGCGAGCATCGCGTCCGCCACCCGGCGGAACCCGTCGATGTTGGCGCCGGCCACGTAGTTGCCGGGCATCCCGTACTCGTCGGCGGTCTCGAGGCAGCGGTCGTGGATGTCGCTCATGATCTCCTGCAGCCGGTGCTCGGTGGACTCGAAGCTCCACGAGTCGCGGCTGGCGTTCTGCTGCATCTCCAGGGCGCTGGTGGCGACGCCGCCGGCGTTGGCGGCCTTGCCCGGCCCGAAGGCGACGCCCGCCTCCAGGAACACCTTGATGCCCTCGGGCGTGGTCGGCATGTTGGCGCCCTCGCCCACCGCGACGCAGCCGTTCTCGACCATGACGGCGGCGTCGCGGCCGGTGATCTCGTTCTGCGTGGCGGACGGCATCGCCACCTCGCACGGCACGTCCCACACGCTGCCGCCCGGCACGAACGTCACGTGGTCGCCGCGGCGTGCCGCGTACGCCTCCAGCCGGCCGCGCTCCACCTGCTTGACCTGCTTGAGCAGGTCGAGGTCGATGCCCTTCTCGTCCACGACGTAACCGGAGGAGTCGGAGCAGGCCACCACCACGCCGCCGAGCTGCTCGACCTTCTCGATCGTGTAGACGGCGACGTTGCCGGCGCCGGACACCACGACCCGCTTGCCGTCGAAGGACGTGCCGCGCGACTTGAGCATCTCCTCCACGAAGAACGCGCACCCGTAGCCGGTGGCCTCGGTGCGTACCTGCGCTCCCCCGTACACCAGGCCCTTGCCCGTGATCACGCCGGACTCGTAGCGGTTGGTGATGCGCTTGTACTGGCCGAACAGGAAGCCGATCTCGCGTCCGCCGACGCCGATGTCGCCCGCGGGCACGTCGGTGTACTCGCCGATGTGCCGGTAGAGCTCGGTCATGAAGCTCTGGCAGAACCGCATCACCTCACGGTCCGAGCGCCCCTTCGGGTCGAAGTCGGAGCCGCCCTTGCCGCCGCCGATGGGCAGGCCGGTGAGGCTGTTCTTGAAGATCTGCTCGAACCCGAGGAACTTCACGATGCCGAGGTAGACCGACGGGTGGAAACGCAGACCACCCTTGTACGGGCCGAGCGCGCTGTTGAACTCGACCCGGAAGCCGCGGTTGATGTGGACCTCGCCGCGGTCGTCCTCCCACGGCACACGGAAGATGATCTGCCGCTCGGGCTCGCAGATGCGCTCGATGATCTTCGACTCGGCGTACTCGGGGTGCTTGCCGAGAACCGGGCCGACGCTCTCCAGCACCTCCCGCACCGCCTGGTGGAACTCGATCTCCCCCGGGTTACGGCGCAGGACGTTGTCATAGATCGACGACAGTTTCTCGTGCAACACGGACTCTCCCAGCTTATGTGCGATACGCGTCCTCACCTTACGAGGAAGCCTCCTGTGAGTCGTACGCGCCCCCCGCAGTGACCTGCGACTACCCGGCACGGCCGGTAAGAATCCAGGTCAGGCGCCCGCACCCACCCTGGGCCGGTCGGCCCGCACCGGCGGCGCGGGCTCCTCCTCGTGCCCCTCCACCGACAGGTTCGGCAGCAGCCGGTCCAGCCAGCGCGGGCACCACCAGTTGGCCCGCCCCAGCAGCACCATGGTCGCCGGCACCAGGAATCCTCTGATCAGCGTGGCGTCCACGGCGATCGCCACCGCGAGGCCGACGCCGAACGTCTTCACCATCGAGTCGGGGTACGCGATGAACGCGGTGAACACCGCCACCATGATCAGCGCCGCCGACGTGATGACCCGCCCGGTCGACCCCAGCCCCTCGGCCACCGCCCTGGCGTTGTCGCCGTGCTTCAGGTACGCCTGCCGGACCGCCGTCAGCAGGAAGACCTCGTAGTCCATCGACAGCCCGAACAGCACCGCGAACAGCATCAGCGGCACGTAACTCTCGATCGGCACCGAGAAGAACAGCGCCTGCACGTACGACGCGTTCACGGGCGGGTCCATGCCCACCAGCCCGCTGCCCACGCCGAAGGAGAACACCGCCGCCAGCGCGCCGAACGCGGCGCCGAGCGAGATGAGGTTCATCAGCGCCGCCTTGATCGCCACCACCGGCGCCCGGAACGCCAGCAGCAACAGCAGGGCGCTGAGCAGCACGACGACGCCGATGACGAGCGGGGTGCGCTCGGTCAGCCGGTCGGCGGCGTCGGTGAGCGCGGCGACCTCGCCTCCCACGTGCACCTCCAGCCCGTCGCCGTCGAACGTCCTGATTTCGCGTACGAGGTCGGCGGCGCGCGGGTCGCTGGGCGGGTAGTCGGGGATGACCTGGATCATGGCCGCCCGCCCGGCGTCGTTCAGCTTGGGCTCGGCCACGTGGGCGACGCCGCCGAGGTCCCCGATCCGGTCGGCGAGCCGCTCGGCGGCGGCCTCGGTGACCTCGCCCCGCCCGCTCGCCACCACGGTCAACGGCCCGGTGCTGCCGGGCCCGAACCCGACCGACATCAGCTCGTACGCCCGCCGCGGCTCCGACCCGTGCGCGCCGTACCCGTCGTCGAGCGTCCCGAGCTTGAGCGAGAGAGCGGGCGCGGCGAGCGCGGCCAGCACGAGCACGCTGACGACGAGCACCCGCCACGGCCGCCGCGCGACCCACATGCCGAGCGCGGTCCACCCCGACGACTCCGGCCGCCGGCCGAGGAACGGCACCTTCAGCGCGTTCACCCCGTGGCCCAGCAGTCCGAGCTGGGCCGGCACGAGCGTGATCGCCGTGAGCACGGCCATCACGACGGAGATGCCGGTGATCCAGCCGAGCGTGGCCAGCAGCGGGAACCCGGCGAACATGAGCGCGGTGAGCGCGATGACGACCGTGCCGCCCGCGAACACCACCGCCCCGCCCGAACTGGACACCGCCCCACGCACCGCCTGCTGGACGGGCAGGCCCGAGGCGAGCAGCCGGCGGTAGCGCGACAGCAGGAACAGCGCGTAGTCGATGCCCACGCCGAGGCCGATCATCGTGGCCATGATCCCGGCCTGCTTCGGCACGTCCATGACATGCCCGAGCAGCCCGATCACGCCCAGTCCCGTGGCCACGCTGACCAGCGCGGTGAAGATCGGCACGAGCGCGGCCGTGAGCGTGCCGAACGCGAAGATCAGCACCAGCAGGGCGCAGATCACGCCGATGATCTCACTTGGCCCGGTCTTGATCTCCTTGTCGGCGGGCGTCGAGCTGTCGTTCGCGACGACCTCCAGCCCCGCGTCGCGGGCCGGCTCGGCGGCCGCGGAGATCCGCTGCGTGTTCTCGGCCACCTTGCTGCTGTCGTGGCCCTCCAGCCGCACGGTGATGACGCCGATCTGCAGGTTCGAGGCGATGCCGCCCTGCCGGAACGGCGAGTCGGCCTCCTTGACGTGCTCCTGCTCGCGGATGTTCGCGACCGCGTCCTCGACGGCCCCCTTGCGCGGCTCCTCGATGAGCGGCCCGTCCGGGGAGTAGACGATGAGCTGTACGGTGCCGCCGGGCTGGAACCCCGGCCCGAAACCGTCACGCATCAGGTCATGAGCGCGCTGGGCGTCCGTGCCGGGGATGCTCACCTCGGTGCTGACGGGACTGCCCAGCACCAGGCTGCCGCCCATCGCGGCCACGGCCAGCGTCACCCATAAGGCCAGAACGGCCCTCCCGTGCCGGGCGCACCAGCCACCGAGCCAGCCCAGAAAGCGCGCCATCGCGACCCCCAGCCTCGAACGCCCGTCCTGTACGGTCGTACAGCACTACGATAAAGGGCGATAAAAGGGGGAAGGTTGCGCGAACCCGGAAATGAGATGATGACCACAGCCGACGACACCCGCAGCCGCATCCTGGCCGCCGCCCGCGAGCTCTTCGCCGAGCGCGGCTACGCCAACACTTCCCTGGCCGACATCGCCGCCGCCGTGGGCCTGACCAAGACCGCGATCGCGTACCACTTCCACCCCAAGGACAGGCTCGCCGCCGAGCTCATCGCCCCGGCGGCGGAGGACATGATCGCCCTGCTGGGCGCCGACTTCGCGGGCGACCGCCGGGCTTTCGTGACGGCGCTGGCCGGCTTCATGGTGCGGCACCGGGCGGTGATGCGGCTCTTCATGGAGGACCTCGGCACCGCCGACGCCGCCCCTCCGGGCTCGACGGGCGAGGCGGTCAGGACCTTCCGCGACGAGATCTACCTCAAGCTCGTCGGCCCCCGTCCGGACGAGGCCGCGACGGTGCGCGGCTGGGCCGTGCTCGGCGCCCTGCAGTCGGCCGTCGTGCACACCATGGACCTCCCCCAGGACGAGGTCCACGCCACCCTCCTGCGGGCCGCCCTCGCCATCGAAGACCTCTAGTCAGTCGAAGAGCTCGTCGACGGTGGCGACGCTCATCGCACGAACGAGCCACGTGTCGAGCCGCGCCACCTCGGCGCACCCCTCGATCCGCGCCCGCGCCGCCTCGTCCACGGCCACCCCCCTGCGCTCCAGCAGCAGCAGAATCGACCTCGTCTCCCCGCGGACCTGCCCTTCCTCGCGCCCCTTCGCCCGCCCTTCCTCCCGCAACTGCTGGGCGAACTCGGACTGGTAACGGTACGTCCCGGTGGACATCATCTTCCTCCAGAGCTGCCGGGCTTCAGTGTCGCAGAGGCGTGTGGGAGCGCACCTCGTTTCGGACTTCTCCTCCAGAAACGAGCCGCGTCACTTCGGCAGGTGGGTGGCGGCGGTGGCCGGGGCCTTCAGCATGGCCTCGCGGACCTGCGTCGGTGAAAGGCCGTGGCGCAGGGCGACGACCGCGGCGGCGCTGACCGCGCCGATCGCCGCGCCGGCGACGGCCGCCGCCGCCACGGGGTCCAGCTCGTCCGGGTAGGCGTGGTGGAGCGCGTCGGCCAGGGCGGTCTGGGCGGTGGCCATGCGCTGCAGCAGCCGCGCCTGGACCGCCGGCTCGGTGGCCACGAGCCGGGCGCGGGCGGCGGCCAGGCCGGTCGGGAGGTCCTTCGCGGAGGCGTCGGCGACCATCGCGCCGATCGCCCGGACCAGCGCGTCACCCGGAGTCTCGCCGGGCCGCCGGTCGCCGAGCGCCGCGACGCCCAGCTCCACCCTGGGGACGCTGTTGGCCAGCAGCACGTCCTCCTTGGCCGCGAAGTGCAGGAAGAACGTGCGCGTCGAGAGCTGGGCCGCGGCGGCGATCTGCGCGACCGTCGTCCGCTCGTACCCCTTCTCCTCGAACAGCCGGACGGCGGCCTCGACCAGCGCCTCCCGGGTTCGTTCCTTCTTCGCCTCACGCAGCCCCATGCCCGCGACTTTACTACATCGCATGTATTGCTACATTGAGTGTATTAATGCACGAGTGCAGCGAAAGGAGCTGTCATGGGCACCCTGGACGGACGGGTCGCGCTCATCACCGGCGCGGGACGCGGGATCGGCAGGCAGGAGGCGCTCTTCTTCGCCTCCGAGGGAGCGAAGGTCGTGGTCAACGACCCGGGCGTCACGCCGGAGGGCACCGGCGGCGACGCGAGCGTGGCGGGGGCCGTGGCCGACGAGATCAGGGCCGCCGGAGGCCAGGCCGTGGCCAGCACCGACGACGTCACCGACTGGGACGGGGCCAGGCGGATGGTCCAGACCGCGGTGGAGACGTTCGGCGATCTGGACGTGGTGGTCAACAACGCCGCCATCCACCGCAGGCGGGCGCTCGTGAACATGACGGAGGACGAGTTCGACGCCGTGCTGGCGGTGCACCTCAAGGGGACGTTCGCGGTCACCAGGTGGGCCGCCCGCCACTGGCGCGACCAGGGGGACACCCGCGACCGCGCGGTGGTCAACACCGTGTCCGCGTCGGGGCTGCTGCTGCCCGGCATCACGCAGGGCAACTACGCCGCGGCCAAGGCCGGCATCGCGGCCCTGACCACCGCCCACGCCGTGGAGCTCGCCCGGTACGGGGTGCGGGTCAACGCCGTGTCCCCGTCCATGGCCCGTACCCGGCTCACCGAAGGCGTCCCCGGGATGTCCGGCCCGCCGGACGTACCCGAAATGTCCGGCCCGCCGGCCGGCGCGTTCGACCCGCTCGACCCGGCGCTGACGGCTCACGTCGCGGCCTACCTGGCCACACCGGGGTGCCCGGTCAACGGGCAGGTGCTGGCGGTACGGGGGACGTCCGTAACAGTCCTGAACGGGTGGAGCGCCGGCGAGAGCGTGACCAAGGACGGCGCGCCCTGGACGGTCGCCGAACTCGGCGAGGCCATGGCGGCGTGTCCCCGGCGGGACCCGCTGGCGGAGGCCGTGGCGATGGTGGGAGGCAGTCTCGGCGACGGCAACCGCGACAAACTGCTGGCCATGGTCGACGCCATGCTCGCCGACCCCCGCTGACCCGGCCCCGGCGAGGAGAGGCCCGGTCAGGGCTCGGTCGACGGTTCCGGGGTGGGGGTGGGAGTGGGCTCGGTGGGGTCGGGGCCGTCGGGAGGCCGGGCGCCGACCGTGATCGAGACGCGGGCGCCGGGTTCGGCGCAGGTGCCAGGGGCGGGGTCCTGGGCGATGGCGACGTTCCACTGGGACTCGTCCTCGACCACCTGCGTGCGTACCACCGGGACGAGGCCGGCGGCGCGGAGGGCCGCGAGCGCGCCGTCGCGCGGCTGACCGGCCACCGGGGGCACGGGGGCGCCGCGGCGGGCCACGACCAGCGCGACCGCGGTGCCGCCCGAGACCCTGGCGCCCGCCTCCGGGGCCGTGGACAGGACCTGGCCGTCCGGCTTCGCCGCGCAGGAGGTGGAGACCTTGCCCACCTTCAGGCCGGCGCCGGTGACCGCCGCCTCGGCCGCCTCGCGCCGCTCGCCGGTGACCGCGGGCACCTTCACCCCCGCCGACACCTCCAGCGCGACGGCCGAGCCCTTGGCGACGTGGGTGCCGGCGGCCGGTCGGGAGGCGAGCACCTGGCCGATCTTCCGCGGTGAGTCGGCCTTGGTGATGTCGCCGACGCTGAGCCCGGCGCGTTCGAGCGCCCTGACGGCGGCGGCCCGGGAGAGCCCGGCCAGGGCAGGCACGGCGATCTCCACCGGTTTCCGGACGGGCGGCTCCTTCGACGCCGGGGTCCGGTCGTCCTGCGAACGTTCCTCCGTCGGCGGCCGCTCCTTGGCGGGCTGGTCGTCGGCCGCCTGTCCGGACGGCTCGGCGGTGGGTCCGGAGGTCGGCGTACCGGCCCGTACCCGCATGCCGTCCTCCCTGAACAGCGGCACGAACAGGCTCACCAGCACAGCCGCGGTCACCAGCAACGCCCCGACCACCGCCAGCCCTGCCTTCCCCAGCGCCCGCCGCGGCGACCCGGGCCCGCCCGTCCCCACCCGCGAACCACCCTCACGCCCCGGCGGCCCGGCCGTGTACGGTCCGGGCGGAGCCGTTCCTACCCGCTCGGGTGGGGCGGGCTCGCGTGGCACCCGTTCGACGGGATACCCGGCGGGTGACCCGCGATAGGCGGCGCCGCCCAGCCTCGGCCTCGCCTCCCGCCCAGAACCACCTGCCCCGGTGCCGCCTGCCGCCGGAGGCGATGCGTCGTCTCGGTCCCCTCCGGACGAAGGCCCGCCGTGATCGCTGCGGTCCTCCTCCGACCCGCCGTCACCTGGTCGGCTGGACGAGGGAGCGGGTGGTTCCGGCAGGTGGTAGTCGTCCGGGGTGCCCGTGGTCTCCGGCTCCGCGAGAGGGACCGGGCGGGAGTCGGCGACCGGCGGGCGGGGCGGAGGGACGGCACGGAGGATGTGCGGCGGAGGCGAGCGCAGCACCTCCGCCGGCACGCCTTCCGACGTACCCAGCAGTTCCAGCAACAAGTCCCGGCTGGTCGGCCGGTTCCTGGCGTCCTTGTCGAGGCACGCCTCCACCAGTGCCCTGAGCGGCCCTTCCAGGCTCCCCAGGTCGGGCGGCGCGGTGAGGATGCGGTGCAGCACCGGCGCCACCGAGTCCTGCCCGAACGGCGCCGTCCCGTTGGCGGCGAAGCAGATGGTGGCGCCCCACGAGAACACGTCCACCGCCCCGGTGACCGCGCTCGCGGTGATCTGCTCGGGAGCCATGTACGCGGGAGTGCCGACGCTCCTGTTGGACAGCGTGGCGGCCGCGTCGAGCGCCCTGGCCAGGCCGAAGTCGATGACCCGCGGCCCGTCGGGCCCGAGGAGCACGTTCTGCGGCTTGAAGTCGCGGTGCACGATGCCCGCGCGGTGGATCGCCGCGATGGCCGTGACGGTGCCGACGGCGAGCCGCTCCAGCCCGCCGCCGCGCCGCGGCCCGGTGAGCATGACCTCGCGGGCCAGCGAGGGCCCGTCGACGTACTCGCTGACGATGTACGGCCTGCCCTCGTCGAACCCGGCGTCCACCACCTGGGCGGTGCAGAACCTGGCCACGTGCTTGGCCAGCTCCACCTCCCGCAGGAACGCCCCGCGCCCGTCGCCCACCGGCCCGTGGAGCAGCTTGACCGCGTAGCTCTCTCCGGCGAGGGTGCCGAGGAACACCACACCCTGGCCGCCCTCGCCCAGACGCCCGGACAGCTCGTAGGGCCCGAGTGTCCGTGGATCCCCCGTCCTGAGCGGCTGCGCCGTTGGCACGGGGCGCCTCCCCTCGCCGCCACCCCACCTACCCTTCCCACTGAAGCAGCCGGTGGCGGAGAGTCAACGGCGGCCGGGCCATCGCCACCTGACCGTGACCGTTCGAGGTCAGGACGACCGGGCGACCTTGCCCGAATACGTCACTTCTTCCTCACCCTGGCGGGTGACCGTGATGACCATCTGGCCACTGTCGCCGATCGGCCGCATCCGGAGCGTTCCCGGATGGCACGCGGTGCCGGCGACGTGCAGCAGCTCGTACACGAGGTCGCCCACGGGCCGCAGGATGCCGGAGCAGTGCAGATCGGCGCCCCACCGCATGCTGGACTCCCCGCCGTCATCGAGCCGGATGTCGACGGGGAACACCCGCCCGGCGCTGGGATGCGTCGCCGAACCGGTCCAGCGCCCCGCCCGGCCCTCACCCTGCGGCCAGAGCACGAACGCGGCCACCGCGCACGCCGCCAGCAGGGCCGCGGCGACGACGGGCCACTTCGCTAATCGCCGCTTGACCGGCGGAGCCTGCCGTACGGGCGCGGCGGTGTCGACGAGCCGCGCGAGCGCCCGGCTCCCGGTGAGCTCGTGCCGGCCGGTCAGAGGCACCCGCCACGCCACGGTGGCCGGCCCGTCGGTGCCCGCGTCAGCGGATGGGACGGGCCGCGTGCCACCGGGCGGCACGGGACCGGAGGCGGACCCGAGCGCGGCCATGGCGCCCGAGGTCAGCACGTCGCCGGTGGCGTCCTGGCCGAGCAGGCGCCGCAGCACCTCCTCCGCGTCCGGCCGGTCGCCGGGCTCGGGCGCCAGGCAGGCGTCGACGATCGCCCTGAGCGGCCCGGACAGCGTGCCCAGGGCCGGCTTCCCGTACAGGATGCGCGCCATGACCTCCTGGACCGTCGCCGCCGTGAACGCGTGGCGGCCCGTGGCGGTGAAGGCGACGGTCAGCGCCCACGCGTAGAGGTCGGCGGGCGGCCCCGCGGGCTCGCCCTTGATGCGCTCGGGGGCGAGGTACGAGGGCGTCCCAACGGGGATCTTGCCGGTGGTCGCGGTGCCGTCCATCAGCCGGGAGACACCGAAGTCGATCACCCGCGGCCCGTCGAGGCTGAGCAGCACGTTGCCAGGCTTGAAGTCGCGGTGCACGACCCCGGCCCGGTGGATGGCGCCCAGGGCGGTGGCGGTGCCGATGGCCAGCCGGTGGAGCGAGCCGCCGGTGCGCGGGCCCTGCTCGGCGATGTGCTCGCGGAGCGAGACGCCGTCGACGTACTCGCTCACCAGGTAGGGCCGGTCGCCTTCGAGGTCGGCGTCGAGGAGCTGGGCGGTGCAGAAGGGCGCCACCCTGCGCACCGCCTCGACCTCGGCCAGGAACCGTCGCCGCACCGCCGGGTCGGCCGACAGGCTGGCGTGCAGCAGCTTGACCGCGACCTGCGCGCCCTGGCCGGTGTGGCCGAGGTAGACGACGCCCTGCCCGCCCTGGCCGAGCCGCGCCGAGAGCCGGTACGCGCCCAGCAGGCGCGGGTCATCGGCTCGGAGCTCGGACATAAGGCGTCATTATTGCAGGATCATGGAGGCCCGGACGGGTCGTTCCCGGTCAGCCCGAGCTCCGCCATGGCGAGACCGGCCAGGTCGTCGGGCATCTCCCGGATCGTCCCGATGCGCACGAGGGCGGCGACGCCGAGGTAACCGCCATAGGCGGCGAGCACCCGCCGGCGCGCCTCCTGCCGGGGCAGCCCGAGCTCGCGCAGCACACCCTCCATGTAGGCGAGGCGCCGCTCGCTCACCCGGCGCGCCACCTCACCGACCAGCGGGTCGTCGGCCTCGCTGATCAGCCGGAACGCGATCGCGGCGTCCCGTCCCTCGCCGAACGCCCGCTCCAGCAGCACGCGCATGCGCTCCAGCGGGTCGGCGACGTCCTCCAGCCGGGCGATGACCCGCTCGGTCTGCGCCTCCCAGCGCCGCAGCGCGGCCTCCAGCAGCGCCCGCCGGTTGGCGAAGTGCCAGTAGAAGCTGCCCTTGGACACGCCCAGCCGGGCGGCCACCGGCTCCACGGCGACGGCGGCGACGCCGCCTTCCGCCAGCGCGGCCAGGGCCGCCTCCGCCCAGTCGTCCGCACTCAGTCGTCCCACCCGGCCAGCCTTCCATACGGTGGCGTATAGTCCGAACCATACGCAACCGTACGGAGGCTCCCGTGGTCACCAGCGCCGCCCGGCTCATCCCCCGGCCTGACATGTCCGAACGGCACGCGATCCTCATCGACGCCTCCCGGGAGCGCGTGTGGGAGGCGCTCACCGGCATGAGCGCGGACGACGTCCCCCTGGCCAAGCCCCTCTTCGCCGCCAGGTCGCTGGTCTCCCGCCTGGTCCACGGCCGCACGCCGCAGCCCGGCCCCGGCTTCACCCCGCTGGTCGTGGACCCTGGCCGGGAGGTGGTGCTCGGCCTGATCGGCCAGTGGTGGCGGCTGGGCAGGTCGGAGGACGTGCCGGTCGGCTCGCTTGAGACATTCGAGGCGTTCGACCGGCCCGGATTCGCCAAGGGCACGTTCGCCTTCTCCTTGGCGGAGGAAGGCGGCCGCGTCCGGCTGACGACGGAGACGCGGGTGGTCGCCACCAGCCCCGACGCGCTGCGCGCCTTCCGCCCGTACTGGATCGTCATCCGGCCGGGCAGCGGGCTCATCCGCCGCCTCATCCTCTCGGCGGTGCGCTCCCGGGCTCTGCGGTCTTGAGGTTGTCCAGCATCCGCCGGAGCAGGCCGGCCATCTGAGCCATCTCCTCCCCCGAGAACCCGGCGAACACCCGCCGGCTGATCGCGCCGAATATCGGCGTCAGCTCCGGCACCAGCGCCTGGCCCTCGGAGGTGAGCTCGATGACGACGGACCTGCGGTCGCCGGGGTGCGGGACCCGCCGCAGCAGCCCTTTGGCCTGCAGCCGGTCCAGCAGCCTGGTCATGCCCGCGGTGTCGGTGCCCAGGTGGTGCTTGAGCTCACTGGGGGTGGCGTTGCCGGCGGCGGCGTTCCCCAGCAGGGCGGCCTGCTGCACGGTCAGTCCGTACGGCGCGAGCAGGCGTTCGGTCTCGGTGTTGAGCTCCCGCCCGACGAGGGCCAGCAGGGAGCCGCCCCCCAGCACGAGAGCGATCGAGGCTTCGGTCATGCGCCGATGATAGCTGTCGGAACACTTACTGTCCCAACAGGTATTTGCCCGAGCTGCTCGGCGCGATAGGTTTTGCGGGTGCTGGAACAGGTTGTGGCGACGCGTTACGTGACGCCGCTGCGCGAGGGCGGGTCGTTGCCCGGGGTGGTCGAGGGCGACGACCTCGGCACCTACGTGGTCAAGTTCCGGGAGGCCGGCCAGGGCCGCCGGGTCCTGGTCGCCGAGATCGTCGCCGGCGAGCTGGCCCGCCGCCTCGGCTTCCGCACCCCCGAGCTCAAGATCATCGACGTCGACCCGCAGCTCGGCGCCCGCGAGCCCGACGAGGAAGTACAGGACCTGCTCAAGGCGAGCGCGGGCCGCAACCTGGCGGTCGACTTCCTGCCGGGCGCGCTCGGCTTCGAGCCGCTCGCCTGGGCCCCCGACCCGGCCTTCGCGGCCCGGCTGGTCTGGTTCGACGGCCTGATCCACAACCTCGACCGCACCTGGCGCAACCCCAACCTGCTGCTCTGGCACGGCGACAGCTGGCTGATCGACCACGGCGCGGCGCTCTGGTTCCACCACAACTGGAAGACGGCCGACCCGCAGCGCCCGTTCGACGCGAGCGACCACGTGCTGGCCCCGTTCGTGGAGGGGGTCGAGGAGGCGGCCGCCGCCCTGTCCGCGCCGATCACCCGCGAGCTCCTGGAGGAGGTGACGGCGCTGGTGCCCGACGAGTGGCTCGACGGCGAGCCGGGCTTCGCCTCACCAGGAGCCGTGCGCGAGGCGTACGTCGATCATCTGCTGCGGCGCGCGCACGGTCCCGGCGGGTGGCTGACCAGCGCGGAGCCGAAGGCGCAGCGGCCGGGCCCGGGGTCGGTCGGCGAGTTCTGGCGAGGTGGGCGCGGGTGAGCAGGGACGTCTACGAGTACGCCGCGATCAGGGTGGTGCCGCGGGTGGAGCGCGGCGAGCTGATCAACGCGGGCGTGCTGCTCTACTGCCAGCCGCGCGCCTACCTGTGCGCGCGGGTCGAGCTGGACGCGTCCCGCCTGCGCGCCCTCGACCCCGGGGCCGACGTGGCGCGGGTCGAGGAGGCGCTGGGCGCTTACGAGCTGGCCTGCGGCGACGAGGCGGGCCCGCTGTCGGCCGAGTCGCTGGGCGGCAGGTTCCGCTGGCTGACCGCGCCCCGCAGCACGATCGTGCAGACCGGCCCGGTCCACGCCGGGCTCACCGCCGACCCGGAAGCCGAGCTGACGCGCCTGTTCGACAAGCTCGTCCGGATCTGACCCCCGCCCGGCCCTTCCCGCAGGGGACGAACGTACGTAAATGACGTAAAATCCGGTCATGGCGGTGCGGCAACCCCGGCGGGTCGCCTGGGAGGCTGCCCGGATCTTCGTGCCCGCGGCCGCCACGGAAGTCTACTGGTGGCTCAGCGAGGCGATCGGCCACTACCTCGGCGTCATGTACGAGCTCAAGCTGGCCGAGACCCGCCTGCGGCTGGCGGAGGAGCCGGGAGCGACGCCCCTGGAGATCATCACGTGGCGGATCAGCCTGGACGAGCTGCTCGACGAGCGGCCGGGCGAGCTGTCGATCCTCGCCCAGCTCGCCGAGGAGACCGCCGACCGGGTCAGAAGAGCACGGACATGAACGTGTCGACCTCGTGGAAGCCCACCCGGCGATAGACCGCCCTGGCCGAGTGGTTGAAGTCGTTCACGTACAGCGTCACCACGGGCGCGAAGCAGTCGAGCGCGGCCTCCACGATCGCGGCCATGCCCGACACCGCGTAACCCCGCCCGCGCAGGTCGGGATGGACCCACACGCCCTGGATCTGGCAGGCGTGCGGGGTCACCGCGCCGATCTCGGCCTTGAACACCACCCGGCCGCCCTCGATCCGCGCGTAAGACCGGCCGATGCGGATCAGCTCGGACACCCGGGTGCGGTAGAGCGCGCCGCCGTCGCCGAGGTTGGGCGAGACGCCCACCTCCTCGGTGAACATCGCCACGCAGGCCGGCAGCAGGATCTCGAACTCCTCCGGCCGCACCCGCCGCACCAGCGGGTCGGCGGGCACCGGCGGCCTGCGGGAGGTCGCCATGACCGGCTGCGCCCAGCGGATCGCGCGGGCCCGGCCCCAGTGCGGCTCCAGCCGCTCCCACAGCTGCCCCACCGCGTCGGCGGGACCCACGATCGAGGAGCAGCGGCGGCCCTGCTTGCGCGCGCGGTCGGCGAAGGCGTGCACCGCTTCGGGGCCCGCGTTGATCGGCACCAGGTTGGCGCCCGCGTAGCAGAGGGAGACGAGCGCGCCGCGCGGCCCGAAGCCCCACATCTGCCCGCCGAGCCGGGCCGGGTTGAGCCCCACGCTCCGCACCCGGGACGCGACGAAGACGTTCGCGACCGGGTCGGTGTCGAGCAGAGCGAGCACCTCGTCCCGGTCGCTGTCGTCGAGGACGCGCGACGCCGATGTACGCAGCATCACATGGTCAGACTACGCGAACGACCACGGAATAGCTCATCTGGCTAGCACGTCGGTGAGCCTTTCGTGACCTAGAGAGGAGCGGGACTGCATGCGGGCCTTCGGTCGCGGCTCCGGCTTGGCCGCGCACCGCGCCCCCTGGGCGGGTACGGTGCCGTCCTGCAGGTAGGCCACCAGGTGGCGATCCACGCACCGGTTGCCGGCGAACGAGATGCCGTGGTCGCCGCCCGTCTCGACCACCATGCGCGCGGTCGGGAACCTGCCGCGCATCGTGACCGCTCCCGCGTACGGGGTGGCGGCGTCGTCGCGCGACTGGAGCATGAGGATCGGCGGGAGCCGCCACGAGCCGCGCACCTTGACCGGCTCCCCGCCGCGCACCGGCCAGAACGCGCACGGCGCGTTGAACCAGGCGTTCGGCCAGGTGAGGAACGGCGCCTCCTGGTGCAGCCTGGTCATGTCGCGGCGCCAGGTGTTCCAGTCGCGCGGCCATCGCGAGTCGCGGCACTGGACGGCGAGGTAGACGGCGTAGCCGTTCTCGTCGTCCGCGTCGTTCTTGCCGTGCTTCTCCCAGGCGGCGACGAGCGGCTTCGGGTCGCCCTCGCGGACGTACGCGGACCAGGCGGCGATCAGCTCGGGCCAGACCCTCTCGCTGTAGCCGGCGATGGTGAAGGTGTCGTCCAGCTCGCTCGGGCCGACCACGCCGCCCGCCGGCTGCTCCGCCAGCCGGGAGCGCATCGCGTACCAGGCGAACCTGGTCTGCCTGGCGGTGCGGCCGAGCTGGTAGGTCCGGTTGTGGCGGGCCGTCCACGCCATGAGCGCGCGGTGACGCTTCTCGAAGGCGCGGTTCTGCGTCAGGTTGCTCCGGTACCACTCGCCGTCGGGCTCCACCACGCTGTCGAGCACCAGCCGCTTGACCCGCTGCGGGAACAGGGTGGCGTAGACGGCGCCGATGTAGGTGCCGTAGGAGTAGCCGAGGTAGCTGATGCGCTGCTCGCCGAGCGCGGCGCGGATCCGGTCGAGGTCCCTGGCGACGTTCTCGGTGTTCATGTGCGGCAGCAGCCACGACCAGGCGCTGCCGCACCGGTTGGCGTAGTCGGCGGCCCGGCTGAGCAAGGTGTTCTCGTCGGCGCGATCGACCGGCACCGAGTCGGGGCGGGGCGGCCGGTGGTAGACCTCGGGGTCGACGCACCGCATCGCCGGCTGGCTGGCGCCCACCCCGCGGGGGTCGAAGCCGACGACGTCGTAGCGGTCGCGCAGCTCACGCGGCAGCGCCGCGGCCATGTACACGGCCAGGTCGCGGCCGGACGCGCCGGGGCCGCCCGGGTTGACCACCAGGGTGCCGAGATGGTTGCCGTCACGGGGCTCCTTGGCCTTGATCCGGTTGACGGACAACCGGATGGCGTGCCCCGACGGCTCCCGGTAGTCGAGCGGCACCCGTACGGTGCCGCACTGGGTGCCGAGGCTCTCCGCCAACGTGGTGAGCTTCTTCTCGCCCTTTTTCGGGCAGGCGCCCCACGTGACCCGCGCCGGCGGGGTCTCCGGCTTCGCCTCGGCGCCCACGCTCGCCGGCGCCACGCACACGCCCAGCATGGCCATGCCGCCCACCATGCCGCCCACCAGTGTCACGAACCGCTTCATCCGGCTCCTCCCCCATTCCATAGGCGAGGAATACTGCCGTACGTAGCGACTCAGTGACGGACGGTATGGAGAATTGCTTGCCATTCCGTGATGCGGCCCTGGTCTCCGGCGCGGGGTCTCGTCAGTAGAGGTTCAGACGGTCGTAGGCGGGGCGCCACTCGTCGCGGTACGCCTCCCGGAGGGCGGCGGGCATGCCGTCGAGGATGGCCGCCACCACCCGGGGGTCCTTGTCGTCGAGCAGCCAGGGCAGATAGGTCGGGGCGTCGCCCCCGATGCGCTCGCGGTGGGTCTGGCCGAACCGGCTCCACTGCTCCTCGCCGAGCGTGGCGTCGATGAGCGCGAGCCCTTCGGACTCCTCGTGCCGCAGATGCCCGCCCAGACCGGTGACCAGGGCGTCGACCAGGCCGCCGAGCCGCTCGGCGCCGTTCTCACGGTCGGCGAGAGCGGCGTCCACGCCGTCCAGCAGCGGGTCGATGGCGGCGTGCTCGTCCTCCATCGCGTCGAGCAGCGCCAGTCCGTCGGCGCTCACGGCGTCGCGCATCGCGGGCCAGAGCGCCACGTCCTCGGACGTGTGGTGCACCCGCAGGAACTTCTTGAACAGCTCCCATCCGACGGCGGCCCGCAGGATCCGCCGCGGGTCGTCGCCGGTCTTGGCGGCGACGCGGGCGACGCGCTCCAGCTCGCGCCGGAGCGCGTCGTGCATCGCGAGCATCATCGACATGTCCAGCCGGTAGGTCATGGCTGCCTCCTCGTTCAGATGTCAACCACGCTAACCGTCACTATGGCCAATCGTCAACATGCCAACTATTTTTGCGCTTAACCATCAGCTCCATGGGTAAGCTGCCTTGCCGGAGGTGTGCCGCATGCAGGACAGGACGCTCGCGGAAACCCTGAGCAGGTCTCCAGGGAGGCTGCTGCGCCGGGTCTACGCCCGCTTCACCGCGGAGGCGCTGAGCGACGACCCGCGCTCGCGCGACTTCGTGGTCCTCGACACCCTCGCCGACCAGGACGCCGACTCCCAGCTCGAACTGGCCGAGCGGCTCGGCATCAACCGGACGATCATGGTACGGCTGATCGACAGGCTCCAGCAGGCCGGGTACGTCACCCGTACCCGCAACCCCGCCAACCGGCGCTCCTACGTGCTGTCGATCACCGAGGAGGGCCGCAAGGCACGCGACGCCATGCGCGAGGCGGTCGCCGAACGGGACGCCCGCGTCACCGCGTCACTGACCCCCGGCGAACGCGAGCGGCTCAACGAGCTGCTCAGCCTGCTGCTGCCCGAGCCGGAGCCGCTCCGGACCACCGCCTACCTGGTGGCGCAGGCGCACTACCGGCTGCGCCGCATGGGCGACGCGCTCCTGGCCGGCTCCGGCCTGCGCACCCGCCACTTCGGCAGCCTGGCCGCCCTGGAGACCCTGACCCCGTGCGCCCAGCAGCAGCTCGCCCGCCGCCTGGACATCACCGAGCCGGCCGCCGCGCAGATCGTCGACGAACTGGTGCGGCTCGGGCTGGTCGCCCGCGGTCAGGACCCCGCCGACCGCCGCCGCTACGCGCTGGAACTGACCCCCCTCGGCAGGCAGCGCCTCACCACCGTCCGCGAAGCCGCCGAACACCTGCAGGCGGAGATCCTGTCTCTCCTGGGCCCCGAGGCCGAGCACGAGCTCCGCGCCCTCCTCACCAAGCTCCTCCCGGACCCCTGAGAGTCGCGGGAGGCACGGGGTCAGCGCACGACGACCTCGGGCCCGGAGGCGTCGTCGTCGAGGTCGACCGCCACGCCCATCTCCTCGGCCAGGCGGAGGGCCTCCTCGATGAGGGTCTCGACGATCTGCGACTCCGGCACGGTCTTGATGACCTCGCCCTTGACGAAGATCTGGCCCTTGCCGTTGCCCGAGGCCACTCCCAGGTCGGCCTCACGCGCCTCGCCTGGACCGTTGACGACGCAGCCCATCACGGCCACCCGCAGCGGCACCTTGAGCCCTTCGAGCCCGGCCTGGACCTGGTCGGCCAGCGTGTAGACGTCGACCTGGGCGCGCCCGCACGACGGGCAGGACACGATCTCCAGCCCTCGCTCGCGCAGCCCGAGCGACTCCAGGATGGCGGTGCCGACCTTGACCTCCTCCACCGGAGGCGCCGACAGCGACACCCGGATGGTGTCGCCGATCCCCTCGGCCAGCAGCGCGCCGAACGCCACCGCCGACTTGACGGTGCCCTGGAAGGCCGGGCCGGCCTCGGTGACGCCGAGGTGGAGCGGGTAGTCGCACTGGGCCGCGAGCAGCCGGTAGGCGTTGATCATGACGACCGGGTCGTTGTGCTTGACCGAGATCTTGATGTCGCGGAAGCCGTGCTCCTCGAAGAGCGAGCACTCCCACAGCGCCGACTCGACCAGCGCCTCGGGCGTGGCCTTGCCGTACTTCTGCAGCAGCCGCGGATCGAGCGACCCGGCGTTGACCCCGATGCGGATGGGCACGCCGTGCTCGGCGGCGGCCTTGGCGATCTCGCCCACCTTGTCGTCGAACTTCTTGATGTTGCCCGGGTTGACGCGCACCGCCGCGCAGCCCGCCTCGATGGCGGCGAAGACGTACTTCGGCTGGAAGTGGATGTCGGCGATGACCGGGATCTGCGACTTCTTCGCGATGATCGGCAGCGCCTCCGCGTCGTCCTGGGACGGCACGGCCACCCGGACGATCTGGCAGCCGGACGCGGTGAGCTCGGCGATCTGCTGGAGGGTGGCGTTGACGTCGGCGGTGACGGTGGTGGTCATCGACTGCACGGAGACGGGCGCGTCACCGCCCACGGGCACGCCGCCGACCATGATCTGGCGGGAGTGTCGGCGTTCGGCGAGCGGCTTGGGACGGACCGTGGGGATGCCGAGTGCTACAGGAGACATTTCAACCCTTGTGTGTCGACGACGCTTCCCAGTCTAGGGAGCTAGCGGGACTGCCCGGCTGTGAGCTCCGCCGCACGGGCGCGGGCCCACGCGTCGGCGGCGAGCACCTCCTCGACGGAGCCGGCCGGGGTGACCTGATGTTCTTCGACGACCTTGGCGACCGTGTCGACGATGCCGAGGAACGGCAACCCGCCCTTGACGAACGCCTCCACGCACACCTCGTTGGCCGCGTTGTAGACGGCCGGGGCGGTGCCGCCCGCCGAGCCGACGTGGCGGGCCAGCGCGACCGCCGGGAAGGCGGCGTCGTCGAGCGGCTCGAAGGTCCAGGTGTGGGCCCTGGTCCAGTCGACCGGCGGGGTGGCCGCGGGGACCCGCTCGGGGTGGCCGAGCGCCAGGGCGATGGGCAGCCGCATGTCGGGAGGGCTCGCCTGGGCGATGGTCGAGCCGTCGATGTACTCGACCATCGAGTGGATGATCGACTGCGGGTGGACCACGACCTCGATCCGGTCGAAGCCGAGGTCGAACAGCAGGTGGGCCTCGATCACCTCCAGGCCCTTGTTGACCAGGGTGGCCGAGTTGATGGTGATCACCGGGCCCATGGACCAGGTGGGGTGGGCCAGGGCCATCTCGGGCGTCACGCCGGTCATCTCGGCGCGGGTGCGGCCGCGGAACGGGCCGCCGCTGGCGGTGACGACCAGCCGCTTGACGGCGCCGGGATCGTGGCCCCGCGGCCCCGACGCCCACAGGCACTGCTGCAGCGCCGAGTGCTCGGAGTCGACCGGCACGAGCTGACCGGGCCTGGCCAGCCGCTTGACCAGCGGCCCGCCGACGATCAGGGACTCCTTGTTGGCCAGCGCGAGCATCCGCCCGGCGTCCAGGGCCACCAGCGTGGAGGTCAGGCCGAGCGCGCCGGTGATGGCGTTGAGCACGGTGTCGCACGGCCGGCCGGCCACCTCGGCGACCCCGTCGGCGCCGGCGAGCACCTCGGGACTCGCCCCGTGCGCGGCCAGCGCCTCGCGCAGCGCGGGCACCGCGGCGGGATCGGCGACGGCGACGACCTCGGCCCCGGACTCGGCCGCCTGGCGGGCGAGCAGATCGGCCCTGCCGCCCCCGGCGGCGAGGCCGGCGACCCTGAACCGGTCGGGGTTGGCGGCGATCACGTCGAGGGCCTGGGTGCCGACGGAGCCGGTGGATCCGAGGACGGTGACGGAGCGGAGGGTCGGTGCGCGCACCCGTCCATTGTCCCCCGACACCGCACGTGCCCGCGCACAGAACCCGCGACCCGCCATGAGGAATTTCACGGAAAGTAGCCGCAAGGACACATCTCGTGGTGCACACTCGGTGGGCATGACCCTGAGCACCCCCTTGCTCGCGGCGGCGCCCCTCGTCGCGGGCCTGCTGGGCCCCGCCCTCGTCGGGGCGACTCCCGAGCGACACGCGAGCGTCGTCCCGCCGCCGCCCGCGGCGGCCACCCGCCTGCCCGAGGCCCCGGCGCCCGCCGACGTCGTCGAGCACATCGCGGCCCGGGGCGCGGCCGACCACCTGCGCGTGCTCTCCTACTGGACCCCCGACCGCATGGACAACGCCCTGCCCATCGACCTGCCCGGTCTGGTCACCGAGGGCGGCCTGCTGAGCGGCCTCACCGGCGGCACCGGCCTCGGCGTCGCCCCCGGGGTCACCGGCGGCGACGTCCGCCTGGTCCCGCCCCGGCATGGCACGCGGGCCGAGGCCCGCCACCAGTCGGCCCGCCCGCTGGCCCGGACCTCCGGTTCCCGCTGGGCGGTCGGGGGCGCGGTGGCCAGGACCACCGGCCGCGTCTTCCTCACCATGAACGGCGTCGACTTCGTCTGCTCGGCCAGCACCGTGCGCAGCCGCAACCGCGACGTCGTGGTCACCGCCGGCCACTGCGTCAAGGACGGCTCCGGCGCCTGGGCCAAGAACTGGACGTTCGTCCCCGGTTACGGCACGAACGGCGCCAAGCCGTACGGGCAGTGGACCGCGCGCCGCATGTTCGTGGCCGGGCCCTGGTCGCGAGGCTCCGACGACAGCTACGACGTGGGCATGGTGGCGCTGGCCCCCTCACGCGGCCGGCACGTCGCCGACGTGGTGGGCGTCCAGGACATCGCCTTCAACGCCCCGCGCGGCGGCCACGCGATCGGCTTCGGCTACCCGGCCGACCCGCCCTACGACGGCCGGCACCTGGTCTACTGCGCCGGCCGCCTGCGTGACGACCCCTACGGAGACACCCACGACCAGGGGCTCGGCTGCGACATGACGGCGGGCTCCAGCGGCGGCCCGTGGCTGACGCGCTTCGACACGTCCACCGGCAGGGGCACGATCACGTCCGTGAGCAGCTTCAAGTACAGCGACGACCGCCGCACCATGTACGGCCCCATCCTGGGCGAGCCCGCCAGGAAGCTCTTCCACACCGCGGAGCGCGCCTGAAGGCCGGGCCCGCGCCCGTCTCTCAGAGGCTGAGCCCCGTCAGCACCATGACCTTCTCGTACGTGAGATCCTCCATGGCCGCGCGCAGGCCCTCGCGCCCGACGCCGGAGTCCTTCACCCCGCCGTACGGCATCTGGTCGGCCCGGTAGGACGGCACGTCGCCGATGATCACGCCGCCGACCTCAAGCTCGCGGTTGGCCCGGAACGCCGTGTCCAGCGACCTGGTGAACACCCCGGCCTGCAGCCCGTACGCCGAGTCGTTGACCGCGGCGAAGGCCTCGTCCACCGAGTCGACCGGCTCCAGCACCATGACGGGGCCGAACACCTCCTCGCGGCAGACCTTGGCGTCGGCGGGGACGTCGGCGAGCACCGTGGGCGCGAACGTGGCGCCCACACGGGTGCCGCCCGCCAGCACGCGGGCGCCGCCCTCGACGGCCTCGCGCACCCACTCCTCGACCCGCTCCGCGGCGGCCTCGGAGACCAGCGGCCCCACCTGGGTCTTCTCGTCGGCCGGGTCGCCGACGACGAGCCCGGCGACGGCGGGGAGCAGCCGCGCCACGAAGTCGTCGTACACCGGCCGCTCGACGATGACCCGCTGCACGGCGATGCAGCTCTGGCCTGCCTGGTAGTTGGAGAACAGCGCGACGCGCCGGGCCGCCCAGTCGAGGTCGGCGTCGGCCAGCACCACGGCGGCGGCGTTGCCGCCCAGCTCCAGAGTGACGTGCTTGCGCGGCACCTGGTCGGCGATGGCGTAGCCGACGGGGGCGGAGCCGGTGAACGACACCACCGGCAGCCTCGGGTCCAGCACCAGGCCGGAGGCCCGCTCGTTGGCGACCGGCAGCACCGAGAACATGCCCGCGGGCAGCTCGGTCTCGGCCAGGATCTCGCCCAGCACCAGCGACGACAGCGGCGTGGCCGGGGCGGGCTTGACCACCACGGGGGCGCCGACGGCGATGGCCGGGGCGACCTTGTGCGCGACCAGGTTGAGCGGGAAGTTGAACGGCGTGATCGCCAGCACCGGACCGTACGGGACGCGGGACACGTAGGCCATCCGGCCGGCGGCGGCGGGCTCGGTGTCGAGCCGCTGCACCTCGCCCGACCAGCGCCGGGTCTCCTCGGCGGCGAAGCGGAAGGTGGAGACGGCGCGGCTCACCTCGCCGCGCGCCCAGAAAATAGGCTTGCCGTTCTCGGCCGTGATCAGGTGGGCGATCTCGTCGGACCTTTCGGCCAGTCGCCGGGAGACGTGGGCGAGCGCCTCCGCGCGCACGTGGATCGGCAGCGCGGCGGCTTCGCGCGCGACCGCCTTGGCGGCGGCGACGGCCTCCTCCACCTGGGCATCTGTCGGCACGGAGACCCGGCCGACCTCGCGACCGTCGTCCGGATTGGTCACGGTGAGCTCGGCGTCGCCTGTGGCGGGGCGGCCTGCGAGCCAGAAGGTACGCACGTCCATGCCTCCGACGTTATGCCAAGCCCCGCGCGGGGGAATTGCACCAGGGTGCACAAGACCGCCGGGGGGCTTCTGCCGTCATGTACAACCTGGTGGTATACCCGGCTTGTAACAGAAGTAGGCCTAATTCGGGATGTTTAGCATGCGAAGCGGTTTGAACGATCTCCGCCATGGCTAAGTCATCGATGCGGGTCTCCCAGAGCGGCGGGCCCTCGGCAGAAAGGCGTGGGCCCATGACCTCCTCGGCGCCGCTTGGGCTTCAGGGCGCCTACTTGCAGGGCGAGCGGGCCAACCATGACGAGCTCCGTTCCAGGCTGCTCGACGTCGCGGTCAACGTCCTGGTGGCCGACGGGCCCGACAGCCTGACGATCCGCCGGATCGCCACCGAGGCCGCCTGCACGACCACCGTCGTCTACACGATGTTCGGCAACCGTGAAGGCCTGGCCGAGGCGCTCTACCTCGAAGGATTCGAGCGCTTCCGCCGCCTGCTGGAGCGGGTGCCGCAGCGCCGCGACCCCTTCGAGTACCTGAACGCGCTCGTCCCCGCCTACCGCCAGGCGTGCCTGGCGGAGCCCGGCTACTACAGCCTCATGTTCGAACGGGCGATCCCCGGCTTCGAGCCCAGCGAGCGCGCCAGGACCCTCGCCAGGGCGGCGCTCAACATCTTCGACCGGGTGATCTCCGACTGCATCTCCGCCGGCTACCTCGGCCCCACCCAGCCACGCAAGATCGCCGACGCCCTGTGGGCGGCCGCCCAGGGCGCGATCAGCCTGGAGCGCTCGGGTCACCTCCGTGACGCGACCAGCTACGAAGCCGTCACCCAGGCGACGATCGCCTACTACGCGGCCGACAAGGACTGACAGCTCCTCAGGGGTGCGCCGCGCCGTTCGAGGGCCTGCCGCCGGCCGCCTGCAGCGCGAACCAGAGCTCGGCCCGCACCCCCGGGTCGTCCAGGTCGCGCCCGAGCAGCTCGGCGACGCGCCGCATCCGGTAGCGCAGCGTGTGCCGGTGCACGCCCAGCCGCTGCGCGGCCGCGTCCCAGTGACCGTTGCTCTCCAGGTACGCGCGCAGCGACTCCACCAGATCGGCCCGCGACCCGTACGCGGCGAGCGGCGCCAGCAGCGCGGCGGCGAACGCCCCCGCCGCCTCCGGCTCGACCAGCGCCATCAGCCCCTGCCCGGCCAGCTCGCCGAACCTGAGTACCTGCCCCCCGGCGTGCTCGTAGGCCCGCCGCGCCTGCTCCACCCCCGCCCGCACCTCCCGGTACGAACACGGCCCCCCGATCCCGACACCCCCACCGGCCGCCCGGACGACCTCCCCCTCCGACCCTTCTTCCACAAGCACCACCACGACACCGCCACCACTTCCCCGCCCGGAGACCGCCGCCCTTTCACCCCGCACGGAGGCGTCGCGCCTCTCTTCGGACGGGAGGGAACGCGCCCTTGATACATCACGCCGCCCCTCAGCCGAGCCAGAGTGCCGACCGGCCCCTGCGGCCCTCTCCCCCACGGACGCCCGCACCCCGGGCACATCACGCCGCCCGGACGCGGCCACGTCCCGTCCACCGCTCTCCCCCACAACCGGCCGCTCACCCCGTGAGGTGTCGCGCCGATCGTCCGGCTCGTAAGCAGCATCCTGCTCCTCATCCGAAACCCGCAGGCCCCCCGCCGGAGCACGGCCCGGCCCGTCGCCTCTTGAGGTGCCGCGCCGATCGTCCGGGTTGGGGAGGCGGGCGGTGAAGGCGAGGGGTTCCAGGGGTTCCAGGGAGTCCTCGCCGACGGCCAGGACCACGAAGGGCTCGCCGGGGAGAGCCGGACCGAGGGGCCCGAGGACCGTACGGGCTTCCGGCAAGGCCGACGGCCGCTCGGACAGCAGCAGCCGCAGCACCGCGTCCCGGACCCGGCGCTCGCCTTCGAGGTGGGCGCGCCCCTGCTCCAGGGCCAGCGTGAGCAGCGACCCGGCGGCGTTGACGACGGTGTGGGAGACAGGGGTGAAGGCCCGCGCGGTCCCGACGGCGAAGAACCCGCGGGGCCGCGGCCCGCCGCCCACCGGCTGCACCACGACGTTCTCGCCGGGCCACGCCAGCGCCAGCGTGGCGGGCGCCCGCTCCGCCTCGCCGTCCTTGCGGGCCGCCGCGGGCCCCCGGCCGCCGCGCAGCCGCCTGATCTCGGCCGCCACCGTGCGGACCTTGGCGCCTCGTGTGGCGTGCAGCGGCTCGCCGGCGTCGTCGAACAGCGCCGCCCACCCGCCCAGCTCCTTGGCCAGCCGGTCGATGACCGCGTGGGTGCCGTCGGGGTGGAGGGCGGCGCGGGTCAGCCGGCCCTGGGCGGCGAAGGCGCGGGTGACCTCCTCGTACTGCTCGGCCGCCAGCAGTTCGCTGACCACCTTGGTGACCGCGATGAACGGCGTCTCCCTGGGCACCTCCAGCAGCGGCAGCCCCGCCGCGCCGGCCGCCTCGACCAGAGCCGGCGGCACCTCGTCGTGGGTGAGCCCGACCGCGACGCCCAGCCCGGCCACCCCGCGCGCCATCAGCCGCCCGACATATCGGGCGAAGTCGTGGGTCAGCCGCATCCCGGTGGTGAGCACCAGCTCGCCGCCCTCCAGGAACGGCGTGGGATCCTCCAACTCGCTGACGGCGACCCAGCGCACATCACGGTCGGGCGGTCCGGCGAGCAGGCGGAGCCCGGTCCGACGGGCCACGACCTGCAACGATGGTGCCATCCGAATTTTATCCATTCAGGCGAGACAAGCACCTTCAGTGTGACATATCGACGTATCGGGAGTGGTCGGCGGTCACCGTACCGTCGGAGGCATGAGCATTCCCCAGGAGCGGCGCGTCGTCACCGCGATCCCCGGCCCCAAATCGCAGGAGCTGCTGGCCCGCAAGCAGGCCGCCGTCCCGCCCGGCATCGGCACCACCCTGCCGGTCTTCGTCACCCGCGCCGGCGGCGGCGTGCTGCAGGACGCCGACGGGAACTCGCTGATCGACTTCGGCGCCGGCATCGCCGTGACGAACGTCGGCAACGCCGCGCCGAAGGTGGTGGAGCGGGTCAGCAAGCAGGTCGCCGACTTCACCCACACCTGTTTCATGGTCACCCCGTACGAGTCGTACGTGACCGTCTGCGAGAAGCTGAACGAGCTCACCCCGGGTGACCACGACAAGCGCACGTTCCTCGTGAACAGCGGCGCCGAGGCGGTGGAGAACGCGGTCAAGATCGCCAGGCACGCGACCGGCCGCCAGGCGGTCGTCGTGTTCGACCACGGCTACCACGGCCGCACGCTGCTCACGATGACGCTCACGGCCAAGAACATGCCGTACAAGCACCGGTTCGGCCCGTTCGCCCCTGAGGTGTACCGGGTGCCGCTGGCCTACCCGTTCCGCTGGCCGACGGGGCCCGAGAACTGCGCCGAGGAGGCCGCGGCCGAGGCGATCGACATGATCAACAAGCAGGTCGGCGCGGAGAACGTGGCGGCCGTGGTGATCGAGCCGATCGCCGGCGAGGGCGGCTTCATCGAGCCGGCCAAGGGATTCCTGCCGCGGATCGCGGAGTTCTGCCGCGAGAACGGCATCGTGTTCGTGGCCGACGAGGTGCAGACCGGCTTCGCCCGCACCGGCACCCTGTTCGCCTGCGAGGACGAGGGCATCGTGCCCGACATCATCACCACCGCCAAGGGCATCGCGGGCGGCCTGCCGCTGGCCGCGGTGACGGGCCGGGCGGACCTGATGGACAAGGTGCACGTGGGCGGCCTCGGCGGCACGTACGGCGGCAACCCGCTCGCGTGCGAGGCCGCGCTGGCGGTGCTGGAGACGATCGCCGAGGAGGACTTGGTCGCCAGGGCCCGCAGGATCGGCGAGATCATGCTGCCCCGGCTGCACGCCATGAAGGAGCGGTTCGACGTGATCGGCGACGTGCGGGGGCGCGGCGCCATGATCGCGATCGAGCTGGTGGTGCCGGGCACCAAGGAGCCGAACCCGGCGGCGGTCCAGGAGATCGTCAAGCGCTGCCACGCCGAGGGCCTGCTGGTGCTGACCGCGGGCACGCACGGCAACGTGCTGCGGTTCCTGCCGCCCCTGGTCATCCCCGAGCACCTGCTGGAGGAGGGCCTGGGGATCCTCGAAAAGGCGGTCGCCGCCCTCTGATATACCCATGAATCGGGCATCCGGCTTGTAGCTGGATGCCCGATTTTGTGGTGTAAAGCAGGCGTCTTGGGTAGAGAATTCACCCTTACTTGACACGGAACTAGACGATCACGGATCCGGCCGGGGTTATAACGGATCCGACACGAGGACGGGCGACCTCTGCGGGGAGCGCGATGAACTGGGGTCCCACCAGAACGGCACCGGACATGCTGACGTTCGACCCTGAGGGCATGACGAGCGCCCAGCGCGACGGCGAGGCCTGCGTGGTCTGCTACAAGAGGTGGCCGCGCCCGAGGGCGCGCGTGGGCCGCTTCCCCGACGACACGACGGCGATGGCGTGCGCCGACTGCGCCGAGGCGCTGGTCCCCGCCCCTCTGGCCACGGTGGTGGCCTTCCCCACCCGCTGAAGGCCCGCGGACGGCGAGACGCCCCGGGACGGGGGGAAGGCCCGGGGCGTCTCAGCAGGTCGCGCCCAGCGGGGGTTGGGCGCGCCCGCGGCATGGTCACGCGGGGCGGCGGAAGCCGGCCCCGCTACTCGATGAGCTCGCGCCACCGCTGCGACCAGGCGGCGTAGTCGGTGCACTCCCCCTTCGGCGGCAGGCAGTCCCCCGGAGGGCGCGTGGCGAACACCACGCGGTCCAGCCGATGGGACCTGGTGGCACCGTACGCCTCGCAGACGCTTCTGGCACGGCCTTTGCACGCCTTGGTATTGGCGGGCGCCAGTCCGTTCCACGCGGCGGCGTCGCGCTGGGTGCCGGGCTCGATCATCCGGCCGAGCCAGCGGTAGGCGCAGTCGGTGGCGGTGACCCCGGCGCCGAGCAGCCACGAGTCGGCCCAGCCGGTGACCTTGCGCGCGGACACGGCCTTGACCGGCAGGCGCGCCTTCACCAGCAGCTCGCGCAGGTGAGGGGTGGCCTGGGCGTAGTCGACGGAGCCGGTGGCGAAGCCCTTGACCAGGTCGAGCTGGTTGGCCCAGAGCGTGCGCTCCTCAGGGGCCGCCAGGCGCCCGGCCGCCTCTTCCAACTGCTCGGCGTCGAGCTCGAACGGATGCCCGGCGCCGCCCGCGAGCGCCGCGTCGGCGAGCGTGAGCGGGCTGTCGCGCAGCATGACCCGGTCGGAGCCGAACACGTCGGCCAGATCGCCGCCCGTGGTCCGGCGCGTGTCGTACAGGAACTCGTGGTAGCCCCACAGGAACGGCACCCCGTAGACCGTGTCACCGACGGTGAGCAGGTCGCGCAGCCGCTCGGGGATGTCGTCGTAGCCCTCGACCCGGTCGGTGTCGATGGCCTGGACCTGCCCCGCCCCGATCATCTCGGCCGCCACCACGGGCCCGGCGGCGACCAGGTCGTAGGCGCGCGTGCGGAGCCTGGCGGACATCTCCTCGGGAGTCTGCACGGTGTCGATGCGGGCCAGCCGGCAGCCGGTGGCCTTCTCGAACGTGCCGGTCCAGTTGGCCTGCGGGCTGATGCCGCCGTATTCGGCGTAGCCGCGGTAGGCGAGGATCTGCAGCGTGCCGTCGCTCTGCGTGGGGCTCGCCTCGGGCGTGGGGCTCGTCGCGGGGCTCGCCGTCGGGCTGGGGGTGAGCTGGGCGGGCTGGGCCGCGCCCGTGCAGCCCAGCGCCGTCAGGGCGAGGGCCAGCGCGGGCAGACGGCTGCGGATCACGCCCTGGAGCCTACCGGGGGCGGGCGGTGATCGTCGCCGCCCGCCCCGGCGCCTTACTTGTTGGTGGGGAATCCGAGGTTCACCCCGCCGTGCGACGGGTCCAGCCAGCGGGAGGTGATGACCTTGCCACGGGTGTAGAAGTGGACGCCCTCGGTGCCGTGCACGTGCGTGTCGCCGAAGAGCGAGGCCTTCCAGCCGCCGAAGCTGTAGAACGCCATCGGCACGGGGATCGGCACGTTCACGCCGATCATGCCGACCTCCACCTCGTTCTGGAAGCGCCGGGCGGCGCCGCCGTCGTTGGTGAAGACGGCCGTGCCGTTGCCGAACTCGCCGCCGTTGATGATCTCCAGGCCTTCCTCGTACGAGGAGACGCGGACGATCGACAGGACGGGGCCGAAGATCTCCTCGGTGTGCACCCGCGTCCCAGGCTTCACCTGGTCGAGCACGGTCGGGCCGAGCCAGAAGCCAGGCGTCTCGGACGCCTTGCCGCCGCCCTTGACCGCGGTCTCGCGGCCGTCCACGACCACCTTGGCGCCCTCCTCGACGGCCAGGTCGAGGTAGGAGGCGACCTTGTCGCGGTGCGGCCCGGTCACCAGTGGGCCCATCTCCGAGGCGGGGTCGTCGCCGGGGCCCACGGTGAGCCGCTCGACCCGCTCGACGATCTTCTGCACCAGCTCGTCGCCGACCGGGTCGACGGCCAGCACGACCGAGATGGCCATGCAGCGCTCGCCGGCCGAGCCGAAGCCCGCAGAGACGGCCGAGTCGGCCACCAGGTCGAGGTCGGCGTCGGGGAGCACGAGCATGTGGTTCTTGGCGCCGCCGAGCGCCTGCACCCGCTTGCCGTGGGCGGTCCCGGTCTCGTAGACGTACCTGGCGATCGGGGTGGAGCCGACGAAGGAGACGCCGCGCACGTCGGGGTGCTCCAGCAGCCGGTCCACGGCGACCTTGTCGCCCTGCACGACGTTGAACACGCCGTCGGGCAGCCCGGCCTCCTTCCAGAGCCGTGCCATGAGCAGCGACGCCGAGGGGTCCTTCTCCGACGGCTTGAGGATGAACGCGTTGCCGCAGGCGATCGCGATCGGGTACATCCACATCGGCACCATGGCCGGGAAGTTGAACGGCGTGATGCCGGCCACGACGCCGAGCGGCTGGCGGATCGAGTAGGAGTCGACCCGGGTCGAGACGCCCTCGGAGAAGCCGCCCTTGAGCAGGTGCGGGATGCCGCAGGCGAACTCCACGACCTCCAGGCCGCGGGCCACCTCGCCGAGCGCGTCGCCGTGCACCTTGCCGTGCTCGGCGGAGATCAGCGCCGCCATCTCGTCGCGGTGCGCGTACATCAGCTCGCGGAACTTGAACAGCACCTGCGCCCGCTTGACCAGGGAGGTGTCGCGCCAGCCGGGGAAGGCCGCCGCGGCGGCGGCGACGGCCGCGTCCACGTCCGCCACGGACGCCAGCGCGACGGTGCCGCTGACCTCGCCGGTGGCGGGGTTGAAGATCTCCGACGTGCGGGGGTCGCCGTCGGTGAGAGCTCCGTCGATCCAGTGCTTGACTGCCTTCACTGCTGCGCTGCCTCCGCGTTGATGACTTCGAGTGCGTTGACGATGATGCCGAGCCCCTCGGCGGCCTCGTCGACCGAGATCGTGAGCGGCGGGGCCATGCGGATGGCGGTGCCGCGCAGGCCGCCCTTGCCGGCGAGCAGGCCGGCCTTCTTGGTCTCCTCCATGAACCTCGCGGCCTGGGCCGGGGTGTCGAGCTCGACGGCGAACATCAGGCCCTTGCCGCGCACGTCCTTGACGACGGGGAGCCGCTGGGCGGCGGCGCGCAGGCCATCGATGATGATCTTGCCGGTCCTCGCGGCGTTGGCCTGCAGGTCGTGGTCGAGCACGTAGTCGAGGGTCGCGTTGGCGGCCGCCATGGAGACGGGGTTGCCGCCGAACGTGGCCACGCCGGCGGCGTGCAGCGCGTCCAGCAGGTCACCCCGGGCGACGACGCCGCCGACGGCGAAGCCGTTGCCCAGGCCCTTGGCGAAGGTCATCATGTCGGGGGTCACGCCGTGGTTCTGGATGCCGAAGAACGCGCTGCCGGTGCGGCCCCAGCCGGTCTGCACCTCGTCGGAGATGAACAGGATGCCCTGCTCGTCCAGCACTTCCTTGTAGGCGGCGAACAGCCCGTCCGGGGGCATGGTGAAGCCGCCGACGCCCTGGATGGGCTCGGCGATGAGGGCGGCCACGTCGTTCGAGACGGCGGTCGACAGCACGTGCCGCAGGTCGTCCACGCACGCCGCGACGTAGTCGGCGTCGGACATGCCCCTGAACTGGGCGAGATGCTGGTCGGCGCCGTGCAGGAAGTGCACGTTGAGCGGCGACAGGGAGTTGTTCTTCCAGGACCTGTTGGAGGTGACGCTGACGGCGCCGAAGCTGCGGCCGTGGTAGCTCTGCCGCATGGCCAGCACCTGGTCGCTCTTGCGCGCGTACGTGGCGAGCAGCAGCGCGGTCTCGTTGGCCTCGGTGCCCGAGTTGGTGAAGAAGACCTTGGCGTCCGGGATGCCGGACAGGCGGGCGATCTTCTCGGCCAGCTCGATCTGCCCGCGCAGCAGGTAGACGGTGCTGGTGTGGACGACGCCGGTGGCGAGCTGGCGTTCGACGGCTTCGCGCACCTCGGGGACGTCGTACCCGATCATGTTGGTCAGGATTCCGGCGAAGAAGTCGAGATAACTCTTGCCGTCGGCGTCGACGACGCGGTTGCCCTTGCCGCTGACGATCTCGATGGGGTCGTTGTAGTAGAGGCCGACCCAGTTGGGGATGACGGCCCTGTGGCGCGCGAGAAGCTCGGACATGTTTTGAGTATCGCCGCAATCCCCACAGGTCCCCAAATGCAAGGTGTCGCCGTACGCCGGAATCCTCTTACAAGGTGTCGGCCGCCGGGAGCAGAGGTTTCATCATGGAGCGAGATGGTATGGCTATGTCTAGCAGGGAATACGAAGATCCGCCCCATCAGGGGGAAGCCTTCCGGGAACAAGGCCGGGAGACGCGACAGGCGGTCTTCGAAGGTCGAGGGACCGCCGGATCGGGGGAACCCAATGCGCAAGACTCTCACGGGCCTGGGGCTGGCCTTCTTTCTGACGCTCGCCCCGGCCGCGGCCGCGACGGCGGAGGCTCCCGCCGCTCCCGTCGCGCAGAGCCAGGTCAACCCGTCGCCCGCACCTCAGCAGCAGGACCAGGGCGGCGGCAACGCCGGCCTGTGGGGCCTGCTCGGCCTGCTGGGGCTGCTGGGCCTGGCCGGCATGCGCAAGCAGAAGCAGCATGTCGGCACCGCCGAGCACATGACCAACCGCCCGCAGCGCCCGTAAGGTCAGGCGCACTCACGGAACCCCGCGCCGGCCGGCCCGGCGAGATCGGAAGAGCGT